>NZ_SRUT01000099.1:0-377 GCF_004791315.1 Mesorhizobium sp. M8A.F.Ca.ET.208.01.1.1
GGTTTCTGTACAATCAGATTCCGCGGCGCGTGATCGAGCCAGGACAGGATGACGATGTGGCTGGCGCGGTCGAGGTTCTGCAGCCCCTGGCGGTAGGTTTCGTTGATCAGGATGGTCGCCGTCCGTCCGGTCTCGCGGGCGGCGCGCATGTTCTTGGGACAATCCTCGCGGCTCGTCCAAGGCGAGGCGATCCGGCCGATGAAGACGACATGGCCGTCCGGCGGCAGATTGGCCGGGTCGTTTTCCAGGAGCGTCTCGTCCTCGCGTCTCTCGAACATCGTTCAATCAATCCGCGGACGCATGGCCTGCAATGCGCGGACCATGGCTGCGCCATTTTCTTGTCCGAGAGCGACATAACGCTTGCCAGGGTTTTAAAT
>NZ_SRUT01000100.1:0-377 GCF_004791315.1 Mesorhizobium sp. M8A.F.Ca.ET.208.01.1.1
GGTCGGCCTGCGTCGGCCGGGCGGCGAACTCGTCGCCGTCACCGGCCTGTTCGAGAACGGCGGCACGCTGACCCAGCCGATCGTCGGCTACGACACCGGGCTGCCGATAGAGGAGGGCCTCTATCGCATGGTGATGGCGATGGCGCAGGACCGTGCCACGGCGCGCGGCCTGTTCTTCAACATGAGCGCCGGGGCCGCCGGCTTCAAGCGCCGGCGCGGCGCGGTCGCCGCGATCGAATACAACGCCGTCTATGCCGGGCATCTCCCGCTTCGCCGGCGCGTGGCGATCCGCATCATGGAGACCGTGCTGGCGCGGGTCGGCATTCCCCTGCTCAGGAGGCTCGAATTGTGAGTGAGCGCCGCGGCGAAGCCTACTG
>NZ_SRUT01000101.1:0-376 GCF_004791315.1 Mesorhizobium sp. M8A.F.Ca.ET.208.01.1.1
CAAACTAAAAAATAAACTTAATCCATCTAGTCTAAAATCTATATTTATATCTAATAATGTGAGCCAAGGGATTTTAATTGATACAAATTGCCCCTTCATTACTTGTGGCAACTGCCATAGAAAGTAAATAGAAGAAATGATTGGAGCGATTAAAGCGATCGGCCCAGCAAATTTATGAAATTTTCGTTTCGTCATTGTGAGCAAAAGTACCATCATTATTAAAACGATCGCACTCAGTAAATAAACTAAACTCATCTTATACCCCCTTTAACTATAATTTACAAATTTAAAGCTATCGTTGTTTTGCTAGATTTTGTAGAAATACCTATAAACTTCATTGTTTCAAAGGTTGTTTGATGTCCTAGGTACTTTTGAG
>NZ_SRUT01000102.1:0-376 GCF_004791315.1 Mesorhizobium sp. M8A.F.Ca.ET.208.01.1.1
GTAGCCGCCATGAACGATGCCGCCTGCTCGTGGCGCGTCACCACTAGTTTGATCGAGGAATGCCGTAGTGCTTCAACAACGTCGAGATTCTCTTCTCCGGGAACGCCGAAGATCTGCCGAACGTTCTCGTTTTCAAGTGCAGATACAAGCAATTCGGCGCCGTTCATTGGTGTCGTCCTCGGCTAACGTTTTAACCAGCCACTCTGAGCTGACCTTCCAAGCGGTTTGCGAATAGCGACTTGTGCCCACTCTGAACTGCTGCGCCGGTGGGGTGAACCGGGTCGAAGCAACACGGGGGCGGCACAACCAAACTTAACGCGCTCTTCAGTTTGGCCCCCTCTTCTGGTACATGAACATTCAGTACCCTTCGCCCAGC
>NZ_SRUT01000103.1:0-376 GCF_004791315.1 Mesorhizobium sp. M8A.F.Ca.ET.208.01.1.1
CCGCGTTCCTGCCCATTCCCGGCTTGAGCGGCCTCGTCAGCTTCATCAACACGGTCATTCGGCTGTCGCTGACCTATGTCGACGAGATCATCCTCGGCTACAACATCCGCATCAATTCGGACTCGCCTTTCGAGACCGCCAGGCAGGGCGTCGTGCTCTACGCGCAGAACGGCAAGCACATGGTCAAGAATGCCGTCTGGCTGGCGGTGATCATGTGGGGCGTGTCCTTCGTCATCTTCCTGCTGATGCTGGCGCCTGCCGCTGCGATCCTGTGGGTCATGCCGGGTCAGCTGGCCGGCTGGGCCTTCGTGCTGGCCATCGTCTTTGCCTGGGCCTTCAAGGCCGCCTTCATCGAGCCCTTCGCGATCGCTTCGCT
>NZ_SRUT01000104.1:0-375 GCF_004791315.1 Mesorhizobium sp. M8A.F.Ca.ET.208.01.1.1
CGCGACAGTCGGCCGGCAGGGCGCTGGTCGCCGATCTGCTATGGGCTGAGGGACGCCATCGTCAGCCATCGTCTCGCCCCGGGCACCAAGTTGCCGGAGGACGAACTGGCCTCGATCTATTCCGTAAGCCGCACCGTCGTTCGCGCCGCGTTGCAGGCTCTCGCCCACGACCGGCTGGCGCGGCTGGAGCCCAATCGCGGCGCTTTCGTCGCGCAGCCCTCGAAGATCGAGGCGCGAGAAGTATTCGAGGCCAGGGCGCTCATCGAGCCGAAGGTGGCCGCACTTGCCGCCAAAGCGGCGGTGCCCGCCGACATCGCACAACTGCGCGCGCATCTGGAGAAGGAGCATCAGGCGCTGCATGACGGCCGCGACAGC
>NZ_SRUT01000105.1:0-374 GCF_004791315.1 Mesorhizobium sp. M8A.F.Ca.ET.208.01.1.1
CTTGCTAAAACGCGGAACTTCAAAGGCACGGTCGCCTTGATCTTCCAGCCAGCTGAAGAAGATGGGCGAGGCGGTCAGAAGATGGTGCAGGAAGGGATTATGGACCGCTTTGGCATCTCACAGGTCTTTGGCATGCACAACTCGCCGGGTCTCGACGTCGGGAAATTCGCCATCGCTGATGGGCCAATATTGGCTGCGCTCGATGAGTTCGATATTACGATAAGGGGTAGAGGGGGGCATGCGGCAATCCCACATCTTACAATCGATCCGGTCGTTATTGGAGCGCAGATCATTCTCGGGCTGCAGACCTTGGTGTCTCGCTACACAGATCCCACGGAATCGCTCGTCATTTCCGTCACAAAACTGAGCGCCGC
>NZ_SRUT01000106.1:0-374 GCF_004791315.1 Mesorhizobium sp. M8A.F.Ca.ET.208.01.1.1
GGGATCGCCGCCGAAAAGGCTGGAGAACATCTCGGCGACATAGGTCCAGAACTCCGGCCAGCCGGCATCTTTCGGCGGGAGAGGATTGCGGCTGCGGTATTCGTCTTCCGCCGCAACCGAGGAGAATGTCTGCGTTCCGGACGCCAGCGGCGCGAGCACGGCCCGGTCCGCGATGATCGGATCCGTCTGCTCGCCGGGAAGAGACAGCACGCCATCCCGGTCGACATTGACGCACAGCCACAATGGCACCCGAGTCCGCTTCGCGGCCCTGAAGGCGGCCGAACGCTCGCGCTCCGACTCAAGCACCAGCAAGGCCACGAGCACTTCGATGGAACTCAGTTCCTCCCGTTCCCTGGTGGAAAGGCCGGCCTCCG
>NZ_SRUT01000107.1:0-344 GCF_004791315.1 Mesorhizobium sp. M8A.F.Ca.ET.208.01.1.1
GCTGATGTCCATGGTGACGTTGAGGTCGGCCGCCTGCACCGGCTGGCGACGATCGCTGCCCCTGCCGCCGCGGGCGCCGGAAACGGCATCGCCGAAGATCTGGCTGAACATATCACTGTGGCCGTCGAACGGATCGCAGCCCGGGCGCCCGGTGCGGAATTCGAAATGCGCGCCGCCGGGGCCCTGCTGGCGGCGGAAGCCGGCGAACGGATCGCCACCGCCGGCCGCGCCCTCGAAGCCCTGGAATCTCGGCTTGCCGTCGGCGTCGATCTCGCCGCGATCGTAAGCGGCGCGCGTCTTCTCGTCGCCGACGATCTCGTAGGCCTGGTTGGCGGCGGCAAAAC
>NZ_SRUT01000108.1:0-374 GCF_004791315.1 Mesorhizobium sp. M8A.F.Ca.ET.208.01.1.1
GGCCGGTCGCGTGACGTCGCGGCCTACTTCGGGCTGACGTCGCGGCGCTGGCAGTCGGGCACGTCGATCGACATTCAGGGACGCATCTCCAAAGCTGGCGACGCCGATGTGCGGCGCGCGCTGTACGAGGCAGCGTCTGCGCTGATGACGCGCTTCCGCGGCCGGGACAAGGTCAAGAGCTGGGGCCAGGACTCGCCAAACGCTCCTGCACTGCAAGGCCGCCGGGCCAAGAGCCAGAACTGTCCAACAGGCTGATTGACGTGCACAAGAAAGCATACGCGTCCTTCGGCGAAAGCTTCGCACGAAATACGTGGTGAGGCTCGACGCAACCTGGCGGTGCCAGTCGTCGGCTTCGTGTTGCCGTTGCTGGTTCT
>NZ_SRUT01000010.1:0-206368 GCF_004791315.1 Mesorhizobium sp. M8A.F.Ca.ET.208.01.1.1
AGACGTATGAAGCTCGTCCGCCGCAGCGCCGCGCCAACCAAACCGCTTGGCGCTGCGGCGGATGCATAGGGGGAGAACTGTTACCTATGTATCCGGTTCAATCTGTTACCCATCTATCGGCTGGACACCGGCAGCGGGATGAGGGGCAGCGCCGGCTTCGGCGATTGAACGCCCTCGGCGCAAGCCCAACCGCGCATCTTATCAATTCAGCATTGGCGCCGCCCCTCACCTGCCTGCCGGCATCCTCTCCCCGTATAGGGACGGGGAGAGGGAAGCTGTCATCGACGGTTTCGCCAATCGCCAACGTTGCAAGATGAAGGACCGCACTTCAGCCCAGGCCTGGCACCACCAGCACCTTGACCTCGCCCGGCGCGGGCGGATTGGCGATCACACCAGGCGCCTCTTCCAGCGACACCTGCCTGGAGATCAGCCGGTCGATCTCGATCGCGCCCGACGCGATGAGCTCGGCGGCGCGGCGATGGGTATAGGGATTGAGGAACGAGCCCAGTACCTTCAGTTCCCGGAACAGGAGGTCGAAGGGCTCGAATTCCGCCTTCATGCCTTGCGGCGTCACGCCGACGATGACGACGGTGCCGCCGGCCCTTGCCAGCCGCATCGACTGCTCGACGGTGTCGCGCACGCCGGCGCATTCGAACACCACGTCGGCGCCGCCGGGCATCAGTCCCGCCCGTCCGGCGATGGCATCGATCACATCGGCGGCTGTGGGATCGACCGTCGCCGTCGCGCCGAGTTCCCTCGCAAGCGCGCGGCGCGAGGCTTGCCTTGTCGACAGGATGATGGTGGTGGCCCCGGCGAGCCGAGCCAGCTGCACCGTTAGCAGGCCGATCACGCCGCCGCCGAGCACGACAACCGAACTGCCAGGCTTGATCTCGGCAAGGTCGGCACCGTGCAGGCAGCAGCCAAGCGGCTCGCAGAACGCGCCATGTGTCGGCGGCAGATCGGCGGGCAGGATGAAAGCCTGTTTTTGCGGCATCACCACATAGTCGGCAAAGCCGCCGTCGCGATGGATGCCGATGGCGTTGAGATTGCGGCACAGATTGACCCGGCCGGCATGGCAATGCGGGCACCGTCCGCAGGCGATGTTGGGATCGCCAGTGACCCGGTCGCCGACGGCAAAGCCGGAGACCGCATTACCGACGGCCTCGATGATGCCGGCGAACTCGTGCCCGGGCGTCACAGGCGGCCTGCAAGGGAATTCGCCGTGGAAAAGATGCCGGTCGGTGCCGCAGACACCGCAGGCCTCGATCCGCACCAGAAGCTCGTCCGGACCGGGAACCGGCTTGGCGACCTCGCGCAGCGCGATGCCGCCCACTCTCTCCAACCGCACGGCTTTCATGGCGTCTTCCCCTCCGAGCTCAGTTGAAATTCGGCGGCTGCGACAGGTCCGGCGTCGGTGTCGTCGGCTTGGCCGGCGGTGCATCGCCAAAGCTCGGCGGCTGCGACAGGTCGGGCGTGCCGGGCGCGGCCGGTGCGCCGCCGCCATTGGCAGGAGCGCCGCCACCTTCCGGCGCGCCGAGCGGCGACAGGCCGGGCGCTGCTGGCACCTGGTAGTCGATCGTGCCGGAATCGACGGCCGTGCCCTTGTAGCGCATCACCATTTGCGGGAAGGCGATGGTCAGGCCGATCATGATGACCTGGATGCAGACGAACGGCACCGCGCCCCAATAGATCTGCCCCGTCGTTACCGGCGCGATCTGCTTACCGGTCAGGCGGTCGAGATAAGGCACGCGGGCGGCGACTGAGCGCAGGTAGAACAGCGCGAAGCCGAAGGGCGGGTGCATGAAACTGGTCTGCATGTTGACGCCCAGGAGCACGCCGAACCAGATCAGGTCGATGCCGAGCTTGTCGGCGGCCGGCGCCAGCAGCGGCACGATGATGAAGGCCAGTTCGAAGAAATCGAGGAAGAAGGCGAGGAAGAAGACGAGGATGTTGACGCCGATCAGGAAGCCGACTTCGCCGCCCGGCAGTGAGGTCAAGAGATGCTCGACCCAGATCTGGCCGTTGACCCCATAGAAGGTCAGCGAGAACACCCGCGCGCCGATCAGGATGAACAGCACGAAGGACGACAGCCGCGTCGTCGAGGCCAGCGCCTGCTTGATCACGTCCATCGACAGCCGGCCCTTCATCGCCGCCATCGCCAGCGCGCCGACCGCGCCCATGGCACCGCCCTCGGTTGGGGTGGCGATGCCGAGGAAGATGGTGCCGAGCACCAGGAAGATCAGCGCCAGTGGCGGGATCAGCACGATCACGACCTGCTGCGCCAGCCGCGACATCATGTTGATGTTCAGGCTGCGGTCGAGAATCGCGACGACGTAGATGAAGATGACGCCGACGGCCGCGCCGAGAATGTCGGCATTGTCGCCATGAGCGGGCACCAGGTAATGGTAGGCGGCATAAGCGATCGCCACGGCCACTACCAACGCGATCAGCAGGGACACCACGCCATGGCCGAGAGTCCGCGCCTCGAGCGGCAGGGCCGGCATCGACTTTGGCCGCACGATCGACATGATCACGATGTAGAGCGTGTAAAGGCCGGTCAGCACCAGGCCGGGGATCAGGGCGCCGGCATACATGTCACCCACCGAGCGGCCGAGCTGGTCGGCGAGGACGATCAGCACCAGCGACGGCGGAATGATCTGCGCGAGCGTACCCGACGCCGCGATGACACCGGACGCCACCCGGCGGTCATAACCATAACGCAGCATGATCGGCAGCGAGATCAGCCCCATGGCGATGACTGACGCCGCCACCACGCCGGTCGTTGCAGCGAGCAGCGCGCCGACGAAGATCACGGCATAGGCGAGGCCGCCGCGGATCGGTCCGAACAGCTGGCCGATCGTGTCGAGCAGGTCCTCGGCCATGCCGGATCGCTCGAGCACGATGCCCATGAAGGTGAAGAACGGGATGGCCAGCAGCGTGTCGTTCGACATCACCCGGCTGCCGTAGAAATTGTCCGGCAGCGCATAGAGCAGGGGCCAGGCGAGATTGATCGCGCCGCCCGAATAGGGCGTCAAAAGCACGCCAATGAAGAAGAACATCAGGCCGTTGGCGGCAAGCGAAAAGGCGACGGGATAGCCGATCAGCATGAACAGGATCAGCGAGGCGAACATGATCGGCGCCATGTTCTGGGCGATGAACTCCATCACGAGCGCACCTCTTCGGCGAGCGCCTTGGCTTCGAGTTCGGCCTGTTCGTGCACGGAAATGAACGGGTTGGGATCATCCATGACGCCGCGCATGATGGCGATCTTCTTGATGATCTCGGAAATGCCCTGCAGCGCGAGCAGGAAAAAGCCGACCAGCAGGATGGCCTTGGCCGGCCACACGATCAGGCCGCCGGCGTTGGTCGACATCTCGCCGCTATGAAACGACAGCCGTACGTAGGGCACGAAATAGAACACCATCAGCGTCACGAACGGCATCAGGAACAGGATGTGGCCGAGAAGATCGATCCAGTGCTGCACGCGGCGCGAAAACAGGCCGTAGACGATGTCGATGCGGATATGCTCGTTCTGCTTCAGCGTATAGGCGGCAGCCAGCATGAACGCCGCGCCGAACAGGTACCATTGCAGCTCCAGCCATGCGTTCGACGAAATGTCGAAGACCTTGCGGATGACGGCGTTGGCGGCGCTCACCAGGATCGCCAGCAGGATCAGCCAGGATACCGATTTGCCGATGAATTCGTTGGCGCGGTCAATGACCCTGGATAGAGCAAGCAGCCCTGCCATGCATTCCTCCCTGATGCGGTGACGCGATCCCCCTTTTTCGTCGCGTCGCGTGGCCCAACGGTATGCAGTGCGTGGTCCGGTTGGTCAACACGAGGAGGACGGATGCAGGCAATCAGCCCTTGCGGCACGGTGGAAAACCGCAGCCTGACGAAACGTCATGCAACCAAAGTCTGATGGGCTCAGACGACCTTGCCGGTGTCGCGGCCGGCGCCGATCAGGATCAGCATGGCCACCAGGAACAGATACATCCACGCATCGCGCCATTCGACCGGGAAATAGCCGGCCCACAGTGATTCGGCCATGCCGAAAGCGGCCGCGCCCAGCGCGGCCCGTGGCGGCGAGAGATAGCCGCCGACAGCGGTCACGAACAGGATCTTCAGGCCATAGACAAGGCCGGAACCGAAGCTGACATTGCCGTAATAGAGGCTGGCCATGACCCCGGCCAGCGCGGCGCAGAAGCCGCCGAACAGCACGGCACGCCGGAACACGCCGCGCACGTCGACGCCGCACAGGGCGGCGGCCCTGGGGTCGTCGGAGACGGCACGCCAGCACCGGCCGAAGTTTGAGCGGGCAAACGCCCATGTAGCGAGTGCGACCGCCGCCAGGACCACGGCGCAGTCGAGCACCTGGATCAGCGTCAGCGTCGCCATGAAGCCGGAGCTTTCGGCGAAAACGATGGGCTCGGCCAACATTGGCGGCAGCCACAGATCGTGCGTGTCGGCGGCGATGCGGCTCGCTTCCGAAAGCACGAGCAGGATGCCGAGCGTCGTCACCACGATGGCGTTGGGCGAGCGGTCGGCCAACGGTTCAAAGACGCTCCGCGACAGGACATGGCTGATGAGCGCGGCATAGAGGAACGCCGCGACGACGCCGAACAGCACCGAGGCCAACAGCGTCAGCCACAGCACCTGGTAGGCGAAGGCGACGCTCAGGATCATTGCCTGGCCGCAGAAGGCAAACAGCGCGCCATAGGCAAGGTTGGTGCGGTGCAGGATGCCGTTGGTCAGCACATAGCCGAAGGCGAGCAGGGCATAGAGCGCGCCCGAATGCAGCCCGTTCAGCACCTGCTGGAAGAAATAGAGCATGCTCGACAACACCAGAAGCATCTCGCCCGGAGCATCTCGCCAAGAGCGGATCGGGCAAAGGCGACGATACCGTGCGCATGTGAGGTTTGCATCGGCGAATCTAACTTGTCAAACGCGATTTATCGGTTAGATTTCCAGGAATGACAGTTGCCTGGACCCCACATCGGTTTACCGGCGGCCTGCTCGCGCTCGACACCGCGAATACCGTCGTGCTGCGCGGCGATCCGGAGCGCACCTTCGACCGCTTCGACGATCCGGGGGAAATCGCCCGCTTCGCCGACGCTGCCAGCGGCTTTCGCGCCGCCGAGCTTGGCGACAGGCGGTTGGCGGTGTCCTCGCCGGTGGCAATCGCGCCCATCGTGCTGTCGATCCGCGAGACGACCGACCGGCTGTTTCGAGGCGCGGTGTCGAAGGGCGCGGTTTCCACCGCCGACCTGCCCGAGTTCCTGCGGGCCTGTGCAGACGGCCTGGCTGCCGGCCGGACCGAGATTGGGGCGCCGGGACGGCCGTTCGGCGATCCGGCGACGCCGATCGCCTTCGAGGCGGCGCTGGCGGTTTCAGCCCTTTCTCTGTTGCGCGATGACACGGTCGCAAGGCTCAGGATCTGCCCCAACTGCACCTGGCTGTTTGTCGACAGAAGCCGCAATTCCAGCCGCCTTTGGTGCGACATGGCGGTGTGCGGCAACAGGCAGAAGGCGAGCCGTCACTATCGCCGCCACATGGCGGCCAATGAGGTCAGGAATGCCTAGAGGATTTTCACGTTCGCTCGCTGCCGGCGCCATGCTGATTGCCGCCGCGGCCCTCGGCGCCTGTCGCGATACCGGCGGCGAAGGCAAGCTGTTCGAGGTTTCCGGCAAGATATTCGTCTTCAACTACCGCCTCGCCCGGGCGACCTATGTCGTGACGCTGCGGCCCCTGCAGCCGATGGGCGAGGGCCAGGTGGCGGTTGCCAGCTTCCAGAACCCCGCCGGAGGTGATCCATTCGTGGTCGAGCAGAAGGTCTGGCCGAAGCTCGACAAGGTGAGCCTGGAGAGCCCGGCGCTGACCTGCGTCGTCAAGAACAAACCCTATGCCATCGCCATCAGCATCAAGGGCGCCGATGGTGCGGTCCTGCAGACCATCGACACCACGCTGATGTCGACGGAAGATCAGTCGATCCTGCCCGACCGGCCGCTGGTCATCGACCAGCTCTATACGGCCAATCCCGATCTCGTCGGCCATCCCGACGGCAAGCTGCCCGGCGAGCCGAAGCCGGACTGCTCGAAAGCCGGCTGACACCTTCCGACGGCATCGATTTCGTCTGGAATTTTCGTGCGCCGTCGCGCTGTCGGCGCACGCTTTCATGCGCGGTCCACCATCCCGCCGGACTGTTTGTTGCGCGTTGGCTGGTCCTTTCGATTTTGTTTGACCTGCCTTGCAAGGGAAGAAAGGATACGTCATCCGATCCCGACGTTGGCCGCTGCCCCGCGCGGCCTTCGCAGAGGAAATGCCTGATGACGCTGCATGATGTCGCGCTCGACGACAAGTTCGATCTCGGGAAGGAGCGCATCTTCCTGTCCGGCGCGCAGGCGGTCATCCGCATGCTCCTGATGCAGCGCGAGCGCGACCGCCGCGCTGGCTTGAACACGGGAGGGTTCGTCTCCGGCTATCGCGGCTCGCCGCTCGGCGGCCTCGACATGCAGCTGTGGAAGGCGAAAAAGCAGCTCGCCGGGGCCGACATCGTCTTCCAGCCCGGCCTCAACGAAGAGCTGGCCGCCACCGCCTGCTGGGGCTCGCAGCAGACGGAGCTGCTGGGCGAGGGCACCCATGATGGGGTCTTTTCGGTCTGGTACGGCAAGGGGCCGGGCGTCGACCGTTCGGGCGACGTGTTCCGCCACGCCAATCTCGCCGGCTCGTCGAAACATGGCGGCGTCCTTGCGCTCATGGGCGATGACCACATGGCCGAATCCTCGACCAATGCGCACGCCACCGAATTCCTCTTCGTCGATACCATGGTGCCGATCCTCAACCCGGCCGGTGTCCAGGAGATCATCGACTACGGCCTCTATGGCTTTGCCATGTCGCGCTTTGCCGGCACCTGGGCGGCGATAAAATGCGTCAAGGACAACATCGAATCGACGGCTTCGGTCGATGCCTCGCTCGAACGGTTGAAGATCGTCGTCCCGGATTTCGACATGCCGCCGGGCGGCCTCAACATCCGCCACGAGATCGACATGCTCGGCCAGGAGGAGCGGCTGCATGAGCATAAGCGTGCCGCGGCTTCCGCCTTCATCCATGCCAATGGGCTGAACAGGATCGTCTATTCGGGCGGCCGCAATCCGAAGCTAGGCATCATCACGCTGGGCAAGAGCTATCTCGACGTCCGCCAGGCGCTGGAGGATATCGGCATCGACGAGGCGGGAGCCAACCGCATCGGCGTGCGGCTGTTCAAGGTCGGCTGCCCCTGGCCGCTAGACCTGCAGCACATTTCCGAGTTCGCCCGCGGTCTCGACACCATCGTCGTCGTCGAGGAGAAGCGCTCGCTGATCGAGGTGCAGCTGCGCGAGAGCCTTTATGGCACGGCCTCGCCGCCGGTCATTGTCGGCAAGAAGGACGAGCGCGGCGACTGGCTGTTCCCGGCCAAGGGCGCGCTGGACCCCAACGAGATCGCCATAGCGCTCGGCGAGAGGATCGTGAAGACCATCGGCCCGTCCGAGGAGATTTCGGCAAGGGTCGCCAAGCTGCGCCAATTCCAGGCGATGCTGGCGGACGCCACCGACATCGGCTCGCGCACGCCCTTCTTCTGTTCGGGTTGTCCGCACAATTCCTCGACCAAGGTACCTGATGGCTCGATCGCCGCCGCCGGTATCGGCTGCCACTTCATGGCGCTGTGGATGGACCGCAACACGCTCGGCTTCACCGCCATGGGCGGCGAGGGCGCGCAATGGGTCGGCCAGGCGCCGTTCTCCAGGCGCGACCACATCTTCCAGAATCTCGGCGACGGCACCTACAACCATTCCGGCACGCTGGCGATCCGCTTCGCCCTGTCGAGCGAAGCCAACATCACCTACAAGATTCTCTACAACGACGCCGTCGCCATGACCGGCGGCCAGCCGCATGAGGGCGGGCTGACCGTGGACATGATCGCCAGGCAGGTGCGGGCAGAGGGCGTCGACCGCATCGCTGTCGTCACCGACGAACCCGACAAATATGCGGGCAAGGCCGAGTTTCCGGCCGGCGCCACCATTCATCATCGCGACGACCTCGACCTCGTCCAGCGCGAGTTGCGCGACGTCAAGGGTGTGTCGATCCTGCTCTACGACCAGACCTGCGCCGCCGAAAAGCGCCGCCGCCGCAAGCGCGGCACCTTTCCCGACCCCGACAAGCGCGTTTTCATCAACGAACTGGTCTGCGAAGGCTGCGGCGATTGCGGCGTGCAGTCGAACTGCGTCTCGATCCAGCCGGTGGAGACCGAATTCGGCCGCAAGCGCAAGATCGACCAGTCGAGCTGCAACAAGGACTTCTCCTGCGTCAACGGCTTCTGCCCGTCCTTCGTCACCGTGCACGGTGCCAAGATCCGCAAGGCCGAAGGCCTGGCCGGCGGGACCGACCCGCTTGAAGGCGTGCCGACACCAGCCGAATTCCCGCTGGGCGTCGAGGGCTGGGCGGCGATCATCGATGGCGTCGGCGGCACCGGCGTCGTCACCATCGGCGCCGTCCTTGGCATGGCGGCGCATCTGGAGGACAAGGGCTGCGGCATGATCGACATGGCCGGCCTCGCCCAGAAGGGCGGCTCGGTCTTCACCCATGTCCGCATCGCCCGCACACCGGAAGACATCAATGCCATCCGCGTTTCGGCGGGGAAGGCCGACCTCGTGCTTGGCTGCGATCTCGTCGTGTCGGGCGCCAAGAAGGTGCTGACCGCGGTGCGCGAGGGTCATACGATCTTCCTTGCCAACACCGCCGAGATCATGCCGGGCGAATTTGCCCGATCGGCCGATTTCTCGCTGCCGGTCGAGCGCCTGAAGAAGGCGATCCGGTCCGCCGCCGGTGACGACAAGGCGCATTTCTTCGACGCCACCCGCACCGCCACCGCACTGTTCGGCAATTCGCTCGGCGCCAATATGTTCATGCTCGGCTTTGCCTTCCAGCACGGCGGTCTGCCCCTCTCGGCCGAAGCTGTTGAAAAGGCTATCGAATTGAACGGCGAAGCGGTGGCGATGAATATCGCCGCCTTCCGCTGGGGCCGCCGCGCGGCGCATCAGCCGGATTTCGTGCGCGGCCTCGTCGCCCAGCCGGGCTTCGCCGACAAGGCCGGACAGGCCGCTTCGGTCGCTGAGACGCTCGACGAGATCATCGCCCGCCGTGTCGCCTTCCTCGCCGCCTATCAGAGTGCTGCTTACGGCAAGCGCTACGCCGACAGGATTTCGACGCTGCGAGCGGCGGAAACGAAGGCCATGCCGGGTTCGACCGATGTGACCGAGGCCGCGGCCAAAAGCCTGTTCAAGCTGATGGCGATCAAGGACGAATACGAGGTGGCGCGGCTTTACACCGACGGCTCCTTCGCCGCCGAGCTTGGCAAGCAGTTCCAGAGCTACGAGAAGCTCGAATTTCATCTCGCGCCGCCGATCATGGGGCGTCGCGGCAATGACGGCAAACCGAGGAAATCGAGCTTCGGCCCCTGGATGATGAAGGGTTTACGCGTGCTGGCGGCGATGAAGGGTCTGCGCGGCACTGCTTTCGATCTGTTCGGCTACACCGCCGAACGGCGCATGGAGCGGCAGTTGCTTGCACAGTACGAAGCCGATCTGCAGCTCGTGGCCAACTCGCTGGCGCCGGGCAAGATCGAGGCCGCGACAGCCCTGGTCTCGGTCCCGGCGCTGATCCGCGGCTACGGCCATGTCCGGCGGGCAAGCGCCGAAAAGGCGGCGGGCGAGCGCCGCAGGTTGCTCCAGCGGCTGACCCAAACGATGCCGATATCGGTTCTCAGTGCCGCTGAGTGATTCCTCCACCAATGTTCAAAGCCTTTTTCGGGCTGTAAGCCCCTCTCGCCTTGGCAGGCGGACCGAAGCCGTTGCTTAACCCCCTGTTCTAAGCCTTTCTTAAGGCGGTTGTGGCATGACAAGGCCTAGCGTTGGGCCGACCATATGGGCAAAACAAAGACCGAAAGCATCCCCGCGGATGTTTATATCCAATTTGTGCGGTCGTTGTTCGACAACGCGCACATGTTGGTGATCGGTGGCGCGTGCTACTGGATCCTCGGATTCATGATTTATCAGCGCACGCAAAATCTGTTGTTTCTGGCCTTTTCTTTTATTCTACTGCCGATCAGCCTTCTCCGTTATTTCGGTATTCGCAGCTTCCTGAAGACCGGCGGCATGATTGCCGATGTCGAACACGCACACCGATTGGAGCGCAGCTACATCTTCAAAGGCTGCTTGCAGGGCCTCGGTTTGGGTGCGCTGTGCTTCGTGTCGATCTATGTGTATCCCGACCCATTCGCCGAACTGGCGGCGATGTCGCTGACGTTGGCAACCCTGGTCACGGTTGTCGCCCGCAACTACGGTTCTCCGCGCATGGTGCGGATTTTTTCCGTAACCTTCATCGGTCCGATGGCAGTTGCGCTCCTGCTGCGTCAGGATGCCCCGTCTGTCGTCCTCGGTCTGATGATCTTCCCGATGACGTTCATTACCATCAACAGCGCCGACCATGTTCGCAATGTGCTTTTTTCCGCGGTCATCGGCCACCAGCAGGCGAAAAGCATAACGCGCAGGTTCGACCGCGCGCTCAACACCATGTCGCACGGCCTAGTCATGCTCGGCCCTGACGGGCGTGTCGCGGTCGCCAATGCCGAGGCCGCTCATCTGATGTCGCTGAAATCGGCCGACGCGCTGCTCGGGCGTTCCATCCACGGCCTTCTGATGCGCGGCGTCGCCGGCGGTATGCTGGCGCCGAAGGACTGCCGCTATGTCGAGGCGCAGCTGACTCGCGCCCTGCGCGAGGGCAGGGACCGCAAGGTGCTTGTTTCGCTCGCCAACGGCCAGCATTACGAATTCTCCGCGCGCGAAGGCAGCCAGGAACTCGGCGTGATCACCTTCGAGGATGTTACGGCGCGCGTCGAAGCGGAGGAAAAGATCCGGTTCATGGCGCGCTACGACAATCTCACCGGCCTTCCCAACCGTGCCTATTTCCACGAACTGGTCGGCGAACTGATGGCCTCCGGCGACCGCGACCGCCTGTGCGGCCTCGCCGTGATCGACCTCGACGATTTCAAGAGCGTCAACGACACGCTCGGACATCCTGTCGGCGACGGGCTGATTTACGCCGTCGCCGATCGCCTGGCGGCCATCGCCGGGCAAGGCCTTACCGTCAGCCGCTTCGGTGGCGATGAGTTCATGCTGTTCTTCGACCGCATCGATGATGAGAGCCACCTGGAGAGCCTGCTCGACCGGATTTTCGCCGAGCTGCAGGGAGAGGTCGACGTCGCGGGCCACGGGTTGCGGATCCAGGCCAGCGCCGGCGCGGTGCTGTCCAAGGTCGGCGGGACCGATGTCGACGCCATGATCGTCAAGGCGGACCTGGCGCTCTACAAGGCCAAGGAGCTCGGCAAGAACGGTTGGCGGCTGTTCGAGGCGGCGATGGACGCCGCGTTCCGCAACCGCCAGCTGATGAAGGCGGATCTGCGCAGTGCCGTGGAAAGCAGGGACCTGCGGGTCGTCTACCAGCCGATCGTGGCGATGAACACCATGCGCATCGCCAGCTGCGAGGCGCTCTGCCGCTGGGACCATCCCGATCTCGGACCGATTTCGCCCAGCATATTCATTCCGCTGGCCGAGGAGATGGGCATCATTTCCGAAATCAGCACCTTCGTGCTGCATGCGGCTTGCACCGAATGCGCCAAATGGCCTGACCAGACCAGCGTCTCGGTCAATCTCTCGGCCAGGGATTTCCGCAGCCGCGACGTCATCCAGAAGGTGCGCGATGCGTTGGCGAACTCCGGCCTCGCCGCCGGCCGCCTAGAAATCGAAGTCACGGAAACCGCGCTGCTCGACGACAAGTCCTTGACCCGCCAATATATCGAGGAACTGAAGCAGCTCGGCGTCCGCATCGCCCTCGACGATTTCGGCACCGGCTATTCAAGCCTGAGCTATCTCCATAAGCTTCCACTCGACAAGATCAAGATCGACCGGTCGTTCGTGATGGACATCACCCACAATCCGCGCTCACTCGAGCTGTTGAAGGGCGTCGTCGATCTGACCCGTATCCTGGGGCTTACCGTCACCATCGAAGGCGTGGAGACATTCGAGCAGCTTAAGGTCTTGATGCATTCGGTGAAGCCGGATCTTGTCCAGGGCTTCCTGTTCGGCGCAGCGCTCAGCGCGTCGGGTATCGAGACGATGTCGAACGTCACCTGGCCATTTGCCGCGGATCTGCGTCTCGCCGCCAAGCGCACAGCCGGCTAGCTTTCGCCGCAAATTCCCGCCCATCGAAGTCAATAATGTGCGTTGCTTGGATCGTGTGGCGGGCTCGTACGAACCAGCATATTTGGCAGTGACTTGGAACAATTCCAAGCAAAGCGCTCAGTAGTTTTCACGCGAACTTGGATCTGGACGCCAAAACTGCTCCTTTAGCCAACACCACTCTGCCGCCAGAATCTCGGGTCGTTAAGGTTAACAAGTGGTAAATTGGTAGGGTCGAATTTTCGGCTTGTGTCTCATTTCAACTCGAATAGCCTGTTCAGAGGCGGATACGAGGACTTGAGAATGGATGCTGCAAGAAACGATGCGCGGGCTGGCGCCGGCGCAAATGCTGGGTCGGCGCTAAACCATTCGATCATGCAATTGCTGGAGCATGTCGACTATCGTCTCATCACTGGAGGCGAGGATCTGGAGGCGATCTACCGCCTTCGCTATCATTCCTACCTGCAATCGGGCATGTGCGGCCCGATCGCCAGCGGGATGTTCGAGGATCGCTGGGACAATCTGCCGAATTCCTATCGGTTCGGCGTCTACTTCGATGGACACCTGGTCAGCACACTACGGCTCCACTACATTTCCCGAGAGCACCCTCATTCGCCGTCCGTCGACGCCTATCCGGAAATATTAACCGAGCGGCTTGCCCGCGGAGAGACATTCATCGACGGGACTCGCTTCGCAACCGATGCCGACAGTGCGCCCGCGCCCGGAGTCCTGCCTTTTCTGACGCTCAGGCTTGGCATGGTGGCCGCCAGTTACTTCAACCTTACGGCAGTGCTTACGCCGATCAAGATCGAGCATTCCGCTTACTATGCTCGCATCTTCCATGCCATTCAGAGGACAGAGGGCAAGGTGTTCCCGGGTGTTCTTGCGCCGATCGCTCTGTTCGAAATCCCCTGCGGCGAGAACTTGCGCCAGACACTCGAACGGTTCCCGTTCTTTAAGTCGACGGCGGTGGAGCAGCGGATGATGTTCGCTAATCCGGCCATCAACCGGCTGACGCCGCTGTCCATCGTACCGACGGCGAAATACTATCGCGACGCTGCCTGAACGGGCGCCTTCCTGGCATCATGAACCTTTCCCGCGGATCTGCCGTTATGAGTAGCGGCATCGCCATCGAGTATCGCCGCAATTCTGCCCAACGGGCGTTCGCCCCGGGCGTGACGCATTGTTCGTGGGAAGGAATACGGTCATGACCATCCACTCGCTGGCCCTCACGCCGCTCATGTCGCTGATTGCCGGCGTGCTGATCCTCATCATGCCACGGCTGCTGAACTACATCGTCGCGCTCTATCTGATTGTCGTTGGACTGCTGGGCCTGTTTCCGCATCTGGCCGGCTGAGACAGCAGGTCAAGCGTGCCGCAAAGCCGCCGATTGCCCGGCATCGGCAGCCAGTTTCAATTTTCCCTTGAGGCAGTTGTCGGCTGCGATGCGGCAATAGCGCCATTGCTCTGCGCCCAGCTTTTCGGTATGTGCCTGAAAGATGTCTTCGAAGGGGTATTCCTATGGCTGAGCACACGCCGACCGGTCCTGTAGAACTGGGCGCGAAGATGGACTATGCCGAGCATGACCGTACCTATGCGGGCTTTCTGGCGCTGGCCAAATATGGCTCGCTCTTCTGCGGCGCTCTGCTTCTGGCGATGGCTTTCGGCTTCTTCGCGGGCGGCTTTTTTTCGGCGACCATCCTGTTCGTGCTGATCATGGCCGTCGGCGCCTTCATTCTGCGATAGACCTTCCAAAACCCTCTTGCGGTTGACGTAGCCGGACATCCCGGTCGACACGTCGCGCAGACAGGTTCCAGCCGAAAGGATCATGCGGTGGGACAGACGGTTTTCATCCCTCGTGAGCTCGATGCGAACGAGCCGCGCGTCGCGGCATCGCCCGATACGGTGAAGCGGCTGGCGGGCCTGGGTTTCGACGTCATCGTCGAAGCCGGCGCCGGCACGAGATCGCGCATCCCCGACGAAGAATTCGCCAAGACAGGTGCCGTTATCGGCAAGGCCTCGGATGTCGCCAAGGCCGATGTCGTGCTGAAGGTTCGCCGGCCAACGGACGCCGAGCTGAAGAGTTACAAAGCTGGCGCCGCGGTGATCGCCATCATGGATCCCTACGGCAACGATGCCGCTGTCGCGGCCTTGGCCAGGGCCGGCGTCACCGCCTTCTCGATGGAGTTCATGCCGCGCATCACCCGCGCGCAATCGATGGACGTGTTGTCGTCGCAGGCCAATCTTGCCGGCTACCAGGCGGTGATCGACGGTGCGTCGGAATATGACCGGGCGCTGCCGATGATGATGACGGCGGCGGGCACCGTGCCTGCAGCAAAAGTGTTCATCATGGGCGTCGGCGTCGCCGGGCTGCAGGCGATCGCCACCGCGCGCCGTCTCGGTGCCGTCGTCACCGCCACCGATGTGCGCCCCGCCGCCAAGGAACAGGTCGCCTCGCTCGGCGCAAAATTCCTGGCGGTCGAGGACGAGGAGTTCAAGGCCGCCGAGACCGCCGGCGGCTACGCCAAGGAAATGTCCAGGGAATACCAGGCCAAGCAGGCGGCACTCACCGCCGAGCACATCGCCAAGCAGGACATCGTCATCACCACGGCGCTGATCCCGGGACGGCCGGCGCCGAAGCTCGTCTCCGCCGCCATGGTCGCCTCGATGAAGCCGGGCTCGGTGCTGGTCGATCTCGCTGTCGAGCGCGGCGGCAATGTCGAGGGTGCCGAGCCAGGCAAGATCGTCACCACCGCCAACAATGTGAAGATCGTCGGCCACCTCAATGTGCCCGGCCGTGTCGCCGCATCCGCCTCGCTGCTCTACGCGAAGAACCTGTTCGCCTTCCTCGAGACGCTGGTCGACAAGACGACCAAGACGCTTGCCATCAACCGCGACGACGACCTGGTCAAGGCGACGATGCTGACCGATGGCGGCAAGGTCGTTCACCCGGCCTTCGCCAAGGCGGACCAGCAGCCCTATGTCGAGCCGGCGGCGATCCGGGCCACGACCTTGGTCGCCGATGCGTCCACGCCTGCGCCGAAAAAGGCGGCGGCGAAGAAACCTGCCGCACCCAAATCGCCCGCGTCTAAGCCGAAAGGGACCGCGTGATGGATCAGACCTTGCAGAAAGCCCTGGATCAACTCGACCAGGCAAGTGCTGCCGTCAGGCTCGCGGTGCAGAACCTGGCCAATGCCCCGGGCGGCACCGAGGCCGCCGGTAATGCCGCGCACGCGCTGTCGGGCGGCGCCATCGATCCCTTCGTCTTCCGCTTCGCCATTTTCGTGCTGGCGATCTTCGTCGGCTACTATGTCGTCTGGTCGGTGACGCCCGCCTTGCACACGCCGCTGATGGCCGTCACCAACGCCATCTCGTCCGTCATCGTCGTCGGTGCGTTGCTCGCCGTCGGTATCGCGGCTTCGGGCGTTGCCGCAGGCTTCGGCTTCGTCGCGCTGATGCTGGTCTCGGTCAACATCTTCGGCGGCTTCCTCGTCACCCAGCGCATGCTGGCCATGTACAAGAAGAAGGACAAGTAGAGCGCCATGAACGCCAACTTCGCGTCCTTCCTCTACCTGGTTTCCGGCGTCCTGTTCATCATGGCGCTGCGCGGCCTGTCGCATCCGACAACCAGCCGCCAGGGCAATCTCTACGGCATGATCGGCATGGGCATCGCCATTGCCACCACGCTGGCGCTGGCAACCCCGTCCGCTGGCCGCTTCGGCCTGATCGTGCTTGGCCTCGCCATTGGCGGCGGCGTGGGCGCCGTCACCGCGCGCCGCATCGCCATGACCTCGATGCCGCAGCTGGTCGCAGCCTTTCACTCGCTGGTCGGCCTCGCCGCCGTCATGGTGGCGGCCGCCGCCATCTACGCACCGGAGAGCTTCGGCATCGGCACCGCTGGCGACATCCATGCCCAGGCCTTGATCGAGATGAGCATCGGCGTCGCCATAGGCGCCATCACCTTCACCGGCTCGGTCATTGCCTTCCTCAAGCTCGATGGCCGCATGTCCGGCAAGCCGATTATGATCGGCGGCCGTCACTTCATCAACGCCGCACTTGGCATCGCCCTGGTCGTGCTGATCGTGCTCCTGGTCGGTACGGAATCGAAGCTGGTGTTCTGGCTGATCGTCGCCGCCTCGCTGGTGCTCGGCATCCTCCTGATCATCCCGATCGGCGGCGCCGACATGCCGGTCGTTGTCTCGATGCTGAATTCGTATTCGGGCTGGGCAGCGGCGGCTCTAGGCTTTACGCTCGGCAATCTGGCGCTGATCATCACCGGCGCACTGGTCGGCTCGTCGGGCGCCATCCTGTCCTACATCATGTGCAAGGGCATGAACCGAAGCTTCATCTCGGTCATTCTCGGCGGCTTCGGCGGCGAGGCGGCCGCCGCGGCTGACGACGGCATCGAGCGCACCGTCAAGCAAGGTTCGGCCGACGATGCCGCTTACCTGATGATGAACGCGCAGAAGGTCATCATCGTGCCGGGTTACGGCATGGCGGTTGCGCAGGCGCAGCACGCGCTGCGCGAAATGGCCGACAAGCTCAAGGCCAATGGCGTCGATGTCAAATACGCCATTCACCCGGTCGCAGGCCGCATGCCTGGCCACATGAACGTGCTGCTGGCGGAGGCCAACGTGCCTTACGACGAAGTGTTCGAGCTCGAGGACATCAACTCCGAATTCGCGCAGGCCGACGTCGCCTATGTCATTGGCGCCAACGACGTCACCAACCCGTCCGCGCGTGATGACAAGAGCAGCCCGATCTACGGCATGCCGATCCTCGACGTCGACAAGGCCCGCACCTGCCTGTTCGTCAAGCGCTCGCTCGGTTCCGGCTATGCCGGCATCGACAACACGCTGTTCTACAAGGACGGCACCATGATGCTGCTCGGCGACGCCAAGAAGATGACCGAAGAGATCGTCAAGGCGATGGATCACTGATCCGGCCGATCTTGACTGTCGAATAGAGAAAGAGCCCGGTCGATGCCGGGCTCTTTGGTGCTGTCCTGATGCTTTGCTTTCATCCGTTGGTCAGGAAAACGGCTTCCTCTTCATCGCGCTGCCTGCCGCCGAGAGCCGCGGCCGCACTGGCGATGAAGGCGCCGATGATCAGCGACAGGGCACCGAGAAGCGCAAAGGTGGCGCTTGCCTTTCTTGCCGTGTCGGCCGCCTGCTTCGCCTTGACCTTCGCGTCCTGCGCCTTCGCCAGCACCGCGTCGACACGTGTCTTGGCGTCAGCCTCGGAAAGGCCGGTGCGCGCGGCGACCAATTGCGCAAGATAGGTCTTGTCTTCCGCGGAGACCTCGCCCGCGACGGTACCGGCGATCAGGATACGTGAGGCCTGCCCGGCTGCCGCGGCTTCATCGCCTGAATTGGCGGCCGCGAGCTTGGCCGGATCGGCCGGCCGGAACAGCGAATCCACCAGATAGGAGGTCGCATTGTCGGCCGATGCGCCGTTGGCATTGGCCGAGGCGCCGGCCGACGCACCCATGGCGGCTCCCGAAGCCACGGTGGACGCGGCCTGTACACCTGATCCAATCGCGGCGGAAAGCGCCGAGCCAAGTACGCCTACAACGAGAAGCGTGGCCAACGCCCAGGCGAGAAAGCCGTGGGCGGTGTCCCGGAAATAGACCTCGTCGGTGTGGATGCCGACCCATTTGGTACGCAACCGTCCTGCCAAATAGCCCCCGACAGCGGAGGAAAGCCATTGCACGATGACCAGCCAGACGGCGGTGGACACCGCGAAGGTGGTGATCGATGCGCTGGAGCCCGACCATGGCGAAACCATAGTGAGCCCGAGGCCCGAGCCGAGCAGCATGAGGATGAATGTCAGCGTCGAGGCCGCGAAGGCGCCGGCAATGATCGGTCCCCAGCTGACCGCGGTGGAGGACGATTCCGTCGAAGCGGATACGTTGACAGCCGATAGGGCGGACTGCATTTCAGGCCCCCTACCGTACGAACAGCATGATGAGGATGATGATCGGAATCGGAATGCCGAGCAACCAGAGCAAGATGCCGCGTCCCATGGATGTCTCCTTGTGAGAAATTGTGATCGATACTGTCACAATGTCTCTCGGGAGCTTCCGTTCCGATGGGCTATGAAATGATTTTGTTTGCCGGCGATGGAACAAACTGGCGCGGCGTAGAACGGTTCATTGTCTCACGAAAACGCGGAACCGCTCTATTCGTTGTCTTGACGAAGTCCCCCAGGGGAAAGCGCTATCGCTTTTCCCCGGAAAACCGTTCCGCACTTTCTGGAATTGCCTGGCGCGCCGATGGGCGGTCGGTCAAATATCCAGGTTGGCGACCGACAGGGCGTTGTCCTGGATGAATTCGCGCCGTGGTTCCACCTCGTCGCCCATCAGCCGCGAGAACAGGCTGTCGGCGTCGGTCGCGTCGTTGACCTTGACCTGCAGCAGCGAGCGCACATTCGGGTCGAGCGTGGTCTCCCACAACTGCTCGGCATTCATCTCGCCGAGCCCCTTGTAGCGTTGCATGGTCAGTCCTTTGCGGCCGGTCGCGAAGACCGCGTTGAGCAGCGCCAGCGGCCCCGAGACAGTTTCGGACACATCCTTGCGGCGCAGCACCGGCGGCATCTCGTAGATCTCGCTGAGGCGCTGGGCGTAGCGGTCGAGCTGGCGTGCATCGGCGGAATTGATCAGCGCCATGTCGAGATGGGCGTATTCCTTCACGCTGCGCACGGTGCGTTCGAAGACATAGCCGCCGATACCCTCGTTCGACGTCGACATGCGGCCGGTCCAGCCGCGCTCGGTGTCCTCGGCAATGATGTCGAGGCGTTGCGCGATCCGCTCCGCCATCGCGTTGGCACGGCCAAGATCGGCGAAGACATCGGGATTGAGCCCGCCGGCGATCGCCGCCTGCTCGACGACGTTGCGGTTGTAGCGCGTGTGCAAGCCGTTGATGAGCTGGCGCACGGCCAGCGCGTCGGCAACGGCGCCGTGCAGATCCTGTCCGGTCCGCACTTCCCCCGAGCCAAGTGTAAGCGAAGCCTCCTCCAACCCTGAATCGATCAGGAATTCCTCGAAGGCGCTCTCATTCTTGATGTATTGCGAGCTCTTGCCGCGCGTCACTTTGTAGAGCGGCGGCTGGGCGATGTAGAGATGGCCGCGCTCGATCAGCTCCGGCATCTGCCGGAAGAAGAAGGTGAGCAGCAGGGTCCTGATATGGGCGCCGTCGACGTCGGCGTCGGTCATCAGGATGATCTTGTGGTAACGCAGCTTGTCGGCGTTGAATTCGTCCTTGCCGATCGAGGTGCCGAGCGCGGTGATCAGTGTGCCGATCATGTCGGACGAGAGCATGCGGTCGAAGCGAGCCCGCTCGACATTGAGGATCTTGCCGCGCAAGGGAAGGATCGCCTGGTTCTGCCGCGAACGGCCGCCCTTGGCGGAGCCGCCTGCCGAGTCACCCTCGACGATGAAAATTTCGGACTTCGCCGGGTCGCGTTCCTGGCAGTCGGCCAGCTTGCCGGGCAGCGAGGTGACCCCAAGCGAGGTCTTGCGGGTGATGTCGCGCGCCTTGCGCGCGGCTTCGCGCGCCGCCGCGGCCTGGATCACCTTGTCGACGACCACCTTGCCCTCGGTCGGATGCTCTTCAAGCCACGTGCCGAGTGCTTCATTGACCAGCCCTTCGACCACGGGACGGACTTCCGACGAGACCAGCTTGTCCTTGGTCTGCGACGAGAATTTCGGATCGGGAACCTTGACCGACAGCACCGCCGTCAGGCCTTCGCGGCAATCGTCGCCGATCAGCGAGACCTTTTCCTTCTTGGTCAGGCCCGAGGATTCGCCATAGCCGGTGATCTGGCGGGTCAGCGCACCGCGAAAACCGGCCAGATGCGTGCCGCCGTCGCGCTGCGGAATGTTGTTGGTGAAGGCCAGCACATTCTCGTGGTAGCTGTCGTTCCACCACATCGCCACTTCGACGGTGATGCCGTCGCGCTCGGCCCTGATGGCGATTGGCTTCTCGATCAGCGGTTTCTTGACGCGGTCGAGATATTTGACGAACTCTTCGAGGCCCCCGTCATAGTGCAGTTCATGCCTCACGACGTCCGCATGACGGGCGTCTGTCAGCACGATGCGCACACCGGAGTTCAGGAAGGCGAGTTCGCGCAGCCGGTGCTCCAGCGTGCCGAAGTCGAACTCGACCATGGTGAAGGTCTCGGCGGACGGAAAGAAGGTGATCTCGCTGCCGCTGCGGCCCTCATTGGTGCCCGGGCGCTTGTCCTGCTCGTAGCTGCCGGTCGCCTTCAGCGGCGCGTCGGCATCGCCATGGGTGAAACTCATTTCGAAGATCTGGCCGTTGCGGCGGATCTTGAGCTTCAGCCAGGCCGACAGCGCGTTGACGACCGAGACGCCGACGCCATGCAGGCCGCCAGAAACCTTGTAGGAGTTCTGGTCGAACTTTCCGCCGGCATGCAGCTGCGTCATGATCACTTCGGCCGCCGAAATGCCCTCGCTGGGGTGAATGTCGGTCGGAATGCCACGGCCATTGTCGATAACCGTCACCGAGCCATCGGGATTAAGCGTCACCGAAACCAGGTCGGCATGGCCGGCCAGCGCCTCGTCGATGGCGTTGTCGACCACCTCGTAGACCATGTGATGCAGGCCCGAGCCGTCATCGGTGTCGCCGATATACATGCCCGGCCGCTTGCGGACAGCATCCAACCCTTTCAAAACCTTGATGGAATCGGCGCCGTATTCGGCTTCAGCGCCGTTGGTGTTCTCGGTCTGGTCGCTCATGAAAACCTGTTGTCTAGATGCCGCTTGTACAGCGCGAAAAATCGGCCCCGAATCGCGCTTCTGATATCGACTAGATATAGGCGCTAAAGGCGGTTTTTCCAAGGTTTGCAGGCATTTCCGGCTCAAATGCCGGGCCGCCAGCCGGCTATTTTTTTCGGGCGTTGAATTTAGCGAGAAGGCCGCGCAAATATTTGATCGTGGATTTGTCCCTCGGCGCCAGCCGGCCCGAGCGGTCTAGCTCCAGCGTCAGGTTCAGCGCCTTGGTCAGCACCGCCTTCGGATCCTTGGCCACATACGCATAGTTGATGTAGGCCTGAACCAGATCAAATTGCCAAAGCGCATTGTTCGGATCGGATTGAGCCAGTTTCTGGCGGATGCCGAGGCTGGCTTCGAAGGCCTTCCTGGAACCCTCGAAATGCCGCTGCTTGGTCTCCAGCATGCCGATTTCCGAGAATGTGATCGACAGGTCGCGTTGCCAGTCGGAATTGCCCGGGTCGAGCTTGGCCAGCCGGTCGGCAATGGCAAGACTGTCCTGGTAGTTTCGCAGTGCGTCGCTGACATTGCCCTGGGCATCAAGCACACCGGCAACCTTTTCCAGACAGACCGAAAGGTCGCGCTGCCAGTCGGTGTTGCCTGGGTCGCTCGCGGCAAGTTCACGCGCTACAGCCAGCGCTTGTTGATAGGAAGCCAGCGCTGCCGGCCAGCTCTCCTGGTCGTTGAGCGCGTTGCCGATCTTGGCGTAGCTGATCGACAGGTCGCGCTTCAAGTCGGTATCGTTAGGGTCGCGGCGCACCAGGTCTTCGGCGATCGCCTGGCTCTTGTTGTAGGCCACGAGCGCATCGGCGGCGGCGCCACGCTCGCGCAGCACGTCACCGATCCTCTCGTGGCTTACGGAGACCGCGCGCTGGCGCTCAAGGTCGTCGGGTTTGTTCTCGGCCAGCGCCTGCCGGATTCTCAGGCTCTCCTCGAACGCCGTCTGGGCGCTGTCCAACTGGCCGGCGGTACGGGCAAGGTCGCCGATTTCGTCATAGGTTATGGTCAGGTCGCGCAGCAGATAGGCGCTGTTCGGCTCGGCGTCGGCCAATTTCTGCTTGATCGACAGGCTTTGTTGATAGGCCTGGGCCGCCGCGGCCACATGGCCTTGTGTCGCCAGGACGTTGCCGATCTTGTCATTGGCCATGGCAAGATCACCGAGCCAGTCTTTCTTGTCCGGCACGCTTGCGGTCAACTCCTGCAGCATGCCCCTGGCCGCCTCATAGTTTTCGAGCGAGCTCGGCAGGTTGCCTTGCGCCACCTCAGTGTTGGCGAGCTTAATATGGCTGATGGCGAGATCGCGCTTGACGCTGGGATCGGTTTCCTGACGCGACCGCTGCTCGAGATCGGCCAACAGCGCGGCGAAGGCCCGGCCGGCCGCGTCGACATTGCCCACCGTCGTATAAAGAATACCGAGTTCCTCCAGCGTGCGGCTCTGACGGTCGGCCTGTTCCAGGCTGAGCGAGGTCTGCCCGGCCTCGCCATACAGCGACAGCACGGTTTCATAGCCCTTGATGGCCGCCGCATAGTTGAGGTCGGCGCGCGCCGCTCCCGCCGACAGGAACAGCGTCGCGGCCTGCGACAGCGTCCGGTCGGCGAAATTCACCTTCAGCGCCTTGCGCGACACCTCGTCGATATCGACCGCCTCGGCCAGCTTCGCCTGTGCCGCGCCGAAGGCGCCCAGGGCCAACTGCTCCTCGGCCTGACGGCGCAGTTCCGTCACACGCGGATCGTCGGCGGCCAGCGTCTTCATCTCGGCGCGTACCTTGACGAAGGCGTCGGCCGCCTCGCGCAGCCGGGCATTCAGGCTCTCGGCCGACAAATGGCTGGTGTCGGCGCTGATCAACGCCCCATAGAGCGGCGCCAACGGCATGTCGGCGTCGCTGGCGATCCGCTCGACCTCGCCGCGCATGTCCGGCGTCACGTCGGCCATGGCCAGCAGCAGCCGTTCGCGCTCCGGCAACTGCCCCTTGGCCGCGGCGGCGAAAAACAGCTTCGGCAGGCCGCTCTCGACATAGGGCAGTTGCCTGCCGCGCGACAGGTCGTAGACCTCCTGTTGCACCAGCGTCAGCACCGATCGGATTTCGAGCCCGTCCGTGCCGAGATATTTGGCCAGCGCCGTGGTGAAGGGCGAGTTCTGGCCGGTGCCATCGGCGGCCGTCTCGCCGGGTGCGGCCGAAAAAGCGAACAGGATGTTTTCCGCCCGCCCGATGCGGCCAAGACCCGGCGTGACCTTGTCGGCGACATCCTTGGCCAGCGAGGTCGCGCCGCGCCCGTCGCCGCCGCTCCCCGAGAACGGATCGCTGCGGCAGGCGTCGAGCACGATCAGCCCGACTTTCGCGGTGGCCGCGACCGCGTCGCGCACCTCTTCCAGCGGCAGGCTGGTCTTGTCCAGCGCATCGAGCGAGGACGCATCGGCATCGACCGGCAGCAGCCGGTTGTCGCCCGATATTTCGACGCCATGGCCTGAGAAATACACCAGCGCAACGTCTGCGCCCTTGGCGTCTTGGCGGAAATCGTCGAGCGCGCGGCGCATGCGCCTGAGATCGCGGTTGGTTTCGAGCACCACGTCGAAACCAAGTTTCTTCAGCGCCGCTTCCATCGCTTCGCCGTCATGGATGGGGTTGGCCAGCGGCCGGACCAGCCGGTAGTCGTCATCGGCCATGACCAATGCCACGCGCCGCTCCGCCACCGCGATAGCGGTGGTCGCAAGCACCAGCAGCAAGGCAAACAGCAACCGCAAGTCGAACCGCCCCCCGGCTCAGTCATTTGGCGACCATTCCATCTCTTTATGGCACGAGCAAGCCGGGTTGAGAGCGGCTCTTTCAGGCTGCGCGCATTGGTTTCAACGCCTCGCTCCAGCGCGACAGTTCGTCCAGCATGGTCTTGCTCCCGCCCCGCACCTGCTCGCTGGCATCGAAGGCGCCGTTCTCGTCGAGCAGTTTCTGGTACAGCGGCAGCGCGACGCCTTCCGGGATCGGCATGATCCCGACAGCGGTCAGCAGCGGCTTCAGCGCCTGCGCCGCGCGCAGGCCGCCGGAGACGCCGCCATAGCTGAAGATGGCGGCGGGCTTGTATTTCCATTCGCGGGCGAGATAGTCGATCGCGTTGACGATCGCGGGTGCCGCGAAATAGTTGTATTCCGGCGCCACGAAGACAAAGGCGTCGGCGGCGTGGATCGCCTTCGACCAGGCCTTGGTGTGGTCGTTCTGATAGTTGCCGAGCCTTGGATGATGCGGTTCGTCCAGCACCGGCAGGTTGAAGGCGGCGATGTCGGTCAGCACTGGCTCGAATTTTCCGTGCTCGCGCGCGAACGTCTCCAGCCACTCGGCAAAAACCGGACCGGCGCGGCCGGGCCGCGTGCTGCCGATGATGATATTCAACTGGTGCTTCAAGGCAGGCTCCTTTGTCGGGCGGTATCCGTTGGTGACCGTCACTACGGCAGAGCGTTCCAGCGGACAAGATGGAACCCTGGCGGAACGGTCACGATCGGATGAACAGACCGTCCGCCCTGGTGTTCCTTCCGCCACGGTCCGGTCTGCCGTTCGGTCACATGGACGCCTGGTGTGCCAGCCACTACATTGATGGGAGCAGCGGAGCACTTCATGGATACTCAGCCCGCCCCCTTCGTTCCTCCCGCCCCGAAGCCGCGCACATCGCCGCCTTCGACGCTGGAGATGATCCGCATCGTCTATCGCAATCCGCTCGAACTCTGGGGCGAGCCGACCTACAACGAACCCTGGATTTCGGCCAAGGGCGCCGGTGGGCCGCTGGTCATCGCCAATGATCCCGGACTGATCCGCCATGTGCTGGTCGACAACGCCAAGAACTACAAGATGGCGACGGTGCGCCAGAAGATCCTGAGGCCAATCCTGCGCGACGGCTTGCTGACCGCCGAGGGCGAGGTGTGGAAGCGGTCGCGCAAGGCAATGGCGCCGGTGTTCACGCCGCGCCACATTTTCGGCTTCGCACAGCCGATGCTGAAACGCACGCTGGAGTTTGTCACCCGTTACGAGGCGGGCGGCACGTCCGATATCGCCCAAGACATGACGCTGCTCACCTACGACATCCTGGCCGAGACGCTGTTTTCCGGTGAGATCGCGGGCGAGCCGGGCAGTTTCGAAAACGAGATCGATCGCCTGTTCGAAACCATGGGCCGCGTCGATCCGCTCGACCTGTTGCGCGCCCCCGACTGGCTGCCGCGGCTGACCCGCATCCGCGGCCGCAAGACGATGGCCTATTTCCGCAAGATCGTGACCGACACGGTCAGGATGCGCGAAGAAAAGTTCAGGCGCGATCCCGATGCCGTGCCCCAGGATTTCCTGACGCTGCTGCTCAAGGCCGAAGGCCCCGACGGACTGACGCGCTCGGAAGTCGAGGACAACATCATCACCTTCATCGGCGCCGGCCACGAGACGACGGCGCGCGCGCTCGGCTGGACGCTGTATTGCCTGGCCGAATCGCCCTGGGAGCGTGACCGGATCGAACGGGAGATCGACCAGGTGCTGGCGCGCGAGCCCGATCCGACGAAGTGGCTCGACGCCATGCCGCTGACCCGCGCCGCCTTCGACGAGGCGCTGCGGCTCTATCCGCCGGCGCCGTCGATCAATCGCGAGCCAATCGAGCCCGAAATGTGGAAGGATCTCTACATCCCCAAGTACGCCGCCGTGCTGGTGATGCCGTGGGTCGTCCACCGCCACAGGAAGCTGTGGGACAGGCCTGACGCCTTCCTGCCCGAACGCTTCCACCCGGGGAACCGTGAAAAGATCGATCGTTTCCAGTATCTGCCCTTCGGCGCGGGTCCGCGCGTCTGCATCGGCGCCAGCTTCGCCATGCAGGAGGCGATCATCGCGCTCGCCGTACTTTTGTCCCGCTTCCGCTTCGACACGACGGCCGACACAAAACCCTGGCCGGTGCAGAAATTGACCACGCAGCCGCAAGGCGGTCTGCCGATGCAGGTCACGCCTCGCTAGGTGTGCCGATATTCAGGTGATGCCCGCCTGCGTTCTCGACTCGGCCTGACCTGAATCCCAACACGCCTTTGGCCTACTGCACTCACTTATACGGCTGGTTTGCGCTGCTGGAACTGGCCGGCGGCGCGGAAGCGCCAGAGGTAGCTGGGCAGGATCGTCGCGATCGATTGCGGCTGGATGCCGAGCCCCGCCAGTGTCCGGTTCGCCTTGGCGGCTTCGTCCGAAACGATGTTGTGCTCGCGCAACTGCATCACCTGGTCCTTGGTCAGCAGCGGATTGGGCAGGAGCCCGAGGATCGAGGCCTGGATGTTTGCCACCCACCACGGCACCGGCACCAGCATGCGCTTGCGCTCGATCACGGTGAGCAGTTCCTGCATGCACTCCTTGAAAGTGAGCACGTTGGGGCCGCCAAGCTCGTAGACTTGGCCGCCATCGATCTTGCCGTCGACCGAGCGCGCCACCGCCTCGGCGACGTCGCCGACATAGACCGGCTGGAACTTGGTGTGGCCGCCGCCGATCAGCGGCAGCACCGGAGAATAACGCGCCATATTGGCGAAACGGTTGAAGAAGCTGTCTTCCGGCCCGAAATTGATCGACGGCCGGAAAATCACGGCATCGGCGATCGTCTCCAGCACCGCCTTCTCGCCCAGCGCCTTGGTGCGCGCATAATCCGATTCGGAGTCCAGATCGGCGCCGAGCGCCGAAATATGGGTAAGCCCGGCGCCGACGGAGCGGGCGGCTTCGGCGATCGCGCGAGCACCGAATTCATGTACGGCGGAGAATTTCTGCCGGCCGCTCTCATGCAGGATGGCGACGAGATTGACGACGTGGTCGGCACCTTGCACGGCGCGGTCGACCGACCAGCGCACGCGCACATTGGCCTGCACCGGCTGGATCTGGCCGACATTGCCGAGCGGCTGCAGATGGCCGGCAAGATCGGGCCTCCGGCAGGCGACCCGGATGCGATAGCCGCGCTTGGCCAGCGCCCGCACGACATGGCGGCCGACAAAGCCTGACCCGCCAAAGACGACGACAAGCTTTGGGGTCTGCAGGATTTCGGTCATGACGGGCTCCGGCGCGCGTTCCAGATGGCTTGGCTGAGCCGTTTCATAGTCCGTTTTGCGCCAAAGGCAAAGGGTGACGCGTCGTCGCTGCCGCCCTTCTTTCGGGCGTGTCAGAACGCCTTGCCGAGGCGCAGGATCGAACGACAAACGCAGAAAACCCCGCCGAAGCGGGGTTTTCCGGGTGAGTTTCGTGTCGAAACCAGGGCCAACGAGGCGGCCTGACCTGAGACGGTATCAGCATGGGCGTGAAGCAAGTACGCCCGCCTCGGCCCTGGACGCATCCGACAGAAGACACCGACCGGGCAAACCCGACCCGGATAGCTATTCGTCGTCGGGACGCGCGGGAAGGTTCACCGAGGCGCGGGAAAAAATTCGCCGATTTCTTCAGGCCGAATAGCGCTCGGCGAATTCGGAGATGCGCTGGATCACTGCCTTGGGCGCGGTGATGCCGCGCGCCTGCGCCTTCTCCGCCGCTTCGGCCCGGGCACGGCCGGGCACATGCACGCCATAGCGCCGGCGCAGCCGGTCGAGCTGGCCTTTCATGCGCTGCTCGAAATCCGGATCGAGCAGCTTGGGCTCGACCGCGAGCACGAACAGGCCGGTTCCCGGACTGTCGGAGCCGCCGCTGAACCACGGCGCGTCGAGCGACCAGTTGGCGCCCGACAGGCCCGCCGCCAGCACCTCGACCATCAGGGCGATGTTGGCGCCGCGCTGGCCGCCAAAGGCAAGCATGGCACCCTTCATGGCGGCGGCTGGATCGGTCGTCGAATTGCCGCTGGCGTCCAGCGCCCAGCCTTCGGGGATCTTCTTGCCGTCTTCCGCGGCCTTGCGGATGTTGACGAAAGCGGTCGCGCTCGACGACTGGTCGATGACCAGCGGCGCGCCGTCGGCGGCGGGCGCGGCGAACGACATCGGATTGGTGCAGTAGACCGGCTTGACCGAGCCCGAGCCGGCCAGGACGGCCGGTCCATTGGTGGCGGCAAAGGACACCAGCCCCTGCGCCGCCAGCCGGCCGGTAAAGTAGCCGAGCGCCCCACACGTATAGGCGTTCTTCTGCGAGAAGATGGCGACGCCGAACAGTCTTGCCGCCTTGGCGAGGTCGTCGATGGTGCGGTCGAAGCCGGTATGCGCCAGCCCGCCGCGTGCGTCCGAGAGATAGACGGCCAGTGCCGGCCGGGTGATCACCGGATCGGCATTGCCGTCGATGCGCCCGGCCTCGAGCGCTTCGAGGTAATCGATGAAATGCGACAGCCCGACGGCTGCAAGTCCTTCCGCTTCGGCGGCGATGATCGAGGCGGCGAGCGATTGCGCCGCTTCCTCATTGGCGCCGGCGCCAAGTGCCGCCATCCGGCACAGTCCTTTTGCCTGGTCGAGACTGAGTTGCATCGTGACGGTCCTAAAGGAGTAAGTGAGTAGGGAATTGTGCGCCGTGAATAGCGAACGGGGGTGGAAATGTGAATGCGGAAGTGGCTGGCTACTCCCCTACTCCCCTACTCCCCTACTCCCCTACTCCCCTAACCTATCTTGACCGGGATCCGCGCCTCGATCCGGCTGAAGGCGAAGACCAGAATGCCGGTGATCGCCATATAGATCAACGCCAAGAGCAGCAGGGGCTCGTAGGTGAGGTAGGTGTCCTGCCGCACCTTGGACGAGACCGCGAAGATGTCGATCACGCTGATCGTCGCCACCAGCGGCGTCGATTTCAGCTGCAGCACGGTCTCGCCGGTCAGCGTCGGCAGCGCCCGGTAGAAGGCTTGTGGCAGCCAGATTCGGCGGAAAATCTTCCAGCGGCTCATGCCGAAGGCGCGGGCCGCTTCCAGCTGCCCCTTGGGCACGCCGGCAAAGGCGCCGCGCATCACCTCGCCCTCGTAACCGGCGAAGGACAAGGTCAGCGCCAGCACGCCGTATGGCCATGCCTGCCTGAGATAGGGCCACATCCAGGATTCGCGGATCCATGGATATTGCGGGAACAGCGAGCCCAGCCCGTAATAAAGCAACCATAGCTGCAGAAGCAGCGGCGTGCCGCGAATGATGGTGCAGAAGACTTTCGCCGGTGCCGCGACCCAGATCGAGCCGGCCGCCTGCGCCAGCCCGACCGGCACGGCGATCATGAAGCCGAGCGCGCAGGTGACGGCCAGGATCCACAGGGCACGCCAGATGCCCATCAGGCCCATTTCCCAATATTGCGGCAGCCAGTCCCAGCGCATGAAGAAGGCAGCCGACGCCACCAGCCCCACCGCGATGAGAATCAGCACGATGCGATGCGGCTGCAGCCAGAGCGAAGCGCGCGCCGCCGTATCGATGATGACTGTTTCACCGGTCATCAACGGGCCTCCTTGATCGAAGGCATGCCGCGCCGCGCCCATTTCTCGGCGCGGCCAAGCAGGAAGTTCGAAACCAGCGTCACGCAGAGATAGAGTACGCCGGCGGCGAGGAAGAAAATCAGATAGGCCTTGGTGACGCCCGCCGCCTGTCGTGTCGCCAGCGTCAGTTCGAAGAAGCCGACGACGGCCAGCAGAGCAGTGTCCTTGGTGGCGATCAGCCACAGATTGGCGAGGCCCGGAATGGCGAAAGGCAACATCGCCGGCAGCGTGATGCGCCGCAACAGAAGGCCGGGAGACATGCCGAAGGCGCGGGCGGCTTCGATCTGGCCCTGCGGAATGGCGAGGATCGCGCCGCGGATGACTTCCGTCGAATAGGCGCCTTGGACGAAGCCGAGCACGGCGATGCCAGCCACCAGCCCGCTTATGTCGACACGCTGGTAGCCCATGGCGGCCAGCACCTGGTTTATCAGGTCGGTGCCGGCATAGTAGAGCAGCAGGATCAGCACCAGTTCCGGCACGGCGCGCACCACGGTCGTGTAGACCGCGAACAGGTCGCGCACCACCGGTCCGCCGTAGAGCTTGCCATAGGCGCCCCAGGTTCCAATCAGCAGGCCGACGATGGTGGCGCCGACGGCGATCTCCAGCGAATGCAGGAGCCCGACCAGGAGCGTCCCGCCCCAGCCGACGGGCGCGGGCGAGAGAAGTTCGACGATGCCGGCCGCGGAGGCCGGAAGAAAGGATTCGATCAGCGTCGCCCCCGGATTGCTGGCTCGATCCGCCGGCACCTGCGGCCGGCGGCGAGCATGCGTGGACAGGCCGGCTGGAGGACGGGAGCGTCAGCGCCCTGTCCTCCAGCCATGCGAGGGTCGTCAGTTCGACTGCGTGGCGCCGCCGTAAATGTCGAAATCGAAGTATTTCTTCGAGATTTCGTCATATTTGCCGTTGGCGCGGATCGCCTTGATGCCGGCGTTGATCTTCTCTTTCAGATCGGTGTCTTCCTTGCGCACGCCGGCGCCGACGCCCGGTCCGAGCACCTCGTCGTCAGGGGCCACCATGCCCTTGAGATCGCAGCAGGCCTTGCCCTGATCGGTCTTGAGGAACTCCTTGAGCGCGATGGAATCGGCCTGCACCGCGTCGAGGCGGCCGGCGGCAAGGTCATTGTTGGCTTCGTCCTGCGTCTGGTATTCCTTGATCTCGGATGCGGTCGGGCCGAAGTGCTTCTTGGCGTAGACGGCATGCACCGTCGACACCTGGACGCCGAGGACCTTGCCCTTGAGATCGTCGGGCGTGGCGCCGAATTTCTGGTCCTTGGGGCCGATGATCGCGGTCGGCGTGTTGTAGTACTTGTCGGAGAAGTCGATGGTCTTCTTGCGTTCGTCGGTGATCGACATCGACGAGACGATAAGGTCGATCTTCTTGGTGGTCAGCGCAGGGATGATGCCGTCCCAGGCGACAGGGGTGATGACGCAGTCGAGCTTTTCCTCGGCGCACACGGCGTCGATGAAGTCGATTTCCCAGCCGACCCATTTGCCCGAAGCATCGGGCGAGGTGAAGGGCGCGTAGGGTTCGGCGGCGACGCCGATCTTGACCGGATCGGCCTTGGCCACGCCCATGGCGGCGACGCCGAGCAGCAGTGCCGCGGCCAATGTATTCAGAACAGTCTTCATTTCAGAACTCCCAGTTTGTTGTTGGTTCCCGGTTTTTCTTCCGTCCCGGCCTGTCCCTAGCCGATGTTGCGGATGAACTGCTTCAGCCTTTCGGATTTTGGCGCCCCGAAGATCTGCTCCGGCGGGCCCTCTTCCTCGACCAGCCCGTTGTAGAGATAGACGACGTGCGTCGCGACCTCGCGGGCGAATTTCATTTCATGGGTGACCAGCACCATGGTGCGGCCTTCGCGCGCCAGATCGCCGATCACCTTCAGCACTTCGCCGACCAGTTCGGGGTCGAGGGCCGAGGTCGGTTCGTCGAACAGCATGACGCGCGGATTGATGGCCAAGGCGCGAGCGATCGCGGCGCGCTGCTGCTGGCCACCGGAGAGATATGCCGGATAGACATCGCGTTTCTCGGCGAGCCCGACGCGCGCCAACAGCTTTTCGGCCTGGGCGATTGCCTGGTCGCGCTTGACGCCCAGCACGTGCACGGGAACCTCGATGACATTTTCGATCAGCGTCATATGGCTCCACAGGTTGAAGTTCTGGAACACCATGCCGAGCTTGGAGCGGATGCGTTCGATCTGCCTGCGGTCGGCCGGAATGGTGTGGCCGTGGCTGTCCGCCTTGAGCTTGATCTCCTCGCCATTGACCCGGATGATGCCGCTGGTCGGATTTTCCAGGCAGTTGATGCAGCGCAGCAGCGTCGATTTACCCGAGCCCGAGCCGCCGATGATGGCGATGACCTCGCCGTCGCGCGCCGACAGCGATACGCCCTTCAGCACATGCAGTTGACCGAATTTCTTGTGCAGGTTCTCGACATGGATGGCTTCTGCGGCGCTGTCCTGCACCTCGCCTGATGGGACTTTGGCAGCTGCCACAGCGCTCACCAAAAGACCTCCATATGGCCGCAGGCGGTTCGTCGAACGTCTATCCGGCTAATCAACATACGCTGTACTGCCCCGCTCCAGACTTCAAGCATGGACCCAACAGAGCGAGCCCGTCAATCCCGCTCATTACGGCACTTGCGGCCTTGTTGTGCAAGTGTATAAATAACCTCTCATGAAATTTTCCCGATTTTTTTCAGCTTAAAAAGGGCATCGATGAGCGCTTTCGGATCACAGTCCATGGCGGCGCCGCTGCGGCGCGTGCTGATGCGGTCGGCGGCCAACGCCATGCGTGACGCCGACAGGGCCGCCTGGCACTATGGCCCGGGATTCAACCCGGCGAAAGCAGCCTCGCAGCACGCGGTCCTTGCTGAACTGGTGGCGGCCTCCGGCGCCGAGATCGAATGGATCGAGGACAGGGCCGACGGACTTTCGGATTCGGTGTTCACGCACGACCCCTCGCTGATGACCGACCGCGGCGCGCTGATCCTGTCCATGGGCAAGCCGTTGCGCGCCAGCGAGCCCTCGCTGCATGAGGAAACCTATAGAAGACTGGGCATTCCGATCCTTGGCCGCGTCGAGGCTCCCGGCCAGGTCGAAGGTGGCGACTGTGTATGGGTGGATGCCCGCACGCTGGCGATCGGGCGCGGTGTCCGCTCCAACCAGGAAGGCATCCAGCAGGTTTCCAACCTGCTGACGCCGTTGGGCATTTCCGTCTACGGCTTTGATCTGCCGCTGTGGCAGGGCGAAGAAGCGTGCCTGCATCTGATGTCGGTGATCAGCCCGCTGGCCGACGACCTCGCCTTGGTCTATTCGCCGCTTTTGCCGGCCCCGTTCTACCAGACGCTGAAGGCGCGCGGCATCCGGCTGGTCGAAGGCGACGCCGAAGAATTCGCCGCTTCCAACGGCCTCAGCCTGAACGTACTGCCGACCAGCCCGCTCAAGGTCATCGCGGTCGCGGGCTTTCCCAGGACCAAGGCCGCGATGGAAGCCGCCGGCTGCACGGTTGAAATCTTCGAGGCGGATGCGCTCTGCATCGCCTGCGAAGGCGGGCCGACATGCCTGACGCGACCGATTCTGCGCCAATGAATGCGCGCCGTAAGTTCCGTCGCGAGGGCGAGGGGCGGCGGCGGCAGGATCTGATTGAAGCGACTTTGGACAGCGTGGCCGAATATGGCCTGCAGGGCGCCACCTTGCGCACCATCGCATTGCGTGCCGGCGTCACCGCCGGGCTGATCCGGCATTATTTCCCGGGCAAGGAAGAATTGCTGCAGGAAGCCTATACGGCGCTGGTCGGCCGCATGACCGAGCAGGCGAAAGCGGCACTGGTCATGGATGATGCCTCGCCGCGCCAACGCCTCGCGGCCTTCGTCACCGCCAACCTCAATGCGCCGATCATCGACGCGCGGGTGTTTTCGCTCTGGGCAACCTTCCTCGGCCGCGCCGGTGCCGATCCTGCCTTGGCCCGCGCCCACCGCGACGGCTACCTTGGCTTTCGCAACGAGGTGGAAGCGGTCGTGGCCGAAGTGCTCGCCGCCGAACAGCACAAGCCGGACGCAGGCGAGCTGCGCCACCATGCCATCGCGATCAATGCGATCATCGACGGGCTCTGGATCGAAGGCTGCCTGGCCGGCGAGATGTTCTCGCCCGGCGAATTGGCGGCGATTGGCATCAAGGCTGTCGAGGCCGAGCTCGGCCTCGCGCCGCTCAAGCAATTCCAGGAAAAATGAGAAGCGGTTTTCCCGGGAAAAGCGCGTAGCGCTTTCGCTTGGGAATTGCGTAAGAAACAAATAGACAGGGGAGTTAAGCAATGACCACCATCGGCGAAGCGCTCATTTCGCTACTCGAGGCTCATGGCGTCGACACCGTCTTCGGCATCCCCGGCGTCCATACGGTCGAGCTCTATCGCGGCCTGGCGAGGTCTAGGATCCGCCATGTCACGCCGCGCCACGAACAGGGCGCCGGCTTCATGGCCGACGGCTACGCCCGCGCCAGCGGCAGGCCGGGCGTCGCCTTCGTCATCACCGGGCCGGGGTTGACCAACACCATCACCGCCATGGGCCAGGCGCGCGCCGATTCGGTGCCGATGCTGGTGATCTCTGGCGTCAACGCCACCGACACGCTCGGCAAGGGGCTCGGCTTCCTGCATGAATTGCCCGACCAGCGCGGCATGATGGAGAAGGTGGCGCTGTTCTCGGAGCGCATCACCGAGGCCGCCGAACTGCCGGGTGCGCTCGCCCGTGCCTTCGCCTTGTTTTCGTCCGCGCGTCCAGGACCGGTGCACATCGAAATTCCGACCGACGTCATGGTGAAGCCCGCCGACGGTCTTGCGGCTGCGTTGAGCAATGCCGCCCCGCCCGCTCCGGACGCCAGGGCAATTGCCGAGGCGGCGAAGCTAATCAAGGTAGCGCGCCGTCCGATGATCCTTGCCGGCGGCGGCGCCAGGAAGGCGGAAGCTCCACTGCGGCGGCTTGCCGAAAGACTGGGCGCGCCGGTTGTCGAGACCACCAACGCACGCGGCCTGATGCATGGTCATCCGCTTTGCGTGCCGGCAAGCCCGAGCCTGAAGGCGGTTCGCGCGCTGATGGCCGAGGCCGATCTGGTGATCGGCGCCGGCACCGAATTCGGCCCGACCGACTATGACGGCTATGGCGACGGCGGCTTTGTGTTGCCTTCGAACCTGATCCGTATCGACATCGGCGCCGACCAGCTTGCGCGGCGCCCGGTGACGGTCGCCATCCAGGCCGATTGCGCCGTGGCGATCGAGGCCCTGCTTGCGGCGATCGATCCCGCCCACAGCGCCGGCGAAGACGGCCATGGCCGCGCCGCGGCGGGGCGAAAGGCCGCCTTTGCCGAGTTGAGTCCGGCCTATGCGGCGCAGGTACGTGCCGTGGAAATGATCCGCGATGCCTTGCCTGGTGCCATCATCGTCGGCGACTCCACCCAGCCGATTTACGCCGCCAACCTCTATTACGACCACGACCGGCCCGGCGGCTGGTTCAACGCCGCGACCGGCTTCGGCGCGCTGGGCTATGGCCCTCCGGCGGCGATCGGCGCGGCACTCGCCGTGCCCGATGCCCCGGTTGTCTGTCTGACCGGCGACGGCGGCTTCCAGTTCACCTTGCCGGAGATAGCCGTAGCGCTGGATTCCGAAGCGCCCGTCATCTTCGTCGTCTGGAACAACAGGGGCTATCGCGAGATCGAGACCTCGATGCTCGATGTCGGCGTGGAACCTGTCGGCGTGTCGCCGGCGCCGCCGGATTTCTGCAAGCTTGCCGAAGCCTATGGCATATCAGCCGAAAGGCTGGCCGACATCGACGCCTTGCCACAGGCGTTGAGGCACGCCCGGGCAACGGGACTGCCACGTGTCATCGAAATCACGGTCGTTTGAACCATCCAGGCCGGCCTTGGTCCCCGACCGGAAGCGGACCATTTGCCGGCTTGGTCTTGGAAGGCATGAGGCGCTTCCGGGCGGCTTCGCTATTCGACGGTGCGCTGACGCATGCAAAGACGTGACGGCTGCCATGTCGAGATATCGGTTGAGTGATCGACTGAAAGGCGCGACGCTTCGCGTCGGCGCGGCTAACCAACGACAAAAGTCATAAAAATGACAGGAGCGGTCCAGGATGACGGAAACACTTGAAGGCAGGCATATCGTTGTGACCGGTGGAACCGGCGCGCTCGGTGGGGCGGTGGTCGGCAGGCTGCTGGAGCAGGGCGCGATCTGTCATGTGCCGAACGCGCACGCTGCGGCACCTCAGCACTTCCCCTTCACCGCGCACGACAATGTGAAGCTGGCGCACAATGTCGACCTGTCGGACTCCGCCAAGGTCGAAGCCTTCTATTCTCAGGTCCCTGCCTTGTGGGGATCGATCCATCTGGCGGGCGGCTTTGCCATGGCACCGGTGGAAAAGATCGAATCGGCATCCTTCGCCGAGATGATGGACACCAACGCCCGCACCACCTTCCTGTGCAGCCGTGCGGCTATCCGCTCGATGCTGGCGTCGGGCTCTGCCGGCCGCATCGTCAATGTCACCGCGCGCGCCGGGCTCGACCCCCGGCGCGGCGCCGGGATGGTCGCCTACACCGCCAGCAAGGCGGCGGTCGCTGCCATGACCGTGGCCATGGCGGAAGAGCTCAAAGCCAATGGCATCCTGGTCAATGCCGTGGCCCCCTCGACGCTCGACACGCCGGCGAACCGCGCCGACATGCCGGATGCCGATTTCACCAAATGGGTCAGCCTCGAAGCTGCGGCCGAATCAATCGCCTATCTCGTCTCGCCCACCAACCGGGCAATGAGCGGAACGCTGGTGCCGCTCTACGGCAGGGCCTGAACTTCAAGAGCATTTCGCCGAGAGCAATTCCAGGAAAAGTGCGTAACGGTTTTCCCGGGAAGAACGCGTAGCGGTTTCCCTTGGGAATTGCGTGAAAACAAAGAGTTGGAGCGGGTCGGCGAATCTATCAAGCGCTGAACCGCTCCAAAGAAAAACCCCGCCGGAGCGATCCGGCGGGGTTTTGTTTTTGGGCTCTGGAAGAGCTTCGCGTTGCGAAGGACTTAGTTGCCCTGCTTCTTCAGCGCGGCGCCCAGGATGTCGCCCAGCGAAGCGCCGGAGTCGGTCGAGCCGTACTGTGCGACCGCTTCCTTCTCTTCGGCGATTTCCAGCGCCTTGATCGAGACCTGCAGCTTGCGGGTCTTCTTGTCGAAGGCGATGACGCGGGCGTCGACCTTCTGGCCGACGGTGAAGCGCTCGGGGCGCTGCTCGTCGCGATCACGGCTGAGGTCGGAGCGCTTGATGAATGTCTCGATGCCGCTGTCGACCAGCCGCACTTCCAGACCGCCATCCTTGACGCCGATGACTTCGCAGGTGACGACCGCGTTCTTGCGCAGTTCGCCTGAGGTCGCTGCTTCGCCGACCGTGTCCTTGGCCAGCTGCTTGATGCCGAGCGAGATGCGCTCCTTGTCGATGTCGACGTCGAGCACCTGCGCCTTGACCATGTCGCCGCGATTGTACTCTTCGATGACCTGCTCGCCCGGACGGGTCCAGTCGAGGTCGGAGAGGTGGACCATGCCGTCCACGTCGCCTTCGAGGCCGATGAACAGGCCGAACTCGGTCTTGTTCTTGACCTCGCCCTCGACCTGGCTGCCGACCGGATGGCTCGAGGCGAAAGCCTGCCACGGATTCTCCAGCGTCTGCTTGAGGCCGAGCGAGATGCGGCGCTTGGCCGGATCGACCTCGAGCACCACCACGTCGACTTCCTGCGTCGTCGACAGGATCTTGCCGGGGTGCACGTTCTTCTTGGTCCACGACATTTCCGAAACGTGGATGAGACCCTCGATGCCCGGCTCCAGCTCGACGAATGCGCCGTAGTCGGTGATGTTGGTGACGGTACCCTTGATCTTCTTGCCGATCGGGAACTTGGTGCCGATCTCGGACCACGGATCGCTCTCGAGCTGCTTCATGCCGAGCGAGATGCGGTGGGTTTCCTGGTTGATGCGGATGATCTGCACCTTGACCGTCTGACCGATGTTGAGGATTTCGGTCGGATGGTTGACGCGACGCCATGCCATGTCGGTGACGTGCAGCAGGCCGTCGATGCCGCCGAGGTCGACGAACGCACCGTAGTCGGTGATGTTCTTGACGACGCCTTCGACCACCTGGCCTTCTTCAAGGTTCTGCACGATTTCCGAACGCTGTTCGGCGCGGCTCTCCTCGAGCACGGTGCGGCGCGAAACCACGATGTTGCCGCGGCGACGATCCATCTTGAGGATCTCGAAGGGCTGCGGGTTGTGCATCAGCGGGGAAACGTCGCGGATCGGGCGGATATCGACCTGGCTGCGCGGCAGGAAGGCCACGGCGCCGTCGAGGTCGACGGTGAAGCCGCCCTTGACCTGGTTGAAGATGACGCCTTCGACGCGCTCACCCTTGGTGAACTTCTCTTCGAGGCGGACCCAGCTCTCTTCGCGGCGGGCCTTCTCACGGGAAAGCATCGCTTCGCCAAGCGCGTTCTCGATGCGCTCGACATAGACTTCGACGGTGTCACCGACCTTGAGGGTGGTGTCCTTGCCCTTGACGCCGAATTCCTTCAGCGGCACGCGGCCTTCGACCTTCAGGCCGACGTCGATGATGGCCATGTCCTTTTCGATCGCCGTGATCGTACCCTTGACGACCTGACCTTCGCCGGAATGGCCGGTAGTGAATGATTCTTCGAGCAGGCTCGCGAAATCATCGCGAGTGGGATTTGCAGCTGACATTGTTTCTCCTGGAGTGCCCCGCATCTCGAGCGGGACGGGCGCCGTGGGTTAGCGTTGCGTTGGCCTGCCGGCGTTCCGGGCTAAAAAGCCCTGGGCCGCTTTTCGAGCGGCAATTCCGGCGCATGAAGAATGCTGGCAGGCTGGTTCGTGCCCGATATGGGTATTTTCTTCGCCTCCGGCAACGGAAACGCGGGAGAAAACCCGGATCAGGCCTTGTTTCTCTTGGCCAGCACGTCGTCGATAACAGACATGGCCGCGAGAAACGCGGCTTCTATAGCCATTTCGCTGGTATCAAGCAAGTGCGCGTCGGCGGCCGGCTTCAGCGGCGAGTCGGCCCGGCCCATGTCGCGCTCGTCGCGGCGTTGGATATCGGCAAGGATTTCGGCGAAATTGGCGGTGCCGCCGATGCTTTCGATCTCGGCCAGCCGGCGGCGTGCCCGCACCTCGGCACTCGCCGTCACATAGAGTTTGATGTCGGCGTCGGGGCAGACGACGGTGCCGATGTCGCGCCCGTCGAGCACCGCGCCTGGCGGCGTCCTGGCGAAGTCTCGCTGCTTTTCGACCAGGATGCGGCGCACGGTCGGGAAAACCGCGACCTTCGAAGCCGCTTCGCCAACCGCATGCGCCGACAGCACCGCGCGGTCGAGCTTTGCCAGGTCGACCTGGCGCGCCGCGGTCTCTGCCGCTGAGACATTGTCGAGCGGCAGGCCAAGCCGCAGCAGCGCATGGGCGACGGCGCGATAGGTAAGCCCGGTGTCGAGCAGATTCAGGCGATAGTGATCGGCGAGCCGGCGGGCGAGCGTGCCCTTGCCGGCGCCGGCCGGTCCGTCGATGGCGATGGTGAAGGGGTGGGTCATTGGCAGGCCGTCGATCCCAACGCGTTCGTCATCCTAGGGCGGAGCAGGAGCGAAGCTCCGTCGCGGAGACCCTGGGATCCATGCCGTGTCCTCAACCGAAGGATGCCGCGGACCAGAATATTGCACCGTTGCGGAGCGTTGAAGTCACGGCATGGATCCTGGGGTCTGCGCGGCGTCGCTCCGCTCCTTGCTTCGCCCCAGGATGACGAAGGGAGGGATGTCGGCATCCAATCTCCGAGGTTTGCAATTGCCATCGACAATCACCCGATCTCCGCGCCCAGCCCCGCCATCAGCCCCATGAACTCCGGAAAGCTCGTCGCGATCATCGCCTGGTCGTCGATGGTGACCGGCTTTTCCGTCGCCAACCCCATGACCAGGAAGCTCATGGCGATGCGGTGGTCGAGATGCGTCTGCACGGTCGTATCCAGGCCGTTGGGATGGCCTCCCAGGCCCTTGCCGCCGGGTTTGCCGCGCACGGCGAGCGAAGCCTCGCCCTCGGTGCAGTCGACGCCGTTGAGCTTGAGCCCGTTGGCCACCGCCGACAGCCGGTCGGATTCCTTCACCCGCAGTTCCTCCAGCCCCTGCATCAGCGTTTCGCCTTCGGCGAAGGTGGCCGCGACAGCCAGCACCGGGTACTCGTCGATCATCGACGGCGCCCGCTCCGGCGGCACGGTGACTCCCTTGAGCTCGGAATAGCGCACGCGCAGATCGGCGACATCCTCGCCGCCGGCACTGCGTGGGTTCAAAATGTCGATCTGGCCGCCCATTTCCTGCAGCGTCAGCAGCAGGCCGGTGCGGGTCGGGTTCATCAGCACGTTCTCGATCGTGATGTCCGAGCCCGGCACGATCAGCGCCGCCACCAGCGGGAAACCGGCCGAGGAAGGGTCGCCCGGCACCGCGATGGTCTGGCCGGTGAGCTTGCCCTGGCCTTCGATGAAGATGTGGCGCACGCCGCGCTCGTCGGTCTCGACCGACAGATTGGCGCCAAAGCCTTTCAGCATCTTTTCGGTGTGGTCGCGCGTCATCACCGGCTCGATCACGGTGGTGATGCCCGGCGTGTTGAGGCCGGCCAGCAGCACCGCCGACTTCACCTGCGCCGAGGCCATCGGCACGCGGTAGGTGATCGGGGCTGCGTGCTTTGGGCCATGCAGCGTGATCGGCATGCGGTCGCCGGGCGTCGCCTTCAGCACCTGCACGCCCATCTGGCGCAGGGGTTCCAGCACGCGGCCCATCGGCCGGCCGGACAGCGAGGCATCGCCGATGAAGGTCGTTTCCATGTCGTAGGTGCCGACAAGCCCCATGGTCAGCCGCGAACCGGTGCCGGCATTGCCGAAATCGAGCGGGCCTTCCGGCTGCAGCAGCGCGCCATTGCCGGTGCCGCGGATCACCCATTCGGCGCCGTGCTTCTCTATATGCGCGCCCATCGCCTTCATGGCCGCGCCCGTGCGCATCACGTCCTCGCCCTCGAGCAGGCCGGTGATGCGCGTTTCGCCGGAGGCAAGCCCCCCGAACATGAAGGAGCGGTGCGAGATCGATTTGTCGCCCGGCACACGGGCCGTGCCGGAAAGGGCGGATGATTTGCGGGCGGTGGCCGGCTTGGCAGCGGCGGCGTGTGACATGGAATTTCCCTGGACGGAATGCCGGCGGTCCGGCGCTTTTCATTTGTTGCGGCGGTCTCCTATCACGGCGAGGCGAAATGGTCATCCCCATGGTCGTCACTTGGCGCGAGGCCTTTGAATGCTTGGTTTTGTGACGCCGGCTTTTCGCTTTGACAGCGCTGCAAACTGTGGTTAAGGGGACCACTCTTTTATTGACGAGGCTTGCCGTGGCAAAAACCGAACTTGGCACAAAACGCATCGACCCTGAAACGGGCCGGAAATTCTACGACCTGAACAAAGACCCGATCGTCTCGCCCTATACCGGCAAGAGCTATCCGCGTTCCTATTTCGACGAAGGCAAGATCGCCGCCGTCGAGGAGGAGGAGGAAGTGGCCGAGAAGGAAGTGGACGCCGAGGACGAAGAGGGCGCCGAAGTCGTTTCGCTGGAAGAGGCCGATGACGAGGCCAAGGGCGGCGACGATCTTCCCGATCTCGGCGACGACGAGGATGATGTCGATCTCGGCGACGACGAGGATGACACCTTCCTTGCCGACGAAGAGGAAGAAGACGACGACGTTGCCGACATGATCGGCGTCGGCGACGACGACGACGAGGTCTGACAAGGTCTCGAACGCAAGCGTTTGCCGGCTTTCACGGCCTGTGAAGAAAAAGCCGCCGATGAAGGCTTGATATCTGGGAAAGGCGGGGTTAGAAGCCGCCTGCACTAACGGCGCGGTCTTCCAACCCTCGCCGATCTCTCGCCGGAAACGGCGCCGGCAGACTGCCGGGAGTGGGGCCATAGCTCAGTTGGGAGAGCGCTTGAATGGCATTCAAGAGGTCGTCGGTTCGATCCCGATTGGCTCCACCAAGTTCTATAGAGTTTCAGCTTTTTTGTCAGCGCGCATGCTAACTGGTCCGTCTCCGTTTCAGCGGGGTGGGATAGGTCAATGCGGAACGGCAGTCTGATTACACTCGCTCTTGCTGGGTTGGCGCTGGCACTTACCGTATGCGACCCTCCGCCGGGCATCGTCAGGATGCGCCGCGATAGCGACAACAAACAGGCTCTATGCTTCATCGGGGCGGATAACTCTGGACGCAACTCGCTTGGGAACAACGCATCGATTTCCGTCGTTCGATGCGTTGCCGCTTGTGAGAAGCTGGGTTTCGTTATCGAAAAGAGTTCCCGTCTGATCTCATCGTGAACACGGACGGCGTTGGTGACGTGTCAGAAGACCGTTGCTCGATAATGCTGAGAAAAAAATGTGGTAGCTTGGCTGCTGACCTCGCTGCTCACCACTCGGCGAAGGAGCCGTCCTTGTGGCGCCAGATCGGGTTGCGCCAGCGGTGGCCTTCCTTGGCCCGCTCCTTGACATAGTCCTCGTCGATCTCGACTCCGAGCCCCGGGCCGTCGGGGATGGCGACATAGCCATCCTCGTAGCGGAAGACGTCCTTGTTGGCGGCGTAGTCGAGCAGGTCGTTGGCGGCGTTGTAGTGGATGCCCAGGCTCTGCTCCTGGATGAAACAGTTGTAGCTCACGGCATCGAGCTGCAGGCAGGCGGCGAGCGCGATCGGTCCGAGCGGGCAGTGCGGCGCCACCGCCACGTCATACGCCTCCGCCATAGCCGCGATCTTGCGGCACTCGGTGATGCCGCCGGCATGCGACAGATCGGGCTGGATGATGTCGACGACGCCTTCCTCGAACACGGATTTGAAGTCCCAGCGGCTGTAGAGCCGCTCGCCGAGCGCGATCGGCGTCGAGCCAAGGGCGGCGATCTCCTTCAGCGCCTCGCGGTTTTCGCTGAGCACCGGCTCCTCGATGAACATCAGGCGGTAGGGCTCCAATTCCTTGACGAGGATGCGGGCCATCGGCCGGTGGACGCGGCCATGGAAATCGACGGCGATGCCGATATTGGGCCCGACCGCCTCGCGCACCATCGCGACGCGTTCGACGGCGGCATCTATTCTGTCGTGGCTGTCGACAATCTGCAGTTCCTCCGTACCGTTCATCTTGAGCGCCAGGAAGCCGCGGGCCACGACTTCCTTGGCGCCAGCCGCCACTTCCGCCGGCCGGTCGCCGCCGATCCAGGAATAGACCTTGATGGTGTCGCGCAGTCTGCCGCCGAGCAGTTCATGCACGGGCACGCCGAGCGCCTTGCCCTTGATGTCCCACAGCGCCTGGTCGATGCCTGCAATGGCGCTCATCAGGATCGGCCCGCCGCGGTAGAAGCCGCCGCGATGCATCACCGTCCAATGATCCTCGATCAGGCGAGGATCCTTGCCGATGAGATAATCGCCAAGCTCCTTGACCGCCGCTTCGACGGTCAACGCGCGGCCTTCGACCACCGGCTCGCCCCAGCCGGTGACGCCGGCATCTGTCTCGATCTTCAGGAACAGCCAGCGTGGCGGAACGATGTAGGTGGTGAGCGAGATGATTTTCATGCGCGGTCTCAGTTGTTCTTGAGTTTCTTGGCGCTGACGAGGTCGCGCGCCGCAAGGTCGAGAATCCGGTTGGCGGCACCACGCGCCGCCCCGGCGTCGCGCATGCGCAGCGCCTCCACCACTTCGCGGTGCGCCGCCACGGCTTTCATGCGGCGGTCGAGCGAGATGGTTGCCGTCGCTTCCAGCGAGAATTTCAGCCCGGTGTCGATCAGGTTGCCGATCTGGCGGAAGATCGGGTTGTGGCTGGCGGCATAGACGATCTGGTGGAAAGCAATGTCGCTGCGCGAGAAGGCGGCGAGGTCCTCGCCGGCATCAGCCATGCCGCGCCACGCGGCCTCCAGATCGGCGATCTCCTGCAGCGTCGCGCGCGTGGCGGCCAACTCGGCGACCAGCGGCTCGATGGCCCGGCGTGTCTCCAGGATGGCATCGAACAGCTTGTCGTCAAGCGCATGCGGCGCGTGCCAGGCCAGCACTTGCGGGTCGATGATGTTCCAGTCGTCCTCGTTGCACACGATGGTGCCGACGCGCGGCCGCGATAGCACCAGCCCCTTGGCGGCCAGCACCTTCAGGGCTTCGCGGATGACGGTGCGGCTGACGCCATACTCGACGCCGAGTTCGTTTTCGGTGGGCAGGGAAGAGCCGGCCGGATAGCGCCCGGAAAAGATGTCGGAGGCGATCGCCTTCGTCACATCGGGCATGACGCGCGGGCGGCGCGTGGTCGTGTCGGCTGAAGCCTTCTTAGACGTTTCGGTCACCTCAGCCCTCCTCCAAGGCGGCGAACCCACTGGTTTCGCACAACCGGCCCGGCCTTACCGGATGCGGATGATTTGCGCCAGCGATCCCTGGTCAGAGCATGTATCTTAATTATCATACCAGATCAATTGACGAGTATGATAAAAACAATTAGAGACTCCTGCATCCGGGCTGAGCGCCCGGCCATCGCTGGGAGGTAATCATGCGACTTCTGAAGACCGCGCTCGTCGCGGGCGCGCTTGCCGTGCTGTCCGTCACGACCATCGCTGCATATGCTCAGGACACCAAGATCGGCTTCATCGTCAAACAGCCCGAGGAGCCGTGGTTCCAGGACGAATGGAAGTTCGCCGACCAGGCCGCCAAGGAAAAGGGTTTTACCCTCGTCAAGATCGGCGCCGAGGACGGTGAGAAGCTGATGTCGGCGATCGACAATCTCGGCGCGCAAGGCGCCCAGGGCTTCATCGTCTGCACGCCGGACGTAAAGCTTGGCCCCGGCATCGTCGCCAAGGCCACCGCCAACAATCTCAAGCTGATGACCGTCGACGACCGTCTGGTCGGCGCCGACGGCAAGGCGCTCGAAGACGTGCCGCATATGGGCATCTCGGCCACCAAGATCGGTGAGGCCGTCGGCCAGGCGATCGTCGATGAGATGAAGGCGCGCGGCTGGAAGGCCGACGAAGTCGGTGCGATCCGCGTTTCCTATGACCAGTTGCCGACCGCCGTCGACCGTGTCGAAGGCGCCATCTCGGTGCTGAAGGCCAACGGCTTCAAGGCCGAGAACATTTTCGACGCTCCCCAGGCCAAGACCGACACCGAAGCAGCCCTCAATGCCGCGACGGTGGTGCTCAACGCCCATGCCGACATCAAGAAGTGGGTCTCTTTCGGCCTCAACGACGAAGCGGTGCTCGGTGCAGTGCGCGCATCCGAAAGCGTCGGCATTGCTGCTGACGGCATGATCGGCGTCGGCATCGGCGGCGCGGATTCGGCGATCAACGAATTCAAGAAGCCGACCGCCACTGGCTTTGTCGGCACCGTGATCATCTCGCCGAAGCGCCATGGCTACGAGACGGCGCTCAACATGTATGACTGGGTCGCCAACAACAAGGAACCGGAGAAGCTGATCCTGACCTCCGGCGCGCTGGCCAAACGCGACGACTACCAGAAGGTCCGCCAGGGCCTCGGCATCGAATAATCCTCCCTGTACAAACAGGCGGCGGCTCATGCCGCCGCCTGTTTGCCGTGGCACAAGAAGGATCGACGCCCGTGTCCTTTCTCGACTTCTCGCACATCACCAAGACCTATCCGGGTGTCAAGGCGCTGTCGGACGTCTCGTTCGGCGTCGACAGGGGCGCAGTGCATGGCCTGATGGGCGAAAACGGCGCCGGTAAATCGACCCTGATCAAGATCCTGTCGGGCGACCAGCATGCGGACGAAGGCGAGATCCGCATCGACGGCAAGGTCCACGCCTATGCCTCGACAAGGGATGCCTTCGACAATGGGGTCATCGTCATTCATCAGGAATTGCAGCTCGTGCCGGAACTCACCGTCGCCGAGAACCTCAGCCTCGGCCGCTTTCCCGCCAGCGCCGGCGTCATCGCGCGCGGCAAGATGCTGGAGGACGTCGGCGCCAAGCTGAAATCGGCCGGCATCGACATCGATATCAGCCGCAAGGTCAAGACGCTGTCGATCGGCGAGCGCCAGATGATCGAGATCGCCAAGGCAATCATGCTCGACGCGCGCGTCATCGCGCTGGACGAGCCGACCTCGTCGCTGTCGTCGCGCGAGAGCGAAATCCTGTTTGCCCTGATCGACCGCCTGCGCGGCGAGGGCAAGGTCATCATCTATGTCTCGCACCGGCTCGACGAGGTGTTCCGCCTCTGCGACAGCCTGACCGTGCTGCGCGACGGCAAGCTCGCGGCGCACCACGCATCGCTGAAAGGCGTCACCCGCGACCAGGTTGTCGCCGAAATGGTCGGCCGCGAAATCTCCGACATCTGGGGTTTTCGGCCACGCAAGGCCGGCGACATGAGGCTGGAGGTCGAAGCCATCTCCGGAGCAAAACTGAAGATACCGGCCAGTTTCGAGGCAAGGGCCGGCGAGATCGTCGGCTTCTTCGGCCTCATCGGTGCAGGCCGCTCGGAACTGATGCGGCTGGTCTTCGGCGCCGACCCGCGCTCGGGCGGCACCATCACGGTGGATGGCAAGGCGATCCATGCCGCCGACCCGCATGGCGCGATCCGGGCCGGCATCGTGCTGTGTTCGGAAGACCGCAAGCATGACGGCATCATCCAGGGCCGCTCGATCGAGGAGAACATCAACATCTCCTCGCGGCGCCATCACGCGCGCTTCGGCATCCTGAACCGCGCCAGCGAGATCGCCACGGCCGAAACCTTCATCAAGAAGCTCAAGGTGCGCACGCCATCGCGCAAGCAAGACATCATCAATCTCTCCGGCGGCAACCAGCAGAAGGTCATCCTTGGCCGCTGGCTGTCGGAGCAGGGCGTACGCGTCCTCATCGTCGATGAGCCGACACGCGGCATCGACGTCGGCGCCAAGTCGGAAATCTACGAACTGCTCTACCAGCTTGCCGAGGATGGCATGGCGATCGTCGTCGTCTCGTCCGACCTGCCGGAGGTGATGGGCATTTGCGACCGTATCCTGGTGATGTGCGGCGGGCGCATCAATGCCGAGCTTGCACGCAACCAGTTCGCCGAGAAGGCGATCCTGGCGGCGGCACTTCCCGACACCAAAACCCCCGACGCCATCGCATCCTGAGGACCTGACATGACCGATCAGTTGAAGAAGATCCTGCTCGGCGAACAGGGCCTCGTCGTCATCTTCGTCGTTGCCTTCGCGCTGGTCTCGCTGCTGGTTCCCAATTTCCTCACCGACCGCAATATGCTCGGCCTGCTACAGTCGGTGGTTACCGTCGGCATCGTTGCCTGCACCATGATGTTCTGTCTCGCGGCGCGCGACTTCGACCTGTCGGTTGGCTCCATCGTTGCCTTCGCCGGCATGGTCGCGGTGATGGCGTCGAACTACACAGGCTCGATCCTGCTCGGGCTGCTGGCAGCGATCGCCTGCGGTGCCTTTGTCGGCTTCATCAACGGTATCGTCATCGCCAAATTCCGCATCAACGCGCTGATCACGACGCTGGCGACCATGCAGATCGTGCGCGGCCTTGCACTCATCGCATCCGACGGGCGCGCCGTCGGCATCAACAGCCCGGACTTCTATCAGCTCGCGCTGTCGAAATTCCTCGGCATACCGACACCCGTCTGGGTGCTGGCGGTTCTGTTCGGCATTTTTGGCTTCGTGCTCAACCGCACCGTCTTCGGCAAGAACACGCTGGCCATTGGCGGCAATCCTGAAGCGTCACGGCTGGCCGGCGTCAATGTCGACCGCACGCGCATCTGGATTTTCGCCCTGCAAGGCGTCGTCTGCGGCATCGCCGGCATCCTGCTGGCGTCACGCATCACCTCCGGACAGCCCAACGCGGCGGTGGGGCTTGAACTCTCGGTCATCTCGGCCTGCGTGCTCGGCGGCGTGTCGCTTGCCGGCGGCCGCGCCACAATGTCGGGCGTCATCGTCGGCGTGCTGATCATGGGCATCGCCGAGAACGCCATGAACCTGCTCAATATCCCGGCCTTTTATCAGTACATCGTGCGAGGCGTGATCCTGCTGCTCGCCGTGCTGCTCGACAATCTGCGTTCGTCGGCCTTGGGCCGGCGTTGACCGTGTTCGACTGGAGTGACACCCATGGCTGAGCGCCTGTCCGGCAAACGCATCTTCCTGACGGGCGCCGCGCAAGGCATCGGGCTGGCCATCGCCGAGGCCTGTCTTGCCGAGGGTGCGAAATTGTTCCTCGTCGACCAGGACGGCGCGTTGCTGGAGAAGACCGTCGCGGGCCTCGTGGCACCCAAGGGGCAGGTCGGGCATGCGACAGCCGACATCAGCGACGGGGCCGCGATAAAAGCAGCCGTTGCCCGCGCGAACGCCGAGATAGGTCCGGTTAACGCATTGATCAACAATGCCGGAATGAACGTTTTCTCGACGCCGCTGGAGGCCACCGAAGAAGAGTGGACCCGCAATTTCGACGTCAACGTCAAGGGCGCCTGGAACTGCAGCAAGGCGGTGCTGCCGGGCATGCTGGCGAATGGCGGCGGGGCGATCCTCAACATCGCCTCGACCCACGGCTTCACCATCATCCCACACACTTTTCCCTATCCTGTCGCCAAGCACGCCCTGCTTGGGCTGACCAAATCGCTGGCGCTCGAATATGCCGGGCAGGGCGTGCGCGTGAACGCGCTGGCGCCGGGCTATGTCGAGACGCAGAAGGCCATCGACTACTGGAACAGTTTTCCTGATACGGCGGCAGCGCGCGCCAATACCATGGCGCTGCATCCCGGTGGCCGCATTGCCTCGGCGGGCGAGATCGCCCTTGCCGCCGTGTTCATGATTTCCGACGAGTGCCCGTTCATGAACGCGGCGACCCTCGTCGTCGATGGCGGGCTGAGCCAGCTTCAGCATCCCGCCTGAGCACCGGGAAAAGACCATGACCAGGAGACGATCGCAGCATTGGTTCGGTGGCCAAGGCAAGGATGCCTTCATCCACCGCAGCTGGATGAAGAACAACGGCCTGCCCGACGATGCTTTCGACGGTCGCCCGGTGATTGGCATCTGCAACACCTTCTCCGAATTCACCCCGTGTCATGTGCATTTTCGCGGCCTGGTCGAGCACATCAAGGCCGGCGTGCTGGAGGCCGGCGGCCTGCCTCTGGAATTCCCCGTGTTCTCCTGCGGCGAATCCAATCTGCGGCCGACGGCGATGCTGTTCCGCAACCTCGCCTCGATGGATGTCGAGGAGGCGATCCGCGGCAATCCGATGGATGGCGTCGTGCTGATGGCCGGATGCGACAAGACCACGCCGTCACTGGTCATGGGGGCTGCCTCCTGCGACCTGCCATCGATCGTCATTTCCGGTGGGCCGATGCTCAATGGCCGCTTCCAGGGTCGTCAGATCGGCTCCGGCACCGATGTGTGGAAATTCTCCGAGGATGTGCGAGCCGGCATCATGAGCGAGCAGGATTTCGCCAATGCCGAGAGCGCCATGTCGCGCTCGCCTGGGCACTGCATGACCATGGGCACGGCCTCGACCATGGCCTCGATGGTCGAAGCGCTCGGGCTGGCGTTGCCCGGCAACGCCGCCTATCCCGCCGTCGACGCGCGACGCAACCGCATCGCCCGCATGACCGGGCGGCGTATCGTCGAGATGGTCAATGACGATCTGCGCCCCTCGGCCATTCTTACCAAGCAGGCTTTCGCCAACGCCATCCGCGTCAACGGCGCCATCGGCGGCTCGACCAATGCGGTCGTGCATCTGCTGGCGATTGCAGGCCGCGTCGGCACCGAACTCAGCCTCGATGACTGGGATGCCTTCGGTCGCGACGTGCCGACCATCCTCGACCTGATGCCATCAGGCCGTTTCCTGATGGAGGATTTCTGCTACGCCGGCGGCATTCCGGCGGTCATGAAAGAGATCGCCGACATGCTCGATCTCGACGCGCTGACGGTCACCGGCAAGAGCGTACGCGACAACATCGCCGACGCCCGGAATGACAATCCCGAGGTCATCCGTCCGCGCAACAGGGCGCTGACGCCGCATGGCGGTATCGCGGTGCTGCGTGGCAATCTGGCACCCGATGGCGCCATCATCAAACCGTCGGCCGCTTCACCATCCCTGATGAAGCATCGCGGCCGCGCCGTCGTCTTCGATGACATAGACGACTACAAGGCGCGCATCGACGATCCCGCACTCGACATCGACGAGACCTCGATCATGGTGCTCAGGAATTGCGGCCCCAAGGGCTATCCGGGCATGGCCGAGGTCGGCAACATGGCGCTGCCGCAAAAGCTCCTGAAAAAGGGCGTCCGCGACATGATCCGCATTTCCGACGCCCGCATGTCCGGCACCGCCTTCGGCACGGTCGTGCTGCATGCCGCACCCGAAGCCGCCGTCGGCGGTCCGCTGGCGCTGGTCAGGAGCGGCGACATGATCGAACTCGATGTCGAGGCGCGGAAGCTGCATCTCGACGTGTCGGAACAGGAGCTGGCGCGGCGGCGCCAATCCTGGCAGCCGCCCGAGCCGGCGATGCGCGGCGGCTATCAGGGCCTCTATGTCGACCATGTCCTGCAGGCCGACCGTGGCGCCGATCTCGACTTTCTGGTCGGCAACCGTGGCCACGCCATTCCGCGCGAAAGCCATTGAGGGCGCGTGGGATGCCAAAATTCCAGCCCGATGATTTCCACGGCATTCACGCCATCCTCTACGCCCTGTTCGACGCCCAGGAAAAACTCGACCGCGCGGCGATGCGCAGGCAGGTCGAGATCTGCCTGGCGAGCGGCGTGCATGGGATGGCGGCGCTTGGCCTCGCGACAGAAGTCGCCAAGCTGACCGAGGCGGAGCGCCGCACGATCATGGAGTGGACGGCGCAGGACACCGCCGGCAAGGTACCGCTCGCCTTCACCATCTTCGGGTCTTCCGTTGCCGAGCAGATATCCCAGGTCCGGCATGCGGAAAGCCTCGGCGCAGATTGGGTCATCCTGCAGCCGCCGCCAGTTGGATCCTATGGAGCGCCCGAATACATCCGCTTTTTTGGCCGCGTCGCCGAGGCAACCGACCTGCCGGTGGCGATCCAGAACGCGCCGGCCTTTTTCGGCCGTGGCCTGACATCGGACGAGATTCGCGAGCTCGTCACGCTCCACCCCAACATCAGGCTGATCAAGGGCGAAGGCCCGGTCACCGACATTGCCGGCCTGATCGAGCGCACCGAAGGCCGCATCCCCGTCTTCAACGGGCGGGGCGGGCTGGAATTGACCGACAATTTCCGCATCGGTTGCCGTGGCATGATCCTGGCGCCTGATGGCATCGACCACGCCGTGCGCGCCTATCAGGCGTTCCGCGCCGAAGACGAAGCAGCGGCCGAGGCGGCCTACGAAAGAATGTTGCCGGCGGCGGTCTTCGTCATGCAAGGCATCGAGAACCTGATCTGCTACGGCAAGCGGCTGTTCGGCGCCCGCGCCGGTATCCAGATTCACGACCGTGCGCCAGCGATGCGGCCAAACGAGACCGGGCTTGCGATGGTGCAGCGCTTCGCCGCCAGCCTTGGTCGGCTGCCCGCCTGAACAGCGTCTTTTCGTCAGTAGGTCGTTCGCCCACCCGACAGGTCGAAGGTGGAAGCGGTTGTAAAACTGTTTTCCTTGGAGACGAGCCAGGCGACCATGGCGGCGGCCTCGTCGACCTCCAGCAGGCGGCCGCGCGGGATGCGCGAGCGCATGTATTCGATGTGCTCGGCCGTCAGCTGTTCGAGGATGCGCGTCTGCGCAGTGGCCGGCGAGATGCAGTTGACGGCGATGTCGTACTGCGCCAGCTCCTTGCCGAGCGACTTGGTCATGCCGATGACGGCGGCCTTCGAGGCCGAATAGGCGGCGGCGTTGGGGTTGCCCTCCTTGCCTGCGACCGAGGCGATGTTGACGATGCGCCCGTAATTGCGCTCCTTCATCCCCGGCACCACGGCGCGGTTGACGTAGAAGGTGCCGTTGACGTTGACGTCGATGATTTTCTTCCACACATCGACGTCGTAGGTATCGAGCGGGGCGGCGGGGCCGGCAATGCCCGCCGAATTGACGAGGATGGAGATCTTGTTCGCGATCTCCTCCGTCCTGGCACGCGCGGCGTCCACCGAACCCCAGTCGGCTATGTCCACGACCAGCGTCGTGGCTGCCTTGCCGAGTTCCCGCTTGGCCGTATCGAGGCGCGCCTCGTCGAGGTCCCACAAGGTGACCGTCGCGCCCGAGGCGACAAAACGCTTTGCCATCGCGAAGCCGAGGCCTTGCGCGCCTCCGGTAACCACGGCGTGTTGGCCGTCAAGGTCTATCCTGTTCATGCCGAGCGGTTCTTTCCGTCTGAGATACTGGGGGTACGTGTTGAAAGTGAGCGGTACTGCTACATCGTCGCGCCGAGGCTCCAGGGCACGAACTCATTGTCGCCATAGCCGAGCGCTTCCGACTTGGTGCGCCCGCCCGATGCCACGCGCAGGATCTCGGCGAAGATCTCCTCGCCCTTGTCCGCCAGCGTCACGCCGTCGAGGATGTCGCCGCAATTGATGTCCATGTCGTCGGGCATCTGCTCGAAGATGAAGGAGTTGGAGGCGAGTTTGATCGACGGCGTCGGCTTGCAGCCGAAGGCCGAACCGCGCCCGGTGGTGAAGCACAATATGTTGGCACCGCCCGCCACCTGACCGGTCGCCGAGACCGGGTCGTAGCCTGGCGTGTCCATGAAGACGAGGCCGCGCTCGTTGATAGGCTCGGCATATTCCAGCACCGCGCGCAGATTGGTCGTGCCTCCCTTGGCGGAGGCGCCCAGCGACTTCTCCAGGATGGTGGTCAGCCCGCCGAGCTTGTTGCCGGGAGACGGATTGTTGTTCATCTCCATGTCGTGCCTGGCGGTATAGTCCTCCCACCAGCGGATACGCTCGACCAGCTTTTCGCCGACAGCCCGGCTTTCGGCTCGCCGCGTCAAGAGATGCTCCGCGCCGTAGATTTCGGGTGTTTCAGAAAGGATGGCGGTCCCTCCCTGGGCGACCAGCAGATCCACTGCCGCGCCCAGTGCCGGATTGGCGCTGATACCGGAATAGCCGTCCGAGCCGCCGCATTGTAGCGCCAGCACCAGCTCGGAAGCCGGCTGCGGCGTCCGCTCCGCGGCATTGACGATCGGCAGCATCTCGACGATGGCCTTCACCCCGGCATCGACGGTCTTGCGGGTGCCGCCGGTTTCCTGGATCGTCATTGTGCGGAACGTGGTGCTTTCTTCGATGTTATAAGATTGCATCCAACGCGGGATCTGGAAAGCTTCGCAGCCAAGTCCGACCATCAGCACGCCGCCGACATTGGGATTGGTGGCAAAACCCCACTGCGTGCGCTTCAGCAGATCGTAGGCCGGGCCCTTGGTGTCGATGCCGCATCCGGTGCCGTGCACGAGCGCAATGGCGCCGTCGACATTGGGATGGTCGCGCAGCATGCCTGAACGGTTGACCTCTTCCACGATGAAGCGGGCGACGCTGGCCGAGCAGTTTACCGAGGTCAGGACGGCGATGAAATTGCGCGTGCCGACTTTGCCGTTGGACCTGCGGTAGCCCATGAAAGTCGCCCGTTCGCCATCGGGAAGGACCGGCGTTTCCCTGACGTCGGTGCCATGCTCGTAGTCGCGCTCGAAATCGCGCAGGTAGACATTGTGCTCGTGCACCCAATCTCCGGCCGCGATCGGCCCACGCGCGAAGCCGATGGTTTGGCCATACTTTACGATCGGTTCATCCGCCCCGATGTCGAGCATGGCCATCTTGTGGCCGCGGGGGATGCGAGCCCTCGCAGCCACGTCGCCGGCCTTTTCGCCGGCCGCCAATGGATCGACCGCCAGTAGGATGTTGTCGGCGTGCGATAGCTTGATGAAGCGCGTCATTACCCAAACTCTGAAAAGGCCACCCCGAACAAAGCCGGGGGGCGAAAGGCATAAGGAATACTAATATAATAGAATGTTAGTGGTCAAGCGTCGCCTGGATAAGATGCGTTCGCCGGGCGTTAAGGAAGAGAGTTGGTGGCGGAACGGATGACGGCCAGCACCTCCGGCCAGACCGCGGCGTGCGCGCTGGTATTCCGCGATCGCCTATGCCTTCAGGCCGATACAAAGTCCCATTCTTCGCATGTGCCAATCATGTCCCGGTTGCGGTGCCGTCCGGCTTCAGCCGAGAAGCTCGGCGGCGACTTCGAGCGTGTTGCGGAAGGACGTTTCGAGGTGGTGCTCCATCGCCCGCGCGGCGCCTTCGGCATCGTGACGCTTCAGCGCGTCGAGGATGGCTTCGTGCTGCTCGATCGTCTGTTCGCCGTAGCCGGGCTTTGGAATGGCGAGGTAGCGGCCGCGATCCATCTGCGCCTTGGAAATATCGACGGCGCGCCAAATCATCGGCAGGCCGCAAATCTCGGCAATGGTGCGATGAAAGACGTCGTCGAGCTGGATCGCGGTGGCGTATCGGCCGCGCGATATGGCAAGCCGATGTGCCGCCATATTGTCCTCCAGCAGTTCCGCCGACGCCGGTGTGAGCTTGACGGCCGCGCGCCGTGCGCTCTCCATCTCCAGTGCCCGCCGGATGACATAGGCTTCTTCCAGATCGGCACGACTGATCGGCGCGACATAGGTGCCGGTCTGCGCCAGGATCTTCACCAGGCCTTCGTCGCTGATGCGCTTGACGGCTTCCCGCACCGGCGTGCGCGAGACGCCGAGCGCTTCGGCGATCGCCACCTCGTTGATCACTTCCCCCGGCTTCATCTGCCCGACGACGATCAGGTTGCGGATCTTGTGATAGATCTGATCGCGGAGCGGCAGAGCCCGATTGAGGGTCGAAGGGTCAAGGTCCATGGCAAATCCGTAGCTTCGTTCACCGGAAATGATCAGATTATATTAGAATGTAAATCGGAATGCACCCGATGCGAGGGGTGGTCTCTATCGACAATGGGATGGTCGCGCAGGTCATCGGAATCCAGCTTGCCAGAACTGTTATATTAGTGCAATAGATCCTCGATAGTGATGAATTTCACCGCGAAGTGAAGGCCTGAACCAAGCTGCACGCCGAGAGGCATGCCTTCTGGCCGCATTGGTTCGCGCTCTAAAATGGAAATTATACTAAAATAACACAACAGCTCGATGCCAGGGACAACGGGCCGGCCTGCCGGGAGGAACCTAGCCAGACATGACTGTCGCCGCCGACTGCGCCTTGGACATGAGAGGCATCAGCAAGACGTTTCCGGGCGTGAAGGCTCTGTCAAACGTCAATTTTGCCGTCAGGTTCGGCACCGTGCATGCGGTCGTGGGCGAGAACGGCGCCGGCAAATCGACGCTGATGAAAGTGCTCAACGGCTCCTACGCGCCGACCAGCGGCACCATCAAGGTCGGTGGCGCCGAGGTGCGCATGCGCCGTCCCGCCGACGCCCAGGCTCTCGGCATCCGCATGGTGCACCAGGAAATCAATCTGGTGCCGGACCTGACTGTCGCGGAAAACGTCTATCTCGGCCGCATGCCCGGCAAATGGACCTTTCTGCGCAAGGGCGAGATGGTCAGGAAGGCCGGCGCCGTCCTTGCCGAACTCGGAGCGGCCATCAATCCGCGCGAGCGGTTGGGCAATCTGTCGATCAGCCAGCAGCAGCTCGTCGAGATCGCCAAGGCCTATGCCGCGCAACCCCGGATCATCGTGCTGGATGAGCCGACATCGAGCCTCAGCGAGCATGAAACAACAGCGCTGTTCAGGATCCTGCGCAAGATGCGCGATGACGGCATCGCCATCATCTACATCAGTCATCGCTTGAAGGACGTGCTCGAGATCGCCGACGAGGTGACCGTGCTGCGCGACGGCTCCATGATCGAGACGCGCCCGATCGAAGGCATCACCGCCGCGCAGATGATCAGCCTGATGGTCGGCCGCGAGGTCAGCAACGTCTTTCCCAAAAGCCAGGCCGAGATCGGCAAGTCGGTGCTGCGCGTCGAGCGCATCAGCGACGGCACGCGCTTCCGCAATGTCAGCTTCGAGGTGCGAGCCGGCGAGATACTGGGCCTGACCGGCCTGGTCGGTGCCGGCCGCACCGAGGTTGCGCGCGCAATCTTCGGCCTGTCGCGCCTCGTCGAGGGCACGGTCAGCGTCAACGGCCGCGAGGTCTCGATCAATTCCCCATCGCAGGCCGTTAAGGCCGGGATTGCGTACGTTCCGGAGGACCGCAAGGGCGATGGCATCGTGCCTGGCATGTCGATCCGGGAGAACATCAGCCTGCCCATCCTGCGGCGCCTGAGCCGTTTCGGGCGCATCAGGCGAAGTGCCGACCGGGCATTGGCGGCGGACTACGTGAAGCAGTTTTCGATTTCGCCGCCCGATGGCGAACGGCGCATCAATCTCCTTTCCGGCGGCAATCAGCAGAAGGCGGTCATCGCCAAATGGCTTGCCGCCAGGCCGTCGGCGCTGATCCTCGACGAGCCGACGCGCGGCGTCGACGTCGGCGCCAAGGCCGAGATCCACAACATCATCGGCCAGCTCGTCGCAAGCGGCATGGCGGTGGTGATGATCTCGTCCGAACTGCCCGAGATCCTGGGCGTCTGCGACCGTGTAGTGGTCATGCGCGACGGACATGCCTGCGAGCCGCTGGAGCGCGCCGAACTCAGCGAGGAGCGCATCATGGCCCTGGCGACCGGGGAGGAAGTGGCGTGACCGACGCGGCCGTGAAGATCGTCACCCCCGACCGTTTTACGCGCGGCAGCAAGCTTGTCGATGCCCTGTCTAAGGCGGGCCTCGCTTTCGCCATCCTGGCCGTCATGCTCTACGGCTCCTCTGTCAGTCCCGCTTTTTTCACGTCAGGCAATTTGCTCAATGTACTGACGTCGATGTCCATCGTCGGCATCGTCGTCATTGGCATGACCTTCGTGCTGGTGGTCGGTGGCCTGGCTGACCTGTCGGTGCCGGCCACGATAGCCTGCGGCGCCATCCTGTCGCTCGGCCTGCAGCCGATGATCGGGCCTCTGCCCGCCTTTGTCCTTGCGGTCGGCCTCGCCGGTCTGATCGGCCTGCTCAACGGCGTGCTGGTCGGCTATGTCGGCATCAACCCCATCATCGCCACACTCGGCATCGGCACCATCGGGCTGGGCATCGTCCAGGCTGCCGTTGGCGGCGTCATCGTCTATGGCAGCAATCCCGCCTCGGCCGAATTCGCCAAGGGCCGCCTGTTCGGCATTCCGGTCGTGGTGCTGATCTTCCTGGTCATTGCCCTCATCGGCCATTTCGTCCTGTCGCGCTCCTTCTGGGGCCGATGGACGCTCGCCACCGGCGGCAATTACAGCGCCGCCGAGGCAAGTGCCGTCCCCGTGCAGGCCGTGAAGGCCGGCGCCTTTGTGATCACGGCACTCGCCTCTGGCATTTCAGGCGGGCTGCTCGGCCTGACCTTGCAAAGCGCACGACCGCTCATCGGCGCCGGCTATGAATTCAGCGCCATCACCGCGGTGGTGGTCGGCGGCGTCTCGATCATCGGCGGCTTCGGCTCCGTGCCGCGGGCGATCGCCGGGCTGATCTTCGTGCAGCTTCTGACCAACGTCATGGTGCTCGACGGCGTGCGCACGCCGATCCAGGGTTTCGTGCTCGGCATCCTGATTGTCGGGGCTGTCGGCATGGATGCCGCGTTGCGCAAGCGGGGAGTGGCTTGATGCGTCTTCTCGTCCTCGCCTCGCGATACCGGGTCGTGATCATCCTCGGCCTTACCCTGGTCGCTTCCGCGCTGCTCGTTCCGGGTTATCTGTCGGCTTCGACGCTCAGCCTCGGCCTCGACAGGGCGGCCACGATCGGCCTGATCGCCATTGGGCTTACCGTGCTTCTGATATCGGGCCAGATCGACCTATCCGGTGGCGCGGTGTTCGCGCTGGCCGGGATCGTATCCGTCATCCTGCAGCGAGAGATCGGCATCCTGCCCGCCGCGATCGTCGCCATCCTTGCCGGCACGCTGGCGGGCGCCATCAACGGCGCCCTGGTCGTCGGGCTGAAGGTGAATTCGCTCGTCCTGACACTGGCCACGATGCTGATCTTCCGCTCGCTGGCGCACTGGATCACCAACAGCCAGCCGGTGTCGGGCACTGACATCATGCTTTCGCTGGCTCTGGCCAAGATCTACCTCGATGTCTTCACCATTCGCAGCGCACTGTTCATCATCCTGATCGTACTGCTGCATTTCTGGCTGACGCGCACCATTCCGGGCCGCAATGTCTTTGCCGTCGGCTCCAATCCGGCGGCCGCCAAGGAGAGCGGCATCGCATCGGACCGCATCGTCTTTCTCGGCTTTGTCTTTGCCGGCACGCTTGCTGGCTTCGCCGGGGTTCTCCAGAGCCTCGTCACCAACACCGGGTCGCCCGTCTTCGGCTCGGAACTGACGGTTGCCGTCATCGCCGCGGTCGTTGTCGGCGGTACCCGCCTCGAAGGCGGCAGGGGATCCGCGCTCGGCACGCTTGGCGGCGTGCTGACGATCGGCTCGCTGACCATCGCGATGGAGTTCCAGTCCTTTCCCGCATACGTCCAGCAGGTCGTATCGGGGCTCATCCTGATCCTGCTCGTCATGCTCGATCGGGCCGTTACCACCACGGGGAGGGCTCAGGGCACACGCCCCGCGCTCGTTCGCGACAATCCAATCACTCAAGGAGGAAAAGCATGATTGGGAGGAAAAGCATGATTGGGAGGAAAGATATGATTGGCAAGAGAAGCATGCTCCAGATCGCCGCCGTGGCGTTGCTGGCGTCGACAGGCTGGGCCAATGCCAAGACGGTCTGCTATGTGACGGCGGCGGATTCGCACGCCTATGCGACGCCGGCCAACAAGGCGCTCGAGGCCCGTGCCAAGGAACTCGGCGTCGAGATTCTCAGCCTGAGTCAGGACTTCGACGTCCAGAAGGGCACCGAGCAGCTCAACACCTGCGTGGCGCGCAAGGTTGACGGCATCATCCTGTGGCCGCTCGACCCGCAGGCCTACATCCCTGGCCTGGCCCGCGCGCAGCAGGCCAACATCCCGGCGATCCTCATCAATTCGCCGATGAGCGACGACGCCAAGCCGTTCATCAAGTCCTTCACCGGACCTGACGTCTACGAGGAAGGCAAGCTGGCGGCGGATTCGCTGAGCAAGGCGCTCGGCGGCAAGGGCTCTGTCGTGATCATCGCCGGCCAGGCCGGCAACGGCACGACGATCGGCCGTGTCAGCGGCTTCACCGACCGCCTCAAGGAAACCAGCGCCGACATCAAGGTGCTCGACACCGTCAATGCCGATTTCGACCAGCAGAAGGCGCTTGTCGTGAGCCGCGACCTCATCACCCGCTTCGGTGATCAGATCAGCGGCGTCTATGCAAATGACGATACCATGGCACGCGGCTTCATCGACGCCTGGAAGGAGGCCAATCCCTCCAAGGCGGCGCCGCCGATCGTCGGCATCAACGGCCAGAAGGACGCGTTCGAATCGATCCGCACCAACGAAATGTATTCGACCATCGTGCAGTCGCCGGTCGAGGACGGCCGCCTGGCGATCGACACCATGGCCGAGATCATCGACGGCAAGGAGGTCAAGGACCGGCTGCCGATCCCGCTGACCGTCGTCACCAAGGACAATGTCAACGCGGTGGAACCGGCGTTCTGACAAGGCCAAGGCCGGCCCTGCATAGTGGGCCGGCCTCTCCGCTCGTTGCGGACGGCGCAGCATGAGGAAGAATTTCTAATTGCGGCGGAGGATTTGGAATAAACTAACTCTACAGAATTTATAGAATAAGCAATCTGCATCGGCGATCTGTTTCCCGGACAGGACCACGCCATGCCCGACCTTTTGCGCCTGCCTTCAACCGCCCCAGACCTAGGCCGTCACCGCCGCCATCCAGCGGGAGGCAGGTCATGAGCCGCGATGTCGCCGACCGCATCAAGGTGCTCTGGTTCCTGCCGACACATGGCGACAGCCGCTATCTCGGCACGACCGAAGGCGGCAGGGCTGTTGACCTGCCCTATCTGACGCAAGTGGCGAAAGCGGCCGACACGCTGGGCTATTACGGCGTGCTGTTGCCGACCGGCCGGGCCTGCGAGGATTCCTGGGTGATTGCCTCGGCGTTGGCGCCGCTGACCGAGCAGCTGCGTTTCCTCGTAGCCGTGCGGCCCGGCCTGCAGTCCCCAACGCTTGCCGCGCGCATGACCGCCACGCTCGACCGCATCTCCAACGGCCGCCTGCTGATCAACGTCGTCACCGGCGGCGATCCGCTGGAGAACAAGGGCGACGGCATTTTTCTCTCGCATGCCGAGCGCTACGAGGTGACGCAGGAATTCCTCCACATCTACAAGCGCGTGCTGAGCGGCGAGACGGTCGAGCACCAGGGCAAGCATTTCCGCATCGAGGACGGTCGCCTGCTGTTCCCGCCAGTGCAGACGCCGTATCCGCCGCTCTATTTCGGTGGCTCGTCGGACGCCGGATCGCAAGTGGCGGCGCAGGAAATCGATAAATATCTGACCTGGGGGGAACCCCCGGCCGATGTCGAACGCAAGCTCGACGCCGTGCGCGAGTTGGCCGAAAAGGCCGGCCGCAAACTTTCCTTTGGCATTCGCCTGCATGTCATCGCCCGCGAGACGACCGAACAGGCCTGGGCCGCCGCCGGCCGCCTGATCAGCCGGCTCGACGACGCGACCATCGCCTCGGCGCAGAAGGTTTTTGCCCGCATGGATTCGGTCGGCCAGGCGCGCATGAGCGCGCTGCATGGCGGCCGCCGCGACAAGCTCGAGATCGCGCCCAATCTGTGGGCCGGCGTCGGCTTGGTGCGCGGCGGCGCCGGAACCGCACTGGTCGGCGACCCGGACACGGTCGCCGAGCGCATCGACGAATACCGGCGCCTCGGCATCGATACCTTCATCCTGTCCGGCTACCCGCATCTGGAGGAAGCCTACCGTTTTGGCGAACTGGTGCTGCCGAAACTGCCGACCGATCATCCGGTCAAGGCCGCCAGCTCTTCGGTCAACACCGGACCGTTCGGCGAGACCATCGCCGGCGACCATCGGCCGAAGTCGCTCGCCAGCGCCTCGTGAACGCGCTGCCTCCGGCCCGCCGATTGCGCATCGCCATCATCGGCGGCGGTTTTTCCGGTGCCGCCGTGGCCTGGCACCTTGCGCGGACAAATCGGCCGGAGCGCCTGTGGATCTCGGTGATCGAGCCGCGTTCCGCGCTTGGCGGCGGCCTTGCCTATTCCAGCGAAGAACCATCCCACCGCGTCAACGTCCCGGCCATCCGCATGAGCATGGCTCCTGAAGACCCGCAGCATTTTGCGCGCTGGTTGGCCGGCAGTGGCGAAATCGAACGGGACCCGGATGCCTTGTGGAAGAACGGCGATGTGTTTCCGCGCCGGCGTGTGTTCGGCCGCTATGTCGCCGAGCACCTTGCACCCTGGCTCGACTCCGGTGCTGTCCGCCATGTCGAAGCTCAGGCTACGCAGGTAATACGAGAAGCCAATGGCGCGGCCTGGACCGTGCAGACCTCCGCCGGACCTGTCGCGGCGGACATCGTCGTGCTTGCCGCGACGCATCCTCTGCCGGCGATCCCAACTCCACTTGCCTCCTTGGCTGAAGCCCCCGGCTTCATCGCCGATCCCTATGCACCGTCGGCACTTGCCGGGATCGGCCCGGAGGCGTGGGTCCTGATCGTCGGCTCCGGGCTGACCTCGGCCGACATGGTGGCCGAACTTGATCGCCGCGGCCATCGCGGCCGCATCCTGGCACTGTCGCGCCGCGGCCTGCGCTCGCGCGGCCACCCGGATATCAGACATGAGCCTTTCGGCGACTTTGCGTCGGCACCGGCCACATCGGCGCTCGGCCTGCTGAAGAACATTCGCGGCACACTGGCGGCGGCGCAGGCCGCCAGGGTCAACTGGCAGTCGGTCTTCGACCAGCTGCGCCTGCAGGGGCCGGCGCTGTGGGCGGCCCTTTCTCCGCCGGAGCGTGCAAGGCTGGTCCGCCAGCTGCGCGTGTTCTGGGACGTGCATCGCTTCAGGATCGCCCCCCAGGTCGCCGCCGTGCTCGACCGCCGCCAGACGGACGGCGCGTTCGACACCATCGCCGCCAGGCTTGTCGCGTCGAACGACGAGGGCGAGAGCCTCGCGGTCAGCTTCCAACGGCGCGGACAGACGCGGATCGAGACGGCACGCTTCGATGCCGTCATCAACACGACAGGGCCGGCTCATGGCCAGGCGCTCCAGTCAAACCCGGCGCTGCTTTCGCTGACTGAGACCGGGCTGATCAGGGCCGACACATACGGGCTCGGTATCGAGACCAGCCTCGATAGCCTTGCGATCGGCAGCGATGCCAAGCCGGTTGCCGGGCTTTTCGTCGCCGGTCCGTTGGCGCGGGGCACGTTTGGCGAACTCATGGGCCTGCCGGAGGTCGCTCGTCATGCCCAAAGGGTCGCGGCCGAAATCGCTGGGTTGTTCGACACGCTCCCCTCAGCCGAACCGGTTGGCGCCAATGCCGGGAGCGTTGCGGTCGCGCGCTGACAAGCGCAAGCCGCCCCGGCCGGAGAAAATTGGTATTTCCGTCCCGCAAAGGGTTCAAAAACGGAAAATCCTTCTTTGTATATAAATTCCATAAACATAATAAATATTGAAGAAACCCGGCTACGCGCCGGACCGATCAACGACACGGCCTGGAATGGGAGACAGTTCATGGCACATGCAGGAACCGACGCGGTCAAATTCGCCTATTGGGTGCCCAATGTTTCGGGCGGCCTGGTGATTTCCAACATCGAGCAGCGCACCAACCATTCGGCCGAGTACAACCGCAAGCTGGCCCAGATCGCCGAAAAGGCGGGCTTCGACTACGCGCTGAGCCAGATCCGTTTCACCGCCGGCTACGGTGCCGACGAGCAGCATGAATCGGTCGCGTTCAGCCATGATCTGCTGGCGGCCACCACCACGCTGAAAGTCATCGCCGCGATCCTGCCTGGCCCCTGGAACCCGGCGCTGGCGGCCAAGCAGATTGCCACCATCAGCTATCTGACCAATGGCCGTGTCGCCATCAATCTCGTCTCCGGCTGGTTCCGTGGCGAATTCCACGCCATCGGCGAACACTGGCTCGACCATGACGAGCGCTATCGCCGCTCGGAGGAATTCATCCGCGCGCTGCGCGGAATATGGACGCAGGACAGCTTCACCTTCCGGGGTGATTTCTACCGCTTCAACGAATACTCCCTGAAGCCGAAGCCGCCGCAGCCGCTGCCCGAAATCTTCCAGGGCGGTTCCTCGCGCGCCGCCCGCGACATGGCATCGCGTGTTTCGGACTGGTACTTCACCAACGGCAACTCGCCGGCCGAAATCGCCAAGCAGGTCGATGATCTCAAGACCAAGGCACAGGCCAGCAATCATTCCGTCAAGGTCGGCGTCAACGCCTTCGCCATCGTCCGCGAGACCGAGGACGAGGCCAAGGCGGTGCTCGCCGAAATTATCGCCAAGGCTAACCCCGAGGCTGTCAACGCCTTCGGCCACGAGGTCAAGAATGCCGGCAAGGCCTCGCCGGAAGGCGAGGGCAACTGGGCAAAATCCTCCTTCGACGATCTGGTCCAGTACAATGACGGTTTTCGTTCGAACCTGATCGGCACGCCGAGGCAGGTCGCCGAGCGCATCGTCGACCTGAAGCGCGCCGGCGCCGATCTCATCCTGCTCGGCTTCCTGCACTTCCAGGAGGAGGTCGAGTATTTCGGCAACCACGTCATTCCGCTCGTTCGCGAGTTGGAAAACGCCGAACAGGCAGCGTCGCTGGCAGCGGAATAGTCATCTCCCCCAAAGGCTGGCCGGGCAGCCCGGCCAGCACAGGTTTTCAAGCGCGCTCGATCTTTCGGGCGGCATCGAGAATTCGTGCGCCTGCGGGCGAAATCGAGGACGATTGGAATGCCGTTGCCCAGCTATGCCTTAGGAGCGATGGAAGCCTCGGTCTACGCGCCGGAAGTCTTTGCGCGCGGCCTGCCCTCCGTGCTCCAGCCTGCACAGTTGTCCGAAGGCGACGCTGGGGCGGCCGGATCTACTGCCAATGCAACTGCTCCGCTGCTGTCGCTTCAGGGCATCGCCCTGTCGTTCGGCGGTGTCGTCGCGCTGGCCGATATCGACCTATCGGTTCGATCAGGTGAAATCCGCGCCATCATCGGCCCGAACGGCGCCGGCAAGAGCTCGCTGATCAACGTCATTAGCGGCGTCTACCGCCCAGATCGTGGCCAGGTCCGGCTCGCCGGCGTCGGCTATACCCAGGTGCCGACGCAGCGGCTGGCGCATTTGGGCGTCGCCAGGACCTTCCAGAACCTCGCTCTGTTCAAGGGGCTCACCGTCCTCGACAATGTTGCCTCCGGTCTCGCCTACAAGGTCCGTTCCAACTTCGCCGGCCAGGTGCTCGGCATCGGCCGCTCGCGCGGCGAGCGGCGCGACGCCTTGAGCCGCTCCGCCCAGATCCTGGAATTTCTCGACCTCGCCGCCGTTCGCGATCGTCTTGCCGGCACGCTGCCCTATGGATTGCAGAAACGGGTCGAACTCGCCCGGGCGCTGGTGGCGGAACCGCGCCTGCTGCTCCTCGACGAACCGATGGCCGGCATGACAGCGAGTGAGAAAAGCGAAATGGCTGATTTCGTCCGCGCCGCGCGCGACCGCTTTGCCACCACGGTCGTCCTGATCGAGCATGATGTCGGCGTCGTCATGGGCCTGTCCGACCGCATCGCCGTTCTGGACTATGGCCGCAAGATCGCTGACGGCACCCCCGAAGAGGTCCGCAACGACCAGCGCGTCATCGATGCCTATCTCGGCATCGCCTCCGACAATGAGGCCCTCTCCTGTGATGAAGGAAGGGCGGGCATATGATCGCCGATTTCGACTACCAGTTCTTCATCGAAGTGCTCGTCGGCGGCCTGCTGTCCGGTGTCATGTACTCGCTGGTCGCGATCGGCTTCGTGCTGATCTACAAGACCTCGGGCGTGCTCAACTTCGCCCAAGGCGCGATGCTGCTGTTCGCCGCGCTGACTTTCGTCAGCCTTGTCGAACGCGGTGTTCCGTTTGCACTGGCATTGGTGGCAACCTTCGCCATCATGGTGGTGATCGGCATCGCCATCGAGCGCACGGTGCTCCGGCCGCTCACCAACAAGCCGCCGATTACCCTGTTCATGGCGACGCTTGGCCTGTCCTACATCATCGAGGGCGCTTCCCAATTGATCTGGGGTACGCAGGTCCACGGTCTCGATCTCGGCATCGAGGACGTGCCGCTGGAAATCGGCGGCGTGCTGATCAGCCAGTTCGACATCTTCGCGGCGGTGGTCGCGGCCGGCATGGTTGTCGTGTTGTCGCTGTTCTTCCGCTACACCCGCATCGGCCTCGCCTTCCGCGCCGTCGCCGACGACCAGTTCGCCGCACTCGCGGTCGGCCTCAGGCTGCCGCTGATCTGGGCGACCGTCTGGGCGGCGGCCGGCCTCGTCGCGCTGGTCGCCGGGCTGCTCTGGGGTGCCCGCCTCGGCGTGCAGTTCTCGCTGTCGCTGGTGGTGCTCAAGGCGCTGCCGGTGCTGGTGCTGGGCGGCTTCGATTCCATCCTTGGCGCCATTGCCGGCGGGCTCCTGATCGGCGCCAGTGAGAAGCTCGCCGAGGTCTATATCGGCGACTATTTCGGCGGCGGCATCGAGAGCTGGTTCGCCTATGTCGTCGCGCTGGTTTTCCTCTTGATCCGTCCCTCCGGCCTGTTCGGCCAGAAGCTCGTGGAAAGGGTCTGACCATGGCCGCTATTGCAGCCGACTTCTCCGCGCCGGTGCTGCCGAAATGGATCGCGCCCGTCCTGTTGCTTGCCTTCGCCTATGGCGTGGTGCCGCTGATCGGATCGAGCTATTTGTTCGAGGCCATACTGCTGCCGTTCCTGGCGCTCGGTCTCGCCGGTGTGGGGTTGAACATCCTCACAGGCTATGCCGGCCAGGTCTCGCTGGGCAGCGCCGCCTTCATGGCGGCCGGCGCCTTCGCCGCCTATAATTTCAACTTGCGCGTCGAGGGCCTGCCGCTGATCGGCAGTATCGTTCTCGCCGGCATCGTCGCCGCTTCGATCGGCATCGTCTTCGGCCTGCCGAGCCTGCGGTTGAAGGGCTTTTATCTCGCCGTCTCGACGCTTGCCGCTCAGTTCTTCGTGCAATGGGCGCTGACCAAGTTCAGCTGGTTCTCGAACAACTCCGCCTCCGGCGTCATCGACGCGCCGAGGCTTTCGATAGGAGGCTTCGCGCTCGACGGCGCCGTCGGCCGCTATCTCTTCGCGTTGACCATCGTCAGCATCCTCACCTTCCTCGCCTACCGGCTGGTGTCGTCGCAGACGGGACGAAACTTCATCGCCATCCGCGACAATGAAATCGCCGCCCGCATCATCGGCATTCCGGTGCTGAAGACCAAGCTGCTGGCCTTCGCCATCTCCTCCTTCATCATCGGCGTCGCCGGCGTCATCTGGGCCTTCGCTTATCTCAGGACAGTCGAGCCTGATGGCTTCGACCTCGACCGCTCGTTCCAGATCCTGTTCATCATCATCATCGGCGGCCTGGCCTCGATCCGTGGCGCCTTCTTCGGTGCCGCCCTCATCGTCGTGTTCCCGCTCGCCCTGTCGCGCCTTGGCGGCTTCCTGCTTGGAGACGTCTTTGACTCGGGCGTGCTCGACATGAGCCAGCGCATCGTGCTCGGCGCCCTCATCATCCTGTTTCTGATCCTGGAACCCGATGGGCTGGTGGCCCTGTGGGACAGGGTCCGAAGACGGCTCCTGTTCGCCTGGCAGTCGACCTGAGCCCCGCATTCACGCCTGAAAATGAACCAGAGGCCGAACCCAAGACGGCCCATACCGGGAGTACCCCAACCATGACCTTCCTCAGCACACTCAAGGCGGCGGCTTTGTCCGCGGCGATGATCGTGTCGGTGGCCTTGCCATCAGCCCATGCCGACGAACAATATTTCCCGCTGCAGAGCTACCGCGTCGGGCCTTATGCGGCCGGCGGCACCGGCTTCTTCGGCGGCTTCATCGACTATCTCAACCTCATCAACATCCGCGACGGCGGCGTCAACGGCGTCAAGCTGACCTGGGACGAATGCGAGACCCAGTATGAGGTCGAGCGCGGCGTCGAATGCTATGAGCGCCAGAAGAGCCATGCCGGCGCGGCCGCCTGGAACCCGCTCTCGGTCGGCATCGCCTACGCCATGATCGACCGCATCACCGCCGACAAGGTGCCGCTGATAACGGTCAACCACGGCCGCACCGATTCCACCGACGGGCGTGTTTTCCCCTACGTCTTCCCGCTGCTGCTCAACCCCTACAGCGAGACGTCGGGCATCGTGAACTACATCGCCTCGAAGGAGGGCGGCATCGACAAGCTCAAGGGCAAGAAGATCGTCGTGCTCTATCACGGCTCGCCCTATGGCAAGGAGACCATACCGATCTACGAACTGCTGGCGCAGAAATACGGCTTCGCCGTGCAGCAGATCGAAGTGCCGCATCCCGGCAACGAGCAGCAGTCGCAGTGGCTGACCATCCGCCGCGCCAAGCCTGATTTCGTCGTCCTGCGCGGCTGGGGCGTCATGAACCCGGTGGCGCTGAAGACCGCCGTCAAGGTCGGCTACCCCGTCGATCACATCGTCGGCAATGTCTGGTCGAACTCGGAAGAGGACGTCATTCCCGCCGGCGACGCCGCCAAGGGCTACACCGCCATCACCACCCAGGCTTCGGGCAATTCCTATCCCGTGGTGCAGGAAATCGTGAAGACCGTCTACGGCGCCGGCAAGGGCAACCTCGAAGACAAGTCCCGCATCGGCTCGGTCTACCACAATCTCGGCATCGTCAACGGCATCCTGAACGTCGAGGCGATCCGCGTCGCCCAGGAGAAGTTCGGCCACCGCACGCTGACCGGCGACGAGGTCCGCTGGGGTTTCGAGCATCTCAAGCTCGATCCGGCCAAGGTCGAGGCGCTCGGCGCCAAGGACCTGTTCCACTCGATCAATGTCAGCTGGGACAACCATGAGGGCGAGGGCTACGTCACCTTCCAGCAGTGGGACGGCAAGAAGTGGAACGTCGTCTCCGACTGGATCGCGCCGGACTGGGCGCTGCTGCGGCCGATCATCGAGAAATCAGCCGAGGCCTATGCGGCCGAGAAAGGCATCAAACTACGCACCGCCGACGATGCCAACGCAGTGACCACCAACTGATCAACAGGCCGGGTGCCGCGGATGCCTTCCGCGGCGCCGGGCCGGTTCGGTTCCGACAAGTACGGAAGACAGTCATGCCCGACACCGAAATCATCCTTGCTGTCGACGCGGTCCACGCCACCTACAACCACGCCATCACGGCGCTGCACGGCGTCAGCTTCGAGATCAGGCGCGGTGAGATCCTGGCGCTGCTCGGCGCCAATGGCGCGGGCAAGACCACCACGCTGAAGGCCGTCTCCAACCTGCTGCCGGCCGAACGGGGCCAGGTCAACGCCGGCACCATCCGCTATGAGGGCTCGGATGTCGCGCGCCGCAAGCCCGGCGATCTGGTGCGTGCCGGCCTGGTGCCGGTACTGGAAGGCCGCCACTGCTTCAAGAGCCTCACCGTCGAGGACAATCTGGTCGCCGGCGGCATCGGCCGCAGCGGCCGCCGCGCCGAGATCAGCGCCGACCTCGAACGGATCTATGCCTTTTTCCCACGTCTGAAGGAAAAGCGCCGGACCTTGTCGGGCCTGACCTCTGGCGGCGAACAGCAGATGACGGCAATAGGCCGGGCGCTGATGTCGCGGCCGCGCCTGCTCGTGCTGGACGAACCGTCGATGGGGCTCGCCCCGCTCATCGTGCAGGACATTTTCCAGACGTTGAGGAAACTCAACCGCGAGACCGGCCTGTCGATCCTGGTCGCCGAGCAGAACTCGGCGGTAGCACTTCGCTATGCCGACCACGCCACCGTGCTCGAAAACGGCGTCTCCGTGCTCTCCGGCACAGCCGCCGATCTCCGCCAGCGCGAGGATATCAGGGCGCTCTATCTCGGCCAGCAGCCGACGCCCGCCGCCAAGTCCTCCCATCTCCATGCCGTTGCCTGAACCGAAATTCGAAGGAGCAATGAAATGACCGTCTCGACCGTCAAGACCGACCAGGCTTCCGCCGCCGTCCTGCCTGTCGCAAGGCCCTCGGCGCCGGCACACATCATCAGGGATGATGCCGAGGCGATCGCCGTCGCCCACGCGCTGGCCGCCGAATTCGTCAAGGATTCGTCGAAGCGCGACCGCGAGCGGATTTGGCCAGTCGCCGAACTCGATGCCTTTTCGCAAAGCGGCCTCTGGTCGATCAACGTGCCCAGGGCGTTCGGCGGCCCCGAAGTCTCCTATGCAACGCTGGCCAAGGTGATCGAGATCATCTCGGCGGCCGATTCTTCGATCGGCCAGGTCGCGCAGAACCATCTCGGCGTCGTCGCCGCCATCCGCACCGTCTCCGACATCGAGCAGCAGAAGCTGCTTTTCGCCGAGGCGCTGAAGGGCACGCGGTTCGGCAACGCCTTTTCCGAGTTCGGCTCCAAACGCGCCGCCGATTTCGAAACCCGCTTCACCGATGCCGGCGACCATGTCGTCGTCAATGGCCGCAAATTCTATTCCTCTGGCGCGCTGCTCGCCCATCTGGTGCCGATCGTGGCGCTCGATGACGAGGGCCGTGCCTGGTATGCTATCGCCGATCGCGGCGCGCCGGGCCTGACGGTCATCGACGACTGGTCGAGCTTCGGCCAGCGCACGACGCTGTCGGGCACCGTCATCATCGACAACGTCAAGGTGCCGAAGACGCATCTGGTGCCCGGCTACAAGGGCTACGACAAGCCGACCGCCGACGGCGCCATCTTCCAAATCATCCAGGTGGCGGTGGATACCGGTATCGCCCAGGCGGCGATCGACGAGACGGTCCACTTCGTCAGGACCAGGAGCCGCGCCTGGATCGACAGCGGTGTCGACAATGCCTGGGACGATCCCTACACGATCCAGGCGATCGGCGACCTGACGCTGCGCCTGCACGCGGCGCAGGCGCTGCTCGAAAAGGCTGGCCACGCGATCGACAAGGCGGTGGCCGAGCCGACCGCCGAGACGGTGGCGCACGCCCAGATCGTCACCGCGGAAGCAAAAATCCTGTCGACCGAGATCGCCATTGCGGCGACGAACAAGCTGTTCGAACTGGCCGGCACGCGCTCGACATTGGCCGAGCACAATCTCGACCGCCATTGGCGCAACGCCCGGACGCACACGCTGCACGATCCGGTGCGCTGGAAATATTCGATCCTCGGCAAATATTTCCTCAATGGCGAGAATCCGCCGCTGCACGCCTGGAGCTGATTTCCCACCGGCGGCCGGACGCGCGCCATCGTCGATACGGTCATCGCCAAGTGATTTCGCCCTGCCGGTTACCCCCTTCGGGGTGCCGATGGCGGGGAAAGCTTACGCGCAATTTACGACCATCGGCTACACCGGTTCCTGTCTGATTCGCCCGGGACAGGAACATCATGAGCAAAGCCCTCACATCCTTCGCACTGGTCGCGGTGCTGACCGCCTTGCTCATGGCGCTGAGCCTGGCGGTGGCCAGGCACGGCTATCCCTATGGCGCCATCGGTGTGAGACGGCTTGACGGCATCGCCGATGCAGGCACGTTCATTCCACTTGCCGCGGTCTATTTCTTCAGCGCCCTGCTGATGATGCTCCTGCCGATCAGGGCAGCCAGCATTGTGCTGACCAACGCCGCGGACGCGATCTTCTGGACCGTCATCGTACTGTTCGCGGCTATCCTTGGCTGCCTCGTCGCCAGATGGGCTTTCGGTCAGCGGGATGTCTTGTGGGCGGTGCTGAACTGGCGTTTCCTGTTTGCGGCCGCGATCATCGGCTGCCACTTCGTCATGAACGAGCTGCGCCGCAACGTGCTGCTGCGCAGCCTGTTCTTCGTGATCTTTGCCGCCGCTACGCTGGCCTGCCTGTTCTGGTCTTTCACGCTCTGAGCGTGAATGTCGCCGCCTAACTAACTCGGTGATTCGGCGGCGATGTTGGCGGCAGCCGTCTCCATCCACGTCCAGAGATAGGCGGCGAGACCGCGATCGACGTGGATGCGCAGCTTGCCGTCATGGCGATAGACGATGGCGCTGATGCCGGCGAAGGACAGCGCCGCGCTGGCACTTGGCTGCCTTGGGTCGAGCGTCGTTCCACGCGCGATGAAAGCATCGAGTGCCGGGCCTTCGGCCTCGAACACCTGCAGCCCGGCGCCGATCGCCGTCACCGCGAAGCCGTCCGCGTGCCAACCGGCGGAAATCGCAAGCGGCGTGTTCGACACGGCGAGCAGCCGGTCGCGCGCCAGCCGCGCGCCATAGCGGTCACCCTGAGCCGCGCCAAGGGCGCCCACGCCAGTCCCGTCCATGTCGGACAGGCGAGCCCAGGCGTCGAGGTCGCCGCTGACCAATATCTGGTCGAAGCCAGGGACAGCGCGCACCGCCAGGCCGGGGGAATTGATGGTCGCCGACGGCCAGTCCGGCGCGACAGACCATTTTTCCGCGAGATCAAGCATTGAGCCGGTCTCCCGACGGGTCGTAGGCGCAAGGGGCGGCGATCGTCGCGGTCCTGAGCTTGCCGAGATGTTGGATTTCGATCGTTTCGCCGTGCCGCGCCGCACCCCGTTCGATCAGGCCAAGCGCAACCGGCTGACCGAGGGTGGGGCTCTGATAACTGGAGGTGACAAAGCCCTGACTGTGCAGTCTGCCATCGCTCCGCTTGACGCCATGCGCGCCGGTTGGCAGAGGCGCTTCGCCTTGCGGCACCGTCAGGCCTACAAGCTGCAGGCGGTCGCCGCGCGAAGCCTCCTCGGTGAACAGCGAGCGGCGGCCGACGAACTCGCTCTGGCGCTTCGTCCGGGGACCCGCCACACCGAGATCGTGCGGCAGCGTGGTGCCGTCAGTGTCCTTGCCGATGACGATGAAGCCCTTCTCGGCACGCAGGATCATCAGTGCTTCGAGCCCGATGAGAACGGCATCGAACGCCTGGCCGGCCTGGCGCAGATGCGCCCACAAAGGTTCGGCGCGGTCGGCGCGGATAGAGACTTCATAGCTCCTGTCGCCGGTGAAACTGACGCGGGCAATCCGAACCTCGTCTTCGGCATAGTTGCCATGGCCGATCGCCATGTGCGGGAGGTCGGCGTCGGCGAGTGAAAGGCCGAGCCCCACCGTTTCGAGCAGCTTGCCGGCGTTCGGCCCGGAGACGGTCAGCGTCGCCATCTCCGAAGTCGCGTTGTGGATGTAGACGGCGCCGCGCGCGAACCGGTCCTGGCGCCATTCCTCCAGCCTGGCATGCACGGCGGTGACATGCGAGGACGAGCACGACACGACGAAACGGTGCTCGTCCAGCCGCACCAGCACGCCGTCATCGAAGACCACGCCGTTCTCCGACAGCATGAAGCCGTAGCGGCAGCGGCCCGGCTTCAGCGTCGACATGGTGTTGTAGTAGAGGAAATCGACGAATTCGGCCGCCCGGGGTCCGATCACCTCGATCTTGCCGAGCGTCGAACCGTCGAACAGCGCGACCGACCGGCGCGCGCGAAACGCCTCGTCCTGGATGGCGCGTCCCGCGTCCGCATTGGGACCGCCATAGTGCGCCGGGCGCAGCCAGCCGCCATATTCCTGGAAGACGGCGCCGCTGGCGCGGTGGACGTTTTCCAGCGGCAGCCGGCGCACCGGCGCCATCAACTCGCCAGCGCGCGCGCCGGCGAAACTCGCCAACGGCACCGGCGTGAAGGGTGGGCGGTAGGTGGTGGTGCCGACTTCCGGCACCGTTCGGCCGGTGATCCCGGCCATCAGCGCCAGTCCGGGCAGGTTGGAGGTCTTGCCCTGATCGGTCGCCATGCCGAGCGTGGTGTAGCGCTTCAGATGTTCGACCGAGACGAAGTTTTCGCGGGCCGCCAGTTCGACGTCCTTCACCGTGACGTCGTTCTGGTAGTCGATCCAGATTCGTCCTTTCGAGCCAGGCACCGGCCAGGCGGCTACAATCCCGGCTGTCGCTTCCGGACCGGTGCTGCGCGGGGTTACCGCCTCCGTCTGGCCGAGCGATGCGCCGGCTTTCTCCGCGGAGGCGAACACGTCCGACAAGGAAACCGCGCCGGCGGCGGCGCCCGCCACGGAAATGCCGTCAACCGGATTGCCAGGCAGGAAGGCGGCGCGGGCCTCGCTCCAGGCAAGCTTGCCCTTGGCCTGGCCAAAGAGATGAATGGTCGGCGTCCAGCCCCCCGAGACCAGCACGCAATCGGCGTCGAGCCTGGTGCCGTCGTCCAGCGTCACGCCTTCAACACGCAGCCTGCCCGCCGCAGAGGCAAGCGCCCGCCCCTTGAACAGCCGTATCCTGGCCGGCGCGGCGGGCATCCCGTCACGCCTGATGTCGACAAGCGTCACTTCGGCGCCGGCCTCGGCGATCGCCTCCGCGACCTCATAGGCGCTGTCATTGTTGGTGGCGACGACGACGCGCCGGCCAACCAGCACCGCGTGGCGCCTGAGATAGGCGAGCGCGGCATCGGCCGACAGGATTCCCGGCAGATCATTGTTGGCGAAAGGCAGCGGCCGCTCGATGGCGCCGGTAGCCAGCACGATCCGGCGCGGCCGGACCCGCCATAGCGTATCGGGCCGCCCATCGAAATGGCGCTGGTTCAGCCCGACCAGATTGTGGTCGTAGATGCCAAAGGCCGTGGTCGAAGGCAGGATCAGATGGCCCCCGGCGGCAAGTGTCGCGAGCGTCTCCTCGAGCCACCCGGCAGCCGGCCCGCCGTCGATCTCGCTGGCGCGGTGGCCGAGGGACCCGCCCGGCTTCCGCTGGTCGTCGACCAGCGTCACGGAGAGGCCCACGCCGGCCGCGAGCTTGGCCGCCGCCAGTCCGGCCGGACCGGCGCCCACCACCAGCACGTCGCAATGATGATTGATCTGGTCGGCCGGGCCTGATGAGGTCCAGTCCGTGTCGACCTTGCCCAGTCCGGCCATGGCGCGGATGCGCGGCTCGAACATGTGCCAGTCCGGCCACATGAAGGTCTTGTAGTAGAACGCCGCCGGAATGAAGCGCGAGAAGCGGTCGAGGAAGGCGTTGCGGTCGCTCAATGCATTGGGCGTCGCATTGACGCTTTTCGCCACCAGCCCATCGCGTGCCGGCTCGGTCGTGGCGCGCGTGTTCGGCGTCGCGCGTGAGCCGCCTATATCGACCAGCGCGTTGGGCTCCTCGACGCCGGCGCCCCAGATGCCGCGCGGCCTGTGGTATTTGAAACTGCGGCCGACGACCGCGACGTCGTTGGCGAGCAGCGCGGAGGCGATGGTGTCGCCGGCAAAGCCGTCCACGCTTGTGCCGTCGAAGCTGAAGCGGAGCGGGCGCGAGCGGTCGATGGCGCTGCCGCCGGTAGCAAGACGCGAGGCGGTCATGCCGCGTGCTCCTCGCCCAGCGCGGACGAGGACAGCACCTCGTGCGTGAGCGTGTCGCGCTCCATGACGAAGAACTCGCCGCAGTTCATGTGCACCCAGATTTCGCGCGCCGCGCCTTTCGGATTGGAGCGCAGGTAGAGATAGTTGGCCCAGCGATCGATGGGCACATCTCCGCCATCCGGCCTGGTATTGCCGGCATCGCCGCCATAGTGGAATTCGGTCTCGTCGCGCGGGCCGCAGAACGGGCAAGGAAAGAGCTGCATGACGCCTAGTCCTGGTCTCTGTGCATATCAGTGCGCGATGCCGGAGCCGGCCGCTTCGTCGATCAGCCGCCCACTGGCGAAGCGGTCGAGATCGAAGGGCCGGCTGATGTCGTTGTGCTTGCCGCTCGCCAGCAGGTTCGCCAGCAACGTGCCGCCGGCGGGGATCGCCTTGAAGCCGCCCGTGCCCCAGCCGCAATTGAGGAACAGGTTGGGCAGCGGCGATTCCCCGATGATCGGCGAGGAATCCGGCACGACGTCGACAATGCCCGCCCATTGCCGCATCAGCTTCAACTGGCCGAAGATCGGGAACATCTCCAGCACCCCCGCGATCACCGTCTCCAGCGTCGGCAAATTGCCGCGCTGTGCATAGGAAGGGATGCGGTCGAGCCCGCCGCCAATGACGATCTCGCCCTTGTCCGACTGGCTGACATAGACGCCGGTGCCGGGCGACAGGACCACCGTGTCGAGGATCGGCTTGACCGGTTCGGAAACGCAGGCTTGCAGCGCGTAGGAGTTGATCGGCAGCCGGAAGCCGGCTTTTTCAGCCAGAACCGAGGAGTGCCCGGCCACCGCCATGCCGATGCGCTCGGCACGGAACGTGCCGCGCGTCGTCTGGACACCGCGGCAGCGGCCGCCCTCGACGATGAAATCAGTGATCTCGCAATTCTGGATGATGTCGACGCCGAGCCGGCTCGCCGCGCGCGCATAACCCCAGGCGACCGCGTCATGGCGCGCCGTGCCGGCCCTGCCTTGCCAGATGCCGCCGAACACCGGAAACCGCGCGCCGGCCGAGAAATTATAGATCGGCGCCACCCGGCGCACGTCCTCGGGCGAAAACAGCTCCGCATCGATGCCGCTGATCTGCATGGCGTTGACGGTGCGCGCGCCGACTTCCATTTCGGCGGTCGAGTGACACAGATTGACCATGCCGCGCTGCGACAGCATGACGTTGTAATTCAGATCCTTGGACAGGCCTTCGTAGAGCCGGTGCGCCAGCCCGTAGAGCTCGACGCTCTGAGGATAGTAATAATTGGAGCGCACCACGGTGGTGTTGCGGCCGGTGTTGCCGCCGCCGATCCACCCTTTTTCCAGCACGGCCACTCGGGCGATGCCGTGATTCTTGGCCAGGTAATAGGCCGTCGCCAGTCCATGGCCACCGCCGCCGATGACGATCGCGTCGTAGGACGGCTTCGGCTCGGGCGAGCGCCAGGCCTGTTTCCAGCCGGTCTGGCCGGCCAGGCCTTCCTTGAACAGCGACAAAGCGGAATAGATGCGGGTCATTGTGTGGGCGACAAGCCTGGTTGATCAGGGCAAACCTAGTGGTAGTGGACATATCTGTCTAGTTGCCGGTCATCCCGACTTGCGGCAGCCAACGCTAACGGTTACGCGAGATGGTCTCCTCCACGTAACGTGAAAAATCCTCGACATCGCCCGCCGTAGGCTCTCGGCCTGTGAAGCTGCGCAGATACGCGGCAACATGCGGCAGGCGGCTGCTCATCGGCTCGTCGAGTTCGAGCGAATAGTAGCCGATCTGCATGAAATAGAGCACCCGAGCCCGCACGAACGCGTCTTCCTCCTCGTAGCCATGACGCATGAACATGCCGCGGATGGCATTGACCCGTTCTTCGTCGGCCTCGTCCAGCGCGCGCCTTGTCGCGGGGGAGCGGCGAGCCCATGCCCGGATCGCGAAATCCAGCCGCGGGTCGAACAGCTTTTCGTCCACCCAGCATTCGAAAATGCTCATCACCCCGCGAATGACAGTCGCGGAAGGGCGCCCGGCGCGCTCGACGATGAATCGGGTATTGGTCTGCCGCCAGTGGTCCAGCAACTGGTCGAGCAGGTCCTGGCGGCTCTTGAAATACCAGTAGAAGCTCGAGCGCGAGACGTCGAGCTGCTGGCCAAGCGTCAGCACGCGGACGCGTTCGACGCCGTCCGAGATCAGGGTTTCAAGCGCAAGCTTCAGCCAGTCTTCGCGAGTGGCCTTGATATTGCCGGTGGCGCCGGCACGCTGGATCGTCGTCTCGAGTGCTGTCATCGCCACGACGCATGACATGCCGGATCAGGCAAATCAAGGTCGTGGACATATGTGTACAGGGCAATTCGACCTTGACCCGGAGAGCCATCCAGCGATGTTGGCTGGATTGGTTGTCGGCACGGCACTGTCGCCGCTGCGCCGAAGGCATGAGCGCAGGCCCGGGGACTTTTGTCGCGGCCTTCGAGCCCAGTGCGTGCTTTCCCGCAAGGCAATTGTCTGGCAAATACCACTTCAGACAGATGCCGCCGCGCGGCCAACAGCCAGGGAAGGCAAGGACATGACAGCGTTTCGAAAGAACCTCATCGATGGCGAATGGGTCGGCGATGCCGGATCCCGCAACATCAACCCCTCGGATACCGGCGACGTCGTCGGCGAATATGCCTCGGCGGGGGTCGAACAGGCGGGCCAGGCGATCGCGGCGGCCAAGGCGGCGTTTCCGGCATGGTCCCGCTCCGGCCCGCTGGCGCGCCATGCGGTGCTGAAAAAGGCCGCCGACGAGATCATGGCGCGCAAGGACGAACTCGGTCGCAACCTGGCGCGCGAGGAAGGCAAGACGCTGGCCGAGGGCATTGGCGAGACCATCCGCGCCGCCCAGATATTCGATTTCTTTGCCGGCGAAACACTGCGCTTGTCGGGAGAGGTGGTGCCAAGCGTGCGGCCGGGCGTCGGCGTCGAGATCACGCGCGAAGCGGTTGGCGTTGTCGGCATCATCACGCCATGGAATTTCCCGATCGCCATCCCCGCCTGGAAGATCGCTCCGGCGCTGGCTCACGGCAACACCGTCGTCTTCAAGCCGGCCGAACTCGTTCCCGAAAGCGCCTGGTCCATCGTCGACATCCTGCACCGCGCCGGCCTGCCCAAGGGCGTGCTGAACCTCGTCATGGGCAAGGGCTCGGTGGTCGGCCAAGCAATGCTCGACAGCCCCGACGTCAACGCCATCTCCTTCACCGGCTCGGTCGGAACCGGCAAACGCGTCGCCGCGGCAAGTGTCGAGCACATGCGCAAGTTCCAGCTCGAAATGGGCGGCAAGAACCCGCTGGTCGTGCTTGACGACGCCGATCTCGCGGTCGCTGTCGATTGCGCGCTGAACGGCGCCTTCTTCTCGACCGGCCAGCGCTGCACGGCCTCGTCGCGTTTGATCGTCACCAACGGCATCCACGACCGTTTCGTCGACGCGCTCAAGGAGCGCATGGAAAAGCTGGTGATCGGCGACGCGCTCGACGCGCAAACGCAGATCGGCCCGGTGGTCGACGCGACCCAGCTCAAGCAGGACGAGGACTATATCGCCATCGGTGTCCGGGAAGGCGCCACGCTCGCCTTCGGTGGTGAACGGCTCGACCGCAAGACGCCGGGTTTCTATCTCAAGCCGGCGCTGCTCACCGAGGCCACCAACGCCATGCGCAGTTCACGCGAGGAGATTTTCGGCCCCGTCGCCAGTGTCATCCGCGTCCAGGACTATGACGAAGCGCTTGCCGTCGCCAATGACACGCCGTTCGGCCTGACCTCGGGCATCTGCACCACGAGCCTCAAGCACGCCACGCATTTCAAGCGCAACTCCGAAGCCGGCATGGTCATGGTCAATCTGCCGACGGCGGGCGTCGACTTCCACGTCCCCTTTGGCGGGCGCAAGGGTTCGAGCTTCGGCCCGCGCGAACAGGGCCGCTATGCCATGGAATTCTACACCACGGTAAAGACCGCTTATACGTTCGCGGGATGATCCGGCGCCGGCTTGCCGGTCGGCGTGCCGCCACCTCCTCGAGAAACGGACCGGCGCGATGACACTGCAGGACCTGACCTGGCTCAACCCGCCGCCGCACCATGCCGTCGACGGTGATGCCGTGCGCGTGCGCACCGGCAAGGAGACCGATTTCTGGCGCGAGACCTTCTATGGTTTCTGGCGCGACAACGGCCACTTCCTCTGCCGGCAGGTCGAGGGCGACTTCACCGCCGAGGTCACCGTCAAGGGCGACTACAAGGTGCTTTACGACCAGGCCGGGCTGATGGTCCGGCTGAGCGAAACGCACTGGATCAAGGCCGGCATCGAATACACCGACGGCCTCGCCTATTTATCCGTCGTCGTCACCAACGACATGTCGGACTGGTCGCTGGTGGCCATTGCCGCCGGCCCGGACGGCGTCAGGATCCGCCTGACCCGTCATGGCGAGGCGATCCGCGTCCAGTATCTCGACGCTTCCGACGGTCATTGGAAGCCGGTGCGGCTCGCCTATTTCCCGATCTCGAAGCTGGTCGATGTCGGTATGATGTGCTGTTCGCCGCAGCGTGAGGGTTTCGAGGTCACGTTCTCCGGATTTTCGATCGGCCCGCCGATTGCGCGGGACCTGCACGACTGACGCCACGAGCCCGCCTTGGCCTGTGTGAGCAAGCAGGCCGGACGTTGCGGCCATAACGGCGTCTGGGCTAAGGGTTGCCCATGGGCATGTCGCGTTGGCGGGCAAAACTCAAGAAACCCATTCGTTCCGGGGCGCTGAGGTTTTTCAGCGTTCCTTCCGTGCTTTGGTCGCAAGGGATCGGGCGTTTCTGCGACTTCGCCGGACCCGATTGGTATCGCTGGGCGCCGACCGAATCGACGCAAAGCGAGGCTTTTTTCCGCGACCATTATAGCGGCGCGCATGGCATCGTCTGGGTGCGGCTGAGCACCCTGGCCAGGCTTGCGCGAAATTGTGATCTCGACACTTTCGCCAGGATAGCCCTGCCCACCATCAAGGCTCCCTTCATCCTGCTGACGACCGACGGTGATTCCTCGGTGCCTTCGGATCTGGCCAAGGACACCGTCGAGCGGCTTCTCGCCAACCCCTATCTGGTCTCCTGGTACAGCCAGAACTGCGACGGCGGTCATCTCAGGGTCAAGCCGTTTCCGATCGGGCTGGATCTCCACACCCCACGTTCCCTGGCGACCCCTGCCGGACTGGTGAGACACCTGAAAACCCTGCGCGGGCAGGGGAGTGCGGATCGTCGTCCAGCCAGGATATTCTGCGATTTCAGCGTCAGCAGAGAGTCCGGCGAGCGTCGGGAATTGCTTGATGCTCTGGACGGATGCCCGCATGTCGATTTTCTAGGGCAACGCGTATCGCAGCGCTCGATATGGCAGCTCTATTCGCAATATCCGCTCGTGCTGTCGACCGTCGGAAACGGCCTGGACTGTCACCGGACATGGGAACTGCTTTATCTCGGCTGCATCGTGGTGACCAAGACTTCACGGCTCGATCCGCTTTACGAAGGCCTGCCTGTCATCATCGTCGACGATTGGCGCGAGGTGCGGGACCCCGATGCCCCGGGGCGCTGGATCAGGCAGGCCGCGCATTTGACGGACCGGGACTATGTATGGAGCCGTCTGCGCCCGCAAGCCTATCTGCAGCCTCTGCGCGAAGAGCTTCGGCGGGCCGTCGTTTCACCACGGGACGTGTAGGATTTCCAGCTTGGGCAGGCCGACCGGCCGGATGCCGAGGTCGTTGGCAAGGAGGCCAAAGGCTTCGGTCTCGATCAGATCGCGGTAAGGAATTTCGGGGAAACGAAGACCGCCGCGATGCAGGGCGGCGTCGACCAGGAGCATGGTTCCGCCGACCGCATCGAGGCCGATGATGTCGAGATGCCTGACATCGCTGAGATGATACCGGCTTGGCGTTTGCACGGGAGGCTGATGAAGGCCGCCGCGTATCTCGCGGTAATAGCGATAGTCCTTGGTCTGCCGTCTGATGACAAAGCTGTTGAGGTCGAAACTGGCGCCACCGGCGATCTTCACGCAGTTGGGCACCGCGATGCGATGTGCCGTGGCGATCAGGCGGTTCAGCACATCGCCGGGAAAGCGCCAGACGTCGATATCGATCCACAGCGCCCAGTCATCCTCCTCGCTGAGCCCGTGATCGATCAGATAATTTCGCACCTTGGCGATCGCGCCGCGCCTGACGCGCTGCATTCTGGGCTTTGCCCGTTTTGCCCTGTCGAGGCGGGTGCCGACCTGTCTTTGCAACAGGATGATGTCACGATATTTGCCGGCCAATCCAGCGGTTGCGGCCTGTAGTCGCTCCCAGCTTCCGTCCTGGCTGTCGCCTTCGCAGAAGACCAGCTTGATCCGGTCCTTGGGATAGTCGAGCCCATCCAGCGCATCGAGAAAGGGCTGGATAAGGTCGGCGGAGTCGCGAAGCGGCACCAGGACAGCGATGTTTCGGCCCGATGGCGGCGGCGCCGACAGGACCGCTCTGTCGACGCCTGCTTTCGCCTGCGCCTCATCCAGATACGCGCCGCGCGTCAGGTGATACCGGAGCCCATAGGCCCGATTGCGAAACTTGGTCCACCAGTTCGGCGGCGGTTCCGGGGTCCACCATGTGCCGGCCCAGTGATGGATCGAGAGCGACGCCGTGTCGTCGCCGGCGTCGCTCTCCATGCTCCCGGCCGACGTCACCGGCACGAACAGGGCGGAAGGATGAATGGCGAAGGCCGTCTGATCGCCATAACAGCGTTGCGCCGAGGTGAGCAGACAAGGGCCGGTCGCGTCGAGCACGTCCTTGGCGCCGGCGAGCCCGGGCATCATCGACAGGAGATGCAACCAGAATGGATGACCGGGCGGGCTCGCTATCGTCCCGTTGAACAGAAGGTAGGGCAGGCCCCGGAAATCCGCCTGGACGGCCGCATGCGAAGCCGGCTCCTTGCACAGCACGACCCGTGTCTCGTTCATGATCGCATCGAAGGGCGCGACGCATTCGCAGTCGATGTCGGCATAGACCCCACCGAAGTGATGCAGAAGCATGTAGCGGGCCGCGTCCGACCGTTGAACGCCGTTGGTGTAGCCACAGAACATCGGCAGATAATCCGGGTAGTGCTCGGCCACGAATTCGAGCAGCATCCGGTCGCTCCAGAGCATGACCGTCCAGTCTGGATTGTGCCGCTTCCAGCTGTCGGCATAGGCCTGGAAGCGGACGGGAACGCTGTCGGTCTTCCAGGTCTGGTGCAGGATCGGCGGAATCATCGACGGCTCATGGGGTGATGGGGTGGCCTGGTGTCACTTGCCGTCATTGTCCAGTGCAAGCCCGGCGCGGACGGCATCGCGGATCGCTTGCGGGCCAAACCTTGCCCATACGGCCTGATGCGCGCGCGTGCGCTGCCGCGCCCGGCGTTCGGCGTCGAGAGAGAGTTCGATGGCCATGTCGGCCAGTCCTTCGTCGCTGGTCGACAGCATCACTTGGTCATTCTCGACCATGTCCAGCCCCTCGGCAGCGAGCGGTGTCGCGATCACCGGCACCCCCCAAGTCATCGCCTCCAGGATCTTGATGCGCGTGCCCCCGCCGGCCCTGAGCGGGATGATGCTGAGATGCGCGCCGGACAGGAGTGGCGCCACGCTTTCGGGGTCTTCGACAAGCTCCACACCAGGCAATCTGGTCAGCGCCCGTACGGCCGCCTTTGGGCTTCGTCCGGCAAGAGTAAGTCTTGCACCCGGCAAGACCTGCCGAATGCGGGGCAAAATGGTGCCCGCCAGGCGCTCGGCCGCATCGACGTTCGGCGGATAGCCGAGATGCCCGATAAACACGATCGTCGGATAACCGCTGTCGGTAGCGGCTTCGGCGGGCAGCACCTGTGGAATGTCCTCGACGTTGGGGATTCCATTGGGAACGACATCGATCGGCACATTGTGCCGGGATGCGGCCATCAACCTTTCGCGATCCTGGTTCGAGCAGACCCACACCCTGTCGACGAGGGATTGCGCTTTTCTCTCCAGCCGCCGGATGCCAAGCACCGCCGGGGATCGCGCTGGACTGATATGCCGCAGCTGTGCCGCCAGGTCGGATTCGACATTGTGCATGTCGAGGATGAGCTGCCTGGTCAGCGGCCGCAAAGGTCGCAGCAGCTTGAACAGGCCGGTCCCCTCGACGATCACCGTATCGGGTTTGAAGGTTTGCACCAGTTTCCGCAGCCGCACCAGTGCCGTGCGCGGGATACGGTTCTCCCCCGCGATCCTCCACCAACCGAGAGAGGCCGAACGCGGTTCTCCATCGATCACCAGGCCAACCGCGTTGATGCGCGCGTCGGACGGTTGTCGTGGGTCGCCCAGCGGTCTGATCGAGGCAAGCCGGACCGGGCCGAACTCGGCCGCAAGGCTGGCATTGTTGAAATTTCTCAGGTCCGCACCGGAAACCGGCGGAAATGCCGGGTCGAAGGACACGATCAGCGTGCGTCTTTCCGTGACCGCGCCAGCGCTGGACGAGTGGTCAGGCCGTTCCATCATGGCTCCGATGCGAATTCGTATGCGATATTGCGACGCCTTCCAGCTCGGCCCCAGGCTTTTGTGGGCGCGAACGGCACGCATCATGCTCATCGCATAGCTGTATCGGTTGTGTTTGATAAGCTGCCTTGAGATCCGCAAGGCTATCCAGGCCTTCCTCCACTGCAGAACGTCCCTGGCAATCGCCGGATCGGCAAGCTTGTCCAGCTCCAGTGCTATCGCGAGAAACGTGGCCCGCGGGGTTTCGACAAATCGCCGCGCCATTCTCTCTTCGTCATGGTGGTAGAGAAGCACCGGAGAAGAGATCGTTGTCACGTCGGCTTGGGCGAGCACGGCCGCCCAATAGCACGTGTCCTCATCCAGGCTGGTAGTTTCCGGAAAGCGGACGGTGGCCGTTGCCGAGGCTGCGACCAACGCGCTGCCCATGGCGATCGGCCATGTCTCGTTAAGAAGGTAGCGGCGGGCGTTCAATGCCCGGTCGCTCGTGTACCCATGCGGAACCTTGAGCTTGTCCGGCCTCCCCCTGGTGCGGCGAATGCTGGCTCCTATCGACAGGCCGGCCTCGGGATTGCGCAGGAGCGCGTCATGCAGCAGTCCCAACCCTCCCGCCATCACCTCATCGTCGGCATCGAGGAAAAGTATGAACTTGCCTTTGGCTCGCGCAATTCCGGCGTTGCGGGCAGCGCCCGCGCTGCCCAGCCGCACGGCGAGGATCTCCAGCGGCAATCCGTACTTGCGGGCGCTTTGCATCGATATCGCCGTGGTCTGGTCGATGGAGCCATCGTCGACGAGAAGAATCTCGCTGATCAGGCCCCTCTGCGGCAGAAGGCTTCGCAGCGTGGCGTCGATCGTCGCGGCGGCATTTCTTGCCGGGATGACGATGCTGATGTCGGGTTGATCACGCCCCGAAATGCTCATTGCGGCACGAAAAAACCGCGCTTCAGAACGCGGTCATAGCAATGTTTGAACGGCGAGACCGCGCGAAGTGAAAGACTGGCCAGGCTTTCGACTGGCTGCGGCTCGACGTCGAATGGCGACTGGTCCTTCAACCAGCTGTAGCAGCAGCCATCCTTGAGTACGGAAGGACTTCCAACGACGTAACCGCCAAGCGCCTTCAGGTGGCCGATCCGCCGCATGCCGAGATACAGGCTGGATGATACTGCCGGTTCGCGCGTCCTGAGATAGATGTGGAATCCATTCGGTGATTTCGCGACCGGCGTGCAACTTGAAAGGTGCGCGTGCTTGCCAGACCAGGCGCGATAGTCTGCTGAATCGTCGAAATCCAAGATGAGAAGGTTGCCGTATCCTCCGATGATGCCGACATTTCCAGCAAAGTCCCGAAACCAGCGCCGGATTTCCTCCGGTGTTGGTGGCTTCTGCGACAACTGAAAGGCAATCGACCGGAACGCCAATTCTTTCAGATCCTTTCGACGGGCCTTCAAATGCAGCGGATGATATTCCATCGCCTCAAGATCGAGATGCTTGCCACCTTCGCGCAGAGGCACACAGATGTAACCCTTGGACAAGAGCTCGATTGCGTATTCCGTTTCGACTAAAGGCTGCATCCACGAATGTTCCGCGGCCGAAGGCGTCGTCTCGATTTCATTAGCCTCGCAGGGATCCGTCAAGCGCCGCCGCGCACTTGGTTGCGTATTTGTGAGCATTTCGGCATATGTGATGGCTTTGGGCTTATCGTCTGGACCACGCCAGCCAGTGCGCCGCAAGGCGCCTGCGCAACGAGGTGAGGCGTGTCCGCCTATAGGCGTCGCCCGCCATCTTGATGCCTTGCGCCTGTGTCGGGAAGGGATGGATGACGTCGGCCAACGCATGCAGTCCCATGCCGGACCGGATGGCGAGGGTCACCGCGTTGATCATCTCGCCGGCATGGCTGGCGACGACCGTCGCGCCCAGGATGCGGTCGGACCCCTCCCTAACATGGATCTTGACGAATCCTTCCTCCTCGCCGTCCATCACGGCGCGGGCGACATCGTGCATCAGTATCGTATAGGTTTTGACCGGAATGCCATTGCGGCGCGCTTCCAGGGGATAGAGGCCGACATGGGCGATCTCCGGATCGGTATAGGTGCACCAGGGAACGACGAGGTCGCTGAGCCTTTCGCGGCCGCGAAACAAGGCATTGCGCACGACAATGCGCGCCGTTGCCTCGGCGGTATGGGTGAACTTGTATTCGAGGCAGACGTCGCCCGCCGCATAGATGTGCGGGTTGCTGGTTCGCAGATAATCATCCACCTTGATGCCGTCGGCGTCATACGCCACGCCGGCCTCTTCGAGGCCGAGACCATCGACGTTGGGTGAACGGCCGACGCCGGTGATGATCTCGTCGACGGAGATCGTCGTCGTGTCACCATCCCGCATCAGGTCGGCGAACTTGGCGGTACCTTCCCTGCGCACCGCCACCACTTCGGTGTTCAGGCGCACCTCCACCCCCTCGCGCGCCAGGGCGTCCGAAAGGATTTGCGCGGCGTCGCGCTCCTCGCCGGGCAGGAACATCGGATCGCTCTGCGCCAGGATGACCTTGGCGCCGAGCATGCAGAAAGCCTGCGCCGTCTCGCAGCCAAGCGGCCCGCCGCCGATGACGAGGAGCCGCGGCGGGCATTGCGTCAGGTTGAACATCGTCTCATTGCTGAGATAACCGGCTTCGACCAGCCCCGGAATAGCAGGGAAGGCCGGGTGTGCGCCCGTTGCAATCAGCGCCTTCTTGAAATGCAGCGTGCTTTCCTCGACCGTGACCGTATCGGGGCCGGCAAATCGCGCCGCACCGAAATAGAGGTCGATGCCTTCCGAAACCAGGCTCGCGGCGGAATCGGCACGGCTGATCCGCTGCCGGATCTGCCGCATCCGTGTCATCGCCCGTTGAAAATCGACACGAAGATGATCTGGCGGGTCGCCGCCGAAGCTCTCGGCATCGCGCATGTCGGCATAGAGCCTGGCTGTGCGAATGATCGACTTCGACGGAATGCCACCGACATTGATGCACGCACCGCCAATCAGCCCGCGCTCGATCAGCGCGACCTTCGCGCCAAGGCTCGCCGCGTCACGCGCGGCGGTCAACCCGGCCGGCCCGGCGCCGATGACGACGAGATTGTAGGAGCCGTTCGGGGTCGGGTTCTTCCAGTGCGGAGGATGCGCGCCCCTGACCAGCTCGACGTCGTTGTGGTCGACGGGGAAGGCGGCGGCTCTCGTCGGTTCACGTGACATCGCGCCCCCCGGATGCCGGGCTTGCCGGCCGCGACAGCCATCCGCCGGTAAAGCCGGCCTTGTCCAGCCCACGACGGATATGGGGATTGCAACGCATGAGCTCCCAGATCATGCCGGAACGGTGGTTTTCGATCATCATTACCGCAATGCCCTGGTCCAGCCCGTAATGGCCTTCCGACACCCAGCCGTTGCGGCCGAAATTTCGCCGGTTGGCCAATGTCGGGTTGAAACCGCTCGGCAGCCGGAAATTGTCGATCACCTCCGGGTAACGATCGGCGAGATGGCGCATCGCCGCCAGGCAAATATCAGGCGCGAAAGGCAGCGACGCCGGATAGGACCATGGCGCGATCGTGCCGTCATCAGGACCGAAAGGCGCGCCGCGCGCCGCGTAACCGGAAAACCGGTGGCGCCGTCGCTCCACGCTGGCGCGGAAGCCGCCTGGTCCGTCCCCTGCCGAAAGACCCCACAGGTTCTCGCCATAGCCGACAAAGCCGTAGGGGTTGTGCCGGGCGTAGTCGCGGTGAAGGTATGTCGAGCGGCGGCTGTTTTCGAAATAGTCCGAATTCTTCTCGCGCATGAAAGCGTCGCGGATGCCTGCGAAATCGATCCAGGCATGCGAGAATTGGTGCATGAACAGCGGCCCGCCATAGAGCACGTCGTGGCCGTAGATGTTTTCCCACTGGTAGGTCGCCGTCCAGGCCTCGTAGCTGTCGTCGGAGGTCGGCCGGTCCGGTGAGGCCATGGACAGCACATAGAGGATCGTCGCCTCGTTGTAGCCTTCCCAGCCATAGTGCAGAAAGCCGGTCCTGGCCTTCCAGCCCTGGCGGAGCGTCGGGCTGCTGCCTTGCGCCCATTGCCAGTCGACACGCCTGTAGAGCGCCTCGGCCAGACGGCGGATTTCGGCCTCGTCGTCATTGTCGCCGGAAAAATAGGCGCCCGCCACCAGCATGCCGGCAATCAGCAGGGCGGTATCGACCATCGACAACTCGCAGCGCCAGACGCGCAAACCGGTTCGCATGTCGAGGAAGTGGTAGTAAAAACCCTTGTGGCCGGTAACGTCGGGGCCGCTGCCTTGCGTGCTGGCCTGGAAAAAGCGTAGCGCCGCAAGGGTCAGCCTGGCAGCCGCGTCGCGCGCCATCCAGCCACGTTCGACGCCGATCGGATAGCAGGACAGGGCGAAACCGACCACGGCGATGCTGCACGGTGAATTCGGCCGCGAGGTGTCGGCGACCAGCCCGTTGTCGGGGTTCACATTCTCCAGGAAATAGCCGAAGGCGGCGCGCTGATAGCGGTCCAGAAGCTCGTCATCGGCCAGCGCGGTGGGATCTGCTCTAAGCAAACGAAGCAAACTCCGGCCTGGTGATCGCCGCTTCCGTCGATCGCAGGCCACCGGCACAGTGGCCGGGGGACATCGCACCTGCCGGGCTCTCTCGTCGTGTCATGGCTTTCCCCTGTTGTGGCACGCTCATTCAGACGCCAGCTACCATAAGCCTGTCCAGCTCCAATCGTTGCTTCGTCACGCGGAATTGTAGTTGGCTCGGGCGAACTCGGAACTGCCTCGACCCGGCTCAATACGTAGCGCGGCCGCCCGAAACGTCGAACACGGCGGCCGTGGTGAACGAGCATTCCTCGGAAGCGATCCATGAGATCAGCGCAGCCACTTCTTCGACCTCGCCGAAGCGCGCCATCGGTATCTTCGACAGCATGAAGTCGATGTGCTCCTGGCTCATCTGCTTGAAGATCGCCGTGCGTACAGCTGCCGGCGTCACGCAATTGACCGTCACCTTGGTCTTGGCGAGTTCCTTGCCGAGCGACTTGGTCAGGCCGATCACCGCCGCCTTCGAGGTGCTGTAGGCGGAAGCGTTGGGATTGCCTTCCTTGCCGGCGATCGAGGCGATGTTGACGATGCGGCCGTAGTTGCGCTCGAGCATGTGCGGCACCAGCGCCTTGTTGCAGTAGAAGACGCCGTTGATGTTGATATTGATGACCCTTTGCCAGTCCTCGGCCGAATAGGCCCAGGTCGTCATGTTGGGGCCGGTTATGGCCGCGCTGGTGACCAGTATGTCGACGCCGCCGAGGACTTCGATCGTCGATTGTGCGGCGGCCTCCACACTTGCCGCATCCGCAACGTCCATCGTCACCCCCTGCAGGCTGGGAATGACGGCTTTCGCCTGTTCGATCTGTGCGGGATCGCGATCCCAGACGCTGACGCGCCCGCCTTCGTCGACGATCCTGTTCGCGACCGCCAGGCCGATGCCCGAGGCGCCGCCGGTAATCACCGCCGATCGGCCGGCGAATCGTCCCGCGAAGGTCATCGGCATGTCACTCCCCCTGTCCATCCCGGTCCATGTGATGGCTCGTCCGGACTGTGAGGTGACCGCCGATCGAGTTCAAGCCGGCATGTGGCCGGATCGTCTGTGCCAACATCGGCCGGATTATCTCTCGGCGATCGCTTCGCTGTAAGACAAGGTGACCGGATTTGCCATTGAGCATGGGGTGCGATAAGTTATATTGCACTGCACAATGGAGACGCCGTTTCTTGTACGCCCCTGTTTGCGGATATGCCGGCTGGTTTGCGGCCCGGCGGTTCGGGGTCGTGTCGACGGGACCCTTTAGATGAAAATTCCCAAATCCCTGCTCGTCGATCCCGAAAAGAACTCGGTCTATGGCAGTTTTGCCGTTGCCGTCTCGATCTGGGCGTTCTCCTATTCCGTCATTTTCGGCCAGGTGCTGATCCTGGCCTACTATGCCGTCTGGCTTCCGCTCATCATGGTCGACTACCGGCGGTTCCTGCGGCAATTGTCCAGTGCCTGGCTGCCGCTGCTGTTCGCCGCCTATGTCTGCTTCTCCGTGTTCTGGTCGCAGGCGCCCGGCACGACCGCCAGAACGGCGGTCCAGTACCTTTCCCATATCGCCTGTGCCTATGTCGCGGCACGCACCGTCAGCGTGCGCACCCTGACGATAGGCGCTCTGGTCGGCATATTCTTCGTCCTGATCTATTCGCTGAAGGTCGGCGCCTATTCCGAGGACGTCCTCGACGGCACCTATAATTTCGTCGGCGCCTTCGCCTCCAAGAACCAGATCGGCTTCGTCGGCTCGCTCGGCATCTATTTCTCCGTCGTTTTCCTTGCTTTCCTTCGGCGAGGTCGCCTGAGCTTCATGCTGACCGTGCCGGTCGTGCTGTTGTCGGCCTATGTGCTGGTCGTCTCGCATTCCGCCACCTCGATGGCCTCGATACCGGCGGTTCTGGCGCTGGTGGCGCTGCTTGCGATGAGCAAGCTTCTGTCGCGGCGCTATCGCCGGGTAATCTTCCTGATCGGCGCCGGCATGATCGTCGTGGTGGCCATCGTCGCCCTCAATCTCGGGCTCATGGACTTCGTGCTTGGCATCTTCGGCAAGGATTCGACTCTCACCGGGCGGACCTATCTATGGGAGCAGGGCTGGAACGCCGCGATGCGGTCGCCGATCCTCGGCGTCGGCTATGCCGCCTATTGGGTGCAGGGCTTTGCCGAGGCCGAGCGGCTGTGGAACGAATTCTACATCACCACCCGCACCGGCTTCCATTTCCACAACACCTATGTCGAGGCCCTTGTCGAACTCGGCTTCACCGGGGCGGTGCTGATATCGCTGATTATGCTGCGCACGCTTTTCGGTCATATCGCGGCGGTGGTCTTCAAGACATGGCAGGCCGAATCGGTGGTTCTCATCGGCGTGATGGTGCTGCTGCTCATCCGCTCCTTCGTCGAGGTCGAGATCCTCAACCCCTACATCATGGGCTCCTTCCTGATGTATTTCAGCTTCTTCAAGCTGGCCCGGTTGCCGGTCACGCGCACGCGGTGGTCGCCGGCCTTCGAGCCAGCGGATGCGAAGGGTGGGGAGCCAGCCTGGCCGCACCGTCCGGCGGCGGCCGAGTAATGATGAGGGTCCGCCAGGGCAATTCCAGGAAAGTGTGTAACGGTTTCCCCGGGAGAAGCGCATAGCGCTTCCCCTTGGGAATTGCGTAAAAACAAGAAGTTAGAGCGGGTCAGAGATTCTATCAAACACTAAACCGTTCTTGGAGCAATGCCGGGAAAAGTGCGTAGCGGTTTTCCCGTCCGCAATTGCGTCAACAACCGTTCTGGTTTTCCGGTTCTGGAAACCCTGTCAGCAAAAACCTCCGCCAGGCAGGCCAGGCGGAGGTTCAAAGTCTTTGTGTTAGAGGATCGAAGCGGCGGGTCGTGCGAACTTCCGCGTCCCTACTGGCTCGCCAGCGGCGCCAGCTTGATCTTGATCACATCGCCGGGCAGCACCGGCGTGTCTTCCTTGGCGGCGATTTCGCTGGTCTTGCCGTCGACATTGCGCACCAGCGAATAGAGCAAGGTAGGCTGCTGGTCGTTGGTGATGGCGGCCGTCGTCGCCGGATCAGTGGCCTGAGCGATCAGGCCTTTCTGCATATTCACCTTCAGCGCGGCCTCGTTCAGGTCGGCTTCGGTCTGTTGCCGGGCGGCGGCGAGGCTCGAGCTCAAGGTGTTCTGGGCGTCGATGGCGTCCTGCGTCGCCTTGCTGATCGCCTGCTTGGCGGTGAGGATGGCCGTCTCATAGTCCAGGATCTTGCCTTGCAGGTCGGTGACGGACTGCTGCGAATCCAGAAGTCTCGCATTGGCGACCAGACCCTTCTGCGCCAGCGGACCGATGCTGGCCAGCTGTTGCTGCGCAAGATCGACCTGCTTCTGCTGGTTGACGATCTTCTTCTCCAGCGATTCGATTTCGGCCTGCAGCACACCCTTGAGATCGTCGAGTGACTCGAGCTTCAGCTTCAGCGCCTTCTGGTCGGCGGTCAGGATCGTCATCTCGTCGTTGACGATGGTCGGCAGCCGAGGATCGCCCTCGACCTCCTTCGGCGCTTCGAAGCTCGTCTTGCCGGCCATATCGGCGTCGATGCGGGCGCGCTTGACGATCAGCCGCACACGCAGGTCGTCGGAGATATCGAAATTACCCTTGGCGGTGACCAGGTCCTTGCCGAGCTGGGGACCGTAGTCGGCGCTGCGCCTGATGCCGCCGGCGACGCTGATCGCCTTCAGCACCGTAAGGTCGGGCACATAGGGAAACTGGCCGGGATTCTGCACTTCGCCCGAAATGTAGAACGGCCGGAATTGCGCCATTTCGACCGAGGCTTCGGGCTTGTCCGACAAAGCGAGCTTGTGCTGCAGCGCCTCGCCGATCGCCGCGGCGACCTCTGCCGTGGTCTTGCCGGCCGCCGGCAGTTCGCCGACGAAAGGCACCGACAGCGTGCCGGCCGGACCGACCGTGTATTGGCCATTGACCGACGACCAGTCGCGGAACGTGCTTTCGACGGTCTGCCATTCGGCGATGCGGATGGTGAGTTTGTCCTGGGAGCCCAGACGGTAGTCGTCGGCGGCGGCCAGCTGGGGAAAAGCGAGCGACATCGCAAGGCACGTCGCCACGAGCCGCGAGCGGCCGAAAAACGGGCCGCCGCCAAAGGCTTCGAACATGTCTGTTTTCAACTGAACGTTCCGATCCGTTTTAGCCCCATCGCCCGATGAGCTTGCCGCCGGATGGCTGGGTCAGCCCGGCCGATCAATAAGAACCGCGTGACATCCAGACGGCCGGCACGGTCCTGATGATGATGCGAACGTCCTCGAACAGCGACCAGTTCTCGACATAGTGGCGATCGAACGCGACGCGGCTGTCATAAGAGACATCGTTGCGGCCGCTGACCTGCCACAGGCCGGTCAGGCCGGGCCGGGACTTCAGATAATAGACAGCCGCGCTGCCGTAGATTTCCAGTTCGTCGCGGACCACCGGGCGAGGCCCGACAAGGCTCATGTCGCCCTGGAGGATGTTGATGATCTGCGGCAACTCATCGAGGCTGAGCTTGCGCAGGACCGCTCCGACGCGGGTGACGCGTGGATCGTTCTTCAGCTTGCGGGTCGCTATCCATTCCGCATTGGCGTCTGGATTGGTCGCAAGATAGGCGGCCAGCACCTTGTCCCCGTCGGGAACCATGGTGCGGAATTTGAGGCAGGAGAACAGCCGTCCGCCGCGCCCGATTCGGCGGTGACCGTAAAAAATCGATCCGCCATCGGAGAACTTGACCAGCAATGCTATCATGATGAACAGCGGGCTGAGCGCGATCAGCCCAACCAGCGAACCGGCGACATCAAAACTCCGCTTGATGAGACCGCCGATCGGCGGCGGAAAGTCGGTGTCAGCCTGCGAAAAGCCCGCCGTGGCCGACTTGGCAATATCCCTCATACGGAAACTCCATGCGGTGAACGAATGGTTGACCGCACGATATCAAAAAAATGCTGCAGCGCAACACACAATTTCCCATCCCATTGAAATAGTCGCGTCATGAATTGACTAAATAGTAAGCTCGCTCTGCACAAATTTCGAAATTTTTAGCACATTTGTGACAATAAATGGGCACGGATAAAAAAATCCGGACATTTTTGAGGCGATTCCTAGGCGACGCGTTCTCGGCGTCGAGGGGCGGAACATATAAGTGCTTTAGGAAGGTGCCATATTTGAAACTATTCACATAAAATACTGCTTAATATTATGGATTGTACTCGCGCCTTATAACGGCTGCAGGTTGAGTGAAATGCGGCCGTGTGCGTTGCAGCATGGCAGAGTCGAACGCGTAAGCTCATTCAAAAATATGTGCGGTTGCCCTTGCCGCCTTCTGCTCGCCTTAATAGAATTGCAAATTATACCTGTCATGGTGGCGACAGGTTGAAAGGCCGGAAGCAACCGGTCGGCAGCGGGTGACTTAACAAGCCCGCATGACAAGGGACGGCGCTCGGGTGGGGCTATCGATTGGATATAACCCGAGCCGGTTTATGGGCTGTTGGGTATGTCGCTTCCAAAATTCATCCTTGGGATGCTTTTCGCGCTCGCGATCGTCGTTGCCTGGTCGTGGCTGGGTGGGGCTTCGCTCGGCACGACACTGCTGCGCGTCGTCATCTGCGCGGTGGTCATCCAGGTCGGTTATTTCGCGGTCGTCTACGCCATGATCGCCAGGAGCGAGCCGACGCCGGCCGACAGGCTGCGCGAAGCCGAGAGAAAGAAGAAATCCACCGACGTGCCCGAGGGCGAGAAGCTTGGCAGCGCCCGGCGGAGCCTGCATTAGGCGCAGGGCGCACGCCGGGTCAGGCCACGTCCGCGGGTTCGGTCTCCGATTGTTCTCCCGACAGCATCCTGGACAGCCGGCTCCCCGGCTTCGCCTTCAGGCGCCGATATTGCCCGACTTCCACGACACGGCCGTCCTCCATTGCCACCACCCAGTCGGCGAAGGCGATCATCGACGGCCGGTGAGCGATTGTCAGGATCGTCATTGAGCCGCGCAGGCCGTCGATCGACTTGGCGATAAGTGACTGGTTCTGCCAGTCGAGCGCGCTTGTTGCCTCATCCAGGATGAGCAGTGAAGGCTTGCGCAGCAGCGCGCGCGCCAGCGCGATGCGCTGACGCTCGCCGCCCGACATGCGCACGCCGCGGTCGCCGACCACCGTCTCCAGTCTGAGGTCAAGCCGTTCTACGAATTCGCCGGCATGCGCGGCGCGGAGTGCCGTCCACAATTCGTCGTTGCTGGCCTGCGGTGCGGCAAGCCGCAGGTTCGCCGCGATCGTGTCATGCAGCAGGAATACGTCCTGCGGCACATAGGCCACCTGATCGCGCCAGCGGCGGCGGTTGGCGGCATCGACCTCGACGCCATCGACGAGGATCTTGCCCGCGGTCGGCTCGAGCAGCCCGAGCAGCATGTCGGCGATCGTACTCTTGCCTGATCCGGACGGGCCAATCAGGGCGGTGACCTTGCCGGCCGGAAGGCCGAAGGTGACGTCGCTCACCACCGCCTTGCCGGCGCCGCCGTCATAGGCAAAGGAGACGTCGCGAATGTTCAGCCCCGTATCGAGGGCCAGCTTGCGGGCATCCCCGGATTCGATATGGCCCGGCTCGCGCTCGGCGTCGAAACGTGCCTGCAGGCTGCGCATTGCCGTATAGGCGGGCAGGTTGATCAGCACCTGCTGGGCCTGCGTCTGCATGTCCATGAAGCGCGGCGCGATGCGCATGAAGACCAGGAGCAGCACGACGATCTCGGCCAGCGACAGGTTGAAGCGGACCAGCGCCACATAGATGAAGACGCTCAAGCCCACGACGCTCGCCACCTGGAACACGGCGGTGCCGATCGAGCTGTTCCGCACATAAGCGATGTTATCGGCCTTCATCTTTTCGAGCGTGGCCTGCAGCTGCGCGAAATAGCTGCCCTCGACATTCAGGCTCTTGGCCACCTTGATGCCGCCGAGAAATTCCGAAACCGTACGGTACTGGTCCTGGCGATTGCTCGTCAGGATGCGGCCGAAGGCCGTGGCCCGCGAGCGAAACGGCTGCAGCGCTATGAACATCACGATGCCGATGACGACGGCAAACGCCGTCATAACCGGGGAGATGAACATGGAAATCACGAGATAGCCCGCCAGCAGCACGGCGATCTGCACCAACATCAGCAGGGAAAAGGCGGCCCCCTGGACGCGGTCGATGTCACCGGTCAGGGCATGGTCGAGATCGGAGCCGCGCATGCGCGTGAACACGCCCCACCGCGCCTTGCCGATGCTCTCGAACAGGTTCATGCGCAGGCGGTTGATGAAATCGAAGAGCAGCCTTGCCATGTAGACCGACTTGAAGCGGTTGAAGGCTGCCTGCACGGCAACAAGCCCGACCAGCGCGCAAAGCACCGTCGTCAGTTGCAGCGTTCCGCCGGGCACCAGCCAGCGGACGAAATCGATATTCGGCAGCCTGACCGCGAAATCCTGGTCGGCGCGCCCAACCAGGTGCAGCAGCGGAATCAGCAGCAGGATCGAGATGCCTTCGGTCAGGCTGCCGAGGATCAGGAACAACAGCGCCGTCCAGGTCCGCCGCCCGCCGATCTGGGCAATGACGGCGCCAAATGCCGCGACATCGCGAAACAGCGACAGGCTGAAGACCGATGACCTAGGCATCTCCGGCCAATTCCTTTTCGATCAGCGCCACAGCCTCGCCGATCCTGTCGATGCCCGTTGGAACGTCCAGCCGGCACACGCCGACATGGTTAGCGATTGCTGAACAGTGACGAAGGTGCATCGCGGCGAAATCGCCGGAGAGCGCCGCGCGGCCGAAACGCGTCACGTAGGAGAATTTGATGATGGCCGGCAAGGCGGCAATGGAAGGCAAGGGGGTGATCCCAGCCCTTTCGCCACGCTCGAGTATGTAGATCCTGGCCGCCGGCACCCTGTTGCCGGAGAAGGCGCCGTGCAGGCGATGCTGCATCTTCTCGATCGCGGGATGCACTTGCGGCCGCACTTGCGCCTGCCCAAGCGAGATTGCCGCTGCGGCATCGGCGGCAAGCTTGATCTGCGGAAACCCCGGAACGATCATCGGCTGGTTCGGGTTTGCCAGGTCGAGCGCGACGACATCGTCGGTAAGCAGATCGTGTCCGGCCCGGATCAGCGCGCTTGCCGTCGTCGATTTGCCGGCGCCCTTGTCGCCCATGAAGATGGCGCCCCTGCCGGTTACCGCAATGGCGCTGGCATGAAGAACCAGCAGGCCGCGCTGGTGCAGAAGCAGCGCCAGCACCGGCCCCAGCAACGGAAAGGCAAGCAAGGCGTCGTCGACGCCGGGCGCCGGCTGGACATCGATGCGGCGGGCGTCGCTGATCAGGAATGCGCCGACGGCCTCCCAGGCCAAATACTGCCGGCCGGGCTCGAAGCGGAAGACGGTCGCGGCCTCCGCCGAAGGCTTGGGCATATCGATCGGGCCGATGGCGATCTCGATGTCGGCCGACGCCGGGTCCGCCGGCTCCAGTTCGGGCAGGGACACGCCGGATGCGATGATCAGGCCGTAGGCGCGGTAGTAACGTCGTTCTCCCGCGATCCCGCCGCGCCGGGGAAGATGGTCGAGATCGCCGGCGAACGGCTCTTGGCGGGACATCATGCCGGGCTCCCGCCATGCTGGACCTGCCGCAGCCACAGCGACAATGACGCCGAGCGCCAGACATACTGGACATCGAGCGGCGCCACCTGGTCCGGCTGGCGCAACAGCCGCGCATAGGCAGCGGTTACTTCCGGCAGGTTGACATAGGGCGCGATGCGACCCGCGTCGCCAACCAGCAACTGGTCCAGCAGGTCGCGATGGTTGCGCACCATGCCGTTGACGAGATTGGCGGTGAAATCGATCTTGTCGCGCCGCCACTGGACCGCCGCCGGCAGGATGCCCTCCATGGCCCGGCGCAACACGTAGCGGCCAAAGCCGTGACTGAGCTTCTGCTCGCCCGGCAGCCCCAGGCAGAATTCGACCAGCGGCTTGTCCCAGAACGGATAACGCGGCTCGACGCCGAAATTGGCGGCGGCCTTGTCCAGAACCTCGAAAGAGTGCGGGACATAACCGTTGGACAGGATCCAGCGGTGACTGAGAGCATCGCTGGCCTGGACGCCGGGTGGCATATAGCCGGCTCGGTGGAACCGGTCGATGAGCTCGGTTCGCCTGGCAAGGTCCGGATTGATCAGGTCGCGCCAGCTCCGGCCACGCCGCGATTGGGCAGGTTTGCGTATTTTGTTCAGGGCTCGGTTCCCCAACTGCCGCAGCCTGGCGATGCGCCAGGCCGGCCCGTAAATAGTGAGGAACTGAAAATAGAGGCCGAGCGTGCTGTCGCCATAGGTGTTGGAGGCGCTGCGGACCTCGCGCCAGAGGTCCAGCCATCTGCCGCCATTGGCAAGCTCGTGCAGATGGCCATGTCCCTGCGAAACGACCTCGTCGCCGCCATGGCCATCGAGCAGCACCTTGATGCCCTTGGCGCCCGCCGTCCGGTAGATACCGCGTGTCAGCGTCAGGCCCGGCGCCAGGAAGGTGCCTTCCTGTTCCTCCAGCACCCGTTCGAATTCGGCGAAAGGCGCATAATTGCCGACAGGGATCAACGTCGGGTCGGTCTTCTGCTGATCCAGCACGGCATCGATGAAGGAGCGCTCGTCCATCGACGAACCCTTCTCGAAAACTAGGGAGAAGGTCGGCAGCTTCGGTTTGCGCCCGGCCGCATTTTGCAGCCCGGCCACGCAGGCGATCGAGGAGGAATCGAGGCCGCCGCTCAGCATCGCGCCGACCGACGGACTTCCCCGCATGCGATTGCGGACCGATTGCGAGAAAAGATGGGCGAATTCCTCCGCGGCATCCGACCGTGGCACTCGCTGTGATGGCTCGATCTGCCAATACCGGCGCAGCACCAGGCGTTGCGCGGTGACGGTAAGGCTGTGACGCGCCGGCAGGGCGAAGATGTCGCGGTAGGGCGTGGACTGCGGGTCGTCGGGCAACCCGGCCAGGAAGCCCGAAATCCGGTGCTCGCTGAGGTGCGCACCAACCCCGTCGAGGCCGAGCATTGGTCCGATCTCGGAGGCAAAGGCAAAGCGTCGTTCCGCCGCGTGGTAATAGAATGGCTTGACCCCGAAATGGTCTCGCGCGCAGAACAGAAGCTGCCGCTCGGCATCCCAGACGGCAAAGGCAAAATCGCCTTGCAGATGCACGGGGCAGGCTTCACCCCAACGCAGATAGGCCCGCATCAGCAATGCAGCATCGGCGACTGAGCTGTCCCTGATGCCGAGCCTGGCGAGCAGCTCGTCGCGGTTGTCGAGCCGGCAGTCGGCGGTGATGGCGAGCTTGCCGCCGGCCATGGTCAGCGGGCCGGGGCCGGCTTCGTCGGTCGTGTTCAGCCAGGCGTGGCCAAGCGCGATGCCGCTGTCCAGCCACCATGAGCTTCCGTCGGGACCACGATGTCGCATGCGCGCCAGCATCTGCTGGATGCCGCTCGCCGCTTCAGCCGGCGCGGGGCCTCGGACCGCTACGGCGTGGCCCTGCCGCAACAGGATTCCGGCCACGCCGCTCATCGGCTGCCGTGGTCGACCAGATGTGCGAAACCATCGATGGATCCGCCGAGCACGATGTGGTTGTCGCTGACCAGCCAGGCATGCGCCTTCAATTGCTCGCCCGTGCCGCGCTCGATGCCGATGCGGATATTCGACGCATTGCCCTTGCGCGCGAGAAGATATTGGCCCGAAAGCGCCTGGGTCAGGCATGTGGCGCCCGGCACGAACCGCGCGGCCGCTGCAACCCCCCAGGCGACAAGCCGCAACTCGCCCATGCTCGCACATTGGCGCGCGTTGAGCCGTGTCACCATCCCGCGGACGCGGTTGTAGGAGAACACTGTCAGCCCGAGCCGCACGGTCGCGACCACCAGCAGGCAATGGGCCAGGAAAAACGCTTCCGAACCGCTCAAGGCCAAAATCCTGGCCAGGCTCCGCCTGCCAGGCCGCTTCATCGGCGCGGGGGGTCTCTGCGTCACAGGTCTTTGCCGCGCAACCATGGCCTTCTGCGACACCTGCCTAGACGACGGCCTCATGCTCAAGCCTCGCAAGCCCGTTTTCCGCCAGGCCTTTCAGCAATGCGTCGACGTCGCCCTTGCAGCGCTCGGCGTCGACATTGTAGCGAGCGAGGACGGCGCTGCGGATATCGGCGACCGGCTTGGGCTCCTGGATCAGGTCCCAGATGAAAGCGCCGACACCGTTGAGGCTGTAATAGATATTGGATTTCAGGTTGAGAAGCGCGAGGCCTTCGCCGAATTCGCAGGCCACGGCATCCTTGGTCGCGCTTACGCAATCGCGGTCGGATGGGTTCCAGTTCATCCTAAAACCTCTTTCGCAACACGTTGCCCCGCATCGACAGGCTGGAGGAGTCGGGGATTTTCACCCCCGGCTCCTTCTTATGATTTTTGGATACTGGAGGTTCCAACGTCATCCTCCGGGATCAGGATAGTCTCAAGAGAACGTGAGGTCGCCAATTGGCGTATGTGCGGGGAACGACGCATCGATCGCCGTGCTGCCGCCGCCGCCCTGGGTGATGGTCTCGATCGAACCATGCACGGTCAGGTTTGGCGTTTCGTACTCTTGCTTTTCAACATTCTGTTCCATTGTACTCTCCTATCAAGGACTGGAAACGGCCTGTCGATTACCGTCAGCACTTTCATGCTGCGGCGCAATAGCTGCATAGCAGCATTTATGAGTCAAGTCTCATTTACCCGCCGTTAATCAATTATGGGTTGCGAACGTCACTCCCCATGTGAGAAATCCGCCATTTAGGAAGGGAAGCTGCTTCACTTCGGCGTCTGCTAGTGACAAAACTTTAAATCATTGATTTGGTCATTTTTAAGGGGAATTCCTGAAGGGAAATTCACGCAAGCGATTGATTTTAGATAGCGCTAAACTATATCCCTCTTTCATCTGGCCACCGCCGATAGCACCGCGACGGGGTGTTCCGTCCATCACCTCGTCACCTTCGGAGGAAGCCGGCAAACGCTATGGTTGCAAAATCTTGCACCGCGAAAGGAAAGGCTTTACGGCGCCGCGGTTTTTAAGGATGCTTTGTTTCGCACTTGCAGCATACGCGACGCGCAAACCGTTTTTTGGAGACTGTGCGCTCAATGGCCTTGCCGGAAAGCTCTTATGAACGACTGCGCGCAACCGACTGCGCCGACGAGATCGCCTATGTGCGGGCCTGCTTACGTTTGTATTTCGCGGCGCCCGCCGCCCCGGCCGCCGAGGCGTTGCCCTCGGGCCTTTCGGTCGAGGCCGTCACCGATATCGCCAGGCTGAACAAGGTCGGTGTCTTCGTTCTGAAGGCGCTGGCGCGTGCGCCGGCGCATGAGAGGCCGGGCGAGCTCTTCCAGTGGCTCGAAACCTATCGCAGAAGGACGGTTTCGATGAACGCCGCCTGCCTGATGGATTCGATGGCCATCAACGAGGCGCTGTCCGACCGGCGGATCAATTTCGTCTTCCTGAAGGGGCCGTTCCAGCAGCATCTGCTTTACGACGATCACTTCATGAAGCCTGCGGGCGATGTCGACATCCTGGTCGCGCCGGCCGGGTTCCTGAAGACGCGCGAAGCGTTGCGCTTGATTGGCTACGAGGTGTCGGGCCAGTCGCGTTCGGTCTGGTGGATCCGCTTCCTCGGCGAACAGCACATGGTTCGCGGCAGCGGGCCGAGATCATCCACGGTCGATCTTCATTACCGGCTCCAGCAGCCCGGCTCGCCCAGCCCGCGCGATGCCGACGGGTTCCTGCGGCGGAAACGGTTGGTCGAGATCACCGGCGTCGAGGTCCCTTTCACTTCGGCCGCCGACACACTGATGCTGTCGTGCATCAGCGTCGCCAAGGCCCTGTTCAACCGCGAGCCCTGCGCCGGCTATGTCTGCGATATCAGGGCCAGCGCCGCTCGCCTCGGCGAGGCCGATCAGCAGCGTGTGCTCGATGCCGCGATAGGCCAGGGACTGGACGACACCTTGCTGCTCGGCCTGCGCGCCGCCGACGTGCTGCTGGGCGGCACCGGCACGCTTCTATCGGAGCGGGCCAAGCCGATCCTGTCGCGCATCGGCAATGAGGACCTGCTCAACATGGTCATCGCGCCATGGCTGTCGTCGCTGCGCTGGCCGCAGCGGCGGACTGTGTTGTGGGAATTGTGCGGCCGGGCTCCCGTCCGCTACCTGGCCGAGGCTGGCTGGGCCGCGTCGGCGGACATCAGCCGCCGCATCTTCGAACGGCCGGCCAGTCCATGAGGGCAATGGATATCGAACGTGTACAGGGCGAGGGCAGAACGAAACCTGTGCAAGAGGCAAATTCCATGTCGATGACGAAATCCGAGGTTTGCGTGATCATCGCGGCCAAAAACGCGGCGCGCACGATCGCGGTTGCCATCGCATCCGCGCTGCGCGAACCGGAAGTGGCGGAGGTCGTCGTCGTCGACGATGGCTCTACCGACAATACCGCCGAGGTCGCCCGCTCGGCCGACGACGGCAGCGGCCGGCTCTCGGTGATGCGCCTCGACGTCAATCGCGGTCCATCCTTCGCCCGCAACGCCGCGATCACCCGCTCACGAGCGCCGTTCGTCAGCATTCTGGACGCCGACGATTTCTTCCTCAATGGCCGGTTTCGCAACCTGTTTGCCAGCGCCGATTGGGATTTCGCCGCCGACAACATCATGCTCATCAGGGATGACGCGACCGGCGACGCGACCAAGATCGTCGCCCCGGATTTTGCCGCCGATCCCGAATTCCTCAATCTCGAACGGTTCGTGGAAGGCAACATCTCCAGGCGCCGCGTGCAAAGAGGCGAACTCGGTTTCTTGAAGCCCGTGATCAGCCGTGCCTTCCTCGACCGCCACGGATTGCGCTACGACGAAAGCCTGCGACTGGGTGAGGACTATGAGCTTTACGCGCGGGCGGTCGCCCACGGGGCCCGGTTCAAGGTCATCCGTTCCTGTGGCTACGGCGCTATCGTGCGAGCCGATTCGCTCAGCGGCCGCCACAAGACGCAGGATCTGAAGCGACTGGCCGATGCCGATCTGGCGCTGCTGGCCATCGACAGCCTGCCGGAAGGGTCCAAGGCGGTATTGCGGCGGCACGAGAGGCATGTGCGCGACAAATATCGGCTGCGCAATTTCCTCGACGTGAAGGCCGAGCGGGGCCTGGCTTCGGCCGCGGCCTATGCGTTCGCAAGCCAATCCAACTTCTTTCCCATCGTCCAGGGCGTGGCATCCGACAAACTCGAGGCGCTGTTTCGCAGCGTTGGCCTCGTGTCCAGGAACAAACACGTGCCGCCGCTGCGTTTCCTGATGGCCGGAACCAGCACGGGCAAGGCACGGTAAGGTGCGGGAGCGTTGGCTCTTGCCGGCCCGCCGCCCGCCCACCACGCAACCATTTCGATCGGATTTATGAGTTTACGAATTGGGTGGTTGCCTCGCGGCTCCGGGGATGGCAGTCTATGTTGCGGTGCAGCAAACTGAACGACCAGCCGAACTGGCCCCCGATCGGACTGGTCCGAAGTCTCTCTTCGGCGGAGGAGTGGACGACGCGGTACGAGTTTTCAGCCCCGGTTGCGGGGATTGGCCAGTGGCCCGGCCAGAAAGCCGGCCCAAAAAGCCAGCGATGACGGGAATTTAAGTTCATGGCCTCGATATTCGGCTTCAGATCAAGGGATCCGGCCCGCGACAGGCAGACCGATGTTGCGCGTCTCGACCGGCTGGCGAAGCTGTTCGAGCAGATCGCGGCCGAAATCGATGCCGAGAAAACCGGCCTGGAGAGCCGCTATCAGAAGGAGGCGACCAACGCGGCTTTCCTCGTTGAAGCCATGGAAAATGGTTCCGCCTCCGACCGCCGCTCGTCCGAGGTCAGCGCGTTGACGCAGTCGATCTTGAACAGCGAGCGCCGCATCGCGGCATTGGCGCGCCAGGGCGGCATGATGCGCGAGCTCCGTCATTCGCTGGATGCGGTCTTCGACGAGAATGCGGACGCCGATTCGCCGGCTGCGGTCGAATCGGCCAGGCAGACGGGAGTCGGCCGAGGGTGAAGGTGGCGGCGCGGGACCGTTACGACGGAGGTGATGCAAGTTTGGCAGTCGGGAGGGTGATTGAAGAGGTCAAGGTTGGCCCGTTTGGAAGCGGTTCAAACGTCGACTTTGGGTTGGGGACACAGCGCAAAGGTGAGTTTGTCATGAGTTCGGAACCAAAAACCATGTCCACGACAGCAATCGACGCCCTTTCAACCCGGCATTTCGGCCGCCGGTCCGGCCTTGCGGCCGCTTTGCTGCTCGCCGCTCTTGGCAGCCTGCCGGCAACCCCGTCTCATGCGCAGGATATCCAGTCCGCGCCCTCTTTCGTCGACGATTTCAAAAGTTTCGACCGTGAGCGCTGGTACGTTTCAGACGGCTGGACAAACGGCAGCCATCAAAATTGCACCTGGTCGAAAGGCTTGGTCGAGCTTTCCGACGGCGTTCTTTCGCTCGGTTTCGCGAAGCAGAAGACCAAGGATCGCGAGTTCGCTTGCGGCGAGATCCAGACCAAGCAGCGCTTCGGCTATGGTACCTATGAGGCACGGATGAAAACCGATACGGGCCCCGGCCTCAACGCGGCTTTCTTCTCCTATATCGGCCCGTCCGACAAGCAGCCTTGGGATGAGATCGATTTCGAGATCCTGACCAAGGACACGTCCAAGGTGCAGGTCAACGCCTACATCAACGGCAAAGGCAAGAACGAGAAACTGGTCGACGTGGCCGGCGGCACCGACAGTGCCTTCAACGACTATGCCTTCGTATGGGAGAAGGATAGTCTGCGCTGGTACCTCAACGGTCAGTTGGTGAACACCATCACCGATCCCGCCAAGCTGCCCAGCCATGCGCAGAAGATTTTCTTCAGCCTTTGGGGCAGCGAGACGATGAAGGGCTGGATGGGAGCGTTCGCCGATCCGGGCCGCAAGCTTTCGCTGCAGGTAGAGCGCGTTGCCTTCACCGCGCTCGGCCAGCCCTGCCAGTTTCCGGAATCGCTGGTCTGCAGCCTAAAAGAGTTGGGAAAGACGAATTGAACCGGCCGGACCGAAAACGGCTCCAGGCCCTGGATGGGAATGAAACCGAATGAACTTGACGGTGTTTGGAATTGGCTATGTCGGCCTCGTACAGGCGGCGGTGCTTGCCGAGGTTGGTCACCAGGTTGTCTGCGTCGACATTGACGCTAGCAAGGTGGAGCGGCTCAACCAGGGCTTCGTCCCGATCTTCGAGCCAGGCCTTGAAAGCATCGTCAGGGAGAACCATGCCGCTGGCCGCATCAAGTTCACCACCGATGCGGCGGCTGCCGTCAGGCACGGCGAAATCCAGATGATCGCGGTCGGTACGCCGCCCGGCGAGGACGGTTCGGCCGACCTCAAATATGTGCTGGCGGTCGCCGAGACCATCGGCCGGGAGATGGATGCCGCCAAGATCGTCGTCGGCAAGTCGACCGTACCGGTCGGTACCTGTGAAAAGGTGAAGGCCAGGATCGCCGAGACGCTGAAGAAAAGAGGCCGCGACGATCTGCGCTTCGACGTCGCCTCGAATCCTGAATTCCTCAAGGAGGGCTCTGCCGTCGCCGACTGCATGAGGCCGGATCGCATTATCGTCGGCACCGACAGCGAGGAAACCGAGGCGGTGATGCGCGAACTCTACGCGCCCTTCAACCGCAACCACGAGAAGATGATCGTGATGGACGTGCGCAGCGCCGAATTCACGAAGTACGCCGCCAACTGCATGCTGGCGACCAAGATCAGCTTCATGAACGAGATGGCGAACCTCGCCGAACAGCTCGGCGCCGACATCGAGGAGGTGCGCAAGGGCATCGGCAGCGATCCGCGCATCGGCTATCACTTCATCTATCCGGGTCTCGGCTATGGCGGCTCGTGTTTCCCCAAGGACGTACGCGCCCTGATCAAGACCGCCGAGGGCGTCAAGTTCGACGCCAAGCTGCTGCGCGCCGTCGAGGAGCGCAACAACGACCAGAAATCCATCCTGTTCGACAAGGTGCATCGCTATTTCAAGGGTAGCCTCAAGGGCAAGACCTTCGCGCTGTGGGGCCTGGCCTTCAAGCCCAACACCGATGACATGCGCGAGGCGCCAGCGCGTGTGCTGATGGAAGCGCTCTGGAAGGCCGGCGCGAACGTGCAGGCCTATGACCCCGAGGCCATGCAGGAATGCCAGGCCATCTACGGGCTGCGCGACGACCTGATGCTGTGCGGTACCAAGGAAGCGGCCCTGCGCGGCGCCGATGCGCTGTTGATCGCCACCGAATGGAAGAGTTTTCGCGCACCGTCCTTCGATGCGCTGAAGGATGCACTGACCACGCCGGTCATCTTCGACGGCCGCAACCTCTACGATCCCAAGGTCGTGGCGCGCCACGGCATCGAATATCACTCGATCGGCAGAATGGCGGCATGAGACCGCTCGACCCTACGGCTGCGCCCGGCGCGGAAAGGAGTTGCGACTGATGGTGCTGGACGTCAAGCCCGAGCAAGTCACCAAGGATCATTTCGATGTTGTCGCGATCGGTTCCGGCTTCGGTTCGGCTTTCTTCCTGCATGAATTCGCCAGGCGGCGTAAGGCGCGCATAGTCGTCCTCGAATGGGGCCGTCACAACACGCATCAATGGCAGCTCGACCAGAACGTCAACACCGACATCGACGACGAGACGACCTACAAGACCAATTCCGACAAGCCGTGGAATTACACGATCGGGCTGGGCGGCGGGACCAATTGCTGGTTCGCGCAGACGCCACGCTTCCATCCCAACGACTTCAGGCTGAAAAGCACCTACGGCATCGGCAATGACTGGCCGATCAGCTACGACGATGTCGAGCCGTTCTATTGCGACGCCGAAGACATCATGTCGATCTCGGGCGATCCGGACATGGCGGCGATGCTGCCGCGCTCAAGGCCGTTTCCGCAGCCGCCGCATCGCATGTCGACGCCGGACAGGATGATGAAGGCGGCCCAGCCCGACCAGCATTTCGTCATGCCGACCGCGCGGGCCCGCGTGCCGACCGCGCAACGCAGCTCCTGCTGCGCCAATCTGCGTTGCTGGCTGTGCCCGGCCGATGCCAAGTTCACCGCCAATAATGGCCTGATGCATGTCTTCGAGCATCCCGACGTATCGGTCTGCCTCGGCTCCGAGGTGCGGCGGCTCGACCATGTCGGCGGCACGGTGCGTTCGGTCGCCTTCGTCCATGAGGGCAAGGAATATCAGGCCAGCGGCGACCTCTTCGTTCTCGGCGCCAATGCCATCCAGAGCGCGGCGATCATGCTGCGCTCCGGCCTCGGAGATGAATTCGTCGGGCGCGGCCTGCATGAATCCTATGGCTGGAATTTCGAGGTCTATCTCGACGGCGTCGACAATTTCGACGGCAGCACCATCACCACCGGCCTGAATTTCAGCCTCTATGACGGTCCGCACCGGTCCGAGCATGCGGCGGCCCTGGTCTATTTCGAGAACCGCTGGCAGCACGGGATGCGCGCCGAGAAGGGGCGGCTGCGCCAGGCGCTGCCGCTGGTCGTGGTCACCGAAAACCTGCTCGACCACGAGAATTTCGTCACTCTCGACGAGGACGACAATGCTTTCGTCAGCTTCAAGGCACCGTCGGACTACGCGGTCAAAGGCATGGCCCGGGCGCTTGAGAAATTGCCTGGACTGCTTGCCCCGCTACCGGTGGAGCGGTTGTTCGACCGCGGGATCCGGCCAACGGAATCGCATGTCCAGGGCACGTTGCGGATGGGCACCGGCCCGGCCGATTCGGTGATCGACAGCAACATGATCCATCACCGGTTGAGAAACCTGGTTGTCGTCGGCACCAGTACCTATCCCAGCTGTTCTTGCGCCAATCCGAGCCTGACCGCGGCAGCTCTGTCCTTGCGGGCAGCGAGCCGGATGGCGTGAGGGGAGGTATGCGATGATCGAAATCACGCGGCGTTCGGCACTGGCCATCATGGCAGGCGGAGTTGCATCGACGGGCGTGGCCTACGCGGCCGTGTCCTCGTTCTCGGACGAGGACCTGGTTCGCGTCACGCTCGAAAGATACCTCGGCAGGCTGAACATGCGCATCGAGCACCTGCAGCAGTTCGTGCTCGAGTTCCGCAACCGCAATCCGGGAATGTTTCCCAGCGAAAAACTGAGCGATGCCGTCACCTTGCTCGAGAAGGCGAAGCTCGGTCAGGCACGCCAGTTGTTGCCAAAACAGAAGCAGCGCGACCTCGGGCATTTCGACCGCTGGGTTGTTGCCGAATTCCACATGCTGACGGACTACGCCTGGCGCGGTTCGCCCAATGATCCCATCCGGTTCACCGGATGGCAGTCATGCACAAATCCGTTCGCGACGCTTGATCCGCCAAAGACTGCCTGAAGCGGCCTTGGACGCGGGCCTTCATCGGGCCGAGGCATTGAAATGGATAGACGAGGAGCCGGGATCATGAAAGTTCTCTTTGCAGGCGGCAATGGCTACCCACCGGAGTTCAGCGGCGGCGTCCAGTCGAGCACTCACCATCTGGCAGAGCAGTTGATCGAGCATGGGCATGAGGCCGCGGTGCTCGCCGCCCTGTTTGGCGATGGTGTCTTCGGCTTCAAGGCGCGTGCAAAGATGAAGCTGTTGCGCCAGCCCGCGGTCGTCGACAGTTTTCCCGGCTACCCGGTGATCCGGGCATGGTTCCCCTGGGAGGCGGCGGCCTTCGCCGTCAACAGGGTGAAGCCGGATGTCGCGGTGGTCCAGTGTCACAAATCGGTTCCGCTCGGCAAGGCGTTGCAGGCCAAGGGCGTGCCGCTGGTCGTCTATCTCCGCAATGTCGAGTTTCACGAACTGGGAGGCGACCTGCGCGAATTGGGCTCGGCGCTCTATATCGCCAATTCCGAGTTCACCGCGCGCACCTACGCCAGGGAGTTCGGCATCGAGACAACCGTAATCCCGCCGACCATCAATCCGACGCACTACAGCACGCCGACGTCGGGCCAGTTCGTCACCCTGATCAACCCATATGAGGAAAAGGGCTTCGAGCTTGCGGTGCGCATCGCCGGCGCGTGCCCCGAAATCCCTTTCCTGTTCGTCGAAAGCTGGAAACTGGCGGACGATCACCGGGCACGCATCGAGCAGACGATCGCGCCGCTCGGCAATGTCACGCTGGAAGGCCGCACCAGCGACATGAAGACGGTCTATGGCCGCACCCGGATCCTGCTGGCGCCCAGCAAATGGGAAGAGGCCTGGGGGCGGGTGGCCTCGGAGGCCCATTGCAGCGGCATTCCCGTCGTCGGCTCCCGCCGCGGCGGCCTGCCCGAAGCGATCGGCCCTGGCGGCGCGGTGCTCGACTATGATGCTCCGCTCGCCGACTGGGTCGCCGCCGTCAGGCTTTTGTGGAATGACAACAAGGAATATGAGCGGGTCTCGGCCCTCGCGCGCAGCTTCGCCGGGCGGCCGGAGCTCGACCCCGACCGTCAGTTCGTCACCTTCTTCTCGATATTGGACAGGGCGGCACAGCAGAGCGCGCGCCAGGCCGCTTAGTCAAACAGCGACCCGATCGCGCCGCGTCAGGCTGGGCGCTTGACCCGGTTCTTCAGCGTTTCATAGCCGCGCGCGCCAAGCAGGGCGCGGGCGATGGTCTTGGCGGCGCTCTTGCGGCCCTCTTGCGAGTTGACCTGGCGCAGCCTTGCCGGCAGGTTCCGCGCGGCTTGGCCCAGGGCCGGAAGCGACAGCGCATCGGGAAAACTGACCATGTGCGTTTCGACACACAGGACCGGTTTGCCCGACAGTTCCGTGATCCTCAGCGCCTGGGCATGCTCGCTTTCGATGAACAGGATGGCATCGGATTTGCGATAGAAATCGGCCTTGAAACTGCCATGCGCGCCAAGCCGCTGGCGCTCCGCCTTGCTCGGCAGATCGAGCATGATGAGCTTGTCGTACTGGATCTCGTGCTTGGCCAACCACGCCTCGGTCAACGCACGGTATTTCTCGAGCCGGCTGGTGACCAACCAGCCGATCTTTTGGGTCACGGCATGAAGCGGCCGCGCCTCGCTCAGGAATTTTTCATAGGCCGGCCCGTCGTCGTTCTCGGCCTCGGTCGGATCGAGACACAGCACCCCATCTATGTCGACGCAGCATTGCGCCAGGAATTTGTGATGCATGAAGTTCCACTGGAACATGCGCGGATGCGGAACGACCTCGAACACCAGATCGGTCTCCTGATGCTCGGGCTCCAGACCGAAGACGGCGGCAAAGGTGTAGTCGGCCTCGATGCCGGCGCCCTTGATGCGGGCACGGGCGTCGCGCATGGCATTGCCGCCGGAAACGCTGTCGTCGATCACCAGCACCTTGCGCATTTCCGAGACTTTGCGGTCGAGTGCGGCCCTGCGCTTGGTGATGCCTGACGTGTAGACCCGGCCTTCCAGGAAGCTATCCAGGTCGGTCATCGGAATGTTCGCCGCAAGGCTGACCAGCGTCGCGGCCAGCACGCCGCTTCTGGGGACGCCGACGACCAGGTCGATGTCGCGCGGCAGCCGGTGAAGGTTGCTCACAATCGCGTCGTTCATGTCGGAGATCGATCGGTAGTGCATGGATCAGGCCTGATGCTCGGGTGGGATAGGGTTAGACGACAAAGGCGCCGAAATTATTGCGCCTCACGCGGCGTCGCCGCCGGCGTTCTTGCAGGCAGCATCTTCAAGGCCTCCCGCAAGGCTTCGCGTCCGGCCGCGAATGCCAGGGCGACGACGATGGTGATCGCGTAGGCCAGGATGGCGCCGCTGGCCAGGGCAACGACATGCTGCTGCGGCAGCATCGGCTTGACCAGCCAGACCGCGCCCAGCGCCAGATGCGCGCCAAGCACGAACGGCGTTGCCGCGCGCAGCACATGGCCGGCTTGCAGCGGTCCGCTCCTGCCGACATAGAGCCACAGGAAGGGCGTGCGCAGATACTCGCTGACCGCATAGGCGACCGCCACGCCGAGCGCGCCGTAGGGTAGGCCGAGCGCGAAGGCAAGCACCGAGGTCACCGCCGTGATGATGCCCCAGCGCATGAAGTCTCCGGAGCGGCCCTGGCTGACGAAAAGCCAGCCCGCCGGATTGTTGAGCGGCTGCAGCAGGCCGGCAAAGCCGAGCGCCAGGAAGATCGAGGCGCTGGCGCGCCACTGCTCGCCGAGCACGAAGGGAATCAGCACATCGGACATGGCGGTGGCGAAAGCGACGCCGGGCAGCGCTACCAAAAGGATCAGCGGCATGACGCGCAGATAGGCGCTGCGATAGCGGTCCGGCTCGTCCTTCAGCCGCGACAGCGCCGGCACCATCACCTTCGACAGCGGATTGGTGATCTGGCTGAGCGGGAACAGGAGCAGCTTGTAGGCACGGTCGTAAAGGCCGAGCTGGGCCTCGCCCCAGTATTTGCCGATCAGCACGTTGTCGAGATTGCGGGCAAAGAAATTGGCGAAATTGAAACCGGTGATGCCGGCGCCGAAATTGATCAGCTCGCTGATGCCCGCGACCTTGCGCGGCATGCCCGGGCGCCAGCGCGAGCTTGCCCAGTAACAGAGCGTCGGAAGCACCGCCCCGGTCAGCGTGCCGGCAAACAGCGCCCAGTAGGAGCGGTCGATGAAGGTCCAGGCAATCGATACCGCCAGACCCGCCACGGCCCCGGCGACGTCGATGATCGCCAGGCGGCCGAACTGCATGCGGCGCGTCAGCAGCGCCAGATGCTGTGCGCCCAGGCCGTAAGCCAGGATCTGCAGCCCCAATGCCGCCACCAGGCCAGCGACACGCGGCTCGCCGTAGAAGGCAGCGACCAGGGGTGCCGCGCCCGCGAGCACGCAGGCCAGGATGGCGCTGACGGCGACGTTGATCCAGAAGAGGTAGTTCACCTCCTCGTGCCGGATGCCTGTCTTCTGGATCGTCGCCTGGGTCAGGCCGAAATCCTGGAACAGGGCGATGAAGGCGAGCACCGGCGCACACATGGCCACGACACCGAAATCCTGCGGCGACAAGAGCCGCGACAGCACGATGACGGATATGATCTGCGTGGCGACCCGCACCGACTGCGCCATGGCGGTCACGACGGCGCCGCGGCCGACCGATTTGCGCAGAGAGCCTTCCGGCGGATCGAATGGATTGGCTTCCAAATTCAGGATTCCTGATCTTTGCGCGGATTCCGGGGCCCGAAATCCACAACCGCCGCCGACCACAAACTACGGCAATAATTTTGCAGTGCAACAGAAAACGTGGATCGCCGTGCCAAAAATGTTGCGATGCAGCAAGAGCTGTACTAGGCTTTCCCTGGGTGGGTCAAACAGCGGTCGAGTTTTCATGCTGCATGTCTTGTACCTGGTGCACGATATTTCCGACCCGGCGGTTCGCCGACGGATCACGATGCTCCGGACAGGTGGCGCCCGGGTCACCCTGGCGGGCTTCCGCCGTACCGCCGCCCCTGTCGCCGATATCGAAGGATTGCGGCCCATCGACCTTGGCGCGACGCGTGATGGCCGATTCGCGCAGCGCCTGACGGCGGTGGCGAAAGCAGCGGTATCGATAGGTTCGAAGCTCAAGCGCATGCCGAAGCCGGATCTCATCATCGCGCGCAATCTGGAAATGCTGGCGCTGGCGCGCCGGGCAAGGTCGGCTTTCGGCGCCGCGGTCCCGATCGTCTATGAATGCCTCGACATTCACCGCCTGGTGCTCCGCGATGATGCTCTGGGCAAGGCGCTGCGCGCCACCGAGCGCCATCTGGCGCGCGACGTGAAGCTGCTGGTGACCAGTTCGCCCGCCTTCATCGCCAATTATTTCAGGCCCTTCCGCCAGGTCGCGGCACCGGTGGAACTGGTCGAGAACAAATATTTCGAGGCAGCGGCTGTTCTGCCTGGCGAGCCTGAGGCGGTCGAAGGACCCGTAGCCCCGCCATGGCGGATCGGCTGGTTCGGGGCGCTGCGCTGCCGCCGCTCGCTCGAACTGCTTGCCGGGTTCACGCGCCGCATGGAGGGCCGGTTCGAGATCGTGCTGCGCGGCCGTCCGGCACTTTCCGAATTCCCGGATTTCCATGCCTTCGTTGAGGCCGAACCTTACCTGTCGTTTGGCGGGCCGTATCGCAATCCGGAGGACATGGCGGCGATCTATCAGGACGTCCATTTCTCCTGGGCGATCGATTTCTTCGAGGAGGGACAGAACTCCGAATGGCTGCTGCCCAACCGCCTTTATGAAGGCTGCCGCTTCGGCGCGGTGCCGATCTCGATGGACAACACCGAGACCGGACGGTTCCTGCGGCAGCGCGATATCGGCGTTTTGTTGCCGCAGGCCACGCCCGAGGCGTTGGAAACCGCGCTTGGCGGGATGGAGCAGCACCGTTTCGGCAGGCTGAAGACGCGCGTGCTGGCCCACAATCCGAGGATGTGGAGCTACGATCGCGGCGACTGCAGCGCCCTGGTCGAAAAACTGCGCCGCCTGACCACCATGCGCGAGCCCCTCGCAGCCGAAGCCTTGGCATAGGATGGACATCGCCCGATGACGCAAGCGCTTGCCCCCAGCCTGATCGTGATCCCATGTCTCAACGAGGCAACACATATCGGTGCGCTGCTCGACCAGCTCTGCCCGGCGGCGGAACGGCTTGGCGCGCGGATCGTCGTTGCCGATGGCGGCAGCACCGACGGCACGCTCGCCATTGTCGGCGAGCGCCAGAAGAACGATCCGCGCATCGTGCTGCTTCACAATGAAAAGCGCATCCAGAGCGCCGCGATCAACCTGGCGGTGGCCAGATTTGGCGAGGGCGCGCACTATCTGATCCGCATCGATGCCCATGGCGGCTATCCGGAAGACTATTGCGACCGGCTGGTCGAGGAGGCGCAGGCCACCGGTGCCGATTCGGTCGTGGTTTCGATGCTGACCAGCGGCAGCGGCACCGTGCAGAAAGCGGCGGCGGCGGCGCAGAATTCCAAGCTCGGCACCGGTGGCTCGAAGCACCGCCACCTCTCCGCCGGAGAATGGGTCGACCACGGCCATCACGCGCTGATGCGGATATCGGCCTTCCAGGCCGTCGGTGGCTATGACGAGACGTTCAGCCACAACGAGGATGCGGAACTCGACTATCGGCTGAGGCAGGCCGGCTACAGGATCTGGATGAGCGGCAGGACGCAGATGGTCTATTATCCGCGCACCTCGCTGCGCGGCCTCTATTTCCAGTATCTCGGCTATGGCCGCGGTCGGGCCAAGAACGTGCTGAAACATCGGGTGATCCCGAAGGTCAGGCAGATGGTGCCGCTGGCGGTCTTCCCGGTGGTCCTTCTCGCGGCCTTCTCGTTCGTGCACTGGATTGCGGCGCTGCCGCTGCTGCTGTGGGTGGCGGTGTGTTTGGGCTACGGCCTGGTGACGGCCATCGGCCAGCGCAATGCCGATATCGCGCTTGCCGGCGTCTCGGCGATGGTCATGCATTTCGGCTGGTCCGTCGGCTTCTGGCTGCAGCTTCTCGGCCTCGGCGCACGGCGGAGGGCGGTGTGATGGCGGTTGAGACCAGGAACCGCCGCATCGACATCGGCGTGTGCACGTTCCGGCGGCCGGAACTGGCCGAGACGCTGCGCTCGCTTGCCGCGCTTGCCATGCCTGACGGCTTCGAGGTCGGCGTCATCGTCGCCGACAATGACGACACGCCAAGCGCCAGGGAGTTGGTGGCGACGCTGTCACGGGACTTGAAGCTGACGGTCCGCTACCGGCATTGCCCGGCGCGCAACATCTCGATTGCCCGCAACGCTTGCCTCGATGCCAGCGAAGCGGATTTCCTGGCCTTCATCGACGACGACGAAACCGCCACCGCCCGCTGGCTGGCCGAGCTGGTCGCGACAGCTGAGGAAAGCGGTGCAACAGCCGTGCTCGGCCCGGTGCGCGCGCTTTACCGTCCGGATGCGCCGGACTGGATGCGCCGCGGCGATTTCCATTCCACCTTGCCGGTACGAGTGCGCGGCGAAATCCGCACCGGCTACACCTGCAACGTCCTGCTGCGCATGGGGTCGGACAGCCTGCGCGGCCGCCGCTTCAGCCTGGCGCGCGGCCAGACCGGCGGCGAGGACACCGAATTCTTCGACCAGATGCACAAGGCAGGCGGCCGGATCGCGTTTGCGCCGGAGGCATGGGTGGATGAGGCCGTGCCACGGGCCAGGGCGGCATTCGACTGGCTCAGCCGCCGCCGTTTCCGGGTCGGCCAGACGCACGGCCATCTCCTGGGCCGCGACGCCGGCGGCATTGCACGGGTGAAGCAGGCCGCCCTTGCCGCGGCAAAGGCCGCTTATTGCTTTGCCGCCGCCCTTCCGGTTGTCGCCAGCCCGATACGCAGGAACCGCAGCGTGCTACGCGGCATCATGCATGTCGGCGTCGTCAGCGGCCTTGTCGGCGTTCGCGAACTGCGCCTCTACGGCCAGCCTTCACCAGGGGAAGGAGGCAAGCGTGCGGCCTGACATTTCCTCCGTTCCCGATGTTTCTTTTGTGATTGCCGCCTACAACGCCGAGGCAACCCTCGATCGGGCGATCGCCAGCGCCATCGCCCAGAAGGGTGTCAGCTTCGAGATCATCGTCGTCGACGACAAGTCCCGTGACGGCACCCTCGATGTGGCGCGGGCCTATCCCGAGCACATCGTGCGCGTCCTGGCGCTGGACAAGAACAGGGGCCCCGGCGGGGCCAGGAATGCCGGGCTCGACGCCGCCCGGGGCAGGTGGATCGCGGTTCTCGATTCCGACGACGCCGTCTTTCCCGGCCGTATCGCCGCCATGATCGGCCGCGCCGAAAGGGCGAACGCCGAGATCGCCGTCGACAATCTCCAGGTCGTCCGTGAGGACGGCGTGGTCGAGGACGCGATGTTCCCGCGCCAGTATCTGGAAGGCCTGGGCGAGATTTCGTTGGCCACCTACATCGCCGGCAATGTCGTCTTCGAATCGAAATTCAATCTCGGCTACCTCAAGCCGATCTTCCTGCGCAGTTTCCTCGACGAAAACCGGCTGCGTTATGAGGAGGAACTGAGGATCGGCGAAGACTACATCCTTTTTGCCGAAGCCCTGGCCATGGGCGGCAGATGCGTGGTCGAGCCTGATATCGGCTATGCCTATCATATCCGCAGCGGTTCGATCTCGCGCGTGCTCGAGCCTCATCATGTCGAGGCGATGCGCAAGGCGGATGCCGAATTCGCGCAAACCCATCGGATGGACGAGGAGGCCCAGGCAGCCTTCGCCCGGCGCGGCCGCAGCTTGCGCAAGGCGGCCTCGTTCCTGGCGATGGTCCAGCACATCAAGGCGCGGTCCCCGCTCAAGGCGATCCGGACGGCGCTCAGCGACCCGGCGGCGGTCAGGCACATGGGCATGCCGATCGCCGTGCGGTTGCGACGAGTAGCGGCACAGTTTGCCGTGGGGGTGGGGAGGTGAAGATGCAGGCACATGGAGGGATTTTTCGTGGCCTGTGAATGGACTGAAGTCGATCTCCTCAGAAGGAATTTGCGATGAAGAAAATCAGGAAGGCCGTGATACCGGTGGCGGGGCTTGGAACAAGGTTTCTGCCGGCGACCAAGTCGATGCCGAAGGAAATGCTTCCGGTGGTCGACAGGCCCGTCGTGCAATATGCGGTGGACGAGGCCTTCGAGGCCGGGATCGAGCACATCGTCTTCGTCACCGGCCGCAACAAGGCGGTCATCGAGGATTATTTCGACCTTCATCCGGAACTGATCGGAACCCTGGAGCAGACCGGCAAGAAGACACAGCTGGAAGCGCTCGAAAGCATGCTGCCGGTGGCCGGCGCCACCTCTTTCATCCGGCAGCAATCGCCGCAAGGCCTCGGCCATGCCGTCTGGTGCGCGCGCGAGGTCATCGGCAACGAGCCCTTCGCCCTGCTTTTGCCTGACATGGTCTCCTTCGGCGGTCGCGGATGCCTGGCCGAGATCACCGACCTCTATGCCGAGACCGGCGGCAACGTCATCGCCGTCGAGCGCTGCGATCCCACCGAGACCAACAAATATGGCATCGTCGGCCGTGGCGCCGACATTGGCGGCGGCTTCGAGGTGACGGCCATGGTCGAAAAGCCCGCGCCGGCCAACGCGCCGTCGAACTTCTACATCAACGGCCGCTACATCCTGCAGCCCGAGATTTTCCAGCTTCTGGGCAACCAGCAACGCGGCGCCGGCAATGAGATCCAGCTGACCGACGCCATGGTCCGCCTGTCGCAGGAGCAGCCATTCTTTGCCCAGCCTTTCAAGGGCCGCATGTTCGACTGCGGTTCCAAGGAAGGGTTCATCCAGGCCAATATCGCCTTCGCGCTGGCGCGCGACGACATGAAGGGCCCGGTTTTCGAGATGCTCCGGGAGTTCGTCCGGACGCATGAACGCCAGGAAGAAGCCGCATAATGCCCATCTTTCGGGAGTATTGTCGGGTGGCTGACGGCGGAAGGGCCGGCCGGCTCCGCGCTGTCCGGCACCAAGCGTGTGTCGCGTCCGCCAATGCTCCCGATCTTTCTGGGGCCTGCGAGCGAGACAAGCCAGAATTGGACCGAAGATGAATTATGCCAACTTTCCTCTCGACAAGAGGATGCCATTGCCGAATTCGGACGCAGGAGACGGCGACGACTTCATCGATATCGAGCGGCTGCTTGGCATGGCCGCACGGCAGGCCAAGGTGGTTGGCGTGTGCGCCGTCATCGGCCTTTTCCTGGGCATGCTCTATCTGCAGACCACGCCGCCAAAATTCGTGTCGGTCTCCAGCGTGCTGATCGATGAGGGGCTGAACAAGATCGTCGACGACATTTCGGCGGCGTCGACGACCATGCAGACCGATTCGGCCATTCTCAGCCAGATCGAGATCCTGACCTCGACGCGGCTCGCCGCCGTGGTCGTCGACAAGCTCAAGCTCGATCAGAACGAAGCGTTCATGAACCCGCCGCAATCGGCGCTTGCCCAGGGCATCGGCTTGATCCGCGGACTGATCCAATATGTCCGGCCAAGCCCGGTCATGCCGGGCGTCGGCGATATCAGCAAGCTCGACCCCGCCGCGCGCGACGCGTTGATTGCCGCATCCGGCCGTGACTACGCCATCCTCAAGCTGCAGAACGAGATCCAGGCGGATCGCGTCGGACGAAGCTACGTCATCGCGCTTGGCTACCAGGCGACGGATCCGGCGCTGGCGAAGGCCATCACGAAGGCCTATGCCGACGCCTATCTCGCCGACCAGCTCGATGCCAGCTTCGACGCCACCGAGCGCGCGGCGGTCTGGCTGCAGGGCCGGCTGACCGAACTGCGCGAAAGCTCGCAGCAGGCATCGCTGGCGGTCGAGAAATTCAGGGCCGAACATGGCCTGTCCGCCAGCAGCGACGGCCAGCTGATGAGCGCCAAGCAACTCGCCGACCTGAATGCTCAGCTCATCGTGGCGCAGGCCGACACCGCGCGTGCCAGCGCCCGTTACCAGCAATACAAGTCGATCGTCGACAGCGGTTCGGAGAACGCTTTCAAGGACGCCGCAATATCCAGCGACCAGCCAAGCAGCTCCGTCATCGCGGCGCTGAAGACACGCTACCTCACCGTCGCCAAACGGCAGCAGGATGTCGAGGCGAATTTCGGCCCGCAGCATCCGCAAGCGGTGGCGCTCGCCAAGGAGAAGGCCGACATATCGGCGCAGATCTTCGGCGAACTGAAGCAGCTGACCGAAAGCTACCGCAACGAGTATGAGGTGGCGCTGGCGCGCGAAACCGCGCTCAGGGCCAATGTCGCCGCCGCGCAGGGCAAGAGCTCCATCGACAACCAGTCGCAGGTCCAGTTGCGTGATCTCGACCAGAAGGCGACGGCGCTGACCACGCTCTACCAGACGTTCCTCGGCCGCTACGAGGAAGCCGCCCAGCAGCAGTCCTTCCCGGTCGGCAAGATCCGTATCATCTCGGATGCGTCGACGCCGCTTGCCGCCTCGAGCCCGCGCACCATCATCGTGCTCGGTCTTTCGCTGGTGCTCGGCGTTCTGATGGGCGCGGGCTTCGGCGGCCTCAACGAGTTCAACGAACGGTTCTTCAGGACCGGCGAGGAGGTGCGCGACCGCGTCGGCCTCAAATTCCTCGGTTACCTGCCCACCATCGGTAGCAAACCGACGAAGGAAGGCAAGCCGGCCGAGCCCGATCTCAAGGTCGCCAGATCGCCGGCCGCCATCGAAAGGCGGGCACGAATGCGGGTGAGTATCGACGCTCCGGCATCGATGTTCTCCGAAACGCTGCGCAGTGCCAAGATCGCCTTCGATGTCGTCATGGAAGGGCAAGGCAGCCGCGTCATCGGCGTGATCTCGGTCCTGCCCGGCGAAGGCAAGTCGACGGTCGCGGCCAATCTCGCCGGGTTGCTCGCCGCCAATGGCGCCAGGACGCTGCTCATCGACGGCGACCTGCGCAATCCGGGCCTCAGCCGCAGCCTCGGCATGGAAGCCGAGCAAGGGTTGATGGAAGCGGTGGTGAGCGGCCAGACATGGCAGTCCGTTGGCAAGATCGACAGGCAGACCAAGCTGGCCATCATCCCGGCCGTGTCGCGTGGGCATTTCTCGCACACCAGCGAGCTTCTCTCCTCGGCCGGCATGCGGCGCTTCATCGAGAACGCCAAGGAGACGTTCGAATACATCGTCGTCGATCTGCCGCCGCTCGGGCCGGTGGTCGACGCGAAGGCCTTCGCGCCGCTCGTCGACGGCTTCGTGCTGGTCACCGAATGGGGCCGCACGCCGCGCGCCATGGTGCGCTCGATGCTGGAATCCGAACCCTATGTCGCCAACAAGATCGTCGGCGCGGTGCTGAACAAGGTCGACCTGAAGAAGCTGGCCAAATACGGATCGTTCGGCGCATCGGAGAAATTCTTCGACAAGTACTCGAGCTACTATCTCGACAAGTCGGAAGTGCGGTCGAAGACAGCGGTCTGAGATAGGCCGTTGCCTACCATCTCCTGAGAGCGCGCTGCGCTTCTTGTTTCGAGACTACGCAAAGTTCCGTCTGCCGCCGCCTTTATGCGGCTGGACAAGAAGCGCTGCGGCGAAGCTGGACGGCTACGCTGCCTTAAGCCGGTAGCGGAAAACCGTGTGGTCGAGCAGTAGCCGGATGCGCGGCTCGGCTTCGGTCGCCACCAGCCAGCTTGCCGCGATCATGGTCGCGGCGACGATAGCCATCGAGAAGAGATATGGCAGCCCGGCGCGCACCATGGCGCCGAGCATCGCCGCGCCGATGACGTCGTGGATCAAATAAAGCGGATAGGTCATCATGCCGATCCGGCGCCAGCCGCTCCAGCTGAGGTTGAGCCTGAGCGACCACGCCATCAGTGCGATGGCTACGAGGAAGATCAGGATTGGCGGTGCGTAGGGCATCACGGCTCCGACCTTGATGCTGTGGACGTCGACGGAACTCGCGATCTGCAGCACGCCGCCGCCGAGGAACAGCAGGCAGAAGCCAAGGCGCGAAGGCGTCACCGCCTTGAACCGCATCAGCCAGATGAGCACGCCGACCGCGAAGAAGCAGCCATGATGCACCAGGATGAGCTGCAGCCAGCGCGTCTCGGCGAAGTCCGACCAGCCGAGCGGATAATAGAGGCACCAGAACAGCGTGCTGACCAGGCCGATGACGATGGCAACCGCTTCCATCAGATGGAAGCGGCCGAGCCGCAGCAGCACCCAGACGATGGCATAGAAGGCGATCTCGATGCCGAGCGTCCAGTAGACGCTGTCAACCCACGGACCATAGGGCGCGAACAGGGCCGTTCGGGCGAGCCTTACCACCGCATCGGTCGGCCAGCTCGAGCCAATCAGCAGCAACAGCGCCGCGGTGATCGGCGCACAGATCCACACCGCCGGCGCCAGCCTTTTGACCCTTGCCTCGAAGAACCGCAGCGGCGTCGAATTCTCGGCGCTGAAGGCAATGACGAAACCGCTGATGACGAAGAAGATCTCGACGCCGACCCAGCCGGATTCGACCCAGGCGCCGATACCGGGCTGTGCGGGAACGCCGCCGGTCGCTTGCGCCGAGATGCCGTCGGGATAGGCCCACACCCAGAAGCCGTAGTGGTAGACCATGACCAGCACGGCGGCGAGAAACCGCAGGATGTCGATGCCGCCGAACGTTGTTTTTTGCTGAGCCATGCGATCCCATCGAATGGCCCCCCACGCGAACTGTAAGGCGGAATGTTGCATCGCACAATCAACGATTGTGCGATGCGTCCATCACAAAGTTCGCCGCGCCGCAACATCGCGGAACTGAAGCTCCACTCATCTGCCGGCAGTGCTCCTCAGACGCCGATACCGCGCGCCTTCAGAGCCGCCGTGATTTCCTCGAGGATGGCGGGGTCGTCGATGGTCGCCGGCATCGTCCACGCTTCCTTGTCGGCGATCTTCTGCATGGTGCCGCGCAGGATCTTGCCCGACCGTGTCTTGGGCAGCCGCTTGATCGTTATCACCGTCTTGAAGGCAGCGACCGGGCCGATGCGCTCGCGCACCAGCGCGACGACCTCCTTTTCGATGGCGCCGCCGTCGCGCGCGACACCGGCGTTCAGCACCACGAAACCGAGCGGAATTTGCCCCTTCATCGCATCGGCGATGCCGACGACGGCGCATTCGGCGACATCGGGATGGGCGGCCAGCACCTCTTCCATCGCGCCGGTCGACAGCCGGTGGCCGGCGACGTTGATGATGTCGTCGGTACGGGCCATCACGTAGAGATAGCCGTCCTCGTCGACCATGCCGGCATCGGCCGTCTTGTAGAAGCCGGGGAACTCATCGAGATAGGCCTGGCGGAAGCGGTCGTCGGCATTCCACAGCGTTGGCAGGCAGCCGGCCGGCAGCGGCAGCTTGACCACGACATTGCCCAGCGTCCCGCGGGGCACTTCATGGCCGGCATCGTCGAGCACGCGGATGTCGTAGCCCGGCATCGGCACCCCGGGCGAGCCGTATTTTACCGGCAAGAGGCCGAGCCCGGCGGGGTTGATCGTCATCGGCGAGCCGGTCTCGGTCTGCCACCAATGGTCGACCACCGGCACGTTGAGCTTTTGCTCCGCCCATTTGATGGTTTCGGGGTCGGCGCGTTCGCCGGCGAGGAACAGCGTGCGGAATTTCGACAGATCGTATTTCGGCACGAACTCGCCCTTGGGGTCCTGTCCCTTGATGGCGCGGAAGGCGGTCGGCGCGGTGAACAGCGCGACCACGCCGTGCTCCGAGATCACCCGCCAGTAGGTGCCGGCATCTGGCGTGCCGATCGGCTTGCCTTCGAAGAGCACGCTGGTGCAGCCATGCAGCAGCGGTCCGTAGACGATGTAGGAATGCCCGACCACCCAGCCGACATCGGACGCTGCCCAGAATACTTCTCCCGGCTTGACGCCGAACTCGTTGTCCATCGTCCATTTCAGCGCGACCATGTGGCCGCCATTGTCGCGCACGATGCCCTTGGGCTGGCCGGTCGTGCCCGAGGTGTAGATAATGTAGAGCGGGTCGGTGGCCAGCACCGGCACGCAGTCGACATTGGCGCCGGCCGCCCGTTCGCGGGCGACCGCGTCGGCATAGTCGATGTCGAAATGGTCCTTCAAATCGCAGCGCAACTGGTCGCGCTGCAGGATCAGGCAGGCGTCCGGCTTATGGCGGGACATCTCGATCGCTCTGTCGAGCAGCGGCTTGTAGGCGACGACCCGGCCCGGCTCCAGGCCGCAGGAGGCCGAGATGATCAGTTTCGGTTTCGCGTCGTCGATGCGGGTGGCAAGCTCATGCGAGGCAAAGCCACCGAACACGACCGAATGCACGGCGCCGATGCGGGCGCAGGCGAGCATGGCGATGGCCGCCTCTGCCACCATCGGCATGTAGATGATGACGCGGTCGCCCTTGCCGATACCGCGGTTCTTCAGCACCGAGGTCAGCGCCACCACTTCGCGTTTCAACTCGGCATAGGTGAACTTCTTCACCGTTCCGGTGATGGCGCTGTCATGGATCAGTGCGATCTGGTCGGCCCGCCCACCGGCGACATGCCGGTCAAGCGCGTTGTAGCAGGTGTTGCAGGTCGCGCCGGTGAACCAGCGGCCATAGACGCCGGCTGCTGCATCGAACACCTTGTCCCAGGGCGAATACCAGTCGATGGCCTCGGCCGCGTCGGCCCAGAATTTTTCCGGGTCGCGTTTCCAGCCGTCATAGACCTCGTGATAGCGTGAAGCCATCCATATCCTCCCCAGGAACCATCTGCCGTCCTCGCCAGTAGCCTATGTTGTTTCTTCGGGCGTTGTCTCCCTGCATTTTCGTCTCAGTTGGCCGCGTCTTGACCTGATAGGCGCGGTGTCGTGAAGCGCGCCATCGAGGGGTGAACGAATGCACCATCGGTGGCGTATCGCGCCAGGGCCCGCGATTGTGCTGGTTCAAGACCCTGCATGAGGACAAGGCCGTGCCGGGCTACAGCCTGTCGGAATCCTATGAAAAACACACCGGCCGGCAAGTCGGCGGTGATCGTTGTGCTGGTGCAGCGCTTCAGCCAGGGCTTTGAGGGGCGCGATCGCCGCTTCATCGCGGTGACCGGACAACCCCGCTGAGCAACCCGTCGATAGCCGTCTAAAGAACCGGATTTGCTGGACAAAAGTCGATCACGCTAGATCGGCAAGGCCACCAGCATGAGGCCGACGCCGCCGAAGATCAAAATGGCTGTCGCAAGCGCTTTTCGATGACGTTCGAAAGTCGTCGGAGCCCGCTCCCAATTGTAACGCATACCCTATCTCCCCAACATACGGGGAGTTCTTACCTTACCTGAGGGAAGAAAAGCAACGGTCCTGCCGGTCCACGCGCTTGCCTAGCGTGTCATTCCGGCGGCTATTTCTGGGAGGATTTCAGCTGTGGATGGATGTTGCGACTGACAAGGATCTGTCGCTCACACAGAGCTGCGCGGGCCATCCCCCAGCCGGTCGATAGACAGAGCCCCACCACCGCGCTATCTCATTCCGGGGTTTCGCATGGCTTTTGGGGTTCGTGATGGAAATTGCCTCTGGAACGGTTCTGAGATTGGCGGAAGATGCCTCGGTCCAGCATGTCGGCGACGGTGCGGTCGTGCTTTTGGCCCGCAGCGGCCAGCTCTATACCTGCAACGGCACGACCGAAGCCTTTCTCGACAAGGTGGATGGCGCGCGCAGCCTCGGCCAGATCGTCGGCCTGCTTTGCGAGGAGTTCGAGGTCGACAAGGGCACGCTTGACGAGGACATGGCGGCACTGGCCGCCGATCTGGTCTCGGAAGGCATTCTGGCCGCTCCGGGACTGGATAGCTGAAAGTATTGCTTGATGGCGGACAGTCCTCTCCTGCGCGCCTTGTTCCGCTGCCATCTCTGGGCAAGCGCGCGGCTGATGCCGGTCCTCATTGCCAACCGCAGCTTCGAGGAGGTGCTGAAATGGGCGCCGCTCGCCTCGCCGACGCCCTATCGCGGCTTGCCAGCCGCCTACATTGTCGCTCGCGTCAACCGCATTGTCCGCCATCCCTGGCTGATGCGTGACCGCAGATGCCTGCGGGAAGGGCTGCTCGGCCACCGTTTCCTGCGCCTTGCCGGCTTCGATCCGGAGTTGCGTTTCGGCGTCGATCCGAAGTCGCTGCAAGCGTCCCGGCTGTCGGCGCATTGCTGGGTCTGCCTCGACGGCAGGCCGGTGGTCAGCCACAGCCTTCCCGGCATGGTCGAAATCTATCGCCACCATGACCGCGCCACGAAGGTGCGCCCCGCTTGACCAGACCTTGCGTCTACTATGATCTCAACGGCCAGGTGCTCGGCATTTCAGCCGAACGGGCCGAACTATGGCTAGACTTCGACAGGATGCTCGCCGGCCTGCGCGTCGAAGGTTCGACCGAAGCGGATTTTCGTTTCGACATCGCCGACGCGGAAGCATTGGACGAGACACCCGCCGGATCCCTGGTTTTCGAGGGCGAGATACCGGACGACGGCTACTGCCGGATGATCACCCACGGCGCCAGCGTCCATCTGGTCTTGCCAGGACGCCAGACCGTCGAGATCAGCGAGAAGGGCTGGGCTCGGCTTTGCATCGTGCCCGACAGCAAGGCCGCCTGGACGCCCTCGATGCTGATGCTGGACGCCGCGCTCGATGCCGGCGGCCAGCATATGCTGCATACCGCGGGCCTGACGCTGCCGGGTCGGGATGCCGTCGTGCTGGTCCATGCACCGAGCGGCACCGGCAAGACCACGACCTCGCTGGCCCTGGCAACGCAAGGTTTCGGCCTGTGCTCCGACGACGCCATGATCCTGAATGTCGCCGGCGCCACGCCGGTTGCCTGGGGTTTGCCACGCCACGTCAAGATCCATGAGAAGACCGCGCGAATGATCCCGCAGGTGGCGCCATGCCTCGGGCCATCCTGGGACCGCAATGGCGAACAGGCTGTTTCGCTGGAAAAGCTGGGCGGGATCGTGAAAATCGAAACCCCGACCGCCCGTCCGGTGGCCGCGCTCCTGCACCTCGCGCGATCCGCCGACGAAGAGACCCGGCTCGTGCCGATGGCCAGGACCGACGCCATGGTGGCGCTGGCGATGGACAACGTCCGAACCGGCGCGACCGGCCTGCTGCCGCTGCAGAAGCGCCGGCTGGCGACGATCGGCAGACTGGTCTCGTCGGTGCCGACCTTCACGCTGGAAGTAGGCGCGCGCCCGGCCGATGCGGCGGCGCTGATAAGCGCCACGTTGACATCACGGGACTGACGGCCACTTCAAGCGGCGTATGGCCTGGCCTTGGCCAGGCGCTGGATCCAGCGAAAGGCATCGCGGCGCAGGCGCGAGCCGATCTTCTCCCTGGAATTGACTCTGAGCAGCGTGTTCGTCGTGATCAGCTTCTTGGCCAACCGTATCGACAGGTCGGGTTTGATCCGCCCGGCAAGTTCGAGCGCATGCGGTTCGCCGAACAGGCGGCCGGTCACGTTGAGCACGATCGCCAGTTCGAGTTCGATGCCGGTCATGCGGGCGGCGTCGAGCAGGCGGGCTTCCGATTCGGGTGATCGCAGCGCGCGTACGCCTTGCAGCACGTCGACACAAAGCTGCAGCCGGTGGAATTTATGCCCGCCGGCGGCATGCACGATGGCGATCGTCAAAAGGGCTGCCGGCGTGTCCATAGCCTCGCCGTCGATGATGCCCAGCTCGCGAAACCCCAGCGACAGGCGGCGACGCATGCCGGTGTCGTGCACAAGGTCGCCATGCAGCTCGACCAGCAGGCTGGAATTCTCCTTTTCCAGCCATTTGAATTCCTGCAGCTGGTAGGATTCCGCCTCGTTGCTGCCAAGCTCGAAGCCTGACGCCGCGATCACCTGGTTTGCCCGTGCAAGGTTGGCGGGCTCGACGAGGATGTCGATGTCGGTGAACGGCCGGTCGGATGCGTTACGGTAGAGTTTTCGCGCGAACACCGGCCCCTTGACGATCCGCGCTGGAATGCCTTCCGCCGCCATCCCCTTCATGATGCGGTCGCCATGATACTGCAGCAGCATCGACTGGCCGGTAGCGATCGTCGCCTTCTGGCGCAGATCGTCGAGTTTGTCCTGCAAGCCAGCGTTCGACGGAAGGTGCGCGTCGCCGCGCTCCCTGAGCTTGCGCAGCATGATCGGCAGGACGCCGTGGAATTCGGCATTGTCGAGCAGAGCCGACAGCGCCTTTGCCGACAAATTGTCCTCGACCGCCGCGGCCTCCGGGTCGGCGAAGCGCAGCAGCAACTTTTCCTCGGCGGGCGTAAGGGATGGCAGCATCAATCCGGACAGGTGTTACCGATAGCGGGATCGCCCGGATGGTCGCAGAAAAGCCAAGGGGAAGCCAGCGTTACATGCCCCAGCGCAGCGCCGCCGTGTGGACAGGTGCGTCCCACCAGCCCGTCAATTCGTCGTCAAGCAGGGTCAGCGTGACCGAGCAGCCGGCCATGTCGAGCGAGGTGACATAGGTGCCAACCAGCGAGCGGGCAATCGTCACGCCATGCTGCTCGAAAATCCGGCGGGCGCTGTTGTACATCAAATAGAGCTCCATCAGCGGCGTGCCGCCGAAGCCGTTGACGAACAGCAGCGCCGGGCCGTTCGCCCTGTCGCCGAGATCGCCCAGGATCGCGGCGCAGATCTCGTGCGCGATCGCATCGGCGCTCCTCAAGGTGTCGCGGCGGCGGCCGGGCTCGCCATGGATGCCGACGCCGAATTCCATCTCGCCATCGCCGATGTCGAAGGTCGGTTTGCCGGCCGCCGGCACGGTGCCGCTGGTCAGTGCCACGCCCATCGAGCGGGTCGCCTCGTTGACGCGGTCGCCCAGCGCCTTCAACGCCGGCAACGCCAGGCCGTGCTCGGCGGCAGCGCCGACGATCTTTTCCACCACCAATGTGCCGGCGACGCCGCGCCGTCCGGTCGTATAGGACGAATTCTCGACGGCGACGTCGTCATTGGTCACCACCTGCAGGACGCCTTCCGACATCTCCGCCGCCATGTCGAAATTCATCACGTCGCCCTCATAGTTCTTGACGATGAACAGGCAGCCGGCGCCGGTGTCGACAGCTTGCGCGGCTGCCAGCATCTGGTCCGGCGTCGGCGAGGTGAACACCTGGCCGGGACAGGCGGCGTCCAGCATGCCATGGCCGACAAAGCCGCCATGCAGCGGCTCGTGGCCGGAGCCGCCGCCGGAGATCAGCGCCACCTTGCCCGGCTCGAGGGCCTTGCGGCGGATGAATTTGTGCTCCTCGCCAAGCACGAGGATGTCGGCATGGGCGGCCACGAAACCGTCGAGGCTCTCGGTCAGCACCGTGTCCACCGAGTTCATGAATTTCTTCACGGCCGTCTCCTCCCGAAATAGCCTGGCATCAAGGGTCGATCAGCCACTCTTGCCGGTGATGCTGGTGACCTTCTGGATGAATTCGTTGATCGCGCGGTCGAGCGCTGCATTCTGCTTGTCATCGCCGAAATCCGGCACGATGAGCGAAACGTGCCTTGTCTTGCGTGCGCCCGCGGCGACCGAGATCTTCCCGGGATGTGCCTGGTGATAGGCGGCGAGAAACTGGTCGCGCTCGGCTGGGCTGAAATGGCAGACGGAAAAGATGGCGGGCAGATGTTTTGACGGGATCGGGATCGAATAGGCGGGGCTCGAAATCTGCGTGACGAAGCTGCGGTGCTTGCCGAGCGCGTCGGCGAGGCGCTGGCGCATGCCCGACGGGCGCTGGTCGATGACCTGCGACAGGATCGTCTTGTAGGCGCGGATCGCCTCCTCGGAGCCGGGTTGGTATGCTTTGTCGATCATGCCAGCCGCCTAGACCGGGACGTCCGCGATGGCCGCCTTGGCCATGGCGAGTTGCGCCGGCGCGACCGAGAGATCGCGCAGGCCGGCCTCGAGCAACGATGGGATCGAAGCAGGATCACCGCCGGCGTCGCCGCACAGGCTGACGGGGATACCGTTCTCCTGTCCGAAGGCCGCGACCGAACCGACCAACCGCAGGACGGCCGGATGGCGGACGGAGTTGAGATGCGCGACCGCGGCGTTGTCGCGGGCAGCCGCCATCACATATTGCGTGAGGTCGTTGGAGCCGATCGAGAAGAAGGCGACGCCGGCGAACGCCTCCGGCGCGATGGCCACCGAGGGCACCTCGACCATGATGCCGAGCGGCGGCATTTTGTGCGCGACGCCGCGCGCGGCGAGCGCCGCCCGCTCCTCGGCGAACAGGGCGGCGGCGCGTTCATACTCTTCTGATGTGGCGATCATCGGAAACATGACTTTGAGATTGCCGTGTGGTGCGGCGCGCAGCAATGCCCTGATTTGAACACGGAATATATCCAGCCTGGCCAGCGACAGCCTGATGCCGCGCAGGCCGAGGAACGGATTTCCTTCCTCGACGGTGAAGCCCGGCACCGGCTTGTCGCCTCCGGCATCGACGGTGCGGATCGTCACCGGTTTTTCGCCGGCCCATTCCAGCACCTTGCGATAGGCGCGATACTGCGTCTCTTCATCCGGCAGCGTCTTGCCGAACAGGAATTCCGTACGCATCAGGCCGACACCATCGCAGGTCGCGATGTCGATGGCATCGACATCGCGGGGGTCGGCGATGTTGACCTGCACGCGCACCGCGGTGCCGCGCTTCGTCGCCGCCGGCCGCGCCAGAAATGTCTGTGCCTTGCCCTGTCGAGCCGCGAAGGAAGACGACGCCTGTCGGAACGAGCCGATCTCCGTGAGCGAGGGCGCCAGAACGATAGTCCCGTGCTCGGCGTCGAGCAGCGCCATGCCGGAACCAGCGGTGAGCGGCTCGCGCAGACCCACGACCATCGGCACGCCACGCGAGCGCGCCAGCATGGCGACGTGGCTGGCAGTGCTGCCTGCCTTCAGCGCGATGCCGCCGCCATGGCTCCAGTCGGTTTCGAGAAACCGCGTCGGCGCGATATCCTCGCCGCAGAGAATGGCGCCGGCCGGTGCCGTGCTGTCACCGTCCTCGGTGAGCGCGCGCAGCACCTGGTCCCTGATATCGCGCAGGTCCGCGGCGCGGGCGCGGAAATAATCCTGGTCCGAGGCGTCGTAGCCGGCGATCTCGGCATCGAGTGCCTGCCGCCAGGCCGCGTCGGCGGTTTTTCCGGAAGCGATCGATGCGAAGGCCGGCCCGCTCAGCGCATCGTCTTCCAGCATGGCGATGTGGAATTCGAGTATGCCGGCGGCATCGCTGTCGGCGGTCCCGACCATGGCCACGAGCCGGCTCACCGCCTTGCCGATCGCGGCTTCCAGCGACAACGTCTCCTCGGCGGAGCTTGCCTTGCTTGCATAGACGCCGGCAGGCCGGTCCAGTTCGAACAGGGGCCCCTCGGCATAGCCGGCCGAGGCCGGAACACCTTCAATGCGCATGGCCCGCATTCCCTGCGGGCCGGCCAAGGCATGCAACGGCCTCAAGCCGAGCGGACATGGCCGGCGTCCTCGTCGAAATCGCGCTGCACCAGTTCGATCAGCGCGCGGATCGCATCATCGGCGCCATCGCCTTTGGCCCTGATATGCAGCACCGTGCCCTTCGGCGCCTTGGCTGCCATCACCTTGACGATGCTTTTTGCGTCGAACCACGGGCCGTTGGCGGCGAGTGCAATTTCCACATCGGCGGCAAAGCTCTTGGCCAGCTTGGTGAACTTCACCGAAGGACGCGCATGCAGGCCCACATCGTGGGTGATCAGGACGGTCGCTTCTGCGGTTGCGGACATGTCTTCAAAAACCCCGTTCACTCACGACGGCGACAATTCGTGCGCCGTCGCCACCACTTCCCGGAGCGAGGCGCCGCCGGAGGCCTCGGTCGCCGCCATTACCGCGCCCTCGACGATCGGCGCGTTGCAGACGATGATCTTCTGCGCGCGCGGTTCGCCGATCATCTCCACCGCCATCTCCGAATTGGTCTCGGCGCCGCCGAGATCGACAAGGATGGCGACACCGGCTTCCGACCAGGCCTTGTCGATGGCGCCCATGATCGCCTCGACACTGGTGCCGAGCCCGCCATGGCCGTTTCCGCCGCACCATGCAAGCGGCACTTCGTCGCCCACCATCTGGCGTACCATGTCGGCTGTGCCCTCCGCGACCAGCGGCGAATGCGAGACGATCACGATCCCGACATTGCTCATGCGCTTTCCCCGATCGCCTGTCCCACCGTGCGCACCAGCAGCGCGGTCGAGCGCGCGCCGGCATCCATATGGCCGATCGAGCGGTCGCCGAGGAACGAGGCACGCCCACGCAGCGCCTTCATCGGCACGGTCGCCTCGGCGGCGGCGTCGGCGATGTCGACTATTTCAGCTACCGTCTTTCCCCCGGCTAACGCGTCATGCACCGGTTGCAGCACATCGAGCATGGTTTTCTGGCCAACCTGTGACTTGCCGCGCGCGGCCACCGCTTCGATCGCCTTGCCGAAGGCAGTCGTCAGGTTGGCGCGATCAGGTTCCGCCGAAATCTCCTTGCCGAGCGCCATGAACAACGTGCCGAAGAGTGGGCCGGACGCACCGCCCACCGTCATCACCAGCTTGGTGCCGATCGCCTTCAGTGTGTCTGGCAGCGGCTTTGCCGCGAACACATCCGCCTCGGCGCGCACGGCCTCGAAGCCGCGCTTCATGTTCAGTCCATGGTCGCCGTCGCCGATCGCCTGGTCGAGCGCCGTCAATTCCTCGGCGTGCTCGGCAATCGTATCCGCGGCGGCCGTGATCAGCTTCGAAAGATTCAGCGCCGTCATGTCGCCCGAATTCCCGGTTTGCACCTTGCCGGCAGTAGCGAAAGAACGGTCGTTCGGCAACTGGAGCATGCGTCAGGCCGTGGCATGCTGCGCGGCGGCGGCCGCGAACACTTCGGCCACGGCATGAGCACCGGGGTCGACCACACCTTGCAATTTGGTGCCGACATAAGCCGACCGGCCGGCCTTCGCCCTCTCCATCGCGGCCGTGGCTTCGGCGCCGCGCGCGGCCACTATCGCGGCTTCCTCCAGGCCCTTGGCGTCGAGCGCCCTCAGGGCCGGCTCCAGCGCGTCGACCATAGTGCGATCGCCGGGTTTTGCGCCGCCGTAGAAGGTCATTCGTTCAAGCCCGGCAAGCAGGGCCTTGGGCACATCAGTGCCGCCATCGAGGGCCCGCGACGCCGCTGTGAAGAAGATCGACAACAACACCCCACTGGAGCCGCCCATCGAGGCGCTCAGAAGGTCGCCGACGGCGCCAAGCGTCGCTGCGGGGTCGGCAAGCGGCAGCGTATCGAGCCGTTCGAGGATGCTGCGTGCGCCGGTCGCTGCCGTCGAGCCGGTGTCACCGTCGCCTGCCTTGGCGTCCAGGCCGTTCAATGTCGCTTCAAGCGAAATCAGCTTTTCACAGACCGTCACGATCAAGCGCCTTGTGCCTGCGTCGTGGCTGGCCTTGCGTGCCGCGCCTTCGTGCGCTGGTTTGACCAGCGGCACGACATAAGGCTCCACGACCGGCTTTGCCGGCATCCAGGCGTGCGGGCCGACCGGCGCCAGCAGGGCCGCTTGGCGCGCCGCATCGAGCCGGATCAGCGACAGCGAGAACCCGTTCATGTTGAGCGCCGTCATCAGCGGGCCGGGACCGATCGTCAACTTGACGGCCCTGGCGAGCGGCGAGGCAAGTACCGCATTGGCGACCAAGGACATTTCGAGCGGTGGCACCGAACCGAGATTGTTGATCAGCAAGGCATAGGTGGCCTTCGGGTCGAGCCGCACTGCCAAGCGCTCCGCCATGATCGCCACCAGCCGGTCGACGCTCTGCACCGCGATGCGCTCGACGCCAGGCTCGCCATGGATGCCAAGGCCGAGTTCGCCATCATCGGCTCCAAACCTGTCTTCATGCGGCTGGCCCGGGATCGAACAGGACGACAGCGATATGCCGAGCGAAATGATATCCTTCGCCGCCGTCCGCGCCGCGGCCGCGATCTCGGCCAGATCCTGGCCGGCTTCCGACAGATGGCCTGCAATCTTGTGCACGAACAGGGTGCCCGCGACACCGCGCGGCTGGGCGATGTCAGGCAGCGCGATGTCGTCGGCGACGATCACCATCTCGACTCGAAAGCCTTCGGCGCGCGCCTTTTCCGCAGCGAGGCCGAAATTGAGCCGGTCACCGGTGTAGTTCTTGACGATCAGCAGGCAGCCGGCCGGTCCGGTGACCGCGCGAATGGCCGCCAGCACCGCTTCCACGCTCGGCGAGGCAAAGATCTCGCCCGAGACGGCAGCTGTCAGCATGCCCTTGCCGACGAAGCCGGCATGCGACGGCTCGTGCCCGGCGCCGCCGCCGGAGACGACGCTGACCTTGGACTTGTCCCAATCGGCGCGCAGCACGACCTTGATCTCGGGATAGCCGTCGAGGCGCGCGAGGTTGCCTGAGCCAATGGTGCGCAACAATCCGTCCAGCGCCTCGGTGACGATCGTTGCCCTGCGGTTGAAAAAGTGCTTCATCGAATTGGTCCCGTATTTCGTCAATCAGAAGCCGGCATCACCTTGGCGAGGGACGCCGAAAAACCATTCACGTCAGTCGTTGTCCGTCAGCGCCGAAATAGAGCGGCGAGCGATAGCGGATCACCACTTTGTCGCCTTGCCCCAGATCCGTGTCGGGATCGGTCAGCGTCACCAGTTTCTTCGGCCCCACCGTCACATGCAGATGGTTCTGGTCGCCGAGATGCTCGACCCAGTCGACGACGCCGTCGGCATGGCCATTCACGGCTTTCTCGATCGCCAGGTGCTCGGTCCGCGCGCCGATCGTCTTGGTGCCGGCCGGCGCGCTGCCATCCGGCAGCAGCCCCGTCGGTAGAAGATTGATGGCGGGCTGGCCGAGCCTTGCCGCGACGTGCAGATTTGCCGGCTCGGAGTAGATGGTTCGCGGCGTGCCGATCTGCACCAGCACGCCATCGGCCAGGATGCCGATGCGATCGGCCATGGTCATGGCTTCGATCTGGTCGTGGGTGACGTAGAGCATGGTGGCGCCGAGTTCGGACTGGATGCGCTTCAGCTCGAGCCTCAGATCCGCGCGCAGCTTGGCGTCCAGCGACGACAGCGGCTCGTCCATCAGGTAGATGGACGGCTTGCGGACCAGCGCGCGGCCGATGGCGACGCGCTGCATTTCGCCGCCCGACAATTTGGTCGAACGGTTGGCGAGCTTGTGATGGATGCGCACCATCTTCGCCACCTCCTCGACCCGGCGGCGAATCTGGTCTTCCGGTATTTTTCGTGCCGGCGAGCGCAGGGGAAAGGCGAGATTGTCGAACACCGACAGATGCGGATAGAGCGAATATTGCTGGAAAACGAAAGCGGTGTCGCGCTCGGCCGGTGACAGGCTGGTGGCATTGTGGCCGCCGATCTCGATCGTACCGGTATCCGGCCGCTCCAGTCCGGCGATCAGGCGCAATGTCGTCGTCTTGCCGGCGCCGGTCGGCCCGAGCAGCACGACGAATTCGCCGTCTGATATATGCAGGTCGAGACCGTTGACGGCGACATGCTCGCCGAAACTCTTGGTCACGCCTTTGATGCGCACATCAGCCATGCTGCACTCTCCCCTGAGAGGCGGTATCGTGGATCGCCGTCTTCACCGCGCGCCCTGAGCCTTTTTCGAACAGCGACAGCCGCGCGCTGTTCAGCGTCAGGCCGACATGGTCGCCGGCGTTGAGCCGGATTTCGGCCGGCACACGCGCCTTGATGATGCCGTCCGATGTCTCCACCGCGACGATCTGCGTGGTGCCGAGATATTCGGTGCCGTAGATTGCGCCGCGCAGTTTCGATGCGTCGTCGAAGCGGATGTGTTCGGGGCGGATGCCGAGCGCCATGTCGGCCGGCGCGACATCCTCGCGTACCTCCGGCACCGTGACTTTGGCGCCCTGCACGACGATCTCCCTCGCGCCCTTGGCGATCCCGCCGCCGAAGCCCAGAAAGTTCATCGGCGGCGAGCCGATGAAGTCGGCGACGAACATGGACGCCGGGCGGTCGTAGATCTCGCGTGGCGTGCCGAACTGCTCGATGACGCCATGGTTCATGACGGCGATCTTGTCGGCCATCGACATCGCTTCCATCTGGTCATGCGTGACATAGACCGTGGTGGCGTGGATGCGGTTGTGCAGTTCGCGCAATTCATGGACCATCAAATCGCGGAATTCGGTGTCGAGCGTCCCCAGCGGTTCGTCCATCAGGAAGCATTTTGGCCGCCGCACGATGGCGCGGCCGAGCGCGACGCGCTGGCGGTCGCCACCGGCGAGGCCGGAGACGGATTTGTCGAGCAGATGGTCGATGCGCAGAAGCTTCGCGGTTTCCTCGACGCGGCTGCGGATTTCGGCGGAGGACATGCCTTGCGCCAGCAGCGGGAAGCCGATGTTCTTGCGTACATTCATGTGCGGGTAGAGCGCGAACAGCTGGAAGACGAAGGCGATGTCGCGCTCGCGCGCCCTGAGCATGGTAACGTCGTCGCCGCCGAGCAGGATCTGGCCGCCGGTCGGCAGCTCCAGCCCGGCGATCATGCGCAAGGTGGTGGTCTTGCCGCAACCGGACGGTCCGAGCATGACGAAGAACTCGCCATCCTCGACGACGAAGTTGGAGTCTTGCACGGCGACGAAATCGCCGAAGGCCTTTCTCAGATGCTGGACGCGGATTTCGGCCATGATTATTCCGGGAACTTGGAGACGATGATGAACATCACCGTGCCGGCAAGCATGGTGATGAAGGAATAGGTGTAGAGCGACAGCGCGAAAGGCTGGAACAGCATCAGGAAGCCGATGGCGATCAGTGCCGTCGCTATGTTTTCCATCAGCCCGCGCCTTGCCCAGCGTGGCCAAGATGGGCGCTTGGAGATAACCGAGCGGCTCATGCGTTCCTCCCCTCCTTCTCCCCGTTCACAGGGAGAGATGGTTGCCAGGTGGTTCCCCCACTCCGTCGCTGCTTTACAGCGCCACCTCTCCCCCCTCCGGAGGGAGAGGAAGGGAGCCTGGCTGAATGAAGTTCGCGCCCTTCCTCTACCCCGTCGATCGGGGGGTCCGAAGGACGGGCGAGACCCGTGGCTCGCCCCGGCAAGGTGTCGAGCGAAGCTCGACGGAGTGGGGGGCGACTTTGTGCCAAGGCCATCATTTGCGCACCGCGCCGAAGGTGATGCCGCGCAGCAATTGCTTGCGGAGCAGGATGGTGAAGACAAGGATCGGCACCAGGAAGATCGTCGTGCCGGCTGCCACCGCCGGCCAGTCCTGGCCGCCTTCGCCGATGATGGTCGGGATGAAGGGCGGCGCGGTCTGTGCCGTGCCCGAGGTCAGCAGCGCGGCGAACGCATACTCGTTCCAGGCGAAGATCAGGCAGAAGATGGCGGTCGCGGCGATGCCGGTCGTGGCCTGCGGCAGCACGGTGCGCCAGAATGCCTGCAGCCGCGTATAGCCGTCGATCATCGCCGCTTCCTCGTATTCTCGCGGGATCTCGTCGATGAAGCCTTTGAGCAGCCATACCGCCAGCGACACATTGACCGCCGTGTAGAGCAGGATCATGCCGAGCGCGGTGTCGGACAGGCCGAGTTCGCGGTACATCAGGTAGATGGGAATAGCGACCGCGATAGGCGGCATGAAGCGTGTCGACAGGATGAAGAACAGAAGGTCGTCGGCGAGCGGCACCTTGAAGCGCGAGAAGCCATAGGCCGACAGCGTGCCGAGAAAGACGGCGCAGAAGGTCGAGCCGAAGGCGATGACCAGCGAATTGATGAAGCGCGGCAGGAAGTTGGATGGTCCGGCGATCACCATGTTGCGCTTGCGCACGGTCTCGTCGCAGAAGCCAGTCGCCGGCCCCAGCGAATTGATGTATTCCGGCGTCTGCCTCGTGCGCGTGGTGAACAGGTTGCAGTAGCCCTCGATGCTCGGCTGGAACACGATCTTGGGCGGATAGGCGATCGAATCCGGCGGCGTCTTGAAGCTGGTGGCGAAGATCCACAAGAGCGGCACGATCGAGATCAGCGCATAGGCGATGATGATCGCGCCGGCGATGCGCTTCGAACTTGCCGAGGGGGCGACGACCGAATGGGCTGTGGTCAGGCTCATCTCTGCTTCACCTTGTTGAGCGCCTTGACGTAGATGTTGGCGAGACCGAACACCGCGACGAACAGGATGATGGCGAAGGCCGAGGAATAGCCGGTGCGCCAGCTTTCGAAGGCTTGCCGTTTCAGCGTGATCGAGGCCACCTCGGTGGTCGAGCCCGGCCCGCCGCCGGTCAGCAGATTGACCATGTCGAACATCTTGAAGTTCTCGATGCCGCGAAACAGCACCGCCAGCATGATGAAGGGCAGCGCCATCGGCAGTGTGATCGACCAGAACTGCCGCCAGTTGGAGGCGCGGTCGACCTCGGCCGCCTCATAGATATATTCGGGGATCGAACGCAGGCCCGCGAGGCAGATCAGCATCACGTAGGGCGTCCACATCCAGGTGTCGACGATGATGATCGACCACGGTGCCAGCGAGACGTTGGAAAGCATCTGGATGCTTGTCGGCGGGATGCCCGACACGAACGAGATGACATAGGAAAACAGGCCGATCTGGGGTTCGTAGAGGAAGCGCCAGAAATTGCCGACCACCGCCGGCGACAGCATCATCGGCACCAGGATCAGCGTCGTCCAGAAAGCGTGGCCGCGGAACTTCCTGTCGATCAGCCAGGCCAGCGTGAAGCCGATCAGCGTCTGCAACAGGATGGTCCAGAACACGAAATGCGCTGTCGTTTGCATGGCGATCCAAATGTCCTGGTCGCCGAGGATGCGCTGGTAGTTGGCGAAACCGAGGTTCTTCACCACCTCGTTCGGGCGGTTGGCGCGAAAATTGGTGAACGACAGATAGATCGCCCAGAACAGCGGGAAGATATTGATAGCGAGCAGCAACAGGATCGTCGGCGAGATGAACAGCCAGGCGAGGCCCTTGTCGCTGATGCCCCGGACCTTGCGCGCCAACGGTTCCGGGGTCGCCCGGGCAACGTTCTCCGCGGTCCGATTGAGCATGGTAAGTCCTGCTTCGGTCACTTGGGTCGTCTCTATCATGGAATTTATCTGAACTGCGTCCCGTGCCAAGGGCGGCACGGGACGCTTGGGCCTGGCTCGGGAGGAGCCGGTTACATCTTGCCCCAGTTACATCTTGCCATCGTCCTGGAACACTTGGGTCCAGTCCTTGACCAGCCCGTCGAGCGCATCCTTGGCCGAACCCTGGCCGGCGACGACATAGTCGTGGAAGCGCTTCTGAGAGGCCTGCAACAGCGGCGCGTAGCTCGGCTCGGCCCAGAAGTCCTTCACGATGGCCATCGAGTCGAGGAAGGTCTGAGCATAGGGCTGGCTGGCGGGGAATTTCGGATCCTTCACCACCGCGTTCAGGCAGGAATAGCCGCCGAGCGACCACCACTTGGCCTGCACGTCCTTGTTGGCGAACCACTTGATGTATTTCAGCGCCGCTTCCTGCTTGTCGGAATAGGACACCACCGAAATGCCCTGGCCGCCGAGCTGGGCGAACTGGTCGCCGTCAGGACCCTTCGGGTTGACGAAATAGCCGATCTTGTCGCCGCCGACGTTCTCGTCCTTCTGCAGGCCCGGCCATGTGAAGGCGAAGTTCATGTGCATCGCCACCTGGCCGGATTTGAAGGCATCGACGCCTTCACCCATGTAGCTGTTCGAGGCGCCGGGTGGGGTGCAGCAGTCATAGAGAGCCTTGTAGAATTCCAGCCCCTTGACCGATTTCTCGGAGTTGACGAAGCCTTCCATCTCGTAGGGCTTCTTCGGGTTTTCGTACTGGAAGCCATAGCTGTAGAGCACGTCCATCGCGCCCATGGTGATGCCTTCGGAACCGCGCTCGGTGTAGATCGAGGCGCCGTAGACCGTCTTGCCGTCGATCTGCCGCTTCTGGAAGAATTCGGCGATCTGCTTCAACTGGTCGAAGGTGGCAGGCGGGCCGAGATCCCAGCCATACTTCTCCTTGAACTCCTTCTGCAGTTCGGGCTTGGAGAACCAGTCCTTGCGATAGGTCCAGCCGACGACGTCGCCCATGGCCGGCAGCGCCCAGTAATTCGGCGTGTTCTTCGGCCATTCGGAATAGCCCACCACGGTCGCCGGTACGAAGTCGTCCATGCTGATCTTCTCCTTGTCGAAGAAGTCGTTCAGCTTGACGTAGTGGCCGTTCTCGGCCGCGCCGCCGATCCACTGGCTGTCGCCGATGATCAGGTCGCAGAGCTTGCCGTGCGAGTTCAGCTCATTGAGGAAACGGTCTGCATAGTTGGTCCACGGCACGAATTCGAATTTCATGCCGATGCCGGTTTCCTTGGTGAAATCCTTCGACAGTTCGACAAGCGCGTTGGCCGGGTCCCAGGCGGCCCAGCACAGCGTCAGGTCTTCAGCGTGCGCGGCGTTCGAGACGGCTGTCGACGCTGCAATCGCAGAGGTCAGTCCCAAAGCCAGTTTAAAGCTCGATTTCATGCCTTCCTCCCATTTGTGAAACACGTCCGGATGACGGTTTCAAGAACTCTCAACCTCTCTCCTCAGAGGCCCAAACATGGCGGCATCGTCGCGCCGCAGATGTTTAGTAATTTGTTTAGTGATGCTCTTTTTACTAAACAACGCAAGCGAATTCGTTGCTGCGCCGCAGCATGTTTGCGCCGGTATCTGAAAACGTTGGGAAAAGCGCCGAGCGCCGGTCGGATGATCGCGGAGTGTGGACGTGCTCCGAGGGGTCAGTCGACCCGCCTGGTGCTCATCATCACCGTCCGGATCGGGGGCGCCGGCGGCAGCAGCGCGCGGATATCCCCGAAGGGAAACATCGGTTCGAAGCGAAAGGCTTCAGCCTGCGACCCCGGTGCGCCATTGCATTGGCCTGAGCGAAAAAGGTTTTGCGTCCGGGCGATATCTACGAAGCGATCCGGGTCCTGCGACTGGTGCATGCGGATTGCCCTGGCCTTGATCTCGGCATGGGCGGAAACATCGACATAGTGCGTCGGCGAGAATCCGGTGCCGCCCATCGTGTCGGCATGCAGCACGGGGACGCCGAACGACGCCGCGATGCGCACCCCGTCCGACAATCCGCGGTGGTCGGCGTGGTAGTCGTTGGGCGCGTGCGTGATCACGAGGTCCGGCCCGATTTCGCTGATCAGCGTTTTCAGCGCATCGATCAGGGCGGCATCCGCCACTAGGCCGCCATCGGGAAAGTCGAGAAAGCGCGGCGCGGCCCCGAGCAGCGCGGCGGCGGCCATCGCTTCCTCGCGGCGGACACGAGCCAGAACGGAGGGATCGCTCTTGCCGCCCCTGGCACCATGGGTGGCCACGGCAAAAGTGAGTGCTGCGCCTTGCGCGGCATAGGCGGCCATCGTACCGAACATGAAGATCTCGATGTCGTCCGGATGCGCACCGAGCGCCAGTATTTTCAACTATTCTCTCCCGGAAATGAAAAAACGTGCCGAACGGAATCCTGCTCGCCCTCATCGCCTATGCAAGCTATTCGTGCAGCGATGCCGTTATCAAGAGCCTGGGCGGCCAATTCACGGTGTTCGAGATCGGCTTCTTCTCGACATTGTTCGCCGGCTGCTTCCTTTTCTTCAGCCGGCCGGCCAGCGAGCGCTGGCGTGATTTCTGGCGCACCAAACGTCCCTGGGCGGTGCAGGCGCGGGCCTGGGCCGGCATCGCATCAGGCGTGCTCAGCGTCTATGCCTTCACCACCATTCCGCTGGCCGAGGCCTATGCGCTTATCTTTCTGGCGCCGCTCTGCGTCACCATTCTTTCCACCGTGATCCTCAAGGAGAAGGTTGGCCCCTGGCGCTGGCTGGCGGTGGTCGCCGGCTTCGCCGGCGTCATGCTGGTGGTCAGGCCGGGCTTTCGCGAGTTGCACCTAGGCCACCTTGCCGCTTTCATCATCGCTTTCCTCGCCGCCACCAACGTCATCCTGATGCGTTCGCTGGCGCAGCGGGAAAAACGCACAACCATTCTCGGCGTACTGATCGGGTACGGACTGCTGTTCAACGGCATCGGTGCCGCCGCGACCTCCTTCACCGTTCCGGATGGAAAGCAGCTGGTCTGGCTGGTGATGGCGGGCGCCTTCACCGCAGGCGGACAATTGCTGCAATTGCTGGCCGCCAAATACGCCCCCGCCAACCGGATCGCGCCGACGCATTATTCGCAGATCGTCTGGGCGGTGATCCTCGGCGCGCTGTTCTTCCAGGAATATCCGGACTGGCTGTCGCTTGTCGGCCTCGGGGTCGTCGGCGGCTCCGGCCTGCTGACCATGGTGCGCGAAGAAGTGCGGCTGGGTACGGTGCGCTGGAACCCGTTTTCGCGCACCCGGCTTTGAGTCGCCGCAATTCGATAAGTTGCACCGCCCCCGTGACGGCTGATATGCGGGCGCAATGACGACCAAGTCCTTGCCGGAGCTTCCAGTATCCGCCGTGCTGCCGGCGCTGAGCGAGGCGCTCGGCTCCGGCAACAGCGCCGTGCTGGTGGCGCCACCCGGCGCCGGCAAGACCACGCTGGTGCCGTTGGCGCTGCTCGATGCGCCCTGGGCGGGCACGGGCAAGATCGTGTTGCTCGAACCGCGCCGGCTCGCCGCCCGCGCCGCCGCGCGCCGCATGGCCGAACTGCTTGGGGAGGAGCCGGGCGCTACGGTGGGCTATGCCATGCGGATGGAAAACCGCACCTCGGCACGGACGAAAATCCTGGTCGTCACCGAGGGCGTTCTGTCGCGGATGATTCTTGACGACCCTGAACTGCCCGGCGTTTCGGCGGTCATTTTCGACGAATTCCACGAGCGCTCGCTCGACGGCGATTTCGGTCTCGCTCTCGCCCTCGACGTCCAGGGCGCACTGCGGCCGGATCTGCGCCTGCTGGTGATGTCGGCGACGCTCGACGGCGCACGGGTCGCGAAACTCCTGTCGGGCGCGCCGGTGATCGAAAGCCAGGGCCGCGCCTTCCCTGTCGATGTCAGGTACGACGAACGGCCGGCTGGCGCGGCAATCGAGGATGCCATGGCCAGGGCGATCCGCTCCGCCCTTGCCGACGAGAGCGGCAGCCTGCTTGCCTTCCTGCCCGGCCAGCGCGAGATCGAGCGCACCGCCGAGCGGCTGTCCGGCAAGGTCGGCGCCGACACCGATATCGTCCCGCTCTATGGTCAACTCGACGGCAAGGCGCAGGACGCGGCGATTAAGCCGGCACCGGCGGGCCGCCGCAAGGTGGTGCTGGCGACCTCGATCGCCGAGACCTCGATTACCATCGACGGCGTGCGCGTCGTCATCGATTCCGGCCTGTCGCGGCTGCCGCGCTATGAACCGGCCAGCGGCCTGACACGGCTGGAGACAGTTCGCGTCAGCAAGGCTTCCGCCGACCAGCGCGCCGGCCGCGCCGGTCGCACGCAGGCCGGCGTCGCGATCCGGCTGTGGCGCGCCGAGCAGACGGCGGCACTGCCCGCCTTCACGCCGCCGGAAATCCTCGAGGCGGACCTTTCCGGCCTGCTGCTCGACTGCGCCGCCTTCGGCGTCGCCGATCCAACCAGACTTGCCTTCCTCGATCCGCCGCCGGCGCCGGCACTCAATGAAGCAAGGGCGCTGCTGCGCGCGCTCGATGCCATCGACGAGGCCGGGCGCTTGACGGAAGCGGGCGCTTCGATCCGCAAGCTCGCCTTGCCGGTGCGGCTGGCGCATATGGTCGCCGAGGCGGCCGGCAGCGGTCATGCCGGCGAGGCGGCCATGCTTGCGGTGTTGCTCACCGAACGCGGCCTTGGCGGCGACGGTGCCGATCTCGAACGGAGGCTGATGCGCTTTCGCGGCGAGAAATCGCCACGTGCCACGTCGGCGCGCCAGCTTGCCGAGCGCCTGGCCAGGCAGGTCGGCGATGCGAAGACCAGCGGAGCTGTTCACGCCGGGACCCTGCTCATCCATGCCTGGCCGGACCGCGTCGCCAAGGCGCGCGGCGAGCGCGGCCGTTTCGTGCTGGCCAATGGCTCCGGCGCCATGCTCGACGCTGCCGATCCGTTGGCGGGCGAACCCTTTCTGGTCGTCGCCGACCTCCAGGGCAAGGCGCAGAATGCCCGCATCACGGCGGCGGCGGCAATCAGCGAGGAGGATATCCGGTCAGCCCTTGGCGGCAAGATCGAAACGCGCAGGCAGACGAGTTTCGATCGCGAGCGCCGCGCCGTGCGGGTGCGCGAAACCGTGCGCCTCGGCGCCATCACACTCGCCGAACGTATGCTGCCTCCGCCGGCCGGCGCCGATGCCGACCGCGCTATTCTTGAGGCCTTGCGCGAGCATGGGCTTTCCCTCCTGACCTGGAGCAAGGAGGCTCAGACGCTGCGCCAGCGGCTGTCCTGGCTTCACAAGGGCTTAGGCGCGCCCTGGCCAGACATGTCGGATGAAACGCTCATCGAGCGCCTCGATGACTGGCTGCTGCCGTTTCTGTCCGGTGCGGCGTCCCTGGCTGCCATCGATGCTGGTGTGATCGCGGCCGGGCTGTCGTCGCTCGTGCCGCATGACCTGCAGCGCAAGGTCGATGCGCTGGCGCCGACCCATTTCGACGTCCCGTCGGGCAGTCACGTGCCGATCCGCTATGACGGCGAATGGCCGGTTCTGGCGGTCCGCGTCCAGGAACTGTTCGGCCTCGACCGCCATCCTTCGATCGCCAACGGCACCGTGCCGTTGACACTCGAACTGTTGTCGCCGGCGCATCGGCCGATCCAGACGACGCGCGACCTCCCAGGCTTCTGGCGCGGCTCCTGGGCCGATGTACGCGCCGACATGCGCGGCCGCTATCCCAAGCATGTCTGGCCGGAGAATCCGCTGTTCGCCGTCGCGACCGCCCGCGCCAAACCGCGCGGGACCTAGCCATGGGCGCTTTGGCGGGCCGCTTGGGTCAGCGGGACTTCCCTCGAAAATTTCGCGAAAGCATCAATCACTTCGTCATCCACGGGCGAAGCAAGGAGCGTAGCGACGCGGCGCAGACCCAAGGATCCATGCCGCGACTTCAAGGTGGCTACGTCGGCGCGGAATCCTGCCCAGCCGCACCAGGTCGAAGGTCACGGAATGGATCCCAGGGTCTCCGCGACGGAGCTACGCTCCTGCTCCGCCCTGGGATGACGAAGTTTTGAGGCCTCGGCCAATCCCGAATGTCCCTTTGCGCCGCTACTAGCGCTGTCCATCCCGCGGCTGTAATCCATGGCCATGATCAACATCCTGAACACGCCCGATTTCCAGCAAAGCCAGCGGCTGCGCCTCAACACGCTGATCCGGCTGCGCTGGCTTGCCATTGTCGGCCAGAGCCTGACGGTTCTTGTCGTCGCCTACGGCCTGAAATTCCCGCTGCCGGTCAGCCTGTGTTTTGCGCTGATCGCCTGTTCGGCCTGGATGAACCTGTTTCTGGCCTTCCGGTTTCCGGCCGCGCATAGGCTCACCCCGTTCGCCGCCTTCGGCATCCTGATCTTCGACAGCCTGCAGCTTGCCGGCCTGCTCTACATGACCGGTGGCCTGACCAACCCGTTCTCGCTGCTGATGACCGTGCCGGTCGTCATTTCGGCGACGTCGCTTCCCCTTCGGCTCACCGCCATCCTTGGTGGGCTGGTGATGATAGCGGCGACCTTGCTGGTCTTCCGCCATCTGCCGCTGCCCTGGCATGAGGACGCACCGCTGGCCATGCCCTTCGTGTATGTTGCAGGCATGTGGATGGCGGTGCTGTCGTCCATCGCCTTCACCGCCATGTACGCCTTTCGGGTGGCCGCCGAGGCCCGGCTTCTGGCCAACGCGCTTGCCGCCACCGAACTGGTGCTGCAGCGCGAGCAGCATCTTTCCGCGCTCGACGGGTTGGCCGCCGCCGCCGCGCACGAACTCGGCACGCCGCTCGCCACCATCACGCTGGTCGCCAAGGAAATGGAGAAGGCGCTCGGCACCGATCCGAAATACGGGGAAGACGTGAAGCTGCTGCGCTCGCAGAGCGAGCGCTGCCGCGAAATCCTCAAGCGCCTGACCAGCCTGTCGTCGGAGGGCGAGGCGCATCTGTCGCGCCTGCCGCTGACCTCGCTGGTCGAGGAGGTCACCGCGCCGCATCGCGACTTCGGCATTTCGATCAAGCTCCGCCCCGGTGACCGGACTGGGCCGGAGCCTGTCGGGCGGCGCAATCCGGGTGTCATCTACGGCCTCGGCAACCTGGTCGAGAATGCCGTCGATTTCGCCCGCAACAGCGTCACCGTGCGCTGGAGCTGGGACGAGGCGATGGTCTCCTTCTCGATCACCGATGACGGCCCGGGTTTTCCGCCCGAGATCATCGACCGCATTGGCGAGCCCTATATGTCGACACGCCAGGGTACGGAAGCTGGCGGCGGCCTCGGGCTCGGCCTGTTCATCGCCAAGACTTTGCTCGAACGGTCTGGCGCCACGCTCGATTTTCGCAATTCGAGCGGCCTCGGCGAAGGGGCGGTGGTGCGGATTTCGTGGCCGAGAACTGTCTTCCTGAACCCGCAATCGTCCCCGGCGACCATGTTTGACACTGCGTAAATTGGACAATAGCCCCGCAAAACTATATCTGCGTAAAAATAAGGCAGCAGGAATTTTTTAAGACGATGACAGGCGATGAAAACAGTGGGCCTATGGTTGAAGGCGAGGACACCTCGCTTCTGATCGTCGACGACGACAAGCCGTTCCTGACCCGTCTGGCCCGTGCCATGGAAACCAGGGGCTTCGTGGTCGAGACGGCGGAGAGCGTCGAGGAGGCCGTGGGCAAGGCCCGCGCCAATCCGCCCGCCTATGCCGTGGTCGACATGCGGCTGGGCGACGGTAACGGCCTCGACGTGGTCGCCGCCATCCGCGAGAAGCGCGAGGATTCCCGCACCATCATCCTGACCGGCTACGGCAACATCGCCACCGCGGTGACGGCGGTGAAACTGGGCGCCGTCGACTATCTTTCGAAGCCCGCCGATGCCGACGATGTCTTTGCCGCACTGACCCGCACCACCGGCGAGCGCGCCGCCCCGCCGGAAAACCCGATGTCGGCCGACCGTGTCCGCTGGGAACATATCCAGCGCGTCTACGAAATGTGCGAACGCAACGTCTCCGAGACCGCGCGCCGGCTCAACATGCATCGCCGCACGCTGCAGCGGATCCTGGCCAAGCGCGCGCCGCGCTGAGGCGCGTCAACCACGCGGGGCATCAGACCAATATCAGTTTACAACGCGCAGTAGAGACCGCCTATTAGATGGGTCAGTGCCGCCCCTCATTGCCCTGCCGGGCATTTCTCCCCGTATAGTGACGGGGAAAGCGGCCTGCCGCAAGGCGGCGCCATGTTGCGACATCGGCGGTTGGCGAAATCGGCGATAACAGCGCCCCTCTCCCCGTCACTATACGGGGAGAGGATGCCGGCAGGCAGGTGAGGGGCAGCGCCGACGCCTGGACAATGAAGCCCGCCGAGCAGGCGGCATGACGGAGGCGACATGCAGGATCAGAAGCAAAGGCCGGTTTCCGTCTTCCGCGAATTCCTCGACAGCGAGGCGGCCGGCGGCATCATCCTGATGGTTGCGGCCGCCCTTGCCCTGATCGTCGCCAATTCGCCGCTCGCCGAAACCTATTTCGCCGTTCTCCACGCCTATCTCGGCCCGCTCAGTGTCTCGCACTGGGTCAATGACGGGCTGATGGCGGTGTTCTTCCTGCTCGTCGGGCTGGAGATCAAGCGCGAGATGCTGGATGGCCAGCTCTCGACCTGGCCGCGCAGGGTGCTGCCCGGCATCGCCGCGGCAGGCGGCATGGTGGTGCCGGCGCTGGTCTATGTCGCCGTCAACAGCAACAATCCGGCCGCACTGTCCGGCTGGGCGATCCCGACCGCCACCGATATCGCCTTCGCGCTTGGCGTGCTGTCGCTGCTCGGCAGCCGCGTGCCGGCTTCACTGAAGGTCTTCCTGACCGCGCTTGCCATCATCGACGACCTCGGCGCGGTCATCATCATCGCCATATTCTACACCAGCGGCCTGTCGCTGGCCTATCTCGGCGCGGCCTTCGCGGTCATTGCCGTGCTTGTCGTGCTCAACCGCATGCGGATGATGCGCCTGGTGCCCTATCTCGTGCTTGGCGCCATCCTGTGGGTGCTGGTGCTGAAGTCGGGCGTCCATGCCACGCTGGCCGGCGTTGCGTTGGCGCTCACCATTCCGCTCGAACGCTCCGCCGGGATCGGCCACGATCTCGACCATTCGCCGCTGCACCGGCTCGAGCATGGCCTGCACAAGCTGGTGGCGTTCATCGTCATCCCGATCTTCGGCTTTGCCAATGCCGGCGTTTCGCTCGCCGGCCTGAGTTTCGGCGCCCTGATCGAGCCGTTGACGCTGGGCGTCGCGGCCGGTCTCGTCGTCGGCAAGTTGGTCGGCGTGTTCGGCTCCTCCGCGCTCGCCATCCGCTTCGGCCTTGCGGACCTGCCGGCCCATGCAGGCTGGATGCACATGCTGGGCATCTCGCTGCTGTGCGGCATCGGCTTCACCATGAGCCTGTTCATCGGCCTGCTCGCCTTCGCCAGCGACATGGCGCTGCAGGACGCGGTCAAGGTTGGCATTCTCGCGGGTTCATTCGTTGCCGCGCTGCTTGGCGCCGCCCTATTGCTGATGGCGCCGGCGGCGGGTGGGGAGGAAGTGGGGGAGTAGAGCGGGTTTTGCAGGCCTTGGTTCTGCGAAGCTGCCGTTGACACTTGGCGCAATTGCCAGCCGCTACTCGCTTTCCCCCTCGAGCACCGGCACCGCGACACCCGCAAGCTCCGCCGAGAGCAGCCGCGAAGCACCGGCGCGCGCGATGCGCAGCATCAGCGCCTTGCGCGTTGCCGCCGCCATGCGGTGTTCGGGTGCGTCGCGCAGGATTTCAGCGCCATAGCCGTCGGAGAGGATGAACCCGCACTCTTCCGGAAAAATCTCCGCCGGCACGCCGGGATGGGTGGCGAAGAAAAAACGGTCGGAATGTAGCCGGTAATCAGGCCATTTGCGGTCGACGCGAAAATCCTCGATCGAGGATTTGATCTCGATGATCCAGATGTCGCCCTGCCGGGTCAGCGCCACCAGGTCGGCTCGGCGGCCGGTGGCCAGTGACAGTTCAGGCAGTACATGCGCGCCCATTTGCATCAGCAACCGCTGCACGCCGCGCCGCACCAGCATGGCGCGCTCGGACTGGCGGCCGTCGATCAGAGGATTCAGGGGAATCGGGGAGATGATTGGCATGGCAGGCACCATGCCAGATTTTGTTCACGGTTTGAACCCGGCGATTGGATATTTGACAACCCACCCCTTGGGCGCAATGAACCCCTACCGCTGCCAGAAGCCACGGTGCACCGAGACCAGTTCGTCCGCAATTTCGGGGAAGGGGCCGTGAACCTCGATCTTCTTCTGTCCAGAGCCGAGCACAATGCGCGAGGACAGGCTCATCGTCGGGTTTTCGGGATGGTCGCCAGTCAGCGCGAGGAGTTCGGTTTCCTCGAAGCCGTAGACCAGCCGGCCGATATTTGCCCAGTAGAGCGTTCCGGTGCACATCGCACAGGGCTCGCCGGTCGAGACCAGCGTGCATGTCCAGAGAAACTCCGGCGAATAGGCTGCCGCCGCGCGCCGGGCAAGTTCGGTCTCGGCATGATGCACGGTGTCGATATTGCCTTGGCGCATGAGGATCGCGTCGTCGGGGCCGACCAGCACCGCACCGAACGGATGGTGGCCGTGCGCGGCAGCCTCGCGAGCGACCGCATCGGCGGCGCGAAGGTGGGCGAGCATCTGGTCGCGGGTCATGCGGTCTCTCCGATCACTGGGGTCACCGGTCAGTGGGACAGCGGCAGTGCCTATATCCTACGCTCATATTAGAGCATGCAATATACCACACGAACCAATGCTGGCGGCCTTCACGGAGAAGTAGCAAGGCCGCTCGCACCGCCAACACCTATCCGGCTTGTCGCCCTTCGGCACCCTGGCGTTGATCACCGTCTTCAACACGTTGTCCATCGATCCTGCGCTGGGGTTTGTCGCCGACTAACGCCGCCCCCGCCATATCATCCAGGATCGGACAATCCGGCCGCTCGTCGCCATGGCAGGCGTGGACGAGCTTCTGCAGCGTCGAGCGCATCGATTGCAATTCGCGCACTTTCTCCTCGATGGCCGTGACATGGGCGGCGGCGATCGCGCGCACATCGTGGCTGGCGCGGCCGCGATCCCTGTAGAGCGCCATCAGCTGACGGCAATCGTCTATGGAAAAGCCGAGATTGCGCGCGCGGCGTAGGAAGGCCAGCCGGTGGATGTCGTCGCCCGAATAATCGCGGTAGCCATTGGCGGCGCGCGCGGGCGCGATCAGGCCGATCTCCTCGTAGTAGCGGATGGTCTTGGCAGGCAGGCCTGAGCGGTGGGCGGCGTCGCCGACATTCATGGCGGGTCCTCGATTTTGCGGGGCCTGTGATTCAGGCCTCATTGAATTTCCTTCACAATCCGGTGAGGTATGTTGCCGAAATGCCATAGTGATACGCATACCAGCACGTAAGTCCCCGCATATAGGCATCGTGTGCTTGGCAAGCAAAGCAAATGCCAGCATGAATGATGGCGAGAAAGCGGCCGACTCGTGCCGCTCCAGTTTGGGCAGGGCACCGGATCACCACATGCGCATGAAGTCGCTTGCAATACTTGGCGCATTGGCGCTGTCCACCGCTATTGCCGGTTGCAGCACCATCGGCGGGCAGATCTTTTCCAACGACTATGGCGCGGTGACCGATGCCGGTTACCAGCTGCCGCGCATCCCGATCGAGAAGGTGCCCTCGAAGTACCATCGCCAGGAAGTCAGCTACGACACCAAGGAAAAGCCGGGCACCATCATCGTCGATACGCAGAACAAGTTCCTGTACTTCGTCGAGGGTGATGGCCGGGCTATCCGCTACGGCATCGGCGTCGGCCGCGAGGGCTTCGAATGGCACGGCACCGCCCATATCGCCATCAAGCGCGAATGGCCGACCTGGACGCCGCCCTCGCAGATGATCAAGCGCCAGCCCGAACTCGCCAAGTTCGCCGGCGGCATGGATCCAGGCCTGAAGAACCCGCTCGGCGCGCGCGCCATGTACCTGTTCAACAAGGGCGGCGACATGGGCTACCGCCTGCACGGCAGCCCGGAATGGAACTCGATCGGCAAGGCGATGTCGTCGGGCTGCATCCGGCTGATGAACCAGGATGTCATCGACCTCTATGATCGCGCCGAGGTCGGCGCCAAGGTCATCGTTCTTTAGGCCATGATGCCGGGAAGCCTGTCCGCTTTTTCGACATATCGTGGTTAAATTGGAAGTCACCTTTCATACGCGGACCGTCTAGGCAACAACGGACGTCCCAAACAGAAAACCGGGCAATTCGGCCCGGTTTTTTGTTGTTCGCGGATAGGATGTTTCAGGCCGCGCTCGCAGATCGACTGGCGGCGCGGAAGAAGAATCAGGAAACCTGTTCGACCTGCTGTACTTCCGGCACGAAATGGCGAAGCAGGTTCTGGATGCCGTGCTTCAACGTCGCCGTCGAGGACGGGCAACCGGCACAGGCACCTTTCATGTGCAGGAACACGGTGCCGTTCTCGAAGCCACGGAAGGTGATGTCGCCGCCGTCCTGGGCGACCGCCGGGCGCACGCGCGTGTCGAGCAACTCCTTGATGGTGATGACGAGCTCCTCGTCGGCCTTGTCGTAGAATTCGCCCGTCTGGCTGGTCTCGGCGGCGGGGCCGGCCTTGGCCATGACAGGCGCGCCGGACATGAAATGCTCCATGATGGCGCCGAGGATCGCCGGCTTCAGGTGCTGCCAGTCCGGACCGTCCTTCGACACGGTGATGAAATCATAGCCGAAGAACACGCCAGTGACGCCAGGGATTTCGAACAGCCGCCCAGCCAGCGGCGAGGCCGTCGCCGCACTGTCAGCATCGCGGAAATCGGCGGTGCCTTCGAGCAGCACTTCCTTGCCAGGCAGGAACTTCAACGTTGCGGGATTGGGCGTCGACTCGGTCTGAATGAACATGGCCGTCTCCATGCCCGTTTTGGGCAACTAGTTTGGAATAGTTCTAAATAGGCTCTATCGGCGGGACATTCAAGCGAAACGCATCGCCGGAACGGCCGGCCGGCGGAATGTTTTTGCTGGCTGGGGAGATGAATCCCGGGCGGGCCTCAGGCGAGGCTGTCGATTTCCTCATCCGACAGATTCTGCGGTACAACGGTGACCGGAATGGGGAAAGCGGCACCCTTGCCGGCCACGGCACCGACCAGCGGGCCCGGCCCTTCCTTGCCGGCGCCGGCCGCCAGCACGAGAATGGCGATGTCCTGGTCTTCCTCGATCAGCTTGTGGATCTCTTCGGTCGGCTTGCCTTCGCGCACGACCATCTCCGGTTCGATGCCGAGCTTCTGGCGCACCTTGTTGGCGTAGCCGTCCAGCGCCGCGCGCGCCGTGGCGTTCGCCTCCTCGCGCATGATCTTCTCGACGCCCAGCCAGTGCTGGAAGTCGTCCGGCACGATGACATAGAGCAGCACCAGCGTGCCGCTGGTGCTCTGCGCCCGCTTCGAAGCGTAGGCGACGGCGCGTTCGCATTCCGGCGTGTCATCGATGATCGTCAGGAATTTCCTGCGATGACCGGCTTCGCGGCTGAGGCGTTTGGAGACCATGTCTATCTACTCGGTATCTTTTCGGCCGCAATCTGCCACCGCGGCAGGCCGGCGGCAAGCCGCCGGCCATAGGCCAGTATGTCTTGGACCGGTACGAGGCGGCGCATTGACGATCGGGCTTAGCCCTGCAGCAGCCCGATAATGTCGCGCACCGTCTTCATAGTCGTCTCGGCGAGCACGCCGGCGCGTTCGCCGCCATCCCGGAGCACCGCGTCGACATAGGCGCGGTCGCCCTGGATGCGGCGCATCTCGCTGGCGATCGGCGCCAGTTTCTCCACCGCGAGATCGGCCAGCGCCGGCTTGAACACGGAGAATTGCTGGCCGCCGAATTGCTTCAGCACATCGGCCTTCGACATTTCCGCGAGGCCCGCATAGATGCCGACCAGGTTCTCCGCCTCGGGCCGGCTTTCCAGTCCGTCGACCTCGCTCGGCAAGGCCTCCGGGTCGGTCTTGGCCTTGCGGATCTTCTTCGAGATGGTGTCGGCATCGTCGGTCAGGTTGATGCGCGACAGATCCGATGGGTCCGACTTCGACATTTTCTTCGACCCGTCGCGCAGGCTCATGATGCGCGCCGCCGGGCCGCCGATGACCGGTTCGGTGATCGGGAAGAAGCCGTTCACCGTCTCCTCGCCGACCTGCATCTCGACGCCGACGCCAAGACCGGCGATGCGGTTGGAGAAATCGTTGTTGAATTTCTGGGCGATGTCGCGGGTCAATTCCAGATGCTGCTTCTGGTCCTCGCCCACCGGCACATGGGTGGCGCGATAAAGCAGGATGTCGGCCGCCATCAGCGAGGGATAGGCGAGCAGGCCCAGCGAGGCATTCTCGCGGTCCTTGCCGGCCTTGTCCTTGAACTGCGTCATCTTGTTCATCCAGCCGATGCGCGCGACGCAATTGAAGATCCAGGCGAGCTCGGCATGCTGCATCACCCGCGACTGGTTGAAGACGATGTGCTTCTTCGGGTCGATGCCGGAGGCGAGGAACGCCGCGGTGATCGACCGCGTCTGGTCGGCAAGGTCGTCATGGACGAGTTGCGCGGTCAGCGAATGCAGGTCGACGACGCAGTAGATGCAGTCGGACGTATCCTGCAGGGCGACGAATTTCTTGATGGCGCCGAGATAGTTGCCGAGATGCAGATTGCCGGTCGGCTGGACGCCGGAGAAGACGAGTGGCTTGAAGGCGGACATGGATTTCCTCGTGGCTTGTGGAGGGCCGTTTCGCACGCGGCGAAAGTCTTTCGACGGCGCGCTTATGAACGAAGGGGCGGACGGGATCAAGAGGCGGAAGTTGGGCCGCTGGGCGGATGACTTCGTCCTGACAGGTTCGCGCCGCCCCTCATTGTCCTGCCGGACATTTCTCCCCGTATAGTGACGGGGAGAAAAAGCGCCGTAGCCCGCTCAGCCTCTTTCTCCCCGTTCTACGGGGAGAAATGCCCGGCAGGGCAATGAGGGGCGGCGCAGACACTATAAATCCTGGGACGGGTCCTTGACCGCCGCCTTGCCTGAGCCACGTTTCACATTCCTGCGGATCATGCCGAAATCGGCGCCGCCCGTGGCGAACGCCGTGACGAAATAGAGCGTCGCCCCGCCCGCCACCAGCGCCAGCACGGTCGTTGCCTTGATCACCAGCGGCGAGCCCGGTCCGAGCCTGACGGCGAAATAATGCTCGGCGAAATAGAGGGCGACCCCCATTACCACCGCTGACAGCACGAGGCGCGGAATGCGTTTCAAGAGCGGAACGTCGCGACCCCAATGGCCGCGCCGGATCAGCACGGCAAGCAGCATCAGCGCGTTGACCCAGCCGGCGACGGCCGACGCCACGGCGATTCCGGGCGCGCCCATCCTCGGGAACAGCGTCAGCGCGGTGGCGACGTTCACCGCCACGGAGATTGCGGCGAAGATCATCGGCGTGCGCGTGTCCTCGCGGGCGAAATAGCCTGGGGTGAAGGCCTTGATCAGGACGAAGGCCGGCAGGCCGAGACCGAAGATCGCAAGGATCGCCGCCACGACAGGGGTCGAATGGTTGGCGGCGAAGGCGCCGCGCTCGTAGACCAGCCGCACGATCGGCTCCGACATCACCCACAGCGCCGCCGCCGCAGGCAAGGTCATGAAAAGGGTGAATTCGACGGAGCGGTTCTGCAGATTGGCAGCCTCGATCAGGTTGCCCGACTTCAGCGCCCGCGACAGCTCGGGCAGCAGGACGATCGCCACCGCGACGCCGACGACACCGAGCGGCAGCTGGTAGACGCGGTCGGCATAGGCCAGCGAGGAGACGGCACTGTCCTGCGCCGAGGCGATGGCCGTGCCGATCAGCTGGTTGATCTGGGTGATGCCGCCGGTGATCGCCGCCGGCAGCGCCAGGATCAGGAGCCGTTTCACGTTCGGCGTCATCTTCGGCCGGCGGAAGCCGATCGAGATGCCGGCATTGCGCACCGCCACCCAGACGATGGCGAGTTGCACCATGCCCGCCGCCAGCACGCCCCAGGACAGGGCGAAGCCGACAGCATGTGCATCCAGCCCATGGTACCAGGCGTAGCCAAGCACGCTGATCAGGATGATGTTGAGGAAAGCCGGCGCGATGGCCGCCGCGAAATAGCGGCGCAGCGAGTTCAGCATCCCCGCCATCATGGCGGCGAGCGACATGCAGATGAGATAGGGGAACATGATCGTCGCAAGCGTGACGGTCGTCTCGAACTTGCCCGGCGTGTCGGCGAAGCCCGGCGCCACCAGGTAGCGCACGATCAGCGGCATCGCCAGTTCCATGGCGATGGTCAGCGCCAAGAGCGCCGAGAACAGGACCCCGAACACTTCTTCCGAGAAACGCTTGGCGCCGTCGGTGCCGTGCGTCTCGATTTCCTTGGCGAACAGCGGCACGAAGGCGGCGTTGAAGGCGCCCTCGGCGAACAGCCGGCGAAACGTATTGGGGAACTGGAAGGCGGCGTTGAAGGCGTCCGCGACCGGTCCGGTGCCCAGTGCGGCTGCCATCAGCATCTCGCGGCCGAAACCGAGCGCACGGCTCATCAACGTGCCGGAAGCGACGGTGGCGAATTTCTTGACGAGACTCATGCGTTCGCAGACTGCCTGTGGGATTGGAAGAAGGAGATGATGGCCGTCACTCGGCGGCTGCCCTGGCCCTGCCGCCGCGTTCGAGTGCCGCGCCTTCGAGCGTCGCTATCAACCTGTTGCGAATGGTGGCGATGCGGGCCGGGCTGTCGATCTTCTGGCCGGTGAGGTCGGTGACATAGAAGGTGTCGATGACCTTCTCGCCGAAAGTGGTGATGTGCGCCGAGGCGATGTCGAGCGACAGGTCGGACAGCGTCCCGGTGATTTCCGACAGCAGGCCGGGCCGGTCGAGCCCCTCGACCTCGATGACCGAAAACCGGTTCGACAACGCGTTGCGGATTTCGGCGCGCGGCGGGATCTTGAACACCTTGGATCCGCGCCTTGGCTTGGTCCGTTTCTCGATCATTTCCGGCAGCCAACTCTTGCCCGACAGCACGTCCTCGATCAGCTTGCCGACGCGCTCGGCGCGCCGGCGCTCGTCCTCGTCGCGGTCGAACTCCCTCGATATCAGGATCGTGTCCAGCGCGCGCCCGTCCGACGTGGTGAAGATCTGCGCGTCGACGATGTTGCCGCCGGCGCCGGCGCATGCCCCGGCAATGACCGAGAGAAGACGGGGATGGTCCTGCGCCAGCACGGTGATTTCGGTCACCGCCTCGAACTGGTGGGTCTTGACCATGGTGGCGAGCTTGTTGCCCGCCGCGTCCGCCTCGCGGATGAATTCGGCGTGGCGAAGCTGGTCCGGCAGGTCCACGGTCAGCAGGTAGTTTTCATAGTGCAGTCCGACATAGCGCTTGCGCGCCTTGTCGGGCCAGTCGGCGAGCGCCTCCGCCAGGCGTTCGCGTGCCGCCGCCGTGCGTTGGGCGCGCGAGACTTCCGAAAAACCGCCGGTCAGCAGCAGTTCGGTCTCGTAGTAGAGCGTGCGCAGCAACTGGCCCTTCCAGCCGTTCCACACGCCCGGTCCGACGCCCCTGATGTCGCAGACGGTCAGGATCAACAGCATCTTCAGCCGCTCGACCGACTGCACGATCGAGGCGAAGTCCTCGATCGTCTTGCGATCGTTGAGGTCGCGGGTCTGCGCCGTCATCGACATGACGAGGTGGTTCTCGACCAGCCAGGCGACGGTTTCCGTATCGGCCGGCGAAAGCCCCATATGCGGGCAGATCCGCCTTGCGATCCTGGCGCCGGCCTCGGAATGGTCTTCAGGCCTGCCCTTGGCGATGTCGTGCAGCAGCACGGCGACATAAAGCGCCTCGCGGCTCTTCTTCAGGCCCGGCATCAGCGAATGCGACAGCGGATGCACCTTCTCGCCATCGCCGCGCTCGATCTCGGCCAGCACGCCGATGCAGCGGATCAAGTGCTCGTCGACCGTGTAGTGGTGGTACATCGAGAACTGCATCATGGCGACGATCTTGCCGAAATCCGGGATCAGCCGGCCCAGCAGCCCCGCCTCGTTCATGCGCCGCAGGTTGAGTTCGGCATTGCGGTCCGAGGTCAATATGTCGAGAAACAGCCGGTTGGCTTCCTCGTCGCGCCTGAGCGACTTGTTGACCAGGCCGAGCGAACGGGTGAGCAGTTTCAGCGCATCGGGATGGAATTCCAGCCCGTGCTTGTCGGCGAACCAGAACAGCCTGAGAAGATTGACCGGATCGCGCTCGAACACCTGGTCGTCGGCGATGTTGATGCGATGGTTGTCGACGATGAAGTCTGACGTCCCGGCCAGCTTGCGCTTGCGGCGCTGGAAGGTCAGGAAGATGCGGTTGAAGCCGGGAACGTGCTTGGCCTGCTCCTCTTCCAGCGCGGCGCAGAAGATGCGGGTCAGGTCGCCGACATCCTTGGCAACGAGGAAATAGTGCTTCATGAAGCGTTCGACCGCCGACAGGCCGGGATGGGTCGTATAGCCGAGCCGTTCGGCGATCTCGCGCTGGATGTCGAAATGCAGCCGCTCCTCGGCCTTCCCGGTGAGGAAATGCATGTGGCAGCGCACCGCCCACAGGAAATCCTCGGCCTTCTGGAACTCGCGATACTCGGCCTCGGTGAAGACGCCTTTCTCGACCAGTTCCTCGCCGGTGCGCACGCGGTAAAAATACTTGCCGATCCAGAACAGCGTCTGCAGATCGCGCAACCCACCCTTGCCGTCCTTGACGTTGGGCTCGACCAGATAGCGGCTTTCGCCGGCCTTGGCATGGCGCTCGTCGCGTTCGGCGAGCTTGGCCTGCACATATTCCGGGCCGGTCGTGCGCACCACCTCGTGGTCGAAGCGCAGCATCAGCTCATCATAGAGCTTGCGTTCGCCCCACAGGAATCGCGCCTCCAGGATCGAGGTGCGGATGGTGATGTCGGTGCGCGACAGCCTGAGGCACTCATCGATGTTGCGGGTGGCATGGCCGACCTTCAGCCCCATGTCCCACAGCATGTAGAGCATGTACTCGACCGTTTGTTCGCCCCACGGCGTCTGCTTGTAGGGCAGCAGGAACAACAGGTCGATGTCGGATCCCGGCGCCAGCGTGCCGCGGCCATAGCCGCCGACGGCAACGACCGCCATGCGTTCGGCCGAGGACCGGTTCTTCACCCGGTAGACATGCGTCGCGGCAAAATCGTAGAGCGCCCGGATCAGCTCGTCCATCAGGTGCGACAGCCGTTCGGCGCAGGCGTTGCCGCCGCCATCTTGCATCAGCATGGCCTCGGCTGTCTTGCGGCCCTCGGCGAGGCGCCCCTTGAGAAGCTGAAGAACGGCGGCACGGATGGCCTGGCTGGAACCGTCGCCGGCGCTGGCCGCGGTCAGCGCCGTCATCTCGCGGCGCAAAGCGTCGCCGTCGATCAGTTCATCGAGCTTCAGGGAGATTTTCGCCATGGATACCGGTTGGCCTTGCCTTTTGGGCGGCGTCTATAGCGTGTTTTCTCGGCGCTGGGTATGGCCTGCTGTCAATCCGGCAAACGCTCTAGTCGTTTGCCTCGACTGGAGCGAGCGGGACGACAATCCGCCGCCGCAGCTTAAAGAAATCGGTGATCCGCCGCGCTGCCCGCCCGGCTTCCCTGCTGATTCTCACGGTTGTCGGCTTCCTGTGCTTTGTCATAAGTCCACTCGCGGTCCGCGCGGCATCCCGTTCCGGAGCAAGCAGGCTTGGCAGCCCGTCGCCAATGAACTGGTCCTGCGCGCAGAGCGCTGGAACGAGTTGGTAGACGGTTTTGCCGGCTGAAATGGTGGGGTCGAAGATGAGATCATCGACAGCTATGTTGACCTGCGCCGTTGCTTCCAGGAAGTCGCATGCGGTTTGCCGCGAGAGGAGATAACCCCCGGCCCCGGGATGGCCCTTGCGGAGCCGGACCACGGAAAAACCGTTCCTGGCGGAAGTCCTTCTCCTTTGAATGACGGTTCTGGAAAAGAACGTCTCGAGCTTCACCACGTCCGCGTCTGCTGGCACCCAACTCGTATCGCCAAGCAATGCACCGGCTTTGCCAGAGAAGACCATGTCGTCCTCGAACACAACACCGTACGGGGCGTCGCCCTTGGCAATGATCGTCCAGCAGGCGCGATGGCTGTGCAGGCAGGCGATCTCGCTGCCGGAAAGAGGCCGGATGGCGTGTATCGCGTGCTGCGGCTGCAGCACCAGGTCGGGATGTTGCCTGGCATCGATCCCGTCGACTCGCTCAAACCCGATGCCGATGCGGGCAAATTCGGCGGTCATATGGGCAAGCCGCTCGGGAGAACGATCGAGATTGATGACAAGGCACTTCATATCGGACGCAGGCTTTACCTTCAGCGGATCGCCAGAGCCGTCTAGCACGTGAAGGTCTAGGGATTGCTGATCATTTCTGGGGCTAATTTGCGGTGCGACGAAATGAGCGCGGCTAAAACAGGGCGTGAGCCTTCATTCGAAGCAGCGTCAGAGATCAATCCTGGCGAGCTTCAGCAGGAATTTCGACACGGGCACCGAAAGGCCTGCCTCAAGCCTGCTTTCGCGGCGTGGGCACGGGCACGCCGGCGGTAGCGGCAAGAGATCTAACGTCCGGCTTCGGGCGGATCGAGCGGGATAACCGCGTGTCGCCGCAACTGGCAGTAGTCGAGGATCCACTCGGCGACCCGCCTGGTCTCCACCGCTACCTTTTTCGACAATGGCCTTCGGCGTTTTTCGGCCTGCCCGCTCGCGGTGCAGCGACGAAGCGGCTCTTGAGCTTCCGGTTACTAGATCGATGACCCGTTTCTGGACGCAGGACAGGGTTTCTATTTCGCGACATCGGACGCGAAACGGAATTCGATTCGGTTGCTCGACAGCATCTTGGCGAGTTGGGTGGAGCTGCCCTGTGGCGGCATTTACGCCCGGTTTCGGCGGCGCTGTGAGTGGGTCCCGGAGAAGCCTGCTTAATCCCTTGGCCCCGGCGAAGCGAGAGGGATGACGGTCCGTCGCCGCAACTTGCAGAAATCGACGATCCATTCCACGACCCGCCCGATCTCGATCCTGATCTTCTCGGTCATCGGCCGCCGGCGTTTTGTCATCAAGCCGCTGGCGAGCCATTTGCATTCGCGTCCGTGGTCGAGCAGGCTTGGCATCCCCAGCGCCCTGTCGCCGAGGACTTGATCCTGTGCGCACAGTGCCGGGACAAGTTGGTAGATCGCGTTGCTCGACCATGTCGCGAACGCCGGGTTGAAGATCAGGTCATCGGCGGTCAGGTTGATCCTTTCGGTCGCCTCGAGAAGATCGCGCGCGGCCTGCCTGGAGATGATGTAGCCCCCGGTTCCCGGATGGAACTTGCAGAGCCTTGACACGGAAAAACCATGACCGGCGGAAATGCTCATCCGCTGGATTATGGTCTTGCTGAAGTACGTCTCCAGCTTGACGATGTCGGCGTCGGCCGGGATCCAGCCGCAGTCGGCAAGCAAACAACTGGCATTCGCGGAAAAGACCACGTCGTCCTCGAAGATGGCGCCGTAGCGCGCCTCGCCCCGCGCCAGGATCGACCAGCAGGCACGATGGCTGTGCAGGCAGGCGATTTCGCTGCTCGATAGTTGCCGGGGTCCATACATTGGATGCTGAGGTTGCTGTTCGAGTTCGGGATGGCTGTGTCCGTCGACCGCCACGACGCGCTCGAACGCGACGCCGATACGGCCGAATTCTGCTCTCATATGGGCAAGTCGGTCCGAGGACCGATCGAGGTTTATGACCAGGCACTTCATTGTCGACCGAAATCTAGCGAGATGAACGTGATGCGGCGAGTAATATTAGCAAGCAAAGTTTTAGCACGAGATGTACCTTTGTGCAGGGGGTGTTCGATCGATTTCACGGCGCCCGAATCGGAAAATCAAAACAGCCCTTGACCTTCCAGTTACTGGAAGCACTACCTCGACCTCGAAGCAGTGACATCAAGGCATTTTCGAAATGAAGCATTCAGATCACCATCATCACACGCATGGCTCGCACGGCGGCTGTTGCGCGCCCAAAGGCGCCGCGAATGCGGTTCCGCGCGACCCGGTCTGCGGCATGATCGTGGATCCGGCCGCCGGCAAGCCGACATCAGAGCATGGCGGCCGCCTCTATCATTTCTGCAGCGAGCGCTGCCGTTCGAAGTTCCAGTCCGAGCCGGAAAGCTACCTGACGGCCACCGACCCTGTCTGCGGCATGAGCGTCGACCGCTCGACGGCAAAACATTTCGTCCGCCATGAAGGCCAAGGTTTCTACTTCTGTTCCGCCGGCTGCAAGGCGAAGTTCGAGGCGGCGCCACAAACCTATCTCGGCGACAGGCCGGCACCGGCGCCGATGCCCAAGGGCACGCAATACACCTGCCCCATGCATCCCGAGATCATCCGCGACAAGCCCGGCTCCTGCCCGATCTGCGGCATGGCCCTCGAGCCCATGGGCGTGCCGACAGGCGATGAAGGGCCAAATCCCGAACTGGTCGATTTCACGAGGCGGCTCTGGGTGAGCGCGGTGCTGTCGGTCCCGCTGCTGGTCGTCGCCATGGCGCCGATGGTCGGCCTGTCGCTGGAGGGCTTGGTCGAGGATCGCGCAAAGGTCTGGATCGAACTGGTCCTGGCGAGCCCGGTGGTGCTCTGGGCTGCCTTCCCGTTTTTCCATCGCGGCTGGGACTCGATCCTCAACCGCAGCCCCAACATGTGGACGCTTATCTCGCTCGGTGTCGGTGCCGCCTATCTCTACAGCGTCGTCGCCACGCTCTTCCCGGACATCTTTCCGCACCAGTTCCGCGGCCATGGCGGTACGGTGCCGGTCTATTTCGAGGCAGCCGCCGTCATCGTCGCGCTGGTCTTCCTCGGCCAGGTACTGGAACTGCGCGCTCGCGAAAAGACCGGATCGGCGATCCGCGCCCTTCTTGATCTCGCGCCGAAGACCGCGCGGCGGATCGCAGACGACGGCGGCGAGACCGATGTAGCGCTGGACGAGGTCAAGGCCGGCGATCGCCTGCGCATCCGTCCCGGCGATGCTGTCCCGGTCGACGGCACGGTGCTGGAAGGCCGCTCCTCCATCGATGAATCGATGATCACGGGCGAACCCTTGCCGGTCGAGAAGGCCGAAGGCGACGCCTTGACCGGCGGCACGCTCAACAAGAACGGCTCGCTGATCATGCGCGCCGAGCGGATCGGCGCCGAGACGACGCTGTCGCGCATCGTCGAACTCGTCGCCAAGGCACAGCGCTCGCGCGCCCCGATCCAGGGCCTGGCCGACCGCGTTTCCTTCTACTTTGTCCCGGCCGTCGTCCTGGTCGCCGTCGCCGCGTTCATCGCCTGGGCGATCTTCGGCCCCGAGCCCAGTCTGATCTTTGCCATCGTCTCGGCGGTTTCGGTGCTGATCATCGCTTGTCCCTGTGCGCTGGGCCTCGCCACGCCGATGTCGATCATGACCGCCACCGGGCGCGGCGCGCATGCCGGTGTGCTGATAAAGGAAGCCGCCGCGCTCGAACGCTTCGCCGCCGTCGACACGTTGATCGTCGACAAGACCGGCACGCTGACCGAGGGCCGGCCGAAACTGACCGACGTCGTCGCGGCCGCGGGCTTTTCCGAGGACGAATTGCTGGTGTACGCCGCGACCCTGGAAAAGGGGTCGGAGCATCCGCTGGCCGAGGCCATCGTCGATGGGGCGGGCCAGCGCGGCGTGAAGATCGCCGAGGCCAGCAGCTTCGAGGCGGTTACCGGCAAGGGCGTTTCCGGCACGGTGTCGGGCAAGAAGGTCGCGCTCGGCAATGCCGCGATGATGGCCGATCTCGCCATCGACGTTTCCGCAATCCTGGGCCGCGTGGAAGCATTGCAGGGCGATGGCAAGACGGCGATGTTCGTCGCTGTCGACGGCAAGCTGGCCGGCATCGTCGCCGTCGCCGATCCGGTCAAGGCGACCACGGCGGAGGCGATCAGGGCGCTGCATGACAGTGGGCTGAGGATCATCATGGCGACCGGCGACAATGAGCGCACGGCCAAGGCGATCGCCGGACGTCTCGGCATCGACGAGGTTCGGGCAGGTCTATTGCCGGAACAGAAGGCAGCGCTCGTCGACGAACTGCGCGGCAGGGGTGCCGGCGTCGCCATGGCCGGCGACGGCGTCAACGATGCGCCGGCGCTTGCCGCCGCCGATGTCGGCATCGCCATGGGAACCGGCGCCGATGTCGCCGTCGAAAGCGCCGGCATCACCTTGGTCAAGGGCGACCTAAACGGCATCGTCCGCGCCCGCACCCTGGCCCGGGCGACCATCGGCAACATCCGGCAGAACCTGTTCTTCGCCTTCCTTTACAATGTGCTTGGCGTGCCGGTCGCGGCCGGCGTGCTCTATCCGCTTACCGGCACGCTTCTGTCGCCGATGCTGGCGGCGGCGGCGATGAGCCTGTCCTCCGTCTCGGTGATCGCGAACGCATTGCGGCTCAGAACGTTGAAACTCTGAGATTAACCCCCAGATACGAAATCCAACCAACAGGAGACCATGAATGACCTTGGCTAAAAAACTCGTGCTGCTGCTGATGGCGGCCGGAATGCTGCTTGCCGTCTTCCTCGAAAGCGTGCCGGCGCAGAGCGAGGAGATGAAGCACGACATGGGCGCCATGGCCATGGGGGCGGAAAGCCCTTCGACGGCGGGCTACAAGGCGGCGATGGACAAGATGCATACCGACATGATGGCCTCGCAATATACCGGCAACGCCGACGTCGATTTTGTCCGCGGCATGATTCCGCATCATCAAGGCGCGATCGACATGGCCAAGGTCGAGCTGGCCAACGGCAAGGATCCGGAAATCCGCAAACTCGCCGAAGGCGTCATCGCCGCGCAGGAAGCCGAAATCAAGCAGATGCAGGACTGGCTCGCCGCCCATCCGGTGAAGTAAGCTTCCCGGCATCGCTAAGCAGGGTCCGGCGAGAACTCCTTGCGGAGTCTCGTCGCGGCCTCGATGCGATCGAGTACCGACGGAGCCATGCCATGGAATCGAGCGTCAGAACCACCACGCTACCCTGCGGCGAGGCCATACCCGTTCTCGGCCAGGGCACGTGGAAAATGGGCGAGGATTCGCGGCGCCGCTCCGACGAGGTAAATGCCCTCAAGCTCGGTCTCGACCTCGGCGTTACGCTGATCGACACCGCCGAAATGTATGCCGGCGGCGGCGCGGAAGAAGTGGTGGCCAAAGCCATCGCCGGCCGCCGCGCCGAGGTCTTCCTGGTCTCGAAGGTCTTGCCTTCCAACGCTTCAAGGGCCGGCGTGCAGCGCGCCTGCGAGAACAGCCTGAAGCGCCTCGCCACCGACCGCATCGATCTCTATCTGCTGCATTGGCCGGGCAGCGTGCCCCTATCGGAAACGGTGGAAGCCTTCGAGGCGCTGAAAAAAGCCGGCAAGATACGGCATTGGGGCGTCAGCAATTTCGACACCGAGGAGATGGAGGAACTGGCTGGCCTGCGCGACGGCGGCAATGTCCAGACCAACCAGGTGCTCTACAATCTGGTTCGCCGCGGCCCGGAATTCGATCTGGCGCCCTGGAGCCGAACACGCGGCATCCCGCTGATGGCCTATTCGCCGGTCGAGCAAGGCGCGCTGGCGCGCAATGCCAGGCTTGACGCCGTCGCCGCCCTGCACGGCGCGACACCGGCGCAAATCGCCCTGGCCTGGGTGATGCGGCAGGACGGCGTCATCGCCATTCCCAAGGCCGGCAGCCAGGAGCACGTCCGCCAGAATGTCGCTGCGTTGGACATAAAGCTTACGCCGCAGGACATCGCCGATCTCGACCGTGCATTCCCGCCACCGAAGCGCAAGCGCGGGCTGGAGATGATCTGAGGCGGCGGTGCTGCCAATTTCCCCCTCCGCCGCCCAGATTGCAAAATTACTTCCCCGCCAGCCCTTTCAGCCGGTAGAGCGCCTCCAGCGCTTCCTTCGGCGTCATCTCGTCGGGGTTGATCTCGCCGAGCGCGGTCCCCAGCGCGTCGCTCTTCACCGGCTTTGGCGCTTCCCGTTTCACCGCCACCGAAAACAGCGGCAGGTCGTCGACCAGCCGGTTGGTCTTGCCGGAGACCTCGCCTTCCTCCAGCTGGTGCAGCACCGCCTTGGCCCGCTCGACCACCGCCTCCGGCAGGCCGGCGAGCCGCGCCACCTGTACGCCGTAGGACCGGTCGGCGGCACCCTTGCCGACCTCGTGCAGGAAAACGACGTCGCCCTCCCATTCCTTGACGCGCATGGTGACGTTGGAAAGCCGCGCCAGCTTGCCGGCGAGCGACGTCATTTCGTGGAAATGGGTGGCGAAGATCGCCCGGCAGCGGTTCTTCTCGTGCAGATATTCGACCGCCGCCCAGGCGATCGACAGGCCGTCGAACGTAGCGGTGCCGCGGCCGATCTCGTCGAGGATCACCAGCGCGCGTTCCCCGGCCTGGTTGAGGATCGCCGCCGTCTCGACGATTTCGACCATGAAGGTCGAACGGCCGCGCGCCAGATCGTCCGAAGCGCCGACGCGCGAGAACAGCCGGTCGACGACGCCGATATGGGCAGACGCCGCCGGTACGAAGGAGCCGGTCTGGGCCAGGATCGCGATCAGCGCGTTTTGCCGCAGGAACGTCGATTTACCTCCCATGTTCGGGCCGGTCAGCAGCCAGATCGCGCCGTTCTTGGCAGTCCCCTCGGGCGAGAGGTGGCAATCATTGGCGACGAACGGGCCTTCGCCCGAACGGCGCAGCGCCTGTTCGACCACCGGATGCCGGCCGCCTGAAATCTCGAAGGCAAGGCTGGAATCCACCACCGGCCGGCACCAGGCCTCGCTTTCCGACAACAGTGCGAGGGCCGCCGATACATCGAGCACGGCGAGCGCATCGGCCCCGGCGCGGATCGCCTCTGCCTCGCCGACCGCCTCCGCCGTCAGCGCATCGAAGGCTGCCAGTTCGATGCTCAGTGCCCGGTCGGCGGCATTGGCGATCTTGGTCTCGAGTTCGGCGAGCTCGGTCGTGGTGAAACGCATGGCGTTGGCCATGGTCTGGCGGTGGATGAAGCGCGCCTTGGCGCCATCGCTGCCGGTCATGATTGCATGATGGTTGGCCGTCACCTCGATGTAGTAGCCAAGCACGTTGTTGTGCCGGATCTTCAGCGAACGGATGCCGGTTTCCTCGATCAGCGAGCGCTCCAGCCCGGCGATCACTTTGCGCGACTCGTCGCGCAGCGCCCGCATCTCGTCGAGTTCGGCATGATAGCCGCCGCGAACGAAACCGCCGTCGCGTTTGAGCAGCGGCAGTTCCTCGCCGAGCGCCTGGGTGAGATGCTGGGCGAGTGCCTTGGGCAGCGCTTGAATCGCGGCCATCGCGCCGGCCAATTCCTGGGGCAGGGCGGCCGCGGCAAAGGTCTCGGCGATGGCGCCAGCCGCCTCGAAGCCGGCGCGCAGTGCGCCGAGGTCGCGCGGGCCGCCGCGATTGAGCGCCAGTCTGGACAGCGCACGCGGCATGTCGGCCACGCTCTTCAGGCTCATCCGCACTGCCTGGCAAAGCCGCACTTCGGAACGGAAGAACGACACCGAATCCAGCCGTGCGACAATGGCCGCCGGGTCGGTCAGCGGCGCCATCAGCCGGTCGGCGAGCAGCCTTGCGCCGCCGCCGGTCACCGTGCGGTCGATCGCCTTGAACAGCGAGCCCTCGCGGCTGCCGGACAGCGTGCGCAACAGTTCGAGATTGCCGCGCGTCGCCGGATCGATGAACAGGGTGGAGCCCTGCTCCTCGCGCTCGGGGCGCGACAGCGGCGGCCGCTCGGCCTTCTGCGTCTTCTCGACATAGGCGATGGCGCCCGAGATCGCCGACAGTTCGGCGCGCGAAAACGTGCCGAAACTGTCTGGTGTCGCCACCTCGAAGAACCGCGCGATCCGCCCCGTGGCCGAGGCCGAATCGAACAGCGAAGGCGGCTGCGGGCTGGCAATGCGGCCGAGCACGTCGAACACCGGCTTCAGCTCGGGATCATGGAAGACCGGCTCGGCCATGATAAGCTCGCGCGGGTCGACACGGAAGATGTCGGCCATCAGCCGGTCGGCGGAGGTCTCGGCGACGCGGAAGGCCCCGGTCGAGATGTCGATCCAGGCAATTGCAAAGCTGTGGTCCGCTCCGCCCTTCACCCTGCCCAGCGCCATCAGGAAACTCGATTCCGACGGCGCCAGCAATTTGTCCTCGGTGATGGTGCCCGGCGTCACCAGCCGCACCACATCGCGGCGCACCACCGATTTGGAACCGCGTTTCTTGGCCTCGGTCGGATCCTCGATCTGCTCGCAGACGGCGACGCGGAACCCCTGGCCAATCAGCTTCTGCAGATAGTCGTCGGCCGCATGCACCGGCACGCCGCACATCGGAATGTCGTGGCCTTGGTGCTTGCCGCGTTTGGTGAGCACGATGCCCAGCGCCCGGCTCGCCTTCTCGGCATCGTCGAAGAACAGCTCGTAGAAATCGCCCATGCGGTAGAACAGCAGCGAATCCGGGTTGGCCGCCTTGATCTCGATGAATTGCTCCATCATCGGCGTGACGGCGGCGCCTGGCTGTGGCGCCGCCGTCAACTCGGGAGCGGCGTCGGGCTCGTTCGGGCTGTGCATGTTCATGGCGCGGCACGCTAGCAGATGTGGTGGCGGGGTTTAATGCCGGGCCATCGAAAAGCAGGGGAAGATCGCAAGCCATCGTCCATGGCCGGCTATTCAGCGGCATTGCCCGATGCCGTGATCGCGAATATCTGTCGTCTTGGGGGTATAATGGTCATGGACAGGGATGGGCACGAAACGTTCGAGGAGATGGTAGGGCCGATCGACTCGGCCCTCGAACGGCTCTGGCTCATGACGGTTCGGCATGCCAGTCAAAGGTTGGGCTGGCTTAAGTTTTCGGCGGCCAAGCGCCTCCCTTTCGCGCTGCCGCTCAGCGGTCCGTTGTCCCATCTGGACGGCGGCATTCGGCTCGCGGTTTACGTTCTCAGCCACGATCCGCTGTTGATCTACACGCCGATCGGCGGCGCCCGTCCCCTCAACTCGATCGTCGCAATCGGCCGTCGCCTGGCCTCGCGGCGCGCCGTGTTCCTGCTGATGCCGAGTTGGACGCTCGAGCGGCCGCACGTCGTCGCAAAGCTGGGCCGGGATCTCGCCTGGTACCGTGAGAACTTTCCGCTTCACGAACTGATTTTTCTTTGCAACACGCCGGAGGAGCGTCGTCTGGTCACCGCTGTCGGAGGAACCGCGATCGTCTCCAACCACAATCTGATGGTCTCAGAGGACATCTTTCGGCCATTGCCGGATGTCCCCGTCGAATTCGACGCCGTCTATAACGGCCGCATCTCGTACACCAAGCGTCATTACCTCGCCTTCGACGTCGAAAGGCTCGCCCACATCACCTTTTCGATCGGCGAGCTGCCCCGGGCCGGCGACCGCGCCTTCATCCGTCGCCTGCAGGCGCAATCGCCGCTGCATCGTATCGCCAACCCGATTATCGATGGCCTGGCCGGCTGGCTGGCGCCGCAGGAGGTCAATCGCGTCTACAACCAGGCCGCGGTTGGGCTCTGTCTGTCGGCGGCGGAAGGGGCGATGTGTTCCAGCATGGAATATCTGATGGCCGGGTTGCCGGTGGTCAGCACGCCCAGTCTTGGCGGCCGGGATGTCTTCTTCGATCCGGACTATTGCATCATCGCCGAGCCCGATCCGGCGGCGATCCGGCGGGCTGTCGAGACGCTGCGCGACCGCGCCATACCGCGCGAGGAGATCCGTAACCGCACGATGGCCAGGGTCGAGCCGCAACGGCGGCAACTCATGGAATTCCTGTCGGAGCTGTTCGAGCGGATGGGAAGCCGACGGCCGCCCTTGTCGCAATGGCCGTTCCCCGGAACCAGGACGCTGCGGCGATGGGCAACGGCCCGCCAGCATGCGCATGAAATCACCGCATTCAAGCCAGCGCAGCCCAGTCCCTGACCGAGCGCGTCCGCTTTGAAGCAGCTTTGCAGAGCTTCGTGGTTTACACGCGGCGGCCCGTGGTCTTAATTCGCAAGGACACAGGCACCCGCTTCAAGGAGGTGCCGCACCGGCGAGGAAATCAAAAAGCATCATGGCCAGGAAAACCGAGAACAACGGTCCGTCCGTCAGCGCACAGGAAGCGCTCGAATTCCATGCCATGGGCCGGCCGGGCAAGCTGGAGATCGTCGCCACCAAACCGATGACGACGCAGCGCGATCTCAGCCTCGCTTATTCGCCGGGCGTCGCCGTGCCCGTGCGCGCCATCGCCGAGGATCCTTCGAGAGCCTTCGACTATACGACGCGCGGCAACATGGTCGCCGTCATCTCCAACGGCACCGCCATCCTCGGCCTCGGCAATCTCGGCGCGCTGGCCTCGAAGCCGGTCATGGAAGGCAAGGCGGTGCTGTTCAAGCGCTTCGCCGATGTCGATTCCATCGACCTCGAGGTCGACACCGAGGATGCCGACGAGTTCATCAACTGCGTGCGCTTCCTCGGTCCCTCCTTCGGCGGCATCAACCTGGAAGACATCAAGGCGCCGGAATGCTTCATCATCGAGCAGCGCCTGCGCGAACTGATGGACATCCCGGTCTTCCATGACGACCAGCATGGCACGGCCATCATCTCGGCCGCCGGCCTGATCAATGCGCTGGAGGTAACCGGCCGCGACATGAAGACTACGAAGCTGGTCTGCAATGGCGCGGGTGCCGCCGGCATCGCCTGCATCGAGCTGATGAAGGCGATGGGTTTTTCGCCCGAAAACATCACCTTGTGCGATACCAAGGGTGTGGTCTTCCAGGGCCGCACCGAGGGCATGAACCAGTGGAAATCGGCGCATGCGGTCAAGACCGACGCGCGTTCTCTGGCCGAAGCGCTCGACGGCGCCGACGTCTTCCTCGGTGTTTCCGCCAAGGGCGCGCTGACCACCGCCATGGTGCAGTCGATGGCCAAAAACCCGATCATCTTCGCCATGGCCAATCCCGATCCGGAGATCACCCCGGAGGAAGTGGCCGAGATCCGCACCGACGCCATCATGGCCACCGGGCGTTCGGATTATGCCAATCAGGTCAACAACGTGCTCGGCTTCCCCTACATCTTCCGCGGCGCGCTTGATGTCAGGGCCACCACCATCAACGACGACATGAAGATCGCCGCCGCCCGCGCTCTCGCCGAACTGGCCCGCCAGGACGTGCCCGACGACGTCGCCGCCGCCTATCAGGGCAACCGGCCGAAATTCGGCCCCAACTACATCATCCCGGTGCCTTTCGACCCGCGCCTGATCTCGGCCATCCCGATTGCCGTGGCCAAGGCGGCAATGGATTCGGGCGTCGCCCGCAAGCCGATCCTCGATCTCGACCGCTACGCGCAGGAGCTTTCCGCCCGCCGCGACCCGATCGCCTCGACCCTTCAGCGCATCTACGATCGCGTGCGCCGCCAGCCCAAGCGCATCGTCTTCGCCGAGGGCGAGGAGGAGCAGGTGATGCGCGCCGCCGTCTCCTATGTGAACCAGCGGCTCGGCACGGCCATCCTGCTCGGCCGCGACGATGTCATCAAGGAGAACGCCAGGCACGCCGGCATCGACTTGAACAAGCAAGGCATCGAGATCATCAATGCGCGCCTGTCGCGCCGCAATTCGATCTACACCGACTATCTCTACGAACGCATGCAGCGCAAAGGCTTCCTGTTCCGCGACTGCCAGCGCTTGATCAACAACGACCGCAACCATTTTGCCGCCTGCATGGTGGCGCTGGGTGATGCCGACGGCATCGTCACCGGCGTCACCCGCAACTATTCCACCGCGCTCGACGATATCAGGCGCGTCATCGACGCCAAGCCCGGCCACCGCGTCATCGGCGCCTCGATCGTGCTGGCGCGCGGCCGCACGGTGATCGTCGCCGACACCGCCGTCCACGACATGCCCAACGCCGAGCAGATCGCCGACATCGCCGAGGAGGCGGCAGGCTTTGCCCGCCGCATGGGCTATGAGCCGAGGCTCGCCATGCTCGCTTATTCCACCTTTGGCCATCCGCAGGGCGAGCGCTCCGAGCGCATCCAGGAAGCCGTGCGCATCCTCGACAAGCGCCGCGTCGATTTCGAATATGACGGCGAAATGGCCGCCGACGTGGCGCTCAACGCCCGCGCCATGGCGCAATACCCGTTCATCCGCCTGACCGGCCCGGCCAACGTGCTGATCATGCCGGCGTTCCACTCGGCCTCGATCTCGACCAAGATGCTACAGGAACTCGGCGGCTCGACCGTCATCGGCCCGCTGCTGGTCGGCCTGAACAAGCCGGTGCAGATCGTCTCGCTGAACGCCAAGGACAGCGATATCGTCAACATGGCGGCGATCGCGGCGTACACGGCGGGGACTTGAGGAGCGTCCCGCCTAGCGGACGAAAGCTTCTGCATCAGACAAGCCCGAAGCGCGCCGCAGGCACCTTCTCGCGCCGACTTCACCCCGGCGCAAACACCCGCGCCGCCTCGACCACCTCTTCCGCCTGGTCCTGCCGCAGCAGGTCGATCGGGATGCGGCCGTCGAGCTGTGCCGCTGGGCGGGTCAACCATAGCCATGCGAGCCTCGGGTTGCCGATGAGGTCCAGCACGTCGCTTATGCCCGCCACCGGCCTGCCGTCGACGAATTGCGCCAGCGGGAAGACGTGCTTGCGGCCGCCCTTGCGCAGCGCGATGACGTCGCCGCGCCGTTGCCAGCGGTGCAAGGTGGAGCGGGCGATGCGCAGGTTCTCTTCCAGATAGGTCGAGCCGGCGACGCGGCCGGCCCAGTCCTCGATCAGCATCGATTCGAGGTCGTCGGACTGGGGGAGCGCGGCCAGCGTTTCGGCCTCTGCGGACAGCGTCGTCGTGCCGGTGGTGCCGGCTTCGCTGCGGCGCGCGGCTTCGGCCGCGAGCGCACGCACGAATTTCGCGGCAAGGCCGGGAAGGTCGGCATGGATGGCGTCGATGGCGCGCTGGTGCTTGGGCGACAGCAAGGTAACGGCGGACGCTATGCTGCCGGCGATCTTGCCGACCGAGACCATTGTCGGCCCGTTGATGGCCTCGTCATAGTGGGCAAGCGCACGCTCGACCTTTTCCGCGACCATGTCGGCGAAATCGTCCTGCGTGATGCCGGTCGTCTTAGTCTGAAATCTGGTCATGCATCTGTCTTCTGGGCCGCGCGCTCGCCTCCCTCAGCCGCGGCCGGTCGTTGAACGGTTACGGCGGAAAGTGGAAAGTGTGACGGCAACAGATGCAGCGGCCCGACAGGTTGCTGTCCTGCATTGCTCCACACTCCGATAAGCGTGCCGAAATGTCAGGCACGGCACACTCTCATTTTCGTGTAGGGGCGGTATGTGACAACCGCGCGACGGTGAGAAGCGGTCTGTGCAGCGGACGAAAAGCCGATTGCTTGGGGCAGCAGCGCGACCAGCTCCTTAAGTTACAACAACCCCGCCTGCTCGGCTTCCTTGCGCAGATTCTGCCGTGGCCTCGGGCCGATCTGCTGGATCACCAATCCGGCTGCGAGTGAGCCAAGGTCGCCGCAGGTCTGGAGGTCGCGTCCCTGTGTATAACCATGCAGGAAGCCGGCGGCGTAGAGGTCGCCGGCGCCCGTCGTGTCGACCAGCTCCTTGATGGCGGTCGCCTTTATGACCACCGTCTCGTCGCCGCGCACGATGACCGAGCCCTTTTCGGAGCGGGTCACCGCTGCGATCTTGCAATCCTTGCGAATCTGCGCCAGCGCCTCGTCGAACGACGAAGTCTGGTAAAGCGACTTGATCTCGTGGCTGTTGGCAAAGACGATATCGACCGTGCCCGAGCGCATCAGGTCGAGGAACTCGTCACGGTAGCGGTCGACGCAGAACGAGTCCGACAATGTCATCGACACTTCACGGCCCGCCGCATGCGCCAGCTTCGCCGTCTGGCGGATGGCTTCCTTGGCCCGCGGCGGGTCCCACAGATAGCCTTCGAAATAGGTCACCTTGGCGCCCGACGCCTTGTCGGCCTCGACATCTTCCGGCCCGAGTTCGACGCAGGCGCCGAGATAGGTGTTCATCGAGCGCTCGCCATCGGGGGTGACGAAGATCATCGAGCGCGCCGTCGGCGGCTCGCCCTCGAGCGGCTTGGTGTCAAAGGCGACACCTTGCGCGTGGATATCGTGCGCGTAGATTTCGCCCAGCGCATCGTTGGAAACCTTGCCGAAGAAGGCGGCGCGTCCGCCGAAGGAGGCGACCCCGGCCGCCGTGTTGCCGGCGCTGCCGCCGGAGGCCTCGATTGCCGGACCCATGCGGCTGTAGAGCAATTCGGCGCGGTGGGTGTCGATGAGATTCATCGCGCCCTTGATGATGCCGTTGGTCTGGAGGAAGTCCTCTTCGCACTGGGCGATGATGTCGACAATCGCATTGCCGATGCAAAGCACGTCATAATCCGGCATCAATGTCTCCGCCAAAAACCCGAGCCGGCTTCTTGCCATGCCCGCGCGGGTCTACAGCATGACGCTGAAAACAGGCAACCGATTTTCTGTCCTTGCCGCGCCAGCCAGGCGCTACGACAATTCGACCGTGGCCGAAACATTTCGTCGCGATGTCGCCTACATCTGCGCTCCTGAGATCACGGTCCGAAGGCGCGAGCCCATGCCTGCCAAAAACGACACGGCTACCGACCTGGCGCTGCTTGGCATACTGGCTGTCCTGTGGGGCGCCTCCTACACCTTCATCAAGATCGGCGTCGAGACCATCCCGCCCATCACCTCCATCGCCGCCCGCACCCTGATCGCCGGCGCCATCCTGTTCGCCATCATCCGCTGGCGTGGGCTTGCCTTGCCGGGAGACGCGGCTAGCTGGCGCCGCTTCGCCTTCCAGGCCTGCCTCAACAGCGTCATCCCGTTCACGCTGATCGCCGCGGCCGAGCGCTCGGTCGACGCCGGCCTTGCCACCATCCTCAATTCGACCTCGCCGATCTTCACCTTCCTGCTAACGGCACTCATCACCCGCCATGAGCCGGTGACGGCGCGCAAGCTGGTCGGCGTCGGCGCCGGTATTGCCGGCATCTGCCTCATCGTCGGCACGCAGGCGCTTGGCGGCATCGGCGACCAGCTCTGGGCACAGATCGCCATCGTCGCGGCAACCGTGTGCTATGCGGGCGCCGCCATCTTCGGCCGTGGCTTCAAGGGCCTCGATCCGATGCTTCCCGCCGCCGGCTCGATGCTGTGCGGCGCCGTCATGCTGGTGCCGCTCAGCCTGGTGGTCGACCGGCCATGGACGCTGGCCCCCTCGGCGGCTTCCATCCTCGCTTTGCTCGGCCTGTCCGTGTTTTCGACGGCACTGGCGTTCGTCATCTATTTTCGCCTCATCCACTCGCTGGGTTCGGTCGGCACGACGTCGCAGGCCTATCTGCGGGTGCCGATCGGCGTCGGCATCGGCGCCATCTTCCTCGGCGAAAGCCTGGGTCCGACGGCATGGCTCGGCATGGGCTTTGTCGTTGCCGGCGTGGCGGCCATGACCATACCTGTCCGCAAACCGGCCTTCGCCCGATAGGCGGATTTCGGCAGCGTCCAAAGACAAGCAAAGGCCCGCGCTTGTGCTCGCGGGCCGCACTGCCTATTTCGGAGATGTCCCGCCTCGAGCGGTTCCGTGTTTGATGGAATCTCCGACCCGCTGTAATTTCTTGTTTTAACGCAATCCCGGGCGGAAAACCGCTACGCACTTTTCCTGGAATTGCTTTTGTGTCCGCTGACCTGGGGTTGAAGCACGGTGATTTTCGACGCTGCCCGTACCGCGGCCCTGGAGCTGCTCTCGCCTCCGTTCCGCGCCGTGTTCATCAAGACGCTCGGCCTAACCCTGCTGGCGCTGGTCGCCCTGTGGTTCGGCCTGACCAGCCTTGTCGAATGGCTGGCCCTGCCGTGGCTCCAGACCGTGTTGCCCGGCATACCGTCCTGGGCCGGCTGGCTGGGCGGCATTGTCGCGGCCATCGCGCTGGCCTTCGGCATGGCGCTGCTTGTTGCGCCGGTCACGGCCGTCATCGCCGGCCTGTTCCTCGACGATGTCGCCGAAGTGGTCGAGCGCACCGATTACCCAAGCCACCCGGCCGGACGGGCCATGCCGGCATTGCGCTCGATGGTGCTGGCGATAAAGTTTTTCGGCGTCGTCATCCTGGGCAACATCGTGGCGCTCATGCTTCTGCTGGTGCCGGGCATCAACATCGCAGCCTTCTTCATTGTCAACGGCTACCTGCTGGGGCGCGAATTCTTCGAATTCGCCGCCATGCGCTTTCGCCCCGAGGAAGATGCGAGGGCCCTGCGCCGGCGCTATGCCGGTACGGTGTTTCTGTCCGGGCTGGTGATCGCGGCATTCCTTGCCGTGCCGCTGCTCAACCTGCTGACGCCGCTCTTCGCCGCCGCCATGATGGTGCATCTGCACAAGGCGGTCTCGGCGCGGGAAGCGGTCCGTTCCGCAAACGGTTGAGCCTTCAGCGCAAGAGGAAACCACGCCCCAGCTCGTCGTCCGGTTCGACAATGAATTCGGCTCGTCCGGAATAATAGGCGCGGCCGCCGACGCGGGCGACGATCGCTTCGTGCGGGCCGGCCTGTGCCGTTCGCACGACCGCCCCGGAAAAGCGCGAGCCGGCGATGCTCTCGAAACTGCGCGTCTGCCCGATGGCGATCTCACCCTTGGCATGCATGGCCGCCAGCCGGGCGGTCACGCCGGAACCGGTCGGCGATCGGTCGACTTCCGCCTCGGCGAAGACGCAGACATTTCTGGTGACTTCCCCGGAAAAGGCGTCCTTTCCGTCGGTCAGGATGGTGCCGTAGAGGAAGGCGAGGTCGTCATGATCGGGATGCGACAGCGCAAACTCGGCCTTGAGCCGGTTCGTCAGCGCCGTTGCCGCATCGACGAAATCGCGCACGCGGTCGCGGCCGAATTCCAGCCCGAACTGATGGCAGTCGGCCAGCGCGTAGAAAGCCCCGCCATAGGCGATATCGAAACCGATCTTGCCATACTCTGTCAGCTCGATCTGTTGGTCGCGGGCGAACAGGAAGGCAGGCACGCTCTCGAACGACACCGCACCGGCCTTGCCGTCGCTGACCTCGACCGAGGCGACGACCAGGCCACAAGGCGCCTCGATGTTGACGGTGGTGAACGGCTCCTGTTTCGCCACCAGGCCTTCATCGATGGCATAACGGCCGAGCGCGACGATGGCGTGGCCGCACATGGTGGAATAGCCCTCATTGTGCATGAACAGCACGGCAAGGTCGGCGCCGGGCAAATCGGGCTCGACCAGCAAGGCGCCATACATGTCGTAATGGCCGCGCGGCTCGAAGATCAGCAGTTTGCGCAAATGGTCGAGGTTGTCCCGCACATAGGCGCGCTTTTCAAGGATGGTGCCCTTGGGGATAGCGGGATAACCCCCGGTGACGATCCGCAGCGGCTCGCCGCCCGTATGCATGTCGACGACGGTAAGGTTCATGCGGCGTCTAACCCTGGGATTTGCCGTACAGCGCCTGCAACTTGCCGAACGGCATGGCAGCGCGGGTGAAGCCGAACGTTCCGTCCTGCTGGATCTCGCGCGCCGCCGTCTCCAGCATGCCGTAGGCGAAATTGGTCAGCCACGGCCCGAGCGAAATCCGCTTGACGCCGGCCATGGCAAGGTCGGCGATGGTGAAGCCGGGTCTCGCCATGACGTTGACCGGCTTGGTCACCGCCGAGCAGAGTGTGCGCACCATCTCGACGTCGCCGATGCCCGGCGCATAGAGCACGTCGGCGCCGGCCTTTTCGAAGGCCTGCAGCCGCTTGATCGTGTCGTCGAGGTCGGACTTGCCCCACAGGAAGTTCTCGGCCCGCGCGGTGAAGACAAAATCGCGCTTCAGCGCCCGCGCCGCCTCCACCGCGGCGGCGACGCGCTCGACCGCGTGCGAAAACTCATAGATGGGCTTCTCCGGATCGCCGGTGTGGTCCTCGATCGAGCAGCCGGCAAGCCCCGCGGCCTCCGCCGCGAAAATGGTCTCGGCGGCCTGCTCGGGGCTGTCGCCCTTGCCTTTTTCGAGATCCGCCGAGACCGGCAGTTCGGTCGCGGCCGTCACCTCGCGGCAATGATGGATCATCTGGTCGAAGCTCACGGCCCCGTCCGGCAGGCCGCGCGAAAAGGCAAAGCCGGCGCTGGTCGTGGCCAGCGCCTTGAAGCCGAAGGAGCCAAGCAGCTTCGTCGTGCCCGGGTCCCAGGGATTGGGCATGACGAAGGTCGAGGCATGCAGGTCGCGAAAGATCTTGCCCTTGTCCATGAATGTTCCCCATGACGAGTGTCGGGGCGGATGCTAGCGCGCCGTTTCCGGCCGGGCAAACAAATGCGGTTGGTTCAGAAGCGTTTCTCGTTGTCTGCTGCCAATTTTTCGAAGGCATCGGAATCGGCGACGTAGCCCGCTGTTTTCTTGTCCCAGCGGTAGGTTACGGAAATGTCGTTCGAGACGGCTTTGGGGGCGGGTTCGTCGCACGTCTCTTCGCCAGGTGCCGTCTTGTCGGTTATCGTCGCCTTGATCGCGGCGTAGGGCTGGCCATCGCTCACGGCCTGGAAGGTCAGGTCCTGGGAGCGCCGATAGGAACAGACATTTTCGTCGAACGTGTTGATGAGGTCGATCAGCTCAAAACGGTCGTCTCGCACCAGGATAAGCGGCGTCGACATGTAGCCCTGGTTCGAGTTGAAATGTGTGCTGGAGATCATCAGCGCATCGTCACTGGCGCCGAGCGAAAGTTTGCCGGGGTGGCGAAAGAAGGTGAAACGGTCGGTCGCCACATTGACGGCATCGAGCAGCCTCGGCTTGCCGGTGAGATCGTAAAGCGCCAGCACCGCATAGCCCTCCGCGCTGTCGGGCGATTCGCCGAGATCGAAAAGCATGGCCAGCCGCTCCTTGCCGCCGGCCTTGATGCCAAGCACGCCGGCGCTGAAAACGCTCGGTGCTTCTGGTGGCGAGCTGTCATTGTCGGGACCGGCAATGTGCCGCATCTCGATCGGCGAGGAGCCGACATAGTAGTCGCCCTTCGCCGTCAGATCCGGAATGACCATCCTGATGAGATCGGCATAGGTCGTGCCGGCGTGGCCATCGATGGGTTTGCCGAGGTCCGGGCTGGCCGCGTCCTGGGCGCCGGCCGCGCCGCCCAGCAATGGCAGCAGCAACAGGTAGGCAAAGACGAGCCGATGCAAAAATCCCGACATGCTTGATATCGTCCCCTCACCGCAAGCACCGCGAAGCTGACACTTCCGGGCGACATGCATTAGCCCATCCGGCCGGCAAAATCAGTGGATCGGCACCAGCCCGGCGAGTTCGCGCATGTCGTCGAACAGGATGCCGCCGGCCTGGATCAGGCCGTCGCGGTCGGAATAGGGGTCGCCATGATAGGAGAACACCCGCATGCCGGCAGCGATGCCTGCCTGCGTGCCGGCGACGCTGTCCTCGATGACGATGCAGTCGGCCGGCTCGAAGCCCATGGCTTTGGCCGCATGCAGGAACAGGTCGGGGAACGGCTTGCCGCGCGAGACCATGGTGGCGCTGAACATCGCATGTTCGAACAGCGGCAACAGCCCGGTCTGGCCAAGCGTTATGTGCATTTTCGAGATCCTGGCCGAGGTGGCGACGCAGTAGGCGAGGCCGGCGGCGCGGACCGCCTCGATGAACTCCCGGACATAAGGGATCGCCTCGACGCCATGAGCGAACAGATCCGGCAGGCCGGCATTCCAGCGCTCGACGAAATCGGCGCCGAGACTGGCGCTGGTCGTCTCCTCGATCTCCTTCTGCACCGAGATCATACTGCGGCCGGAGAAGTTCTTGCGGCAATATTCGAAGGTCGTTGGATAGCCGCTCGCGCTGAGCCATTCGGCCAGGCGTCGGTTGGCGAGGTTCTCGGTATCGACCAGGATCCCGTCGCAGTCGAAGATGACAAGTTTCGGCAAGGGCATTGGATTCGCTATCAGGCGGTGCCGGTCGATCCGAATCCGCCCGAGCCGCGCGCCGTGCCGCCGGCGAGCGAACGCTCTTCAACCGCCACCTGCGTCACGGCGGCGAAAACGATCTGGGCAATGCGCATGCCGCGCGTAACGGCAAAGTCCTCGTCGCCGAGATTGACCAGCAGCACCTTCACTTCGCCGCGATAGTCGCTGTCGACCGTCCCAGGTGAATTGAGGACGGTAAGGCCGTGTTTGAAGGCAAGGCCCGAGCGTGGCCGCACCTGGCCTTCCATCCCTTCGGGAATTTCCAGGATCAGCCCGGTCGGCACCAGAGCGCGCTTGCCCGGCAGGATCAGAAGCGGCCGGTCTTCGGGCACCGCCGCGCGCAAATCCATGCCGGCGGCGCCGGTGCTTTCATAAGCGGGAAGCGGAAGTCCCTCACCATGCGGCAGCCTGACGAAGCCGACGGTGGGACCGATGACGGAGGGTGTTTGAAGGGCTGCGCGCATAAAATCGATCCTATCGGCGCGATTGCCGATTCGGTCAATTCGCCCGCAGGGCTATCAACGGCTTTCTTTCGGGCATCACTATGGCCTGAGGGCGGCTCAACGCACTTCCATCGGAACCACCGTCGTCTCCTTGATCTCCTCCATGACGAAGGAGGCGGAAACATCCGACAGCGCCACCTTGGCGATGAGCCGCTGGTAGAGCCGGTCATAGGCCTTCACGTCGGCGACACGGGCGCGCAGTACATAATCGAGATCGCCAGACATGCGATAGACGCCGATGATCTCTGGCAAGCCGCTTACCGCGGCGCGGAATTTCTGCAGCCAGTCCGGGTCGTGGTTGGATGTGCGGATCAGGATGAACACCGAAAGGCCAAGCCCGAGCTTTTCGGCATCGACCAGCGCCACGCGGCCGGTGATGACGCGATCTTCCTCCAGCCGCTTGACGCGACGCCAGCAGGCATTGCGCGACAATGCCACCCGCTCCGACAGCTGGTCGACCGACAACGTGCCGTCTCGTTGCAGTTCGGCAAGCAATTTTCGGTCGATTTCATCGATTTCCAGTGTCATTTGGGATGTTTGTCCCATGAAGTGGCAAAATACAAGGATATTTTGGGACCAATGAACCGGTGAGGCGTGTCAGGATACTCATATCAGGAAGCTCCAGCGCTGAAGGGGAACCAGCATGTCGCTCGCAAGCATTTTCACCTCTCATCCGGCCAAGGTCGGCGAAACCTATTTCGGCCATATGGCCTTCGCCGCCTGGTTCTCGTCGCGCCTGCTGATGGCGGCGGGAGCAGCGCTCGTTCACGCTTTCTTGCCATTTCTCTTCGAGACTACCGCCAGCCGAATCATTCGCGAGCTCTACGAGCGGACGCACAACAGAGGCAATCATACGGTCGATGCGCCGGCGGCGCTTGCGGATCGTGCCTAGGGGACGACAAAGCGATGTGCCGATGGGCGGCCTATCTCGGTGAAGCGGTCGTTCTCGAAGATATCCTCACGGCGCCCTGTCACTCGCTGATCGCCCAGAGCCACTGCGCCCAGGAAGCCAAGTCGCCGACCAATGGCGACGGTTTCGGCCTTGCCTGGTATGGCGAGAGGCCCGAGCCCGGCCTCTATCGCGACATCCTGCCGGCCTGGTCCGACCCCAATCTGAAAAGCCTGTGCCGGCAGATCAAGTCCGGCCTGTTCCTCGCCCATGTCAGGGCCTCGACCGGCGGCGCCACCAGCCGCATGAACTGCCATCCGTTCATCTCCGGCCGCTGGTCGTTCATGCACAATGGCCAGATCGGCGGTTTCGAGAAAATTCGCCGCGCGCTGGAGAACTCGCTGTCCGACGCTGTCTTCGACCAGCGCGAAGGCACCACCGATTCCGAACTGTTTTTTCTCCTGATGATCGACGAGGGCCTTTCGGCCGACCCGCAAGGCGCCGTCTCGCGTGCCACCAGCCGCGTGCTGGAAGCCTCTCGCCGCGCCGGTCTCGAGCCGGCGCTTAAACTCACCGCCGCTTTCTCCGACGGACAGGCGCTGTATGCGGTCCGCTACGCCACCGACGCCCACGCGCCGACGCTCTACACGTCCATCTTCCGCAAGGGCGCTGGCCGCTGCATCGTCTCCGAGCCCTTCGATCGCGAGGGCGGCGACTGGCAGGCGATCCCGCCATCGAGCTTCGTCACCATGACCAGGGACTGCATCGACATCAGTCCATTCGCTCCGGTCGCGGCGAAGCTGGCGCTGGTTGGGTAGCAAATCGTTTCGGTCGAGTTCCTCCGCGCCCCTCTCTGTCCTGCCGGACATCTCCCCCAAAGCGGGAGGCCAGATGTCGCGATGGTCTTCCCAATCTCGAACGTTGAAGAGCGAAGCCGCCGGCGAAGCTGACGTCTCCCCACTTGTAGGGGAGATGTCCGGCAGGACAGAGGGGGGCGCCGTAGAGTGCCGCGCCTCGGAAGCAGCCATTGCTACTGCGCAAACCGCGCCAGCCCGTAAGGCGCCAACAATGCATCGCGCTCGCCTTCAAGAATCTCCCGCGCGGCAAACAGGCCGACGGCTGGTGCCAGCGTGATGCCGGAATGCATGACCGCGACGTAGAGCCCATCCAGGCCCTCGGCGCGGCCGATGATCGGAAAGCCGTCGATCGGATTGGGGCGGTAGCCAATGGTGTGGAAATCGAGTTCCAGCCCCTCGGCGCCACGCAATGCTGCTTTCGTGACCGCGAACAGCGCGCGGGCGGTCGCTTCGGCGTCCATACCGGGATCGCCGCCGGCGAAATCCGAGCCGGCGATGATGCGGCCCTCGGCGGTCTGGCGCATGTGTAGCCTCTCGGCGTGCACCAGTCCGTTGAGCAATTTCCTGTAAGGCCGCGAATGGACGATAAGGCCGGGCGGCGTCTCGATCGGCAAGGTGATGCCGGCCGTCGCCGCAATATCCGGAGAGCCGACGCCAGCGGCGATCACCACCTCGTCGGCGGCAACGAGCCCATGTGATGTGTCCACGCCGGTAATCCTGCCGTTGCTCTGGGCCAGCGCGGTCACCGTGCCGGAGAGGATGCGCGCGCCTTGCCGCGCTGCATCCGCCAGCAGCGCCTTCGCTGTGGCCGCGGGCTCGGCGACACCTTCCTCAGCGATATGCAAGGCAAAATCTGGAGGCTCGGCGAGATTGGGCTCAATGCGTGCCACCTGCTCTCGGCCAACCCGTTCGATGCCGTAGCCCCAGGCCGAATGCTCGTCCGCATAGGCTTCGAGCCTCTCCGCCTGCAGGTCCCAGTTCAGGCCGCCGCACCAGGCCAGCGGCAGGCCGGGCAAATCATTTGCAAGTCGCTTCCACTCGGCCATGGCACGGATGCGCAGCCGGAAATAGGTTTCCGGATTGCCCCAACTGGCGTTGATCCAGGCAAACGAGTTCGGCGTCGCCACGCCGCCCGGCGCGCTGTCGGCAATGACCGTCACCTGCGCGCCAGCTCTGGTCAGATGCCAGGCAACCGAGGCACCAATAATGCCGGCGCCGATGACGATCACTTGTTTCGACGCAGCCATGGTCACTCCTCTGTCTCCTGATTCCAAGGGATGTTCATCCAAGTGGCATTCCTATGGCCGCTTGCCAATGTTGAAATACACGGCTCCCGGCCATTGCTGGCTTCAGCAGAGAGACGGCATCCGGCGGCATCCGTGCCGCCGGAACGGTCGACAGCCCGGCGTAGCGCTGCTAGAAGCCCGGCCTGTCACACGGAAATCCCAACAGAATGCCCGATACAATACCAGAGGAAGTGGCGCGCCGCCGCACTTTCGCGATCATCGCCCACCCCGACGCCGGCAAGACGACGCTGACCGAAAAGCTGCTGCTGTTCGGCGGCGCCATCCAGCTTGCCGGCGAGGTCAAGGCCAAGAAGGACCGTATCCAGACGCGTTCCGACTGGATGAAGATCGAGCGCGAGCGCGGCATTTCGGTCGTCACCTCGGTGATGACCTTCGAATATGAGGACAACGTCTTCAACCTGCTCGACACGCCCGGCCACGAGGACTTCGCCGACGATACCTATCGCACGCTATCGGCGGTCGACTCGGCCGTCATGGTCATAGACGCCGCCAAGGGCATCGAGCCGCGCACGCTGAAACTGTTCGAGGTCTGCCGGCTGCGCGACATCCCGATCATCACCTTCGTCAACAAGATGGACCGCGAAAGCCGCGATCCGTTCGAGATTTTGGACGAGATCGAGCAGAAGCTGGCGCTGGACACCGCGCCCGTCACCTGGCCGATCGGCCGTGGCAAGACCTTCTCCGGCACCTATCACCTGGCGCTGAACGCCGTGCGCAAGGGTGACGACGAGAAGGAACGCACGCCGGTCAACGGTCCCGATTCCAACCGCGTTGCCGGCCTTCTGCCGGAAAATGAGCGCGAGGCCTTCATCGAGGAACTCGAACTGGCGCGCGAAGCCTGCCGTCCGCTCGATATCGACGCTTTTCGCGAAGGCCATCTGACGCCGGTCTATTTCGGCTCGGCGCTGCGCAATTATGGCGTGCGCGACCTGATCGAGGCGCTTGGCGCCTTCGGGCCGCCACCGCGCGCGCAGGAGGCCGACACCCGCACCATCGAGGCGACGGAGGAAAAAATGACCTCCTTCGTCTTCAAGATCCAGGCCAACATGGATCCCAACCATCGCGACCGCATCGCTTTCGTGCGCGTCTGCTCGGGCAAGCTCGAGCGCGGCATGAAGGCCAAGCTGGTGCGCACGGGAAAGCCGATGTCACTCTCGGCGCCGCAATTCTTCTTCGCCCGCACCCGCGTCACCGCCGACGAAGCTTTCGCCGGCGATGTCGTCGGCATCCCCAACCACGGCACGCTGCGCATCGGCGACACGTTGACCGAGGGTGAGGAAATCCTGTTTCGCGGCGTGCCGAATTTCGCCCCGGAAATCCTGCGCCGCGTGCGCCTCGGCGACGCGATGAAGGCCAAGAAGTTGAAGGAAGCGCTGCACCAGATGGCCGAGGAAGGCGTCGTGCAGCTGTTTTCGCCGGAAGATGGTTCGCCGGCCATCGTCGGTGTCGTCGGCGCCCTGCAGCTGGATGTGTTGAAAGAGCGGCTGAACTTCGAATACACGCTGCCCGTCGAGTTCGAAATGTCGCGCTTTTCGGTCTGCCGCTGGATATCGGCCGACGACAAGGCCGAAGTGCTTCGCTTCATCGAAGCGCATCGCGGCGACATCGCCCGCGACCTGGACAACGACCCGGTGTTCCTCGCCCAGCACGCTTTCTCGCTGAACTACGAAGCCGAGCGCTGGAAGGCGATCAGCTTCGCCACGATCAAGGATTATCAGGTCCGCGACAAGGCGGCGTAACAGCCCTCTTTCCTTCTCCCCGTTCACGGGGAGAAGGTGCCCGAAGGGCGGATGAGGGGCAGCGCCGGCGTTGACTATTCTTTCGCCGCCGCCTCCAATTTGTCGATCTCGATCTTGCCCATCTGCATCATCGCCGACATCACCCGGCCGGCCTTGGCCCTGTCCGGGTCCTGAAGCAGCCTCGGCAGTTGCTCCGGCACGACCTGCCAGGACACACCGAACTTGTCTTTCAGCCAGCTGCATTGCGACGGTTCGCCACCGCCTTCGATGAGCCTGTCCCAGAAATAATCGACCTCTTCCTGCGTCTTGCAGTCGATCGACTGCGACATTGCCTCGTTGAACTTGAATTGCGGTCCGCCGTTGAGCGCCTGGAACTGCACGCCGTCGAGTTCGAACGTGGTCACCAGCGCCTTGCCTTCATTTGCATGACCCTCTGGCCAGCGCATCACGCTCAGCACCTTCGAGTTCTTGAAAATGGAGACGTAGAAATTCATCGCCTCTTCGGCCTGGTCGTCGAACCACAGGCAGGTGGTGATCTTTTGCATGTCGCGCTCCTCGGTTGCTTCTTGCTGCTACGGTGAAACGGCTGGCTCCGGGAATGGTGCCATTCCCTTGCCGTTGAACCAAGGACGGGCGTCCGGCGCGCGATCCGACAGGGCATGCAATTTTTTTGCAGACGCCGATTTTCGGTAAGACTCTGGCGCATTGCAAAAATGTGGCCAGACCATACTTGCCGGTCTATAAACCCTGCGATCAAAATTCAGCGCCGCCACGCTCCTCACCGAGCGCAGCCAAGCCAGCCAAGGAAAATTCATGCCCGCCTATCGTTCCCGCACCACCACCCATGGCCGCAACATGGCCGGCGCCCGCGGCCTGTGGCGCGCCACCGGCATGAAGGACAGTGATTTCGGCAAGCCGATCATCGCGGTGGTTAACTCTTTCACCCAGTTCGTGCCTGGCCATGTCCATCTGAAGGACCTTGGCCAGCTCGTCGCGCGCGAGATCGAGAAGGCCGGCGGTGTTGCCAAGGAATTCAACACCATCGCCGTCGATGACGGCATCGCCATGGGCCATGACGGCATGCTCTATTCGCTGCCGTCGCGCGAACTGATCGCCGATTCCGTCGAATACATGGTCAACGCCCATTGCGCCGACGCCATGGTCTGCATCTCCAACTGCGACAAGATCACCCCCGGCATGCTGATGGCCTCGCTGCGCCTCAACATCCCGACCGTCTTCGTCTCCGGCGGACCGATGGAAGCCGGCAAGGTCGTGCTGGCCGGCAAGACCCAGGCGCTCGACCTTGTCGACGCCATGGTCGCGGCCGCCGACGACAAGATCTCCGACGAGGACGTCAAGGTCATCGAGCGCTCGGCCTGCCCGACCTGCGGTTCCTGCTCGGGCATGTTCACAGCCAATTCGATGAATTGTTTGACCGAGGCGCTGGGGCTTTCGCTGCCCGGCAACGGCTCGACACTGGCCACGCATGCCGATCGCAAGCGGCTGTTCGTCGAGGCCGGCCATCTCGTCGTCGATCTCGCCCAGCGCTATTACGAACAGGATGACGAGAGCGCATTGCCGCGCAGCATCGCTTCCAAGGGCGCCTTCGAGAACGCCATGACGCTCGACATCGCCATGGGCGGCTCGACCAACACCGTGCTGCATATCCTGGCCGCCGCGCATGAGGGCGAGGTCGACTTCACCATGGAAGACATCGACCGGCTGTCGCGGCGGGTGCCGGTGCTGTGCAAGGTGGCGCCGGCCAAGTCCGACGTGCACATGGAAGACGTCCATCGCGCAGGCGGCATCATGGCGATCCTCGGCCAACTCGACGAGGCCGGGCTGATCAACCGCGACCTGCCGACGGTGCACACCGCCAGCCTCGGCGAAGCGCTCGACCATTGGGATATTTCCCGCACCTCGAGCCAGAATGTGCGCGACTTCTTCCTCGCCGCCCCAGGTGGCGTGCCGACGCAGGTCGCCTTCAGCCAGGACCGTCGCTGGGAAGAGCTCGACACGAACCGCGAAACGGGTGTCATCCGCTCGGCGAAGACGCCCTTCTCCAAGGATGGTGGCCTCGCCGTCCTGAAGGGCAATCTGGCGCTCGACGGCTGCATCGTGAAGACGGCCGGCGTCGACGAGTCGATCCTGAAATTCACCGGTCCGGCTCGCGTCTTCGAAAGCCAGGACGCCAGCGTCAAGGCGATCCTCGCCAACGAGATCAAGGCCGGCGATGTCGTCGTCATCCGCTATGAGGGTCCGCGCGGCGGCCCCGGCATGCAGGAGATGCTCTATCCGACCAGCTACCTGAAGTCGAAGGGCCTGGGCAAGGCCTGCGCGCTGGTCACCGACGGACGCTTCTCCGGCGGCACGTCGGGCCTGTCAATCGGCCATGCTTCGCCGGAAGCGGCGGAAGGCGGGCTGATCGGGCTGGTGCAGGAAGGCGACACGATCGAGATCGACATCCCCAACCGCACCATCCGCCTGGCTGTCAGCGACGCCGAACTCGACGCGCGCCGTGCGGCGATGGAGGCCAAGGGCGCGAACGCCTGGAAGCCGGAGGAAAAGCGCAAGCGCAAGGTGACGACCGCGCTGCGCGCCTACGCCGCCTTCGCCACCAGCGCTGACAAGGGCGCGGTGAGGCACGTGCCGGAGTAAGGTTCGCGCCGGCCCCCTCATCCAGCCGCTTGCGCGGCCACCTTCTCCCCGTTGGGGAGAAGAGGCTGACGCCCGCGTTGACGACCTCTTCTCCCCTCGGGGAGAAGGTGGCCCGGAGGGCCGGATGAGGGGGTCTGGCACCTACATTCGAAGGCACCCTCACGGCATCAGCTGATATTCATAAAGCTTCTGGTAAAGCCCGCCCTGCTTGAGCAGGGCACGATGCGCCCCGCTTTCCACCACCTTGCCGGCTTCCAGCACCACGATCGTGTCGGCCTGGTGCACGGTGGACAGGCGGTGCGCGATGACGATCGTGGTGCGCCCTTCCGTCAGCTGTTGCAGCGCGTCGCGGAACAGCGCCTCCGACTCTGCGTCGAGCGCGCTGGTCGCTTCGTCCAGCAGCAGGATTTCCGCGTTGCGCAGCATGGCACGCGCGATGGAAATGCGCTGGCGCTGGCCGCCTGACAAAAGGCCGCCATTCTCGCCGACATCGGTTTCGTAGCCTTTCGGCTGCGCGACGATGAAGTCATGCGCGTTGGCCGCCTTGGCCGCGGCGATCACCTCGTCGTCGGTCGCGCCCTCGCGCCCAAGCCGGATGTTGTGCATGATCGTGCCGGCAAACAGGAACGTCTCCTGGCTGACATAGGCGATCTTTTCCCGGAGCGAGGCCAGCGTGGCATGGGAAATGTCCTGGCCATCGAGCAGCACCCTGCCGCTCTTGGGGTCATACATGCGCATGATCAGGTTGAGGATCGTCGACTTGCCGCCGCCGGAAGGCCCGACCAGCGCCGTCATCTTGCCGGCCTCAAGGGTCAGGTCGAACCCTTCCAGCACCGGCGGGCCGTTCTGATAGGCGAAGCTGACGGCGTCGAACCGTATCTCGCCGGGCCCGGCTCGCAGCGGCTTGGCATCCGGCTTCTCCGCCAGCGTCAGCGGCTGGTCGGCGAGTTCGAACATCATGCGCACGCCGACAATGCCGCTTTCCAGCGATACCCGCACACGCGCAAGGCGCTTTGCCGGCTCATAAGCAAATAGGAGCGCTCCGATGAAGGTCATGATGTCTCCGGGCATCTGGCCGCCCTGCAAGACCAGGAAGCCGCTGACGAAGATGGCCCCGGAAATTGCCATTCCGGCCAGCGTCTCCATCACCGGGCTTGTCGCCGCCTCCAGCGCAGCGATGTTGTTGGCTCGGGTCTCGACATCGGACACCGCCTTGTACATGCGATTGCGCATTGAGCCTTCAAGATTGAAGGATTTGACCACGCGCACGCCGATCGCGGTTTCCTGCATCACCTGGACAATCTGGCCGACAGAGCGGAACTCCATCGCGGCAATCTTGCGGACGCGCTTCAGGATGCGGTTGACGCCATAGATGGCGAGAGGCCCGACGACGAAGCAGATCAGCGACAGCGCCGGCTGCTTCCAGACCATGACCGCCACCAGGGCAATCAACGTCACCAGATCGCGCACGTAGGATGTGACGACGAGGTCGAGCACATTACGCGCCGCCTGTGCATTGTTGGTCATGCGGGTGATGAGGTCGGATGACGAGGTCGAGTGGTAGAATTCGATGCCTTGCGCCAGGATGCGGTCGTAGATCTTGCGCTGCCGGTCGGCGATGATGGCGTTGCCCACCCGGCTCATGAAATACGCCTGGACGAAGTTGGCGATGCCCTTGGCGATGAAAATCGCGGCGACCGCCAAAGCAATCCAGTTAACGCGCTCGACTCTTTTGTAGATCACGAACTCATTGGTGATCACGCTAAGGATCCAGGCGCTGGCGGCGGTCGTGCCAGCGACCACCAACATCGACAGGATGGCGGCGGCGTAGCCGGCCCGGTGCTGCCGGAACGATTCCCTGAGCAGCCTTGCGACGAGGCGCTGGTTTTCCGTCGAACGGAAGAAACGAAACAACGGCTGATCCTTGATGCCGGGATGACGAAGGCGGCTTATAGAGGGAGTTGCCGCCGGAGGGAACCTTTCGCGACCATGGAAAGAAACCCGCTGCGGCAGGCTGTCTTTTGAGACACGATGCGACTGTGATTCTTCAAGCGGGATGATGAGAAATGGATTTCGACCTAATCGTTCGTGGCGGCACACTGCCGGATGGCGGCATCGCCGACATCGGCATCAGCGGCGAGACGATCGCGGCGATCGAGCCGAAGCTCGAGGGTTCCGCGCGGGCCGAGGTCGACGCCCGTGGCAATCTGGTGTCGCCGCCCTTCGTCGATCCGCATTTCCATATGGACGCCACGCTGTCCTACGGCATACCGCGCATCAACGCATCGGGCACGCTGCTTGAAGGCATCGCGCTGTGGGGCGAACTGAAGCCGCTTTTGACGCACGAAGCGGTGCGCGACCGGGCGCTCGCCTATTGCGACTGGGCGGTGTCGATGGGGCTGCTCGCCATCCGTACCCATGTCGATGTCTGCGACGACCGGCTGCTGGCCGTCGAGGCCCTGCTCGACGTCAAGAAGACCGTCGCCCCCTATATCGACCTGCAATTGGTGGCCTTCCCGCAGGACGGCTTCTATCGCTCGCCGACGGCGCGCCAAAACACCATTCGCGCGCTGGACATGGGCGTCGATATCGTCGGCGGCATTCCGCATTTCGAGCGCACCATGGCCGACGGCACGCGCTCGGTGACCGAACTGTGCGAAATCGCGGCAGAACGCGGCCTGATGGTCGACCTGCATTGCGACGAGACCGACGATCCCCTGTCGCGCCACATCGAGCAGCTGGCCTATGAAACGCAGCGGCTCGGCCTGCAGGGCAGGGTGGCCGGCTCGCATCTCACTTCGATGCATTCGATGGACAATTACTATGTCTCGAAGCTTCTGCCGCTGATCGTCGAGGCCGGCGTTTCCGCGATCCCCAATCCCTTGATCAACATCATGCTGCAGGGCCGCCATGACACCTTTCCCAAGCGGCGCGGCATGACGCGGGTCAAGGAAATGCTGGCGCTCGGCATCCGTGTCGGCTGGGGTCAGGATTGCGTTCTCGATCCCTGGTATTCGCTGGGCACCGCCGACATGCTCGACGTGGCCTTCATGGGCCTGCATGTCGCCCAGATGTCGAGCCCCGCCGACATGGCGCGCTGCTTCGACATGGTCACCAACGTCAACGCCGCGATCATGGGCCTCGATCATCTCGGTCTGGAGGTCCGCAAGCGCGCCAGCCTGGTGATCCTCGATGCCGGCAATCCGATCGAAGCGCTGCGCCTGCGCGCCGAGCGCATCTGCGTCATCGCCAAGGGCAAGGTGGTGGCGGAAAGGACAAGGCAGGATACCAGGCTGTCCATTCCCGGCAGGCCGGGTCAGGTGAACCGCAGACATATATCCACCTAGATACAGCCGATTCCCGACGCTGGTCTTACTCAATTCCTGATTTCTCCTCGTCAAAGCCACCGCTTCCGTCTACGACGCGGCCCAGGTGAGGGAGGAATCGGGGTCGGCATGACGCAACCCGTGGCGCAGAATTCCCCAATCAGGAATGTTCTCCTGGCCGGCATCCTGCTGATGCTGGCCGGCGACTTCCTGTTTGCGCTGAACGACGCGATGGGCAAGTGGCTGGTCGCCAGCTTTTCCGTCGGCCAGGTGGTGCTGATCCGTTCGCTCGGCGCCTTTATCGTGCTCGGCCCGATGATCGCCAATCAGGGCGCTGGCAGACTGTTCCAGATGGAGCGGCCCGGGCTGCAGATCCTGCGCGTTGTGGCGACTACGCTCGACACCGCTTTGTTCTACGCCGCAGTCGTCTATCTGCCGCTTGCCGATGTGATGAGCTTCTACATGGCCGGGCCGATCTATGTGGCGGCGCTGTCGCATTTCCTGCTTGGCGAAAAGGTCGGCTGGCGCCGCTGGGTGGCGATCCTGCTCGGCTTCTGCGGCGTGGTGATCATGCTGAAACCGTCCTCCGCCGCGTTTTCGCTGTCGTCGAGTTTCGCGCTTGTCGGCAGCCTCGCCTTCGCCTTCGCCATCATCCTCAACCGGCGCCTGCGCGGCACGAGCGACACCAATCTGGTGACATGGCAGACGATCGGCACGCTGGCGGTTGGCGGCGTGCTGACCATCGGCGCCTGGAAGACGCCGTCGCCGCTCGATCTCGGCGCCATGCTGCTGCTCGGCATCGTCTCCTGCGGCGCGCATCTGATGATCACCCGGGCGCTGAAACTGGCGCCGGCCTCGACGCTGGCGCCGCTGCACTACACGCTGCTCCTGTGGGCGGTGGTGTTCGGGCTGGCATTCTTCGGCGACGTGCCCAGCCCGCGCATCCTGATCGGCTCGGGCATCATCGTTCTCGCCGGCCTGTTCATCTTCCACCGCCAGAAGGTGGTCGATACCACGGTGCCGCCGGAGAACGTGCCGAAGGGTGTGAACTAAAGCCCGGATTTCGGGTGACTAGCCCTGGCGTATCGCCGCAAGGTGCCTGGAAAACTCTGGTGTCTCCATCAGCGCCTTGCAGCGCGCGAAGCGGCCGTCGGCATAGGCGCGGAAATCGTCCACCGGATTGTTGTTGGCGAGCTGGATCAGCCCCCACAGCGTCCACAACAGGTCGCACATAGCCTTGTAGATGGCGACGCGGCCGCGCTCCGCCGGCTTCGCCTCGCCGCCGAAATAGGCGCGCATCAGCTCTTCGTCCTGGGCGGCGTCGAACCTGCCTTCCACGCTGAGATCGCCGAGGTCCCAGAGCGGATCGTTCATCCCGGAATATTCCCAGTCGACGATCCACATCCGCTCGCCCGTATCGAGGAAGTTTTCGCACAGCGGGTCGCAATGGCAGGCGACGAGAGGCAAGGGGCGGACGGCCAAGGCCTCGCGCACGCCGCCGGCCTCGCGCACCACGTCGTGATAGCCGGCGGGCAGGGCGACATCCCTGGTCGACAGCACCTTGAGATAGTCGTCGATCATCGAAAACAGCTCGAAGCGGAAGGGGAAGACCGCGCCGGACGCATGCAGCTTGCGGAAGGCCTCGGCCGCCCGGGCCGGACTGCCCTGCCGGTCCCTGAATTTCTCCGGCGACATCGTCTCGGCACCGGCGATGTAGCGCGTCACCATGACTCCAGTACCGGGATCGACATGCAGCACCTCGGGGCTAACGCCGGCTCTTGCCGCCTCGCGCGCCGCTATCGCCTCGTTGGCGCGGTTGATATATTCCTCGGTGCCTTTGCCTGGAATGCGCAGGCAGTAATCCCCGGCCTTGAAGACGAGATTGGTCAGGCCGCCGAGCCGTTCCAGCGGCCCGGTGTAGCCGGCGAGCAGCGGAATGGCGGCAAGTCTTGCCCGCGCCTCGTCTGTCCCCATGCCTGCGTCCCCACGCGTTATTTCTTCGCTGCAACGGTTCCACAATTTTCACCGTTTGGCTATCATTCCGGCAAGACGAAGGAGTTGGTGGGCACGTGGCGGACAGCAAACATCATGGCGCGCTCGGCGAAGTCTACGCGGCCAAGCGCCCGGAAGAGGTGGCGGCACTCTATGATCGCTGGTCGCAGACCTACGACGCCGACATGTCGGCGGCCGGTTACCGCCACCCGACGATCTGCCTTGCCTTGCTCGCCCGTCATCTGCCGCGCGGGTCAGCCCCGCTGCTCGACGCCGGGGCAGGGACCGGGCTGATCGGCGAATGGCTCGATATTGCCGGCTATCCCCAGGTCGAGGCGCTGGATATCTCGCAAGGCATGCTGGATCAGGCCGCGCGCAAGGGTGTCTATTCGGCGCTGCATTGCCTGGCGCTCGGCGGCGCCTTGCCTTTTGCCGACGACGCCTATGCCGGCATCATCTCGGCCGGCGTCTTCACCTCGGGTCATGTCGGCGCCGAGGGCTTGGACGAATTGATCCGCATCTGCCGGCCGGGCGGGGTGATCGTGCTGACGGTCAAGAACACGCTATGGGATCAGGGCTTTGCCGCGCGCATCGCCGAACTCGAAGCGCAAGGCCTCGTCACCCGCGCCGAGGAAACTCGCCCTTACGTCTCCATGCCTGGCGAGGCCGATACCGTGCCCAGTCGTGGCCTCGCTTTGCGCGTAAGCTAAGCCTTCACGCGCTCCATTGCCGGGTCGTATAGTGGCTCGAGATGGATATTCGCCGGCGTCCGCTGCATCGCGACCACCAGTTCATAGCTGCCCGAGGCGAGGAAATCATCGCTCACCCCGTCGGCGCTGCGCACATAGCCATAGCCGATATTCTTGCCCACCGTGTAGCCATGGCCGCCGCTGGTCAGATAGCCGACTGGTTCGCCGTCGCGCAGAATGGTCTCGCGGCCGAGCAGCACGATCTCCGGATCGTCGACCGTGAAGCCGGCAAAGCGCTTCTTCAGGCACGCGCCGCCAACCTTCTCGAGTGCACGCCGTCCGACGAAGTCGGTGTTCTTCCTGAGCTTGACCGCCCAGCCGAGCCCGGCCTCCAGCGGTGTGTCGTTGGGCGTGATGTCGGAGCCCCAGGCGCGATAGCCCTTTTCCAGCCGCAGCGATTCCAGCGCCCGGTAGCCGACCGGCCGGATGTCGTGCTCTTTGCCGGCCGCCATCAGCGCGTCGAAGACTTCGCCGGTGGCGGCGATCGGCACGTGCAGCTCCCAGCCCAGTTCGCCGACATAGGTGACGCGCAGCGCCCGCACCGTGTGACCGGCGATGACGATCTCCCTGATATGGCCGAACGGGAAGCTGGCATTCGACACATCGCTCCCGGTCACCGCCGAAAGCACGTCGCGGGCACGCGGCCCCATCAGCGACAGCGTGCCGAAATCCTCGGTGACGTCGGTCAGCCTGGCATCGAGGCCCTCGCCAATATGATCGCTGATCCACGAGGCGTCATGAGTGCGGAAACCGGTGCCGGTGACGATGTAGAATTTCTCCTCGGCAAGCCGCGACACGGTCAGGTCGGCCTCGATGCCGCCGCGCGTGTTGAGAAGTTGCGTGTAGGTCAGCCGGCCGACCGGCTTGCTGATGTCGTTGGCGCAGATCCAGTCCAGCGCCTTCGCCGCGTCGGGGCCGCTCAGCTCGTACTTGGCGAAGGACGACTGGTCGAAGATGCCGACATGTTCGCGCACATGCCGGTGCTCGTCGCCGACGGCAGCAAACCAGTTCTGCCGGCCCATCGAATAGACGTCCTTTGGCTCGACGCTCTCCGGCGCGAACCAGTTTGGCCGCTCCCAGCCGAGCTTCGAGCCGAACACGGCGCGCTGCCGTTTCAACCGCTCATACAGCGGCGAGACGATGCGCGGCCGGCCGCTGGCATACTCCTCGTGCGGAAAGCCGATCGTGTAATGCTTGCCATAGGCTTCCAGCGTGCGCTCGCACACCCAGTGCCGGTCGCGGTGCAGGTTGGAAAAGCGCCTGATGTCGACCACCCACAGGTCGAGCGGCGCCTCGCCGTCGACCACCCATTGCGCCAGCACCCAGCCGGCGCCGCCGCCCGAGGCGATGCCGAAGGCGTTGAAGCCGGCGCCGACGAACATGTTGGCGCATTCGGGCGCTACGCCGAGGATGAAATTGCCGTCCGGCGTGAAGCTTTCCGGCCCGTTGATCATCTGCTTGACGCCAACGGTTTCCAGCGCCGGCACCCGCGCGATCGCCTGAATCATGTGCTGCTCGAAATGATCGTAGTCGTCGTCGAACAGCCGGAACTCCCAGTCATTGGGCACCTCCCCTGTCGTCCATGCCTGTGGGTTAGGCTCATAGCCGCCCATCACCAGGCCGCCGACCTCCTCCTTGAAATAGGTGCGCCGATCGGGGTCGCGCAGCGTCGGCGCGTCGGTTGCCAGCCCCGCGATCTTCTCGGTGACGATGTACTGGTGTTTCACCGGCTGCAGCGGCACGTTGATGCCGGCCATGGCCCCGACTTGCCGTGCCCATTGTCCGGCGCAGTTCACCACCTTGTCACAGGCAATGTCGCCCTGGTCGGTCTTCACCGCCGTGATGCGGTCGCCCTTCATCTCGAAGCCGGTGACGCGCACGTCCTCATAGAGCTTGGCGCCATGCATGCGCGCGCCCTTGGCCAGCGACTGCGTGATGTCGGAAGGGCTCGCCTGGCCGTCGGTCGGCAGCCAGGAAGCGCCGACCAGATCGCCGGTCTCCATCAGCGGCCACATCGCCTTGACCTCCGCCGGAGACAGCAAGTGCATGTCCATGCCGAAGCTCTTCGCTGTCGTCGCCAGCCTTTTGTACTCGGTCCAGCGGTCGGCATTGGTGGCGAGCCGCAGGCAGCCGGTCATCTTCCAGCCGGTGGCGAGCCCGGTCTCGGCCTCCAGTCCCTTGTAAAGGTCGACGGAGTATTTCAGCACTCGCGTGATCGAGGCCGAAGAGCGCAATTGCCCCACCAGCCCGGCGGCATGCCAGGTCGAGCCCGAGGTCAGCTTGCCCTGTTCGAGCAGCACCACGTCGACCTTGTGGTCGCGCGCAAGATGATAGGCCGTCGAACAGCCGATGATGCCGCCGCCAATGACGACGACCGCGGCCTGGCTAGGCAAGGTCATGATTTCAGGATCCCGTATTTTGTCCGGTAGTTTTCCAGCGCCGCGTCGAGCCGCACCAGGTTTTCCTCGGTGTAGGCGACGTAGTCGATGCCGGGCGCGTCGAGATAGAGCTCCGACACCATGCTCCACATCGCCTCGCGCAGCAGCGAGGCGCATTGCATGGCGGCGTGCGAGCGGCGGATCGCCTCGTCCGGCTCCTTCATGAAATAGGCGGTCAGGAAGGCGAAGGATTCCGCGTCGCTCATGCCGGCGTTCGAGGCGACGCCGGCAAGGTCGAACATGGCAGTATTGAAGCCGGCATATTCGAAATCGATCAGCCACAGCCTGCTGCCGTCGTCGAGAATATTGGCCGGCAAGAGATCATTGTGGCCAAAGACGATCGGCAGCAGTTTCTGCGCACGCTCCAGTTCGTCGGCCAGCGCTAGGAAGCGTGGCAGGTCACCGCGCTTGCGGCTGCCCCCTTCGTCAAGCGTGCGCGCATAGTCGCGGATGACGTGGAACACCCAGAACATGAAGCCGGCGCCGGAGATATGGTTGGGCATCTCCCGGTGAAAGCCGCGCATCAGCGCCGCGACGCGGCCGAGATTGGCGCGCACGTCCTCGGCCAGATAGGTTTTGGCGCCAAGAAACGCCGTTACCAGGATTCCTGGTTCGGCATAATGGACCGCCGGCGCGAAGCCGGCGGCGTGAGCCGCCCGTGCGGTCATCACCTCGCGTTCGCGGAAGACATGGTGGAACGGATAGTCCTGGCCGAAGCGCACCACATGTTTGCCGGCCGTGTCGGTGACCACATAATTGGCATTGCTCAAGCCGCCGGGCAGCGGCGCGATCTCGATGGCGCCCGTCCAGCAGGGCAGGGCGCGGATGCGGTCTTCGGCAATCACGGAATCATCCCTGGTTTGCTGACCTGGTTTGCTGGGCTTCGACACGGCGCCACGGGCAGCGCAACCACGGCGGAGGGAAGTGCAAACAATCTCGTCGGTGCGGGACGCCAGGATTGGTATCCCGCACCGCACCGACGAGCCCCTTGGCCAGGTTTTTGAACCCGGCATCCGCCCCCGCGGATCTGAAAATTCCTTGCGCCAGGCACGTTACAGGCTGCCTGGTCAGTGAGTTGCGGCCCTGCCAATTACCCTCCCGCGCAGCTCCGAACCCCTGTTGAGGTTGGATTTCACGCCAGGGTTGCCCTTCTGTCAATAAAAAGATGTGACTTTTTTTGGGTATTTTGCCCGAAAGCAATGGGCAATTCCTTTAAAAACGTTAGGAATGCCCTAGAATCGGGCAATTTTCCGGGGCGCGCGCATATGATCCACTCGAAACGGCATGGCGAAATCCTGCGACTGCTGCAGGAAGAGGGAACCGTCACCATCGCCAGCCTGGCCGACCGGTTGGGCGTGTCGCTCGAAACCGTGCGCCGTGACGTCAAGCCGCTCACCAGCGACGGCTCGGTTCTGAAGATGCATGGCGCCATCGGTCTGCCGTCGATGATCGGCGAAGCGCCGTTCGAACGGCGCATGCGTGAGCATGCCGACGCCAAGCGCAGCATTGCCCGCGCGGTCGCGGCCACCATCCGTGACGGCGAATCGATCATGCTCGACACCGGCACCACGACGTCGTTCCTGGCGCGCGAACTGCTCGGCCACCGGCGCCTGACGGTCGTCACCAACTCGTCCGATATCGCCCGTACGCTGGCCACCATCAACGGCAACAAGGTCTATATGGCCGGCGGCGAGTTGCGCAGCGATTCAGGCGCCGCGTTCGGGACGTCGGCCATCGAGTTCGTCAGCCGCTTCTCGGTCAGCCACGCCATTATCTCCATCGGCGCCGTGGATGCGCTGACGGGCGTCATGGACTACGATCTGGAAGAGGCGGAATTCGCCCGCATGGTGCTGTCGCGCGGCCAGCGTTCTCTGGTCATCACCGACCACACGAAGTTCGGCCGCCAGGGTCTGGTTCAGGTCTGTGGCTTCGACGGCTTTTCCGAGCTCGCCACCGACCGCGCGCCGCCGCATGACATTGCCGCCGCCCTCGCACAGGCCGGCGCGCGGCTCAGCATCGCCCGCGGCGAAGCCGGAATTTAGCCGAACACCAAGGATTGATGGGCGCACACGCCCGCGAAAGTGCCACCCGACACGGCGAAGGCGATGTTATGCATCGCGCGTGCCGCGTCTCCGGCGGCATAGACGCCGGGTATCGTCGTCTGCTGCCTGTCATCGACTGATATCATCGGGCCAAGCAGGCCGTCCTTGAAGTCGCAGCCGAGCTGTTCGGCCAACGGGCTCGTCATCGTGTTGCGGGGCGCGGTGAACATCGCTTTGACGCCCGCCTTTCGGCCGCCGTCGAGGTGGACAACCAATCCGCCGGAGCCGTCTTCCCCGAGTTCGCTGACCGGCGCGGGCTCAAAGCTGACATTCTTGCCATCCAGCGCAAGCATCTCCTCGGCGTCGGGCTCGATCAGGCCGTTGCCGAACAGCGTGACGTCACCCCAATCGGAAATCAGCTGGGCCTGATGTATGGACATCGGACCGGTCGCGAGCACGCCAAGCGGCCCGCCGGAAACCTCGTAGCCATGGCAATAGGGACAGTGCAGCACGGTCCTACCCCATTGTCCGGCGAGCCCGGGAACCTCCGGCAGGATGTCGCGAACGCCGGTGGCAAGCACCAGCCGGGCGGCGCCGAATGTGTCGCCGCCATCGACGGCGATTTCGAAATCGCTTGTGCTGTTGGCAATGGCTTTGTCCGCACGTGCGGTGACAAGCCTGGCCGTCGGATAGGCAAGCAATTGCCGCCTTGCATCGTCGAGGATCGCGCCGGGCGTTCGCCCGTCCTGGCCGAGGAAGCCGTGCGAATGCGTGGCGAAGCGGTTGCGTGGCTGGCCGGCGTCGATCACCAGCACGTTGCGCCGCGCCCGCGCCGCCTGGATGGCGGCGGACAGGCCGGCGAAGCTGCCGCCGACGACGGCAAGATCATACTGCATGGCTGGAGACTCCAATGAGGGCGTAACGGCGGCGGAAATCGGCGGTCAGGTCGGCCAGCGTGATGCGGCTGAGTTTCTCCGCCAGCAGCTTCTCGGCCGCGACGCGAAAATCGTCGAGAACGGCGATCACCGCTTGCTCGACCAGACAGCCTGGGCTTTCCGGCTCGGTGCTGAACGGCAGCAGCGTCTCGCCAAGAGCAACGCTGATCTCGGCCAGTGAAATGTTTTCGGGCGCGCGCCCGAGCAGCCAGCCGCCGCCATGCCCGCGCGACGAGGTGACGATGCCGGCATCGCGCAAGCCGCCAATGGTCCGGCGCACCACCACCGGATTGGTGTGGATGAAGGTGGCAAGCTGCTCGGAGGTCAGCGCCTGTTCGGGCTTCTCCGCCATATGGACGAGAATGTGCAGGGTGGAGGACAGGCGGCTGTTGCGTTTCATGTAACTTAATTAGTTACGATTCTTCGCGATGTCAAACACGCGAAGGTCGCTTAATGATTTACGGCGACGCTATGCCGGCAAAGCGCGAAAACTCATCCTGAAGCAGGCGCCGCTCGGTTTGCCGTCAAGGATCTCGATGCGGCCGCCATGGAGATGCATGATTTCCTGCACGAGGTTGAGGCCGAGGCCGGCGCCGTGATCCTGCGGACGCAGCCGGTAGAAGGGCTCGAAAATGCGCTCCCGCTCGCCCGGCGGCACGCCGTCGCCTTCGTCCCGGACCTCGATGACGGCGGGCATTGTGACGCTGACGGTGATCTTGCCGGCGCGGCCGCCATGCTCGATGGCGTTCTGCACGATGTTGGTCACCGCGCGTTCGATCGCGGTGCGGTCGCCGGTGGCAAAAAGCGTGTCCCGTTCCGGCTCGAACGACATTTCGTAGCCGGCCGAGAACGCCATCGGCGCGAGGTCGACGATGACGCCGCGCGCGATCGCCACGAGGTCTACCTTTTCGAAGGCCGTTGTCTGCCGGTCAAGGCGCTGCAGGTCGAGCAGCTGGTCGGTCAGCGTCGAAAGCCGTGCCGCATCCTGCAGCAGCCTTGCCCGCTCCGGCGTCGCCGGCAGCGAGGCAAGGCGCGTGTTGAGGATGGCGACCGGTGTCCTGAGTTCATGGGCGGCGTCGGTCAGGAAGCGCTTGTGGCGTTCATAGCCCTTGTCCAGGCGCGCAAGGGCGGCGTTCACCGCCTTGACCAGCGGCGTCACTTCCTTTGGCACATCTTTCAGCGGCAGCTGCACGCCACGCTGGTCGATGTCGATGCGTTCGGCCTCTGCGGCCGCATGGCCAAGGCCTGACAGTGCGCCGCGCACCACCCATGGTGTCGCGACCAGCGTGGCCAACGCCATCAGCCCGGCGAGCGGCAATATGCCTTGCAGGAAGAATTGCGGCGCCTGGCCGAGCAGGCGCAGCAGCGAAAGCCCGCCCTTGGTGCCGCTGAAGATCTGGACATTGCCGGCCGCCGTATCGGTCCAGCGGATCTTTCCCTCCGGCGGCGCGGCTTGTCCGATTGCGTGGTCGATACGGGCGTCGCTGATAGTGTCCAGCAGTCCGACAAAGGGCTGGAAAATGGCCGGCACCCTGCCTTCTTCCAGTCGCTGTCCTTGCTTGTCGCGGATGATGAACCAGAGGTCCGGAACGTTCGAGCGCAGCTTTGCCATATCTGGCGTCTCGGTGATGACAAGCTTGCCGCCGGCATCGCGTGTCACTGCATCCGCCAGCACGTCCATTGTACCGTCCTCGTAGTCATGCGGGATAAGGCCGGTGGCCAGCATGGCGGCGAGAATGCCGACGATGATCAGCGTCAGCATCGCGCATTGCAGCAAGGCGATACGCAGCACCAGGCTCCATTTGAGCGAACGCGGGCGCTTGAGGCTCATAGCTCGGCGCTCATGTCGTTTCGCGCAGGAGATAGCCGACGCCGCGAATGCCATTGATCGTCACGCCGGCATCGGCATCGGCGAGTTTGCGGCGCAGGCGCGAGACGTGGGTGTCGAGCGCGTTGGACTGGATCTCGTCGTCGAGGCCGAACACCGCCTCCATCAGCGCCTCGCGCTGCACCATGCGACCGGTCCGGCGCATCAGCGCCTCCAGCACCAGGAGTTCGCGCCGCGGCAGGCTGAGCGGTTCGGCACGGATCGACGCTTCGCGATGCCCGACGTCGAGCACCAGGTCGCCGGCGCGGATGAATTGCGACTGCATCGGTGCCGGACGCCTCAGCAGCGCGCGCAACCGGGCAAGCAATTCCTCGAAGGCGAATGGTTTTGGCAGATAGTCGTCCGCGCCCATGTCCAGCCCATCGACCTTGTCCGCTGTGTCGCCTCTCGCCGTCAGCATCAGCACGGGCGTGGTGTTCTTGGCCGAACGCAATCTGGGCACCAGCGACAGCCCGTCGCCATCCGGCAACTGGCGGTCGAGCAGGATCGCGTCGTAGCTGTCGGCGGCGACGAAGCCTTCGGCTTCGATGAGCGTGCCGGCATGATCGACCACCATGTCGTGGCGCTTCAGCGCGGCACGTAAGGCAGAGACCATTTCGGGCTCGTCCTCGACCAGCAAGATTCGCATCGACAGTTCTCCAGCAACGGCAACAGCTTCGGGCGCTACCGCGCCAACATTGCGCAAACATGGCAAAGCCGAACGGCCTGGGGTCGACAGGCGCTTTCTTTGGCTCTCCGAAATTGCGCAATGTCTATGCAACCCAGTCGCGGCAAACAGCGCCGGTCGGCACGAATCGCCCATGCCGGCGTGAAGGCGTCGGGCCCGAATATGCAACAGGTCGGGCCCGACGTTGAAGCGGAAATGACGCTGAAGCGAAATCAGGTGGCACACCAGACTGGTTGGGGTGCTGTTGTACGGGATTGAGGTTACCATGCCTGCAAATGATGCTCTGTCTTTTCTCATGGCGTGGACCGTCGCGCCGTTCAGGGTCGGCTCCGTCACGCCGTCCAGCTCCAGCCTGGCGGCATTGATGACCCGTGACATCGGACCCGAGACAGGCCCCGTGCTGGAGCTCGGTCCCGGGACCGGTCCGTTCACGCGGGCACTGCTGTCGCGCGGGGTAAGGGAAGAGGATCTGACGCTGATCGAGTCCGATCCGGATTTCGCCGCGCTGCTCATGCGTCGTTTTCCTGCCGCCCGGATTTTTGAAATGGATGCTGTCGGCCTGCGCCATCTGTCGCTCTTCCACCGGCCGGTGATTGGCGCTGCCGTCAGCGGCTTGCCTTTCCGGCTGATTTCGCCGCGCAAGACGCTCGCCATTCTCGAAGGTGTTTTCGCGAACCTTCGTCCCGGCGGAGCCCTCTATCAGTTCACGCTCGGACGGCGCTGCCCGTTCGACCAGTCGCTGCTCGACCGGCTCGATCTCGAGGTCACGCGGGTTGGTCATACGTTCCGCAATTTCCCGCCGGCGACGGTCTATCGCATCGCCAGAATCAAGGCAGCCGGAACCTATGACTGGCGCTTCGCATGACGGGACCATTGTCGGTCATTCTCGGCTTCGGCCTGTTCGGCGTCTTTTGCCTTGCCTTCACCGAGAAGATCCTGCCGATTCCGCCCTCGCATGTGTTGCTGCTGTTTCTCGGCATGACGGCCGCGCCTGACGGTGCGACGCTGGCGATCCTGTTGGCGGTGACGACTTCCGCCTCCTTCGCCGGCTGTCTTGTCTGGTATGGGGTCGGCCGCCGGATCGGGTTCGACCGCGCCGACAGGCTGATCGGACGAGCCGGCAGATATGTCTTCCTGCGCCCCGAAACCTATCGCAAGCTTGGCCAGGCCTATCGCCGCAATCATGTCAGGGTATCCTTGCTGGCGCAGTTCATCCCGACCGTGCGCAATTACCTGCCGATCGCAGCTGGCGCGCTGTGTCTGCCTGCCTTGCCTTTCGCGGCCGCGACGCTGCTTGGCGCCACCATATGGAATGCGGGCTTTCTCCTGACCGGCTATCTCATGCACGGCAGCGGCCAGGATTCTTTCACGGTGGGCTTGCGCATCATCGTTATTGTCGTGGCGCTGGAGGCGGCCTTCATGCTTGCGTTGCGCTATGGCCCGACATGGCGACGCCGCATCAGGCTGATGCTCGGCTGAACGCGCCACCGGGTCATGGGATAAGCTCCGCGATCCGCTTTCCTTCGCTTGCCTGCCGGTGTTTAGTCCGGCCATGGCCTTCACCATCCGCCAGTTGCAGTTCTTCGTCGCCGTTGCCGAGCAAGGCACGGTGTCGCGCGCGGCGCAAAACCTCTCCATCTCGCAATCGTCGGTCACCGAAGCGATCAAGGAACTTGAAAGCGATCTCGGCGTCGAACTGTTCGAGCGCCATCCGCGCGGCCTCAACATCACCCACAAGGGCCACCAGTTCCTGCGTCACGCGACAAAGATCCTCGCCGACGTATCCGACGCCCGCCGCTCTTTTTCCGGCGAACAGGCCGTCGCCGGTGGCCGGCTGCAGCTCGGCGTCACCTCTCTGGTCGCCGGCTATGTGCTGTCGGATCTGCTTTCCCGCTACCGCCGCGCCTATCCCGGCGTCGAGGTGTCGGCCATAGAGGACAATGGCGATTACCTCGAACATTTGCTCATCGGCGGCAAGCTCGACATTGCCGTCATGGTCACCTCCAATTTGCGCGACCGCACTGCGCTGCAATCGGAAATCCTCGAAGTCTCGGCCTATCGGCTGTGGCTGCCGCTCGGCCATCCCTTGGCTGGCGCCGACATCATCGGCATCGGCGATATCGCCTCCGAACCGCTGATCATGCTCACCGTCGACGAGATCGAGGAGAACACCGGCAAGCTGCTGACGGCGATCGGCGCCAGGCCGCATGTCGCCTTCCGCACCCGTTCCGTGGAAGCCGTGCGCAGCCTCGTCGCCACCGGCGCTGGCGTGGCGCTGCTGCCCGATCTCGTCTACCGGCCCTGGTCGCTGGAAGGCGACCGCATCGAATCGCGCGACATTTCCGGTGCCTTGCCGGTGGTGCAGGTCGGCATGGTCTGGCGGCGCGGCTCCAGCCTGCCGCAGGCGGCGCGCGACTTCATCGGGCTTGCCCAGTCGCAACGGACGGTCCGCCAGCGGACCTGATTCGCGGCGATCTATCGGAAAAACCGATATCGCCCTTCTGATAAATGAATTTGCGAAACCGGAATTTTCCAAGCACCTTCCGTTCAGGGACCAAAGCCGCCATCAGAGCGGCATCAGTCCATTGGACGAACTGGCACGTTTTTCAGTCCGCGCGTGATCTGGCGAAAACCGGAGCGGTTTCAGGGTCACGCGCCAAAATGGGAGATTGATGATGAATTCATTCCTGAAGTCATGCACTGCGCTGACGGTCGCGCTGACCTTCTCCGGTCAGGCGGTTGCCCAGGTCAAGGAACTGGGCAAGGGGGAAGGCCAAGTCAACATCGTTGCCTGGCCGGGCTATATCGAGCGCGGCGAGACCGACAAGGGCTATGACTGGGTCACCGCCTTCGAGAAGGAGAGTGGCTGCAAGGTCAACGTCAAGACCGCCAATACATCCGATGAGATGGTGTCGCTGATGAACGAGGGCGGCTTCGACCTCGTCACCGCTTCGGGCGATGCCTCGTTGCGCCTCGTCGCTGGCAAGCGCGTGCAGCCGATCAACACCGATCTCATCGCGAGCTGGAAGACGGTCGACGACCGGCTCAAGGACGCGCCCTGGTTCACCGTCGACAAAGTGCATTACGGCGTTCCCTACCAGTGGGGTCCGAACATCCTGATGTACAACACCGAGGTGTTCAAGGAAGCGCCGAAGAGCTGGAATGTCGTTTTCGAGGAAATGAAGCTGCCGGATGGCAAGTCCAACAAGGGCCGTGTCCAGGCCTATGACGGACCGATCCACATCGCCGATGCCGCCAACTACCTGATGTTCCACAAGCCGGAACTCGGCATCAAGGATCCCTACGAATTGAACGAGGACCAGTACAAGGCGGCGCTCGAATTGCTGCGCGTCCAGCGCACGCTGGTCGGCCGCTACTGGCATGACGCCGCCATCCAGGTCGATGACTTCCAGAACGAAGGCGTGGTTGCTTCGGGCTCGTGGCCTTACCAGGTCAACACGCTAGTTGCCGCCAAGAAGCCGGTTGCCTCGACCGTGCCGGAAGAAGGCGTCACCGGCTGGGCCGACACAACCATGATGGAAGCCGACGCGGCGCACCCGAACTGCGCCTATATGTGGCTAGAGCATTCGCTGGCGCCGAAGGTGCAGGGCGATGTCTCGGCCTGGTTCGGCTCGCTGCCGGTCGTGCCCGCCGCCTGCAAGGGCAACGAGTTGCTCGGCGAGGAAGGCTGCAAGACCAACGGCTACGACAATTTCGACAAGATCAAGTTCTGGAAGACGCCGGTCTCGAAATGCGTCACCCAGAATGATCAGTGCGTGCCTTACTATCGCTGGGTGTCGGATTATATCGGCGTCATCGGCGGACGGTGATTTTCGCCGCGCATCTATTGATAAGTTGACGCTGCCTCTCACCCTTACCCTCTCCCCGTGAAGAACGGGGAGAGGGTACCGTCAGCGTTGAAGCGCGTCCCTTCTCCCCGTCCCTATTACGGGGAGAAGGTGCCGGCAGGCGGATGAGGGGCAGCGCCAACGCCCCGAAATTTTTGACGAGCCTGACAGATCAGGACACCCAATGACCCCAGCCGTTTCCTTTCAAAAAGTCTCGCGCCATTTCGGCAGTGTTCACGCTGTCGACGCGGTCGACCTCGACATTGCGCCCGGCGAATTCTTCGCCATGCTGGGGCCATCGGGTTCGGGCAAGACGACGTGCCTGCGTCTCATCGCCGGCTTTGAGCAGCCGACGGCGGGTTCCATCTCGATCTTCGGCGAGCGCGCCGAGGGCGTGCCGCCCTATCGCCGCAACGTCAACACAGTGTTCCAGGACTATGCGCTGTTCCCGCACCTCAATGTGCTCGACAACGTCGCCTACGGACTGATGGTCAAGCGCGTCGGCAAGGCCGAGCGGCACAAGGCGGCGGAAGAAGCCTTGTCACTGGTGCGGCTGCCCGGCTACGGCGCGCGCCGGCCCGGCCAGCTCTCCGGCGGCCAGCGCCAGCGTGTCGCGCTGGCGCGTGCGCTGGTCAACCAGCCCAAGGTGCTGCTGCTCGACGAGCCGCTCGGCGCGCTCGACCTCAAACTGCGCGAAAACATGCAGGAGGAGCTGAAATCACTGCAGAAGGCGCTCGGCATCACCTTCGTCTTCGTCACCCACGACCAGGGCGAGGCACTGTCGATGGCCGACCGCGTCGCCGTCTTCAATGACGGCAGGATTATGCAGATCGGCACGCCGGAAGACATCTATCAGCGCCCAAGCACGCGCTTCGTCGCCGATTTCGTCGGCTCGTCCAACGTGCTGCCGCCGGACTTCGTCCAGCGTTATTCCGGCCAGCACCGCTGGGGGAGTCTCAGGCCCGAATCCATTCGCGTCGGCCGCGCCGCGAGCGGCGAGGGCGTGGCCGCGCGTCTCGTCTCGACCAACTATCTCGGCGCCACCACCAGGCTGGCGCTCGATGCCGACGGGTTGAAGCTGCACGCCGTCGTGCCGGCGGGGACAGTGCTGCCTAGGGAAGGCGAGGCTGTGGTGCTCACCTTCAATCGCGAGCATCTGCATCTGATGGACGAGCCGGCATGATGAAGGTTTGCGCGATTAGAGTCTCCAGCGTGGCGCTCTACGGCGCCCCCCTCTGGCCTGCCGGCCATCTCCCCCACGAGGGGGGAGATTGGATGTCGCGGCTGCTTTCGCCAATCAGCAACGTTGCGGGAATGAGCGAGGCGCTGAAGCTGCCAATCTCCCCCCTCGTGGGGGAGATGTCCGGCAGGACAGAGGGGGGCGTGAAGGATCGCTGCCTCTCCTATAAGCCCCACTGCCACAGGGTGGTCCCATGACCATCGCCGCCCTCAACGCCAATTCCGCACCCGCCATCCTGCCAGGCAACGGCGGCATGCGCGGTGCGCTGTCCGACCTTTTCTGGCACCGGCCGAAACTGCTTCTCCTACTCATGCTGCTGCCGCCGGTTCTGTGGCTCGGCATCGTCTATATCGGCTCGCTGTTCGCGCTGTTGGCGCAGAGCTTCTTCTCCATCGACGAGTTCTCCGGCCTCATCAACCGGCAGTTCACGCTGAAGACCTATGGCGACCTGTTGCAGGCTGCCAATCTCGACATCATCCTGCGCACGGTGACGATGGCGGCACTGGTCACACTGGCCTCGGCCATCGTCGCCTTCCCCATCGCCTACTACGCCGCGCGTTACGCGCGCGGCCGCTGGAAGGCGCTGTTCTATCTCGGCGTCATGCTGCCGCTGTGGTCGAGCTATCTGGTCAAGATCTATGCCTGGAAGCTGATCCTGGCCAAGGAAGGCATTTTGACCTGGCTGCTCGCCAAGCTGCATCTGCTGTGGCTGCTCGATGGCTGGCTCTCGCTGCCCGTGGTCGGCGGCAATTCGCTGTCGGTGTCCTTTACCGGCACCTTCATCGTCTTCGTCTATGTCTGGCTGCCCTTCATGATCCTGCCGGTGCAGGCGGCCCTCGAGCGCGTGCCCGGCAATCTGGTCGAGGCCTCGTCCGATCTCGGCGCCTCGCCCGGCCAGACCTTCCGCAACGTGCTGTTCCCGCTGGCGCTGCCCGGCATCGTCGCCGGCTCGATCTTCACCTTCTCACTGACGCTGGGCGACTACATCATCCCGCAGATCATCGGCACCTCGCGCCTGTTCATCGGCCAGGCCGTCTATTCGCAGCAAGGTACCGCCGGCAACATCCCGCTCGCCGCCGCCTTCACCGTGGTGCCCATCGTCATCATGGGTTTCTACCTCTGGGGCGCCAAGCGCATGGGGGCCTTCGATGCGCTCTGACCGCGGCCAGTCGGCTCCCCTTGGCCTGAAGATCGCGGCCGCCTGCGGCCTGCTCTTCCTGCATCTGCCGATCCTCCTGATCTTCGTCTATGCCTTCACCACCGAGGAGAAGAGCTTCGTCTGGCCGCCGCCGGGCTTGACCACGCAATGGTTCGCCGTCACCTGGAACCGACCCGATGTCTGGGAAGCGCTGTCACTGTCGGTCCGCGTCGCCGCCATCTCGACCACGATTGCGCTGGTGCTCGGCACGCTGTGCGCCGCCGCCGTGTCGCGAACGAAATTCTTCGGCCGCGAAACCATCTCGCTGCTGGTCATCCTCCCGATCGCGCTGCCCGGCATCATCACCGGCATCGCGCTGCGCTCGGCCTTTGCGCTGGCCGACATTCCGTTCTCGTTCTGGACGATCGTGCTCGGCCACGCCACTTTCTGCGTGGTCGTGGTCTACAACAATGCGGTCGCCCGGTTCCGCCGCACCTCGGGTTCGATGATCGAAGCTTCGATGGATCTCGGCGCCGACGGCTTCCAGACCTTCAGGCATGTCGTGCTGCCCAACATCGCCACGGCACTGCTTGCCGGCGGTATGCTGGCCTTCGCGCTGTCCTTCGATGAGGTCATCGTCACCACCTTCACCGCCGGCCAGCAGCAGACCGTGCCGATCTGGATGCTGGAGGAACTGATCCGCCCGCGCCAGCGACCGGTCACCAATGTCGTGGCCATGGTCGTCGTGCTGGTGACGCTGCTGCCGATCCTTTTTGCCTACTACCTGACCCGCGACGGCGACCAGATCGCCGGAAGCGGGAAATGAAAAAAAGCGAATAGGGAGTAGCGAGTAGTAGCAGAAATCGACAGCCAAACCCTGCTCGCTATTCGCTGCTCCTCATTCGCTCCTTCCAAGGGAGAAATCTGATGGACACCCAGATGCTGATCGGCTCGAAATTCGAAAAGGGCACCGAGACCGACGAGCCGATCCTCAATCCGAAGACCGGGGCGACCATTCTCAACCTGCCGGAAGCCAGCCAGGCACAGATCGAGGCCGCCGTGGCGGCCGCCGAACAAGCGTTCGTCTCGTGGTCGCGCACCACGCCGGCGCAACGCTCCGGCTACCTGCTCAAGATCGCCGACCGCATCGAAGCCGAGGCCAGGGAGTTCGCCACGCTCGAAGCGCTGAACTGCGGCAAGCCGATCAACGCCGTGCTCAATGACGAAATCCCGGCCATCGTCGACTGCTACCGCTTCTTCGCCGGCGCGGTGCGATCCATGCCCGGCGTCGTCGCGGGCGAATATCTGCCGGGCCATACCTCGATGGTGCGGCGCGACGCGATCGGCATCGTCGCTTCGATCGCGCCGTGGAACTATCCGCTGATGATGATGGCCTGGAAGCTGGCGCCGGCGATTGCCGGCGGCAACACCGTGGTCTTCAAGCCGTCGGAACAGACACCGCTGACGACGTTGAAGCTGGCCAGGATTCTGGCCGACGTGCTTCCCGAGGGCGTCGTCAATGTCGTGCTCGGCCGGGGCGACAGCGTCGGCAACACGCTGATCAATCACCCCAAGGTCAATATGATCTCGATCACCGGCGACGTCGCCACCGGCAAGAAGGTACTGCAGGCCGCCGCCAAATCGGTCAAGCGCACGCATCTGGAACTCGGCGGCAAAGCGCCGGTCATCGTCTTCGACGACGCCGACCTCGGCGCCGTCGTCAACGGCCTGCGCGCCTTCGGCTACTACAATGCCGGCCAGGACTGCACAGCGGCCTGCCGCATCTATGCCGGCAAGAAAATCTACGACAAGCTTGTCGCCGATCTTTCTTCCGCCGTCTCGACCATCAAATACAACCAGCCGGACGACACCGAGAACGAGATCGGGCCGCTGATCTCGCGCCGCCAGCGCGACCGCGTATCGAGCTTCGTCGAGCGCGCTTCGGAACTGAAACACATCGAGATCACCACCGGCGGCAAGCCGGGCGAGGGCACCGGCTTCTACTACCAGCCGACAGTCGTCGCCGGCGCGCTGCAGGAAGACGAGATCGTGCGCCGCGAAGTGTTCGGCCCGGTCGTCTCGGTCACTCGTTTCACGGATGTCGACGAGGCGGTGAACTGGGCCAACGACAGCGACTACGGCCTGGCCTCGTCGGTGTGGACGAAGGACGTCTCGCGCGCCATGGCGACAGCGGCGCGCCTGCAATATGGCTGCACCTGGATCAACACCCACTTCATGCTGACCAACGAGATGCCGCATGGCGGCCTGAAACAGTCCGGCTACGGCAAGGACATGTCGCTCTATGCGCTGGAGGACTATACCGCCGTGCGCCATGTGATGGTTGCGCATGGGTGAGGAGCGGTCCGCTCTGCGGACGAAAAGCCCCTAAAGGGGCTTTTCGAGCGACGAACGCCCGGAGCCATAGCGAAGGGCCGGGCGGTCGCCACTTTCCCTTCTCCCCTTGTGGAGAAGGTGGCTTGTCGCGAAGCGGCAAGACGGATGAGCGACTATCTGAGGTGTCAAGTTGCATTTGCGAACTCGTTTCGCGCATCGCGTGCTTTTGCATTGAGAATGACGAGCAGCTTGCGGGCGAGCGCGATGCGGATGACCATTTTCTCCTTTC
>NZ_SRUT01000109.1:0-372 GCF_004791315.1 Mesorhizobium sp. M8A.F.Ca.ET.208.01.1.1
CATTGTCTTCATAATAAATTTGAGCATATCGATAACTTGGTAAATAATTACTTTTTTCTTCTGGTGTTGGAATGTAAACTTGATCGCCTGTTTGTACTTGTGACGTGAGTTTTGCATTTATATCATTGATTTTAATCTCTTTTGACATATTTAAATTGTGTAAATCTTTTTTTGGTAATTGTAATTGCTGGAAAATTTCTCTTAGTGTTAATGTATTATAATTTTCTGGGATTTGAAATTTCATAATATCCTCCTCTTTAACCAATTATTATCATACCATAAACACGCTGTTAAAAATATTAGACCTTGAGATTGATTTAATAATTTTTTACATTGTTTTAATTCAAGTAAAAAGGAATTATTTATCTATTT
>NZ_SRUT01000110.1:0-372 GCF_004791315.1 Mesorhizobium sp. M8A.F.Ca.ET.208.01.1.1
TCTCGATATCCCGCTTCACGTAGACAACGAGCTCGCCACGGCGCAACTGGATGAGCTTCTGGGTAGCATGAGTGGTTGAGAAGCCTAGACTGGATAGGGCGCCAATCAATGCTTCCCCGGCTATCGGTCCGGTGGGCGCGGCAGGCTGCCGAGTAGAAAGTGGCAGTATTAGCCCTTCCGCTTTTCGCGCCCAGGTTCGCCGGTTTTCATCTGGCCAATCGACACGCAGAATGCCGATACGATCGGAAAGCTCGGGGCGTGGCCGCGTCATAAAGATATCGACTGGTTCGCCTCCACGAGGTTTGTCGCCTCGGTAGTCGCAAAGCCAATCCGCCTTCCGCGTCCCCGCCAGGGTCGCATCGAACAGACCGA
>NZ_SRUT01000111.1:0-372 GCF_004791315.1 Mesorhizobium sp. M8A.F.Ca.ET.208.01.1.1
GGAAACGCCGGCGGCTCTTCTCTCCCGTGAGCCGCGACCCGACGTGACCGGACGGCCCAGATTGAGTGAGGTGCCTTCCCCGGAGCGAGATTTCATCTCGCTCCGGGGTGCCCGCATTTTCCAGGAGAACATGCCATGCGCAAGCTTATTGTGACGGCGGCAGCGGCCGCCTTTCTCGCCTCCGGTGGCGCCGCGTTCGCGGCGGTCAAGCACACCACCGGCACTGTGAAGAGTTTTGACGGAACGGCCATGAGCCTGGTTCTCGACGATGGGTCGACTTTCACCCTGTCCAAGGCCTTCAAGGATCCCGGCATTCAGGCCGGCGAGAAGGTTCGCGTGTCCTGGGACATGAGCGGCAAGAAAAAAATCGCC
>NZ_SRUT01000112.1:0-371 GCF_004791315.1 Mesorhizobium sp. M8A.F.Ca.ET.208.01.1.1
GGCTCGCCTGCCTCAGTTGAGGAGATCGACGGCAGGAACGTGACGTTCTCTGTTGGGTGTGACAGCCACGATGAGGCTTACTGTATCGGCTACCAGTCTCTCACAACTTTCCCGACGCGCAAGGCAGCAATAGCCGCCTGGAATAAGCGCTCTGGGGAGGGGGTCGTGACGAAGGATGCGGACGAAGCTCTCACGGAGATCGCGGCAGAGAATGAGGCAGCTCGCGACGACGAGTTCAACACTTGGGAAGACGGCGACGAATAGTCCCCCACCCCAAGCCAACCGCACAGGCGCCGATAGGAGAGACAGATGCCAGGTTTCAGCAAGGAAATGCAGGACGCGCTTCGGGCGGACGCTGAGAAGCTTTCGGC
>NZ_SRUT01000113.1:0-371 GCF_004791315.1 Mesorhizobium sp. M8A.F.Ca.ET.208.01.1.1
GTGGAAAGGAGCGTTTTTCCGCGTCGCAAGGTCTGCGGCGAATATATCTCGGCAAGCAATCTCGCGCTCCTCGAGCGGCTGGAGATCGGCGATGCGTGGCGGGCCGAGGCGGGCCCCGAAATTCGCCGGGTCGGCCTCTTTTCCGGCGACACCAGCGTCGAGGCGCCGATGCCGAAGTCCGGGTCCATGGCAGGAAACGGCTTTGGCCGGGCGCTCGGCCGCGACGTGTTGGACTCCCTGCTGTTGGATGCGGCCCGATCGGCCGGCGCGGAAGTCTTCCAGCCGTGCCGCGCCGCCGCCATCGAACGCGATGGCGCCTGCCAGACGGTGCGGCTCCAGGCAGGAGCCGCGAATTCCCGCGACGAAGCGAC
>NZ_SRUT01000114.1:0-371 GCF_004791315.1 Mesorhizobium sp. M8A.F.Ca.ET.208.01.1.1
CGAGCAGCGGCGCCGGCGGCTTGAAACGTGAAGCGCCCGACATCGACGCGGTCTCGACGGTTTTCTCCGTCGCGGCGGTCCTCACGCCCTTCGGCACCGAAGCGCTCGGCCGCACAACCGAGCTCGTCGTCTCGCTGGACGGCATCTGCATGGCATCGACGCCCGACGTGGACGAGCAGCCGGCAAGGCAAAGCGATGCAAATAGGAAACCGACGACCCCTGAAATCCGCATCTTGACCTGTACGCAATACAAAACAGACCGAAGGCAGGAACGGCGCCGCCGGACAATCAGGCCATTCCTAACGAGAAATTACCAACAAAGTTTGAATCAAAATTTACCTTTGATCGGACCGGGCGATTCGCGACGGTTG
>NZ_SRUT01000115.1:0-371 GCF_004791315.1 Mesorhizobium sp. M8A.F.Ca.ET.208.01.1.1
GCCGGCCCGCGGCGCAGCGCGGCCGAAAGGCCTTGGTTATCAATCCCGCGCCGCGTGAGCGCATAGACAGTCGAGTGCCTGGAATGTTCCGCTGGTTTGAAAACAAGCTCGATCCGTTTCCCGCCGCGGAGCCGGTCGAGCCGCCGAAGACGCTGGTCGCGTTTTGCGTGCATTACACGCGCGGCGCCTGGCCCTACATCATCCTCGACGCGGTCCTGGTGACGGCGATTGCCGTCGCCGAAGTGTGGATGTTCGGCTTCATGGGCCGCATCGTCGACTGGCTCTCGGGGCAGAATCGCGAGACTTTCCTGCAGACCGAGAGCTGGAAGCTCGCTGGCATGGCTTTCGTCGTGCTGTTCGCGCTGCCGGGC
>NZ_SRUT01000116.1:0-370 GCF_004791315.1 Mesorhizobium sp. M8A.F.Ca.ET.208.01.1.1
ACAGTTTCACGCAGGCAGACCAGGGAGACGAACAATGGCGACCGGCGGCAAGAAGCATATGGGCCGGGGCAGCCAGGGCAAGAGCTCTGGAACCGGGGCGAAGACGACGCTCGACAAGGACATGGTCGGCGAGAACGAGGTCCTGTCCAATCGGGACAAGAAGCAGCATACGGAGCAACGCGGTTTGGACGGCAATCGGATCAAATCCGATCAGTACCAGGACCACGCGGCGAACCGTCTTCCGAGGGAATAAGTGCAGGCCCGAGGATCGCCTTTGCCACGCAATCCGAAGACAGCTATCCGGGACCACCGCAACTTGCGGCGGGCGCCTTGCAAAGGCCGGTGGGGTATGTCTCAGTGAGATCTGAAG
>NZ_SRUT01000117.1:0-370 GCF_004791315.1 Mesorhizobium sp. M8A.F.Ca.ET.208.01.1.1
CTCGATGCCAGGATGTTGAGCAGCTACGGTCGCCGCTATCAGCCGGCGCCTGAGGCAGCGCCCAGCGAGAAAGCCGAACGCCTACAATCGCTTGCCCGTCACCGCGACCGGTTGGTTGAGATCCGGGCAGAGCTGAAGAGGTATCTCAGCGAGGCCTTCGACGAAGACGTCATAGCCGACACCGAAAGGCTGATCGCTGACTTCGACACACGTATCGATGCGCTCGAGAGCCTGATTGCCAAAGCCATTCGCGACGTCGACGACACCGCCCGTGATTATACGCTGATGGTCTCCGTGCCAGGTGTCTCCACCATCACCGCGCTCTCGCTGCTGGCGCATATGCCCGAGCTCGGCCGGCGATCCCCCAAGT
>NZ_SRUT01000118.1:0-369 GCF_004791315.1 Mesorhizobium sp. M8A.F.Ca.ET.208.01.1.1
CCGGTATGCGAAAGATAGGAACTGCCGTGCCTGATACGCGCGGCGGCTTTGCGTGGCAATCGCAATGCCGACCGCATGTGGCGCCATTTTGTCGGTGCGCGAAATAGTCTGCGTGCCTCGGACGATCAAGTCGGCACGCCGCCGTCCGTCTCGTATAGCGTGAGCCTGCGCTCGCCGATGCCGAGTTCCGCCCAGCTCGCGCGCCATTGCGCAATATGCGCGGACTTGAAATGCGCCTCGAGTGCGGCGCGGTCGCTCCAGGCCTCCGAAACATGGATGAGCCCGGCATCCAGCACATCCTGCGCGTAGGAATAGTGAAGGCAGCCGGGCTCGGCGCGGCTGGCCAGAATCATTCGCTGCATCGCCGGC
>NZ_SRUT01000011.1:0-195434 GCF_004791315.1 Mesorhizobium sp. M8A.F.Ca.ET.208.01.1.1
TCCCAAGCTCTCCCGCGGCTGTAACCTCAGGTGGTACGGGCGACTTCGCCAAGCCAAGGTCCGGGCGGCCGCCCGGACCTTGGCTCAATCGCTTCAATCCCACGAAATCTCTCTCGTGTAGATACAAGGTGGCTCGGCGAAGCCGAGACGGAGAGGGGCATGGCGCCGACCTGGTTGAGCGGGCGCCCTACGAAGCCCCCTCTCCGACCGCTGCGCGGCCACCTCTCCCGCGCTTTGCGGGGGCGAGGAACCCAAGTCCTGAGCGGACCCGGCCGGGTCCCCGCTGCTCTGCAGCGTCCCGGCGTTCGCCGGCCTTTCATCGTGCCATCGGCACGATGAATTCGCTTACGCGAACCGGCTGCTCACCCCATCCCCTCCACCTCCCCCGCCGACAGGAACAGCAGCACCACATCGCTCATCCCCAGCAGCGGCGTGAAGGTGACGATGGTGATGCCGCCGGTGGCGTTGGTGCGGGTCAGGCCCTCGGAATAGATGTCGAGCGGCGGTTCCTCGTCGAACCAGACGCCGTGCAGCGTCTCGCCCTGCCATTTCTCGCGGCCTTTCTCGAAGCTCTTGAACGACAGCACGCTCTCGCCGGCCTGTCGGTCGCCGCCGCCGCCATGGCGCACCACGACGCTGTCGAGCGCACCGGGCGCGCCGCGTCCCATGATGGCGTCGGCGATCGCGTCGGCCGGGATCATGCCGGTGCCCCATGCCGCCTGCTGCTGCGGCGGGCCGACCAGCACGCGCTGCGGGTTGTCGCGCGTGCCCTCGCCGGTGACGCCGGCGGCCCATAGCCGCACCGGCGTGTCGAAAACCTTGCCTTGCCACCACGCGGGATAGCGGCCGGTGAGGTGCATGGCCCATTCGGCGCCGCCCGCGCGGGTCTTGCCGAGCTGGTTGCCGGCCATGAACAGCCGCTCGCGGTTGACCGCTCCAGCCGCGTGAAACTCCGCCTGGCGCTGATACGGTTTGTACACCGCCAACTGGTTGCCGCGTCTTCGGCGGTCAAGTTCCGCCAGCAGCGCCAGATATTCCGTCTTCGCGGCCATCGGCGGGGTCGTCGAGGAACGGCCTGAGGACGGTTTCGAGGCTGCGGATTCGGCTGCGGATCTCTTCATCGCTCAGTGCGTCCAGATGGTTGATGGCGACATTGAAATCCCTTGGCAGCACCGAAAGCACGATCTTCAGATACTGATCCGGCTTGTCGGCCCGCACCTCGGCCAGGACGCCGGCGCCATGCGCCCGGAAATCGGCCCGCACGGCGGCGAGAAAATCGTCGCCCAGCGTCTTCTTCGTCCGCTTCGGGCGGGGCGCCTTCGCCGCTGCCGGGCTGGCGGCGGCTTTGCGCCTCGCCGGCCTTGCCTTGCGGCGCTTCGGCACGGCGTCGGTTTCGTCAGCCATCGACCTACCCCAAGGCATCGCCGGCCGCCGCCTTGGGCGGCTCCGATCTGCTTCGCCGGACCGCCTTCTTCGAGCGAACGGTTTTCTTCCCGGCCCGCTTGCCACGCTTCGGCCTTGCGGCGGGTTTTGCCGCCCCGGCCTGAGCCTTGAGCTTCGCCATGGCGAGGCCGACAGCGCGGCTGTCGATGCCGGCCCGCGGAAAACAAAACCCACCGCTGGCGTCCCGCACCATCCCGATCAGCACGCCGGGCGCCACCGCCTCGACACGGCCGAGCCGCGCCTGCGGCGCCACGCCGTCGAATTCGCCGATGGCGCTGACGACCTCAAGGCCGTCATCGCCGGTGATGATTGTGGCATAGCGGGGCATGGGATTTCTCGCATCTCGCGGAGGTAGCGCTCTATGGCGCCCCCCTCTGTCCTGCCGGACATCTCCCCCACGAGGGGGGAGATTGGCTGTCATCTCGGCTTTCGCCAATTTCCAACGTCTGATGGAGTGGCGGAGCGCCAAAGCTGCCGATCTCCCTCCATGTGGGGGAGATGTCCGGCAGGACAGAGGGGGGCGCTGTCCCGCCAGCATTCAGATTTGCAATCGCAGCGGCGTTCCTGGCATGGCGCCAAAAAACAAAACCCGCCTCGGCGGCGGGTCGATGGCGCAAATCAGCACCATGGACAAATATGTAGCATGGCTGCCCTCACCCGGTCAACGAGCTTCTAGGAAAAAATTCATATTTTGCTGGAAGGGGCATGACCGCGGCCCTGACATTCATCAGGCTTTTCAACAGCCGGCTCCTGTGAAATCATCAGCGGCAGCTCATGGAATGATTCCCGTCGCACGGCCTTTTAGGAGAGGACGATGGACAGACCAGCCATGGCATCCGTCTTCAGGATGCGGCACGCTCCGGCCACGGTTTCCGGTGTGCGCAGCACTGGCCAGGGCCAGGCGGATCCGATCATCCGGGTGCACTCGCTTGGCGAAGCGATCCGCTTCGTCGCCCACGCTTACCCCAACTACGACATCAGCACCGTCGCCATAGACTGCGGCGACCCCTCGATCCCGCGCCTCGGCAGCCTCGAGGTCAAGGCGGTGTGGCGCGAATATGGCGAGCGCCTGACGCAGGAGTAGACGCGTCCGGCCGGCCAGCGTCCTGGGATCGGAAACGCCGCTGACGCGTTTCCACTGCGATCAATGGAGGGAGCAGTCCATGAACGTCGCCAACCTGCAACTCGAAGGCCTGCTGATGGCCGTCGCCTCGATCAACCACGTCCTGGTCAAGAAGGGCGTGCTGACAGCGGAGGAGATCGACATTGCGCTGCGCAAGGCCGAGGCCTCCGAAACCGGCGAGGAGCGATCAGGAGGCATGTCGGCGTCGAGCCGCGACGCCGTCAACTTCCCGATCCGGCTGCTGGAACTCGCCAACCAGTGCCAGCCGGAGGCGGACATGCCGTCCTTCTCGAAGCTGGCCCGCATGGTCGGCCAGATGAAGGAGCCTTATAACGACCAGATGTAGGGTCCTCTTCGCGCCTTGCCGGGCGGGCTGCTTATGCCCTGCCCGGCCATCCCAGGTTCAGCGCCAGAATCCTCCCCGGTCCATGGACCGCCGCGAACAGCAGCCCGGCCAGGAATGAAAAATGGTCGACGAAGAAGCCGAATTCGGCCTGGTTGCCTGACCAGTGGCTGGGTCCGTGGAAGGCAAAGGCCAGGAACAGCACATAGGCGGCGGCGACCAGGGCGGCCTGCGTGAAGAAGGCGCCGCTCAGCAGACACAGCACCAGCGCAACCTCCAGGATCGCCGCGCACCAGGCGAGGAAGAGCGGGAACGGGAAACCGGCGGCCGCGATATAGCCCGCCGTGGCCTCCATGCCCATGAATTTGAAGGTCACCGCCATCAGGAAGACGGCGGCGAAGATCAGCCGGGCAACGAGGAGGGCCGCGGTCTGCCACGGCGATTGTGCGATTTGCGACGACATGGTTGTTCTCCAGCTTCATCAGCCCCAAGGACGCGCCGCCACGCGCGGATCCGACATGGGCCAGCGATTTTTCATGAGTCGGCGATTTTTTTCTCTCCGATTTCGGAGCACGCGCAGGGCGCCGGTCGTCAGCCGCCACAACATGCGCCGGGCGTTGACGAACAATTAACGATCCTGAAACTTGTCCGTAACCGGCAACGTGATATTGTTAGCTGGGGCTAATGCACGGCGTGTCCTGTGCACTGATTTTGGGGTGGGTCGAGTTTTGGGCGCAAGCGTCAGGTTGGGAACGAAGTCCTATCTGGTCCGGTCACCGGTGTTGGAGTGCGATGGCTGCGGCGGCACAGGACAGGTTTTCCAGTGCCCGCGCTGGACGAGTTCAAACGGCCTTTGCTGTCCCGCCGGCACGCATTACCGCGGCTGCCCCGGCGCCAGCGCGCCCTGCGCCGAATGCGGCGCGACTGACGGCCACGGCGCCGACCCGGCCTTTCCATCGGCCTGAACCGGGGCCGGCCGCAAGTGCCCGGCCGTCGCCGCCATCCGCCATGGAACCAGCATGACCGATCCGTGTTATGTCTGACCGCGACATCTAGACGTCCGCGCAACCATGCGGCTTACAGAAAGTGAGGCCAGCCATGCCCGACGACAAATCGAAGACCAAGCAGGACCGCAAGCTGGTCTCGAGCGAGGAGACCTATGAGGTCGCCGCCTTCGCGCGCAAATACGGCATTCCGCAGAGCGAGGCGCAGACCATCATCAAGCGCTATGGCCCCTCGCGCAAGAAGCTCGACAACCACATGGCCGCGCGCGGATAGAAGAACGCGGCCCGCAAGGCGGCAACCATTTCACCTGGATGGCGTTGAAGATTGCTGCGGGCCGCGTCAACCGGGCCCGGCGGTACGGTGAACAGGATGTCTTTTTCCCGGTTTCTCATCCTGGCCAACGAAATGGCAGACGAGCATCTGTCCCGCCCGGCCCGTGGCATGCCAAACTGACGAAGCATCGGCTGCACAGCCGTATGGCTGACAGCCAGGGTGGCGAAAACGGAGGGCCGCAACCATGTCCGAGACAACACGCAGGACCGGTAGCTGCCTGTGCGGCGGCGTGCATTTCGTCGTCACCGGCCAGCCGTCGCGGGTTGGCCTTTGCCACTGCAAGGACTGCCGCAAGGCGAGCGGTTCGGTCTATTCCGCCTTTGCCATCTGGCCGCGCGATGCCTTCGAGACATCGGGCGAAGTGGCCAGCTACGGCACACGCAGCTTTTGCCCGACCTGCGGCAGCCGCGTCGCCTGGGTCGACGACAACGAGGCCGAGGTGATGCTCGGCAGTCTCGACGTCGCGCCGACGGACCTTGAACCGCAATATGAATTGTGGACCGGCCGGCGCGAAACCTGGCTGCATGCCTTGCCCGACGCCGAGCAGTTCGAGCATGACCGGCCGCTGGCAGAGGGCGCGGATCTGCCAGCGCCGAGAGCCTTGTCGGACGCCGTCGCGAGCGATTGAGCGCAAGCTTGAAAATTGATCGTCCGGACCTGGAACCCTGCCCTGTCGGCCACGTTATCCGGCGCTTCCTCTGTGCATGTCGGCTCGCCCCCGGTTTTGACCGCCATGCGATTCATGGAGACGACCGTTGAACGACAAGATGTTTCCCCGACCGATCCGCCTGAAGTTCGCCCCGGAACGGGAGCGCGTGGTGCGCAGCGCCTGGGAAGGTCTGGAATGCCTTGGTGACTGGCCGGCCGGCCGGGGCCGGCGGTACCGGGCGGCACTGCGCAGCTGCCGCGATGCCCTGGATGGCTGGACGCCGCCGGAAAAGGCGATGCGGGCGATGATCGACGCCGCGCGTGAAGCGCGCATCCTCCAATAGCGGGAAAACCAATGGCCGATTTGATGCTGTCGACACCGCTGCGGGTCAAGCCGCATGGATCGGACACGATCCGTGAGGTGGCCACGCTCCAGGACGCCAGTGAAGTCCTCATCGACTGGCCGCATGCCAAGCGCGGCCCTTTCTACCAGGCCGCGCGCGAGAAGATCGAGGCGGCGCTAACCAACAATGAAGGCGCGGCACAGGCACAGGAGGCCTTTACCGCGCTGTGCGATCACGCCGGCCTTCTGGTCCGATAGGCCAAGGCAAATGCCCAAACAAAAAGCAGGCGAACTCGCCTGCTTTTTTTGGACCCATTTTCGATCATTGGGTGGGCAGATCGCCGTTGACGATCGGGTGGGAACTCTCGAAGCCGAAGCTCTTCGGCGCCATCAGCATCAGGACGATCACAACAGCAATAGAGGCAAGCAACGTAGCGGTGCCGGCAACATCTCTCACGATCCCATCCTTCCCAGGTCCGTCTTGTCATAGAAACGTTTCCTGGTTCGCGAGGTTCCGCTGCAGGCACTGCAATGTCGTCTAACCAACTCTACTGCTTCGGCGGCTGGGGCGGCACTTCGCCAGGCTTGATTACCGGTGTGTTGCCTTCATCGGGCGCCGGCGCGGCCATACCTTGGTCGCCGGTAGCCGGCGGCTTCAACACGCCGCCGCAATCACTGAGCTTTTCGCTCAGGTCGCCGCTGCCGGACTGCTGCTTGCCGCCTTGATCCGTCTGCACCCGGCATTTGTCGCCCTGCTGGTTCGGTATCTGCTGAGCCGTCTGTGCCGCGGCCGGCATCGCCACGGCCAGCATCGTGGCGCATGATGCTATGGCGAGAGCTTTCATCTCGGCCTCCTTCGTTGAACAGCCGCCCGCGGCGGCCTTCCCTTCACTGGGACAACGCCCGTCGGCCCGAAAGGTTGGCCCAATGGGTTGGCGAAGAGGGCCTGCCTCTGGGGCCGGAGCGGCTGTCTGTCGCCCTCACTCCAAGGCCGGCCCTGGGTTCGAGGCGGTGCAGCAGCCCTGCCACGATCAGCACGATCAGCATGGCGAACCCGGCCAGAGGCCAAGGCCGCGGGCGACGCCGATCGCGCCGGCGAGCCACCTTCGCGGCGCAAAGAGCCGGCGCTTGCATAAAAGGCGCTGCAACCAACTCCATTCTCCAGCCGTTGCCTGTGCCGGAGGCCAGCCATGTTCGAGCATTTCCAGCCTATCGACGTCGACATCGGGGACGCCAGCATCTTCGTGCGCCGCTCCGGTGGCGGACCGGCGGTGCTTTTGCTGCACGGCTTTCCGCAGACCCATCTGATGTGGCGCGACGTTGCGCCGGCGCTCGCCGAACGTTTCACCGTCATCTGCGCCGACCTGCGCGGCTATGGCCGCAGCGCCTGCCCGGCATCGAGCGCCGATCACGCGCCCTATGCCAAGCGGGCCATGGCATCCGACATGGTGGCGATGATGGCGGAACTCGGCTTTACCAGCTTCATGGTCGCCGGCCATGATCGCGGCGGGCGTGTCGCCTACCGCCTGGCGCTCGACCACCCCGACCGGATCAAAAAACTCGCCGTGCTCGACATCGTGCCCACGGCCGATGCCTGGGACCGGGCCGATGCCCGGCTGGCCCTCGGCTACTGGCCGTGGTCCCTGCTCGCGCAGCCCGCGCCCTTGCCGGAAAAGATCCTGGCTGGCGCCCCAGACGCCATCGTCGACAATGCGCTGGGCGGCTGGGGTTCGTCGTCCGATGTCTTTCCGGCCGGCATCCGCCAGGCCTATGTCGATGCCTTGCGCGACCCCGCCCACATCCACGCGATCTGCGAGGAATACCGGGCGGCGGCAACGCTCGACCGCGAACACGACCGGGCGGACAAAGCCGCCGGCCGGCGCATCGCCTGCCCGGTGCTGGCACTGTGGAGCGGGCAAGGCGCGCTCGCCCAATGGTATGCCGGCGAAGGTGGGCCGCTGGCGCTATGGCGGAACTGGGCTGATGACGTGCGTGGCCGCGCGATGTCAGGCGGGCATTTCTTCCCCGAGGAAATGCCCGGGCAAACGGCTGGCGCGCTGATCGATTTCTTCGGCGAGGTCAAGGCCGGTGCCGGTTAGCCACCGCCCCGGTTAGCCACTGCCAGTCACCTCGGATCAGCCGACTGATTGCTCCGCTGTATCGTCGCCGTCGGGTTCACCAGGCCGGAAAGGATCGGATCTTCGCGGACACTCCTCGAAACGAAGGTCGCGGCCGCCGCAGAAGGAACAGCACATCGCCTCACGGCCCTCGTTTCCGGGCCACCATTGCGGTGTCTCGTAGGGTTTCCTGCCGTCCATGCCCAGCAATGCGCGACGCCCGATTTGGTTGCGCGGAACCCAACAGACACGAAAGCGGTTGTGTGCGACAATGCAAGCGGCCATTCCAGCGCCAATCCGGACCGGCCGCATGTGCAATTCAGTCAAACCAAAGAGAACCCTCATGTCCGCTCGCGTTCTGACCCTGTTGATGGCCATCGGCGCCGTGCTCGCGACGACCGGCCTGGCCGATGCCCGTCCCGACAGCCGCTCCATGAGTTGCGGCGAGATTCGCGCCATGATCCAGAGCCATCGCGCCGTGGTGCTGACCACCGGCCGCAACACCTATGACCGCTATGTCAGGCAGTTCGGCAACGAGTGCGACTGGCCTGACGTCCCGATGTCGGCCTATATCCCGTCCCGCGACGGTAGCTGCCCGGTCCATCGCTGCCAGGACCCGGGCGTCGATTTCCCGAATTGACGGCCGGCGGTCCGAATTGACGGCAAGCCGCAAGGACGCCATAACGTCCCGCCTTTCCCGCTTCGTCTAATGGTAGGACAGCGCCCTTTGAAGGCGTGAATCGTGGTTCGAGCCCATGAGCGGGAACCAAAAAAAACCAATGACTTAGACGCAATTTTTGACGTATCGTCGAATATGCATCGATCCCCCGAAGGCCGCCACAGATGGCCTTTTGGGAACTTCCTCGACACGACGACGTTGCGCCTTTTTCGAACGAAGGAGGTTGTCATGGACTGGAATCGCGTCGAGGGAAACTGGAAGCAAGTGAAGGGCAAGGTCAAAGAACAGTGGGGAAAACTCACCGACGATGATCTCGATCGCATCGCCGGCAAACGCGATCAGCTCGAAGGCAAGATCCAGGAGCGCTACGGCATCGAAAAGGATCGCGCCCGTCGGGATATCGATGACTGGTATAGCAGGCAGGGCTGGTAGGAAAGGCACCGTGAATCCAGCCTTCGTCTTCGGCATGCACGGGACTCGCGCAACCTTCCCCGGCCTCCGAAAGCGATGGCCCGCGCCACCCAACTCTGACGCGGGCCGACCAAAGGTCTTGGAGGGACGTTGGTCAGCAGTCGACCCCGGCTGCCGATGATTCAATCAGCGTGCGCTAAAATAGTTCCAACTTTCGAAACTCCATACTCATGCAACAAAGCCTGGCAAACCACGTCGTCACCATCTGGAGACTAAGCCGCGGCCAGCCGGCCGACCAACGCGATTTGCGTCAGCTCTTCTGGCTCGAAAAGCCAGGCCACGAGCCGTTGGCCAGCGTTATTGAATTTCCTTGCCTTAAATGAAAGGCCCGCCGCGTGGCCCCCCCCGCGACGGGCCCTGGGCGTGGCTACATCCTAAAGAATCGACCACGATATGATTAACGCCCGCCTCCAAAGAATGTTCCAGGCATGAAAAAGCCCGCCGGGCGAAACCGGCGGAAAGAGACAGAAGTGCTAGGGATCTACCCAGCATAGGGTCAACGGGTGGCGGCAGGGTTGGTTGCGGACGGGGAATGACGCGGCCAATGTCGCGCAAGGACACCTCCTTTCGGATGACTTCGTTCTTATTGGAAGGCGGGGCATAGTCGGCCCAGCCCGGCAGGACCCCGTGGCCCCCCACAGGTACCGGCCGGCTAGGCTCGGCGCTCCCCTCCAAACTCCGGCGCCGAGCCGCCGCATCCCCGGCCCCCCGATCATACGAACCGCGAAGCGTAAAACTGTAGCCCGCCAGCGGAGCACTCGGCCAAGACCGCCAGTCAGTCTTTGCTACTGTTCCTCCGCCGATCGATCGCGCCATAATCAGGGATGCAGGTGAAGAACACCGGCCGCTGACCCCTGCCTGCACGCTTGCACAGATCGCACCGGAACACTTTCACCAAGTCGTTATGCATGGCGCCGTGGTCGAGCCCCAGGCGGGCGCCCAGCGCTTGCAAGTCGATCTGGAGGGAATGATTGCACATCGGATGCCCGCAGGTGACGTAGAACGTCTCGCGGTTGCGAATGGCATCGGCAATGGTTTTGGACATGGTGCGGCCTCAGATTGCAGAAATCGCCGCGCGAGGAATATATTCCTATTGATTGACTTGGCAAGGGCGGAGCCGGTGGCCATCAACAACGTTCTGACGCATGCTCAAGAAAATCGCTTTGCCTCGGCCTTCATGTCGCCGCCTCCTCGGCTGACGCAAACATTCCTCCGTGGATCAACCGCCACGCAAGCCTCCGGCTCATGGGCCAATCAGGGAACAACTTCCATCCCGCGCGAGTTGTTGAGCCGGGAGGACGCGGATCATGATAAGGTGGCCATTGTCATGCAACACATCGATGACACCAAAAAGCTGGTTGACCGCTTGGATGAAACGGAGCGTCGCATCAAGGAAACTCAGGAAGTCATCGAGGGGAACCGTAGGCTTATAGAGCGATCCCGTGAAATTCTTTCCAATGTAGCGAGCGCTGCAGCGCTTCGCGGCTTAGGCTAGTATCTGGACCTGAGAGTGTGTCCGCGCTGGGCGGGATAAACCAGCAAACGGCATTTGTGCTGAGCATCGTAAGCCGCCGGGAGGAACTCCAGCTTGGCCCGGCTGCCGGTAGTCCTTAAAACCCCCGTGACGACATGCGATCGGGGATGTGGTTCGGGTCCATGAACGGGAACCAGGCAGAAAACCGCAAGCGAACTCTCTGAACGGAATCAGGCCGGATCGCTTCAGATCCGCTACCGATCGGCCAATCGGGATACAGGTAGGATGTCGGCCGGTGCCCTGCCTGCTAGGACCGCTCGCACCGGAAATCCAAGTCATCGTGCCTCCGTAGTCCAGCCCCAGGCGGGCGCCTGGGGCCTTGGATGAACAATTCAGAATGGCAGGAGGACGGCGACTTCCGCCCTGGACCCCGTCGCGATTGACGGCCAGTTAACGTTACGTTAACTTTAATTTAGATCACACTAAAATAGGTGGCTCTAATGAAAATGGCTCTCGTTTGCCTGGCGCTTGTCCTCGCCGGTTCAAGTGTCGCTGCGGCGCACGAAAAGAAGGCAAAAGTCACTGCTGCGAACACATGCGCTGGTCTATCGATCAAGGCGGCAGTGGCGGCAAAATTGGATTGCACCGCAACCGGAACAGCAACGTCGACCCAGACCGACGCAGCGAATACCAAGCCGCGCCTCGGGTACCAGAACGCTTGGACGATATCCTCGTTTGGCCTTTGATGTTCCGGCGTTTGGTCAACCCAAAGGCGCGGACCGGGCCGGGCCTTTAAGCGCGGTCGCTTCCCTGGCCAAGCAGTTTCGATTACGGGCGTCGAATACCTTTGGAAGAAGCGCAGCCGAATGCCCACGGGGCGGTGCTCGATCCCCGGCATGAAACCTTGCGTCCCGTTGCACGTTGTCGGCCAACAGGAGAGTTTCATGGATCCGGCAACCGCGGCGGTGATGATCATGCTTTCATGCAACGCATCGCTCTGCCGGCCCATGGAGTCGCAGCCCGTCGCCTATTCCTCGCTCGAGGAATGCCAAGCGGCCCTTGCAGTCAGATTGGCACCGTGGCCGGGCGGCGAAATGGTCGGCCGATGCAAGCAGGTCGACCGGACGGCGACCGGCTCGATTCCCCCGGAAGGCTATGCCACGGTTCAAGTCACGCGTGGGATGGGCCGCGATGCGGTCACCACCAACTACTTCGTTCCGAGAGCCAACTAGAAGCCTGGAAGCCGTCGGACCGCCCGTTGGCCGCCAGGCGGACATCGGGCAGGTCACTCGGTTTGCCCCGGCCCTCCTGAAACCATTTCACGGACCCCGCGTTGACGACCGGGCACCGCCAGCCACAGGAGACATTCCATGACCGTCAATTGCCGCATATCCATCGACAACCGGCCGGACGCCACCAACGCCACCTTCCAGGCCGTGCCGCGCATTGGAGAGAGTGTTTCCCTGTCGGTCGACGGAAGCCCGCAGGATTTGCGGGTCTCGCGTGTCGTGCATGTGCCCAACGGCGGCCTGGAAGGCGCCGCGATCATCGTCGAGGTGACGACCAACATCCTCTAGGCCTTGTTTTGCCGGGAGATGCCGGGCCGAGCCTCACGCGACAGTGATCGGCTGATATGAAACCTCGCGCGGCCACGCGCGTTCCATGCGCAACATGGTCGAGGTTCCAATGCAAACCGCGTGGTTCTCCAAGCCCGTCGTGGTTTCGGTCGGCGTCACCGGAGCCACCCGCAACCTGTCCAACACACAACAGGCCATCGAACTCCTCACGACACATTGGCGCGATGCCGGCAGCCTGAAACATCAGTCGGCGCTACGCGCCTGCCGTCGCGCCACGAGTGGCGACGTTTCCCCGGATATCGCGAGGGAGGCCTTTGTCGAGGCCGCGCGCGAGGCGCACGTCCTGGTCGAATAGGCTCCAGGCCCCGCAACCCGGCCTGATTTCGCGCCCAACCACCGCTCACGCTCGTTACCACCGTTCACAATTCCGTGATTGACGGAACCTCCTGAAACCACAGGCGTTTTTCTTCCGGCGTTTGTTCAGGCAACATCAGGAGGCGTTTATGCGCATCATGAACTTCGTCACCCTCGCCCTTATCATCCTTGGTGGTCTCAACTGGCTGGCCATGGGCGTAACGGGCTATGACGTGATCGGCACGGCCCTTGGAGGAGTCACCTTGGCCCGCCTCGCCTATACGGTCATCGGTCTTGCCGCCATATGGCAGCTCATGCCGGGCTTCCAGAGCTTCACGGTTGGCGAAGTCGATGCCGAAAGGCATATCCATCATCATCCGTGACCGGTAAAACGGGCGGCGGGGTCCCCCGCCGCCCCACCATGACCGCTATTTCTACGCGCACCTGCCCGGCGGCAACCAAGCTTCCTCGTTCAGGATCGAACGGACAACCTATTGAAATCTCGAATCTAAATACCCAAACCCGCCGCATCGGCGATGGGCTCGGTACCGGCTTGCGCCACGATGATGGAGGCCAGGGGCGCGCTCAGTCGCCATTTCAAATGGCCGGGCGACCGTTCCAGAACGGCTGAGCCACCCAGCGACTGCGGCGCCACACGCTGCAGCACGACGGTGCCGAACCCCTTGCGCGTGGTCTCGTCGCGCCGGTCGCCGGGACGAGGCTTCGATGTCTCCTCCCAGGTCAACTGGAATTCACGCTCGCCCAAGGCGCTAGAGCCTATCGTCCAGGTGATCTCGACCCGGCCGGCATCACTGGACAGGGCGCCATATTTGGACGAGTTCGTGCCGAGCTCGTGGAAGGCCATGCCGAGGTTCTGCACCGCGTTCGACTGCAGCGTCAGGACCGGCCCGGAAAGCAGGATCTGCTCCTCGCGGCCGAAGGGCTTCAGATGCTCCTGGATCAGGTCGAAGAGGCTCGCTCCCGCCCACTCCGAGGTGACGAGCAGATCATGCGAGCGCGACAGCGCCATGATGCGGGCGCGTATCAGTTCCTCGAACTCTTGCGGGTCGCTCGAGCGCTTGCTCGTCTCCCTGACCATCGACAGGATGACCGCGAACTGGTTCTTGACGCGATGGTTGACCTCGCGCATCAACAGCCTGATGCGGCGCTCGCTCTCCTTGGCGGCGGAGATGTCGCGGGCGATCTGCGAAGCGCCGATGATCTCGCCTACGCCGTTCCTGACTGGCGAAACCGTCAGCGAAACGGCAATGAGCGAGCCATCCTTGCGCCTTCTGGTCGTCTCATAGCTCGCCACGCGATCGCCGCTGCGAACCCGGCTGATGATCTCCGTCTCTTCGCCCTTGAGGTGGTCGGGTATCAGCATAAGGATGGACTGCCCCACCGCTTCCTCGGGGCTGTAGCCGAACATGCGTTCAGCAGCGAGGTTCCAGCTTGTGATGACGCTGGTCAGATCCTTGCTGATGATCGCATCGAAAGAGGAATCGACAATCGCCGCCAGCCGCGCATCGGCGCTCGCGCCCAATCGTCCCTTGTCTTCAACATCACTCATCGCCGCCAGGAATTCCGTCATGGCCACCTAACTAGCCCGCAAACCAATCGAGGCAATCACCCCCCTGACGGAATTAAGGAATCCGCAGCTCCCGGCTTACTCAGCTGTCCCGCCGTTTGGCCTTCTGCCATCGACCTCGGGCGCCAGCACGCCGAATTCCTGCGATTTGGTCCCTTGCCCGGCGGCGAGGAAGCCATCGGAGGCCAGACCCCGGCGCAACAGCTCCCTCACCGCGGCGGAGCGGCTCGGCATGCGCTTTTCGAAGCGCCAGTTTTCCAGGGCCATCAATTCGTCAACGGTGAGCATGATCTGCAGCCGTTCCGGACGTTCCAGGTCAGCCATCTAAGCTTCCTCGCTGGAGCTGAGAATGTGTCGAGTTAGTATCTACCTCGTTCAGCTAATAAATAGGGTTTGCCTCATAATGCGTCAAGTGCCGCCAGTGGGGGAACGGCGCATCTAACCCATGATGAGAATAAGACGTCGGACCCCCACTTGCATCACTATGCTAACTTATTGATTTTATTCAAATATTTCTGAGAATTCGCTTGTCATCCGCGTCCACCTGGCGCATGCTGCGACATGGATAGAAACAAGCCCTCCAAGGGAGGTTTAAATGCGGTACGAATACTCTTCGCGGTTGCTGGACGACGTCAATTCGGCGGTCCAGAGGGCCTTTGAGATGGCAGGCATCGTCAACATCAGCGCGGTGGCGGAACAGATCAGGGTGCGAAACCTGGCCGAGAATGTCGCCCTCGAGGACGTCGAATACCTTGTCCTGCACGCTGCCCAGGTGCTTGGCGCGGCAATCGAATTCGACGCTCTGGGCAACGGCTTGGCTGCGAGTGGGAACGGGCTCGTCGACAATGGCGAGGAGAGTGCGGTCATGCCGTTCAATCTTCCTCGGTCAGCCTCGATGCAATAGTGAAAAGCCTGCGGACCGCCACGGCTCCAAGCGCAGTGGAACAAGTCCGGTCTCTGGAGGTTACTGCATCGCCCGACGGAGGAGAATGTTGTGAAGACCCTGCGCAGTCTGCTTGCCGAACTGTCTTCCAACTGGCTCCGGCGCCGCAAGGTTCAGGCACCGGTCGGTGGAAATCCGGTCAAACCTGTTTCCCGCCTTCCCCACCAGACCGCGAAGATGCGGCCAGCCCACAAGCCCAAGCCGCCCTCCTCCCGCGACGTTGCTTCAAATATGTAAACGACCGCGAAACCCCTACACACTTTTCCGGGAATTGCCCTAGCTCGCAGCGGTGGCCGAGGCCTTTCTTGGGGTGGCCCGCTGACGCCGCATGCGGCGTTTGGCAACGAGCTTCAGGGCGACCGGCGGCTCGTTCGACAGTGCGCCCACCACTGCATCCATCATGCCATGCGCCACGAAATCCGCGTTGATGTCCTGGGCCAGTTTGACGGCTGCGTCCTTGTCCTCATTTCCGGTCTCCGACCAGAACACGATTCCCACCCGCAGCGCTGCCTTCGTACGCTTTAGCCGGCGAACCAGAAACCGGGCGTGCTTGATGGAATCCGCGTTCAGGAAGCCAACCACGACCGTGTCGACGGTGTCGAGTTCGAGGCGGCGAATACCTCCCGGTTCCATGTCTGCAAAGCCTGCCTTCGAGACCGTCGTGCCCTGGACTTCCAGGACCTGGGCCAGCATGGCTGCTGCGGCGTCGTCAAGCTCGCCACGCCCGCCAGCGCAAAGCACCGACATATCCGTGCCGTCGGGCAGGTCGGCCTCCTCCTCGCCGGCGGTCTCACCGTCGTCGCTCGCCTCCGCGGCCACGAGCGTGCCATCCTCCTCATCCGCTTCCTCCTGCGCACTTTCGTCGAGGTTTGCCACCAGCGCCTGCGCACTGGCCGCCAACTGCCGCCTTTGCTGATCGCCCATGACACCGCGCGCGCGGTCCTGCTCACCCAGCAGAAGTGCGGGAATAGCGACCTTGTCGTAGAAATCGACCAGATATTTCTCTTCCAGCATCTCTTCGGCGTGGTCCGTGGCTTCGTCCGGATCACCGGCCAGCAGACGCTGGTAGAGGCGCGCATGGGGTTCGAGCACAGGCTCGTTGCCGAAGAGCACATCGAGGAACTCGAACTGCGGCACGTGCCTGCCCAGCACCACCAGGCACACGGTGAGCGGTGTCGACAGGACCAGCCCAAGCGGCCCCCAGAGCCACGTCCAGAAGATGGCCGCTACGATGATGGCGAGGGATGACAGCCCGGTTCGCGAACCATAAAGCCAGGGTTCGACGACATTGCCGGTAACCAGTTCCATCACCACGAACAGGGCGGCTGTCCACAGCACGAGCGACCAGCCTGGCGCCACGGCCAGCGCCAGGAACAGCGGCAGCAGCATGCCTATGGCAGGCCCGATGTAAGGAACAAACCGCAGGGCTAACGCGAGCAATCCCCATAGCAAGGCATTTGGAATGCCGAGGATCCACAACCCGATCGCTATCGGTATCGCGTACAAAATGTTGACGACCAGTTGCATCAGCAGGTACCGGCCAACACGCTTGCCGGCATCCTGAAGCGCCTCGGTGGTGCGGTGAAGGTCGCCATAACCGACAAGCCGGATGAAGCGGTCGCGCAAGTCCTCTCGCTCGAGCAGCATGAAGATGACGACCACGATGATCAGCCCGGCCGATCCGAGCGGGCTGATCAGCGGCCCGACTATGTTCTGCAGGACCTCCAGCGGCCTTTCGCGCGAGACGATCTCGACCGGCACCGGCTCACGCGGCGGCTTTTCCGGGGTGGCGGCCGGCGGCGACGTCTCCTGCCTGTCGATCTCCTGGCCGACACGTTCGACAACCTTGCCCAACCTGGCAATGATCCCTCCGCCGACTCCGGTCTCCTTGAGCGAGCGGATCTTGGTCAGGATGTTGGTCTGGTAGACCGGGATGTTCTGCGCCAGTTCGCTGACCTGCGTGGCGAGAATGAAGCTGAACAGGGCAAGGGCGGCGAACGCCCCCAAAACGCTGACGATGACGGCGGCAATCCGGGGAATACCGGCCCGTTTGAGCGCGGACACAAGAGGGGCGAGCGCGAAAGTCAGCAACAGCGCGATTGCTATCGGCAGGAAAACCTCACGCCCGAAATAGAGCGCCGCCACCGTGGTGACGATGGTGGCCACATTGGGCAATGACGTTCGAGGGTGTGGGGCGGCGGGCGAAAGAATATCCTCCAATCCATGAGGCGGCGATGCCATCCCGTTTCGACGATTGGCCGCCATTCCCTGTCCCTCCTGCCGGCTCCATGATCGGGCATATAGAGCCGGCGTACAACATTAGCCAGAGGTGAAACACACGTCGTTCAAGGCGCAGTTTATCCGGCGTGGCGACCGTGCTGAAAGGGCGCACCGGCCTTCCGACGGGCTGCCTGCCCGGATCGGATCAGCGCACGCCGTGCCGCGCCAGCGCGTGCTCGATCAGCGCGTCCATGACCTCCGCGTAGCCGATGCCGATCGCCGCCAGCGCCTTGGCGTACATCGAGATGTCGGTGAAGCCGGGCAGCGTGTTGACCTCGTTGACCAGCAGGGAGCCGTCGGCGCGCAGGAAGAAGTCGACGCGCGCCATGGCCTCGCAGCCCAGCGCCTTGAAGGCTTGCCCAGCCATGTCCCTCGCTCTGTCGGCGATCGCGGCGGGGACGTCGGCGGGCACCTTGACCACCGCGCCGTCGGCATCGAGATATTTGGCCTCATAGGTGTAGAAGCCATGCTTGCCGGCCGGGATGATCTCGCCCGGCAGCGAAACCGTGAGCGAGCCGCCTGCCCGTTGCAACACCGAGCACTCGATCTCGCGGCCTTCGACGAACTCCTCGATCAGCACCTTGCCGTCGTAGCGGAAAGCCGTTTCGACGGCCGCTTCAAAGCCATCCCTGTCGTTCACCTTGCTCACCCCGAAGGACGAGCCCTGGCGTGCCGGCTTGGCGAAGAAAGGCAGCCCAAGCGCCCCGGCGATCTCCTGGAACGAACCGACATCGCCTCTGTGCACGGTGACCGAGCGGGCGACGGCAAGGCCGGCCTCGCGCATGAGCCGCTTGGCGACGTCCTTGTCCATGGCGGCGGCGGAAGCCAGAATGCCGCAGCCGACATAGGCGACATCGGCGACTTCCGCATAGCCCTGCACCGAGCCGTCCTCGCCGAAGGGACCGTGCAGCACGGGAAAGACGACATCGACAGGCGTAAGGTCAGCCCGTATTCCCTCGTGCGACGCCGGGATCAGCCGGCCCTTGCCGCCGGGCAGCAGGGCGACCTCCACGCCGTCCTCCGACACCGGAGCCCCTGCCCCATCGCCGCCAGCCTCGGACGAGGATTGCAGCAGCCACCTGCCCTCCCGGGAAATGGCGATCGGCACCACCTCGTAGCGCGTCCGGTCGATCGCCTTCAGCACGTTGGCCGCCGACAGCCGCGACACATCGTGCTCGGCCGAGCGCCCGCCATAGAGGATGGCAACCCTGATCTTTCCGGTCATCGAAATCCCTCAACTGTCGAAAATCAAATGGCGACGGCAATGCCGCGATTGGCGAAGAAACGATCGAAATCGCCTGGCGCCAACACTGCGTTTGCCTGTGTGGCGCTGGTATGGCCGGATGGGTTGTGAAAGCGAAAACCCTCATCCGACGCGGCGGTGACCAGAACCAGGTGTCCGCCCTTCGATGGCGGCTCGCGCTCGGGCCAGCGGATCGAACTGCTGACCGAAGCGATGAAGAAGCGCGACCGGGCGAGGATCGCTGGAATGTCCGCCGTCGCGACATTGGTCATCACCTCGGCCTCGAGGCCGAATTCCTGCTTCACGAAGGCAACGAAAGGCGCGTAGATCAGCCCCTTGATCGAGCCTTCATTGACGACATAGCCGCCATATCCGGTGCACCGTCTTGCCAGTTCGATCGTCGGCACGATCTGGCCACGCGTCGCCAGGATCATCTTGAGACACGCCATGCCGCAGACATTGGCGGCCCAGACCGCGTATTCGTCGCGCGTGGCGGCACCCGATCCCTGCCATAGCGGATCCCGCCGCAACGCGGCCTCGGCGCCATCGTCGAGCACCGCCAGCGTCATGTCGGGCGTCTCCCACTGGCTGAAAAACGGCACGGCTTCAGGCAGTGGACTCATGCGGATTCCTCGGGTAGCCAATCAATCTCGTATACGAGAATACGAGATTGATGAAAAGCCGCTCGGACCCCGTCGAATTTGCTCGGGGGCGTCGCGGGGCGCCGTCTAATCAACCTTCGTCCAGCCGAAGACCAGCCAGGCGTATTTCGATTTTTCGTCGGGTTCGGCGGTGTAGGTCATCTGGATGTCGCCGCCCTTGGCGTAGATATCGAGCCTGGGCGCCGTGTCCAGCTCGAGCCATAGCGAACTCTTGCTGAAGGACCAGGTTCCGCACCAGACGCAGGAACCCGATGTCGGGTCGCCGGGCTGATGGAAATTGTAGCGGCCATCCGCCGTGATCTCCAGATAATCGAACGCGCCGTAAAACGCGGTCACCGTCTGCTGGAACTCATTTGCGGCGGCTTCCTGTTCCGGCGTGGGCGCATCCTTCATGTCGCGCGGCGGCCGGGTGGTGGCGCCGCTGAGTTGCCATTTGCCGACAAAGTCCTTCTGGGTCGGAAGATATTCCTCCTGAGCCTGCGCCGAAGATATATGAGTCATTGGTAATATGAATGGTGCGACCATTGTTTCTCCACGGTGGGCAAGAGATGTTCTGTTCGGGATGTTGTTGAGAAAGGCGGCGCGCATTGCTTCAACGCCGATTCCCGTCCGCCTTTTTTCGGTTAGCACCGCAGCCACCGATCTGGCAACGCAAGGCAGCGATCGGTAGTGGGCCGGTTTGGTTCTACGACTACAAGGGATTCGTAAAGCCGCCGCCGCGGGTGTAGTGTGCCTTGTCGTCCGCACCAACCGAGGCAAACGGACGCTTGAAAGTCAACTCAGGTGCTTTCGCCCCGACGAGGGAGGAGAGCGTCATGGCTTTCTCAAAATTCAGCAGCATGTTCACGTCCGAAGATTTGGACCTTCTCCAGAAGGTGTTCGACCAACTGTGCCGAGAGCGCCGTCTGGCCCTCAAGGACAAGGATCAGAGAGACCAGCTCGCCCGCGAAGTTATGGAAGCTTTCGAGGATGGTTTCACCGACGAAACCGAGTTGTGGCAGTCGCTTTCGAAGCGACGCACCGCCCAAGCGTGAGCGGCGGGACGCGATTGCCTCCAGTCATGCAGCAAATTCCGATGCGATCATGGCCGCGCTTGCAGCCGTGCCGCCGGCTCACTTCGTGTTGACCACCGAAGCGGGCCGATAAGTGTCCATGGTCGCGCCGTTGCGGTCCTCGTCGAAGAGGGAGTCGCTGCCGAAGCTGGCGCGCAGGCCGATGACGACCTTGTTTGCCCTGAGGTCCTGGGTGGACGTTTCGAACTTCCTCCGTTCGAATTCATAGCGTCCGAACACCGCCCAGGGCGTCTCGTCGAACCGGTACATGGCCTGGACGGCCGCACCGACCACGTCCTCGTTGGTGCCGTCGTAGTCGGTTCGGTTGAAGTCGAGTTCCGCATCGAGGCGAAAGTTCTTGCGGACGAAATAACGCGCCACGGCGCGCACGCCCCACTGGTCGCCGTGAAAGTCGCTGATGGTGAGCTGGCCGACACTGGCCTGGCCATAGAGGGTCAGGTTGCCGAGATAGAGTTGTGCTTCCGGGCCGACAGCATAATTGTTCACGGTGACGCCGCTTTCGCCGACCGATGTGTAGGCGGCGAAGATGCCGGCGGCAAAACGGTCGGGATCGCGGTAGAAGCCATGGATCGCACCGCGCGTTTCATCCAGCGCGTCGTAGTGGCCCCATATGCGGTCGTAAGTCAGGTCGCCCTGCAAATTCCAGCGCTGTGCAAACGGGATGTTGACGCGCAGGGCACCGCCGCCGGCCCGCGTCGTGTAATCGTCGCCGACGAAGCGCAGTCCGCCGAGATAGAGTTCGCCATAACCGGAAATACGCGGCGCCACCGCCGTCTCGGTGGCAAGCGGCTGCAGGATATCCGCCGCGCGAGCCGATGTCGCAACGATCAGCGACGCGAGGCAGGTGGAAAAGCGATGCATTTGGAGCCCTCGAATACGAATTTCCGACGCTGCGCCAGCGGCGAAAGATAAGCACTGTTCAGAATTTGTAGGCGATGCCGAGCCGGATATCGTTCGTCTTCAGGTCGATCTCATCATGCAAGCGAACCCCGCTGGGAACCGCGATGCGTGTCGAGGGGTGGCGGCCGAAATCGGCAAAGCGGTATTCGCCCCGAACCAGCCAATTGTCGGTGACGGCGTATTCGGCACCCGCGCCCAGCGTGTAACCGCTGACGGTGTCCTCGACATCGGCATAAGCGGCTCCGCCTGGAAGGGCGACCGTGGTGTGCTTGTACTTCGCCATCGCCAGGCCGCCGGTGACGAAGGGAAGCCAGCGATCCATCGCATAGCCGGCCCGCAGGCGAACCGATCCGACTGCCTCCAGTTCGAGCACGCCGCCGAAGCCGGGATCGTCTACGCCAGCCGCCCGATAGAGTGTGGTGTCCTTGACGCTGGCAAAGCTGTAGTCGCCCTCGATGCCGAGGACCAGGCCGCCGTCGAACTGCTTGTCATAGCCGGCATAGAGACCGCCGAAACCGCCGGACGGGCCGTAGCCCCAGCCATAATCGTCGAAGGCCCCTGGCGCGAAAGTCTGCCCGACCCTGGCGTTCCCCCAGGCATATCCGGCCTGCGCGCCGACATAGCCGCCGGACCAGCTGTAGCTGGCAGCCACGGGCAAGGTTTGAGTGGCGTCGGCGGCGAACGCCATGCCGGCTGGCACCGTTGCAAGGATCGTTGCCAGAAGGATCGTCTTCACTGTTTGCCGCCCCCAAAAAGATGCCGTGTCCCGCCGGACTTTCCGGCGGCGTAACCGACGTCGGCGCCGGCATAAAGCCCGGACCAGTCGTAACCGGCCGGCGCGGTTTCGCCGATGTCCGCCGCACATGCCGCGCCGACCGGCGCGAGAAGGATGGCGGTTGCAAGAAGAAGAGTATTCATTGTGTTGTCTGCTGCCCCAATTGTCGTTCTCCGCCGCGTTGATGCCCGCGGAGATCCAGCCGTTGTCGAGAACCCGGTTTTGCATTGTCCACCGGCCGCGTCTTGGGCTGGGCCGCACCCGAATTGTCGGGGAAAGCGCGGCAGTGCTTTCCCCGTCCGTGTGGCCATTCGGCCTCACTCGATCGATGTGTCGGGTATCCCACGGGGGATCGCTGTCGGAGACGCTACCTGGCGCTACTTGGCGTCGAGCCGAAGCGGCGGCGGAAACAGCGATTGAAATAGGAGACGTCGGAAAAGCCGCTCAACAGCGCGATCTCGCTGACCCGCATGCGGTCGTTGCGCCGGTCGCGCAGCATGCGATGGGCTCTCTGCAGGCGCAGTTCGAGAATATGCTCGGCGAAACTGGAGCCCGTCTCCTGCAAGAGATCATGCACGTAGCGCGCGGAAAGCCGTAACTGCTGGGCGATGTGCTGGGCCGAGATGCCGGGATCGGCGAAGTTGTCCCGCATCTTCTGCAGGATGGCCTGCAGCCTTGCCGCGCGCAAGCCGCGCACGCCCGCCAGCTCGGCGACCTCGCCCTTGGCGCCTGTCGCCAGCCCGATCAGGTCGACGATCGTCTCGGTGGCGTGGGCGACGAGATCGGGCGAGACCAACGCCGGTCCCGCTTCCAGGAAGCCGCAATAGCGCTTGAGCATGTCGAGCGCTTCATTGTCGGTGCCGATGGTCAGCGCCAGGCGATCCTCGACATGGGCGAAGGCATTTTCCAGGATTTCGCGGGGCACCACGACATTGGTCCAGACATTGTGGTCGCCGCCGGTCATTTCCAGCGCTTCCGAAGCCGAGACCAGCGCGCCTTCGCCCCTGCCGATGCTGTAGTCGCGGCCAGTCTGCACGCCGCTCAGGCTTGTGTCGCCATCGTTGACCAGCAGCAGGTAGCCGTCGCGGCCGTCATCGGCGATGTTGCGGGTCTTGCGGCTGGCGTGCCTGATCGTCCCGGCCATCCGTCCGAGCACCAGCGGCCCGATCGCGGTGGCTTCGATATCCGCCTGGAAAGGCACGTTCGCGGAGATGGCGTATTCGACCGACCATATCTCCGCGACATGGATGTCCTGCCAGAGCGCGAAACGCGCGCGGTCGTCGAGATGCGGCGGCAGGTCGACCGACGAGAAGACATTCTTTTTCAACGAGCAACCCGGCCTTTCCCGCGCACGCGTCTTCCCTGAAGCCGCACCGTATGGGACCGATTTGCCTGTTGTCCAGAGGCGCCGCTATCCATGCCCTGCAGGACAATTTCAGTGCCGCACAGGTCAAGAATCCGATCGGATTCGCCGGCCCGGCGTTCGAATTTCCAAATACCCGGCACATGCTGCCGGAATCACCGGCATCGGCTTGGCGCGGTGGCTTCGGCGGCCGAATGCCCCTAAAATGTGATCTTCACGGAGGCCGCGCTGCGGTGGGCCGGGCCGTGGTGGACGGCCTCGATGTTGTTGCCGTCGGGGTCGAGCAGGAAGGCGGCATAATAGCCGGGATGATAGGGCCGCTCGCCCGGCGTTCCATTGTCCGTGCCGCCGGCCGCCAGACCGGCTTTGTGAAAGGCATCGACCATGGCGTGATCCCTGGCCTGGAAGGCCAGATGATGGCGGCCGGTCAGCTTTCCCTGTGCGGCCCGGCTGTCGGCGCTGGAGATGAACAATTCGTCGGCCCAGAGATAGTCCTCGCCGGTGCCGCCGATCGGAACACCGAGCACCTGGAAGAGCGCCTCGTAGAAACGCCGGCTGGCGGGGAGATCCCGCACCACGAGCTGGAGGTGGTCGATGAGCCGGCCGCGATGCAATTCCTGGGTTTCCATGAAAGCTCCTCCTCGCAAGGCCTCGAATTTAGGCCCGGGCGGCAGGGCGTCAACGCGCGGCACGTGCATCTGCTGACAACCAGCGACAAAATCTTCGGGCCCGATGGAACTTTTCGGCTGACGGCAAGTTTGGTGGCGCGGCGGGAGGACTTGCGATTGGATTGTTTTCAGAGGCTCGAAGCGCTGGTCGACAGCGCCGGCGCCGACGGCATCGAGGAAGCGAACGCATTGCTGCGCCGGTTCAAGGACAGGTCCGAACAGACGACGCGGGCCATCGATGAGTTCATGCTGGACTTAAAGACGCTGGTCTTCGTCGTCGAGACCGGCGAAGAGGGTTTCCAGAAGCCGATCCGCAAGCTCGCCCGCGCCAGACTTGCGAAGCTCAAATATCTGGTGAACGTGCCGGCGTAGGCGCCGGCCGCGGGCCTAGCTCTTGAGCAGCGCCGCGAGCCGTGGAATGCCCTCGGTCACGGCGCGGCGGTTGGCAAGCGTGAACGAGAGCCGCAGCGTGTTGCGCCCGGTGCCGTCGGCGTAGAAGGCATTGCCCGGCACGAAGGCGACGCGCGCCTCCTTCACCGACCGCGCCAGGAGTTCGGTGGCGTCGGTGCCTTCCGGCAACGTCACCCAGACGAACATGCCGCCTTCCGGGCGGCTCCAGGTCACGCCCTTCGGCATGTTGGCTTCCAGCGCATCGAGCAACCCGTCGCGGCGCTCGCGATAGGCGCCGATCAGCTTGTCCACCTGGCTGTCGAACACTGATTCGGCGACGCGGTGCATCACCATCTGGTTGACCGATGGGCTGTGCAGGTCGGAGGCCTGCTTCATCAGCACCAGCTTCTCGATCACGTGGCGCGGCGCGCAGACCCAGCCGACGCGCATGCCCGGCGACAGGATCTTCGAGAACGAGCCGCAATAGAGCGTGCGTGCCTTGTCGATGCCGCCGGAGCGCGCGCAGTCCAGTGCCAGGATCGGCGGCACGCCTTCGCCGTCATAACGCAGCGCCCGGTAGGCGGCGTCCTCGATGACGGCGATGTCGAGCTCGCCGGCAAGGTCGAGCACGGCCTCGCGCTGCTTTCGGTCCAGCGTGTTGCCGGTCGGATTGGCGAAGTCGGGCACCAGATAGGCGAACTTCACACGCCCGCCATTGGCGGCGGCAGCGGCGCGATAGGCCGCCGGCGTCATGTTGCCGCCTTCGGGGCGCAGCCGGTCGTAGCGTGGCTCATAGGCGTTGAAGGCCTGCAGCGCACCGAGATAGGTCGGCCATGTCACCAGCGCCGTATCGCCCGGCGACAGGAACAGCTTGCCGAGATAATCCAGCGCCTGCTGCGAGCCGGAGGTGATGAAGATGTTGGCCTCGTCGCAGGCGATGCCGAGCTTGCCCATCTGTCCGGCGAGCCACTTCCGCAGCGGCAGATAGCCTTCCGAGACCTGATACTGCAGCGCCGCCCCGGCTTCCGCCCCGCCCAGCACATCGGCATAGGCGTCGCGGATGGCATCGGCCGGAAACAGCGAGGGATCGGGAATGCCGCCGGCGAACGAGATGATGTCGGGCTGGTCGAGCAGCTTCAGCAGCTCGCGGATTTCCGACGCCTTCATGCGCGACGAACGCGACGCCAACAGGTTCAAAAGGGTCAAGACACGCCTCCCGGACGTTTTCTTATATAGGTCAACTTGGCTGACCTATATCCGCTCTTGCCGGCAAATTGAATAGTGCCTGAAACAATTCCCGCATGCGCCAGTCGCAAGGAGGCCTAAAGGCTCTTCTTGTAACCAATATGGCTGGCGGTGAAGCCGAGCCCTTCATAGAAGCGGTGCGCATGCGCCCGGCCCTTGTCGGTCGTGAGCTGGACAAGGCCGCAGCTTCGCGCCCGGCATTGCCCGATCGCCCATTCGAACATCTTCTTGCCGATGCCGCCGGAGCGCCTGCCGCCGGCAACGCGAACCGCCTCGATCTGCCCGCGCCACGCGCCCTTGCGCGAGAGCCCGGCAAGGAAGGTGATCTGCAAGGTACCGATCACCGCCGCGCCGTCGACGGCCACCGCAAGCAGCTGGTTTGGGTCGGCGTCGATGGCGTTGAAGGCATCGACATAGCCTTGCGCCAGCGGCAACGAGGCATCTTCGCGGCTCGCTCCCAGCGGATCATCGGCGAGCATGGCGACGATGGCCGGCAGGTCGGAGGCTTGCGCCTTGCGGAATTGGATGTTGGTCATGGCGGATGAGATACGGCCGGCAGTTCACCAGGGCAAGGTTCGGCTCCCCTTCCCCCTTCGTGGGGATGTTCCGGCTTGGCAACATGCTTCTCACGACAATGGGCTAGTGGCAGGCTGACATCAGATGTTAGGATGGTGAGGCACCTTCGAAGGTTAGCCTAAGCTATCCCATCTTCGTCATCCTAGGGCGAAGCAGGAGCGCAGCTCCGTCGCGGAGACCCTAGGATCCATGCCGGGACGCCTGCAACGACCAAAGCGGGGCAGGACACAACGCTACCACCCAGTGCCGCGGAACAACTCGAACCATTCCGGATTTGCTTTTTCGATCAGTTCGATCTTCCATTGTCGCGACCAGCGTTTTAGCGATTTCTCGCGCTGAATGGCATCGGTGATGTCGAAATATTCTTCATACCAGACCAGTCGCTGCACACCATATCGACTTGTGAAATACGAGCCTTTGCCGGACTTGTGCTCGGGCATGCGGCGACCGAGATCGTTCGTGACGCCGATATAGATGGTGCCACCCTTCTGGCTCGCGGTCATGTAGACATAGCCGGTCATAAGTTAAGGCTATCGGGTAACGCGTCGGGAGAACATCCTGGTTCCGCTGTGTTCCTCGGCGAACGGCACGGCATGGATCCTAGGGTCTGCGCTCCGTCGCTTCGCTCCTTGCTCCGCCCTAGGATGACGACGGTACGGATGCTCAGCCCAATTGTAGCTGCCACAGCCGCCGCACAGTATCACCAATCAATCCCCATCGGCAGGCTTGGCCTTGCCGCACTGCGCCAGCACTTTGCCGATGGCCGCGCTCGACCCCTTCAGAGGAAAGCTGATATCGCCATATTTCTCAGCGCTGACCGACACATCCCCCTTCGAGCGCAGCAGGTCGAGCAGCGGGTCGGCTTTCGCCAGATCGACCACGAAATAATTGTACATGGCCTCCAGTTGCAGCGTCTTGGTCACCGTCTTGCCATCGGCCTTGAAGTCGAACTCACCGCTGATGCCCGGCTCCAGTTGCTGGCCGCTGTCACCCAGATCGTAGCTCAGCACCGGATTGTCGAAACAGGCCAGCATCAGATGGGCATCGCCCTTCGGCCCGCCGCAGACCGAGGCGGTCAGCACCTTGCCGCCCTCGTCCTCTTCCATCCTGGCGCTCCAGCCGCAGGACGCGGCAAGAACCGGCTGCACGCCGAGCAATGCCGCCAAGGCGCCAGCGGCAACGAAATATCTTCTCATGACTCCCCCTTCGGGCATTTGCAGCACCCGCCGGCAGCATATAGGAAAAGCCGCTGAATGGCATTGCCGTCCGGCAAAGGCCGCGCGCCTTGGAGAGAGCGGTGTCGAGAGCCTGTGTTCGCCTGTGTCTTCTGACCGCCGCCCTGGTGGCCTTGCCGCTCGCCGCGCGGGCCGAATGGAAGCCGGTGGAGAAGGTCGAGACCTATGCCATTTCAGGCCAGTCCGGACCGGAACTCTACCGCTCGATCGGCGAGAATGGGCCGAATGTCGGCGTCGGCCGCGCTATCGCCCAAACCAATTTCAAGCTGACCTGGACCAGGGATTATCAGCCGCGTGCCGGAGCCTGCGTGCTGGTCTCGGCCAAGCCCAGGCTCATCATCACCTACACCTTGCCCAGCCCTTCCTCGCCGCTGCCTTCAGCCATCCAGAAGAACTGGGAGGTTTTCCTCGCCGGGGTCAGCGCCCACGAAAAGGTGCATGGCGCGACCATTGTCGACATGGTGCGCAAGATCGAGGCGGTGACAGTCGGCCTGACCGTCGCGGATGACCCCAAATGCAGCAAGATCCGGGCCGAGATGACCAGACGCCTGGCCGCGCTCTCGCAGGCGCAGCGCCAGGCAAGCCGCGATTTCGACCGCGTCGAACTCGGCCAGGGCGGCAATCTGCAGAAGCTCATTCTTGCCCTGGTGAATGGCGGCTGAGAACGGCCACCGCGCCACACGGCGCGGCGGCATGACCGCGGTCCGCTCTACCGGCTCAGATCCAGCGCCGCGCTCAGATCCCCCATCGGCGGTTCGCCATTGGCGGCCAGCGCCTTGTCGCGGGCGACGATGCCGGTCAGCACCGGCAGGTCGTAGCGCGCGGTGATGAAGCGCAGGATCGACGTCGTGTCGTACTGGGCGTGGTCGACCGTGCCCATCCTCGCATAGGGCGAGACGATGAAGGCCGGGATGCGGTTGCCCGGGCCCCAGCGGTCGGCCTTGGGCGGCGCGACGTGATCCCAGAAGCCGCCATTCTCGTCATAGGTGACGACCACCAGCATGTGGCCCCATTGCGGGCTCTTCTCCAGATGCGCGACGACGTCGGCCAGATGCTGGTCGCCGCTGGCCACGTCGGCATAGCCACCATGTTCATTGAGATTGCCTTGCGGCTTGTAGAAACTCACCGAGGGCAGCTTGCCGTCGTCGATCGCCTTGATGAACTCGGCGCCATCCAGGCCACCGTCCCGCAGATGCTCGGCCCGCGCGGCGGTGCCGGGTGCGTAAGCGGCGAAATAGTTGAAGGGCTGGTGGTGGAACTGGAAGTTCGGCACCGGCGTCGCGTTCTTGCCGTCCAGCGTTGCCTGCCAGGCGCCGGCGTACCAGGCCCAGTCGACGCCCTTCAGCGACAGGAGATCGCCGATGGTGATGTCGTGCTGCGGCGGCAGCGTGGTCGGCGCGGCCGGGTCGGCCAGCGCCTTGTCGCCGCCCTCGGCCGGTTTGTTGGCGCTCGGCTGATAAGGCGGCTGCATGGTGTTGACGGCATGGAAATCGGGTGTGATGGCGCCGTCATTGACGAATTTCGGCACGCCGCCGAGCGCCGATGCCGGCGAATTGTCGGCGACCTTCAAGGACGTGCCGTCGGCATCGACCACGGCGATCTGGCCCTTGATCGGACTGGTGTCGGCGTGCGGGTAGACCGGCGTACAGGCGCAGGCGAGCTGGAAATGGTTGAGGAAGGAGCCGCCGAAGGCGCCCTGGAAGAAATTGTCGGCCAGCACGTATTTCTTCGCCACCTGCCACATCGGCAGGCTCGAGCCGTCATAGTGGCCCATGACGAGGCCGCCGGAATCGGCCCAGGCGACGAATTTGTCGTTCTTCCCGCCGTCGATCTGCATCTGCTCCTGGTAGAAGCGGTGCCACAAGTCGTGGGTGATGACGTTGGTTCCCTCATGGAAGCCCTTGGGATCGTCAATGGCGAAGGCGGCGTTGGCGAGATGCGCGGTCTCGGACTCCGTCACCACGGGCGTGACGCCCTTGCCGGTCAGCCCGCCCCAGGCCGGCGGCAATTCGGTCAGCGGCTTGCCGTCGCGGTCGAGCTGGCGCGCCTGGTCGGCCGAGACATTGGCCAGGCCATTGGCGCCGGGGAAGCCGCCATAGAGATTATCGAAGCTGCGGTTTTCGGCATAGATGACGACGACGGTGTCGATCTTGTCGAAGCCGGGAGGGGCGGCATGGGCCGCCGCCGGGGGAAGCAGGGCCGAACCGGCCAGACCGAAGGAAGTGAGGAGCTTGAGCCTCGTCATGGGAAGACCTCGTGGCTTGACTGTGGCTGGAGGGCGCGGGGAACCATAGGGGCAGCTAACGTGGCTGCCTTGTCACCTTTGTGACAGCCGCCGCCACGGCGAACACGGTTTCGTGAGCACTGGAGCCGGTCATCAATCCGTTGCACTGCGTTCCTATTTCCGGACCAAAGCGGACCATGCCCATGACGACCAGACGATGGAAAAGCCTGATGATCGCCATTGCCGCGATCTCGACCTTTGGCCTTGCCGCGCCCGCGAATTCGGCGGGGCCGGATGGCTTCCATCCCGGCCCACTGTCGCGCGCCGAAGCCTTCGCGCGCGCCAAGGCGCTGACCGCCTTGGGGCGAAAAATGTTCTTCGACCCCTCGCTCTCGGCCTCGGGCAAGCAGGCCTGCTCGTCCTGTCATGATCCTAGCCATGCTTTCGGGCCGGCCTCGGCCACGCCGGTCGAAATGGGCGGGCCAAACCTCGACCAGCCCGGCGTGCGCGCCGTGCCATCGCTGCGTTATCTCCAGGCCGCGCCCGCCTTCACCGAGCATTTCCATGATTCCGAGGACGAGGGCGACGAAAGCGTCGACAACGGTCCGACCGGCGGCCTGACCTGGGACGGCCGCGCCGACCACGGCAAGGACCAGGCGAAAATCCCCCTGCTCTCGCCCTTCGAGATGGCCAACAAGGGTGCCGGGGCGGTCACCGCCGCCTTGCGCAAGTCGGCCTATGCCGGCGAGTTCAAGACGGTGTTCGGCAGGATGTCTTCAACCATCCCAACGATGCCTTCGACGCCGCCGCCGAGGCGCTCGGCACGTTCGAGCAGAGCGCGGCCGATTTCTATCCCTATTCCAGCCGCTACGACGCCTTCCTCGCCGGCAAGGCGACGTTGTCGACGCAGGAGCTGCATGGTCGCGCTCTGTTCGAGGACGAGAAAAAAGGCAATTGCGCCAGTTGCCACCTCAGCGAACCCGCCAATGACGGCGAGCCGCCGCAATTCACCGATTTCGGCCTGATCGCCATCGCCGTACCGCGCAACCCGGCAATCACGGCCAACACCGACCCAGCCTATGCCGATCTCGGCCTGTGCGGCCCGCTGCGCACTGATTTTCGCGGCCGCACCGACTATTGCGGCCTGTTCAAGACGCCGACGCTACGCAACGTCGCGCTGCGCAGGAGCTTCTTCCACAATGGCGAGTTACACACCTTGCGCGACGCGGTCGCCTTCTACGCCAGCCGCGATACCGATCCCGGCCGCTGGTATCCCAAGAATGCCGACGGCACGGTGAGGAAATATGACGACCTGCCAAAGGCTTACTGGCCGAACTTGAATCAGGCCCGCCCTTCGGCGGCAGGAGACCTGGCGGCAAGCCGGCGCTGACGGATGCCGAGATAGACGACATTGTCGCGTTCCTGCAGACGCTGACGGATGCAGACCAGGTGGCAGCGAAATAACCTGAGACGCGGCGGGACAGCGCCCCCCTCTGTCCTGCCGGACATCTCCCCCACGAGGGGGGAGATCAGCTTTGATTGCGGCTCTCGCCCATTGTTTCAACGTTCCAAAAAAGGGCGCGGGGCGCCAACACTGCAATCTCCCCCCTTGTAGGGGAGATGTCCGGCAGGACAGAGGGGCGCGCGAAGGAACACGACGCCCCTTAATATGTCACAGCGCCCGGATAACGCCCCCATCCACGCGGATACTCTGCCCCGTAATATAGCCCGCCCCTTCCGACGCCAGGAAAGCGATGGTCGCGGCGATCTCCTCCGATGTGCCGTAGCGTTGCATCGGCACGTTGTCGCGGCGCTCTTCGGTCGCTGGAAGGCTGTCGATCCAGCCGGGCAGCACATTGTTCATGCGCACATTGTCCGATGCATAGGTGTTGGAAAAAATCTTGGTGTAGGCGGCAAGGCCGGCGCGGAACACGGCCGAGGTCGGGAACATCGCGTTCGGCTCTGCCACCCACGCCGTCGAGATGTTGATGATGGCGCCGCCCTTCTGCTTGATCATCTGCGGCGCCACGATGCGCACCGGCCGGATGACGTTCATCAGGTAGACATCCATGCCGGTGTGCCACTGCTCGTCCGTGATCTCAAGGATCGGTGCGCGCGGCCCATGGCCGCCGCTGTTGACCAGCACGTCGATGCGGCCCCACTGCTCAAGCGTCAGGTCGGCGAGCCGCTGCAGATCGTCATTCGACTGGTTGGAGCCGGTGACGCCGATGCCGCCAAGCTCCTTGGCCAGCGCCTCGCCCTTGCCCGACGAGGACAGGATGGCGACCTTGAATCCCTCCGCCGCCAGGCGCTTCGCCGCCGCCGCCCCCATGCCGCTGCCGCCGGCAACGATGACGGCTGTCTTTTCTGAGCTCATGGATTTTCCTTTTTGGGTTGGCGGGAGTCGCGGTTTCAGCGGTCCTATAGCCGGTTTCGCCAGGCAGTTCGAACCAGAAAGACTGAATCGATCTGCAAAAAACTTGGGCGGGTGGCGCTGCCCTCATTGCCCTGCCGGGCATTTCTCGCCGTATAGTGACGGGGAGAAAGAAGCCGGTCGCAACGCCGGCGCCCTTACTTGCGACGTTGGGGATTGGCGAAATCATCCGCCACAGCCCCCCTCTCCCCGTCACTTTACGGGGAGAGGATGCCGGCAGGCAGGTGAGGGGCAGCGCCGACATCAGCCAATTGCAACTGACGCGGCCAATCGCCCCCTACCCTTCCACCGTCTCCAGCACGGAGAGCAGCGTGCCTTCCATATCGGGTTCGTCGCCGGAGCAGACGCACAGCATCTCTGCGTCGCCCTCGCCCACCGACAGGTAGGCGTGGCCCATGGTGGAATCGATGTAGACGCTCTCGCCCACTTTCAGCCGCACCGGCGCGTACTGGTCGGTGTGCAGTTCGATCTCGCCCTTGAGCACGATCAGGAATTCCTCCCCGGCATGCCTGGTCAGGGGGCCGAATTCCTCCGGCGTGCGGGCGCGCGCATAGGCGTGGATCGGCACCATGCGCTTGCGCACAAGGTCGGTGGCTAGATACCGGTAGTCGTAGTTGCGGGTCAGCTGGCGCAGCGTGTTGGATTGCGAGGTTACCGACCGGCGGGTGCGCGCCGCCGGTTGCTTGCGGTCGCCGCTGAGGAGTTCCGTTACATGGATGCCGAGCCCCTCGCAGATCTGCAACAGCTTGTCGTAGCTCAGCGACATCTGGTCGTTCTCGACCTTGGACAGCGTCGACACCGCGACGCCGGTGAGAGTGCTGACCTCCTGCAAGGTCCACCCATGTCTCTTTCTCAAAGAACGCAGACAATCACCGAGGTTCGGTTGCTCCGACATTGTCAGCTCCATGGCGCGGCGGTCAGGCCGTTTGTCCGCCCTAGGTAGTCGAACTCCTGACCGCCATCAACAACACCAACAATTTTCTTATACGCTAAATATTGACTGGATACGAAATTATTTTTACGACTGGAGGATGCGGTCGAACTCTCCCGGAAAAATCATCGTCATCGGTGGCGGCATTGCCGGCCTCTCGCTTGCCGCCGAGATGGCGGACTGGGCCGAAGTCACCGTCATCGAACGCGAACCGCATCTCGGCTACCATGCCAGCGGCCGCTCCGCCGCCCTGTTCAGCGAGACCTATGGCAACCGCCTGGTGCGCGCGCTGACGCTGGCCAGCCGGCAGGCAATAGCCGACGGCGGCTTCGCCGCCCATCGGCGCGGCGCATTGCATGTCGGCTGGACGGGTGACGACGCTGCCATCGACCGGCTGGCCGGCGAATTGCAGGCGCTGGTGCCCAGCGTGCGCCGCCTGTCGGCGGCCGAGCTTCACGCGCTGGTCCCGGTCATAGCCAGGGAAGCCACCTGCGGCGGCGTTTACGAGCCGGACGCGGTGGATGTCGACACGGGCAAGATGCTGGCGGCAAGCGCCTCGGCGCTGAAAGCCGGCGGCGGCATCATCCGCACCGGCGAGGAAGTCCGCGCCATCTCGCCCGACGGCCGCGGCCTGCGGGTGGAAACGAGCGCCGGGGTCTACTCGGCAGACATCGTCGTCAACGCCGCCGGCGCCTGGGTCGATGTCGTCGCCGGCCTGGCCGGTCTTTCCGGCCTCGGCTTCCAGCCGAAACGGCGCACCGCCTTCCTGTTCGATGCGCCCGCCGGGGCGGACATATCCAACTGGCCGCTGGTGGTCGACCTGCACGAACAGTTCTATTTCAAGCCCGATGCCGGCAGGCTGATCGGCTCGCTGGCCGACGAGACGGATTCCGAACCTTGCGACGCATGGCCGGAAGACATCGACGTCGCCATCGCCGTCGACCGCATCGAGCAGGCAACGTCGATGCGCATCGGCCGTCCGTCGACGCCATGGGCCGGCCTGCGCACCTTCGCGCCCGACCGCACGCCTGTCGCCGGCTTCGACCCGCGCCTGCCCGGCTTCTTCTGGCTCGGCGGCCAGGGCGGCTACGGTTTTCAGGTGTCGCTGACACTGGCCAGGATGAGCGCGGCGCTGATACGCGGCGAGCCCCTGCCCGCGGATGTCGCGGCGCTCGGCGTCACCGCCGCGGCGCTGGCGCCCGACCGCTTCCTTGCCCCGGCAGCGACGCCATGAAGTTCCTTCCCTCAACCCCGAATGTGCCATCAGGAGCGTTTGCGATGAAATCCCTGCGCGCAGTGCTTGCCTCATCCCTTCTGGACCCATCCCTTCTGGCCTCGACCCTTCTGGCCTCGTCCGTCCTTCTCGGCGGGCAGGCCTATGCCAAGACCCTGGTCTATTGCTCGGAAGCCAATCCCGAGACCTTCAACCCGGCGATCGGCATCGCCGATTCGACCATGGATGCAGCCGCCAAGACGATCTTCAACCGGCTGGTCGAGTTCAAGCCGGGCACGACGGAGGTGGGTCCGGCGTTGGCCGAAAGCTGGGATGTTTCGCCCGATGGCAAGACCTACACCTTCCATCTCAGGCACGGCGTGAAATTCCAGTCGAACGAGCATTTCACCCCGACGCGCGATTTCGACGCGGACGACGTGCTCTACACCTTCAACCGCCAGCGCGACGCCGACAATCCCTACCACAAGCTCGGCGGCGGCGCTTACGAGTACTTCAACGCACTGGGCATGGGCACGCTGATCGACAAGATAGACAAGGTCGACGACCACACGGTGCGCTTCACGCTGACGGCTCCCAACGTCACCTTCCTGGCCGGGCTGGCGCTCGACTATCTCTCCATCCTGTCGCTGGAGCAGACGCAAAAGATGGTCGCGGCCGGCACGCCCGAACTGATCGACAGCATGCCGGTCGGCACCGGCCCGTTCGTGCTTCAGGCCTATGTTCCCGACAGCCAGGTCCGCTACGCCGCCAACAAGGATTACTGGCGCGGCGCGCCGAAGATCGACACGCTGGTCTTCGCCGTCACGCCCGAGCCGACCACCCGCGTCGAGCGCATCAAGGCCAATGAATGCCAGGTCGCCGCGCCGCCGCCGCCAAGCGCGGTCGCCGATCTGCGCGGCGACCCCGACATCACGGTGCTCGATCTCAAGGGCCAGAACATCGGCATCCTCGGCTTCAACGTCGAACACCAGCCGCTGGGCGACGTGCGCGTGCGCACGGCACTGGCCAAGGCCATCGACCGCAAGGCGATCGTCGAAGCGGTCTATGCCGGCGCCGGCACCGTAGCCGGCAGCGTCGTGCCGCCGGCGCAGCTCGGCGCCGTCACCGATGCCGGCATCGACTATGATCCCGATGGCGCCAAGAAGCTGCTGAAGGAGGCCGGCCACGAAAACGGCCTCAAGATCAGCCTGTGGGCGATGCCGGTGTCGCGCCCCTACAACCCCAACGCCAAGCGCATGGCCGAGATGATTCAGGCCGACTGGGCAAAGGTCGGCGTGCACTCGGAGATCGTCAGCTTCGAATGGGGCGAATATCTCAAGCGCACCGCGGCGGGCGAACAGGACACGTTCCTGCTCGGCGGCAGCAGCGACAATGGCGACCCCGACAACATGCTGAGCTATCTCCTGTCCTGCGACGGCGTGAAGGGCGGCTCCAACCGCTCGCGCTGGTGCGACAAGGATTTCGAAAAACTGCTGGACGAAGGCCGCGTCGCCGCCGACCCGAAAGAACGCGCCGCGATCTACGGCAAGGCGCAGGCGATCCTGAAGGCCGAGGTGCCGGTGGCGCCGATCGCCCATTCGATGGTGGCGATCCCGATCCGCAAGAGCGTGCTGAATTATGTGCTCGACCCCTTCGGCCGGCAGAATTTCGCTGCGGTCGACATGGCGGAATAGAGCGGAGCGCCGCCCTTCCCTTCTCCCCTTGTGGGAGAAGGTGGCCTCGCGAGGCGAGGTCGGATGAGGGGTGTTCCAGGGAACGCCAACGCCTCACTCCGTCACGCACCCCTCATCCGTCTCGGCGCTGCGCGCCGATCCACCTTCTCCCACAAGGGGAGAAGGAAAAAGGAAAGCGAGACATCCATGCCAAAGAACCTGAACGTCCTCCTCGACACCTACCTCGCCGACGGCGCTGTCGGTGCTTCGCTCGCCTATGCCAAGGGTGGCTCAACACCAACGGCCCTTACCGCCGGCCTCGCCGACCGCGCGCATGGCACCCCTGTCAATTCAGACCAACTGTTCAAGATCGGCAGTTGCACCAAGACCTTCGTCGCCGCCGCCCTGGTCAAGCTCGCCGAGACCGGCAAGCTCGACCTTGGCGCGCCGATCTCCTCCTGGTTCGCGGACCTGCCCGGCGCCAGGGATATTTCGGTGCGCCAGCTGATCAACCATCGCAGCGGCCTGCCGGAATTCGAATATTACATTCCGATGGACCCGACCCGGCAATGGACGCCGCGACAGCTGGTCGACATCGCCTTCGCCTCCGACAAGCAGAAGGCGCCGGGCGGACCCGCCGTCTACAACAACACCGGTTATGTCCTGGCCGGCATGGTGATCGAGGCCGTCACCGGCCAGCCGCTGGGCGCCTATGTCAGAAGCGCGATCCTTGACCCGCTCGGCCTGGAGAACACCTGGTCGCCGGCGACCGAACCCTTCCCGGAAACATCGATGGTGCGCGGCTATTACCACCGGCCGCCGCCGGCGTCGAACGCGCCCACCGACATCGCCTCGGGCGGCGAGATGTGGCGCATGGACGGCGTGCTGCCCTATTCCGACGAACTGCAGGACTCTTCGGATTCCTTCCCGTTCGGCGCCGCCTATGGCTGCGGCGACATGGTGTCGACGCCATCCGACATGGTGGGCTTCATGCGGGGCCTGTTCTGCGGCAAGCTGTTGTATCAGCCCTTCTTCGCCGAGATGTTCGAACACCGCGTGCCGGCGAGTTTTCCAGGCACGCGCATGCGCGAGACGGGTGCCGGCATGTTCCAGAGTACCTATGCCGACCGTGCCTTCTATGGGCATCAGGGCAGCATTCCAGGCTATGTCGCCGTCATGCTGCACGATCCCGAGACGGACCTCACCATCGCCATGACCAGCAATGTCGGCTCCGGCAATCGCCTCTCCTTCCAGGCCAGCGGCCTGCATCCGGTCGTCGATCAGGCGATCCGCATCATTCTCGACTGACCGCGTTCAGCCGCCCTGCCCGGACGATGGATCGGGCAGGCCCGGCAGCATCTGGCTCAGCACCCGGTCGCGAAGGAAGACGTGATGGAAGATGGCGGCGGCCGCGTGCAGGCCGGCGAGCCACATGATGATATCGCCGAGCGTGCCGTGGATCTCGGTCAGCGGAGCGCCCCAGGTGCCGGAAAACGGACCGATCGCTCCCAGCCCATAGACAGTGACCGGATGGCCGCCGAATAAGGCGCCGGCCATGGCTGTCGCCGGCACCGCGAACAGCAGCGCATAGAGCGCCCAATGCGTTGCCTTGGAAGCGACCTCCATCCAGGCCGGCATGACCGGAGCATCGGGAATGCGATCGAACCGGCGCCAGATCAGGCGAATGACCAGCAGACAGAAAACGGCGAAGCCGAGCGACTCGTGCAGCAGCAGCGTCGACGCCCTGGCCGCTGAATAGACCCGCTCCGGAGGACCACCCGCGGAGACCAGGAAGGCAATGAGCACCAGCAGTGCCGTCAGCCAGTGAAATGCCTGGGCGAGGCGTCCATAGCGGGTTGTCGTACCGGATAGCGACATGCGAGAACTCCAAAGCTGTTTGACATCTCCCATCGCCCTCGAATGTGGCCTTATTTCATCTGTCCTCAAATGACATGGGTTGCCGCGGGACGGCGGTGCTGTGTTCGCCGGCGGCTGGCAAGGACCTAGCCTTGCTCCGTCCAGATCAGGCGCAGCAGGCGAAGCAGCGTTGCCCGCTCCTTGGCTGTCAGCCGATGCAGGAACCGGTCTTCGTGCCGGCGAACCTGTTGCCGCCATCCGGGCATGGCCTTGCGTGCGGCCGCTGTCAGAGTCAGCACCTGTACGCGCTTGTCGTCGGCATGGTCGTCGCGCTCGACCAGCCCCCGCCCCTCGAGTTCAGCGAGCAGCGGCGCCATGTTGGCGCTCTTCATGCCGAGCTGGCGGCAAAGTTCCGCGGCACGGATGCCGGGCTGTTCGTCGATCAGCGCCAGCATGCCGTAGGTGACCGGGCGCAGCGCCGCATCGGCCAGTTCGACCGCGAAATCACTCAAGGCCAAGGTCGAGGCACGCCTGAGATTGTAGCCGATCTGCGCATCGAGCGCGTCTTCGGCCATCGCCCCCGGCTCACCAGGATCGGGGCGCGCGCTGGGATCGGTGTGAATCTCTTCCATGTTGAACCGATCGCCGCGATCAAAGTCCTTGTCAAGCAGAAAAGACTATGCGACATAGCAAATATATAGCTATGCATCATAGCAATTTCCGTGCATGTGAAATCCATGGGAGGACACTGACCATGACCGAAGAGCCCGTTGCCTTCGATGTCGAGAATGGCATCGCCTGGGTGCGATTCAACCGGCCGGACAAGCGCAATTGCATGAACCCGCCGCTCAACCGGCGCATGATGGAGGTTCTGGACGCGCTCGAATTCCGCGACGATGTCGGCGTGCTGGTGCTATCGGGCGAAGGCAGCGCCTGGTCGGCGGGCATGGATCTCAAGGAGTATTTCCGCGAGACCGAAGCCAAGGGCCTCGGCGCCATCCGCAAGGCGCAGTCCGAAGCCTATGGCTGGTGGCGGCGCCTGCGCTGGTATGGCAAGCCGACCATCGCCATGGTCAATGGCTGGTGTTTCGGCGGCGGCTATGGTCCGCTCTTTGCCTGCGATCTCGCCTTTGCCGCCGACGAGGCGCAATTCGCCTTGTCCGAGATCAATTGGGGCATCCTGCCCGGCGGCGGCGCCACCAAGGTGGTGGTCGATCTCCTGTCGATGCGCGACGCCATGTACCACGCGCTGACCGGCGAGCTCATCGACGGCAGGAAAGCCGCCGCCTGGAAGCTGGTCAATGAAAGCCTGCCGCTGGCCGATCTGAAGACGCGTGTCACCGAGGTCGCGAACGTTCTTTTGAAGAAGAACCCGATTGCCCTGAAGGCGACCAAGGATGCCATCCGCCGTGTCGCCGAGATGACCTACGACAATGCCGAGGACTATCTCGTGCGGGCGCAGGAAGCGGCCAACTTCCATGACAATGACGGCCGCAAGGAAGGCATCCGCCAGTTCATCGACGAGAAGAGCTACAGACCGGGTCTTGGCGCCTACGACAAGGCCAGATGACGCAATAAACCATCGACGCAATCTGGGAGGAGATGCGAATGCCGGCCTGGACGACATCGGATCCCGTGGCCCTGCACGCCGGGACGCAGCCGGATCGTCTTGCCTGCGTCGACCTGGCATCCGGCCGGCGCTGGACTTATGCGGCGCTCGACCGGACCATCCAGCGCGCCGTCGGCGTCCTCGAAACCGCCTGGGGCCTCGAACAGGGGCAGCGGATCGCCACGCTTGCCCGCAACAGCGCCGACCTGCTTATCTGCAGCAGGCCGCGATGCGGCTCGGCGCCATGTTCGTGCCGCTCAACTGGCGTCTCGCCGGCGCCGAACGGCAGGCGATCCTGGCCGATTGCGGCCCTGTGTTGCTGCTGCATGACGCGCCACTCGAAATGACATTGCCGGTAGGCTGCCTGTCGGTCGAAGTCGCGGCCTTCGCAAGGGCGGTCGAGGCCCAGGCGCCGGCGGCGCGCCGTCCCTTGCCGGACAGTGATGTCCCGTCGATCATCCTCTACACGTCGGGCACCTCGGGCCGGCCGAAAGGCGTCGTCGTCACGGAGCGCAACGCCTTGGCCACGGCGGTCAATTTCGGCGTGCTCGGGCGCGTCGGCAATGCCAGCGTCTTCCTCTGCGATGCACCGATGTTCCACGTCATCGGTCTCGTCACCAGCCTGCGCCCACCGCTGCTGCAAGGCGGCACGGTGCTGATCTCGCCCGGCTTCGATGCCGCTGCCACCAACCGCCGCCTGGCCGACCCCACGCTTGGCGTCACCCATTATTTCTGCGTGCCGCAGATGGCCAGGATGCTGCGAGAACACCCCGACTTCGCGCCGGCGCGCTGGACGTCCCTCACCGCCATCTTCACCGGCGGCGCGCCGAACCCGGCCATCGACATCAACTGGTGGCTGGCGCAAGGCGTCCGCATGGTCGATGGCTTCGGCATGACGGAAGCCGGCACCGTGCTTGGCATGCCGGTCGAGGCCGAACGGATCGCCCGCAAGGCCGGCTCGGCCGGCCTGCCGGCGCCGACGATCGGCCTGCGCATTGTCGACGACGACGGCCAGGACGTCGCCGCCGGTGAACCGGGCGAGATATGGCTGTCCGGCCCCTCGATCACGCCGGGCTACTGGAAGCGGCCGGAAGAGACGGCGCGCGCCTTCACCAGCGATGGCTGGTTCCGCACCGGCGACATCGCGCGGCGCGATGACGAAGGCTTCATCACCCTCGTCGACCGCCGCAAGGACATGTTCATCTCCGGCGGCGAGAACGTCTATCCCATGGAAATCGAGATGGTGCTGCTCGACCATCCCGACATCGCCGAAGCCGCCGTGATCGGCGTCGCCGACGAGCGCTGGGGCGAAGTCGGCCGCGCCTTCATCGTGGTCAAATCCGGTCGGGTCCTGGATCCGGCCGCTCTGGCAAGTCACTGCGCCGCCCACATCGCCCGTTACAAGGTGCCGAAACAGTTCTTGCTTATCGAGGAGCTGCCGCGCACCGCCTCCGGCAAGATCCAGAAACACGTTTTGCGTGCCTGGACAGCACCGGACGGGCAGCGAGTCTAGGCGGGCCACGGTTCAGCTCATACTCGTGGAGCGAAACATCGCCACGGCCGCGGCCACGATCTGCGCATTGTCCTTCGCCACCGTTCCATCGGCGAGCGTCTTGCCGTCTTCCAGTCCGACCCGCGTCGACCAGCGCTTTTGCCGCGCAAGTTCCACGAACGGCCAGACCGTCGCATCGACGCCGTGCAGCAGGATTGGCCGCCGCACGCCCGCGCGTTCGAGGACGGCGGCGATGCCGTGCGCCTCGTCGAGGGCCGTGGGCAGGTCCGGCATGTCGATCTCGATCAGGATGCGCAGCACGCGGCCATGATCGGCCAGCGCCACGAAGCGCTCCGCATCTTCCGTGGTGGCAAGCCCCGCCTCGATGCCGACGCCCTGCCCGCGCAACAACTCCATCACGGCGGGCGCGTCGGCTTCCGAGAGATTGACCGAGGCGTAGTCGGGCAGTTCGCGCCAGGCCGCGATCGCCGCGCGGGTCCGCGCCACATCGTTCTCGATCCAGGCGCCGGTCGACACGCCTATCAATGTGCCCGGACAGGCCTGGCGCACGGCAAGGACCGTCATATCCACCGCCGCCAGGCTTTCGCTCCCGTCGGCGCCACGCGGATGGATGTGCAGTTCGGCCGCACCCGCGGCAACGCAGGCCGCCGCGTCGCCGGCCATCGCTTGCGCCGTCAGCGGCAGGCTGGGATGGAAATCGCGCGGACGCGCGCCGTTGATGCAGGCCTGGACGATCATCGATTTCACCTCGGACAAAAGAGCGCAGTCTAGCCGCGCCGCCACACCGCGCAAAGCCGCGGCGCCGCCACTCCTGACACGGCGGCGCCATCGCCGCGCGGTATTTGCCAGCATTTGAATAAAAGGCGCCTGTGGATATTTACCCCACCTTGCGCCAGGCCAGCCAAAATACATTAGGGCGGGATCATGGAGGGACCATTGACCAGCGATTTTTCAGCCGCCCGGCTCCATCTCGAACGCGCCTACCACTATCTGCGCGGCAATGACGAGGCGAGCCGTTCGACTTGCGAGGCCCTCGACCTGTTGATCGAGACGGTGGCGGAAGCACAGCACAGGAAGCCGGAACCCGAGGTACTGGAATTTTCGCGAGTGGCGGCGCGCCGGCTCGGCTGAACAGAACGCGTCGCGCTGAACGGATTCAGTCTGCGCATCAAGCCTTCGTCTTCACGCATGTCGCTATCCAGGTCGCTTTTGGAGCGACATGCGTTTTGTCCATCAGGACGCCATGCGTCTCGATGCGCCGCCGGCCATTCGCGCCGCGCGCGCCACGATCCGCTCCAGCGGTTCGGGCCGGTGCAGCAGAAAACCCTGGCCGAACTCGACGCCCATGTCATCCAGCATGGCCACCGTGTCCTGCCGCTCGATCTTCTCGGCGACGACTGCGCAACCGAGGCTGCGGGCAATGCTGGTGATTGCCAGCACGATCTCGCGGTCGAAGCGGCTTTCCGTGACGTGCTCGATGAAGGAGCCGTCGATCTTGATGGCATCGACCGGAAAGCGCCTGAGATATTCGAACGAGCTCATGCCGGCGCCGAAATCGTCGAGGCTGACCCTGCAGTGCCGCTCGCGCGCCTTGCGCACGAAGGTTTCGGCGGCATCGAAATTGGTGACGGCGGCGGTTTCGGTGATTTCGAAGCCGATGCCCGAATGCGGCGCCCCGGTTTCCTCGATGATGCTGTCGACGAAGTCCCATAGTCCCGGATCGCTCAGCGTCTGCGCCGACAGGTTGAAGCCGAGCGTGATCGCGCCGGATTTCATCGCCGCGCCGTGCCGCGACAGCGCGGTGCGGATGATCCAGCGATCGAGCCGCGCGGCAATGCCGAAGCGCTCCGCCGCCGGTATGAACTCGCCGGGCGGGATCAGCCGACCGTCCTTTCCGGCAAGCCGCGCCAGCACCTCGACATGGCGGTTCTCTTCCCAGGGCCTGCCCAGCCGGTGGATCTCCTGGCCGAACAGCTTCAGCCTGCCATCCTCCATGGCGTCCACCGTGTCGGCGGCGAGCCGTGCCGCGTTGAGGCCGCCCGAGCCGGAGACGGCATCGGTCGAAAACAGCGCGAAGCGATCGCGCCCGGCGGCCTTGGCCGCGTAGCAGGCATCGTCGGCGCAGGCCAGCGCGTCGGCCACCGTGGTGACGCGGTCGCGGACGATGGCGATGCCGATGCTGGCGGCCAGCCGGCGTGAGGTCGCGGCAACGCCGAGATCGGCGTCGCGCACGGCCGCCAGGATGGCGCCGGCCAGCCGCTCGGCCTGCACGGCGTCGCAATCGGGCACCATCAGCGCGAACTCGTCGCCGCCGAGCCGCGCCGCATGCGCCGATGGCGGCAGGCAGCGGCCAATGCCCGCGGCGACGCTCTTCAGCGCCAGATCGCCGGCGGCATGGCCGGCGAAATCGTTGAGCGCCTTGAAGTAGTCGAGGTCGATGTAGAACACCGCGAGCGGCACGCCCGTGGCGATATGGTCGGCGAGCAGCCTGTCGAAGGCGGCGCGGTTCCACAAGCCGGTCAGCGCGTCATGGCGGGCGGCGAAGGCAAGCTCCTGTTCGCGCAGCTTGTCCTCGGTGATGTCGCGCACCGTGCCGAGAACCAGGCCGGCCGCGCCCGCCGCGGCAACGAAGCGCACCAGCGACTCGACATGGCGGATGGCGCCGTCGCGCCTGATGATGCGGTATTGCGAGGCGGTAACCTTGTCCGAGCCGGGCGTCGGCAAATGCGCCTGCTCGGTGGCTTCCTTGTCGTCGGGATGCAGATAGGTATGCCAGAGGCCGCCCGACACTTCGTCGGTGTCGGCAACGAGGCCGAATATGTCCCGCGTGCGGGCGTCCCAATAGCTCTTGTTGGTGGCCATGTCATAGTGCCAGATACCGGTGCCGCTGGCGGCGAGCGCCAGGCGGAAGCGCACATTGACCTGTTCGAGCGCGGCCTCGGCCGCCTTCTGCTTCGAGATGTCGGTCTGCACGCCCATCAGCCTGAGCGGCTTGCCGTCGACGTCGCGCTCGACGATGCCGCCGCGGTCGAGCACCCATATCCAATGGCCCTGCTTGTGCTTGAGCCTGAGTTCGGTTTCGATGGCGTCGGTCAGCCCGGCAATGTGGCGGTCGCCGCTGGCCAGCGCCCGCTCGCGGTCGTCGGGATGGGTCAGTTGCAGCCACAGGTCGCTGGTGTTGGCGAGTTCATCCTCGCCGTAACCCAGCATTCGCGCCCAGGTCGCCGAATAGAAGCTGTCGCCGGTGCGAAGATTCCAGTCCCAGACGCCAAGATGGGCGCTCTCCAGGGCCTTGGCCCAGAACGCTCCGTTGCGATTTTTCCTGCCCTGCCGCGCCATCGTCCGTTTCGCCTGCCCCATCCCGCGGGGCAATCTGCGGCAAAACCAGAGAAGAAAGCGTTACTTGTCGCGCAAGGCGGCGGAGGTGCGCCGCCATCACCGGCCGTTGCTGCTCTGCGCCTTTCGATTGGCCGGCAAGAACCGGAGTTTTGCGCGCGTCCGATCGTCCTAGGGATGGCTGGGGATCATCGACACAGGTGATCTCCAAACCAGACAAGAAGAGGACCTCCCTATGACCAAGCAGGAAGACAACAAGGCCGTCGTCGTCAGATGGTTCACCGACTTCTGGGGTGAAACCTGCGACCTCTCAGTCGTCGACGCCGTCGCCGCGCCCGACATGCTGCTGAAATATTCACTGCACGAGCCGCGCCGCGGTCGCGACGACATCAAGGCCTTCATGACCGATTTCCGTGCCGCCTTCCCGGATCTCAATTTCTGGGCCACCGCCGATCTCATCGCCGAGGGCGATTATGTCGTCGGCCAGTGGGAGGGCGGCGGCACGCATACCGGCCCGGCCTTCAGCGATTTCCTCACCGGTTCGCTGCCCGCCGCCACCGGCCGCACCATGCGGTTCACCGGCACCACGGTGCTGAAGGTGATCGACGGCAGGATCGTCGAGGAAATCGGCCTCGACGACGGCGTCGCCGCCCTCACCCAGCTCGGCCTGATCAAGGCCGCCTGAGAGCCTCATGCAATTCGAGAGTTCGGCCAGGCGGCGTTGGCGCCGCCTGGCCGTGCCGGTTACTGGCTCGGCGCCATCACGTGCTCGCATGACACTTTCGGGTTCATGTCGGCGAAGGTGCCGGTCGGGTTGCCTTTCCAGGCCCAGACATGCAGTTCGTAGAACTCACCCAGGCCATAGCGGTTGGGCGCGCTGTTGAAGTTGAACAGCTGTCCCTCGAGCGACGCCGGCCCCTTCGAAGTGATGTATTCGACCGCCACCAGCTTCAGCGTGCCGTCGGCCATCGGCTCGTACATCACCGCTTCGGGACGGGCGATGTCGATCTTGTCGTCCTTCAGATACCCGCCATTGACATAGTGGATGCCCATGGCGCCGCCGGTGATGCCGCTGGCGCAGGGAATGGGCGCATAGCCTTCCGCCGTCGCCGCGTTGACGTCGAGAAACCGGCTGTTGGCTGCCCGCACCTTTTCGGCCAGCGGATTGGCGTCCGGCGCGCCCGCCGCCTCCTGATGCGCCTGTGCGAAGGTCGTGCAGACGGCCAGCACGGCCCCCGCCATGAGAAGCCCGTTGCGAAAGTTTGATTTCATATCCATTCCTGTTGAAAAGGCACGGCTGGCCGGCCGCCGACAATACGGCGGCGCGACAGGCAAGCGCCGTGGCTGTTGTTGCGTGGAGATCCCGAAAACGCGGCGAATGCCGGTCATCCCTTCGGTAGGTACGGGATCGTTCCGGCCAGATCGGTGTCGTCGATCAGCTGGAAACGGCTGTCGCTGCCGTCCTGGCGGGCCGAAACGAAAGGCGCATAGGCCGGATCGCTGGTGAAGGCGCGCGCCGCGGCTTCCGACGGGAAAGCCATCAGGGCGATCAGCGTCGTGTCGAGCGGCATGCCTTCGAGCGTCGTCACATTGCCGCTTCGCGACAGATATTTGCCGCCATGCTTGTGGACGAGGTCGTGCACCGAGGCGGCGTAAGCCGGGACCCACTTCGGGTCCTTCATCTTGATGTCCGCGATAACGTAAGCAGTCATTGTGCTCTCCTGGTTGCGGCGCACAGGGGCATCCCGTGAACCGGCCAAAGGGTTCGCATGGCAGGGCCAGCGCCAGCCAGTCCGCGATCTGTACCGGGCCGGTACAGTTTCTGTACTCGCCGCTTCAATCACGAAGGACTAATGTTGGCCGCAGGTTCGAGGGAGAGGCACAGTCATGACCCAGCACGGATACAAACAGTTCTGCCCGCTATCGATGGCCGCCGAGGTGCTGTGCACCCGCTGGACGATGGTGCTGATGCGCGAGCTCGTGGCGGGGTCGACCCGCTTCAACGACCTGCGCCGCGGCGTGCCCAAAATGTCGCCGACCCTTCTGTCGCAACGGCTGAAGGAGCTAGAGTTGGCGGGGATCGTCGAGCGCAAGGAGGTCCAGGGAGAGAAAGGGATCTTCGACTACCGGCTGACCGAGGCCGGCCGCGATCTGCGCCCGGTCGTCGAGGCGATGGGGTTCTGGGGCCAGAAATGGGTCGAGTCCCGGCTGTCGCTGAAGAATCTCGATCCGTCGCTGCTGATGTGGGACATGCGGCGCAATTTGAACCCCTCGCCGCTGCCGGAAGGACGCACGGTGATACAATTTCTGTATCAGGAACTCCCCGCCTCCAAACGCTCCTGGTGGCTGATCGTCGAAAAGCACGGCGAGGTCGACCTGTGCTGGTACGATCCGGGCTTCGACGTCGACCTCTATGTCTCGACCGACCTGCACACGATGACGGCGATCTGGATGGGATTGCTCACCGTCGAGAAGGCCGGTGCGAAGGTCGTCCTGACCGGCGACCAGGCCATCGGCAGGCAGATGCAGACATGGCTCGGCCTCAGCCCCTTCGCGGTGGAGCCCAAGCGCGCGGCGTAGGACAGGCCGGGGGTCGTCGGACGCGATCTGCGCCGTTCGGCAGGAAACGGGTGGCGAGGCGGCCTTTTGGCGGCTTCTATGCGCTTATGTTCATCACCCTGACCAAACATCTGCAACCCGCGCCACTGCCGGTGGACGACGATCCGCGCTGGGCGCGCATCGTGGCGCGCGACAAGTCGGCCGATGGCGTATTCTGGTATTCGGTGGCGACGACCGGCGTCTATTGCCGGCCGTCCTGCCCGTCGCGGCGCGCCAACCCCGCCAATGTCCAGTTGCACGACACTTTACAACAGGCGAAGGCGACAGGCTTTCGCCCATGCCGGCGCTGCAATCCGGATGGCCCTTCGCTCGAGGCCGCCAACGCCGCGATGGTCGCCGATGCCTGCCGCAGGATCGAGGCGAGCGAGGAGGAACCCTCGCTCGCCGAACTGGCCGATGCCGCCGGCCGCAGCCCCGGCTATTTCCACCGCGTTTTCAAGGCGGTCACCGGGCTGACGCCGAAAGATTATGCAGCGGCCCGCCGTGCCGCCCGGGTCCGCCAGGGGCTGGAAGACGGCGTCAGCGTGACATCGGCGATCTACGATGCGGGCTTCAATTCGAGCGGGCGTTTCTACGAAAAGTCGACCGGCATGCTCGGCATGACGCCGACGCGCTATCGCGCCGGCGGCGCCAACGAAGAGATCCGCTTCGCCGTCGGCGAAACTTCGCTCGGCACAATCCTGGTCGCATCGAGCCGCAAGGGCGTCGCCTCCATCCTGCTCGGCCAGGATCCCGACGCGCTGGTGCGCGACCTGCAGGACCGTTTCCCCAAGGCGCGGCTGGTCGGCGGCGACGGCGACTACGAGGCTCTGGTCGCCCGCGTCGTCGGCTTCGTCGAGGCGCCGGCGCTCGGCCTCGACCTGCCGCTCGACGTGCGCGGCACCGCGTTCCAGCAGCGCGTCTGGCAGGCCTTGCGGGACATCCCGGCCGGCCACACCGTTTCCTATGCCGAGATCGCGCGGCGTATCGGCGCGCCGAAGGCGACCCGCGCCATCGCCGCCGCCTGCGCGGCCAACGCCCTTGCGGTCGCTATTCCCTGCCACCGCGTGATCAGGAAGGACGGCGCCCTGTCGGGCTATGCCTGGGGCGCGGAGCGCAAACGCGCGCTGCTCGACCGCGAGGCCGGCGGGACGGCGACGACCTACCGGTCCTCGCGGGCCTGACGAGGATTCGGCAATGCGCGCGATGGCCAGGTCTCCCACCACCGGTGCCAACAGCCAGATCGCCAACGGCGCTGCCGTCAGAGAGGACGCGAAGGCGCTGGTCATGGCCGCCATCGGCGAACTGGTCCACGGAGGCAAGGCTGAGTGGAACCGCACCGCCACCGGCGAGATCGAGCTGCGGCTGTTATCAGGCGAGGTGTTCTTGCTCGGCGAGATGTCCGTCACACGTGTCGTGTGAGCTTTCCTTCGCGCAGGGCGGAGCATGAATAGCCGAAATCAGCACTCTACGGCGCCCCCCTCTGTCCTGCCGGACATCTCCCCCACAAGAGGGGAGATCGGCAGTTTTGGCGCCCCGCTCATTCTTGCAACGTTGGAAATTGGCGAAGGCGATGATGACATCCAATCTCCCCCCTCGTGGGGGAGATGTCCGGCAGGACAGAGGGGGGGGCGCCGTAGAGCACCTGCCTCCGCGTCCTCAGGCGCCCGAGATTTGAATTTGAAAGCAAGCATCGGAGTGAGGAACATCCGGCCCGTCGCTAGGGTTCAGGCACACAGAAGGAGTGAAGGCAATGAACCACATGCAAACCCATATGCCGGCGACGGGCGCCAGCGCCGCCCTCGACACCATCACCTATGCCATCGGCCAGTCCGCGCTTGGACGCATCCTAGTGGCGCGCGGTCCTATCGGCATCTGCGCCATCCTGATCGGTTCCGACGCCAATACGCTGGAACAGGACCTTGCCAACCGCTTCCCCGGCAGGGTGCCGCTCGAAAGCGAGGCCGGCTTGCGCGACGATCTCGTGGCGATTGCGCGCTTCATCGAAATGCCTGGCGCCGGCCTCGACCTGCCGCTCGATCTCAGCCACGGCACGCGCTTCCAGCGGCGCGTGTGGGACGCGCTGCGCACGATCCCATGCGGGGCCACCATCACCTACACCGCCCTTGCCCGGCGCCTTGGCATGCCGGACGGCGCCCGCGCCGTGGCGACGGCCTGTGCCGCCAACCCCATCGCGCTCGGCATTCCCTGCCACCGCGTGCTGCGCGCCGACGGCTCGCTGTCCGGCTACCGCTGGGGGACCGAACGCAAGCGCGCATTGCTGGAGCGGGAGGCGGCGATATGAACGCCGACGCCAGGGTTGCCCCATCGCTGGTCGAAGCCGCCGAGACACGCATCGCCGCCTACGACTGGCCGGCGCTCACCGCCGAGCTCGACGGCTTCGGCTGCTCGGTGATGGAAAAGCTGCTCTCACCCGAAGAGTGCCGGCAGCTCGCCGGCCTCTACCCCCAGGAGCAGCATTTCCGCAGCCACATCCACATGGCCAGGCACGGCTTCGGCAAGGGCGAATACCGCTATTTCCGCTATCCCCTGCCCGACCTGATCGGCGGCCTGCGCGGCGCGCTCTATCCCAGGCTGGCCGAGGTCGCCAACCGGTGGAACGAGCGCATGGCTATCCCCATGCGCTACCCCGCCACGCATGCCGCGTTCCTCGACCAGTGCCATGCCGCCGGCCAGGTCAGGCCGACGCCGCTTTTGCTGCAATATGTGCCCGGCGACTTCAACTGCCTGCACCAGGACCTCTATGGCGACCTCGCCTTCCCGCTGCAGGTGGCGATCCTGCTTTCAGAGCCCGGCGAGGATTTCACCGGCGGCGAATTCGCGCTGACCGAACAGCGGCCGCGCATGCAGAGCCGGGTCGAAGTGGTGCCCTTGCGCCAGGGTGATGCGGTGGCCTTCGCCGTCCACAACCGGCCGGTGCAGGGCACGAAAGGCAATTACCGCGTCAATTTGCGCCACGGCGTCAGCCGGCTGCGCTCAGGCATGCGCCACACGGTCGGCATTATCTTCCACGATGCCAGGTGAATGCCGGCCTCATGCTTCCCAGTAGGGCGGGTCGCCAAACACATCGCGCAGCCATGCGGTGAGCGCGCGCAGTTTGGCCGATCCGCGCCGGTCCTCGGGAAAGGCCATGTAGATGCTGGCTCCTTCCGGCTCGGCGCCGACATCGACGCTCACCAGCCGCCCGTCGGCGATTTCCGCCTGGATGAAATAGGCGGGAAGCAGGGCCAGGCCGAGGCCGGCAAGCGCGGCATCGCGCATCAGGATCCCGTTGTTGACGCGCAACGTGGTCTGAGGGCGGACAGTCGTCAGCCGCCGTGAAACCTTGAACCGCCAGTCGGCGGCGCCCCGTATGGAATAGATGATGCCCTTGTGGCGTTTCAGGTCCTCGACCGTCCCGGGCCGTCCGAATGTCTCGAGATAGTCCGGCGCTGCCACCAGGAAGCGCCGGCTCGAAGCCAGCTTCCTGACGATGACGGGGCCGTCGTCGACCACCGGCCCGTGACGCAAAATGGCGTCGTAGCCGTCGGCCACTATGCTGACGAAGCGGTCGTCGAGATCGAGCGTCAGCTCAATCCCCGGATGCTTGGCCAGGAAGCCATACAGCGCCGGGCCGAGATGCAGGATTCCGAAACTGGTCGGCGCCGCTATTCTGAGCGGCCCGGCGAGTTCACCGCGGCGCTCGGCGATCTCGGCGCTGGCATCGGCCACCTCCTGCATGATGCGCTTGGCGCGTTCATAGAAACTTCGTCCTGTCTCGGTGATGGAAAGCTTGCGCGTCGTGCGGTCCAGCAGCTTCGTGCCGAGGCCGCGTTCGAGTTCCGACAGCCGCTCGCTGATGACGGATTTCGACAGCGCCATGCGCCGGGCCGCTTCGGTGATCGAACCGGATTCCGCCACGGCGACAAAGGCGGCGGCGGCTTCGAGCTTCAGCATTGTTCGGCTTTCCCGAATTCACAATCAGGCGTCCGTCGCCTAACGAAATCAAGGGCATGGTGTCATAGTTCACAAAACCGCGATACCGCGGTGATAGAACAAAATCTCCAGGAGTGCTTACATGTTTCGTCCTTTGGTCATCGTGCTCGGCTTGTTGGCAATGAGCGTTCCGGCCTCGGCCCGCGTGGTCGCCTTTCCTGCCAGCTTCAAGACGCAGACGATCAAGACCAACGGCACCAGCCTGCACGTCCGCGTCGGCGGTAAGGGTCCGGCGATCGTGATGCTGCATGGCTTCGCCGATACCGGCGACATGTGGGCGCCGGCCGCGATAGCCCTGATGAAGGATCACACGGTGATCGTGCCGGACCTGCGCGGCATGGGCCTTTCGGCGCATCCCGACGACGGCTACACCAAGAAGAACCAGGCGGTCGACATCGCCGGCGTGATGGATGCGCTGAAGATCGACAAGGCCGAGCTGGTGACGCACGACATCGGCAACATGGTCGGCTACGCGCTGGCCGCGCAATATCCCAAGCGCATCACCAAATGGGTCGTCATCGACGCGCCGCTGCCGGGCATCGGCGACTGGGACAAGATCAAGCAGAGCCCGCTGCTGTGGCACTTCAACTTCCGAGGCCCCGACATGGAGCGGCTGGTCGCGGGTCGCGAGCGCATCTACCTCGACCGCTTCTACAACGAACTGTCGGCCGACCCGAAGAAGATCGACGAGGCGACGCGCGCCCACTACGCAAAACTCTATGCACGGCCGCATGCCATGCATGACGCCTTCGAGCAGTTCAAGGCATTCGACCAGGACGCCATCGACAACCAGGCGATGTTGGCCAGCGGCGGCAAGCTGCCCATGCCCGTGCTCGCCGCGGGTGCGGAAAAATCGGCCGGCACCAGCCAGGCCGACATCCTGCGCCTCGTCGCCACGGATGTGACCGGAGCCGTCGTGCCCGCTTCGGGCCATTGGATCATGGAGGAAAACCCCGATGCCACCGTCAAGCTGATCACGGATTTCCTCTCCAGGTAACGGCCTAGCGGGTCACTCCGTCGGCGGCGATCATGTCCAGTATCCACGGGCAGGCATAATAGTCTGCGATGCGGTCGATCGCCCCACCGGTCGCATGGATTCGCACCAGATAGGCCGGCCGCCAGACCTCGCCATATTGCCTGTCGACGACCAGCATGATCTCCCCTTCGATCGTGCCTGGCCGCATGCGCCAGGGCAGCTCGCTGCGCTCATATTCGACGAAGTAGGGCGAGCGGGAGAGCAGGCCGTTATAGCAGTCCGAGACCCGCAGCCGCGCATCGGCGCTGGTCAGCGCCCGCACCCCGTCCCAGTCCCTGGCATTGAAGAGCGCGACATAGCGGTCAAGCAGCCGCTCCAGTTCCGGGTTATGTGGTGGCACCGCGACCGGTTGCGCGGGCAAGGCGGCGAGCTTGGCGCGGCCGCGATTGAGCGCCGACTTGACCCCGCCCGATGTCGAGCCGACCAAATCGGCGATCTCGTCCAGCGAATGGTCGAAGACGTCCTTCAGCAGCACGCAGGCGCGCTCCTTTGGCGGCAAGTGCACCACCAGCCGCTCGATGGCGCGGCCGGCGGCCGGACCGGCCGGCTCGACCGGCAGCACGATATCGTCGCCGGCATAGAAGGCTTCGGCCGCGTGCCGCGTGCGGCGATTGCGGATGAAGTCGATGCACCTGTTATGCGCGATGCGAAACAGCCACGGCCGCAGCGCCTGCGCATCGTCGAGCAGCTCGATCTTGCGATAGGCCTCGAACAGCGCCTCCTGCATGATGTCCTCGCCATCCAGCGCCGAGCCGGTCATGCGCGCGCAATAGCGATGCAACCTGGCGCGCAGATGCGAAACCGTCTCCAGGAACGCGGCATAGCGCAGGTCGAACACGCGGTCGGGCTCGGGCCAGGCCCGCATGGCTTGCATCGTGTCGGGGGATTTGCGGATCTGCTGGTTCATCGCGGCACGTAGGTCAGGGTCACCACGCCGTTGGCGAAACGATGCGTGCCGACAAGATCGAGATCGACCGGTCCGACATCGTCGAAGGCGCGCTTGCCGTGCCCGACCCATGTCGGCACGATCGACAGATGATACTCGTCCACCAGCCCCGCGCCAAGCAAGGTGCGGTCGAGCTGCGACACCCCATATTTCAGGATGTCGCCGCCCGGCTGCCGTTTCAGCGCCGCCAGCGCCCCGGCGACATCGCCCTCTATCAGCGCGGCATTCCACGACACCGTCTTCAGAGTCGTCGAGGCGACCAGCTTCTTCAGGCCGTTGATGCGGTCCATGTAGGGGCTATCCCTGATGTCTGGCCAGCGTGCGAAGAACATCTCGTAGGTGACGCGGCCAAGCAGGAAGAACTCGACGTTCGAAAGCGCCTGCAAGGCATGGTCCACATTCTCCCCGACGAAGAACGGCGAGGCCCATGTCATGGGTCCCTCGATGACGCCATCCAGCGAGACGAAACTCGACACGATCAGGCGCCGCATGCTCACGCCGCCCTTTCGCTGGTCTTCTCACCGGCTGCCGGCAGCCCCAGTCTCGGCCGTACCCAGGTAGCGAAGCGGGCAATGGCATCATCGGCTTCCGGCGCCCGCCCGGCCATCATCTGGAAGGAGTGCAGCATGCCGTCGAAGACGTCGAGCCGGGTCTCGACGCCTGCCTGTCTCGCCCGCTCGGCGAACATGCGGCTTTCGTCGACAAGCGTCTCGTCGGCGCCGGCCTGCAGGAAGACGGGTGGAAAGCCGGAGAGATCGGCGTAGAGCGCGCTGACCTCGGGATCGCGCCGATCGGCATCGCCGATGAAGTTGGCCGCCAGCCAGTCGACGCCAGCCTTGGCGAAGGCCGGATCTTTTTCGCGGTTAGTCTCGTAGCTGGCAGCGGTCATCGCCATGTCGAACCAGCCGGAGATGATCAGCGTGGCAACGGGCAGCGGCCGCCCCTGCGCGCGCAGCCGCTGCAGGACGCCATAGGTCAGCACCGCGCCGCAGGAGTCGCCGGCGATCACCATCCGCCGGGGGTCGAAGCCCTGGTCGACAAGCCAGTCCCAGGCTGCCATCGCCGCCTCGAGCTGGGCCGGATGCTTGGCCTGATGCGCCAGAGGATAATCGTAGACCAGCGCCCGGCAGCCGACGGCCTTGGCGAGATGGCCGACCAGCTTGCGGTGGGTGTAGATCGAGCCGCCGATGAAGCCGCCGCCATGCGCATAAAACAGCACCCGCTGCTCGTCGGCGCCCTTGGGCACGACCCACATCGCCGGCACGCCGCCGGCATCGACCTCGATATAGTCAACGCCGCGCGGCTCGCCGGTCAGCGCCGTCCAATGGACATCGTTGTGGTCGATGATCGCTTGCGGGCTGGTCAGCTTGCCCGCATTGGCCGCGATCGCCGCGTAATGGTTCCTGTTTGCCTCGCTCTCGATGCTCGCCATGATATTCTCCTGGGGTTGCGGATCGCGGAAGGCGCGACCTTCGAAGGCAGAGACGTACGGGCAGGCAAAAAGGATACGCGGCGGTGGGCGCTTTTTTTTTTGCGGACGCGCTCAGCCGCCAAACATCGCGGCATGCCGCCGGGCGAATTCGACGAACGGCGTCGGCCGCACGCCGAACATCTCATGCGTGGCCAGATGCACCCGCGATTTCGGCCGCCGCCGCCGCTCCGCCAGTTGCTCGTCGAGCGCATCGGCGAAGTCGGCAGGGACGCCGGCGGCCAGCAGATTGCGCCGGCGCTCCTGCGGGCTGACATCGACATAGCGGACCGGCTTGCCGATCCCTTGCGAAATCCGCGCCGCGATGTCGCTCATGGTCAGCGCCTCGGGTCCGGTCATGTCGAGGCTCTCGCCTTCGTGGCCGCCATCGCGCAGCAGCCGGACGGCGATCTTGGCGATGTCCTCGACATCGACCGGCGACAGTTCGGTATCGCCGAGCGCGAGGTAAAATGCGCCTTCCGCGGCGATGGTCGGCGCGTCGCGCAGATAGACCTGCATGAACTGGCTGGGGCGCAGATGAGTCCACGCCATGCCGGCTCCCTCCAGATAGCGCTCGACCTCCTCATGCATGCGCGTGAAGCGGAACTTGGTCGCGTCATAGCCGATGTTGGATTCGGCACCGGAAAACTTCACCACATGCGTGACGCCGGCCTGCTTGCAGGCGTCGATGAAACGGCACTGCGTCTCGACCATGTCTTGCGCGGCGGTCGAAATCATCAGCACGCGATCGATGCCGTCGAGTGCCGCGCCAAGCGTCTCCGCCCGGCGCATATCGCCTTCGATCAGGTCGATGCCGGCAAGTCCGCCGAGCCCTGCCGCGGATGCCCGGTCCAGATCGCGAACCAGCGCCCGCACCTCATGCTTCTGCCGCGCGAATTCGCGCACGATTGCCTTGCCGTTCAGGCCGGTGGCGCCTGTCACCAGGATCATGGTCTGTCTCTCCATTCAGCATTGATGCGGCCGCCCTTTCGGCGACCGCATCTTGAAGACGAAGAGAAGCGGGCAAAGGATTCCGGCCAACGTCTTTTTTATCGGCGCGAGGCCAGTATGCGCCGGATCAGCCCGCCGGCGCGTAGCGGCTGACCACCATGCCGCAGGCATAGGCCTTCGCGCCGAGCAGCCGGAGGTTTCGGAACCCTCCCTCGTCGAAGATACGGCGGCCGGCGCCCAGCACGGCAGGATTGACGAACAGCTGGAACTCGTCGACCAGCCCGGCCGCGATCAGCGCCGACGCAAAGCCGGCGCCGCCGAAGACGGCCATGTCGCCGCCCTCGCCCGCCTTCAGCGCGTTGACCTCGCGCGGCAGGTCGCCGCTCACCACCGTCGTGCGCTCCCAACGCGAGGCCTCGAGCCTGTCGCTCGGCACCACCTTGCGCGCCTCGACGATGCGCCGCGCGAAAGCATAGAAGGGATCGGCCGGATATTTCCTCGCCGCATTGCCCCAATGGGTGAGGTAGCCCTCCTCGGCCATTTTGCGGCTGAGCAGGATGGTGTCGATGCCGGCAAACACGGCGTTGAAATCCTGTTTCAGCTCGGCGTCCCAACCATTGTCGTCGCCCCACTCCCAGAGCTGCCACGGGTGATCGGCATCGGCGCCGACGAAACCGTCGACCGACATCTGCATCTGCAGGATGAGGTTTTTCATCGGGTGTCCTCGTCAGATTTGCCTAGGTATGGTTTACTTTCGGAACCATTTGACCTGCCGGGCAAAATGATGTCAATAGTAAAGTGATTTAAAATTGGAACCATAGGGATGTCGACTCGCGAACGATCCGCTTGCCCGATCAACCTGTCGCTGGAACTGCTCGGCGATCGCTGGACGCTGCTCATCATCCGCGACCTGATCTTCGCCGGCAAAAAGCATTTTCGCGAGTTCCTGCAATCCGATGAAGGCATTTCCTCGCGCACGCTGGCCGAGCGGCTGCAGGCACTGCAGGACGAAGGCATCCTTACCCGCAGCGACGACCCGAGCCACGGATTGAAGGCAATCTACCGGCTGACCGAGGCCGGTATCGACCTCTTGCCGGTGCTTGCCACGCTCGGCGCCTGGGGCAGCAAGCATCGCAAGGCCGATGACAAGCTGGCCCGTATCGCCGAGGAACTGGCTGCCGGCGGCGAGCCGGCGCTGGAACGGATGAAGGTGGCACTGCGGGCAGAGCATATGGTGTAGGCGGGAGCGCTGTTCTAAGGGCGAAGCAGCTTCCTTGAAAGTCGGCGCCGCGGGTCGCCGGCGGAGCCGCCGCCCTTTCTCCCCGTCACTATACGGGGAGAAATGCCCGGCAGGGCAATGAGGGCAGCACTGCCGCCTGGGTAGCCAGTCGAAGCATTTGAACTAGGTCACACTCCCCAACGAGATGCCTCCACAACCTGCCTCCCGATTGACATTGGTCCGCTTTTGTTCTCTATATGTTCCGGTCTATCAGCAATCGCGGATGAGCGGAACAGGATGGAAACGACGGCCACCATCCTGCATGCCGATCTCGACGCCTTCTATGCCTCGGTCGAGCAGTTGCTCGACCCCACGCTGCGCGGCAAGCCGATCGCTGTCGGCGGCGGCGTGGTGCTCGCCGCCTCCTATGAGGCGCGCGCCTTCGGCGTGCGCGGCGGCATGCCGGGGCGCAAGGCGCGCGAGCTTTGCCCGCAATTGATCTTCGTCGGCGGCAATTTCAGCCACTACCAACGGCTGGGCGACGCGGCGATCAAGGTGCTCGACGATTTCACGCCGGTGGTCGAGCGCATCTCCATCGACGAGGCCTTTGCCGATGTCGCCGGCTGCACGCATCTGTTCGGCTCGCCGCGAGAGATCGCCATGGCGATCCGCCGCCGTGTGCGGGCAGAACTCGGCCTGCCGATCTCGATCGGCGTGGCGCGCACCAAGCACTTGGCCAAGATCGCCTCGCAGGTCGCCAAGCCCGACGGGCTGGTGGTGGTCGACCCCGGTACCGAGCTTGCCTTCCTGCACGATTTGCCGGTCTCGCTGATGTGGGGCGTCGGGCCGGCAACCAGGGCGCGGCTGGCCGAGATCGGCGTCGAGACCATCGGCGAACTGGCCCGCACCCACAGCGGCGCGCTGACGCGGCTGCTCGGCCCGGCCGCCGGCGACAAGCTCGCGGCCCTGGCGTGGAACCGCGACCCGCGCAAGCTGGAGACGAAGCGCCGGGCGCATTCGGCCGGCGCGCAATCGGCGCTTGGGCAAAAGCCGGCCGTGGCGCGGGTGATCGTGCCGACACTGCTGCATCTGGCCGACCGCGTCGCCAGTCGGCTGCGCGCCAAGAACCGTCCCGGCCGCACGGTGACGGTGCGCGTGCGCTTCGCCGATCTCAGCGCCGTCACCCGCTCGATCACGCTGGACCAGCCGATTTCGGCGACCGTGATGCTGGCCGAGATCGCCGGCGACCTGGTGCGCGGCGTGCTCGCCGAGCATCCACTGGAGAAAACCATCTCGCTGCTGGCGATCTCGGTCTCGCATCTGGAAGAGAGCGCCGAGTTGCAGCTCGACCTGCCGCTCGGCCTTGCCGACGAAAAGCGCCGCCCCGGCAGCCGAAAGGGCCTCGCCCGTTTCGGCGCCGACCGCGCCGTCGACAAGATCCGCGAGCGCTTCGGCAAACAGGCTGTCGGCTACGGCACGGTGGCGTTGGAGGCGGCCCGTTCGGTGCCGGACGAATTCAGGGAGTTGGCGGAAAAGGAACTGTGAGCGGAGAAGCCCTCCCGTCGCTCACGCCTTGCGGATCAACGTGCCGAACCAGGCGGCGCCGCGGTCACGGCCGACAGCAGCTCGCGCTTCACCAGCACCGGCTTTTGATAGGTCTTCCTCACGGCAATTCCCCCACACCCAGGCGTCTGGCGGCAACTAGCATCCGGCAGGCACCGCTTGTCAAGAAGAGGCGAAATTGGCTAGCGGGGCAGTTTGCAGATCGCGAAAATGGTTGCAATGATCGAAGCGAAGGGAGCGGCGGCGCCGACTGTCGAGATCTAATAAAAGAGGGTTGCAGTGTGACCATCCTTGACAAGGCAAAGCAATGGGCAAGGGCCATCAAGCGCGATGTGGTCGCCTTGTGGCTGGCCGCCCGCGATCCCCGCGTTCCCTGGTACGCCAAGGTTGCCGCCGGCGTGGTCGCCGCCTACGCGCTCAGTCCTATCGATCTGATACCCGATTTCATTCCCGTCCTCGGATATTTGGACGATCTGATCATCGTACCGCTCGGCATCCTGCTTGCGGTGAAGTTGATCCCCGCCGCTTTGATGGCTGAGTTTCGCGCGGAAGCCATTCGCCGATCCAGGCCGGCCAGCCGCGGCGGTCTCGCATTCATCGTTGGAATTTGGGTTCTGATGGCCGCCGCGCTCATCTGGTTGTTCTGGCCAGATCGCTCGGCCTAGATTTCAGGCCCGGCGTTTCTCATTGCCCCGGCAGCCCCACGTCAAAGCCGCGCGGTGCCGAAAATCCGATCCCAGAAAATCGACGTCACGCCGAAATTGGCGTTCTCGTCGACATGGTGATGCACCGCGTGGCGGCGCTTCAGCATATAGAGATAGCTCGGATGGGTCGGATGCCAATGATGGATCATGTGGTGGACGCTGATGTACCAGAGGTAGCCCAGCATCAGACCGCAGCTCACCGCGCTGGCGGTCGCGAAATCCGAGACCATCCAGACAGGCAGGAACGCCACCAGCGCATGAACGCCGAGGCTGAGCCAGGTGGGCGTGCCCACCGGGCTGCGCTCCTCGATATGGTGACGGTCGTGCAGGTCCCGGATCCAGGGAACGTGGTGCAGCACGAAGCGATGCAGGACGTATTCGATCAGCGTCCACAGGCCAAGGCAGGTCAGCGCCGTGCCGATCCAGTCCGGCGCGCCTTCCTCTCCGGCCTCGATCAGCCCGGCCACGCCCAATACGGCGATCACCAGCGGATAGACCACGAAGTCGCTATAGTAGCCGATCAGACCCAGCTGCATTCGGACGAATCACCTGACTTTCGACGCCGCCCCAAAAGCGATGCTATCAGATTGCCGGACTCGCGCATGAGGTGCAATCCGGATGCGCCTGACATAGCGTCGCAATTTCCCGGTGCAAGATCGGCAGACTTCGCACCAGTGCCGCAAACGGACATGCAAACATGGCAAAACGCAGCGCCGGCCTGCTGATCTATCGCCGCAGCGGTGGTGACATCGAGGTGCTGCTGGTCCATCCCGGCGGCCCGTTCTGGGCGAAGAAGGACGATGGCGCCTGGTCGATCCCGAAGGGCCTCGTCGACCAGGGCGAGGACGAGCTGGCGGCGGCACGACGCGAGACCGGGGAAGAGCTCGGCATGAAGGTCGAAGGCGCCTTCGCGCGCCTTGGCGACTACCGGCAACCGGGCGGCAAGATCGTCTCGGCCTGGTCCGTCGAGGCCGACATCGACGTCACCGCCATCAGCAGCAACACCTTCACCATGGAATGGCCGCCGCGATCCGGATCGATGAAGGAATTCCCGGAGGTCGACAGAGCCGGCTGGTTCACATTGGCCGAGGCCGAGGTGAAGATTTTGCAGGGCCAGCGCCCGATGCTGTCGGATCTGGCGGAGCAACTGGGCGTGGCATGATCGCCGACGGCAAAGCTGCCAATCTCCCCCCAAGAGGGGGAGATTGCCGGCAGGCCAGAGGGGGCGCTGTCCCGCCAACGTCTCGGTCAATCAGGTATGTCCGTCGGAGGCTTGCGTGAAAGAGGATCATACCGATAGGCAGTGATCCTTGGCGCCCCCCTCTGCCCTGCCGGGCATCTCCCCACGAGGGGGAGATTGGCTGTCATCCCCCAAACCGCGCCGCCGTCCACGCCCCGCTGGCCGCGTTCGACTCCACGGCGGCGGCGACGAACTTCACGCCGCGCGCGCCGTCGACCACGTCGGGCACCTGTGCCGCGCGGGCAGGATCGACCACGCCCCCCGAACGGTGGGCGCGGATGATGTCGGCGGCGTCGCGGTAGAAATTGGCGAAGGCCTCGATATAGCCCTCCGGATGCGCCGCCGGCATGCGCGAGACGCGCCGGGCTTCAGCCGTCGAGCCATGGCCGCCGCGCACCAGCGTGCGGGTTTCCTCGCCATGGACGGAAAAGCGCAGTTCCTCCGGCCGCGTGCCCGACCATTCGAGTCCAGCACTGTCGCCATAGATGCGCACGGAGAGGTCGTTGTAGTGGCCGGGCGACGTCTGGCTGGCCAGGATCGTGCCGCGCGCGCCGTCGGTCCAGCGCACCAGCACATGCGCATTGTCGTCGAGCCGGCGCCCCGGCACGGCGGTGAACAGGTCCGCCGAGACCGAGTCGGCCTCGCGGCCGGAGATGAAGCTTGCCAGGTTGAAGGCGTGCACGCCGATATCGGCCAGCACCGCCGACTGCCCTGCCCTCGCCGGATCGGTGCGCCATTCCGCCTGCTTCTGGCCGTCGGCATCGATCGGCTTGGTCAGCCAGTCCTGGATATAGGCGCCATGCACAGACACGATCCGGCCGAGCTCGCCCGCCATCACCATCTCGCGCGCCTGGCGCACCATGGCGTAGCCGGTGTTGTTGAGGGTGACGACGAAGCGCCGCTTTTTCGCGCGCGCCAGCGCCACCAGCGCTCGCGCGTCATCAAGCGTCGTCGACAGCGGCTTGTCGCAGATCACGTCGATTCCGGCTTCGAGAAAGGCGGTGGCGATCGGCGCGTGCAGATGGTTGGGCGTGACGATGACGACCGCCTCGATGCCATCCGGCCGCGCGGCCTCCGCCTTGGCCATGGCGCGATAATCGGCATAGCTGCGATCCGGCGCGATGCCGATTTCGGCGGCCGAGGCGGCGGCATTGTCCGGATCGGACGACAGCGCGCCGGCGACCAGCGCGATCTGGTCGTCAAGCCGCATGGCCAGCCGATGCACCGCGCCGATGAAGGCGTTGCGGCCGCCGCCGACCATGCCCACCCTCAAGCGCGTGCCCGCCGACCCGTCCGATGTTGCGTAGACCATGTTTCCTCCTCCACCTATCACTTCGTCATCCTGGGGCGGAGCAAGGAGCGCAGCGACGCGGCGCAGACCCCAGGATCCATGCCGTGGCTTCAAGGCGTTGCGACGGTGCAGAATCTTCTGATTCCGCCGCGTTCCTCGGCAACTGTCACGGCATGGATCCCTTGGGCCGCGGAGCAGCTCCAGGGGTCTCCGCGACGGAGCTTCGCTCCTGCTTCGCCCTGGGATGACGACGTTGGAAGGACTTACCGAGCCCCCCTACCACCCTCGAACAGGATTTCCAATTTCCATATTGTAAAACGATCGTATCGCGCTAGCCTGAATTCATGAGCGGGGCGAGAAAACCATCCGGACGATCCAGTGCCGACGAGGCGGCAACGCGCAAGCGCGGGCGTTCGCTGGCGGCCCTTGGCTATATACAGCCGCAGACCTACGAAGAGCTGCGCGCGGTGCTGTCGTCCGGCACGGTGCATTTTCCGAAGCGCCTGCGCCAGGTGGCGATCTTCCTGTGGCAGCATCCGAGCGAGGTCGCGCTCGGCACCATCGCCCAAGTGGCGGCACAGGCCGGCGTGCAGCCCTCGACGCTGGTGCGCTTCGCGCAGATCTTCGGCTATTCCGGCTTTTCCGATTTCCAGGGCCTGTTCAAGGACCACGTCAAGGGATCCTGGCCGGAAGGCCGTGGCGAGCAGCGCGCTGAGGCCGAGCCTAACGCCGCCATGCATTTCCTGCGCGGCATGGTCGGCGCCTCGCAGGCCTCGCTCGGCCGCATCGAAAGCGGCTTCGATGTCGAAAGCTTCGAGAAGATGTTGGCGACGCTGGCCGACGCCGACCTGATCTACGTCATCGGCTCCAAGCGCGCCTTCCCGGTCACCACCTATCTGTCGCTGACGCTTTCGCAGCAAGGCGTGCGCAACGTGCTGGTCGACAATGTCGGCTCGACCGCGCTCGACCAGGTCGGCTGTATCGGCAGGCAGGATGCGGTGCTGGCGGTATCCTTCAGCCCCTACAATTCGATCACGCCCGACCTCGTCGCGGTGGCGCACGAACGCGGCGCCCGCATCGTCACCATCACCGACAGCACCTTCTCGCCGCTGATCCGGCTCTCGGACAGCTGGCTGGAGGTGGTGGAATCCGACTTCGCCGGTTTCCGCTCGCTGGCCGCGTCGCTCGCCGTCGGCATGGCGCTGGTCCAAGGCGTCGCGGCAAAGCGCGGCAAGTGAATATTGGAGGTTTTGATGGAGAGTTTCGACTTGTGGCGGCGACCATAAATTATCGACGCCCGCGCCGCCCCTCATCGCCCTGCCGGGCACTTCTCCCCGTATAGTGACGGGAGAAGGGGCTGGCCTCAGCGCTGGCACCCCCTTTGCAACATTGGTGATTGGCGAAATCGGTGACGACAGCGCCCTCTCCCCGTCACTATACGGGGAGAGGATGCCGGCAGGCAGGTGAGGGGCGGCGCGGACTTTAGCGATGTCATCTGATGAACCGCCACTGGCACAATTGACTACCGGGAATTATCGTTCCATATTTTGAAAAATAGAAACTTTGTTCCGGGAAGAGGAATGGAGATCAGGCTCGAAGGCAAGGTGATATTGGTCACCGGGTCGACGCAAGGCATCGGCCGTGCCATCGCCGAGACCCTGGCGCGCTCCGGCGCGGCCGGGCTGCTGGTCACCGGCCGCGAGAAGACGCGTGGCGATGCGGTCGCGGCGGAGCTTTCGCGGCTGGGCACGCCGACACTCTTCGTCGCCGCGGACCTCGGAGACCCGGAAACTCCGGCCCTTTTGGCGCAGGCCTGCATCGAGCGCTTCGGTCGCATCGACGGCCTGGTCAACGCCGCCGGCCTCACCGACCGCGCGTCCTTCCTCGACGCCAGCCCCGAAGACTGGGCGGCGCTGTTCGCCGTCAATGCGCGCGCGCCGTTCTTCCTGATGCAGGCGGCGATTGCCGACATGCGGAAACGCGGCCAGGGGGGCGCGATCGTCAACATCCTGTCGATCAACGCCCATTGCGGCTCGCCGGAGCTTGCCGTCTATTCCGCCACCAAGGGCGCGCTGGCGACGCTCACCAAGAACGCCGCCAACGCCCACCGCTTCGACCGCATCCGCGTCAACGGCATCAATGTCGGCTGGACCGACACGCCGGCCGAGCGTGTGATGCAGGCGCAGACGCTCGGTCATGGCCCGGGCTGGCTTGACGCCGCCAACGCCGCCCAGCCCTTTGGCCGGCTGCTCAGGCCGGACGATATCGCCAACCTCGCCGTCTTCCTGCTTTCCGACGCGGCCGGGCCGATGACCGGGGCGGTGATCGACCAGGAGCAGTCGGTGATCGGGGCGAACCGGTGAACGCCATCGAAACGCTTGGGCCTGGCCTGCTGGAGCGGCTTCCCGCCGCCGTGCAAAAGCCGACCTACAACCGCGCATCGCTGTCACCCGGCATGGCCCATCTCGGCGTCGGTGCCTTCCACCGCTGCCACCAGGCCGAATACACCGACGACCTGCTCTCGCTGAAGTTCGACCGCTGGGGCATTGTCGGCATCAATATCCGCCCGCCCGCGCTCGCCGACACCCTTGGCCGGCAAGGCGGCCTCTACACAAGGCTGATCCGCGAGAACGACCATGTCGAGGCGCGCGTCATCGGCAGCATCGCGAAGGTGGTCGACAGCCAGGACAGCGCCGCACCGGCGCTCGCGGTGCTCGCCTCGCCCGACATCGAACTGGTGACGATGACGGTGACGGAAAAAGGCTATTGCCATATCCCGTCGACCGGCGCGCTCGATCTCGGCCATCCCGACATCGTCCATGATCTCGCCAATCCGGAAGCGCCGCGCAGCCTGCCCGGCATCCTGGCGCTGGCGCTGGAGCAGCGCAGGGCCACGCATGGCCGCAAGCTGACACTGCTCTCCTGCGACAACATTCCGACCAACGGCGTCATCCTGGAAAATGTCGTGCGGAGCTTTGCCGAACGGCGTGGCAATGGGCTTGCCGACTGGATTGCGGCCAATGCCGCCTTCCCCTCCGCCATGGTCGACCGCATCGCGCCGGCTGTGTCGCCGGATGATCTCGACAGCGTCGAACAATGGTTCGGCTATCGCGATGGGGCCGTTGCGGTGGGCGAGCCGTTCCGGCAGTGGGTGATCGAGCAGAAATTCGCCGGCCGCATGCCGCGCTGGGACCTGGCCGGCGCGACCTTCGTCGACGATGTCACGCCGTTCGAGCATCTCAAGATGCGGGTGCTGAACGGGGCGCAAACGACGCTCGCCACGCTCGGCGTGCTGGCGGGGCTCGAACACACATTCGATGCCATCGCCGACCCGCTGCTGTCGGTCTTCGTCAAGCGCATGCTGGTCGAGGAGACGCTGCCGACACTGACGCCGGTGCCCGGCATGGAGCCGAATGCCTATATCGAGCAGAGCCTCGGCCGGCTGAAGAACACAGCGATCCGCCATCGCAACCACCAGATCGCCACCGACGGCTCGCAGAAGATCGTCCAGCGCCTGCTCAACCCGATCCGCGACCGGCTGAACCAAGGCGCCGGCATCGGCCTGCTGTCGGTGCCGGTCGCCGGTTGGATGGCCTATCTCATCCTGGCCTCGGCGCGCTTCGGCAAACGCTGGCCGGTGTCGGATCCCTATGCCGGCAGGTTCGCCGCGATCGCCGACGAAACCGGACGCGACGCGCCGGCGCTGGCTTCCGCCATCCTGACCATCGACACGATTTTCGACCCCGACCTTGCCGCCGACGAGGCGTTTCGCAAGACGGTGACTTCAGCGCTGGGCGAACTGCTTTCGGACGATCCGATGGCGGCCGTTCGACACAGTCTGGAGCAAGACGGGGTCGCGAGGTTGAAACGATCCAAACTATCGGCATTATAAACATCGATCGCGGGTTCGCGGTCAGGGGAGGCATGATGAAACTTGGACTGCTCACCGCACCATTCGCGGAGACTCCGCTCGGCGAGGTCGCCGGCTGGGCAAGCTCCGTCGGCTTCGAGGCCTTGGAAATCGCCTGCTGGCCGAAAACCTCCGGCGCCACCCGCCGCTATGCTGGCACCAGCCATATCGACGCCGCCGGCACCTCGGCCTCGCAGGCGAAAGAGATTGCCGCTTCGCTGGCGGAAAAGAACATGTCCATCTCCGGCCTCGGCTACTACCCCAACCCGCTGCATCCCGATCCCGCCCACCGCGAGGCGGTCATCGGCCATCTGAAGAAGGTGATCGTGCTGGCCGCCAATATGGGCGTGCCGGTCGTCAACACCTTCTGCGGCGGCGATGCCTCCAAAACCGTCGACGTCAACTGGCAGGATGCGCTGAAAGTCTGGCCCGGGATCGTCGCCCATGCACGCGACCACGGGGTGAAGCTTGCCTTCGAGAACTGCCCGATGATCTTCAGCTATGACGAATGGCCGGGCGGGCACAACATCGCCTATTCGCCGCAAGTCTGGCGCCGCATCCTGGAGAGCTGGGGCGGCGATGTCGGCATGAATTTCGACCCCTCGCACCTGGTCTGGCAGATGATCGACCAGGCCCGCTTCATCAGGGAATTCGGCCCCTACATGCTGCATGTCCACGCCAAGGACCTGATGATTGATCATGATGGTTTGTACGAGCGCGGAATCCTTTCGGCCGGGATAGGCTGGCAGGTGCCGCGCATGCCGGGGCTGGGCGATGTCGACTGGAGCGGTTTCTTCTCCGGCCTCTACCGCGCCGGCTATGACGGCTCGGTCATCATCGAGCATGAGGACAGGCGATTTGAAGGCAGCGACGAGCAGGTGAAGCGAGGTTTCCTGCTCGCCCGCGACGTGCTGCGTCCCTTCGTCAAATGACGGCAAGGCGAGCCACTTGACTCCGTTTGTGAGTGGCACGGCTTAACGGGTTGGAACTGAACTGAAAAACAATGTGGAGGAAGACTGAAATGAAGACATATCTGACCATGGTTCCGCTGCTTGCCAGCGCCGCCCTGCTGGCCTCGGTTGCGATCTCGTCCGCCGCCGGCAAATACACGATCGGCATCTCCAACACCGTGCAGGGCAATGGCTGGCGCGAGGAGATGGTGTGCGCCATGAAGGCGCAGGCGCTCGCCTCGGGCGAAGTGACCAAGCTCAACATCGCCCACCGCAACACCGATGCCGCCGGCCAGTTGGAAGACATCCGCAACCTGATCAGCGCCAAGGTCGACGCCATCGTCGTCAACCCCGCCGATCCGGCCGGCATCAAGGCGGGTCTTGAAGAAGCGACCAAGGCCGGCATCGTCGTCGTCGCCGTCGACCAGGCCGTGACCGAGCCATCGGCCTACATCATTTCCAACAACCAGGAGCAGTATGCCTATCTCGGCGCCAAATGGCTGTTCGGCCAGATGGGCGGCAAGGGCGAGGTGTTCTACATGCGCGGTGCCGCCGGCGCCTCGGCCGACTCCGATCGCGACAAAGGCTTCAAGAAGGCGCTGGCCGAATTCCCCGACGTCAAGGTCGCGCAGGAAGTCTTCACCGGCTGGCAGCAGGACCAGGCGAAGCAGCAGATGCTGTCGTTCCTCGCCACCGGCACGCCAATCAACGGCATCTGGACCTCCGGCATCGACAACGTCATCGTCGACGCGCTGGTCGAATCGCAGGCGCCGCTGGTGCCGGTGGTCGGCGCCGACAATGCCGGCTTCGTCGGCCAGTTGAGCTCGGTCAAGGGCCTCGTCGGTGCCGCCGTCACCAACCCCGGCTCGATCGGCGGTGCCGGCGTGACGCTGGCCCTGCAGATCCTCGACGGCAAGAAGCCGGCCCAGCAGACCGTGCTGGTCGACCCGCAGCTCTGGGACAACGCCACCGACGAAGGCAAGGCCAAGCTGAAGGCCGCCGCCGACCCGTCGCTGAGCCCCGAATGGCCGGTCTCGATCTCGATCCCGGACTGGACGACCTACACCAAGGAGCAGATCGTGGCCTGCAAGGGGCCGGGGGAGTAAGGCTGAGGTTTGCCAACGGACCATCCGTCGGCGCTGCCCCTCACTGTCCTGCCGGACATCTCTCCCCGTAAACGGGGAGAGAGAAGCTGGCCGCAATGCCGGCGACAAGCCCCCCTCTCCCCGTCTCTATACGGGGAGAGGATGCCGGCAGGCAGGTGAGGGGCGGCGCCGACATTTCTAATTATTCGACCTCATAAATCGAGAACCAATCAATTTGACCACCAGCCCCCTCCTCGACGCCACGGGCGTCGCCAAGAACTACGGCGCGGTTGCGGCCCTGCGCAATGCGTCGCTGTCCGTCCTGCCGGGCGAGGTGCATGCGTTGATGGGGGCCAACGGCGCCGGCAAGTCGACGCTGGTGAAGATCCTGACCGGCGCCATTTCAGCCAATGCCGGGCGCATCCTGATCCGGGGCGAGGCGCGCGACATACGCTCGCCGGCAGCCGCGCGCCGCGCCGGGCTGTTGCCGGTCTACCAGGAGCCGTCGCTGATCCCCGATCTCGACGTGCTGTCCAATCTGCGGCTCACCGGAACGCCGGTCGAGCCGTTCCGCGCCTGGGTGCGCGAACTCGGCATCGCCGACCTCGACCTGCGCGACAGCGCGCGCGACATTCCATTGGCCGTGCTGCGCGTGCTTGATCTGGCCCGGGCGCTCGCCGTTGAACCCGACGTGCTGCTGCTCGACGAGATGACCGCGGCGCTGCCCGCCAACCTTGCCGAAAAGGTGCTGGAAGTGGTCCGCCGCCAGGGCGACGCCGGCCGCGCGGTGATCTTCATCTCCCATCGCTTCGTCGAAATCGCCGCCCTTTGCGACCGCGCCACCGTGTTGCGCGACGGCGAGACCGTCGGCGTCGTCGACATCGTGCCGGGCGTCGAGGAAAAGATCGTCGAGCTGATGCTGGGCACCCGCATCGAAAAGGCCAAGGTCGCCGCCCGAAGCGTCAGCGAGAAGGCGGCATCCGCCCCTGCCCGACCGCGCATCACCGTGAAAAACCTGCGCGTCGGCATCAAGCTCGGCGATGTCTCCTTCGATCTCGCCGATGGCGAAGTGGCCGGCGTCGTCGCGCTCGAAGGCCAGGGCCAGGACGAGCTGTTCGCCGCCCTTGCCGGCTCGATCCGGCCGTCCGGCGGCACGATCGAGGTCGACGGCCAGGCAGTAAAATTCTCACACCCGATCGACGCCATCCGCGCCGGCATTGCCTATGTGCCCGGCGACCGTTCCGAGGCGCTCGCCATGCAGCGCTCGGTGCGTGAGAACATTGCGCTTCCTTTCAGTGCCGCCCTGCGCAACTGGGGCCCCATTCATATGCGCAAGGAGCGCGCCACCGTGCAGAGCGCTATCCAGCGCCTGCAGATCGACACCCGCGCCCAGGGCGAGGTGCAGCGCCTGTCCGGCGGCAACCAGCAGAAGGTGACCATCGCGCGCTGGATCGCGGCGGACGCCCGCACCATCCTGTGCTTCGATCCGACACGCGGCATCGATGTCGGCACCAAGCAGGAGATCTATAAATTGCTGCGCGAACTCGCCGGCCACGGCAAGTCGGTGCTGTTCTACACCTCGGAACTCGAGGAGGTGCAGCGCGTCTGCGACCGCGTCATCGTCATCTTCGGCGGCCGTCTCGTTGACATCTTTCCGGTCGAGGAAGCGGACGAACCGGCGTTGATGCGGGCCGCCTACGGCCTGCCGCGCGGCGCCAAGGCCGATATCGGCATCCTGGCCGATCCCCAGTCCCCGTCTTCGGGGACGATATCATGAACCATTTCCTGCGCCGCCAGGGCTGGGTGTCAGGCCTGTTCGCCTTGCTGATCATTCTGTTCATCGTCACAAAACTGATCCAGCCCGGTTATGGCAGCGGCGATTTCGGCTCGCTGGCGCGGGCGGTACTGCCTTACGCCTTTGCCGTCGCTGCCCAGACCGTCGTCGTCATCGCCGGCGGCATCGACCTCTCGGTCGCCGCCATGATGGCGCTGACCAGCGTCACCGCCGCCTCGATGATGGCGGGGGCCAGCGAGGAATACGCGCTGTTCGTCGTGCCCTTCGTGCTCGCCATGGGTTTTGTGCTGGGCGCCCTCAACGGCCTGCTCATCGTCGTCACCCGCGTGCCCGACATCGTCGTTACGCTCGCCATGCTGTTCGTGCTGCAAGGGGCGGCCCTGCTGGTGCTCGGCGCACCGGGCGGCGCCGCGGCAGAATGGCTGAAGGCGATGATCTCGGGCACCGTGCCGATACCGGGCCTGCCCGACGCCATCGACGCCTGGCTGCCCAAGGCGCTGCTGGTGCTGATCGTCTGCCTCTGCGTGATCTGGGTCCCGCTCCGGCGCTCGCGCCTCGGCCTTTCCATCTACGCCATCGGCTCGAGCGAGCTGGCGGCGTTCCGCAGCGGCGTGCCTGTCGCCCGCACGCGCATCATCGCCTACGCGCTGTCCGGGCTGTTCGCGGCCATGGGCGGGCTGGCGCTGACCATGAGCACCGGCATCGGCGCTCCCATTCCCGGCCCCTATCTGCTCGCCAGCGTCGCCGCCGTGGTGCTGGGCGGCGTCGCGCTCGGCGGCGGCAAGGGCGGCCTGCTCGGCCCCATCGTCGCCGTCTTCGTGCTGCGCCTGGTGCGCACGGACCTGACGCTGCTCGCCATCGACCCCAACGTCACCGCCATCATCGAAGGCCTGATCATGGTCGCCGTGGTGATGTTCGGCGCGTTTATCACGATGCGGGGGCGGCAATGATGGGAGAGAGAAATATAGAGCGTAGCGCTCTACGGCGCCCCCCTCTGGCCTGCCGGCCATCTCCCCCACTTGTGGGGAGATTGGCTGTTGTTGCGGCTTTCGCCAATCTTCAACGTTGCAGAAAAGAGTGGGGCGCCAAAGCGGCCAATCTCCCCCCTTGTGGGGGAGATGTCCGGCAGGACAGAGGGGGGCGCCGTAGAGCGCTACCCTCCCAGAACATCGGACCCACCCCATGAGCACATCAGCGATCACCCCCGTCCCCTTCGGCCGCCGCCTAAAACGCTTCATGGCCGACCGGCCGCTCATCCCGCTGATCATCCTGCTGGTCATCCTGGTGGTGATCCTGCAGATCCTGCGTCCCGGCATCGTCAACGAGCGCTGGATCGCCAACACCATCAAATTCGCCATTCCGCTGGCGATCCTTGCCGGCTGCCAGACCATGACCATGCTGACCGGCGGCATCGACCTGTCGGTCGGCACGGTGGCGACGATGAGCGCCTTCATCATGGCGACGCAGATCGTCAACCAGGACCCGGCCGTGGCGTTCCTGCTGGCGATGATGCCGGCGGTGCTGATCGGCCTCGTCAACGGCATCGGCGTCGGCGTCTTCCGCGTCCACCCGCTGATCATGACGCTGGGCACCAGCCTGATCGGCACCGGCTGCCTGCAGGTCTACCAGCGCACGGTGATCGCGTCGGGCGCCAAGATCCCCGACTTCCTCGCTTGGCTGGGCACCGGCGTCACCTACGGCTTCCCCAACGCCCTGCTGCTCTTCGTGCCGCTGGCCGCGCTCATCGTCTTCACGCTCGCCCGCACCGGCTTCGGCCGCCTGCTCTACGCCGTCGGCGACAATGAGCGCGCGACGCGTCTGTCGGGCGTGCAATACTGGCAGGTCATAACGGCGCTCTACGTCACCTCAAGCGTGCTCGCCGGCATCACCGGCCTGCTCTATATCGGCCTGATCAAGGCCCCTTCCCTGTCGCTCGCCGAACCGCTGGTGCTGCCTTCGGTGGCGGCGGCCGTCATCGGCGGCACCTCCATCTTCGGCGGCCGCGGCGGCTACACCGGCACCATCATCGGCGCGCTGATCCTCACCGTGCTGACGACGCTCCTGACCATCCTGCAGATGCCGGAGGGGGCTAGAAGGATCTTGTTCGGGTTGATCGTGCTGTTCGTCACGGCGGCCTATTTGCGGATCGTCGAGGAGCGGTGAAAGGATCCCGCGAAGGCCACCGTTTTGGATCATCAAGCAATCCAGTGCCTGTGCACAAGAGATAAGCGGCGAAAGGATCGATTTTGAGAAACTCGCCGCTTCCGTATTTTTGCCAACTATATTAGTCCTTGTTGAAGTGTATTGGCGTGATGCCATTGGATACCACTATTTGTTTTCGGCCAGCGTTCACTTTGAACCATTGATTAACCGCCTATGCTTCATTCTGTGAATCGCATGCACAAGGCATGTGAAACACGAGAGCTTGCTCGATGCGGATCATGCCGGATTTCACCGTTACGATACAGAAGCTGATGTCGGCCAAGAGCGGCTTTGCAGGCGCCAACCAGCCCGCGTTCGCGAAAGCAGGCACGGCGCTGCGGACCGAGCCTCCTGTCATTCGTCCGGGTGCAACAGGTGATGAGGACGACGCCGAATACGATCCGTTCGGCAGCTTTGGCCAGGTCGCTGGGGCGCAGGCGTCTTCACCCATCAGTGCAACGTCCACCACGACGGCACAAGACCGTTATTTGCGCGCGGGCGAAGCCAACTTTGACGAACTCCAAGCGGAGTATACACGCTTCATCGGCTCGATGGTCGAGGCAGACCGCCGACACGAAGATTCCACCGTTGCGCGCAACTTCATCCCCACGGGCGAGACACCGGAAACGGTGATGGCGATGGGAGAATATGACTATATGTGGGCCGTCCAGGACGAGATGGAGGCCGCTGCCGACCGCAGCCCGCAGGCGCAGGCCAACAAGGCGATCAGCAACCAGAGCCTGACCTACGGTGATGCCGGCAGGATGACTTCCGATGCCCTGTTCAGCCTGCAGAAGGCCTTGCCAGCTTTGAACAGCGCCTTGGCGAGTGTCACCCCCGAGGCCATTGAAAAGCGCCTGCAAGGCATCGGCGACGACTCGAAACGCCAGCTTCTCGCGCAGCAACTGGCCAGGAACGATATGCTCTTTGCCAAGAGCAATCTGCGCTACGTCGCCAGGATAGTCAAAGGCATCGAGGGTGGCCCCAACAAGGTGACTGGCGACATCCTGCTCAAGAACGACCAAGGCAAGTACCAGCTGGGCGATTTCTCGATTTCGTTCAAGGGCGATGTGTTGCTGACCTCCAAGGACAAGTTCAAGGCATTCACCGGCTGAGCTTGTCCGAGGAGCCGGCCGTCTTGACGGCAACCAACTGATCGCTGGAACTATGGCCTAACGCCGGAACAATATCGAAAGAAGTGGAGCTGCCTTCCAACTGCCCGATGGTGGCGCCCGGCGGCCCGATAGCCAAGTTTATCCTCGATATCTAGGACTTCATTGCGACCACGCATGGGGCCTCCTGCAGATCGAGTATCCCGCCGTCCATGACGCGTGCTGCGTCGCGGCCGCGCGCCACCCCGAGCGCTTGGAGGGACCGCTTCACTCCGTCCACATCGCCCACCACCGGCTCATCGCCCCATCGGAATGGCGAGCGGTCGACGGTGTTATCACCGTCCAGTAAGGGCGGCGTCGTTGCGCACGCGGGCCTCACCAGAAGCCGATGAACGACCTCAATATCGCCGCGGGACCGATCGCCTGCCTGCAGGTGATGCGAAATCCGGCCCGGCCCGTTGCCTCAAGCACGTCGTCGTCGATGTCGCGCAGGATTCTGTGCGCATTGCGCCAGCCGATCCTGGCCAACGCGGCTGCCAGATCCGCCCGCGAGGGGTTAAACAGGCTCTCGTTGGCGGCCGGGTCCCCGGACCGGTCGATGTCATTGCTCGAGACAAGCGCGTGGCGTGGAATTGTCACGTCGGTGCTGGCTTCGAACGGCGTGGACAGATCGAGGAAACGGGAAATGGAACTCAGGCAAAGGGCCGGGGTCGCGACGAGTTGCTCATAGCATACGAAATGCACGGGCGTGCCGGTGCGGCGCAGCGCCTCCATAGCAAAGTAGAACTGGTTCCAGTAGTCGGCGGGTGCGCGGAACCTGTATTCCATCTGCGGCCGCGTGAAATCCTGCCTGATTTCGAAAGGCTGGTTCAGGAACGAACCGAAATGTTTGGCCGGCCTCAAAATGCTGTTGTGCCTGGTGAAACGGAACCAGGACAGGAGCTGAGTGATCGGGTCCTTGCTCATGACAATGATGGGCAAGTCGCCATATTGCAGCGCGCGCCCGTTCATCAGGGCCGGAAAGATCCCATGCTTCCAAAAACCCTGGTCAAAGACGACGGGCACGCCGAGATAGGCCTCGACCAGATGTTTTGCGAGATTCGTGCCCGATTTCGGCGTCCCCATGATGCGGATCCGGGCGACAGTGCCGCCGGCCTGCGTCCGCGATCCACCGGGACCTGGGCTAGTCATCGGCCCTCACAGCGCCAGGCTGCCCTGCTCCGCCGCCTCGGCGTTGGGGTCGCCCGGCGCGGTGGCCCAGGCGAGTTCGACCAGCGTCACCGTGCGCTTTCCCGTGCCGTCGAGCTGGCAGACGATGAGGCCCTGCTCCTCGATATAGGTCAGCAGCCGCCGGGCTCGGCGCATGGAGTGCGACCCATAGGCGCGGGCGATCGCGCCATCGCTCGGGCACGGCCAGCCCTCCTTCGCCGCGCGCGCGATCATCATGAACACGCCCTGCATGTCCTCTGGCAGCAGTGAGGCGCGCACCGAAACATCCCGCCACGCGTCATCCTCGGCCATGTCGGACCCCACCCCGGCACGGGCGCGTGTCAGCATGCGGCGAAATTCCTGGAGATCGGGTATGACCGAAGCCAGTCCCTCGATGCGGCAGCGCACGACGAATTCCTGGTAGAGGACGCCGATGACGCGAAATCCCGCATCGGGTTCGGCCAGGATGGCGCGCAGGATGCGGTCCATCCGCTCGCGCCGTTCGGCCAGATCCTCGGCGCTGGGCGCGGGCTCGGCCGGTTCGGGCCGAATGTCGCGCGGCGCCGATTTCGCCGCCATCAGCTGCTCCAGCAGATCCGGCGACGCCACCCGGCGCGGCGCGCGCATCGTCTCGGGCGGCGGGGCGGCCAGGATGATCGCGCGGGCGTCCTCGAGAGCGGATTCCGGCATCGCCATCAGCCTGGGCGTGCCGTTGCGCGGGCTGGTGTCGGTCGGGCCGATGCGTAGGCCGAGCGGGCGGCGCGACAGCGCCGGCCCCAGCGCCATGAACTGTCCGCGCTCCAGGTCGCGAAAGGCCTCCGCTTGCCGCCGCTCCATGCCGAGCAGATCGGCGGCGCGCGCCATGTCGATATCGAGGAAGGTGCGGCCCATGAGGAAGTTGGAGGCTTCCGCCGCGACGTTCTTGGCGAGCTTGGCCAGCCGCTGCGTGGCGATGATGCCGGCAAGCCCGCGCTTGCGGCCACGGCACATCAGATTGGTCATGGCGCCGAGCGAGAGTTTTCGCGCTTCGTCGGAAACCTCGCCGGCCACCGCCGGCGCGAACAGCTGCGCCTCGTCGACCACCACCAGCATCGGGTACCAATGGTCGCGCGCGACCTCGAACAGCCCGCCGAGGAAAGCAGCGGCGCGTCGCATCTGGTTCTCGGCGTCGAGCCCTTCGAGGTTGAGCACGGTCGAGACGCGGTGGATGCGCGCCCGCTCGCCGGCCGCCTGCAGGCCGCGCTCGGTGTGCTCCTCGGCATCGATCACCAGATGGCCGTAACGCTCGCCCAGCGAGACGAAGTCACCTTCCGGATCGACGATGGTCTGCTGCACCCAGGGCGCGCTCTGTTCGAGCAGGCGCCGCAACAGATGCGACTTGCCGGAGCCCGAATTGCCCTGCACCAGCAGGCGGGTCGCCAGCAACTCCTCGAGATCGAGCTTCGCCGGAGCGCCCGCCGTCGTGTGTCCCATCTCGATCGCAACGGTCATGCCAGACTCATCGGCTCCTTCGCAGACGGGCTTATCAACCCGATCGCGGCCCGTCGAGCCGCGCAGGCCAAGCGATTCGCGTTGCGCACAGCCGAGACAATGATGACGTGGCCACGATGGACGGCCGCAAACCGGCGCGCCGCCTGCCGGTTACTGCCTCGGGCCTGTGGATAGTAACCCCCTGTTCACCATGGGCCGGCGTTCCGATTGCGGGCACCAGGCATCCGCCTAACCTGACCCTGCATCGTGCCCCAACGTGATGCACCCAACGCCCCAAATGGCGGCCGGCGTCTTCAAGTTCCTCTGTGTATGCGCCGGTCGTCAGGTCTGTCCGTCACCTCATCGCTTCCTGCCTCGGCACCGGCGGCAAATGCGGTGCGGCCAGTCCCTTGAAGGGATCACGCCAGGCTTCGACGGCTTCGAGCCGGCGATACCAGCGGGCAAGAGCGGGATAATCACCGAGCGGCAGCCCGGCGACGTCGTTGAACGGCAGGAACGTCGCCATGCGGAAGTCGGCATAGGAGACCGAGTTGCCGACCAGCCATTGCCTGCCGACAAGCGTTGTCTCCAGGATCGCCGCCGTCGCTTGAAAAAGCTTCAGCCCCTCCGCGACCAACTGATGATCGATTGGGCCCAGCCCGTAGCGCTGCTTGGTGCCGCGCTCGAAATGCACCATGTCGCAGGCCCGCGCGAAATTCTCCTTGCCCCAGCTCAGCCAGCGGATCATGTCGGGCTCATCCTCACCGCCGCGCCAGAAATCCGAACCCATGTCGCGCGACAACCGGCAGGCTATGGCGTCGGCCTCCCACAAGCTGCCGCCCGGCCACGCCAGTATTGGAAGGGAAAGATTGGGATTGAGCGGCCGGAACCGCTCCGCTTGCCCCGGCGCGAACGGCGATGCGAATTCGAAGGTCAGCCTCGCCCCGAGATGACGCGCCACCGCGACCGCCAGGCGCGGATTGGGATTGCGGCTGAAGAACAGTTTTGTTTCCACCCCAGCCGGCATCGCCTCGCCCCTGTCACTCATGAATGCTCTCCTTGTCCCCGGCGACCACCGTCAGATCAAGGACGGATGCGGCTGGCGCAATCCGACAAATCATACATCCCACGGGAGCGGGCGGAACGAGCAGCCATCGAAACAGGATGGGTTGGGCAAAGTTTGGGTTGACCGTCTCCGATGGCGAGGCGACACTTCATCCCGCAGCAAGGCAGGAGGAAGAACGATGGATGAGCCCGACCGCTGGCGCCACATGTCGAACGCGCCGAAAGACGGCAGCCGGATTCTCGTTACGGTCCGCCCATCCGAACAGGGGCCGGCGGAAGTCGACCTTGCCTACTGGTCACGCGCCGATCAATTCGGTGAGGAAGGCTGGCGCGCTTCCGATTCCTCGCCTGGCCGCGTCGTCGAATATGCCGAGCCGGAGCTGAAATGCTGGATGCCGATGCCCTCGGCCAATCTCAGCCGGGGCGCCTCGATGCCGGCGCCCTGGGAAGGCGACGACGCGCAGCAGCTGGACGGCTCGGGGATTTAGCGCTCTTCCTCCCCTCTGCGATTGGCGAAATCGCCGAAACCGCCAATCTCCCCCCTCGTGGGGGAGATGTCCGGCAGGACAGAGGGGGGCGCCGTAGAGCGCCAACCTCAATCACAATCGAAACTGCCATGCCTCATACGCCATTGCCGCCGCAGAACCGAGCGAATGCTCGATCGATGCGCAAAGTCATGACCGACGAGGAGTTGAAGCTCTGGAATGAACTTCGCGCGCATCGGCTGATGGGGCTTGGCTTTCGAAGACAATTTCCGATTGCCGGCTATATCGCCGACTTTGCGTGCCCGCAGAAGAAGCTTGTCGTCGAACTCGATGGATCGCAGCATGGTGATGCAGATCTTGCAGTGAACGACACTGTCAGGACGAGGCGTCTGGAGCAGGACGGCTGGACCGTGCTCCGGTTTTGGAATGACGATGTCATCCGCGACATCGACAATGTCAGCCAGCATATTGTCATCATGGCGGGTTTGGGTGGTATCGAATGAAAGGCTGGCGGGACAGCGCCCCCCTCTGCCCTGCCGGGCATCTCCCCCACGAGGGGGGAGATTGGCAGCTTCGACGCCAGCTTTAAAACAAGAACGCCGCCGTCGCCGGGTTCGGACCGCCGCGGCCGTCGGCCGAATCCATGCCCGCGATCGTCTTCAGGTCCTGCGCGTCCAGTTCGAAATCGAAGACGTCGAAATTGGCGGCGATGCGATCCTGGCGGATCGACTTCGGGATGACGATCAGCCCCTGCTGGAGATGCCAGCGGATCATGGTCTGCGCGGCGGATTTCCCATGCTTCTTGGCAATGCCCGCAATGGTCGGGTCGCCGAGCAGCTTGCCGCTGCCCAGCGGGCTCCAGCTTTCCGTATGGATGTCGTGTTTGGCATGGAATTCCCTGAGCGCACGCTGCTGGAAACGCGGATGCAGTTCCACCTGGTTGACGCTTGGCACCACGCCCGTCTCGCCGATGATGCGCTCCAGATGATCAGGATTGAAATTCGAGACGCCGATCGACTTGATGCGGCCAGCCTGCTTCAGCTCGACGAGCGTCTTCCACGCCTCGACATATTTGTCCTGGCTGGGCACCGGCCAATGGATCAGGAACAGGTCGAGCTGCTCGACGCCGAGCTTCTTCATCGTGTCGTCGAAGGCGCGCAGCGCCGCATCGCGCTGGTGGGCGCCGTTGCGCAGTTTCGAGGTGATGAACAGCTCTGCTGCCGGCACGCCGGCGGCGCGGATCGCCTCGCCGACCCCTTCCTCGTTCTGGTAGCCCTCGGCGGTATCGATCAGCCGGTAGCCGGCCTCGATCGCCCAGCCCACCACTTGCGCGGTGATGTCGTGATCGACCTGCCACACGCCAAGGCCAAGCTGGGGAATGGCGGCGCCGTCGTTCAACGTGATCTGTTGGGGCATGGTCTGGTCCTTTTGCGGGGGGATGGTCCAGCCTATCTAGGCTCGACGCCGCGCAACGGCCAGTCGCCGGGGGAAAATTCGCCGGGGGAAAATTCGTGTCCCTTCACCTCGGCCGGCGCACCGCCCTCACCACGCCGGCGTTTCCGCTGCCGCAGAAGAGGCGGTCGCCGCCATCGGATTCCAGTCCCGAGACGCCCATGCCGGCAGGCATGTCGAGCTTCTCCAGAACCTTGCCCGTTTGCGGGTCGACGCGGCGCAGATCGCTCTCGTCGCCCTCCCAGGTGGCGTGCCACAATTCGCCGTCGACCCAGGTCACCCCTGTGACGAAACGGTTGGATTCGATGGTGCGCAGGATTTTTCCGGTCTCGGGATCGATCTGGTGGATCTTGCGCTCCCGGTGCTGCCCCACCCACAGCGTGCCCTCGGCCCAGGTCAGCCCGGAATCGCCGCCATTGCCGGGTGCCGGAATGGTGGAAAGCACCTCGCCGGTATCGGGATCGATCTTCTGGATGCGGTCCTTGGCGAGCTGGAAAAAATGCCGGCCGTCATAGGCGGTGCCGGCATGCGCCGCGACATCGATCGAACGCAACGCCTGTCCGCTCTCCGGATCGAAGGCATTCAGCCTGTCGCCCGAGGCGAACCAGACGTTCTTGCCGTCAAAGCTCACCCCGGCCACCGTCTTGGCGCCGGGAAAAGGTCCGTATTCCCTCAGGATTTCGGCCGCCGAATGCTTCATGTCTTTGTCCTCGATGGTGGTCGTCATCCCGCTGACGTCTGGGATCATGTTCCAAGGTGGGTCGAGAGTCTGAATATCAATGCACCTTAGCCATCTGGCAGCGGCGCGGGGAGTAACAAGGTGGTCGTGAATCCCGCCACCGGCGGCGTCATCCAGCGGCGCGCCCGGCCATGGCCGAAGGACTGCACCTTGCCGGCCTCGGCAAGCGGCTCGAGCGCCCGCTGCACGCTGCGCTGGCCGGTTCCGAGCGCCAGCGCCAGGGCCGAACTCGACCAGGCCTCGCCGTCGGCGAGCAAGGCAAGCACGGCCGCGTGCCGCTCCTCGATCGGCCGCGCCAGCACCATCACCGCGTGCGCCTGGCGCGGCGCCAGCGTGAAGCCATGTTTGGTGGCGCTGATGCCGGCCAGTGGGCGAAGCTCGGCGCGCAGCCGCCCGATCTCGACGCGCAGGCGCGCGCGATGCGATTCATCGGCATGCCTGCCGCCGAAGGCCCGCGCCACGAGTTCCCCCCGCGACACGTCCCCTGGCCAGGCTTCGGCGAGCGTCCGCGCCAGGGCGAACAGCACAGGCCGGCTCGCCAGCGAGATCGTGACCCCGCCGCCGCGCAGGGCGTAGCGGAAGGCATCGACGATCAGCGCCGGCGATCCCTGCAACGCCTCGACCTCCTCGAGCAGCACCGGCAGCTCCCTGCCCTGCGCGATCAGCCGCGCCGCGGGCGTCTCCAGCGCCTGGCTTGCGCTCTCGACCTCCGCGATGAGGCCGGGAATGCCGGCTATGTGGGCGGCATGGCGCGCCCATTCCAGCGCCGCGCGCGCCGGCCTGGTCCGCAGGCGCCGCATGGCGATGCCGGCGACGGCAAGCTCGTGCGCGGCCCTGGCCGCCGGCGGAAGCGGCGCCGGGTCGAGCCCGGCCAGCACATGCTCGGCCTCGTCGAGGCGGCCGATCAAGAGCAGCCGCCGCACCTTGAGGTGGCCGGCATGCGCCGCGTTCAACCGGTCGCCATGCTTTTCCAGTGCCGCGCGGGCCGCGTCGAGCGCCTTGGCCGGCCAGCCGAGATCACGCGAGACCAGCGCGATCTCGGCCTCGGCGACGACGCAGCGGGCGCGCGCGACTGCCTCTTTCGGGTTGAACGCGCGCGCGGCCCGCCGCAACAACAGCTTAGCGCGATCGAAGTCGCCGAGCTGCGCCATGGCGATGCCGCGCAGCGCCAGCGCCGGCGCATCCTCGCGCAGGGCGACGCGGTCGAGCGCACCGAGCGCATCGCCCGAAGCCAGCGCCAGCGCCGCCGCGTTGATCAGCGAGTCCATTCAAATCCCGTCACACTTGTAACTCCCACCTCGGCGCGGCGCTGCCCTACCTTAAGTCAGTACCGTCAACCAGCAAGTCGTGCCGGCAATGACGGCACGCAAGGGAGAACCAGAAAATGCCTGCCTCCACCGACCTCGACCTCGCCACGGCGAATGATACGGCCAAGCACGCCGCACGCCACCCCTGCTGCGCCGGGCCGGAACTCGCGGATTTCGCCGCGCCCGCAACGCCCCGACATTCCCAGGCAACACCACACCGCAACGACGCCACGACTGGCAAAGGAGAAGACCAATGAACATGACGATGAAGATGCCACCGATCGTTTCACGGCAAGACTGGGAAGCCGCTCACAAAGCGATGTTGGTGAAGGAGAAGGCGACGATGCGCGCCAGGGATGCGCTGTCGGCCGAACGCCGCCGCATGCCGTGGACGGAAGTGGACAAGGCCTATGTTTTCGATGGCCCCGACGGCAAGGTCAGCCTGCTCGACCTGTTCGAAGGCCGCCGCCAGTTGATCGTCTACCGCGCCTTCTTCGAGCCCGGCGTCTATGGCTGGCCCGATCACGCTTGCCGCGGCTGCTCGCTCGGCGCCGACCAGGTCGGTCACCTCGCCCATCTCAACGCCCGCAACACCACGCTCGCCTACGCTTCGCGCGCCCCGCAGGCCGACATTGCACGGCTGAAGCAGCGGATGGGCTGGGAGATTCCCTGGTACACCATCACCGACAGCTTCGACAAAGACTTCGGCGTCGACGAATGGCACGGCCACAACGTGTTCATTCATGATGGCGACCGCATCTTCCGCACCTATTTCATCAACAACCGCGGCGACGAGGCGTTGGGTACTGTCTGGAGCTATCTCGACGTCACCCCGCTCGGCCGCCAGGAGACCTGGGAGGACTCGCCCGAAGGCTACCCGCAGACCCCGCTCTACAGCTGGTGGAACTGGCACGACAATTACGAAGCTGGGGCCGACAAGAAATGGGCCGAAGTGTCAGCCGCCGGCGAGGCCGCGTTCCGCGACAAGAGCGAGTAGCAGCGCTTGGCGGGAAAGGGTGGCACGCCCCATCCTGCCTGGTTTCCTCTCCCTCGCGGAGCGGGGGAGAGGAACCCAACTCCTTGCCAACCATCAAGGGAAAAGGCCATGAGCGACATTCATTCCGGCTCCGGAAGCGCGACCCCCGAAAACACCGCCACCCCCGGCATCGCCGACTGGCTGTGCCTCGCCGCGGCGCCGACCTTCGCCCTGATGGCGCTGGTCTCCTGTCTTCAGGGCGGTGGCGCCGCAATGCTGTGCATGGGCGCCTCGCCTCTTACCGGCATGCCGGCAATGTATCTCCTGATGAGCGCCTTCCATCTGACGCCCTGGCTGCGGGTGGTTTCCGGCCGGCGGGCCCGGTAACGGCCGCCGCCCTGTAACCCCACCACAGGCCGGAGAGAGACAGGGCCTCGGACCTGTCAGAGGGTCGGTTCATGCTGGTAAAGCTCATCCATGCTGAGCGACGCCAGGGCCGCGAATGGGGCCTGCTTCTTCACACGGCCGCCGCTCAGGATCACCACGTCATCGCAGAACGAGATGGTGCTGTGGTGATGGCTGATCACGAGGGTCGTGCGGCGGCCGGCTCTCGACTTCAACGTCTCGACGATCGCCGCTTCCGACAGTCCGTCCACGGCATTCGTGGCTTCGTCCAGGATGAGCAGATCAGGATCGCGCACCAGCGCCCTCGCCAAGGCGATCCGCTGCCTTTGTCCCGCTGACAGATTGACACCCCTGTAGCCGACGACGGTGTCGTAGCCCTGGGGCAGATGTTCAATGAACTCATGCGCTTCGGCCAGTCTCGCGGCACGCTCGGCATCGCTGCTCGTGGCGCCATCCTGGCCGTAGGTTATGTTCTCGGAAATGGTGCCGTCCACCAGTTCCAGCTCCTGGCTGGCAAGCGCGACGTGCTTTCGCCACTGGCTGGGGTCGATCCGGTCGAGCGGCGATCCATCGACAAGAATCCCCCCGGAGCTCGGCTCGACAAAGCGGCACAGGAGATTGACGATCGTCGTCTTGCCCGCGCCCGACCGGCCGATGAGCGCCGTCGAGCGGCCGCTTCGGATATCGAAAGTCGCCGAATGCAGCGCCGCCGCGCGTGCGTCCGTGCCGGAATAGGTAAATGCCACGTCGTCGAAGCTGATCCCTTGCCGCAAACCGTGGAATGGCCCGTCGCCTTGCGGAGGCTTGGGCTTGTCCGCCGGATCCAGCATCCAATCGACCTCTTCGAGCGACCCGCTCAAGCCTTGCAGCTGGCTCCACGACATTTGCAAAGCCCGCATATGCGGCTGCAGCCGGTAGAGCAGGATGACGAATGCGACGATCAGCGGGAAGCTCACATTGGCGAACCATGCGCCGATCACCACCGCAAGGAACAGCATCGCATGGAGAACCTCGGTCAGCGGTGGCAACGCCCCCTGCCGGGTAAGCAGGACGAAAGCAGCCCGGCGCACCGCGTCCGATGCCTGGTCGAACACCGCTTGCTCGCGGCTCTCCTGTCCGAAGATACGGATCAGGCGCCCGGCATGGACAAGGTGCAGCATCTGCGATGCGAGATCGCTGTTGCGGGAGGCGACGCTGCGGCTGGGCGCTTTCAGATTGGCCGAGAGAACGGCATGGACGACCTGGATGAGGGCCAGGCCCAATGTGACCAACAGTGTCATCTGCCACGACAGCAGGAGCAGGAACGCCAGCAGGATGATGGCCGCCGATGCGCTGACGATGGCCGACAGCATGATCTGGATCGCATCCGATGCCCGCCAGGATTCGTTCGAGATGATGTTGAGCAGCCGTCCGGGACTTTGCTGCAGGAAGAACGGGTAACCTATCCTGAGGAGCTGCTCCGACAGCGCGCTGCGGATCGAATGGCTTGCCTTGCCGTAAATGAAGGTGGTGAGCAGCGTGTTCGCGAATGCGAACACGTTCTTCAGGATGATCGAGCCGAGGATGGCGACCGAAATGACGATCAGCCGGTCGCGCTCGTCCAGGCCCGATCCGAAATACTGAAAGACGGCGGACAAGCCGGCCATTCCGGCCGCATCCGCGTGTCCCATGATTATGCCCAGCAAGGGGATGATCAAGCCTATGCCGAACCCTTCGAGGGCGGCGCCGACTAGACCAAGAACCACCACGGCCGGAAGCAGTCGCAACTGCTTCGTTCCGAGCGCGCGGCCGAGCATCGGCAAGCTTGGCGGCAAAAATCGCATTATGGCCTGTCACCTCGCCTGGGCATCTGCCTGCCGATCCTGCGGCACTTGCACTTCTTGCGGCCATCTCGCCAGCAAAAGAACCGCAAATCTGGCCGCGCCGGTCAGATTCATGACGACGATCGGCCAATGCGACAGCTGGAGTTCGCGGTCGAACCGCGGACCACCCGCCAACTCCCGCAAAGCCCCTCTCGTGGCCCAATAGAAATGGCGAAGCAGCCAGGGCGCATGGCGGACATGTTTCAGGCAAAGGGCGCCATTGCCGAAGCTGTAGTCGCGGTGGAGCTTTTCGATCGATTTGCGGTCTCGCCGGCCATGATAATGGAAAACTGTCATATCGGGCACATATTCGACCGGGATGCCGAGCAGCATCGCTCGAACAAGGTAATCCGTGTCTTCCGCTGACCGCAGCGGGCCGCCGGCGCCGAACCGTTCGTCGAAATGACCGATACGGGCCGCGACATCGCGGTGCATCACCATGTTGCAGCCAAGCACGAAGCCGCCCGGATGAACATCGGGGGTGAGCCGCTCGCGCACCCGCGAGCGCTTGATCGTGAACGGCAAATCCCTGGGATCGCCGAGTTCGACGCAGCCGCCACGGATGAGCCATTGTTCGCCGGAAGCATAGTGTCGTTCCAGATCGCGGAGGTAATCGCCATCGATCTCGCAATCATCATCGACGAAGACCAGGACGCGGCCGCGCGCGCGCGCCACACCGGCGTTGCGGGCGGCGGCCAATCCGGGGCGCGGCTCGCGCACGGCTGTGAACGGGATATCGGATATTTCGGCGATGCCGGCCAGGCGCTCCGCCGTGCGGTCGACCGAACCATTGTCGACGACCACGAGTTCGGCCGCGAAGCCGGCATGGGCGCGGCACGCGCTTTGGACCGACCTGATGCAAGCCTCGAGCACGGCGACACGGTTGCGCGTGCATATGATGAAGCTGACCGCCGGCGGCGACCGCTCGGGCCGGGGATCGACGGGAACGAGCTCCGTCCGGCGATCGCGCTGCGTGGGTGGGCGGGCTTTGACGATCATCCCTGCGGCTAGCTCAACTGATGGGACGCCAGGACCGCAGCGGCAGGCGTGGATTTCAGGTACCGCGCCACGGCGTCCGCCTGGCGGCCGGCCGACATCGAGACAAGACTGAACCATGGCGCGTAGGCGGCGGGACGCAACGCGTACTTTTCGCGGCGTCGAATGAAATCCCATTTTGCGGTCCGCGTCAGGAATTCGTGCGTCAGCGGAGGTTGCATTTCGTCGCCTATGAGTTGGTAGAGGAAATAGAACAGGTTCAGCGCGCCGGCCGCAAAACTCGGCCGCGTTTCCGTCGGCAGCGCGGAGATCCTCGCCTCGAGTGCAAGAATGAACGCGGCGGCCCGGCGAACCGTGTCGGTCGAAACGGCCTCGCCGATGTCGCGCAGATCGCGCGTGTCCTGTGCCAGGCCTTCCCGCTCGAGGTTCTCGGCCACGATCGTCAGATGTGTCCGGCGCATCTCCTTCCTGTGCCTGCTCGTTACGCTCCCGTCATGGATACGGTAGACGATCAGGTTTTCGGGGATCATCGCCGCCGGATAACGATCGGCGAGCCGCCTGAAGAGGTCGAAATCCTCGGCGTGTTTGTATTTCGGATCGTAGAATAGAACGTCCTCTTTTATGACTTTCCGGTTGTATACAACCGTGGAATGCATGAATATCGTGAAGAACATCGACAATATACGGAGCTGGCCGAACCGGAAGACCGGATCGGGTGTACCCTTGGCGACGCGGTTGCGAAGCAAGGTATCGAAGCCGGCGCCACACAGAGCGAGATCGGGCTGCCGGTCGAACAGCGCCACCTGGCGCGACAGGCGTGACGGATAGGCGATATCGTCCGCGTCCATCCTGGCGATAAGGTCGCCCCGAGCGACAGCCAAACCCTCGTTGAGGGTTGCGATGAGGCCCCGGTTTTCGCGGGAGATGATGGAGATCCGATTGTCGGCCTGCCGGTGCCGCTGCAGGATTTGCAGGGAGTTGTCCGTCGAGCCGTCGTCGATCGCAATGACCTCCAGGCGATCGTGGTCCTGCCGCAGGATGCTGCCGAGCGCGGTGCTGAGATAGGGTCCCGCGTTGTAGACCGGCAGCAGAACGGATACCAAGGGAGCGGCCATGGTCAGCTCCGATCCGTTCGTTGAAGATCGCCTGCCGCCTCGCGGCCATCGAGCAATCCACCGGGATAAGCCCCTGCCGCGCCTCTGGGCCATCCGGCGTCGGTCGTATCGGCGCGGGCCCGGATGCGCGTGCCAGCTCCTGGCGCGACATAGGGAAAGTAGCGCTTGAAGCTGTTGAGCGGCTTTTCGAAAACCAGCCACGATACCGACGCCAGGATAAGGGTGGCCGTTCCAGCAACCAGGAACCGACCCGCCCCCTGCTCCGAGACGTTGACGGGGATCCACGGCTGGGACTTGACGGCCAACGACAGGAGTATGGGGTGGTACAGATAGACGCCATAGCTGACGCGGCCAAGGGCGGTGAGCGGCGGCAGTTCGAGAAGCCAGCCCCGGTACCCCCGATGGCCTCGAGAACAACTCGCGACGATCATCACGAGAGGCCCGAGCGGAAGGATTTGCGACAGCAGCCAGCGGCCCCATTCCTGGACAGTGTCCGGCGGCGCCGGAGCAAACCACTGCAGGGCGAAAAACGCGACCGCGAGCGCCGGCCAGCCAAGCCGTAACCACTGTGGCAAGACGGTGGCCCTGGTTCGGTAGACGGCAAGCCACGCACCCGAGGCGAGCGCGTCCATGGAAGCCGGTGGAAGCAGATCGCGCGCCAGCGCGGGGGTTCCAGTGATCGGCCAGTAAAAGCGATACGACAATGACAGCACGATGACGCCGATGCAGATCGCCTCGAGGCGGCGGCGTGGCGCCAGCAAGACGACCAGCGGCCAGGCGATATAGAACTGCTCCTCGATGCTCAGGCTCCAGAAATGGCAAAGCAGCCAGGGCGACCAGTCATTGCGCAGCGCGTACCAGAAATTCGACAGGTAAAGCGCATGCCAGATCAGCGATCCCCTGGAATGCTCCAGGTCAACCATCCAGACGACGCCCAGCACGGCAAAATAGGGCGGGAATATTCGCAGTGCCCGCCTGATGTAGAAGGATCTCAGCGCGGGCGCGGCCTCAAATTCAGCCGCCGAACGCGCTTCCAGGAGAAGGCGCGTGATGAGAAAGCCGCTCAGCACGAAGAACAGCCGCACGCCGATGTGGCCCCAGAAAGAAGAGCCTCCCGCCGCGAAGAAATGGGAATACAGCACCAATGTGACGGCGATGGCCCTCAATCCGTCCAGCTGGGTATCGCGAGAGTTTCCCATCAGCCGCTTCCCCCGGCGGAACATCTCTGATGAGGCTGCCGGGGCATCCCCACGAATTCCCGGCTTCGAGAGTCAAAGGGGTTCGCAACGGACGACCCGCATCCTTGCCGGCGCTTATGTTCGCCAAAGCGCCGACAATGCAAAATCCACGCTCCACGGGCCCGCCCGGGACGGGTCCGATATCGCATATCTGCCAGCGGAAAGCTCAAGTTGGTCAACTTGACGGAACCCTCGCCGCGCGTTTCCAGTTGGCCAATGAGTGCTTCCGCGCAATGGTGCGGCGCAACACAAAAGATTTACCGTGCTGAAATAGTTTTGTGAAGCGAGGGCTAAAAACCGACTAAAAACCGCCCTGATTTTGCCGCTAACGCCAAAGAGGCCGTTAATCGTGCGAAGTGCATGAGGTTGTTCGGGTAAAGACACACATATTACCGGTTGCATCTCGGGAAAAACATCCAGATTTTTCTACAAAACATCGAAAATTATATTTTCAATATGCCATTATAGCAAAATTAGACCGAGAATTATACGAAATAATTGGTCTTTTGCGGCGCAGCATAGCCGATCACCGCTCAGAATCGAAGCCGGGACTGGCGCGTCTGGTGCAGTCCAGGCGCCTCTTCATCCCGCCTTTACAGCCCCGAACCGCAAGCCATCCATCAACAGCTTGACCAGCCGGCGCGAGCGGTCGCGCCATTCAGGGGTGTCGGGTGCCGAGTAGATGCCGCCGAGCGCATGCAGCACGTCGGAGGCATCGACGTCGCCGCGGATCGTGCCGTCGGCGACCGCCGCCTCGACCAATTGCCGCAGCGCCTGCGACACTCGTCCCGACGTGTCGGAAAACAGCGTCGAATTGGTGGTGAGAAGGATGCGCAGGCTGGTCGCCAGGCCGCGCTTGGTGGCGATATAGTCGACGAAGCGGCGCATCCATTCTTCCAGCGCGACATCCGAGGGATGTTTTGCCGCAAGCTCGCCAGCCGCTGCGCACAACCCCTCCACCTCGCGGCGATAGACCACCTCGACCAGATGCTCGCGCGTAGGGAAATGGCGGTAGAGCGTGCCGATGCCGACGCCGGCGCGCCGGGCGATCTCCTCCAGCGAGGCGTCGATGCCGCGCTCGGCGAAGACCGAAGCCGCCATCTCGACCAGCCGGTCGCGGTTGCGTTGCGCATCCGCGCGCAACGGCTTGTCGGCGGCGGCGGGTTTTTGGTCGACGGTTGTGACGGGCTCAAAAGCCAATTTTTTCTCCACCAGGGATATGGGGGCTTGAACCATGCCTGGCCAGCCCCCACGTAAATAAACGGAGGCGCCTCCGTTTTAGTGGAGCACCTTTATCATATAATCAGGGAGCCCGGTATGTCACGTCTTTCGAAGCCGCAAGCTGTCAGCTTCCTCACCCGCGGTGGATTGGCTGTCGCCTGACCTTGCCCTTCCCTTCCAAAGCGCCAATTCATTCCCTCAGCGTCAAGCAACTGGAGCCAGACGCCCATGACGAAAATCCCCGTCCATCTCGATATCAACGGCCGGCATCACGAGTTGCAGCTCGAACCGCGTGTCACGCTGCTCGATGCCTTGCGTGACAGGCTCGGCCTGACCGGCACCAAGAAGGGCTGCGACCACGGCCAGTGCGGTGCCTGCACCGTCCATGTCGACGGCGAGCGCGTGCTGGCCTGCCTGATGCTGGCAGCCCAGGCCGAGGGCCGCACCATCACCACCATAGAGGGGCTTGCACGGGAGGGCGAACTGCATCCCGTGCAGGCTGCCTTCCTCGAACAGGACGCCTTCCAGTGCGGCTATTGCACATCAGGCCAGATCATGTCGGCGGTGGCCTGCATCCGCGAGGGCCATGCCGGATCGGACGAGGAAATCCGAGAATACATGGCCGGCAATCTCTGCCGCTGCGGCGCTTATCCGCACATCGTCGCCGCCGTGCGCCAGGCAGCGTTGGAGGCCGCGTCATGAGGGATTTTTCCTATCTTCGCGCCACCTCGGCCGACGCCGCCCGCCAGGCGGCCGCGCTCCCCGGCGCCATGCTGCTCGCCGGCGGCACGACGCTGATCGACCTCGCCAAATGCGGCGTCGCCGAACCAGACACGCTGGTCGACATCACCCATCTCGACGGGCTGGACCGGATCGAGATCGACGAGCGCGGCGCCATCATCGGCGCGCTCGCGACGATGAGCCATGTCGCCGACCACGCGGACATCAAGGGCCGCTTCCCCGCCATCTCGGAGGCGCTGTGGCAAGCGGCTTCGGCGCAGATCCGCAACATGGCGACCATTGGCGGCAATCTCATGCAGCGCACGCGCTGCCCCTATTTCCGCGATCCCTCGAATTTTGCCGCCTGCAACAAGCGCGAACCAGGCAGTGGCTGTTCGGCGATCGGCGGTGTCACCAGGGGCCATGCCGTGCTTGGCACCAGCGAGGCCTGCATCGCCATGTATCCCGGCGATCTCGCCACGGCGCTTGTCGCTTTCGATGCAACAGTTCATCTCGGCGATCGGCGCATCCTCGTCGATGACTTTTTCCTGCTGCCCGGCACGACGCCGGACAAGGAACACGCGATCGAGCCGGGCGAGATGATCACCGCCATCGAAATCCCCTCCTCCGCGGCCGTCCGGCGTTCGACCTATCTGAAGGTCCGCGACCGGCAGTCCTACGAGTTCGCCGCCGCCAGTGCAGCCGTCGGCCTCGAACTGGAAGCTGACGGACGCACCATCCGCGACCTGCGCGTAGCGCTCGGTGGCGTCGCCACCAAACCCTGGCGGGCGCGCGCCGTGGAAGACGCCTTGAAAGGCAAGATGCTGGAGCCGGAAGCTGTTCGCGCCGCCAGCCTGCTCGCCGTCGAAGGCGCTGTCGACCATGGCGCCAACCACTACAAGATCGAGCTCGCGCCGCGCGTCGTCGCACGGGCTATCCTCAAGATGGGAGAAACGGCATGACCGTTCACGACATCAGAGTTGGTGAATCGAAACGAGGCGATGCATCCGACGGCGGCGCCGACGCGGTCGGCGGCCGGCTGTCGCGCGTCGACGGCCCGGCCAAGATCACGGGTGCGGCCAAATACGCCGTCGAGCAGCAGCTCGAAGGGCTCGCCTATGCTGTGCTGGTCGAAAGCACCATCGCATCCGGCAAGGTGCGCGCCATCGACAGCAAGGCGGCCGAGGCGGCACCGGGCGTGCTCAAGGCGCTGACGCCAGACACCATCATCAGCCTGAAAACCGCTTCGGACTGGTTCGGCACCCCGCCGCCCGACAGGCCCTATTGTCCGCTGGCGCGCGACATCACCTTCTCGGGCCAGCATGTCGCGGCCGTCGTCGCCGAGACCTTCGAGCAGGCCGTGGCCGCCGCGGCGATGGTCAAGGTCAGCTACGACGAGGCGCCTTCCATCGTCGACCTCAGCGACGGCAAGGCCGGCGACGGCATCCCCGTCGATGCCATGACCAAGGAATGGGGCGACGCCCAGGCCGCCTTCGCCTCGGCCCCGGTGCGGATCTGCGCCGCCTACAACACACCACGTGAATACCAGGCGCCGATGGAGCCGCATGGCCTGATCGCCCGCTGGGAAGGCGACCACCTCACCGTGTGGGAGCCGAGCCAGTGGCTGGACGGCATGGCGCGCACCTATGCCGAATGGTTCGCCGTGCCGTTCGAGAATGTCCGGCTGGTGTCGCCCTATGTCGGCGGCGGCTTCGGTTCCAAGGCGCTGGCGCTCAGCCATGGCGCGATTGCCGCAAGTGCCGCCAAAATGCTTGGCCGGCCGGTGCGGCTGGTGATGACGCGGGCACAGACCTTCACCGGCTATGGTGGCCGCGCCGCGACCCGCCAGACGGTGACGATCGGCGCTGACCATGACGGCCTGATCCAGTCGATCGTGCATCGCGGCGTCAACGAAACGTCGATCGACGGCATGTGGGTCGAGCCGCTGGGCTCGGTCACCTCGATCATGTACGCGACGCCGAACTTCTCCTCCAGGCAGAATGTCGTAAGGGTGAATTCGGTGGTGCCGGGCGCCATGCGCGCGCCGGGCGAAAACCCGTCGGCCTTCGGCATCGAAAGCGCCATCGACGAACTCGCCTACGAGGTCGGCATCGATCCGCTGGAAATCCGGCTGCGCAACTACGCCGAGCAGGATCCGCATGCCAAAAAAGCCTGGTCGACCAGGCAGTTGCGCGAGGCTTTTGCGGCAGGCGCCGAACGCTTCGGCTGGGCCAGGCGCACGCCCGAGCCACGCTCGATGCGCGACGGCAACCATCTGATCGGCTGGGGCGTGGCCGCCGGCACCTATCCGGTGCGGCGCGCCTATGGCGAGGCGGTGGTGCGCATCCTGGCCGACGGCTCGGTCGAGGTCGAAAGCTCCTCGATCGACATGGGCCAGGGCACCTACACCATCCTGGCGCAGACTGCCGCCGAGACGGTCGGCGTGTCCGCTGACGACGTCGTGGTGAAACTGGGGGACTCCCGCTTTGCCCGTGCCGGCGTCTCCGGCGGTTCGCGGCTGGCCGGCGTGATGACCGGCGCGGTCTACAAGGCGGCGACTTCGGCGCTCGACCAGCTGATCGGTCTGGCGATCGGCGATCCACGCTCGCCCTTCCACGCGCTGCAGGCCAACACTTTGGTCGTCGCCAATGGCCGCATCACCGCGCCACGCGGCGATGGCCCCGATGTCTCGATCGCCGAGCTGCTCAAAAGCGTCGGCCGCCACCGCATCGAAGCGACCGGCGACACCATGCCGGCCAATTCGACGGCGGAAGACCGCTACAAGAACTACACCACCATCGCCATGGCGCTGCCGCACACCGAGGGCGACTATTCCCGCCACTCCTGGTGCGCGCATTTCGTCGAGGTGCGCGTCGACGAGGATTTCGGCACGGTGTGCGTGTCGCGGGTGGTTTCGGCGCTGGATTCGGGCCGGCTCTACAATCCGAAGCTGGCCGAAAGCCAATGGAAGGGCGGCATCATCATGGGCATCGGCCAGGCGCTGCTCGAAGAAGGCATCGTCGACCGCCGCCACGGCCGCATCGTCAACAACAACCTCGCCGACTATCTCGTCCCCACCAATGCCGACATCCCCGACATTGAGGTGATCTCGGTCGGCATCCCCGACCTGCATTCCTCGGTACTCGGCGGCAAGGGCGTCGGCGAACTGGCGATCGTCGGCATGGCGCCGGCCATCGCCAATGCGGTGTTCCACGCGACGGGAAAGCGGATCAGGGATCTGCCGATCACGCTGGAGAAGCTGATCTGAGCGCGTAATCTCCCCCCTCGAGGGGGAGATGTCGCCGAAGGCGACAGAGGGGGTCGTCTCGCGTGAAGCGCTAACCTCCGATCGTCGCAAGAAAGTCGCGCCCAGTCGAACCGACCCCCTCTGGCCTGCCGGCCATCTCCCCCTCGAGGGGGGAGATCACTTTCCCTACCATTCCAATGCGAACGCCAGCTTGCCGAAATGCAGGCCGCCGGCGGCCATGTGGGCGTAGGCTTCGGTCGCTTGATCAGGTGAAAACACCTTGTCGACCACCGGCTCGATCCGGGCCGCGCCGATGGCCCTGGCGGCGTCGAAAAGATCGGACACCGATCCGGTGTTGTTGCCGGTCACCTTCAGCGCCTTGATGATGATCGGCAGCAGGTTGATCGTGGCTTCGGCGCCGGTGACGAAGCCGATAGTGAACAGCGTGCCGCCGGGCGCGGTGGCGTTGACGGCGCGGGCGAAGGTGGCGGTGCCGCCGGTCTCGACGACAAGATCGGCGCCGCGGCCATCGGTCAGTTCCAGCACCTTGCCGTCCCAGTCTGATGTCGCGCGGTAGTTGATGAGATGATCGGCGCCGAGCGCCTTTGCCCGCTCCAGCTTTTCGTCCGACGACGAGGTGATGATGACGGTGGCGCCGGCGGCTTTCGCCAGCTGCAGGGTGAAGATCGAGACGCCGCCAGTGCCAAGCAGCACGACGACCGAGCCCGGACCGACATTGGCGGCGCGAATGGCGTTCCAGGCGGTGGTGCCGGCGATCGGCAGCGTCGAGGCCGCCTCGAAGGACAGATGCGCCGGGACCGGCACCACCGAATTTGCCGGCAGCGCGACATATTCCGCCAGCGATCCGGGCAGCGAAACACCGCGCATCTGCGTCATCTCGTAGGGCCGCGGCGGCCCGCCGATCCAGCGCGGCTTGGCATGCGCGACGACGCGATCGCCGATGGCGAGCCTCGTAACGCCCTCGCCCAGCGCGACGATCTCGCCGGCGGCGTCGGCGACGGGGATGAGCGGGAAGCTCGGCCCGGGATAGTTGCCGCTCGCCACCGCCACATCGACGAAATTGAGGCTCGCCGCACGCTGGCGGATCAGCACCTCGCCGCGCTGCGGTTCGGGAGTTGCAACGGTGGCGGCGCGGAAGGCGTCCAATCTGGGCTGGCTGAGTTCGATGGCTTTCATGATTTCACTCCGGTGGAACGATTTGATGGATTGAGTGAACCTATTTGCTGCGCTATCTCTGGATAATCCTTGTTTTCTGCAATTGAGAACTGTGAATAATGCAGCAATCTCACGAACCCGCGGCCCTTGCCGAGATGGCTGCCTTCGCCGCCATCGCCGAGGCGCGTTCCTTCACCAGGGCGGCGGCCCGTGTCGGGCGCGACGCGACCATCCTGTCGCGGCGCCTGCAGTCGCTGGAGGCGCGGCTGGGGGTGAGGCTGCTCTCGCGCACGACGCGCAGCGTGTCGCTGACCGAAGCGGGTGCCGAATTCCTGGTGCGTGTGCGCGCCATCCTCGCATCCGTCGACGAGGCCGAGGCCGTCGCGTCCGCGCATGCCGGGGGCGGCCCGCGCGGCCTGCTCAGGCTGGCGCTGCCCGGCACGTTCGGGCGCATGTGGATCGGGCCGCTGCTGCCTCAATTTCTTGCCGAATTTCCCGATGTCCGCATCGAGGCTGAATTCTCCAACCGCTTCACCGATCTGGTCGCCGAGAATTTCGATGTCGCCGTGCGGCTGGGCAGCCTGGAGGATTCACGCCTGGTGGCACGCAAGGTGGCGACGCGGCGCCGGCTGCTCTGCGCCGCTCCCTCCTATCTCGCCCGCAGGGGCAGGCCGGAGACACCGCAAGCGCTGCTCGACCATTCCTGCCTGGGGTTCTCGGGCTTCCAGACCTTTCCGGCCTGGGAGATGACCGACCGCGAGGGCCGGCGTGCGCGTGTCGAGGTTTCGGGGCCGTTGGTCACCGACGATGCCGAGGTGCTGGTCCAGGCCGCCGTGCAAGGCATCGGCCTGATGATGAGCACCGACTGGCTGGTCGGCCGCGAACTCGCCGATGGCCGGCTGGTATCCGTTCTGGAGGAGTGGACGCTGGCGGACGAAGGCGCGGTCTATGTCGTCACGCCCTCGGCCAAGGGAAAAGCCGCCAAGACCCGCGCCTTCGCCGACTGGATCGGCAAGCGCTTCGCGCCGGAGCCGCCCTGGCGGCGGTAAAGCCTCTGACCCGCTGGCGGTAGAGACTACGCGCTCCGCCTTCAGGGTCCGTGAGCCGCCAGCGGCGTGCCGATATCCGACACGAGTTTGACGAGGTCGGCTTGGCGTCTCGTGCCGGTTTTGGCGAAGATTCGATTGAGGTGGGTCTTCAAGGTGTTCTCACCGATGCCGAGCGACGACGCGCTCTTGGACGCTGACAATCCGCTGCCGATCCGCAGCAGCACCCGCGCCTCCGCGGGTGTGAGGTCGAACAGCGTGGTCAGAACGGCCTCCGGGAGGGGAGAAGACGATGTCGTCGTCGATATGAACACTGCCGCGCATGCCGGCCGGAAAACCGCGCGCGCCGTTCCTTCAGTCAGCGGCAACACATAGGCAACGGCGGGCGGCTGGCCCTGGGCCGAAACCGGCAGCCCTATGCCGCGCGCGCCAAGCGAAGCATCCGCGCTCGCCGCACTGGCGATCGCGTCCAGGAGGGCGCGGGCCACCACCGGATTCTGTGCCTGGAGCACGCCGTTCCTGGAGAGAATGGGACCCTGCACCGAAAACATCTGTTCGGCGGCCGCATTCGCATGGAGGATTGCTCCGTTGGCGTGGGTAAGCACGACAGGCACAGCCAGATGATCGAGCGCCTGGCGATAAAGATGGGTGGTGACGCGGCCCTGGTCGAGCAGATCTCCGATCAGCGAAGCACGGCGCAGATGCGGCGAGAGCAATGCCAGGAAATGCTGCTCTTCGATCGAAATACCTCCCCTGCTGGCGCGCGTGGTGCAGCCCAAAAGCCCGATTCGGTCCGGCGTATGAACGAATTTGGTGATGCAAGCCTCGCGCAGTCCCTGCGGTTTGGCCCAGTTCTGAAAAAACGGCGTCAGCTGGAGTTCGCTTTCGCTCATGAGCGACAGCGTCGCAACCGGCCGGTCGACATCGCCGACCACCGCTGCCTTCAGTCCGGGAATTCCATCAAAGTCATAGTCCTCCTCTAGCACCCGCATCTGCACGGGATCCCAAGGCGATTGAGCCGCGAAGCGGCCGCTATTATGGGCGGTGCCGGCAAGGGCGATGGTGGTGTAGGCCGCGTCGACGGCTTTCGTGATGCGGGTCATGACTCCGGCCCAGCCTTCCGGGTTCAAGACGCAATCATAGATATCGCCGATAATCGAACTCAGGACTTCGCTGCTCAGCCTTTCCACCACACCTCCAGGCACGCCCCGATCTCGCCTCGGAGGAATTTGTGACGTCATACTTTTGGATGACGCCAGTCGCGGCCGCTCTCGACTATGGGTTCAACTTGATCGCCTGAACGCCGGGCCGCCACTGTTGCCGGTTATTGTCGCAATGGAAAGCATCGCGTTCGATATTTTTTAAGCCGTGGATACTTGTCGAGGTTCCCCATTGTCTCGAAAGACGGTGTTTTCATCGGCGCGGTTGTCACCGCATCTTGACGAACGCGAACGATTTTCCCTGTGGCAAAACATCCATGTCGCGGAAATATTGTCGGTCGAACACGGCAGTCCGGAAAACCTGCCCTTCGAAGCGTCCATCGAGGCCACGGCTGTCGGTTCAGTGGTTCTCGGCCAGATGTCCGGAACCATCGAGCAGGCGACAAGGAAAGCGAGCAACATCGCCAATGACGGTTATCTGTTGCTGATCAACAAGGCCGCCACCGTGTTGTCAGGGGTACAGGTCGGCCGCGAATATGCCGTCGGTCAGGGAGAGGCCGTGCTCGTCACTGCATCGGAAGCTCTGAAAATGACCGGTGCCGACAGCAATGTCTGGACGAATGTGGTGATCCCACGCGCGATCCTCCTGCGTGCCTTCCCGCAGATCGATGACAGGCTGGGGTTGAAGATCGGCGCCGACAGCGAAGCCCTCGATCTTCTCAAACGCTATTGCCTGCTTCTTGAAAGCGGCAGCCCGCTTGCCTCGGCGGATCTGATCACGCACGCGACGGACACGATCGTGGATCTGATCGGCCTGGCGACCGGCGCGAAAGGTCGGGCTGCCGAACTGGCCGGGCTTCGAGGCCTGCGCGCTGCCAGGCTGGAGGCCGTCCTGGCAAGGATCGCCGAGGATTTTATCGATCCCGGCATCTCCGCCCAAAGTGTGGCGCAACAACTCGGCCTGTCGGTGCGCTACGTCCACGACCTCCTTCAGGAGACGGGAATGAGCTTCTCCGAACGCGTTCTCGAACTGCGTTTGCAGAGCGCCCACAGGATGCTCTCGCACAAACACAGCGACATGCGGGTCAGTGACATCGCCCTGACAAGCGGATTCAGCGACGTATCGTACTTCAACCGCTGCTTTCGTCGCCGCTTCGGCTATACGCCGACAAGCGCCAGATAAGTTTGCACCTTTCGGTCCGATATCAGCCCGTGCGAGGCCGAATCCGCAGCGCCTGCGCGACCGATGACGCCGAACTGCCACAGTGCGCGCAAAAGACGCTGCTTTTCGCTCCAGTCCAATTCCAGTGCCGCCCTGCCCAAGACAAGGCCGGGCTCCAATGACATGTCAGCCTTCAGGGTGAAACGACTGTCATGTCAGGGGGTTAAATGCCGCGGAATGCATTTGGAGGCCGCAAGGCTAACGCGTTGAAATGCCTGGCGCTGGCCTCGACTGCGCTGGTCGGCCTTGGCCAGCCGATCCCTGCATCGGCAGCCGAGGTCTGGACCGGCGCCGCCTCCACGAACTGGTTCGCCGCCGGAAACTGGAACCCCGCCGCTGTCCCGACATCGAGCGACGACGTGATTCTCGATCCGGTGTTTCCGCACCCGGCCGTGGTCGATGCGGCGAGTGCGGCCGCCCACTATCTGTTTGTGGGCACCATTGCGAGTTACACGGGCTCGCTGACGATTACGAACGGCGGCACCCTCTCCGACACTGCCGGCTATCTCGGCTACGTTTCGAACGCGAGCGGCACCGTGAGCGTCACTGGCCCGGGCTCCGTCTGGAGCAACAGCTCCGACCTTTTCCTTGCCTTGAGCACCGGCAGCACTGGCACCTTGAAGATCTCCAGCGGCGGCGCTGTGAGCGACACCGTGGGTCATGTCGGCTACGGCCTGGGCACCGGCACCGTAACGGTGGACGGCCCGGGCTCGACATGGACCAACAGTGGGGATCTCTACATCGCCGAATTTGGCACCGGCACGCTGGACATCACCAATGGCGGAGCGGTCAGCAATGCCATGGGCACCATCGGTTGGCACGCGGGCTCCAACGGCGCGGTGACGGTCGACGGAGCGGGTTCGATATGGACGAATTCTTCCCACCTGTTCGTCGGCGATCAGGGCACTGGTGCGCTGAACATTTCGAAAGGCGGCAAGGTCAGCAATCTGAGCGGCATTCTGGGCAATTTGGCGGGCTCCATTGGCACGGCAACTGTCGACGGTGCTGGCTCGACCTGGGCGAACGCAGCGCTCGCGGTCGGGAACGCGGGCTTCGGCGCGCTGACGATCACGAATGGCGGCGTGGTCACCAGTTCGGTGGGATATGCCGGCTATGACGTGGGCTCCAAGGGCCTGGTGACGGTCAATGGTGCTGACTCGACCTGGACCAACACTTCCGACCTCTTCATCGGCTTCCAAGGCCAGGGCTCGCTAACGGTCTCGAATGGCGGCGCGGTCAGCAACGCCTTGGGCTATGTCGGCGACTTCGCGGGCTCGACAGGTACCGTCTTCGTCGATGGTCCCGGCTCGACCTGGACCAACAGCGCGGATCTGAATGTCGGCAATCTCGGCGCCGGCAACGTGACGATCACCAATGGCGGCGCCATCAGCAACGACACCGCCTATGTCGGCAACTCGGCAGGCTCGACCGGCATGGTTTTCGTCGACGGTGCCGGTTCGACCTGGACGAACGCAGACCTGTTCGTCGGAAGTGCCGGCACGGGCACACTGGTGATCTCGCATGGCAGCACGGTCAGCAGCGGTACTGGCGTCATTGGCTCGCAGGCGGGCTCGACCGGCACGGTGATTGTCGACAACGCCGGCTCGACCTGGACCAACAGCGCGGATCTGTTTGTCGGCGATTATGGCACCGGCACGCTGGCGATCTCGCATGGCGCGGTCAGCAACGGCTCTGCGATTATTGGCGCGAAGGTGGGCTCGACGGGCATGGCGTTTGTTGATGGCGTCGGCGCGACCTGGACAAACAGTTCTTCCCTCGTTCTCGGCGGTTATGGCGCCGGCACGCTAGCGATTTCAAACGCCGGCATGGTCACCGACGCTGCTGGTTATCTGGGTTTTGATGTCGGATCGACGGGTTCGGCAATGGTCAGCGGCGCGGGCTCAACCTGGACGAGCAGCAGCCTCCTTATTGTCGGTCAGCGCGGAACCGGTTCATTGATCGTCTCGAACGGCGGCACGGTCGCCAATGCCGATGGCTATTTGGGCTTTAATGGCGGATCCATCGGTACCGCCGACGTCAGCGGCTCCGGCTCGACGTGGACCAGTAGCGGTGATCTCAACATTGGAGGTAGTGGCACAGGCTCACTGACGATCGCGAATGGCGGCGTGGTGTCGGCCGGCGGCGTAGTCAACATCGCCCTTCTGGCGGGCTCCGTCGGCACGCTGAATATCGGTGCAGCGAGCGGATCGCCAGCGGCGGCGGCCGGCGCGCTCAATGCGGCGAGCGTTCAGTTCGGACAAGGCGCGGGTGCGATCAACTTCAACCACACCGACACAAGCTACACCTTCGCATCGGCGATCGGCGGCGCGGGCTCGATCGACCAGATTGCCGGCACGACGAACCTGACCGCCAATTCGAGCGGCTTCACCGGTGGAACCAATGTGAACGGCGGACGGCTGGCCGTGAACGGTTCGCTGGCCAGTTCGCTGGTGACGATCACGGGCGGAATGCTAGGTGGCAACGGCACGGTTGGCGGCATCGTCGCACAATCAGGCGGCGTCATCGCACCGGGCAATTCGATCGGCACGCTCAATGTCGCGGGCGACATCGACCAGGCGGCGGGCTCGATCTACCAGGTCGAACTCACCTCGACCGGCCAGTCGGACCTCATCCTGGCGACGGGCACTGCGACGATCGCCGACGGCACGGTCCTCGATGTCGTCAAGACGGACGCCGCGCCTTATGTGCCGGGCACGCATTACACCGTGCTGCAAGCCGATGCGGGCGTCACCGGCACCTACACGCTCAGCGGGGCCGGCCCCTTCATTGGCCTTATCGCCAATTACGACCCCACGCATGTCTATCTCGATGTGGTGCAGGCGAAGTCCTTCGCCTCGGTCGGCCTGACGCCCAACCAGATCGCAACCGGCGGCGGCGCCGAAAGCCTTGGCAGCGGCAATCCGCTCTTTGATGCCATCTTTGCCTTGCCGAGTGAGGCAGCCGCCCAGGACGCCTTCGACCAGCTCTCGAGCGAAATCCACGCCTCGGCCAAGGGGATGTTGCTGGAAGACAGCCGCTTCATCCGCGACGCCGCCACCAAGCGAATCAGCGCAGCCTTCGGCGATGCCGGCGCAGCCGCATTGCCGGTCATGGCCTATGGCGAGGGCGGGCCCGGGATGGTGGCCGCCGACACCGACCGCTTCGCCGTCTGGGGCCAGGCCTTCGGCTCCTGGGGTCAAACCGGCAGCGACGGCAATGCAGCCAACTTCGATCGCTCGACCGGCGGCCTCCTGGTCGGCGCCGACAGCCCGATCGGCGACTGGCGCGTCGGCATCATCGGCGGCTACAGCCATTCGTCCTTCGACGCCGACGACCGCCATTCCAGCGGCGCCAGCGACAACTATCATCTCGGACTCTACGGCGGCACCAATTGGGGCGCCATAGCCTTCCGCACCGGCGCCGCCTACAGCTGGAACAGCATCTCGACAAAACGCTCGGTGGCCTTCAACGGCTTCGCCGACCAATTGTCGGCTGACTATGACGCCGGCACGGCGCAGGTGTTCGGCGAACTCGCTTACAAGGCTGGTGTCGGCCGCTTCAAGTTCGAGCCCTTCGCCAGTCTCGCTTATGTCAGTGTGCATGCTGACGGCTTCACCGAGCAAGGTGGCGCCGCCGCGCTGACCAGCGCCAGCTCAACCACCAATGCCACCTTCACCACGCTCGGGCTGCGCGCCTCGACCGACGTCGCGCTCGGCGGCATCAGCGCGACCGCGCGCGGCACGCTCGGATGGCGCCACGCCTTTGGCGACGTCACGCCGACCTCGACCTTCGCCTTCGCCGGCGGCGATGCTTTTGCCATCGCCGGCGTGCCTGTCGCCAGCGACAGCGCGGTGATCGAGGCCGGCTTCGATTTGCAAATGTCGACCAATGCCACGCTCGGCCTGTCCTATGTCGGCCAGTTCGGTGGCCACAACACCGACAACGGCGCCAAGGCAGATCTCAGCGTCAGGTTCTGACAACGAGGAGGTCAGACAATTTGGCGGCAGCAAGGGCGAAGACGGGGAATCTCCCGCACGAGACCGAGATTGGCAGTTCCGATTCTGGCTCTCCTCTATTTCCCCTGCTTCAGGAACTGGCTGAGCAAATCCACCGGCAGCGGGAACACGACGGTGGACGAGCGCTCGCCGGCGATATCGTGCAAGGCCTCGAAATAGCGCAGCTGCATGGCCTGCGGCTCGGCCGCCAGCATGCGGCCCGCCTCGACCAGTTTCGCCGCCGCCTGCTGCTCGCCTTCGGCATTGATCACCTTGGCGCGCCGCAGCCGCTCGGCCTCGGCCTGCTTGGCGATGGCGCGGACCATGTTCTCGTTGAGGTCGACATGCTTGATCTCGACATTGGACACCTTGATGCCCCACGCATCGGTGCGCTGATCGAGAATTTCCTGGATGTCGCTGTTGAGCCTGTCGCGCTCGGCCAGCATCTCGTCGAGCTCGTGTTTGCCGAGCACCGATCGCAGCGTGGTCTGCGCCAGCTGGTTGGTGGCTGCCATGTAGTCCTCGACCTGGATGACCGCCCGTTCAGCGTCGACGATGCGGAAATAAAGCACGGCGTTGACCTTCACCGAGACGTTGTCGCGCGAAATCACGTCCTGCGGCGGCACGTCCTGCACCACCACGCGCAGGTCGACCTTCACCATCTGCTGGACGAAGGGAACGAGGATGATGAGGCCCGGCCCCTTGACCCCGGTGAAGCGGCCGAGCGTGAAGACCACGCCGCGCTGATATTCCCGCAGGATGCGGATCGCCGCGGACAGGAAGATGACCATAAGAACCGCAAGCAGCAGGTAGGCCACATAGCCGATGTTCATTGCCTTGCTCCATTCCTTCCCGCGTCGCGCCGCCGCACGGTCAGCACGAGGTCGCTGATGTCGGTCACCTCGACGCTGTCGCCGGCCGCGACGGGTTCATCGGCCTTCGCCCGCCAGCGCTCGCCCAAGGCCAGCACATGGCCCTCGCCGCCCTGCCAGTCGAGGATCTCGGCCGGCTGGCCGCGCATCGCTTCGCCGCCGACGCGCGGCGGGTTTCGGCGCGCCGCCCAGAGATAGGTGCCGCTCAGCAGCGCCAATCCAAGGGTCAGCGCGGCGGCGGGACCGATGATCGCCCATGACAAGGCAAAGCCCGGCCCCTCGACCCGCAGCAGCATGGCGGCACCGAACAGAAAGGCGGCCACGCCGCCGAGCCCGAGCACGACGGTGGGATTGAAGGCCTCGATGATGAGGAAAACGACGCCGAGCAGCATCAGGGCAAGGCCGGTATAGTTGATCGGCAGGAGATCGAGCGCATAGAGGCCGAGCACGAGGCAGATGGTGCCGACGACGCCGGGCGCCACGGCCCCCGGGCTGGTGAACTCGAAGACGATGCCGTAGACGCCGACCAGCATCAGGATGACGGCGGTGTTCGGATCGGTGATGACGGAAAGCAGCTGGATGAACCAGCCCGGCTCCAGCGTCTCGACCGGCAGTCCCTTCGTCGCCAGCACCACTTTCTTGCCGGCCACATCGACGGTGCGCCCATCGGCCAGCAGCAAGAGCTCGGTGGTGTCGCGGGCGACGAAATCGATCACATGTTCCTGCAATGCCGCATTGGCCGACAGGCTCGCCGCCTCGCGCACGGCCTTCTCGCCCCAGTCGCCGTTGCGGCCGCGCAGTTCCGCCAGCGAGCGGATCAGGGCGACCGCGTCATTGGTCACCTTGGCCATCATCGCGTCGCCGGCCGGCCGGCCGTTGGCGTCCTTCTGGTCGCCCTCGCCCTTCTGGTCGCTCTTGTCGCCGCCCGGAAGCGACGGCAGCCCGCCAATCTCCACCGGCGTCGCCGCGCCCAGATTGGTGCCGGGCGCCATGGCAGCGACATGGGTGGCGTAGAGGATATAGGTGCCGGCGCTCGCCGCATGGCCGCCGGCCGGCGCGACATAGCCGATGACAGGCACCGGCGACGCCAGGATATCGGCGATCATCTCGCGCATCGAGGTGACCAGCCCGCCCGGCGTGTCGAGCTGCAGGATGAGGACTGCGGCATCCCGCCTGGCCGCGGCATCGAGCGCTTCCTTGAGCTGCCTGCTGCTTGCCGGCCCGATGGCGCCGTCAATGGCGACGCTTAGCGCAACCCTTTCGCTCCCGGCTGAGGAGAAGGGACAAAGAACAGCCGCGACGACGAAGGCCGCGGCAAGAAGGGCCACCCGCGCGAAGGTCACGCTCAAAGCTCCATGGACTCAATATGGGTTGTATTTTTGCGAAGTCCATGAAGGAGCCGACGTCGCAGATCGGCGACGGCCGAAGAGACGGCCTTCCCTTACTCCGGTGAAGGCACCGGCGGCTTCGAGGTCAGCGCCGTGCCGGCGGCGGCCACGATCACGGCGGCGATGCCGGCAAGTTGCGGCATGGTCAGGCTTTCCCGCAGGAACAGAAACCCGGCGAGCGCGCCGAGCCCCGGCTCCAGGCAGGTCAGCGTGCCGTAGATGCGGGCCGGCATGCGGGTCAGCGCCACCATCTCGAGGAAGAACGGCAGCGCGCTGGAGAACAGGCCGACGAGCAGCGCGCTGACCAGGATCGACGGCGCGAGCAGGCCGCTTCCCGCCTCGGCTATGCCGAAGGGCAGCACCAGCACGGCGGCGATGGCCATGCCATAGGCGGTGGTGCGGGTGCCGAGCTCCGCGCCCGCCTTCTGCGCCAGCACGATATACAGCGCCCAGAAACCGCCGGCGGCCAGCGCCAGCATCACGCCCACCGGGTCAAGCGGCTGCAGCGAGTGGATGAAGGGCGACAAAAGCACGATGCCGGCGACCGCCAGCGCGATCCAGCCAAAGTCGCTGGCACGCCGCGAGGTCAGCGTCGCCACCAGCAGCGGACCGGAAAACTCCAGCGCCACCGCGACGCCGAGCGGGATCCTGGCGAGCGCTGCGTAGAACAGAAGGTTGAGTGCGCAGAGCGTCACGCCATAGGCGACGAGCCACGGCAGCGTGGCGCGCGAGGGCCGCATCTGCCAGGGCCGCAGCACCGCGATCAGCATCAGGGCGCCGATGACGAGCCTGAGCGTCGTCGTGCCTTGCGCGCCGATCACCGGGAAAAGCGTCTTGGCGAAGGTGGCGCCGATCTGGATCGACACCATGGCACCCATCAGCGCCGCGACCGGCAAGGGTGCTGCCTCGCGGCTGGCAACCGGCATCGATGTCACTTTGGTTCATCCTCCATGCCGGCAGGCGCGAAGGCCGGCCGCATGGGAGATAGAGCGAACCGGCCCGCCTGTCGTGAGGCAGCGCGGATGCCTCGATGAGGGCACGGCCAGACGGAATGAGCCAGCGCGCAACGCGTCGGACATCACACCCGGCCGCGCGCCTTGGTCAGTCTCGGGATCGCCGCCAGGACGAGCAGCGCGGCACCGCCCAGAAGCGCCATCGCCCCGAGCGACCAGGCGATGCCGATATGCACGATGGCGACCGACAAGGCAAAAGGCGCGACGGCCGAGACGATCAGCCGGGCCGACATCACCCGGCCTTGCAGCCGGCCGTAGCCATCGCTGCCGAACAATGTGAGCGGCAGCGAGCCGGTGACGATGCTGAAAAGCCCGTTGCCCATGCCGAAGATGACGGCGAACGCCATTGCGCCGGCGATGGAAGGCGCGGTGCTATCCAGCGCGACCACACCGGTTGTCATCAGGCTGGCCGAGATGATGGCGAGCATCAATGGCGACAGCTTGCCGCCGAAGACCATGTTGATGAAACGGCTCAAGACTTGTGACGGCCCGAACAGCGTTCCCACGATGGCGGCGGTCGCGCCGAGGCCAAGCCCGGAAAGCAGCGGCACCATGTGCACCAGCACGGCGGCGGCGATCAGGTTCTGCAGCGAGAAGGCGATGACCATCAGCGCAAGGCCGAGCGGCCGCGACGTGGCGGGCAGCGATCCCTTGATATGCCGTGGCGGCACGCTTGCAGACCGCCTGCCCTTGGCCAGCCCATGCGAGAGCCAGGCGTGCAGCGGCAGGCAGACAAGCAGGTTCAGCCCCGCGAAGACAAGATAGACGCTCTGCCACGGCATATGCGCGTGCAGGGCCGACGTGATCGGCCAGAACACGGTCGATGCGAAGCCGGCAATGAGGGTGAGGTAGGTAATGCTGCGTTGCGCGGCATGCGGCCTGATCTGCACCAGCAGCGCGAAGGCGGCGCCGTACTGCACCAGGTTCGATGCCACTTCGAGGACGATCAGCGCCGCCACGAAGGCCACGGCGGTGGGAGCACTGGCGCAGCCGGCGAGTGCCGCCGCTGCCAGCACCGAGCCGGCGGTCATGATTTTTCCGGCGCCGAAGCGGTCGATCCAGCGCCCCAGCCAGGGCGCCGTCAGGCCGCCAATCAGCAAGGCGGCCGAAAGCGCGCCGAAAATCCATTCGGTGGGCCATCCCAAATCCCTGGCCATGTCGGCGGCGAGGATGCTGAAGCTGTAATAGAGCGTGCCGTAGCCGATGATCTGGGTGACCCCGAGGGCGGCAATCGCGGCTATCGGCGCGCGTTCCGAGGCATCGAGCTCGGAAAGGCCCCGATTACTTGATGCCACGGTCACCGGTCACCACCTCGCCATCTTCCTTGGTGAAGTGGGTCACCGGATGGTCAAGCAGGTCGAGCACAAGCTCGGACGGCCGGCACAGCCGCGTCCCCTTTGGCGTCTCGACGATCGGCCGGTTGATCAGGATCGGATGCCTCAGCATGGCATCGAGCAGCTGCTCGTCGCTCCATTTGGGATCAGCCAGGGCAAGCTCGGCATAGGGCGTGCCCTTTTCGCGCAGCACAGCGCGCACCGGAATTCCCATGGCGGCGATAAGCTGGCCCAGGCGGTCCCGGCTGGGTGGATGTTTCAGATATTCGATGACCACCGGCTCCTCGCCGCTCGCCCTGATCATGGCAAGCGTGTTGCGCGAGGTGCCGCAGTCGGGATTGTGGTAGACGGTGACGGTCATGGCGCGGCCTCGACGGCAAGAGGTTGGATTTCGGATTGCGGCTGCAGCAGCCACGTCATCAACGCCAGCGCGAAGCCGGCGCCGGCGAACTCGGCGGCGATGAAGCCGGGAAGACTTGCCGGGCTGATTCCCGAATACGTCTCCGTGAGCGCCCTCGCCACCACCACCGCGGGATTGGCAAAGGACGTCGATGCGGTGAACCAGTAAGCAGCCGTGATATAGAGGCCCACCAGCCAGGGCACGGCCGCGCGTTCGAAGCGCAAGCCGGCCAGGATGACGGCGAGCAGGCCGAAGGTCGCGACGCCCTCCGAAAGCCATTGCGCGGCGCCGGTGCGGCCATGCGTCGACAGCGCCAGCGGCGCCAGGCCGAACATCAGATGCGCGATCACCGTGCCGACAATGCCGCCGGTAAGCTGGGCCAGCATATACCAGGCGCAGTCGCCGGCCGACAGCCGGCGCGAAAACGTCAGGGCGAGCGACACGGCCGGATTGAAATGGGCACCGGATATTGGGCCGAGGATTGTGATCAGCACGACGAGGCTCGCACCGGTTGGCAGCGTGTTGCAGAGAAGCGCCAGTGCGCCGTCGGCCGTCAGCGACCGCGCCATGATCCCTGAACCGACAACCGTAGCCACCAGCAGCGCCGTGCCAAGGCTTTCCGCGACCAGACGGCGCGGCAGGTCGAACTGGCGCTCGACTGTCATTGGGCCGCCTCTTGCGCATCGGCCGCACAGCAGCCCGGCGCCAGTGCCGGCGCGCAGATTTCCGGCCTTCCGGAGCAGCAATCCTCCATCAGGAAGCGGATCAGCCCGCTCAGCGCTTCATACTCGGCGCTATAGACCATGGAGCGGGAATCACGGCGCACGCTTACCAGCCCTGCCCGTTCGAGCTCCTTCAGGTGGAAGCTCACATTCGAGGCCGAGACCTCGACCTTCTCGGCGATGGCGCCTGCGGCAATACCATCCGGACCCGCGATCACCAGATGCCGCAGAATGCGCAGTCGTGTTTCTTGCGAAAGGGCTGCGAATGCGGACAGGGCTTGACGTTCATCCATATTTCAACAATCCTAGAAATGTTGAAACGAGGATTACCGCACATGCTCGCCTCTGACAATCGGGAATTTGAATCCACCCCCGCCATCGCCGGTGATCCCGAGGACATCACCATCGCTGGCCTGCTGGCGTTTCTCGCCGGCCACAAGGACAGGCAGCTGGTGTTTTTCCATGATGGCCGGCCGGTGAAGCCCGGCTACCACGTCACCGAGGTAAAGGCCGGCACATTCGCCGCGCTGGACTGCGGCGCCAATCCCGAATCCTGGGCCGAGATCTTCGTCCAGCTCTGGGACGTCGACGAGGAACGCACGCATATGCCGGCCGGAAAATTCTCGGCGATCATCCGCAAGGTGACGGAGCATGTCGATCTCGACCCTTCCGCCCGGCTGACCTTCGAGGTCAGCGACGGCGTGCGCCCGATCGCCCTGTATCGGGCCGCCCTTCCCCGGCTCGTCGGCGGCGCGGTGCATGTCGACCTTTCGCCCCGGCCGGCAAGCTGCAAGCCGCGCGACCGTTGGCTCGAGGAAGAGAGAAAAGCCAAGGCCTGTTGCGGGCCTTCCGCTTCGGCGCAGCCTTGCTGCCGATAAGTCGCCCACAACCAAGCGAGGAAGGCTTCGTCCCTCAGTTCAGGGACTGGCGGCGTGGCGGCGGTGCCGGGTGTCGCTGCTCCAGTTCGGACGCGGCCGCCGCGCGGCCGGTCCGGCGCAGCCTTTCGAGATAGCCCGGCAACTCGCCAAGGCAATGGAATGGCCCGCCCTCCCTGATCACCGTCACCAGCGGATCGACATCGCTGTCGCTTCTCCTGGCCATCGTGGTGCGCCAGTCCTCGAGCAGGCGGCTGGCGTGATCGACCACGTCGCCCCGGCTGCTGGAAAGGTCATGCTGCTCGTGCGGATCCTCGCTGAGGTTGAACAGGCTGACGGGCCCAAAGTCCTTGTAGCCGTCATGATAGGTGCGCAGCATCAGCCAGTCGGCGCCGTCGAGCCGGAAGCGCACGCCGCGCTGCACGGCCCACGCGCCCTGGCTCAGCACCAGGAAATCGCGGCCACCCTCCTCGCCGGCGGCAAGCGCGGTCGCGAAGGATTGCCCGTCCCACAGCGCGGGCACGCTGCCGCCAAGCCGGTCGATCAGTGTCGCGGCCCAATCGAAATGATAGTGCAGGCCGGCATTGACGCCGCGCATGTCCTTAGCGCCGGGCCAGCGGATGACCAGCGGCACGTTGCAGGTGAACTCGTCCGCCGTCTGGTGGTCGCCCCAGACATTGAGCTCGCCGAGATTCTCGCCATGGTCGGCGCCGATGACGATGATCGTGTCGTCGAACAGGTTCTGCCGCTTCAGCTCCTCGATGATGAGACCGACATGGTGATCGGCATAGAGCACGCCGGTGTCATAGCCGTCGAACCACGCCTTGACCTTGCCCATGCTGTCGATCGGCGACGGCATGCGCCGGTATTTCGATCCGCCCGGTGTTACGTCGAAGCCTGAGGGTTCCTGCGGGCTGTGCGGACCGTAGCCGGCATGGCTCTTCTCGAACACGTCCTTCGTCATCCACTCCGGCAAAGGCTGGTCGGCGAACGGATCGCCGAAGGAGTCCGGCGCACGATAGGGCGTGTGCGGATCCCAGACATTGACATGCAGGAACCATTTTTTTGCCGAGCCATTGCGCTTCAGCCAGTCGAGCGCCAGGCCCGACACCTCGTCGGCATTCTCCATGCCGGCCTTGCCCGGATTGATGATCTCGTTGAAGCCGGCATACCAGTGCCAGCAGCCATGCCGCTCGCCAAAACTGCTGATCGTCGTCGTGTGGTAGCCGAGATCGCGCAGCGCCCGCATCCAGCCCTCCTCGTAGAAGGTGCCGGCCCAGGCCCGCCCGGCGCCCTCGCGGAACGGCTCGCAGGCGGTGCCGCCATGGCCGACCACGCCGGTGCGCATGCCGTGGCGGCCGCTCCACAGCGCCGTGCGCGACGGATGACAGGGCACGTCGGAGACATAGACGTTCTCGAAGCGGATGCCGTCGCGGGCGAGGCTGTCGATGACTGGAGAGGTGTTGCGATGATAGCCGTAGCAACCGAGATGGTCGCGCCTCAGGCTGTCGATGTCGATGTAGAGAACGTTCATGAAGGACTCGCCGCTTCTATGGATGTCAAAGGCAGGCCCCGGCTGATTACCGGGGCTCGCGGTGTTCAAGAGCCGGCATCAGGCCGAAATATATTGATCGCCGAGATAGTAGTCCTTCGGGTCGAGCGAGGTCTCGAGCTTGCCGAAGGTCTTGAACAGGTCGTTCATCGTCGCGAACCAGCCGTTCACGCTGCCGTCCTTGGTGAGCTTGGTGAGCTCGGCCGAGGTCATGAAACGCCCGTAGCCGGCCTCGGTCTTCAATTGTTCGGCCGGAATGCCCAACAGTTTCGAGGTGATCTCGATCGCCTTGTCCTGGTTGGCGGCGCGGAAATCCTGCGCGTCCTTGATGGCACGGACCACATTCTTGACGAGATCGGGATTGCCCTCGACCAGATCGTTGCGGGCGATGAAGACGCTCGGGAACGTGGTCTGCGGGTAGAAATCGTCGTTCTTGGCCAGTTCCACCAGGTCGGGAACCCGCGTCTTGATGATGCCGACGAACGGGTACCAGATGCCGGCCGCGTCGACCTGCTTGGAGGCGAAGGCCGCCACGATGGTGCTCGGGTCCATCTGCACGATGTCGAGGTCGGTCATCGCCATGTTGGCCTTGCGCAGCGCCAGCCGCAGCAGCATGTCGCCTGACGTGCCGGCCGCGATCGCCACCTTCCTGCCCTTGAGCTCGGCGATCGACTTGATGCCGGCTTGCGCGATCACCCGGTCGGAAAAGCCGACATCGTTGACGGCGATGATCTTGGCCTTGCCGGTCGCCGGCAGCCACAGCGCGCCTGGCCCGAGATAGCCGAACTCGAGGCTGTTGGCGCCCAGCGCCTGCACCTGGATCGGCCCGTTGGTGAAGACCTTGATGTCGGCGTCGACGCCATGCTTGGCATAGAAGCCTTGATCGGCGGCCACGCCGGAGATGCTCGCGCCCCAGAAGTCGCCATTGTAGCCGATGCGCGCCGGCGTCCCCGCTGCCCTGGCCTTGATGCCAGAGGCGGCGAACGCGGCCAGCGCCGCCGAGGATGCCATGAAATTCCGTCTTGTCAGTGTCACGCTACTCTCCTCCTGTTACTGGTGCTAAACGGCTTCCGCCGCTACTGGTGGTACACCGCTTGCCAGACGCGGTTGCGGATGGTCATGAACTCGGCCGAAAGCCGGATTTCCTCGGTTCTGGGATAAGGCAGCGGGACATCGATGATCTCCTTCAGCCTGCCCGGCCGCGCCGCCATGACGATGACGCGGTTGGCAAGGTAGACGGCCTCGTCGACATCATGGGTGATGAACATCACCGTGCGCCGCTCCCGGCTCCAGGTGTCGAGCAACTGGTCCTGCAACTGCACGCGGGTCAGCGCGTCGAGCGCGCCGAACGGCTCGTCCATCAAAAGAATGGACGGGTCCACCGCATAGGCGCGCGCGATGGCGCAGCGCTGCTTCATGCCGCCGGACAGCGTCTTTGGCAGCGCGTCGGCGAAGTCGCCGAGGCCCACGAGGTCGATGAAACGCTCGGCGATCTGCCTGCGGCGCGAAGCCTCCTCGCCCTTGATGCGCAGCCCGAACTCGACGTTCTGGCGAACGGTCAGCCAGGGAAAGAGCGCGTATTGCTGGAAGATCATGCCGCGCTCCGGCCCCGGCCCTTCGACAGCCTTGCCGTCGACCAGCACGCTGCCCTCGCTCGGCCGCAACAGGCCGGCGGCGATGTTGAGCGCCGTCGACTTGCCGCAGCCGGAGGGGCCGACGACGGTGACGAACTCGCCGTCGGCGATGTCGAGCGACAGCCGGTCGAGCGCGATGAAGCTGTTGTCGCTCAGGTCGAAACGGCGGGTGACCTTGTCGAACACGATCTTTGGAACGATCCTGGAAGCCATCACACGCGCTCCTGCCAGACGGTGAGCCGGCGCTCGATCACCAGGAGGATGCGATCCATGGCAAGGCCGAGCAGGCCGATGGTGATCAGGCTGACGAAGATGGTCGGCAGGTCGTAATAAAGCTGCGCCTGCTGCATACGGAAGCCGAGCCCGGACTGCGCGGCGATCAGTTCGGCGGCGACCAGCGTCGCCCAGGCCGATCCAAGCCCGATGCGTACCCCGACCAGGATGAACGGCGTCGACGCCGGGATGATGACGCGCAGGAAGATCGTCATGTCTTTCGCGCCAAGCACCCGCGCGGCGTTGATCATCGTCTTGTCGACGCTGATCACGCCCTGATAGGTGGCGACGACGCTGGCCAGGAACGATGCCAGGAAGATGACGAAGATTTTTGGCGTCTCGTCGATGCCCATGGTGACGATCGCCAGCGGAATGATGGCGAGCGGCGGGATCATGCGGAAGAACTGCAGATAGGGCTCGATCAGCGAACGGGCGACCTTGTACCAGCCCATGACGAAGCCGACCGGGATCGCGAGGATGACGCCGAGCAGGAAGCCGGTCAGCACCCGCGCCAGGCTGGAGGCGATATCGGTGGCAAGCTGCCCGCTGGCGATGACATCGCCGAACCGCGCCGCCACCTGCGGCGGCGGCGGCAGGCCGACCGCGCCGCCCGCCGTAAGCGCCCACCAGATGGCGACACCGGCGACGAGCCCGACAAGATTGAGCGCGAGGGCGGGATAGTCGATGCCTTGCCCTTCCGGCGGCGTACCGCCTGGGCGTGTCGTCTTGGCTGTCTCGCTCATCGCGAAACCCCCGAATAGAAGAAGTGGTCGAGCGCCGCGGCCGACGCGCCGATGGCGCCAGCGCCGGGGCCGAGGCTCGACCGCTCGATGCGCAGCACATCGCGCATCGGCGGCAGCACGCGGGGCGGAACGCCCTCGCGGATATGGTCGATGAAGCTTTCCGGCGCTTCGGCGAGATGGCCGCCAAAAACGATCAGGTCCGGATTGAGCAGGTTGGTCGCGGTCGCGATCGCTGTCGTCAGGTGCCTGAGTGCCGCGTTCCAGGGCTCGGGATATTTCTCCAACTCGGCCAGCAGCCGCTTGGGATGCGGCGCCTCGATATGCGCGTCGCGGGCCAGCGCCCGTTCGGACAGGAACGTCTCCAGGCAGCCTCTGTTGCCGCAGGCGCAGCGCTCGCCATTCTCTACCACCTGGACATGGCCGAGTTCGACGGCCCCATAGCCGCCGGGGCGGAATGGCATGCCGTTGATCACCAGCCCGGCGCCGAGGCCGGTGCGCAGGTAGATGTAAAGCAGCGCGGTGGCGTCGCGGCCGATGCCGTAGCGCGACTCCGCCAGCGCCATGGCGCTGACATTGTGCTCGACCACGGCGGGTATGCCGAGGGCCGTCTCGAGTTCGTCGGCGAAGGGCACGTCCTTCCAGTCGTAATTGACCGACTGCAAATTGCGCCGCCGCTTGGTGTCCACCGGGCCAGGCACGCCGAGCCCGAGGCCGATCAGCCGGGACCGCTCGACGCCTGTCTTGCGGATCAGTTGCTCGACGGTCCGCACCACCATGCCGATCACCGCGGCCGGTTCGCTGGTGGCGGTGTCGAAATACTGCGAGGCCATGGCTTTCGAGGAAGCCTTGAGGTCGGTGATCGTGGCATGGATGGTGCCGGCGCCGATGTGCACGCCAACCACCGACAGGGCATCCGGCACCAGCGCGACGCCGATGGCCGGCCGGCCGACGGGTGCGTCGCCGGCGGCGGCCTGGTTGAGCTCGACGACCGTCCCTTCCCTGAGCAGATGCGCCGTCAGATGGGTCAGCGCGGTCGGCGAGAGCGCGGTCCGCCGCGCCAGTTCGGCACGCGACTGCGGGCCGTCGTCGCGCAGGATGCGCAGGATTGCTCCGTGATGGACGCCCATCTTCTCCTCCCTATTATTTTCTAATGTTAATAAATTAATTAAGGCTGTCAAGGACACGCCCACCACCGGGCGAATGACCGCGCCGCGTCGGCTGGTCGTCGCCACGTGACCAAGCAATTCAGAAGAGTGAGGACCTAGCGCTTTCCCTTGGAAATTGCTTAAAAACAAAGGGACAGGGTTCAGCCGGAGAAGGACACGCCCCTGTGGCGCATCCCCGCCTGCACGCCGCGCACGATGAGCCGGGACAGGATTTCCATGTCCAGCGGCATTCCCGGACGCCAGACGTCGAGCAACAGCGCAATGCGCGCCTCGTCGGCGTTGTTCATCACTTCGTGCGAGAAGGTGTCGTCCCACAGCATGCCTTCGCCATCCGTGATCCGCTTCTCCTGATGATTGATCATCATGATGGTCGCGGGGCGGCCATCGGTCTGCCGCGGAATGACCAGGCCGAGATGAAAGCGCATGATGCCGCGAAACGGTCCGCGATGGCTGGGAATGTGCTTGCGCGGCGCCAGGAACGAGATGGCCGCCGATTTGACTTCGGGACACTCGGCGAGCAACTGGCTCAGAACCGGCATCCGCGCCAGGTTTTCGGGAACCCCGATGTCGTAGGCCTTGAGCACGAACATGCGCCAGTCGAGGCCGTCATTGGCCGAGATCTCGGCCTGCTCCGGCATGATGTCGTGGAAGCGCGGCGCCCCGCCCAGCCGCACCGCGAGCGCTTCGTCGCGTATGCCGCGCCAGGCGGCGATGAATTTCGCCGCGTTCGGAAAATCGGTGGCGGCATCGAGGATAGCCGGCGCGTCTATGCGCCTTTCATAGACACGCCGGACCCCATTGCATGCAAGATCGTAGACGCGGGACATCGCATAACCTCGATGGCACCATAAACGGACAGCCGATGGTTCGGGTTGCACATTTTGGTCATCGCGTCGTGAACTACCCGGACAGCCATGGGCCAGGTCCTGTGCCGGCCACCCGGCAATCCGAGGCAATTCGTCAACCGGATCGAACGATCCCAGATGTCCCGCTCATTCCCTGAAGGCGCGGTTGAGCTGATCCTGCAGCGGTTTGACGAGGTAGGAGATCACGGTTCGGTCGGCGGTCTTGATGAAGGATTCGACCGGCATGCCCGGAACCAGCTTGACCTCGCCGAGGCGCGCGATCTCCGAGTTCGTCGTCGCGATGCGGACAGTGTAGTAGCTGATGCCGGTGCGCTGGTCGGTCGTCGTGTCCGGCGAGGTTCGTTCGACCGTCCCGTTGATCTGCGGCGTGGTGCGCTGGTTGAAGGCCGAGAAGCGCAGCGCCGCCGGCTGGCCGACCCACAGCTGGTCGATGTCGCTCGGCGCGATCTTGGCCTCGACCGTCAGGCTGTCGCTGTCGGGCACGATCTGCATGATCGTCTGGCCAGGGGTGATGACGCCGCCGACGGTGTGGGCGATGGATTGCTGCACGATGCCGTCCTGCGGCGCGCGGATGTCGATGCGCCTGAGCTGGTCCTCGGCGGCGATCTTGCGCTCCGTCAGTTCGCCGACCTTGCCGTCGATCTCGCGCAAATCCTTGTTGACGTCGGTGCTGAGTTCGAGGTCGATCTGGAGGATCTGCAAATTGATCTCGGCGATCTTGCCCTGGGCTTGCGCCAGGGCCGCCGTCAACTGGCCGCGCTCGCCATCGAGCCGCGCCGACTCGCGCTCCATGGCGGTCAGGCGGTCGATCGAGATCAGCCGCTTCTTCCACAGCGCGCGTATGCTGGCCAGTTCCTCCTCGACAAGCGCGATTTCTTGCGACTTGGCTTCCGCCTGGGCCGTGTCCCCGCCAATCTCTTTCTGCAGCTGCAGGATGCGCTCCTGCAACTGGCCCTTCCGGCCGGAACGATCCGCACGCCTTGTCTCGAAGACCTGTTCCTCGCCGGCGATGATCTCCGCGATCGCCGCATCACCGCGACGATCGAGAATATCCCTGGGGAAGGCGATGGCATCGGTACCCCGGCGCTCCGCTTCGAGGCGCGCCTCGCGTGCCGACAACTGATCGAGGGCCTTGGTGACGACGGCGAGGTTGGCCGCCGGCACGGTGGGATCGAGGCGCACGAGCAGCGCCCCGCGCTTGACACGGTCGCCGTCACGCGCCGCGATCTCGCCGACGATGCCGCCGGTCGAATGCTGTACGTCCTTGACGTGGGAATCCACGACGAGGACCCCCGACGCGATGACCGCTCCCGAAATGCGGGTCAGCGAGGCCCAGCCGCCGACGCCGCCGACCAGCACCGCGACCGCGACGAGGCCCCAGCGCATGTAGCGTTGAATGGACTGGTGGGAGGAACTCGGCATCATCCCTCCCCTTTACTCGCCTGCCGCCGCCGCGCCCGGCCGCGGCGCCGGCTCCTCGGTGGCGAGCCTGAGGTGCGGCACGGCGCTCACCGCCGGTTGCGGCCGCGGAAACAGCTTGGCCAAGACATCGTCCTTGAGCCCGAACGCCTGGACGCGGCCCTGGCTCATGGCGAGGATGAAATCGACCGTGCCGAGCGCGCTTGGCCGGTGTGCCACGAGCACGACGATGCCGCCACGTTGCCGCACCGACACAATAGCCTGAAACAGCGCCTGTTCGCCTTCGGCGTCGAGGTTGGAATTCGGTTCGTCGAGCACCACCAGGAACGGATCGCGATAGAGCGCGCGGGCCAGCGCGATGCGCTGGCGCTGACCGGCCGAGACGGCCTCGCCAAGTTCGCCGATCTGCGTCTCGTAGCCATCGCGGAAACCGACGATGAGATCATGCGCGCCGGCTGCCCTGGCGGCTGCGATCACCAATGCGGGATCGGCGTCGGGTTCGAAACGCGCGATGTTCTCGGCGATCGAGCCGGCGAACAACTCGACGTCCTGCGGCAGATAACCGATGAAATGGCCGCGGTCTTCCGGCGACCACTGATCGAGGTCGGCGCCGTCGAGCCGGATCCTGCCGGCGGCCGACGGCCAGGCTCCGACAAGCGCCCTGACCAGCGTCGACTTGCCCGAACCGCTCTGACCGATAATGCCGACGGCGTGTCCCGCTTCCAGTGCGAAGCTGGCGTCCTGCACCAGCAGCCGCTGCACGCCGGGCGCGGCGACGCTGACGTTCTGCATGAAGACGTGGCGGCTCGGCGCGGGCATGACCATCGGCTCGGCATCGGCGGGCAATGCGGCAAGAATCTTGGTCAGCCGCTGCCAGCCCTGCCGCGCGGTCAGGAAACCTTTCCAGTTGGCGATGACCAGATCGACGGGCGCCAGCGCCCGCCCGCTCAGGATCGATGCCGTGATGATGATGCCCGCGGTCGCCTGCTGTTCGATGACCAGCCAGGCGCCGATGCCGAGCATGGCCGATTGCAGGAGCATGCGTAGCACCTTGGACACGGCGCCGAAGCCGCCGGCGATATCGCTGACGCTGCGCTGCTCGGCGAGATAGTCGCGGTTGGCCTCTTCCCATCGCTTCGCCATCCTGCCGCCCATGCCGAGAGCCGCGATGACTTCCGCGTTGCGGTTGCCGGTCGTGGTCAGGCCGTTGCGGATGATGCCGGTCTGGGTGCCTGATGTGACCGGCTTGCGCGTCAGCCGCTCGGCATGGACGGTCAACAGGACGAGCACGATCGCTCCGACCAGGGCGGTTACGCCGAGGAGCACGTGGAACATGAAGATGATGGCTAGATAGAGCGGCAGCCACGGCAGGTCGAACAGCGCGGTCGGGCCGGTGCCCGACAGGAAGGTCCGCACGCTGTCGAGATCGCGCACCGGCTGCATGCTGTCGCCATTGCGCCCGACCTTGAGCGGCAGCTTGAGGACGCTGGAATAGACGCGGGCGCCGAGCGCTTCGTCGAGGGCTCCCCCGATGCGCACCAGGATGCGGCCGCGGATGAAATCGAGCACGCCTTGTCCGGCGTAGAGGATGGCTACGAGCAGGCTGAGGCCGATCAGCGTCGGCACGCTGCGGCTCGGCAGCACGCGATCGTAGACCTCGAGCATATAGATCGAACTGGACAACATCAGGACGTTGAGGACGCCGCTGAACAGTGCGATGGCGATGAAGGCCGAGCGGCAGGATTTGATTGCCGCCGAGAGTTCCGATCCCTGCTGCCGAGGATTGGGCTGCCGGGCACCGGGCCCGGCAGCCTTTCGCGCCGTCGCCGCGACGCCGGGGGCTGCGCCAGGAGCGGTTTCAGCGCGAAAAGGATTGCGTCCCCGAAACAGCAGAAGAGCGCCAAACATCGCGAACGCCAGGCAGAACAGCCAGACGCCTGGCGATGTCGTCAACATGCCACCGAGTGCAGGAAAAAGGGCGCAGGCTATCAAAACCAGACCCAAGGACCTGACCCTGGCCTGCGCCGAATTGAAGATCGCGGAGCCCCTTTCCATGCCAATCCATGTGGGCGGCGCTGCGGCAAGGCACCCGGCCGACGGCCGGAGACCAGCCTCAGGCGATGCCCGTCAGGCCCCCCACTAGATGCAGCGTGAGCCAGAATTGATCGAGCGTGTTGCGATGCTCTTCGACGATGTTGGTCCCGTCGAACCAGGCGACATTGCCGGCCGGTCCCGGTCCGGACGTCACCAGTTGCCCCTGGTTGAACCACATCAGCGCATTCTTGAGGCCCTCGCCATCGGCCTCCTTGCCGCCGTTCCAGTCGGTGATGCCGGAGCTCGGATCGGTGACGTCGACATAGCTTGTCCAGGCAGCCGACGAAGTCTTCACCGCCGCACCCGTAAGCGCCGTGTGAGCCCCATTCTCATCAACGACCCCGTCATTGTTGGTATCGACATTCACGCCGACAGTTGACCACGCTCCTTGCTTGGTCAGCCACATCACCGCCTCGTCGATCAGGTCGTTGGGCTGACCGACATGGTTGTCGATGTTGAGCTGGGTGGCGATCGCCTGTTGCAACATGATGACGCGTGCGTCACCGCCGGTCGAACTCGATTCGATGGACTTGGCCAGAGCGTTCGAAATCAGGAGATCGTGCGCATCGTTGGCAATGCCGTCGCCGTTGCTGTCGCCGAGCAGCAAATAGCCATCCGTACGCGGATTGACGTCGAGGCCGGACAGAACATGGCTGGCGACGGCGCTCTTGGTGGGATTGCCCTCATTGCCGGCAATATTGTCCCATGCATCCGCGTGGCTGCCCCAGAATCCCTGCGTCAGCGCCTTGTTCGAGAAGCCTTCATAGTCGCTGCTGTCGGTGGCGAGCGGCGTACGCGAATGCAAGGCCGTGTCGACGAAGGCATCGGTGGTGGCCGTGGCGGTGTTGACGTAGCTGCCCAGCTGCGCGACGCCGGTCGCCTGGTAGTGCCAGGTCTCGTTTGTATCGAGCAGGCCGTTCTGGTTGATGTCGCCGCTGTTGAAGCCGCCGCTGAGGATAGCGGTTGGATGGAAATCATCGCCGGCGGTGCCGGCGGTGCCGTTGTCGTCGGTCACAACCACATGGGCGAGCGCGACATTGCCGTCGTTTTTGACATCGTAGGTCCAGGTCACCGGCTGGCCCTGGAAGATGTTGAGGCCATGGTCGACGCCGTTGGTCTTCTTGTCGAGCGTGATGTGCGGATCGGCGCCGGTATAGCCGGAGTCGTCGGTGGCCGTGGCGGTGCGTGTGTGATTGGCATCGTCGGTGAAGGAGCCGGAGGCGGTACCGGTGTTGCTGTAAGGGCCAGCCACGGAGGTACCGGTTGCCGAGAACTTCCAGATCTCGCCGGCGTCGAGCATGTTGTTGTCGTTGCTGTCGCCGATATTGGTGACATGGCCGTTGCCAAGCACCGCGACCGGCGTCACGCCGCCGTCGCTGTCGGTGACGGAGATACCCGACAGCGCGACGTTGCCGATATTGGTCACCGTGTATTCCCACGAGATCGGCTCGTTGGTCAGGATCGTCAGAGTGTCGCCCTTGACCCCGTCGTCGACCGTCACCTTGTCGATCTTGATCTCGGGATCGGCGCCGAAATAGCTGGAGCCGTCGCTGTCTGTTACGGTGACCGCCCCGGCCGAGCCGGTCACCGTCCCGATATTGGCATAGTCGCCGATGACGGCCTTGTCGATGCTGGTGCCGATGAAGCTCCAGTGCTCGGTGGTGTCGAGCTTGCCGTCCTGGTTGGTGTCCCCGACGTTGAAACCGCCGCTGAGAACCGCCGTCACGACCACGTCATTGTGGTCGTCGGTGACGACGATGTTCGACAATGCGACATTGCCGGTATTGCTGACCGTGTATTGCCAGGTGATCGTGTCCCCGGAGAGAACCTGCAGATCGTCGCCGATCGCCGAGCCGTCGACCGTTACCTTGTCGATGCCGATTCCAGGCGCATCAGTGCCGGTGCCGGGCGTCGTAAGCGTGCGCCACTCCTCGAAGCCCCCATTGGCCCCTGAGAAGCTCGAAAACAGCGTCACATAGGAGTCGGGAAAGACACCGGCCGCCGTGAAGTCGCTGACCGGCACGAGCACCCGGTAGTCGTCCGTTCCCGAGCCATGATTGGAGTCAATCAAATACTGGGGGTCGTTCAGGTCAAGATGAAAGACGGTGGTGAATCCCGCAAAATCCGCATCGTAGTCGGCAAGCGTTGCTCCGGCGTTTGAAATGTAGATGTCCAGGCCGGTCAGCGTGATGTTGCCGTTTGTCTCATTGTTGCTTTCATTGAGGTCGAGCCGGAATTCGATATAGTCGACGCCGTCGACATTGATCGACTGCATGTTGCCGTATTGCAGGTCGTGGGTGAAGGACGCCTTGTTGTCGACGACGTTGCCGTTCTGGTCGGTGTTGAAGCCCTCCTCGATACCTGTCGCCTGCAGCCTCAGGAAGGAATCGTAACTGCCGGTGCCCGACCCTACCGTCGTTGCCTCGAGAAGGACGCCACTGCCAATATCGATCGCCATGCTACTTCCTCCACATTGTTGTGCGGTCGGCGGTCGGGCCGCCCCCATCTATTCCGGCCTGATCGCAGCGCCGGCGCGCAGCGTCCGAGGGACGCGGCCGGGCAGGCGAGCAATCGTTCGTGACAAAATCGACGACTTTGAAAGGAGAAAGGTTCGGCGCGGAGACTGCCTCCCATTCGCCGGACACAGCTATTGCCGTATGACGGAACTGGCCCGCCGTCGGACTGACCGTTATACCCACACCCAAAGCCCCAACCCCGACAATCCTACGATTGCCTGGACGTTAATATTTCCCAAACCATATTGCGCAGGTTGCAATGCGTCCGTCTATATAACCCCGGTTATATGCAGGAAAGTCGATTTCAGTTCTGAAAAAGTGCTTTTGCAGACAAGAATAATTGCGTTGCTTTGGCTTAGTTATTTCACGAACCGGAGATTCACGGTCGGATCTACAAAAATTTCGTGATAGCGCCGATGAATCATCCAAGATGAAGATCAGCATCGGCACATCGGCGTGGCATCTGCTTTCAGTCCGCCGCCACGCATTTTGCACGGCGCGCCGCTTGAGGATTAACTAAGCAGTTGCTAATGTTTTGCGCAACCACGCTGCTTCTGTCAGCATGGCCTCACGCTTCGCAGGATGAGGGCCGGGTCGCGATGTTCGCTTCCGGCACGATGAAGTCGCTGATGTGTCACAAAGACACGCAAGGGGAGAAGACGCCATGACCGAGCACGGGCGCCGGCGGCCACCGGAAGCCATCGATGGCCGCACCGCGCCATGGAACCCTGGCCGAGAAGTTCGGCAGCCAGCGAACTGAACATGGTCACGGTTTTCGTCGCCGACGACCACCCGCTGCTGTTGCACGGCCTGATCGACATGATTGCCCGCGACCCGAATTTCGCGGTGGTCGGTTCGGCGCGGGACGGCGCGGCCGCCCTGACGGCCATCCAGCGCGACGTGCCTGATGTCGCGGTGCTCGACATCAGCATGCCGGGACTGAACGGCCTCGATGTCGCCGCCGAAATCGGCCGGCAAGGGCTCGCGACGTCTTGTGTGCTTTTGACGGTCGGCGCCTCTCAGGCCCAGCTTTACGACGCTGTCGCGGTTGGCGTTGCCGGCATCGTGTTCAAGGAGGCCGCCGTCGACGCCCTGCTCAAATGCCTGCACCGGGTTGCCGCCGGAGGCCGGTGGCTGCCCGCCGAGATTGTCAGCGAGGCCGTCCAGAACGAGGCGTCGCGCAGGACGAAATGGCGGAGCCTCTCGCAGAGGCTGACGAGCCGCGAAATCGAGATCGCGCGGCAAGTTCTCGCCGAAAAGCCGACCGGGCAGATCGCCTTCGACGTCGGCATCTCGAAAGGTACGCTGAAAATTCATATGAACAACATTTACCGCAAATTGCAGGTCTCCTCGCGGACTGAGCTCTCGCAACTCGCCGCCGGCCAGATCGGACCGAGTGTCGCGCATGCGGCGAATGGCGGCGCCGCGACGGTCGTGAAGGCACTGGCGGCGCCTGATGCCGGCGGAGGCCAGGCGCGCCCTGCGGCCCGGCAAACGCCAGCTCGGCGCCGGGAGTCCAACAAGGGATAGCCGTCAGGCTGGCGATCACATGTCACGCCAAAGTGGCAACCCTGCGGGACGGACGGAACAGCCCGTCTCCATGAAGCCGCTTAGGGCTCCGCCTTCGCCAGCCGCGGCCCGGTCTTGACGTCGACGATCTCGGGCTTGGCGGCATCGACCGCGCCGTCCCAGCCGCCGCCGAGCGCCTTGTTGAGGGCGATGTAGTTGGTCGCCAAAAGGACGCGGCTCTGCAGCAGCGAATCCTCGGCCGAGTAGAGCGAGCGCTGGACGTCGAGCACGTCGAGAAGGCTGGTCTCGCCCGCCTTGTAGAGCGTGCCTTCCAGCCGCGCCGCATCGCCGTAGGATTTCGCCGACGCGGCAAGCTTGCCGATGCGGATGCGCTCCTGCGCCATCAGCACCAGCGCGTTCTCGACATCCTCGAGCGCGGTCAGCACCGAAGACCGGTAGGCGATGAAATACTGGTCGCGCTGCGCGCGGGCGACGTCGGCGGCCGCCTGCAACTGGCCGGCGTTGAACAGCGGCACGCTGAGCGTCGGCCCGAAGGACCAGCCGATGGACGAATTCTCGCCGAGGTCGCCGAGATTGAGGGCCGCCGTGCTGATGTCTCCCGTCAGGCTGACCGAGGGATAGCGCGCCGCCTCGGCCTGGCCGACCTTGGCGGTGTATTGCGCGTATTGCCGCTCGGCCATCAGCACATCCGGGCGCGACAGCAGGATGTCGGCCGGAATTCCGGTCGGCATCGGCAAGCGTGGCGCCGGGATCGGCTTGCCGCGCTTCAGCCGCTCGTTGAGTGCCGCCGGTGGCCGGCCCGTCAGCACCGAAAGGCGATGCACCGCTTCGGCATAGCTTGCTTCCAGCGTCGGCACAGCGGCCTCGGTGCTGGCCGCTTGGCCCATCGCCTTGGCGACATCGGCCGCCGTCGCCGATCCCGCCTGCGCCATGGTGCGGGTGAGTTCGGCGGTCTGCCGCTGCGATACGGCCGAGCGCCGGGCGAGCGCGATGCGCGCCTGGTAGCCGCGCGCCTGGGTGTAATAGGACGCGACATCGCCGACCAGGGTCAGAAGGGTCGAGCGCAATTCCTGCTCGGACGCATCCACCCCAAAGCGCGCGGCCTCGACACCCCTGCGGTTGGCGCCGAACAGGTCGAGTTCCCAGCTGGCGTCGAAGCCGGCCTGGTATTCCGCGTAGATGGAATTGGCGCCCGATGTCGTCTCGGCCGACTTGTTGCGCGTGATCGAGCCGGATCCATCCACCGACGGCAGCAATGTGCCGGCGCTCTGGCGGTAGCTGGCGCGCGCCTCGCGGATCTTGGCCTTCGCGGTCGCGACATCGAGATTGCCGGCGACCGCTTCCGCGACAAGCATGTTGAGCTGCGGGTCGCGCAGGCGCTGCCACCATTGTGAAAGCCGCGCCGGCTGGGCGGACTTGGTCGGCTTCTGGCCGCTCCAGTTTGCCGGCATCGGCAGGATGGGCGTCCGATAGTCCGGACCGACGACGCATCCCGCGAGCAAGGCCGCGCCGAGAATAGGCGCAAGGAGCCGCCTCGCGGCCACCGAGCCACGTTCAAGACCTGTCATGTGAGAACCCCTTATTGCTGGTTGGCCGTCACCGGCGTTTCGCCCGTATCCCGCCCGGGATCTGGTTTAGCCACCCTGCCCATGAAGATGCGCCGCACCGTGACGAACAGCAGCGGCACCAGGAACACGCCGATCACCGTCGCCGCGATCATGCCGCCCATCACGCCGATGCCGACGGAGTTCTGCGCCCCCGAGCCGGCGCCGGTGGCGATCGCCAGCGGCGTGACGCCGAGGATGAAGGCCAGCGACGTCATCAGGATCGGCCGCAATCGCTGTCGCGCCGCCTCCAGCGTCGCCTCCACCAGCCCCATGCCGGCCGCCTGCCGCTCGATAGCGAACTCGACGATCAGGATGGCGTTCTTGGCGGCCAGCCCGATCGTGGTCAAAAGCCCGACCTTGAAATAGACGTCGTTGGTCTGGCCGAACAGGCTTGCCGCGAGCAGCGCGCCGAAGATGCCGATCGGCACCGACAGCATGACCGCGAACGGGATCGACCAGCTCTCATAGAGCGCGGCCAGGCACAGGAACACGACCAGCGCCGAAATCGCGTAGAGCGACATCGCCTGGTTGCCCGAAAGCCGCTCCTGATGCGACAGCCCGGTCCATTCATGCGAATAGCCGGCCGGCAATTGCGCGACGAGTTTGTCGATCTCGTCCATCGCCGCGCCCGAGCTGACACCGGCCGCCGCCGCGCCCTGGATTTCGACCGCCGCCGAGCCATTGTAGCGCTCGAGCCTTGGCGAACCGAATGTCCAGTGGCTGGAGGCAAAGGCCGAGAACGGCACCATGGCGCCGCTGGCATTGCGGACCTGCCATTTGTCGAGGCCCTCCGGCTGCATGCGGAAATTCGCGTCCGACTGCATGTAGACCGGCTTCACCCGTCCGCGATCGATGAAGTCGTTGACGTAGTCGCTGCCCCAGGCGCTGGACAGCGTGTTGTTGATGTCGGCGAGGCTGACGCCCAGCGCGCTGGCCTTTTCCTGGTCGATGTCGACCGAGAACTGCGGCTGGTCCTCCTGTCCGTTGGGGCGCGTGTTGGCGAGCAGCTTGCTTTGCGCGGCAAGACCCAGAAGCTGGTTGCGCGTCTGGATCAGCGCGTCATGGCCGGCGCCATTGACGTCCTGCAGGTAGAAGTCGAAGCCGTTGGTGTTGCCGAAACCCTGGATTGCGGGGGGCGCCAGAGCGAAGACCTGCGCATCCCTGATCTTGGAGAACGCACCCATGGCGCGGCCGGCGATCGCCTGCGCGGCCATTGCGGGCGACTTGCGCTGGCTGAAATCCTTCAGCCGCACGAAGCCGATGCCGACATTCTGCCCGGCGCCGCCGAAGCCGAAGCCCGACGCGGTGAAGACCCCGTCGACAGCGTCCTTTTCGTCGTTGAGATAGTGGTCGGTGACCTGCTTCAGCACGCGCTCGGTGCGGTCCTGCGTGGCGCCGACCGGCAATTGCACGCTGGTGATCAGGATGCCCTGGTCCTCTTCCGGCAGGAACGAGCTCGGCAGCCGGGCAAACATCCAGCCCATGGCGACGACAATGGCCAGGAACACGACGAGGAAGCGTTTTCCCCGGTTGATGATGCCATGCGAACCGTCGCGATAGGCCGTCGTGCCGCGATCGAACATCCGGTTGAACCAGCCGAACGGACCCGTCTGCGTGGCATGGTCCTTCGGCCGCCGCAGGATGGTGGCGCACAGCGCCGGCGTCAGCACCAGCGCCACCAGCACGGACAGCACCATGGCCGAGACGATGGTCACCGAGAACTGCCGGTAGATGATGCCGGTCGAGCCGCCGAAGAAGGCCATCGGCACGAACACCGCCGACAGCACGGTGGCGATGCCGATCAGCGCGCCGGTGATCTCGTTCATCGATTTTCGCGTCGCCTCTTTCGGCGGCAGCCCCTCCTCCGCCATGACGCGCTCGACATTCTCGACCACGACGATGGCGTCGTCGACGAGCAGGCCGATGGCGAGCACCATGGCGAACATGGTCAGCGTGTTGACCGAATAGCCGAACAGCGACAGCACGCCGAACGTGCCGAGCAGCACCACCGGCACGGCGATGGTCGGGATGATCGTCGCCCGCAAATTCTGCAGGAAGATGAACATCACCAGGAACACCAGCACGATCGCCTCGGCCAGCGTCTTGACCACCTCCTCGATCGACAGCCGCACGAAGGGCGAGGTGTCGTAGGGGTAGACGACTTCGACCCCTTGCGGGAAGGTCGAGCTCAGCCGGTTGATCGTCGAGCGCACCGCTTCGGCGGTGCTGATGGCGTTGGCGCCGGTCGCCAGGTTGACGGCGACGCCGGCCGCCGGCTTGCCGTTGTAGTTGGCTTGCGTCGTATAGCTCTCGGCGCCGAGTTCGACGGTGGCGACGTCGTTGAGGCGGACCAGCGAACCGTCGGTCTGGCTCTTGAGGATGATGTTGCGGAACTGTTCGGCGGTCTGCAGCCGGCTCTTGGCGGTCACCGTGGCGTTGAGCTGCTGGCCCTTGCGCGCCGGCAGGCCGCCGAGCTGGCCGGCCGAAACCTGCGTGTTCTGCGCCTCGATGGCGCTCGCCACGTCATTCGGCATCAGCGCGTATTTTGCGAGCTTGTCCGGGTCGAGCCAGATGCGCATGGCATAGCCCGAGCCGAAGAGCTGCGTCGAACCGACACCCTCGACGCGCTTCAGCGTGTCGTTGACGGTGGCATCGACATAGTCGGCGAGATCGGTGGAGTTCATCTTGCCGTCGCTGGAGACGAAGCCGATGACCATCAGGAAGCCGGTCGAGGACTTTGAAACCGTGATGCCGTTGCTCTGCACCACCTGCGGCAGTTGCGACTGCACCAGTTGCAGCTTGTTCTGCGTCTGCACCTGCGCGGTGTCGGGATCGGCCGTGCTGGTGAAAGTCAGCGTGATCGAGGCCGAACCGGTCGAGGTCGACGTCGCCGTCATGTAGTCGAGATTGTCGATGCCGGTCATGCCTTGCTCGATGACCTTGGTCACCGAATTCTCGACCGTCTGCGCGTCGGCGCCGGGATAGGTGGCGCTGATGTTGACCGTGGTCGGCGCGATCTGCGGATATTGCGAGATCGGCAGCGTGGTGAGCGCGAGCAGGCCGCCCAGCATGATCACGATGGCGATCACCCAGGCGAAGATCGGTCGGTTGATGAAAAATGCTGACATCGTCTCAGTTCCCGGTCGAGGCGGCGGGTTGCTGGCCGGTGCTGGCCATCTTGGATGGGGCCGGCAAGGCCGATGTCTGACCACGGTCCTTGATCTCGCCGGTCGCCTCGTCGATCGTCACTTCGACGCCGGTCGCGTCGCCGCCGGGGCGCACGAGCTGCAGTCCTTCGACGATGACGCGGTCGCCATCGCCGACACCGCTATCGACCAGCCAGTTGTTGCCGACGGTGTTGCGCACGGCGAGCACCCGCGTCTCGACCTTGCCCTGCGCATTGATGACCATGGCCGTCGCCTCGCCCTTTGTGTTGCGGGTGACGCCGCGCTGCGGCACCAGGAAGCTGTTCTGGGCGACCCCCTCCTCGACCAGCGCCCGCACATACATGCCGGGCAGAAGCAGGCGGTCGGGATTGGGAAACTCCGCTCTCAAGGCGAATGTGCCGGTGGTCTGGTCGACATTTGCGCCGGAGAATTCCAGCTTGCCGGTCTGCGCGTAGATGGTGCCGTTCTCGAGCTTCAGCTTGACGCTGACATTGGGGCCGCTGAACTTCAGCCGTCCCTCCGAGATCGCCTGGCGCAGGTTGAGCAGATTGGTGCTCGACTGCGTGACGTCGACATTGATCGGGTCGAGCGAACGGATCGTGGTCAGCACCGTCTCCTGGTTGGCGGTGACCAGCGCGCCCGGCGTCAGCGTCGACTTGTCGATGCGGCCGGCGATCGGCGCGGTGATCGAGGTGCGGTCGAGGCTGATGCGCGCGGTTTCCGCGCTGGCCTTGGCGGAAGCCACATCCGCCTGCGCCTGTGCAAGCGTGGCGGCGGCATCGTCATAATCCTGTTTGGAAACAACGTTCTGCTTCAAGAGGCCGGCATATCTGTCGAACTTGGCTTGCGCGGTGGGCACCGCCGCCGCCGCCTTCTGCTGCGCGGCGATCGCGCTGTCATAGGCCGCCTTGTAGCTCGCCGGGTCGATGAGGTAGAGCGGCTGTCCAGCCGCCACCTCGCTGCCTTCCTTGAACAGGCGCCGCTGGATGATGCCGTCGACCTGCGGTCGCACCTCGGCGATCAGCGACGCCGCCGTGCGCCCCGGCAGTTCGGCCGTTATCGCCACCGATTGCGGATGCAGCGTGACGACGCCGACTTCGGGCTTGCCGACACCGCCCATGCCCGCGGGAGCCTTGCCGCCCTCCTGTGAGCAGGCCGCCAGGAGAAGGGCCGTGGCAAGCGCCGTCCAGGGCGCGAACCGGCGAACCGGCGAAAAGGACTGGCTGGACTGGATAGACATGGGTTGAATGATCTTTCGCTGGAGGAGCGGTTACCGCCTGGGCATCGGATCGCCCAATGGGGGCGAGGCCGAATGCCGGCGGTCGGAGGCGAGGACGGTCGATGTCGTAACGAGGGGCCGCGCGCATCCAAGGGCGGCGTCGAGGGGTGCTTCGAAGCGGCTCATGTCGCGCTCCTGCTTCGCGACTGGCGCGCACTCGAGGATCGAGTGGCTGGCCGCGATGCCCCCGCGTCATTATGCCGATCAGCGCCGACATGCCAGGCGCCTTGCCAGGTCTGACGCGATCTTGCGATCATGATTGCCGTGGCCATTGGCATGCTGCGAGACTGGCAGCGACAGGCGCGAGGCGGCGAAGGCCAGCCGGATGGCGCCCTTCAGCGTGTCGGCCGGCAGCGCCGCATGGCCGGCGCGCCCGGGCAGCGCCGCATGGCTGGCGCGCCCGGGATGGCCGAGCGAAAATTTCGGGCTGGCCGATGCGATCAGCCGCAGCAGCATCAGGGCGTCCCACATTGTCGTGCCTTCAGTCTCATGGGGAGAACCCGGGACGGCGCGATCCGCCGGCCCGGGAAGGAAACCGGCCGGCCCGGGAACGGGTTGGGTACCGGGGCCGGCCGGCGCAGCCGGTCAGGTTATCAGCCATTCCCGGGCTGGGGTGGCGGCATCACCAGGCCATCATTGGGCGGGCCTGCCGGACTGGCTGCATCATCCGGCGGGCCGCCCCAGGGACCGGGGGGTGGTCCGTGCGGGCGTTCCGCCGAAGCGAGGATCTCGAGCTGTTCCGGCGTGAGCTTGGCGCGCAGCTCGGCTATTGCGCCCTTCAGCTTCGCGGCCGAGGCCGCGCGCGCCGTGACGTCGTCGGCCAGCCTTTCCTGGAAGGCGAAGGGATCGGGCTTGCCGACAGACCCCGCATCGGGGCCTTTCGCCTGCGGCCCGCCATCTGGCCCGCCGGTACCGCCCGGACCGCGATCAGGCCGCGGCGGCGACAGCACCGCCTGCAGCGCGCTGGTGTAGTCGCGCCAGGCGTCGAGCTGTTCGCTGCGGATGCCGACGCGGGTTTCGAGCGCGGCCAGCCGGGCGGCCAGCATGAATTCCGGCGGCGGCCCCATGCGGCGGGGGCCAAAACCTTCCGGGCCGAAACCGTGTGGGCCAAAACCCTGTGGACCCCATCCTTGCGGCGGATGCCGAATTGGGCCGTGATCTGGTCCATCCTGCATTGCCATGACCGGCGGCTCGCCGGGCGCCGCGCCCGGACCGGGCTGCGCCGCCAGCGCGGGGTGGATGGCGGCGGCGGAAAACAGGCCGAGCGCAAGAAGTCTGCTTCGCATGACGGTGTTCCTTTCATCCATGCTTTGGACGCCGGGAGGATAGGAAGCGTGTTTGTCTGCTTCGCGTCGGCGTGTTGCCGAAGGTTTCCGCAAAAGGGCAATTTGTTTCCCAATGTTTCCCGCCCCGGGCCAGAAACATTGCGTTGCAATTTTCCATGCCGCTTGCGCGCCGCTCTCCCTATAATCGGCGCCAAGCAAAGGGCACGGCAATGCAGTCACAACCCCACATCCTCGTCGTCGACGACGACCGCGAAATCCGCACGCTGCTCGGGCGCTATCTCGACGGTCAGGGGTTTCGCGTCTCGGTGGCGGCCGACCGGCGCGAATGCGAGCAGAAGCTGGCCTCGGGCCAGTTCGACCTGATCGTGCTCGACGTCATGCTGCCGGATGGTTCCGGGCTCGACATCTGCCGCGCCTTGCGCGACCGCAAGCCGCATATCCCCGTTATCCTGCTGACGGCGCTGAAGGAGGATGTCGACCGCATCATCGGGCTGGAGCTCGGTGCCGACGACTATCTCGGCAAGCCGTTCAACCCGCGCGAGCTCACCGCCCGCATCCGCGCCGTGCTGAGACGCTCGACGCCGGAGGAAGCGGCACCCGCGCCGCCGCCCCGCGCCTACCGCTTCGCCAGCTACAGGCTGGAGCCGGACACGCGCAAGGTGACGGATGCGCAAGGTGCGGCCGTCGACCTCACCGGCGCCGAATTCGACCTGTTGCAGGTGTTCCTCGACCGCCCTGGCCGGCTCTTGTCGCGCGACCAGCTGCTTGATCTCACGCAAGGCCGCGAGCGCGACCCGCTCGAACGCTCGGTCGACGTGCTGATGAGCCGGCTGCGCCGCAAGTTCGCCGACACCGGCGACGGCCCGCTGTTCAAGACCGTGCGCAATGGCGGCTACCAGCTCACCGCGCGCGTCGAGACGGTGGAGGCGCAGGCGTGAACTCGCTGCGCCGCCGCCTCATCCTGTTGCTGGTTGCCTCGATCGTCGGCGTCGTCGGCCTGGCGACCGCCGCCGTCATCAGCGTGCGCGGCGGCGGGCCGCCGCCGGAACTCGTCGTGCCCTGGGTTGCCCAGCAGATGGAGCTCGTGGTGCGGCTGCTGCCGGGACCCATACCCGACGTGCTGCGGGTGCAATTCAGCGACCGGCCGGCCAATGGCAAGGTGGACCGGCAGGAGACGGCAATGCTCAATGATCTGCTGCACCGTCGCGGCTTCGACGCCCTGGCCGTCATCAGCGACAAACCGGATGAACCCGGCCAGCGAGCCTCCATGCGCCTGCCAGACAGCCGTTGGGCGGTCCTGGAAATTGCCCATATCGATCCGCCCAAACGCGAATGGCTGGTGCTAGCCGGCTGGATTTCGCTGATCGTCGCCGGCGCTACCGCCGTCTCCGTCTATTTCACCGCGGTGCTGATCCGGCCGCTCGAAATGCTGGAGGCCACTGTCTCCAAGATCGGTAGCGACGGCGTGCTGGCGCCGGTGCCGGAGGTGGGCTCGGCCGAGGTCAAGGCGACGGCGCACGCGCTGAACCAGCTCTCGTCGCGACTCAAGACCGCCATGGAAAGCCGCATGCGGCTGGTGGCCGCCGCCGGCCATGACCTGCGCACGCCGATGACGCGCATGCGGCTGCGCGCCGAATTCCTCGACGAAGAGCGCGACAAGTGGCTGCACGACCTCGACGAGCTCGACCGCATCGCCGACAGCGCCATCCGCCTGGTGCGCGAGGAGGTCAACCAGGATGCCGTCGAGCCGCTGGATCTGGAAAAGATGGTGCGCGACATATCGGCCGAGATGGCCACGCTCGGCCATTCCGTCTCCATCGGCCATCTCGACAAGGTTTCGGTGCGCGCCGGCGCGCTCGGCCTGCGCCGCGCGCTGCGCAACCTGATCGTCAACGCCGCCACCCACGGCAAGGCCTGCACGGTCGCGCTCGACCTCGCCGACAGGCGCGCCGTGCTCTCCATATCGGATGTCGGCCCGGGCATTCCGCCCGACCTCATCAACAAGGCCTTCGAGCCCTTCTTCCGCGTCGACCCCGGCCGCCAGCAATTCATTCCCGGCGCCGGCCTCGGCCTCGCCATCGCCAAGGAAATCATCGAGCGCTACGGCGGCACCGTGACGCTGGAGAACCGCCAAGGCGGCGGGCTGGCGCAGACGGTGGTGTTCGCGGCGGTGTAATTGCGCGATGCCGCAAGGTGGAAAGCGGCCCAAAGCCTGGATGCTGCCAAGCAATGGGGCCGCGGCCGCGCCTGCGAGGCGCGCTACGACGTGGCGCGCAGAGTCCTGCGGATGGGCCGCCTGCCCGTGGCACGGGCTTTCTTGGCCACCACGGTGGCGATCTCGACCACCTCGCCCTCACGCGATCGGGCGTTGGTGGCCTTGTGGAGCCGCTCGTAGGGCAGCAATTCCTTGATCCGGGCATTGAGCGACGCGATTTCGGCCCGCAGATCCTCGCATTCCTGCCGCTGGACGTCTCGTTGTATGTCCTCCGATGCCTGCTGCAGCGCAAGCTGCGAAAGATTGGCGTTGGCTTTCGAGAGGTTCAGCTTGTCGGTTTCGTTCTCATTGGCGAGCGCGGACAATCTTTCCTCGGCGATCATCTTTTCGGCCACTGCGTCGTCCAGCTCGGTCTTGAGCCTGGCGATCTCGGCGGCAGCCGCGCTGTTCTCGTTCGAGGCCCGCTCCAGCCGCGTTTCCAGGTCTTGTATCTCGGAACGCAATCCGCGCATTTCCGTCTGGCCGCGAGCCCGTTCGGCTTCCCAGTCGCCTTCCATCATGCTGGCCGATTCGGTCTTTTCCGCCAGCTTCGCCTGTGTGGCCTCGAGCGACTTCTGCAGCCGCATCTCCTCTTTCTCGCTCCTTGCGAGCGCGGCCAGCAGTTCGGCGAGCCGCGCCGCTTCGCTGGCGTGGATCGTCGAAAGCTCGTCCAGCCTGTGACGCGCCTGGGTCTCCCGCTTCAACACCTTGTCGAGCTCGGCCGACAGGGTGACGTGTTTTTCCCGCAGCATCTTGCTCTCGCGCAAGCGCCTGTTGGCCTCGACCGTCCTGGCCGTCAGCCGGTTGGCGATGTCGCCGAATTCCGCGTCGCGCTTGGCGCTGGCATTGGCCGCCTCGGCAAGTTCGAGCCTTACAGCTGCAAGCGTTGCGCGAAGCGTCTCCCGGTCCTGGACCAGGCTGGTCTCGCGCTGCTGCAGCAATTCGCACGCGCCGTCACGCTCGCGCAGCTTCGCCGCCGTGTCGTGCAGCTTTTCCGACAGCGCTCTCTGCTCCGCGATCAGGCCGGCATTCGCGAGCTCCAGCTCATTGGCACGAAGAATGTCGGTGTGCAGGATGTTGAGGAATTCGCGCGTCAGATGGTGCGAGGTCGAGATTTCCGACAATTTGCCGTTGATCTCATCCAGATAGTCCCTGGCGTCGTGGAACATCCCTTCGAAGGCATTCAACGCCGCCAGCCGGGTCTGGGCATGGGGCGTCAGTCGCGGCGTGGTTTCGGCGGTGTCGGCGCTGCCCGTCCCATCCGGAACGTCCGCGGCATCCGCAGGCGCCGCGTCGGCCTGGGGTGGCGAGGCATCGGCGGCTGACGCGGCATCGGGGACATCATCGCCCGTTGGCGTCTGGTAGTCGCTGTCGAGGCTGGCATCCAGGGCGTCCGCCAGATCGTCCTGCAACTCCTGGAGTGCGTTATCTACGTCTTCAGCACGCTTGATCAGGTTCTTGAAGTTCATGGCGAACTCCCCTACGCATACTCAATCGCATATTTAACAAATTGCTAATATATATCCTTACTCCCGCTTGTTCCGCAGGGGAAGCCCCTGTTAGCGAACGTGAACTAAGCACATTGGCGATCTGGATGCCGAGCAACCCTGCCCACTTCGGTGGAGGGCTGGTCGGTTGGAGCGGCGCCGACGCCGCCGGACCGGAATTCCTCGCAGCCATGAAATGAGGGGGCCGAAGGACGGGCGAGCCCCGTGGCTCGCCCCGGCAAGGCGGCTCGGGCGGAGCCCGAGACGGAGTGGCATTGAAATGATCAGAGGGAACCCGCCAGCGCCGCGCTCCCCATCTCCGACCGCTTCGCGGCCACCTCTCCCCACTCACGTGGGGGCGAGGAACCAGTCGTGCTAACTCACCCCGCCATGGCCAGCGGCACGGCGCTCTTGTTGGGGATCTGGATGTCGATTTCCAGCGTCGACATGGTCTCGCCGCGGTCCATCGAGACCTGGAGGTAGTCCTGGTCGATCTGCACATGCTTGGCGATCACAGCCATGATCTCCTCGCGCAGGATGGAGACGAGATCGGGCTGGCCACGGCTGCGGCGCTCATAGGCGAGCAGCACCTGCAGCCGCTCGCGCGCCACCGGCGCGCTGGTGCGCCGCTTGAAGAGGTCGAGGATGCTCATGCGGCCCTCCTTCCGAGCAGACGGTCGAGGAAACCCTTGCGTTCGAAGGGCACCACCACCGGCAAATCTTCGCCTTCCAGCCGCCTTGCCGCTTCGAGATAGGCCTTGGCGGCGTTGTTGAGCGGTTCCGACAGCGTCACCGGCGAACCGAGGTTGGAAGCCCTCAGCACGTCCTGGCTTTCCGGGATGATGCCGAGCAGCGGCACCGAGAGGATTTCCAGCACGTCGTCGATCGACAGCATTTCGCCGCGCGCGGCGCGCGCCGCGTCATAGCGGGTGACCAGCACGTGCTTGGCGATCTGCTCGCCCTGTTCGGCGCGCATGGTGCGGGCGTCGAGCAGGCCGATGATGCGGTCGGAATCGCGCACCGACGACACTTCCGGATTGGTGACGATGACCGCCTCGTCGGCAAAGCGCATGGCGAGCTGCGCGCCGCGCTCGATGCCGGCCGGGCTGTCGCAGAAGACATAGTCGAAGACCGAGCGCAGCTTGTCGATCACCTCGCCGACGCCGTCTTCCGTCAGCGCGTCCTTGTCGCGCGTCTGCGAGGCCGGCAGCAGGAACAGCGTGTCGACGCGCTTGTCGCGGATCAGCGCCTGCGACAGCTTGGCCGTGCCCTGGATGACGTTGACGAGGTCGAACACGACGCGCCGCTCGGCGCCCATGATCAGGTCGAGGTTGCGCAGGCCGACGTCGAAATCGACCAGCGCCACCTTCTTGCCGGTCTTGGCGACCGCGGCACCCAGCGCGGCCGTCGAGGTGGTCTTGCCGACGCCCCCCTTGCCCGATGTGACGACCACTACCTTGCCCATGGAAAAAGCCTCCGTTGCCTGTTGTCGTTTGTTGCGCCGTGCGCCGCACGGCTGTTGTCAGAGCCTGCCATCATGCCATCCGAAACCGGTCCGAAGCTTGCGCGCGGCGATGGTGCCTCGGCGTCTGTCCGGGCCGGAAGCGTGAAGCCGGGCGCCAGCATCCCTCGGCCCTAGTTCAGCGGCACGACGGCGAGCATGTCGCCTTCGAGAAAGGCCTGCACCGCCTTGCCGCGCGAGACGCCTTCCATCTCTTCCGCCGTCGTGTACCAGCCATCGACCGAGATCAGCTCCGCCTCGTTCCTGCGGCAGAAGATGCGCGCCGACCGGTTGCCTTGCGAGCCGGCGATGGCGCGGCCGCGCAGCGTGCCATAGACATGGATCGAGCCCGCCGCGATGATCTCCGAGCCGGACGCCACCGAGCCCAGCACGATGACATCGCCATGCGGATGGAAGATCGACTGGCCCGAGCGGATCGGCGACTTGACCATCAGCGTGCCGGCCTGGACCGCGTCAGTCGCGCCGGCTTCCGCCGCCTTGACCGCCTTGCCCTTGCCGGCCTCGGCTTTAATTTCGGCGGCCTTGCCCTCGCCGGGCTTGCCGGCGTCCTTGCCGCGATCCGAAAACACCGTTTCCAGCTTGCCGGCCTCATCAGCCGCCTCCGCTTTGCCCTTGCGGCCGGGAAGCAGGCCGTCCGAAGTCGCCTCCTTGGCGCCGGAGAGCAGCGGCGGCAGGTCGAGCCCGAGCGAAGCCCCTTCGAGCTCGATCGCATAGACCCGGATGCCGCGCGCGCCGAGCGACGCCACCAGCAGCGCGATGTCGGCGACCTCGGGCTTCAGCACATTGAGATCGAGCACCACCGGCCGCCCGGCAAAATAGCCCGGCGAATTGCCGATCCAGTGATCCAGCCCCTCCAGCCAAGCCCCGATCGGCGCCTCCGGGGTGAGCGTGAACGCCACGAACGAACGGGCGCGGAAGCGAATGGATTTTGTTTCGACGGGGGCGGCAAAGGTCACGGCCAGCGAATCCTTACTGAGAGGTAAACGCTAGGGGGCTAATGGTTAACGAATGGTTAACGGGCGTGCGCAACTCGGCAGCTGGTGCGAGAAATTGGAAGGTGGCTAGGCGCCCTGCGGAGACGGCCGACGACAGGTGCGGCTGCCGGGGAAGCAAAATATCAGCGGCGACGCGAAGCCGATCGAATGGCTGCAACCAGATGGGCATCTTCGAAAGGTTTGCTTATCAACGCCACGTCGGGAGGGCGATCCGAGATCTTCTCGGCATCGGCGTAGCCCGTGACGATGAGCGCTGGCCAATCCGCGCGCAGGCTGCGGGCGAAGCGGATGACGTCGATGCCCGAAATGAGCGGCATGGCGAAGTCGGTTACGATGACGTCGAAGCGCTCCGGTTCCCTTTCGATGGCGGCCAGTGCCTGGGCGCCGCCGGAAAACGCCGTCACGTCGAAACCTGATTGCCGCAGCGACATCGCCGTCAACTCCCGCAGGGACTGACTGTCATCGACGAGCAGAACAGTCGGCAACTGTTCCTCGGCCGTCGCCGGGAGACCCGCGCCGGAATTCGTGACGCTACCGGATTCGAAAACAGGCTCATCCTTGGCGGCGTCTTGCGTCCCGCGTGAGCGGGGCAACCAAAGCTCCATGGTGGTGCCGTGGCCAACTTCGCTGTCTATCCTGAGCGTGCCACCAGACTGCTTGGCGAAACCATAGACAGTGCTGAGGCCAAGGCCCGTGCCCTTGCCGATCGGTTTTGTCGTGAAGAACGGCTCGATCACTTTGCTGATCAGATCCGCGGCGATACCTGTCCCGGTGTCCTCGACCGCAAGCCTGACATAGTCGCCCGCGCCAAGCCCCTGGCCGGTGTGGCCGATGCTGCGATTGTCGGCCCTGACGGAGATTGTCCCTCCCGAAGGCATCGCGTCGCGGGCATTGAAGACCAGGTTCATCAAGGCAAGCTCGAGCTGTGCCGGATCCGCATGCACCGGCCATATGTCGTCACCAACGTGCCAGTCGAAGCGCACCAAACCGCCCAGGATCGGCGCCACCAGGCCGGTCATCGTGTCTCCCAGGCTCGACATGCGCACGGCAACCGGCTTCAATTCCTGGCGCCTTGAAAAGGCGAGCATGCGCTGGATGAGATCCTTGCCCTGGGAAGCGGAGCGGCGCGTCATGTCGAGAACCTGGGCCGCCTTGCCGTCGAGCGTCACTTGCCTTTCGAGCAGGCTCAGCCCGGAGAGGATCGCCGCAAGCAGGTTGTTGAAATCGTGGGCAAGTCCGCCGGTCAGCTTGCCAATTGCATCGAGCCGCTGCGATTGCAGCAATTGGCCTTCCAGATGGCGCTGCTCGGTAATGTCCTGCATGGTGCCCAGCAGTTCGAGCCCGGCGCCATTCCTGGCGACCACACCTTGGTCGAAGAATATACGGTATTCCTCATTGGCGCACCGCCAGCGGAACTCGCAAGCATAAGAGCCTGTCTCGTGGGCAGCCGAAAGCGATCTTGTCACCGCGTCCCGATCAGCGGGATGGACCCGGCCGATGCCGAAATCGGGATCCGCGATGAAACGGTCCGGAGAAAATCCCGTTAACCGCTCGACCCCTTTGGAAACATAGCTCGCGGCGTATGGCGCCTGCGCCGCGCGAGCGTGAAAGCAAATCGGCAGCGAAGCGAGGATCGTCTCCTGCCGGGCCTCGGAATGCCGCAGCGCCCGCTCGGCATCGAGTTTGTCGGACGTCGCCTTCAGCGCCCGTTCAAGCAGCAGCTGCTCCCGAGCCGCATTCCGTTCGATTTCTCTCGTCTTTTCATAGAGATCGACGAAAACCATGACCTTGGACCGCAGCATCACCGGGTCGAATGGCTTGAACAGGTAATCCACCGCGCCGGCATCATAGCCGCGCAACATATGCGCTTCTTCCTTGTTGATGGCGGTCAGGAAGATGATCGGTGTGTTGTTCGAACGCTCGCGCCTCCGGATCAGCGAAGCGGTTTCGTAACCGTCGAGACCGGGCATCAGCACATCCAGCAGAATGACGGCGAAGTCTTCCTTGAGCAGAAAGCGCAGCGCTTCTTCGCCCGACTTGGCGCAAATCACTTGCCCCACTCCGTCAAGGACCTCCTCTATGGCAAGGAGATTTCGCTCGTCGTCGTCGACAGCGAGAACGCGAACCGGCAGCGACTTTTCGAATAGTTCGCTGTTATCTGCTTCCATCGCGGCCATGGGCTAAATCTGCCGAGGCGCAATCAGATTGCGGTCACCATCGTCTATCCGGGATGTCCCTGCGCGCGAGCGCGAGCGGCCGACCCAAACCCGCAGCAGGGCCAGGAGCAGGTCGAGATCGACGGGCTTGGCGATGTAGTCGGACGCGCCGGCGTCCAGACATTTCTGGCGATCTCCTTTCATCGCTTTGGCTGTGACGGAAATCAGGGGAATGTGCGCGATCTTCGGCTGTGAGCGGATCCTGCGCATCGTCTCGTACCCATCCATCTCGGGCATCATGATATCGATCAGGGCGACATCGACGTCCGGCGCCTCTTCAAGCATGGCTATGCCGTCCCGCCCCCGCTCGGCATGCTGGACCTCGATACCGTAGGTCTCCAGCACGCTGGTCAGCGAATAGATGTTGCGAATGTCATCGTCGACGATGAGAACCCTGGCCCCAGCCAGATCGGCGTTGTCGAGTTGCTCGGACGCAGAGATCTCCTTGTCGGCCCTGTCGCCTGGAAGAGCCGCGGACATCAACAAGCCAAGCTGGGCAAAGTTGTCGGCACGCGGAACGTCGCTGAGGAGCGGATGCAAGGCGACCTGCTGCTGAAAGGCATCTGGATGGGGCGTGAAGAACAGCAGGCGCGGTACAGAATCGCCGAACTGAGACATGATCTCGTCGAGCATCTGGGCGTTGTCCTTGGCCGAACGGCCAAACCCGAACACCACGGCGTCATAGCCGGCAATACCGTTCCCGTCCGCGTTAGCCGCAACCCGGCCGATGGCGGTGACCGACGTGACGCCATCGCGAATGGCTTCGACCAGCGCCAGACGACGCTCGGAATCTGGATCGGCGACCAGCACCTTGCGCTGTATCCTGAGCGTCCTCGACTGAATGTCGTCGAAGACACGCGTAAGCTCGCCAGCGGACACCGGCTTGCTGGAAACGCTTGCGGCGCCACGGCGCGTGAGAAGCTCGATGTCCTCGGCGCCGGAGATAACGTGGATAGGTATGTTCCTGGTCTTCGGATCATGCCGTAAAAGGTCGAAAAGGACCCAGCCATCAATGTCCGAAAGGCCGAGATCGAGGGTGATTGCATCGGGCATGAGCTTGCGTGTAAGAGCCAGCGTTCCCGAGCCCGCCGTGGAAAGCACGCCTTTCAACCCCGCCGATCGCGCAAGACCAAGCAGCAGCCCGCCAAAAGTGGGGTCGTCCTCCACGATCAGCACCACCCTGTCCGACGGGTCGATCGAATCACGATCGTCGGCGAGTTCTGGCGTTCCCGCCGTGCTGGTAGCCGCAACGGACCCGGCAGCCGGCGAAAGCTCGATCTGCGGTGCAAGACTGCTGCTGCGGGGACCATCGAAGGGAATGACAAGCGTGAAGGTCGATCCGGTTCCAGGCTGGCTTTCGACACGCAACTCGCCGCCGAGGAGGCGGGCGATTTCCCGGCTGATCGAGAGGCCGAGGCCAGTGCCGCCATATTTGCGGCTGGTGGTCCCGTCGGCCTGTTGAAACGCCTCGAAGATCAGCTTTTGCTTGTCCTCCGGAATGCCAATGCCCGTGTCGGTGACGGCAATTGCCAGCGCCTTGGGTAGTGCCGTCGAGCCGTTCCCACGGCTGGTCCGCTCGGCATGGATACTGAGCGTCACGTCGCCTTGGGACGTAAACTTGAACGCGTTGGACAAGAGATTGAGGACGATCTGCTGGAGCCGTTTTTCGTCAGTACGGATCGTTTCGGGCAGAGTCTGATCGATGTTGATCGTAAACCGCAGCCCCTTGTCGGCGGCCAGTTGCCGGAAGGTTCGCTCCATATGCTGACGCAGATGGGCGAGCGGCATGTCGTTGAGCTCGATCGAAACCGTGCCGGACTCGATTTTCGAAAGATCCAGTATGTCATTGATGAGGCTGAGCAAATCCGTGCCCGCCGAGTTGATCGTCCGAGCGAACTCGATCTGCTTGTCGTTCAAATTGCCCTGCTGGTTGGTGGCGAGCAGGTTGGACAGGATCAACAGCGAATTCAGCGGGGTCCTCAGTTCGTGGCTCATATTCGCCAGGAATTCGGACTTGTACTTGGACGTCAGCGCCAGCTGTTCCGCCTTTTCCTCGAGCGCCCGTCTGGCCATTTCGATCTCGAGATTCTTGTTCTCGACTTGTTTTTTTTCGTTCTCGAGGAGTTGCGCCTTCTCCTGCAATTCCTCGTTGGTGGCGTGAAGCTCTTCCTGTTTCTTGGTGAGCTCGGTCTGGCGCGACTGCAGTTCGGACGTCAAAAGCTGCGACTGCTTGAGAAGCCCTTCCGTGCGCATGGTCGCGGCGATCGTGTTGAGCACGATACCGACCGACTCCATCAATTGCTCGAGGAACAGGCGATGCGTGTCGCTGAAGCGGCTGAACGAAGCGAGCTCGATAACCGCCTTGACCTCTTCCTCGAACAATGCCGGCAGGACGATAGCGCTGGCCGGCGGTGCTTCGCCAAGGCCCGAGGTGATGCGCAGGAAGCTCGAAGGAACATCGTCGAGCATGATCGCCCGTTTGTCGGCCGCGCTTTGACCGATCAGACCTTCCCGGAAGTCCACACGCTGGCGGATCGCGGCTTTGCCTTCGGCGGCGTATGACGCGGCCAGTTCCAGATAGGATTCTTCCTCGTCGCGATTGGTCACGTAGAAAAGGCCGTACTGCGCGTTCACCAGCGGCGCGAGCTCCGAGATGATCATGCGCGACACCGTGGCCAGATCGCGCTCGCCCTGCAGCATGCGCGAGAACCGCGCGAGGTTGGTTTTCAGCCAATCCTGCTCGGCATTCTTGAGCGTCTGATCCTTCAGGTTGCGGATCATCTCGTTGATGTTGTCCTTGAGCGCCGCGACCTCCCCGGAAGCCTGGACGCTGATGGAACGGGTAAGATCACCCTTGGTGACCGCGGTCGAAACCTCGGCGATGGCCCGCACCTGGGTGGTCAGGTTCGCTGCCAGCTGATTGACGTTGTCGGTCAGGTCGCGCCACAGACCGGCGGCGCCCGGCACCCTGGCCTGGCCGCCGAGCTTGCCCTCGATACCGACCTCGCGTGCGACGTTGGTCACCTGATCGGCGAAGGTCGCAAGCGTTTCGATCATGCCGTTGATGGTGTCCGCCAGGGACGCGATCTCGCCCTTGGCATCCACGGCGAGTTTGCGCTTGAGATTTCCTTGTGCCACTGCGGTCACGACATCAGCGATGCCACGCACCTGGTTGGTCAGGTTGGTCGCCATGAGGTTGACGTTGTCGGTCAGGTCCTTCCATGTGCCGGCCACGCCCTCGACCTGTGCCTGGCCGCCGAGCTTGCCCTCGGTGCCGACCTCGCGCGCCACACGCGTCACCTCGCCGGCAAAGGAGTTGAGCTGGTCGACCATGGTGTTGATGGTGGACTTCAGCTCCAGGATCTCGCCCTTGACGTCGACGGTGATCTTCTTCGACAGATCGCCTCGCGCCACCGCGGTCGTCACATCGGCGATGTTGCGGACCTGGCCGGTAAGATTCTCGGCCATCGAATTGACGTTGTCGGTCAGGTCTTTCCAGGTGCCTGCGACACCGCGCACCTGTGCCTGGCCGCCAAGCTTCCCCTCGGTACCGACTTCGCGCGCGACACGCGTCACTTCCGAGGCGAACGAGTTGAGCTGATCCACCATCGTGTTGATGGTGTCCTTGAGTTCGAGAATTTCGCCGCGAACGTCGACCGTGATCTTCTTCGACAGGTCGCCCAGCGCAACGGCGGTCGTCACTTCCGCGATGTTGCGGACCTGGCCCGTCAGGTTGGCGGCCATGGCGTTGACATTGTCCGTCAGGTCCTTCCACGTGCCGGCGCCACCGCGTACCTGTGCCTGGCCGCCAAGCTTGCCGTCCGACCCCACTTCGCGGGCGACGCGCGTCACCTCGGATGCGAAGGAGTTCAGCTGGTCCACCATCGTGTTGATGACATCCTTGATCTGCAGAATCTCTCCCAATGCATCGACGGTGATTTTCTGGGTGAGATCGCCGGTGGCGATCGCGGTCGCGACCTTGGAGACATCGCGCAACTGCACGGTCAGGTTGCCGGCCATGGCATTGACGTTGTCGGTCAGGTCCTTCCAGGTGCCGCCGACCCCCTCGACATGGGCCTGACCGCCGAGTTTTCCCTCGGAGCCCACTTCGCGGGCGACACGCGTGACTTCGGAGGCGAATGAGTTGAGCTGGTCCACCATCGTGTTGACGGTGTTCTTGAGCTCCAGGATTTCGCCCTTCACGTCGACTGTGATCTTCTTGGAAAGATCCCCGCGCGCAACGGCCGTGGTCACATCGGCAATGTTGCGCACTTGCCCGGTGAGATTGGCCGCCATCAGATTGACGTTGTCGGTCAGGTCCTTCCAGGTGCCTCCGACCCCTCGGACTTCTGCCTGGCCGCCCAGCTTTCCCTCGGTGCCGACTTCGCGCGCGACACGCGTCACCTCCGAGGCGAAGGAATTCAGCTGATCCACCATCGTGTTGATGGTGTTCTTGAGTTCCAGGATCTCGCCCTTCACGTCGACCGTGATCTTCTTCGACAGATCACCCAGAGCCACCGCGGTGGTCACTTCGGCGATGTTGCGCACCTGGCCGGTCAGGTTGGCCGCCATTGAATTGACGTTGTCGGTCAAATCTTTCCAGGTTCCGGCGACACCCCGCACCTGAGCCTGGCCGCCGAGCTTTCCCTCCGTGCCGACCTCGCGCGCAACGCGCGTCACCTCGCCGGCAAACGAGTTGAGCTGGTCGACCATCGTATTGATGGTGGACTTCAGCTCCAAAATCTCGCCCTTCACGTCGACGGTGATCTTCTTCGACAGGTCGCCGAGCGCCACCGCGGTCGTCACATCGGCGATATTGCGGACCTGGCCGGTCAAGTTGGCGGCCATCAGGTTCACGCTGTCCGTCAGGTCCTTCCAGGTGCCACCCACGCCCTCGACGCGGGCTTGGCCGCCGAGTTTCCCCTCGGTGCCGACTTCGCGCGCGACGCGCGTCACCTCGCCGGCAAACGAGTTGAGCTGGTCGACCATGGTATTGATGGTCGACTTCAGCTCCAGGATCTCGCCCTTCACGTCGACGGTGATCTTCTTTGACAAGTCACCCGACGCGACGGCCGTAGTCACCTCCGCGATGTTGCGCACCTGGCTCGTCAGATTGGTCGCCATCGCGTTCACATTGTCGGTCAGATCCTTCCAGGTGCCTGCCACGCCCTTGACCCGCGCCTGTCCACCAAGTTTGCCCTCGGTGCCGACCTCGCGCGCCACTCGTGTCACCTCCGAAGTGAACGAGGCGAGTTGCTCAACCATTGTGTTGACGATTTTGCCGATCCGCAGGAATTCGCCGCGCAGCGGCCTCCCGTCGATCTACACCATCATGGTCTGGGACAGATCGCCCTTGGCAACGGCGCCGATGACCCGGGCAACCTCGGCGGTCGGCTGCACCATGTCCTCGATCAGGTCGTTGACCGACCGAACACTGGATTCCCAGCTGCCTTTGGCGTTCCTGACATGGCCGCGCTCGCTTATGCGCCCATCTTTGCCGACCACCCGGCTGAGCCGCGCGAATTCACGCGTCACCTGGTCATTGAGTTCGACAATTTGGTTGAACGTATCTGCGATTTCGCCACTCAGCCCGTCATAGACGTTTTCGATGCGGACGGAAAAATCTCCGTTTCGAAATGCCTTGAGAGCGCCGAGTATTTGCCGAGAATCCAGATGTTCCTTTGGTAACCGAGATACGCCCAAAAACCCCTCCCCACGCGGACCCCATGGCCAGACCAAGCCGAAAGCCCAAACGCGCGGAAGCTTGTTTTGTTCCACACGAGTTTCACGCCGCTTGGCGGCGTCGCAACGCTTTGGCCATAGCGCTTCTTGTCCACCGCCAATTGCAGCAACGAGACCGAGGCACGCCTCAGCATCCCTCAATGCCGCTTGAAATACTGCACCTCCTTCTCATGCTTCTCCGCCGCCTCGCGCGTATCAAACGTCCCCAAATTCCGCCGCTTCCCCGTCTTGTCGTCCTTCTTCCTCGAATAAAGCCGGTATTTTCCGTCTTTCAGCTTCCTGATCATCGGTCTCTCCCTTGGAAAAGACGAAGGGCCCGGATGATGCCGAGCCCTTCTCATTGTCAGTCGCGGTGTTCGGGCATTTGTTTCAGCTGGTCCTTGGTCCAACTGGTCACGGCGTGGATGTCGCCGTCCTCGTCGCGCATGAAATCGAGTTCGTTGGCCAGCACGGCCACGGGCTTGGCGCCGATGCCGAGGAAGCCGCCGACATCGATGACGACCTGGCCGGCATGCAGATGGTCGACCGAGCCGATCTTCTCGTCGCCGGGGCCGTAGATGGTGGCGCCTTCGAGCGCATCCGGGGTCAGTTCGGCATTGGTCAGCCTGATGTGGTGGGTGTGGTCCATGGCCTGCATCTCCTGTTGGGGTGGGCAGAAGGAACCTGCGAGACAGCCAAGGGTTCCGACATTGCCGTTGATGACGGGGCAGATGACGAAGGATAGCGCCCTACGGCTTCGCCCGGGTCATGGTTTCGCGCCGCCGGCTCGATGAATCATCTTCTCATCGAACCGCGCCAACGCATTGTTTCGAAAGGCCTTGCGTTCAGCGCCCGCGCTTCGCCTTGAGGCCGCGCGCGGCCTGCTCGATCGCGGCGCGATCGGTGCCGAGCCTGTCGATCAGCGCCTGCGCCTCGTCGCCCGATATGCCGGTACGGGCCGCCAGCGCTTCGACCTGCAGCACGTCCGTGCTGGCGATCTCGCCGGTTTCCGGAAGCGCATCGTCGGCCGTCAGCGGCAGGGCGGCTTCCCTGTCGATCTCCATCTCAGCCTGGTGCCAGTGCCGGTCATGGTCGCCATGGCCGCCGCCTTCGCGCTGCCAGATCTCGTAGGCGCGGTCGCGGATCTTGTCGTCGCGGTCGTCGTTCATGTCAGTTCTCCCTTGTGTGAGGGATGAACGCCGCGCCGGTGCGATCGATCCAAAAAATTTGCGTGATCGTCGGGATCACAAGCCGCGCCCCTCAGCCAGGCTTACCCGGCATCCGGCGCTACTCGCACTGGCGCCTGGGTCCGCCGGAATAGGGCTGGTAGCTGTTGTCGTCGGGCCGGTAGGAGCGATAGCGACTGAAGCAGGAATCGACATGGTCGGCGGAAAGCCCCGTCGTGACGGCCGAAGCGACGTCGCCCGCGACATAGCTGACTTCGGCCGTAGGCTGCGCGCTCTGGTCGGCGCCGGCGTCGAGATAGGGTGAGACGCAGTGGCGCAGCCGCCCGCTATAAGACATGTAGGTGTTGTCATCGGGATGGTAGGAGCGGTAATGGCTGGCGCACCATTTGACGTGGGATCCCGGCAGTTCGGCCGCTTCAGCCGAAGGCGCGATCGAGCCGGTCGCGGTCGGGTCGGGTGCCTGCTCCCTGGCGGCGATGTCGGGCGCCGCGGGCTGGTCGGCCGGCAGGCGTTCGAGGTTCTGCGACGTCTTGTTCACCGGCCGCGCGTCCCTGGTCCACAGCTCCGCGACGCTGACGGTTCGCCTTGCCTCATGCGGAGACTTGGCGGCGAGCAGCCAGGCGGCAAAGCCCAGCCCGCTGCCGAAGACCGCAAGGGTCAGAACAAAGCCGCCCACCAGTGCCAAAATCGCTTTCACGTCACACTCCTTGAGCCCCTGCTTATAGAATGCGGAGCATCAAGGCTGGTTCCAGCACAGCGCGTGCGAGCGTGTGTGGGCGCGCGCGGGCTGGGTTTCTCCTCAAACCGGCAGCCGCACCTCCACGGAAAACTGGTTCTCGACCGCCAGCAGCGCCGCCACCATCTCCTTGTCGCGCTGGCGCTGCCTGAGATAGCCGGCCAACAACCAGTCCAGCGAGACCCTGCCGGCGCCGGCGGCGGCCAGCACGAACATGCCGCCTGACATGGCCAGATCCTTTTCGAAATGCAGCAGTTCGTTCTGGCTGGCGAAATTGGTGTGGAACAGCATGGCCGTGGCCAGGCAAAACAGGCCGAGCCCGATGGCGCCAAGCCGCGTCAGCAGGCCTGTCGCGATGGAAAGCCCCGCCCCCAATTGCAGCGCCACGGTGGCGATGAACAACGGCAGGCCGACGCCAAGGGCCGCCATGGCCTTGGCGGCGCCCTCGAAATGGCTGGCGAGCGTGGCGCCCTCATGCAGGAAGATGAGGGACAAAAGCAGGCGGCCGGCAAGCAGCGCCGCGTCCCGTAGGTACAGTCTGGCGGCGAGGCCGGTGAGCTTGGCGGCGCGTTCATTCAGGGTCATGGTCGGGCTCCAATTTCTTGACACCGTGCAGGCGCCGTCCGGCGCGTGGGGATCGCGCGCGAAAGTGTGAGGCTCGAAAGGGCCGGAGCCGGCTCGAGGCGCCGGCTCCGGCAATGGGCGCCAGCCACGAGCGCCCGAACTTTGGTGGGTTGGGGGATGGGTTAGCGCCAGGCCCCCTCTCCGTCTCGGCTTCGCCGAGCCACCACTCCCCCACTTCGCGGGGGCGAGGAAATCCTAGCTGCCGAGGTCGCGGCTTTGGAGAGCTTGGGTTCCTCGTCCCCATGGAATGGGGGAGAGGTGGCCGCGAAGCGGTCGGAGCGGGGGCTGCGCTGGCCTTAGCGAGCAAGGGAACCGCCTTGCCCGCCCTACTTCGTCACCTTGGTGTCGATGGCCTTCTGCAAATCGGCAAGCTCGTCGCAGCCGGCGGGGCACAGTTTCTGCAGCGAGGCCAGTTGCTCCTGAGCCTTGGCCATGTCGCCGGTCTCGACATAGAGCTCGCCCAGATATTCGCGGGCGGCCTTGTGGTCGGGCTTCAGCTCCAGCGCCTTGTTGTAGTAGGTCAGCGCGGTGGTGGGGTCGCCGGTCTTGCGCAGCGTGAAGCCAAGCAGATTGTAGACGTCGGCCTGCTGGTTGTCCTGCGCGAGGTCACGCAAATCCTCCAGCGCGCCCTTGTAGTCCTTGGCGTCGATCTTGGCCTTGACGGCGGTGAGGTCTGGCGCGTCGGCGCCTTCGATGTCGTCGACCGCATAGGCCGGCATGATCGTGGCGACGGGAACGACGGTCAGCACGGCAATGGCGCCGAGCAGGCCGTAGAGGGCGTGCTTGCCCAGATAGGATTGTTTCATTGTCTGTCTCGCTTGTCTGGATTGGGAGCTGACGCTCAAATTTCGACCGGAGTGAAGCCATAGGCATTGCCGTCCTTGACGAAGACGCCGGTGCCCGGGAACGGGAAGTGCGAACCGGAAATGCGGATGTTGTCCGCGATCACCCGGTCGATGATCTTGTGGCGTGTGGTGATTGCGGTGGCCCCATCCTGGTCGTAAGCGCCTTGCCATTCCGGATGCGGCGCCAGCAAAGCCGGCACATACATGGTGTCGGCCGAGATCATCAGCTGCTCCTTGCCGGAGTTGGCGAGATACACCGAGTGGCCGGGCGTGTGGCCGGGTGCGGCGATGATCTGGATGCCGGGCACCACCTCGGCGCCGTCCTCGACCAGCTTCCAGTTCTTCCATTTCGGGAAGTTTTCGGCGATGCGCTTGCCCGCCGGCTTGCGGCCCTCGGGCAGCTTGGCCAGCCGGCTCGGGTCGGTCCACCAGTTGTATTCGGTGGCGTTGACGATCAGCTCGGCATTGGGGAACACCGGCGTGTTGGTACCCTTCTCCATCAGGCCCCAGACATGGTCGGGGTGGAAATGCGAGATCATGATGGTGTCGATCGCCTTGTAGTCGATGCCGGCGGCGGCCATGTTGGCCGGCAGATGCGTGGCGTTGGCCTGCCACTGGCCGACGCCGGAGCCCGCATCCATCATGATCAGCTTGCCGCCCATCTTGAGCACCACGACGGTGAGCGGAATGGGCATGAAGTCGGTGGTCAGACCCGCCTTGGCGAGCGCGGCCTTGGTGTCGTCTACCGAGACATTCTTGATGAAGGCCGGATCGTGCGGCTTCTTCCAGATGCCGTCATAGATGGCGGTGACCTCGATGTCGCCGACCGTGTATTTGTAGAAGCCGATGGTCGGCTCCACCGGCGTCTGCGCGAAAGCGGGGCGGGTGAATTCAAGCTTGCCGGCGAGGCCGAAGGCAGCGGCGGCAGTGGCGGTTCCGAGCAGTGTGCGGCGTGTCATGCTGAACATGGTGGTTCTTCCTCTGTTGAGTGGTGGCTAAAGGCACGTCTTGGAATGACGGAGGGCCAAGCCCCTGGGATGTTCGAAGACCGAGCGCTCAGTTGCCCCAGATGCCCTCGTCATTGTGCCGGTTGATGATGTCCTGCACCGACTCCTGCTTCGGCCCGGTCGTCACCTTGGTGTCGACGCCATGGGTACGTGCCGTGTAAGGGATCGAAGCCGTCGCGTTGGTGTCGACCGGAGCGGCCGGCTGGTTGGAATTGTTGGCGCCATGGTCGCTGCCGGCAAAGGCGGAACTCGAGGCAAGCAACATCGCGGCCACGCTGAGAGCGAGCTTGGTCATTTCGCTAAATCCTTGTTTCGTTTCTTCGCGTCGCGGGCCGATTTGCCCCGCTGATGACAAGACCCGGAAGGGCCGCGCTTTATTCCCGGGCGCCGAAAGAATTTTTTCAAAAAGCCGGAAAACCGGCGGTTGCGGGCATGCGCAGGCCCACCCAGACACAATCCAGAAACAAGATTCAACAGTTCAGAAAAACTGGCGAAAAGATCGGATGGCATATCAATCCCTCAACGGCCGGAAATCTGGCCGCCGCACAAGCGCACGGGGTTGGGTACGGGCAATGCAACGAGGTTCGAACGGATGGATGGGTGCCTGCCCGGCATGTCGCTCGCCGCCGGCAGCGCCCCGGCGACGCCCCGCGTCCATGCTCCCGAACATGTGAAGAGGGAGCGGCCGATTCCGTGATAACCGCGCGGCCAAAGAGGGACCCGGCGGTCAGCGATCGCCGGTCGGAATTCCGGAATCTTCCGTTTTGGAGGCTTCGGTCATTCCACCTCCATCAACAACGATCAAATTGCAGCGGCGGCACAGCCGACAATGCCTGCTCGAGCGGCGGCATGACCGAGATGTGCCCGTGACGGCTTCGCCAGGACGAGAAAGTTTGGAAATGGACCACGGTATCGATATCGCCGAACTGGACAGGGAAGCGGCAAGGTTGGGCGGAGAGCCCGGGACCAGCCGCGACAGCGTCCATGCACCTGCGGAAATTGCCCTCGGAGCGCGCCGCCAGGTCCTGGCAGGCGCCGATTTTGCCCGGGCGGGTCAGTCGGACGAGCGGCTCGACAAGGTCTTCGAGCAACTCGCCGAAACATTTGCCACGCTGCCGGCGGTGATCTCCGAGGGCCGCGCCTGGACCTATCAGGAGCTGGACAGCAGAGCCAACCAGTTCGCCCGCCTGCTGGTCAAGCGCGGCGTGCGGCCTGGCGACCGCGTCGGGCTCATCCTCGACCGGTCCGCGGAAACCTATGTCGCCCTGCTCGCCGTGGTGAAGGCGGGCGCCGCCTTCGTGCCGCTGGCCACCGCCTTTCCGCAGGAGCGCATGGCGCTCATCATCGAGGACGCCGGCGTCAGCCTGGTCGTCACCATCGCCACCTATGCATCGCGGGCCGGCGAGTTGCCGGTTCCGCATCTGTTGATCGACAGCGCCGCCGCCGAAATATCCGCCCAGTCCAGCGCGCCGCTGAAGCCGCACAAGGCATCGGCCGCCACTGCGATCGAAGACATCTGCTACATCCTCTATACGTCGGGCACGACCGGCAGGCCCAAGGGCGTGGCCATCCGCCACCAGAGCTTCGTCAACTTCATCCGCGTCGCCGCCGCGTCCTACGGCTACCGGCCGGGCGATCGCGTCTACCAGGGCATGACCATCGCCTTCGACTTTTCCTCCGAAGAGATCTGGGTGCCGTTCGTCGCCGGCGCGACCGTCGTGCCGGCCCCGGGCCAGATGCCATTGGTGGGCGAAGAGCTCGCCGATTTCCTGCGCCATCACGACATCACCTGCATGGCCTGCAGCCCGACGCTTCTGTCGTCCATGACATCGGATGTGCCCAGCCTGCGCACGCTGCTGGTCGGCGGCGAGGCCTGCCCGCACAATCTGGTGGTGCGCTGGTCGAAGCCCGGCCGGCAGATCCTCAACACCTATGGCCCGACAGAGGCGACCGTCACGGCAAGCATGGGTGCGCTGACGCCGGACCGGCCGGTGACCATCGGCGCGCCGCTGCCCACCTATTCGATCGTCATTCTCGACCCCTCGCTGCCGCAACTTGCCGAGCCTGGTGAACTGGGCGAGATCGGCATTGCCGGCATCGGGCTGGCGGTCGGCTATCTCAACCGGCCGGACCTGACCGAACAGAAGTTCATCGCCGATTTCCTCGGCCTGCCGAACAACCCCTCGAAGCGCATCTACCGCACCGGCGACCTTGGCCGGATCAACGACGCCGGCGAGATCGAGTATGCCGGGCGCATCGACACCCAGGTGAAGATCCGCGGCTATCGCATCGAACTCGGCGAGATCGAGGCCGTGCTGCTCGACCAGCCGGAGATCGCGCAGGCTGCCGTCACCACCTGGGAGATCGAGCCCGGCCGCGTCGAGCTCGTTGCCTATTACGCGCCCAAGGCCGGCCAGCCGGCGCTCTCGCGCGCCGACATTGCCCAGACGATGAAGCAGCGACTGCCGGACTACATGGTGCCCTCCTATCTGGAGGAACTGCCGGCGATCCCGATGACGGTCTCCAACAAGGTCGACCTTCGCCAGCTGCCCAAACCGACCAGCGTCCGGCTTTCGGCCGACCGCGCCATGGTGGCGCCCGGCAATGACGACGAGCGGTTCCTGGCCGACGCGCTATGCACCGTGCTGAAGTTCGAGGAGGTGTCCGTCGAGGACAATTTCTTCGACGATCTCGGCGCCAACTCGCTGCTCATGGCGCATTTCTGCGCTCGCGTGCGCACCCGCAAGGAATGGGCGACGACGTCGATGCGCGACATCTATCTCTATCCGACCGTGGCGCGCCTGGCCAAGCACCTGAGCGCGGCGGAAGAGCTGACGAGCGCCACCAACGAGCCCGTTCTCACCCGCCAGGCGTCCAATCTCGTCTACTGGACCTGCGGCGCCGCGCAGCTGCTGTTTTACGCGCTCTACAGCTACGTGGCGCTGTGGGCGATCAATGACGGCCTCAACTGGGTCTATGACGCGCTCGACGAGCCGCTGCAGCTTTACATCAGGTGCGTGGTGCTCTCGGCCGGCGTGTTCTTCGGCATGTCGGGCTTTGCCGTTGTCGCCAAATGGGTGCTCGTCGGCCGCTGGAAGGCGGAAGCGTTCCCGATCTGGGGCCTGCGCTACTATCGTTTCTGGGTGGTGAAAACCTTGATCCGCACGGCACCTGTCGTGCTGTTCCGCGGCAGCCCGCTCTACAGCCTTTACCTGCAGCTTCTGGGAACCAGGATCGGCAAGAACGTGGTCATCGAATCCCGTGCCGTGCCAGTATGCACGGACCTGATTTCGATCGGCGACCGAACCATCCTGCGCAAGGAATCGCTGATCCTCGGCTATCGCGCCCAGGCCGGCTATATCCACACCGGGCCGCTGGCCATCGGCCGCGATGCCTTCGTCGGCGTCGGCTGCACGCTCGACATCGACACCGCGATCGGCGATGGCGGCCAGCTCGGCCATTCCTCCTCGCTGCAGCGCGGGCAAAGCATCCCGGACGGCGAACACTGGCATGGATCGCCGGCGGTGCCGACCACGGCGGACTATTGCAAGGTGCGCAACGTCAATCCTCCCCGCATCCGTCGCTTCCTCTACGAAGCCGTGCAACTGATAGGGCTGTTTGCCATCATCACCCCGCTGCCGCTTTTGTTCCATAGTTATTGGGAGAATGTCGGCGACGACTATCAGGAGACGATCGGCATTGTGGCGATCGGCACGACGGTCACGCTTCTCGGCTACATCGCCGTCGCCTTCCTCGCCGCCACGCTGGTGCCGCGCCTGTTCAGCCTGATCCTGAAACCCGGCCGCACCTACACGCTTTACGGTTTCCGCTACTGGCTGCAGACGGTTGCCGAGTTCTCGAGCAACTCCCGCGTGCTCGGGCTGCTGTTCGGCGACAGCTCGGCCATCGTCCATTACATGAGCGCCATCGGCTGGAACCTCAACAAGGTGGTGCAGACCGGCTCCAATTTCGGCTCCAACCAGCAGCACGAAAACCCGCTCCTGTGCGAGATCGGCACTCAGACCATGGTGTCGGACGGGCTTTTCATGATCAACATGCACAAGTCCGCTTCCGCGTTCCGGCTCGAGCCGACGCGGATCGGCGAGCGCAACTATCTCGGCAACAACATCTACTATCCGCCGGACGGACGCACGGGCGACAACGTCCTGCTCGGCACCAAGGTGATGGTCCCGATCGACGGGCCTTTGCGCGAGAATGTCGGCCTTCTGGGCTCGCCGCCCTTTGAAATCCCGCGCATGGTGAACCGCGACAAGGAACTCATCGCCGGCATCGACGAGGAAGACCGGCTGAAGCGCATTCCGCTCAAGAACCGTCACAATCTGGTGACGATCCTCCTGTTCATCGCCACGCAGTGGGTCATGCTGTTCGCCACGCTGGCGATCTGGGACCGGGCGCTGAACTACTACACCGAATGGGCGGAGATCGCGCTCTTCGTGGCGGTGCTTTTGACCTCGGCCATCACCATTCCGTTCTACATCTTCGTCGAGCGGGCAAGCCTTGGTTTTCGCAAGCTGAAGCCGCAGATGACGACGATCTACGACGTCACCTTCTGGCGCCATGAGCGCCACTGGAAGCTGGCGGATTCGCCCATCGTGCGCCTGTTCGCCGGCACGCCGTTCCGGCCGATGATCCTGCGCATGCTGGGCGTCAAGGTGGGCAAGCGCGTCTATGACGGCGGCGCCAATTTGACCGAGCGCTCGCTGGTGGAGATCGGCGACGACGTCACGCTTAACGAAGGCTGCGTCATCCAGGCCCATTCGCTGGAGGAAGGCGCGTTCAAGTCCGACTTCATCCGCATCGGCGATGGCTGCACGCTCGGGCCGTCCGCCTTCGTCCACTACGGCGTCGTGATGGGCAAGGGATCGATGGTCGATGCCGATTCCTTCGTGATGAAGGGCGAAGAGCTGGAGCCCAACTCCATCTGGCGCGGCAACCCGGCCAAGCTGCACCGGTTCGTCGAGCCGGTCAGCGAGGGCTCCGGGGCATCTTCTTGACGGACCGCGCGCCTGGCGCCGTGGACATCCGTATCGTGCCGGTGACCAAGGCCAATCGAGCCCTGGTCACGGCCCTGCGACTGGCTCCGGAGCAGGTGGACTTCGTCGCCGGCAATGCGGACTCGCTGCGCGAAGCCCGGTCCGATCGGGACGCGCGGCCGCGCGCGGTGATGGCCGGGGACCAGCTTGTCGGATTCCTGATGTACGAGGCGCCACGCGACGATGACGAGGCCCGCATCTACCGCTTCATGGTCGACCGCGCCTGGCAGGGCCGTGGCTATGGCAAGGCCGCGCTGCGGGCGGTGCTGGAGGAAATCCAAGGGCTCGGCCACGTCAGGCACGTGTCGATCTGCTACGAACCGGAGAACGAGGCGGCACGGCGGCTCTATCGCAGCGCCGGTTTCGTCGAAGAGGGGCTCGACGAGGACGGGGAAATGATCGCCGATCTCGTCCTGGCGCCCGCCGACCGATGACGCCATCAGTCGATCCGTCCGAGGAAATCGCCCTGGCACGCGCCATGGCCGCCATGGTCCCGGCCGGAGTCCGCACCGGTTGCCGGATCATCCGCGAAGGCGACGAGACCCATCTGTTGTCGGCGGAGGCAGGTTCCATCCCCGCCCGCCAGCCCGCCATGCGGCGGGCCAGCGGCGCGGCGCGCTGGATCGCGCACCGGCTGCTGGCGGATGCCGGCTTCGACGGTTTCGCCCTCTTGCGCACGCCCTCCGGTGCGCCCGCCTGGCCGCAGGGGATAACCGGCTCGCTCGCGCATGACGACGACATGGCCGTAGCGGCGGTCGCGCCTGTTGCCGCCATAGGCTCGCTCGGCATCGATGTCGAACCGGCGCTGCCCCTGCCCGACGAGATTTCCGCCCTCGTTGCCATGCCCGCCGATCGGATCGGTGCCGCCGACCGGCAGCTTGCCGGCCGCATTCTCTTCGCCGCCAAGGAAGCGGTCTACAAGGCTGCCTATCCGCTGGATCGCGAGGTGCTGGGCTATGAGGACATCGCCGTGGACCTCGAGACTGGCCACGCGACGACGAGGACCGGCCGCAAGGCGCGGCTCGCATACTGCGTTGCCCCGCGCGTGGCCGTGCTGGCGTTTGTCGACGGTGATGGGGTTTAGGGTCAGCCCGACTATTCCTGCTGCGTTACGACATCATGAGTTTCCGGCCGAATGCAGCAATCTTTGGCGTCAGCGCCGCCCCTCACTGTCCTGCCGGACATCTCTCCCCGTATAGTGACGGGGAGAGAGGACCGGCCGCAACGCCGGTGGTTTTCCTGCAACGCTTGAGATTGGCGAAATCGGCGACGGTGCGCCCCTCTCCCCGTCACTATACGGTGAGAGGATGCCGGCAGGCAGGTGAGGGGCGGCGCAGACGCTGCGCCATTATGAACAGTTGCTATGACGCAAGCAGGAGTAACATCCTGGCGTCATGAGCCGGCAGCCGGATTCTTCGAGGGCCGTTCTTCCCGAACGCCCAAAATCTCCCGATAATCCCTCACCGTGCCATCGAGCCCGCGAATGCGCCAGCTCTCTCCGTCGCGCCCCTCGATAGGGCACGGTGCGAGCGGCACCTTGCCGCCGCCTTCCGGAAGATCCAGCACATAGACCGGATTGCAGATGCCCGAGAGCCGCGCCCGCAGCGCTTCCACCAGCGCCTGGCCGTGCTCGATCGTGGTGCGCCGGTGCGCCATGCCACGCGCGAGGTCGCCATGGTGCAGGTAATAGGGTTTTATCCCCAGCCGGTACATCAGCTCGCGGCAGAGCTCTTCCAGCGCCTCGACCGTATCGTTGACGCCCTTCAACAGAACGCTCTGGTTGAGCAGCACGAAACCGGCCTGTCGCAAGGTGCGGCAAGCCGCTTCGGTTGCATCGGTGATCTCGTGCGCATGGTTGAAGTGGGTGACCACCGTCACCATCAGCCGACCCTGCAGTGCCGCGACCAGCCCTGGCGTGATGCGCGACGGCAGCGCAACCGGCACGCGCGTGTGGATGCGCAACAGCCGCACATGGGCAATAGTCTCGACACGGGCGCGGATTTCGGCAAGTGCCTTATCCGGCAGCGACAGCGGATCGCCGCCGGTCAGGATCACCTCACGGATTTCGGGGTGGTCCGCTATATAGGCCAGCGCCGGTTCCAGCGCCTCGCGCGTATAGCCACGGCCGATCGAGGTCAGCGATTCCTTGCGGAAGCAGAACCGGCAATAGACCGCGCATTGATAGGTCGGGAACAACAGCACCCGGTCGGCATGGCGATGCGTCAATCGCGGCACCGGGCTGAATTCATGATCGGCGATCGGATCGCCGAGCTCGCCCTCCGCCTCCTCCAATTCCCCAGGCGACGGGATCACCTGCGCCCGGATTGGGTCAGTGGGATCGTTCCAGTCGATCAGGTCGAGATAGCTTTTTGGCGCGCGCACCTTGTGCAGCGCAGCGGCAGCCTGCGCGGCTTCGCGTTCGGCCGGCGAGAGCGGCAGGGAGGCGAGGTCGCGCACATGGCGCACGCCGGCGCGGACATCGTCCTGCCAGGCGGTGTCGGGAGCGCGGGTTGTATCTCTGAGGTTGGGCATTAGCAGGTCTCGGGCTGTTCGCGCGGACCTATCGGCTGGATGGGCTGTTGGGTCAACCGCCGCGCTCTACGGCGCCCCCTCTGTCCTGCCGGACATCTCCCCCCTCGAGGGGGGAGATTGGCAGTTCAGACGCCGGCTCTCCCTTTATAGCTTTATAGCTTTGGAGATTGGCGAAAGCGGTCGCGACATCCGATCTCCCCCCACGTGGGGGAGATGTCCGGCAGGACAGAGGGGGCGCCGGAGAGAGCCGACTTTGCCAAGAACCCTAACCTTCACAACCTCCGCCCACCCGCGCCGGCCATCGCCACAAAAGCGCTCTCAATGCTTTCAAACCTCAGCTCCGGGTAAAGCGCGCCCGCTTCCGGAGTGGCCGTCTCGAGCGCGGTCTCGCCACGGAGCCAGAACGCCCGCAGCAATCCAAGGCCGGGAACCGCCGCGATCATCGCCTCCAACTCATCGGCGCTCATCTGCTTGACGCGCGGCGAGCGGCCACTCACCCGGCGCCACAGCTCGATCATCGCGCTCTGCGTGATCTTGTTCTGCGCGATGCGGATTTCGCTGCGAACAGCATCGGGATCCTCCAGCGCGCGCATTGTGACGGCGGCGATATCCTTCTCGCTGACAAACGTCGCCGGCACATTGCCGTCGCCATAGAGCGTCACCTCGTCGGGCGGCAGCGGCGAGGAGCCGAAGCGCGTCAGGTCTCCCAGGGTCGCCACCCAGGTCGAGAAGAAGCCGTTGGTGTAGATCACCGTATAGGGCAGGTCGGCCTCCCGGACCGCGTCGAAGACGGCCCGCTTGATGTCGAGCGGTTCGATCGAGCCGGGCGCGGCGGCGGCGAAGTCGAGGCCGAAGCCGGCGGACGGCACATAGCGGGAGACGCCGGCATCCCTGACGGCGCGCACCAGCGTCATCTCGCTGGCCGAGCCGACATGCACCGAGCTGATGACGCGATCGACCTTGCCGACGGCGCGCACAAGGCTGTCATAGTCGTCGAGATCGCCGACATGCACCGTGGCGCCGAGCTCCTTCAGCGGGCGCATCCGCTCTCCATTGGCTGATGTTGCCGGCCGGACGAGTACATGCAAGCTGTCGCCATTGCGCGCGCTGGCCTTCGCCATCTCGCTGCCGAGAAGCCCGGTCGCGCCGATGATCAACGTGCTGGTCATATCGCCCTCCCATTGCCGAGAATTGAACCGTCCCAGTCGCGTTCAAGGCCGATGTCATGCAAACGGCGGTCGGAAAGCCGGGAAACCTTGCGCAATGTGCGGCGGCGCTCGAACGCTGCCGCGCTTCGCATGGCAAGGCCGCTCACCGCGGCAGTGATGGGTCCAAGGGTCAGGTTCATGTTCGTCTCCTGTGTTCTAGCGGGCGCGAGAATGCCGATGTCGCCCACCGGGCGAGCATGACGATTGCTCACACTTGTCTGGTCAATTCAGCGCATCGATAAACCGGAAGTCCGGTGTGGATGCTTGGTATGCCTGAATATTGGGCGGTTTCGGGCTGGACGACAAACGACTCTTTGTGCAGGATTTGTGAGCAACGCTCACAGGTGGAACCCATGCCGCGCAGATTGCCGCCCCTCACCGCCTTGCCCGCCTTCGACGCGGCCGCCAGGCATTTGAGCTTCTCCAAGGCGGCGCAAGAGCTCAACCTCACCCATGGCGCCGTCAGCCGCGCCATCCGCAACATCGAGGACAGGCTGGGCATCCAGCTCTTCGATCGCGGCACGCGCTCCGTGCGGCTGACCGCTGTCGGCACGGCCTATGCGGCGGAGGTCGGCAAGGCGCTCGACCAGATCGCCGCCGCCACCATCGCGGCCATGCCCGACCGCTCGACGCGCATCCTGAACGTCAGCACGTCGGACGGCTTTGCCGGCCGCTGGCTGGTGCCGAGGCTGCACCGCTTCCATCGCGCCAATCCCGACATCGACGTGCGGCTGGCGACTTCGGGTGTGCTGGCCGATTTCGTCAGCGACGGCATCGACATATCCATCCGCTACGGCCGCGGCGGCTATACCGGGGTGACGGCGGAATTCCTCGCCGACGAGGAGGTCTTCCCGGTCTGCAGCCCGGAACTGCTGCAAGGCGAGCACCCGCTGCGGCAGCCCGGGGATTTGAGGCATCACAAGCTGATCCACGACGCCTTCCGCATCGACTGGGCGACATGGCTTGAACAGGCCGGCGTCGAAGGCATCGACCCCAAACGCGGCGTGCGCTTCGATTCCGCCACCTTCGCCGTCGAGGCCGCGGTGCATGGCGAAGGCGTGCTGCTCGGCCGCAGCGCGCTGGTCTCGGCCGACCTCGCGGCCGGGCGGCTGGTGCGACCCTTCGACCTCGCACTGAAATCAGCGGCCAGCTACTACGTCGTCTATCCCGAAGGCGCGCTGCGCCAGAAAAAAGTCAGGGCGTTCCGCGACTGGCTGTTCGCCGAGATCGCGGCCGACTGGGTCGGCGTGCCCAAGAGCCAGGCGCCCGAAGCCAGCTGAGCGCATCCGGTTCCATCGATTGATCAGGCGCCAGCGACGAAAGAAGCGAGACAGGTGGACAACTCGGGGCTGCCCACCTGGCCCCCGCCGCGAATGCATGCCGCCCCAAAGGGGGCATCGGTTTTTCGGGAACCGACATGCATTGAAAGGCCCGCGGACAGAGTGGACGTTGGCGTTCGCGGCGACCGGTCGTCATATGACGGGTATCGCGTTCGAAGGCCTATTCCTCGGCGCGAAAAGCTTCCGGCACGATGAACACCTCGTCGGCGCGGCCATAGCCGCCGTCGGCGACTTCCTCCACCAGCACCATCGTGTAGGGCCGCACGCCCTCGCCGAAGAAGTCGACGAACATGGCTGTCGTGCGATGGATGAGGTCTTCCTTCTGCGCCTTGGAGAGCGCGGCCTGCGGCATCTTGATATTGGCGAATGGCATGGTCTGTTCCTTGTTTCTGGAGGTTGGTTTCAGGGTTCGGGGACGGAGCAGGTCGGCGGACAGCAGCGGCCTGCCTCCTCAGATCACGCCGCCATTGGCGCGGATGATCTGCCCGTTGACCCAGCCACTGTCCGGCCCGCCCAGGAACGACACCACGCCGGCAATGTCGTCGGGCTGGCCGAGCCTGCCGAGCGGGATCATTTTTCCGATGGCCTCGATCTGCGCCGTGCTCTTGCCATCCGTGAACAGCGCCGTCTCGACCGGTCCGGGCGCCACCGCGTTGACGGTGATGCGGCGCGCGCCAAGCTCCTTGGCCAGGATGTGCGTCATCGCCTCGACCGCCGCCTTGGTGGCGGCATAGACGCCGTAACCCGGCTGGTAGAGGCCGACGACGCTGCTGGAGAAATTGACGATGCGGCCGCCGTCGCGCAGCCGCCGCGCGCCTTCGCGCATGCCACGGAACACGCCGCCGAGATTGATCGCGATTTGGGTGTCGAAGAAGGCGTCATCGGCTTGCGCGATCGGCGAAAGCTTCATGATGCCGGCATTGTTGACCAGGATATCGATGCCGCCGAAGGCCTTCTCGCCGGCGTCGAAAAGGCTGGCGATGCCGCCCGGATCGGCCATGTCAGCCTGCACCGCGATCGCCTTGCCGCCATCGGCTTCGATGGCCCCCACCAATGCTTCGGCCTCCGCCTGTCCCCGTGCATAGTTGACGACGACGGCAATGCCGTCACGCACAAGCCGCCGCGCGATCGCCGCGCCGATGCCCTTCGAGGCGCCGGTCACGATCGCCGCTTTGGTTTGACCCGTGCTTGTTTGGTTGCCCGTACTTGTTTGGCCGGATGTCATGGAAGTCTCTCCTTCTTGTTGGTGAGACGGATATAGGCCGCGCCAATTTCCGGATAATCAGCCATCTGTTGACATCACTATTCGGAAACTGCGAACAAAGCCCATGGATCGGTTCGACACGATGCGGCTCTTCGTCCGCGTGCTGGAGCGGCGCAGCTTCACCGCTGCCGCCGCCGATCTCGGCCTGCCCAGGTCAACCGCGACGGAAGCGATCCGGCGGCTGGAAGAGCATCTCGGCGCGCGGCTGCTGGAGCGCACGACGCGCCAGGTGAATGCCACGCAGGACGGCGAGGCCTATTACCGGCGCTGCCTGTCGATCCTGGCCGAGATCGAGGATGCCGAGGCCGCCTTCCGCAATGCCGAGCCGTTCGGCCTGCTGCGCATCGATGCCAGCACGCTGCTCACCCGCACCTTCCTGCTGCCGCGCCTGCCGGAATTCCTCGCCCGCTTTCCCCGCATCGACCTGCAGATCGGCCAGAGCGACCGGCTGGTCGACCTCGTGCGCGAGGGTGTCGACTGCGTCATCCGCGTCGGCGAACCGCCCGACAGCGGCATGATCATGCGCCGCCTTGGCATGATCCGCGAGATGACCTGCGCCAGCCCCGCCTATCTCTCTCGCCACGGCACGCCCGCCTCCCCCGACGCGCTGGACGGCCATCAGGCGATCGGATTCGTCTCCTCGCGCACCGGCGAGGTGCTGCCCTTCGAATTCACCGTCGCCGGCAAGACCCGCGAGGTCAGGTTGCCCGGCCGCGTCGCCGCCAACAATTCCGATACCGCCGCCGACCTGGCGCGGCTCGGCCTCGGCCTCATCCAGGCGCCGCGCTATCGTTTCGAGAAGGATTTGGCCGACGGCAAACTGGTGGAGGTGCTGGCCGAATACCCGCCATCGCCGACACCGCTGTCGGCGCTCTATCCGCAGAACCGGCAGCTTTCGCCGCGCATGCGCGTCTTTCTCGACTGGGCGGCGCGCATCTTCGCCGAGGCGAACCTGTAAAACCCGAGGCATCGATCGTTGCCCATCGGCGCCATCTGATGCCATTGTCGCCGCGACAGCGCGCCATGAGGAGATGGCGCACCGGCAGGGAGGATTCTCATGACCACGACACAAGCCGGCTTGCCGCGCTATGAGGACGCCGTTTCGGGCTTCCGCATCGAGGATGAGATCGCCAGGCTGCAAGGCGACCCGGCGACCGGCATCAACGCCTATGTCGAGTGCTGCGGCCGGCACACCGGCCAGAACCGGTTGGCGCTGCGGGCGATCTCCGCCGGTGGCGAGCTCAGCGAATTCACCTTCGAGGATCTCGACGACATGTCCGGACGTGTCGGCAATATGCTCAAGGAACAGGGCGTCGGCCCGGGCGATGTCGTTGCCGGCATGCTGCCGCGCATTCCCGAACTGGTGGCGCTGATCCTCGGCGTCTGGCGCATCGGCGCCGTCTACCAGCCGCTGTTCACCGCCTTCGGCCCGAAGGCCATCGAGCACCGCCTGGAATACAGCGCGGCCAAGGTGGTGGTGACCAATCCGGCCAATCGCGGCAAGCTCGACGAGGTCGCCAACCTTCCACGGATCGCCACCATCCTCGGTGCGGACGATGCCTTGCGTCAGGGCGACATCGATTTCCGCGCCGCCCTGGCCGCCGCTTCGCCAGCCTGCGAACCGGTGATGCGCCGGGGCCAAGACCTGTTCATGATGATGTCGACTTCCGGAACGACGGGCCTGCCCAAGGGCGTGCCGGTGCCGCTAAGCGCCTTGCTGGCCTTCGGCGCCTATATGCGCGATGCGATCGGGCTGCGGCCCGACGACATCTTCTGGAACATCGCCGATCCGGGCTGGGCCTACGGCCTCTATTACGCCATCACGGGTCCCCTGCTGCTCGGCATCGCCACCACCTTCAACGAGGGCGCCTTCACCGCCAAAAGCACCTATGACGTCATCGAGCGGCTTGGCGTCACCAGCCTCGCGGGCTCGCCCACCGCCTTCCGCCTGCTGCTCGCCGAAGGCCCCGACGCCGCCGCGCGCGTGAAAGGCCGGCTGCGCGTGGTGAGCAGCGCCGGCGAGCCGCTCAACCCGGAAGTGATCCGCTGGTTCGACGCCCACCTTGATGCGCCGATCCACGACCATTACGGCCAGACCGAGAACGGCATGATGGTCAACAACCATCATGGCCTCGCGCACCCTGTCCGCGCGGGCTCCGCCGGCTTTGCCATGCCGGGCTACCGCATGGTGGTGCTGGACGAGGCCGGCAACGAGCTCGGCCCCAACCAGCCAGGCATCCTTGCCGTAGACATCGCCAACTCGCCGCTGCGCTGGTTCGGCGGCTACCACCAGGCCGAAACCCCGGCCATTTCAGGTGGCTACTACCGCACCGGCGACACGGTGGAATATGAGCCGGACGGCTCGGTCTCCTTCATCGGCCGCGCCGACGACGTCATCACCTCGTCCGGCTACCGCATCGGCCCCTTCGACGTCGAAAGCGCGCTGATCGAACACCCCGCCGTCACCGAAGCTGCCGTCGTCGGCGTGCCCGACCCCCAACGCACCGAAATCGTCAAGGCCTTCGTCATCCTGGCGCCCGCCTACAAGGGCAGCCCGGAACTGGCCGAAGAACTCGCCCAGCATGTCCGCAAACGCCTCTCGGCCCACGCCTATCCCCGCGAGGTGGAGTTCGTGACGGAATTGCCGAAGACGCCGAGCGGCAAGATCCAGCGGTTTCTGCTGAGGAAGGCGGAGGTGGAGAAGAGAAAGGGGTGACGGGGGGTGGATGGGTTGATGGGGAGGAAGAATTGGAGTCCGAATGTTCGCGAATAGCACACGCTTGGTGGGACATGTGAGGTCTTGAAGGTGGCCGATTGCAGACAGGGTGATTCAGTCGTCGGATCTTCAGGAGCGGACTTTTAGGTCGGTACAGATCGGGCTGAGGTAACCCAAAGGCGAGTTCGAAATCAGCGTCGATCCAAATAGAGTTGCCTGGGATGGGGTGGGGTGCGAAAATCAGCGCAAGCTTGGGCCGCGCGGCTCTTGGCAGATACCTTAGGGACCGAATTCGGTGGCCCGCTGAGAGCATGTGAAACGTAAAAATCGATGGCAAACGAAGAAACTGGGAGACCTCAAAGGCGATCAAAAGCGAAAGCCGACACGCCTGCTGAACCGCCCCCGCCAGTCCGGAGCGCTCAGGCCCGTCCGGACGCCGCTCAGGAAACCAATGTTGAGTCTCCGGCCATTTCCGTCGTCGGCATCGGCGCGTCAGCCGGCGGCATCGAGGCGCTTGGCCGCTTTTTCGATGCGATGCCGGCGGACAGCGGTTGCGCCTTCGTGGTCGTCTTGCATCTCGACCCGAAGCACGAAAGCGAGATGGCGCGCGTTCTGGCATCTCACACGACCATGCAGGTTGCGCAAGTCGTGGACGGCATGCGGATCGTTTCCGATCGGGTCTATGTGATCGCTCCCGATACCGACCTCAAAATCAGCGATGGCGGGCTGCACGTGTCCCGACCGGCAGAGGTCCGCGGCAACCGCCATCCCGTCGATGTCCTGTTCCGATCGCTTGCGGCGGACCAGCGGAAACGGGCCATCGCCATCGTTTTGTCGGGAACCGGCAGCAATGGCACCGAGGGCTTGAAGGACATCCGGGCCGAGGGCGGCATGAGCCTCATTCAAGCCCCCGAGACCGCGAAATTCGACGGTATGCCGAGGAGCGCCATAGCGGCGAATTTGGCCGACCATGTCCTTGCACCTGAACAGATGCCGGACGTGATACTTGCTTACACTCGCCATGGTTATGTCGCCGCTCCAATCGAAACCGCACCTGCCGTACTGGGCGGTGGCGAGGCGAAGATCGAGCAGGTTCTCGAAATTCTGCGCGCCCGGAGCGGATATGATTTCAGCAGCTACAAGCGCAGCACCCAGCGGCGGCGCATCCACCGCCGCTTAGGCCTGAAGAACATCGAGACGCTTAGCGGGTATCTGGACGAGTTGCGGGCCAATCCCGAGGAAATCACCACGCTTGTCTCGGACCTGATGATCAACGTCACCGGATTCTTCCGCGACGCCGAGGCGTGGAAAACGTTATCGGATCTGGTGATCGCTCCACTGGTCGCCGAAAGAGAGTCAGGGGCCACGATACGGATCTGGGTTCCTGCTTGTTCGACGGGCGAGGAAGCCTATTCCATTGCCATGCTGGTAATGGAGCACGCGGCTGCCGCCGGAAAGCGGTTCGATCTCAAGGTGTTTGCCACCGACGCGCAGGAAGACAACCTTCGCAAGGGCCGCGACGGCGTCTATCCGGCGGCGGCAGTGGCCGAGTTCCCGCCGGAGCGCATCCAGCACTTTTTCGAAAGACTCGATGGCAACTATCAGGTCAGCAAGGAACTTCGCGACACGATCGTCTTTGCGCAGCACAATCTGTTGCGCGATCCGCCCTTTTCCCGGCTGGATCTGGTTTCGTGCCGCAATTTCCTGATCTATCTCGAACCCGACGCGCAGCAGCGTGTCATCGCACTTTGTCATTTCGCGCTGCGTCAGGGCGGACATCTGTTCCTTGGTAATGCCGAGACGGTCGGCCACCTCGACGATCTGTTTGAGAGCTGCTCGAAGAAATGGCGGATATACCGCCGCGTCGGACCGACGCGGCATGACCTCATCGACTACCGGGAGCATCGCGGACCCGTGGGACCAGATCAGACTGACAAGCCAGCGTCACCCCCGCCCGACTCGGCAGCATCGGTCGCAGAAGCTGCGCGGCGCGCCTTGCTTGAACGCTATGCTCCGGCATCCGTCCTAATCGACCGCAAGGGCCGCGCGCTCTATTTTCATGGAACGACAAGGGATTATCTGGAGCAGCCGCCCGGCGAACCGACGAGGGATTTGCTGAGCATGGTCCGCGAAGGGCTCGCTCTCAAACTTCGATCCGCAATCCGTGACGCTTCCAGGGAAAACAGAAGCGTCACAGTCAGTGCACGCACCCGGTCCAGCAAGACCGGTGCGGTCACCATGACTGTCATGCCGCTGACTGGTCGGCCTGGAGAGAGCGGCCATCTGCTCGTGAGCTTCACACCGGAGGGGCCTCAGGCCGGCGGTGGCCCGGCAGCTCCGCGGGACGAAACGGCGGAAATTGCCGCTGGTGAACGCGCGCTTCAGGAAGAACTGAAAGCGACGCGCGCCGAGCTGCGGAGCACTGTCGAGCATCTTGAAACCGCCAATGAGGAGCTGAAAGCGTCGAACGAGGAAGCGACCTCGATGAACGAGGAGCTTCAGTCCACGAACGAGGAACTGGAAACCTCCAAGGAAGAACTCCAGTCGTTCAACGAGGAACTGAACACTGTCAATAGCCAGCTTCAGCACAAGATCGGCGAGTTGGAAGCGGCCACCAATGATCTCAACAATCTGTTGGCCGGATCCGAAACCGCGACGCTGTTCCTCGATGAAAAACTGCGCATCAAATGGTTCGCTCCCGCGACCAAGGAACTCTTCGATCTTGTTTCGACCGACATTGGCCGTCCGATCGCCCACTTCGCGCGCAAGTTCGCAGACGATAACCTGATAATTGATGCCGAAACGGTGCTGAAAAAGCTTGCCCCGATCGTTGCAGAGGTGCCAAGCGACGCCGGCCGCTGGTACTCGCGGCGCATGTTGCCCTACCGTACCCGCGACAATCGGATTGCAGGGGTGGTGGTCACTTTCAGCGATATCACCGAGCGCAAGCAGAGCGAAGACGAGACCATGCGAAGCGAAAAGCGCCTTCGCGATCTTATCGAAGCTCTCCCGAACGCGGTCTACACAACCGACGCCTCGGGTCGGCTCACTTTTTACAACCCGGCCGCCGTCGAACTCTGGGGCCGCGAGCCGAAACTTGGTTCGGATCGATGGAACGGCTCCTGGCGACTATATAGGCCGGATGGAGAGTTGCTGCCGCACGATGAATCCCCCTTGGCGATAGCCCTGAAAGAAAAGCGGCAAGTAAAGGGGGGAGCGGAGGCGGTGTGCGAGAGGCCGGATGGTACTCGTGTACCCTACATTTCCTATCCAACCCTGCTTCGCGATGCCACTGGCGAAGTCACCGGCGCGGTAAACATGTTGGTGGACATCACCGAGCGCAAGCGGGCCGAGGCGCTTGCGGAGCGGCTCGCGGCGATCGTTCAATCCTCCGATGACGCCATCATAGGCAAAAACCTCAAGGGTATGATAACGAGCTGGAACAAGGGCGCTGAACGCCTGTTCGGCTACTCGCCTGACGAAATCGTGGGCAAATCCATCATGACCTTGGTCCCCTCCAATCGCCACGGCGAAGAGGCGAATATTCTGGACCGCTTTGGCCGAGGAGAGCACATCGAGCACTTTGAAACCATCCGTCGGCGCAAGGATGACAGCCTGGTCTGGGTATCCTTGACGATTTCACCGCTTGAAGATGATCAAGGCAAGGTCATCGGAGCATCGACGATCGCACGCGACATGACCGAGCGGCGGCGCGCCGACGAACATCGGAAGATCCTGATCGGTGAACTTAATCACCGGGTCAAGAACACGCTGGCGGTCGTCCAGTCCATCGCCTCCCAGACCTTGAGTAATGCCTTGACCATGGAAGAGGCGCGAGAAGCATTCGGGTCCCGGCTGATCAATCTGGCAAAGGCACACGACGTACTCACTCGCGAAAGCTGGACCAGTGCGAAACTGGATGAGATTGTCGCCGATACCGTCAAACCTCATTCCGGGAATGGAACCCGGTTCCGGATTGAAGGTCCGGACATCCAGCTTACACCGAGTGCGGCGCTTGCGATTTCAATGGCGTTGCACGAGTTATCCACCAACGCGGCAAAATACGGCGCGCTTTCTACCCAGGACGGGCATGTCACGATCATCTGGCGCCTTGAAGGAGAAGGTCAGGACCGTCGCTTGACCTTGCGTTGGGAAGAAAGCGGCGGCCCGCCGGCAAGCACGCCGAAGCGAAAGGGCTTCGGCTCGCGCCTGATCGAGAAGGCTCTCGCTGCGGAACTGCACGGTAATGTGAACGTTGCGTATAAGTCCTCCGGCGTTGTTTGCATCATAGATGCGCCCATGCCCGCAGGACGGGAGTTCTTGGGTGGCAATAGTGGCGACGCGTCCAGCAAGCAAGATTCTGATCGTAGAGGATGAGTTCCTTATTGCCTTGCATCTGGCGGATTTGCTGGTGGAAATGGGGTACCGGATTGCAGGTCCGGTCGATAACCTGGACGAGGCGATTGTCTTTGCGCGCGATGAGGAGATCGATTTCGCGATCCTTGATATAAACTTGGCCGGCACGCGATCGTTTCCGGTCGCCGACGTTCTGAAGCAGCGCGGCATTCCGTTCCTGTTTGTGAGCGGATACGGGAGCGATGGTCTAGTGGACGGCTATCGCCACATAACCACTTTGGCCAAGCCTTACGCTCCGCAGGAGTTGGAGCGGGCAATTGCGGCGAGCTTTGCCACGTCTAGCCGCTGATCCGAGACGAGCGCCCCGACATTGCACCGAAGGTTTCCGGCATGAGCCAGTCTTGCTCGACGAGAACGCGAAGCTTGTAGGCCCGATCCAGCGCCTGCTTGCTAGCAGCTTCCCAGGGTCCAGCGGCGTCAGGTTCCTGCAAGCGTGCTTGCTCGGCCATTTCCAGACAAAATTCAGCCCGCTCGTTTAGAATTCTCACTGCGGCCCTCATAACCCGCTCCATCTCGTCGAATTGGGCAGAGGCCAGGACCTCCCCGGTGTAGCTGTGACCTATATGGCAGTCGAACTTGATGATCGTACCATTCTGGGATTTAAGGAGCGCGCCACCGCATTCCGGGCAGGTCAGCGCCAGCGGGCGATCGAATTTTTCGCCGTCGATGGTCGGAGAAACCCCCTCGGCCTCAGGTTGAGAAGACTTGTTCGGCATAGCCGCTTCCTTTCCTGCCTTTCCGTTGACCAGTTCAACAAGCAATCCGGGCATGCGGGAGAGCGCCACGCGGTAGTCCAGCGCCACGTGAGCGGCAGCACTGCCCGGCATTTCCGGATACGCCGCATCGTCGGGATCCTGGACAATCGCAATGCCGCCGCGGCGCTTTATTTCCCCGAGTCCCAGCGATCCGTCATTCAGATAGCCGGTCAGGACCACGCCGATCGCATTTGGACCATAGGCCTCGGCCACGCTACGAAACAAGGGGTCGATCGCCGGGCGCGCCCAGTTCTCCTTCGGGGTTCTCAACAGACGCAGCTTGCCATGTGAGACTATCATGTGGTGATCGGGCGGCGCGACATAGATTTGGCCGGACGAGATCTGTTCGTAGTTGGTGGCATGTTTTGCCGGCACAGGTCCGGCGGCATTCAATATCGCGGGTAGTTCGCTTCGATGGGCGCCGATATGCAACACGATCAGAACCGAGGCTGGAAACGCTTCCGGCAGCTTGGCAACGAGACCGTGCAACGCATCGACCCCGCCCGCCGAGGCGCCGATTGCGATCACTGTGGAGCGTGCCATGACGATCTTTAAAAATCCGTTCGTCGAACCTAAACGTCCAGGCGAGAGTAAGGTTCTACGCGGCTCAGGATTCAGAGAGAAAATGGCGTTTTCTTTTGCTTAGGGCAAACTCGCCAATTCCCTGAGCATAAGCGATGTCCACTTCTGGCGTTCGGACGCGAGCGTGGGAACGTCATGCTTGAGGCGCAAAGCAGACGTCTAGCTTGGTCGGCGCAGGCACGGAGAACTCGTTGTGCTCCAGATAGCCCACCCCCCTCACCCCACGATCTGCAGCGTCCCCTGGCGCCGCACCTCGGCCTCGATCTCCCGCACCAGCGTCTCCAATGCCGGATTGCGGGCGTTGCGGGCGCGGCGGATGACGTAGGCTAGATCCGGCGGCTTGGGGAACGTTTTGTCGACAATCTCCATGCCGGGTTGCAGATGCCGCTGGCTGAGCAGCGCGACGCCGAGCCCGGAGGTCACGCCGGCGATGATGCCGGCCGCACTCGAGCATTCGAACACGATCTCGAACAGCGTTCCCTCGTCCTGGCCGAGATCGAGGCCCCAACGGCGATAGAAGCAGTTCTCGTCGAAGGACAGAAACGGCACGGGTTCGCCTTTCGATAATGTGAGCTCGGGCGACTTCACCCAATGCAGCGTCTCGTGGAAGAGCACGACGTCGGTCGGGCGGACCTCGTGCTGGAATACCTGGATGATGGCCGCGTCGAGCTCGCCCTCGCTAAGCAGTTTCTGCAAGGCCAGGCTCATGCGCACCTGCGTGCGCACGCTGACCTCGGGGTAGAGCCGGCGAAACCGGCCAAGGATGCGCGACAGGTCCGTGCAGGTCGTATCCTCGGTCATCCCCAACGCGATCTTGCCTTGCAGCGTGCTCTTCGACAGGCTGAGGATCGCCTCGTCATGGATGCCCAGGATGCGCCGTGCGTAGCCCAAGAGATCCTGCCCTGAGCTGGTGAACATCGGCGCATTGGCCTTGCGGCTGAGGATTTCGCAGTCGAGGCTCGCTTCCAGCCGCCTGATCTTGTGGCTGACGGCCGACTGCGACAGGCCCAGCATCTCGGCCGCGCGGGTGACGCCGCCATGTTTCTCGATCGCAACCATCGCCCGCAAGGCATCGACATCCAGGCGGCGGCTCATCACTCCAGCCATGACAATCCTCGTTCGAAACGAAACCAACGCTCCAGGTCCTGGCGCGGAACCGGTTCTCAGGCAAATGGATATGCCAGATTTCGTGGCTATTTCATGGATTCATCGAAATTTGTCATGTGCAAAGGCGGATGCGCGCCGCCATAAGTCGGCACCTGGGATTGGCAGTGATCCGCTTGGCGCCCGCCGGCGCCGCCTCGACGAAGAGACCGCATGACGCCTAAACCTCTGTCCCATCGCCTGGCCTGGCCACTTCTGGCGGCGGCCCTGGTCGTAAGCTGGAGCTCCGGCTTTGTCGGCATCCGCTATGCCAGCGAGAGCGCCGACGTCATGCTGGTCCTGTTCTGGCGCACCTTGATGTCGGGGCTGGTCCTTCTGCCTTTCGCGCTCATGGTCGGGCCGCGCATCGGCGCTGGCGCCCTGATGCGGCAGATGGCGTTCGGCGTGGCGATGATGTTCCTCTATCTCGGCGGCTTCGCGCTTGCCATCGGCCAGCGCGTGCCGACCGGCCTCGTCGCGCTGATCTCGGACCTCGTCCCCCTCGCCATCGCGGCGCTTTCGCAGCCCGTGCTGGGCCATCGGCTGACATCGAGGCAATGGACCGGAACGGCGCTCGGGGTGGCCGGCGTTCTCATCGTTTCGGTGAACAGCCTCAGCCTCGGGACAGCACCGGCCTGGGCGTACATGGTCACCATCGCTTCCATGATGGTCTTTGCCCTGGCGACCGTGCTGCAGAAGCGGATGGGCACCATCAACATGCCCATCCACCAGAGCCTGTGCATCCAATGCCTGACGGCGGCGATCTTCTTTGCCGCCTGCGCCGGATGGAATGGCGGGCTGATGCCGCCGCTCGATGGCCGTTTCGAGTTCGGCATCGCCTGGCTGGTGCTGTTTTCGACCTTCTTCTGCTACGGCGTCTACTATGCGAGCCTGCGCCTCCATAGCGCCGCGCAGGTCAGCAGCGTCATCTATCTCAGCCCGCCGGTGACGATGCTCTGGGCCTGGCTGCTCTTCGGCGAGCCGCTTTCATTGGCGATGGTCCTCGGCCTTGCGGTGACGTTGTTCGGCGTCTGGCTGACATCCTCGCGCGGCACGGTATCGAAGACAGGTCCGCGCCCGGTCGGGCAGCCCGTCGGGCAATCGGCTGATTGATCGCGATCCGCCCAAACACCAACCATCGACCCCAAGGAGTGAACCCCATGAAGCTGACTGATTTCAAGGCCCTGACCTTCGACTGCTACGGCACACTCATAGATTGGGAATCCGGCATGATCGAAGCCCTGAAGCCGCTGACCCAGCGGGTTGGCGGCGCCTTGAGCCGCGACGACATCCTGCAGGCGCATGCAAGACACGAATCCAGCCAGCAGAACTGGACACCGCAAAAACGCTACAGCGACCTTCTGGCTGTCGTCTACAAGCGGCTCGCCGAGGAATGGGGCGTCGTGGCCACGCCGGAGGAATGCATCGCCTATGGCCAGAGCGTGAAGGACTGGCCGGCCTTTGCCGACACCGCCGCCGCCCTGCAATACCTCAAGAAGCACTACAAGCTCGCCATCCTCTCCAACGTCGACAATACGAGCTTCTCCTTCAGCAACAGGAAACTCGGCGTCGATTTCGACGCGGTCTACACGGCGGAGGATATCGGTTCCTACAAGCCGTCGCCCCGGAATTTCGACTATATGCTGGAAAAGCTGGCGACGCTCGGGATCAGCGACAAGGAGGTCCTGCACACGGCCGAAAGCCTGTTCCATGACCATGCCGTGACCAATGGCCTCGGCCTAAAATCATGCTGGATCCAGCGCCGGCACGCCGATCAGGGTTTTGGCGCCACCATGCATCCCGGCGACATGCCGAAGGTGGACTTCCGCTTCGACAGCATGGCCGACCTGGTGAAGGCACATAAGGAAGAATTGCGCGCCTGATTGGCCATCCACGGCGGGAGTGAGAACGCGCCGGACGTCTTCAGTTCTTTTTATGGGGGATGCCGCCGCGCTCGAGCGACTTCTCGGCCAAGGCGCCGGAACCCCACAAGGCGCGGCCGAGCAAGCCCCTGCGCTTGCGCGGGAGGAGATCGATATCGCTGACGAGCTTGGCGCCTCCCTTGCGCCGTTCGAGCGTGATCTTGCGGCTGTGGAAGGCCTCCAGCTCGGCCCGGTGCGCCACGCTCACGATGGTGACATCGGGCAATTCGCGGATGATGGTTTCCATCATCTTTTCCTGGCTCTTCTCGTCGAGTGCCGCCGTCGCCTCGTCCAGCACGATGATGTCGGGCGCGTGCAGGAGGAGCCGGGCGAAGGCCAGCCGCTGCTTCTCGCCGCCCGACAGGGTCTGGTCCCATGGCGCGTCTTCGTCGATCTTGGCGCCGAGATGACCGAGCCCGACCTTGTCGAGGGCGGCCTTGATCTGCGGAACCGTCCAGTCGTCGGCAGCACCTGGATAGGCCGCTGCCCGGCGCAGCGTGCCCGAGGGAATGTAGGGACGCTGCGGCAGCATGAACATGCGTTTGCCCGGATGGAAATCGACGCTGCCGCCGCCCCACGGCCACAGGCCCGCTATCGCCCGCACCAGCGTGCTCTTGCCAGAGCCGGATTCGCCGGCCACCAGCAGTCGCTCGCCCGGCTGGATCACGACCTCGGTTTCCTTGACCACGGCGGTGCCGTCATCGAGCGACACCGAGAGATTGTTGAGGCTCAGCATCGTGTCGTCCTTGGTCTCGCCGCGATTGATGCGCCCAAGCGCGTCGCTCTCTTCCGCGCGTTCGAGTCCGTCGAGCGACATCATCAGCGAGGCGATGCGCCGTGCCGAGGCGTTCCAGTCGGCAAGACGCGGGTAGTTGTCGACCAGCCATCCGAACGCGCCCTGCACGATGGCAAAGGCGGACGCCGCCTGCATCACCTGGCCAAGCGACATCGAGCCGTCGAGGAATTTTGGCGCGCACAACAGCACCGGCACAACCGGCGCGAACAGGCTCGACCCCTGCGAGACCAGCGCCGTGCGCATGTGCTGGCCGGCAAGCATCGCCCACCGCTTCAGCACGCCGGCGAAGGTCCTGTCGATGCCGCTGCGCTCCTCCTCCTCGCCGCCGAGCAAGGCGATGCTCTCGCCGTTTTCGCGCACGCGCGTCAGCGTGTAGCGAAATTCCGCTTCCGCCTGGTTCTTCTGCTCGGAGAGCTCGACGAAATGCCGGCCGATGACCACCATCGAGGTGGAGGTGATCGCTGCATAGATGACCGCGGTGATGACGAGGAAGCCTGGAATGGTGACGGTCGACCCGCCGATCGGCAGCGTCAGCGCGCCGCCGATGGTCCACAGCACGACGATGAAGGTCGAGGCGGCAAGGAAGGCGTTGATGACGCCGGAGATGAAATCCACCGGCGATTCGGTGGCGATCCGCAGATCCTCGGCAATGCGCGCTTCCGGGTTCTGGTGATCGCCGCCGACGAGATTGAGCTGGTAGTAGCGGCCATTGGTGAGCCAGCGGCCGATGACCGATGTGGTGAGCCAGGAGCGCCAGCGGCGCTGGATCGTCATGCGCAGATAGACCTGCGCGACGACGAGGCTGACGCTTCCAAGCACCAGCGGCACGAACACGGCGCTCAGGAAATAGACGGTCGGGGCATTGCGCTGTTCGATGGCGTCGAAGATCGATCGGTTCCAGACATTGATGCCGTACTGGAAGCCGACATTGACGCAGATCAGGATCAGGAGCCCGATCGTGCACGGCCAGGCGAGCTTGTCGCCGCGCCGGCTCCAATAGCCGCGCGCGCTGATCCAGAACCGCTTCAGCAGGTATTTCTTGCGCGCCTGCTCGGCCTGTTCGGGGCTCAGTTGCGGATCAGGTTCCACCGCCTCCGGCGGCGGTGCGGCCTCGCCGACGACCTCGGAAGCGGCCTCGACATCGGATGCCTCCCGCTGGCGGGGCTTCCTGGCACCGTTTGGTTTGGCGCCGCCGACCGGCTTCGGTTTGGATTTGATGTCTGCCACAACGGCCATAACGGCCTGGATATCGGAAGGTTTCATCGTCTTCCTGATATGGCGGTTGGCGGCGGTGCCAAACCTGTTCCGGCGCCCGCGATATCGGCAACGCCTCGCCATGACTTCACCGCCGCACAATCGCCACCAAGCCACGCGAAGAGCTTGTAAAAACGGAGGTTCCACGATGCGTCTGGTCTGGACTTTGGTGTTGGCGCTGGCGAGCGGTGCGGCCCATGCGGCTTCGCCGGAGGACGACTACATCGCCGCGCGCGACAAGGCGATATCGGCCATCGCCGCGATGGAAAGCGCGAATACCCCGGTTGAAACGCTCGACGCGGCCAATGACAAGGCCCGCGCCGATCTCGAACAGCGCCTTTCCACGCTTCTGGGACCTTTCACGGTCAAGGGTTTTCCGGCGGCCGGCACGATCAACATCGAAAGCCTCAGTTCCTCCGATGTCGGATTCGGCATGCTGGACGGGCTGCGCCACGGCACCGAGGACGGCCCCAGCATCGTGGCGTCGACACGCGGGCTGGTCGAGCGCTGGCTGCAGTCGCGCGCCGCCGAGACCGACGCCGATCTCAAACTGCCCACCAACTTCGACGCGGCGCTGAAGCTCGATGCCTTCTACACCCAGGCCATCGGCAGCGACGCCGCTTTCACCGGCACGCTCGACTTCAAGCTGAAGACGCCCGATGGCGCCGACATGGCGATCGCCCGCCTCGGCGGCTGGGCGCAGGATGTCGGGCCGAACTACGACCAGGAGGTCGTCGTCACGCTCGTCAAGGGCAACAGCGTCATGATCGCCGAGGCGCCGGCGACACCTCCCGTCCCGAAGATCGTGGCCTGCGACGCGGTCTGGACCGCCGCCGATGCCGCCGCCCAGAAGCTGGTCAAGCAGGCCACCGGCGACAGCGACGAAAACACATCCGATGCCGCCGACGCCGCCTGGGCAAAAGGCGACAGCGACTTCCGCGCCTGCATGGGCAAGAGCCTGCCTGACAACCCCGTCTTCCCCGCGCTGCTTGCCCAGGCGCAAGCGCTTGCCGACCATATGGCGGGGAAGTAGGGCGCGGCACCGAAGCTGCCAATCTCCCCCCTTGTGGGGGAGATGGCCGGCAGGCCAGAGGGGGGCGCTGTCCCGCCGACGTCTCAGTGGATCACTTTTGCCTTTGGAGGGGCGCGCACCGCGTAGCCCAGCAAATAAGCAAGGCCGAGTTCCTTCGCGCCCCCCTCTGCCCTGCCGGGCATCTCCCCCACGAGGGGGGAGATTGACTGTTTCGCCGCCGGCGCCGATTCCGCCCTTGCCGCCGGCGCACCCCATCACAATATTGTCGTCGCGCTGGCCTTGCTGAACTCAGTTGCCAGAGCCGCCAAAAATGGTTGAAAGGAAGTCTCGCTCGCGCTCCGGCGCGGCGGGTGGTTGAACAGTGTGGGAAACTCGCAATGACGACAAACACGAAAGCGACGGAAACCAAGGCATTCGAGGCGGATGTTTCGCGGCTGCTGCACATGATGGTGCACTCGGTCTATTCCGACAAGGACGTCTTCCTGCGCGAACTGATTTCCAACGCCGCCGACGCCTGCGAGAAGCTGCGCTTCGAGGCGGTCAGTCATCCGGAATTGCTGGCCGATGACCCCAAGCCGCGCATCTCGATTTCAGCCGATCCCGACAGCAAGGAGATCACCGTCGAGGACAACGGCATCGGCATGAGCCGCGACGACATGACGGAGGCGCTGGGCACGATCGCGCGCTCGGGCACGCGCGCCTTCATCGAGCGCGTCGGCACCGGCAATGCCAGCGAAGACACGCAACTCATCGGCCAGTTCGGCGTCGGCTTCTACTCCGCCTTCATGGTGGCGACCCGCGTTGACGTCATCAGCCGCCTGGCGGGAAGCGACGAGGCCTGGCGCTGGTCGTCCGACGGCAAGGGTTCCTACGAGATCGCGCCCGCCCCGCTCGAAGCCGCTCCCAGGCGCGGCACCCGCGTCGTGCTGCATCTGATGGACGATGCCGTGTCCTATACCGGCTCCTACCGGCTCGAGCAGCTGGCGAAATCGCAGTCGGGCCACGTGCCCGTGCCGATCACGCTCATCGAGAAACCCGGCGCCGAGGCACGCGACATTGCCGATGGCACGGCCCTTTGGGTCAGGCCGAAAAGCGAGATCAAGCCCGAGGAATATACCGATTTCTACCGTAGCCTCGCCGGCCAGTATGACGAGCCGGCCGCCACCATCCATTTCCGCGCCGAAGGCAGGCAGGAATACTCAGTGCTCGCCTTCGTGCCCGGCTCGCGTCCCTTCGACCTCTTCGACCAGGACCGCAAGGGCCGCATCAAGCTCTATGTGCGCCGCGTCTTCATCACCGACGATGCCGATTTGTTGCCGCGCTATCTGCGCTTCATGCGCGGGCTGGTCGATTCCGCCGACCTGCCGCTCAATGTCTCGCGCGAGATGATCCAGGAAAGCCCGTTGCTGGCCGCGATCCGCAAGGGCCTGACCAATCGCGTGCTCGGCGATCTTTCGAAGCTGGCCGAGAACGAGCCCGAGGCCTATGCGAAAATCTGGGAGAACTTCGGCGTCGTCCTCAAGGAAGGGCTCTACGAGGACCACGAGCGGCGCGAGCAGCTCTTGAAGCTCGCCCGCTTCCGCTCGACGGCCTCGGGCGAAGGCTGGCGCGGCCTTGCCGACTATGCCAGCGCAATGAAGGAAGGCCAGAAGGCGATCTTCTTCATGGCCGGCGACGACCGCGCCCGCCTCGAAGCCTCGCCGCAGCTCGAAGGTTTCAAGGCGCGCGGCATCGAGGTGCTGCTGCTCACCGACCCGGTCGACAGTTTCTGGACGTCGATGGCGCCGGAATTCGACGGCAAGCCGTTCAAGTCGGTGACGCAGGGCGTGGCCGAACTTTCCGACATTCCCTTGCTCGACGAGGCGAAGAGGCCGGACACGGCGGCTACGCCCGAAGTCGACGGCTTCCTCGCCTTCGTCAAGGCAGCGCTTGGCGAAGCCGTGTCGGACGTCAAGCCTTCCGACCGCCTGACCGAAAGCGCGGTCTGCCTGGTAGCGCCCGAACATGGACCGGATCGGCAGTTCGAGCGGCTGCTCAACGCCGCCGGACGCCTCGACAAGACGGCCAAGCCGATCCTCGAGATCAACCCCCGCCACGAGCGCGTCCGGGCGCTCGCCAGCCTCGGCGACGACGAGCAGGCCTTCAAGGACGATGCCGCCCACCTGCTCTACGACGAGGCGCGCGTGCTCGACGGCGACAAGCCGGCCGACGCCAGGGCGTTTTCCGAGCGCCTTGCCCGCCTGATTGCGCGCGGTATCTCGAAGGGCTGAGGCGCGCCGACCAAGCCTCCTCGACGTGTTTGTCGCTCGAAGGTGCAAGGCGGGGTTGCGCAGCGACCCCGTCCGCCGAAAATTGGCGTCTATCCCAGCAGGGAACGGGCTGAAATCCACTGGCTCAATCGCCCACTGTAGACATCGCGCTTGCAATCACCCAATCTTGGCGCCGGGAACAAAATAAGCGCTTCCAAGAAGGCGCGAACGTCCGGGTGCTCATGAAACGACGATGGACATTGTATGATCCACGGCTGGCCTGGATGCTCGTCGCGCCGGTGCTCCTGCTGCTGATCTTTTTCCTGGTCCTGCCGATCGCCGTGATGGCCGGCTATACCTTCTTCACCTTCGTCACCGCCGGCGTGGAAACGAGCGCGCTGACGACCGCGAACTGGCACGAATTCCTCACCGACAGCTATTATTCCGGCTTCCTTGTGAAGACGCTGCGGGTCGGCGCGATCACCGCGCTGCTTTGCGGCGTGCTCGGCTATTTCCCCGCCTATTTCATCTGGGCCACGACCTTCAGGCACAAATGGCTGCTCTTGCTTCTGCTGATCGTGCCGTTCTGGATCAGCTTCACCATCCGCACCTTTTCCTGGATCAACATCCTGGGCGAACAGGGCGTCATCAACGTCGCGCTGCTGAAATTGGGCATCATCAACGAGCCGCTGCCGATGCTCTATAACGAAGGCGCGGTCATCCTGGGCATGCTGCACTTCCTGCTGCCCTACATGATCCTCAACGTCTATGTCAGCCTGGAGAGCATTGATCGCACATTGATTTCGGCGGCCCGCTCGATGGGCTGCACGAGCGCGCAGGCGTTCCGCGAGGTCACGCTGCCGCTGTCGCTGCCCGGCCTGGCGGCGGGCCTGCTGCTCTGCTTCGTGCTGGCCGCCGGCAGCTATGTGACGCCGCAGCTTCTCGGCTCGGGCCGCGACGCGCTGTTCGGCAACCTGATCTACGACACCATCATGGGCGAGCTGAACTGGCCGATGGGCGCCACGCTTTCGATCGTGCTGTTCGTCGTGCTCGGCGTCTTCGCCGCCGTCTACACGCGCTACATGGGCATGTCGCAGATCGTCAAAGGACTGGGTGGATGACGGGGCTTGGCGGATGAGCGGGACCCGGCGCAAGCAGGAAGGCAGATGGGCCTGGCGGCTGACCGGCTTCGTCACGGTCTGCGTCTATATCTTCATGTTCGCGCCGATCGTGGCGACAGTGATCCTGTCGTTCAACGCCTCGATGTTCGGCGGCTTCCCGATGACCGGCTTCAGCCTGCAATGGTACGGCAAGCTGATGGCCAACGACGCGGTGCTGGCCGCCTTCCGCACGTCCTTGTGGATCGCATTGGTCACCGCCATCGTCACCACCGCCATCGGCGTCACCACGGCGTTTGCCCTGGTGCGCTTCGAATTTCGCGGCAAGCAGGCGCTGAGCACGCTGGTGATCCTGCCGGCGCTGGTGCCCGAAACAATCCTCGGCGTCGGCCTGCTGGTGCTGATCAAGGCCGTCGACCAGCCCAGAACCATGCTGCTCCTGGTGCTCGGCCATATCCTGCTGGCCGTGCCCTATGTCGTGCTGATCGCCCAGGCGCGCATAATCGGCATCCGGCGCGTCTATGAGGAGGCGGCACTGTCGCTTGGCGCCTCGCGCTTCTCGTCCTTCCGCGAGATCACGCTGCCGCTGCTCATCCCGGCCGTGGTCGGCGGCGCGCTGCTCGCCTTCACCATCTCGTTCGACAACACTTCGGCCAGCCTGTTCTGGCGGCCGGCAGGCGTCGAGACCATGCCCACCCAGATCCTTTCCATGCTCAAGATCTCGATCAGTCCGGAAATCAACGCGCTCGGCACCGTGATGATCCTGGTGACCGTCGGCATCCCGCTGATCGGCGGCCTGATCCTGCAAAGCCTGACAAAACTGAGACGACGTGGCGAACCAAAGGAGGAAACACAATGAAACTGACCACCACAAAGCGGTTGGAACGACTGCACGACCGATATGCCAATGGCGATTTGAGCCGCCGCACCTTCCTGACGCTGACCGCCGCCGCGGCAGCCTCGGCGGGCCTTTCCATGCCCTGGATGGGCCGGGCGCTCGCCGCGGTCCAGGAGGTTCGCTTCGACGGTTGGGGCGGCACGGTGCAGGACGCGATCGACAAGTTCGCCTTCCAGCCCTACACGACCAAGACCAAGATCAAGGTGGTCCAGGGCACGTTCGGCGACGAGGACGAGATCATCACCAAGATCAAGACCGCCAAGCCCGGCGACTACCAGGTCATCCATTCCTCGGGCGTCAACTATTACATCAAATATGTGAACGCCGGCCTGACCTCGGAGATCAACGAGGCCAACATTCCCAACATGGCCAACGTGCTGCAGCCGATGATCGAGCCGTTCCGCAAGCTGACGCCGAAGCTTTCGGCCGTGCCCTATGACTACGGCACGACGGGTATCGCCTACAACACCAAGGTGATCTCGCCGGAGGAAGCCAAGGAAAAGGGCGCGGCACTGCTGCTCGACAAGAAATACGCCGGCAAGGTCGGCGGCTATTCCGACATGACGACGCGGGTCTGGTACGCGGCGCTCGCCACCGGGCAGGATCCCAACAATCTCAAGGACATGGACGCCATCTGGGCCAAGGTGCGCGAGACGCGCGACCTCGCCAAGAAGTTCTGGAGCTCCGGCGCGGAGCTGATGGATCTGCTTTCCAAGGGCGAGATCGTGGTGACCGATGCCTGGTCGGGCCGCGTCGCCGCGCTGCAGGACCAGGGCCATCCGATCGGCTATCTCGATCCGGCCGGCTCCTATGCCTGGATGGAGGACATGCTGATCCTGAAGGGCTCGCCGATGGCCGAGTGCGAGGAGCTCATCAACTTCATGCTCGACCCGGCGACCTCGATCGCGGTGGCAGAGGGCCAGAGCTATCCGCCGTCGCTCGACCCCAACAAGGTCAAGCTGACCGAGAAGATCGAGAAGCTGCCGGCGTTCGACAAGACGGGCACGATGAAGTCGCTGACCTTCGCCGATCCGACCTACTGGGCGACCAACGAGGACGCCTGGACCAAGCAGTGGAACAGGATCTCCAAAGGTGCCTGACAGCCAGGACACGACACTCCATCCCCGGCCTGTCCTGGCCGGGGCAGCCGGCGCGAGCGCGGCCGCCGAGGCAGACAGCCCGGCGGTCGAGTTCCGCGACATCGACATCGCCTACGGCAAGTTCGTCGCGGTGCGCGATTTCTCGCTCTCGATCCGCAAGGGCAGCTTCGTCACCCTGCTCGGGCCCTCGGGCTGCGGCAAGACCACGATCCTGCGCTCCATCGCCGGCCTGGTCGACATTTCGGGCGGCCAGATCATGATCGACGGGCGGCGGGTCGATGACATCCCGATTTACAAACGCAACATCGGGCTGGTCTTCCAGAGCTACGCGCTGTTCCCGCACAAGAACGTGTTCGACAACGTCGCCTTCGGCCTGAAATACCGCAACGTGCCGAAGCCCGAGATCGCCCGCAAGGTTGGCAAGGCGCTCGAGATGGTGCGGCTGCCGGGCAGCGAGAAGAAGCTGCCCTCGCAGCTGTCGGGCGGGCAGCAGCAGCGCATCGCGCTTGCCCGCGCCATCGTCTTCGAGCCGCAGGTCTTGCTGCTGGACGAGCCGCTGTCGGCGCTGGACGCCAACATGCGCGAGGAGATGCGCGTCGAGATCAAGAAGATCCAGAAGGAAACCGGCATCACCGCCATCTTCGTCACGCACGACCAGGAGGAAGCGCTCTCCATGTCGGATCGCATCGTGGTGATGAACGCCGGCGCGGTGGAGCAGATCGGCACTCCGGAGCAGGTCTATGAGACGCCGGCCACCGCCTTCGTCGCCGACTTCCTCGGCAAGGCCAACATGCTTGCCGGGACCGTGAGCAGGTCCGGCCAGGCGGTGGTGCTCGGTACCGGCCAGACGATCAGCGTGGCGTGTCCAAGGCCGCTTGCCGACGGCAGCAAGGTCACTGTCGTGGTGCGGCCGCAGAAATTTTCGGTCGGTACTGGAACGAGCGGCAACCGGCTCACTGGCCGCGTCGTCTCGGCCTCGTATCTGGGCGGCAGCGCAATCTACGAGATCGACATCGGCGGCAAGACCAGCCTCCGCGCCAACACGCCGATCACTGGCCGCGTGCTTCGCGAAGGCGAGGCGATCGACCTCGGATTCGACCCGGAGGGCTGCGTCCTGCTCGACGACAGCGGGCAGCGGATTTCCTAGAGCAATTCCAGGAAAAGTGTGAAGCGGTTTTCCGTTCGGAATTGAGAAAAAACAAAGAGTTAGAGCCGTTCAGCGATTCCGTGAAATGCGGAACGGCTCTAGACCCCGCACGTCACGTCGCGGACTTCATTGTATCATGGCTCCGCCCGGCATGCGGTTTGGATGCCTGAGATGCGTTGGCGTGATGCCGGTCTGCTGGCGGAACACGCGGCTGAAATGGCCGGCATTGGTGAAGCCGCAGCGGTAGGCGATGTCGCCGATCTGCAGGTCGCTGCCTTCCAGCAGCGACTTCGCATGATGCACCCTGAGCGCCAGATAGGCGGCCATTGGGCCGATGCCCAGTTCCGATCCGAAGAGCCGTTCGAGCTGGCGCCGCGAGCAGTTCAGGCGGCTTGCGATCTCGGCGACCGACAGCGTCTCCTGGAGGTTGCTCTCCATCAACAGCAAAGCGCGTTTCACCGCCCGGCTCGACGCACCAGGAAACAGGTCGCCCACGGGCTGCACGTCCCTGCTGCTTCTGATCCGGTCGAGGACGAGGATCTTGGCGGCCTTTTCAGCCGCCTTCTGGCCGATGAACTGGGACACGAAGTGGCCGGCAAGGTCGGCGGCGCCGGTGCCACCGGCGCATGTCGAGCGGCCCCGGTCGACGGTAAACAGGCTGTCGGCATGAGCGTTCACCTCCGGGAACCGGCTGCGGAAATCCTTGATGTGGAACCAGCTGACGGCGGCGCTATAGCCATCGAGCAGACCGTAGCGCGCGAGCACGAAGCTGCCCGTGCAGAGCGCCGTCAGGGGCACCCCCTTGCCGGCGGCCCGCAACAGGAACGCCTCCTTCTCGGAACTCAGGCTGCGGTTGGTGTCGAGCAGCCCGCCGACCACGACGACATTGTCGAAGTCCTCCGGATTGCCGATCCCCCGGTCGGCAGCAATTCGACGCCGCAACTCGCCCGGATCGGCAGGCCGCGTTCGCCGACGATCTCCCAGTCGAACTCTATCCTGCGGCTGCGGTCACCTTCGTCGCCCGCCAGCCGCAGCGTGTCGATGAACAGCGACAGCGGCGACAGGGTGAAGTCGCGAACCAAGAGAAACGCAAACCGCCTGGCCATTGTTGTTCGAAACCGTCTTGTCTCAAGCTTATTCAGCCAGCACATTATCCTGGAACAGCGGACGATGTGTTTGCCAAAAGCGGCACCGGATTTCTTGCTTATCGCTGGCCGCGCAGTCCAGGGCGCCCTCCCTCAACACACCGCCTCAAGTTAATAGGATCGCCCGCCGACTCGGACCAAGTGCATTCCAAGGGTCGATCGGGCGTCGATGGGACGAGGAGAAGTGTGATCAGCGCCTCGGGAATGCGCATGGCCAGGGAACTGATTGAGCCTGATTTCGGTTGTCTGTTGTGCGAATGATCGTTCCACGGCAGGCATCTGATGAGCGAAAATGAGACATGAAAACTGCAGCCAAGCAGCGCGGCCCCCTGCGGAACATCCTGAGCGGCATCGCGGCGGCAATCGCGAAGAACGCTGGTCGCGCATCCGAGCAAGGCACGGGTACCGCGTCAATGGTCGCCGAATGGCCGCTCCCGCCGTCGGCGACACTGGGGTCCTCCATGCGCTTGAAGGGGATCGAACGCGAGGTTCGGGCCAGGCTGCCTTGGACGGTGAGGAAATTCACCAAGGCCGAGACAGGCCGCATCGTGTTGCGCATGGTGCAGACCGACGCGGATGCGTTTCGGGCCGCCTCGGCAACCATTGCCAGGACACTGGAAGGGATCGAAGCGCTGGCCGTGCTGCCGCGCGAGGCCGAGGACATTCTCACCATTTCCTCACGCGAGCGCCACAAATGGCTCAGGGATGGTCGCCTGAAAAGCATCGGCACGCGCACCGTGAAGATGCGCGGGCGATCCAAGGCCGTGACCTTCCACGTCTTCGATCCACGGCACATCGAGGACGTTCTCGACCGTGACCTGGCGACCGCCTGGCGGGAGGAAGACGCGAAGGAAGCGTCCGAGAACAGACGGCGCGCCGCCGGCAAGGCCGCACTGACGCGAGCCGGCAAGCGGTCGGGCAACGCCCGCAAGACCAGAAATTCGGGCTCTGACGATGCGCCAAAGCTCGAAGGCTGGGACACGTTCGAGGCGGAAGGACTGCTGCGCTAGCGCAGGAAAACGTAACGATTTTCCGTCGAGGATCGTATCCGCACTCGTTCCCGGTTATGGATATTTCGCCTTGTCTGGGCCGGCAGGCCCAAGGTCGCCCTGCAATTCCTGCGGCAGCGGCAGGCTCGAACATTGCAGATGCACGTCGCGGGCGAGCCGCTTTCGCTGCTTCTGCTCCTGCTCCTTGGTGGCCGCTATGATTCCCAATCCATAGGGGCCAAGGGCGACGAATTCCCAGCCCGGATGCGTTTTTTCGCGGACCGCGTAGTCCGAAGCCGCCGCCCGGGCTTGCTGGCATTGCGGCGTCGCCCATTTCTGGTCCTGCTGCGAAAGCGAGGCTCCATAGTCGACCGGAGAGGTCGCGCATCCAGCCATCGTCGCGGCCAACGCGGACATTGCAAGCCCCATCGCAATTCTCATCCCGAAGCCTTTCCCAACCTTTGTGGACAGCACACGGAACTCCCACCCCACAAGGACATGGCCCGATGGGCAGGTCGCCGGCCAACACCGCCATTCGCCCTTTACGAAAATCGACCGCTGTGTGTCGATAGCGAAAATGTGTTCGGACACGATGTCTGGTTTGCGCCAGAAACGGTCATCCGTCGTCAGTCATCCAAAAGCCGCGATTGGATCGAAACGAAAAGTTGTGCTTGGAACCAAAGCCGGGGCAAGACTGTTCTGCTAAGACTTTGATATGCGTCGTACCAGGCCGATGGATAAGCGGCGACCTTTGAGGAGCTCTCGTCATGAAAATTTCATCCGGATTTCGTTCAATCGCCGTTGCCGCCATCGCCACCGTGGGCGTCAGCTTGGCCAGCGCCGCGCATGCCGACAGCGGCACGATCCGTTTCTCCGTCTACAAGGCGGCGTTCTTCGTCGGCGGCTCCGGTGGCGAAGGGACGTTCACCTTCCATGGTAAAAGCTATCCCATCTCGATCGGCGGCGTCTCGGGCGGCCTCGCCTTCGGCGTCTCCAAGACCTATTTCCGCGGCACCGTGCGCCACATCAGGCGCGCGCGGGACGTGACCGGCGTCTACGGCGCGGCCGGCGGCGGCGGCACGCTCGGCAAAGGCGCCCAGGTGATCGTGATGACAAACGACAAGGGCGCCCAGCTCCAACTCACGGGCAAACAGGTGGGCCTGCAGGTCAACGCCGACCTGAGCGGGCTGGCCATCTCGCTGAGATAGGAGCGTCCTTTCCCGTCCGGAATTGCGTCGAGCTGTTCACCGTTTTGTGAAACAGCGAACCGGCGGTTCAGGGGAGAGCAAGACGATGATTGCCGAAACCGAGGTCGCGAAATTCTTCGCGGCCTATGCGGAATTCTACAATGACGCGCTGTTGCCCGAAGCCGATTTGAAGGATGTCGCCGACATCTATTCGTCCGCCTTCATCTCCGTCACCCCTGGCGCGGTCATGGCCGGCGAAAACGGCAGGCAACTGATCGAAATCATGAAGAAGGGCTTCGAGGGCTACAGGACAATCGGCGCCAGGAAGATGACGTGCAAGGACGTGTCCGTGACGCCGATCGATCGAGACCACTGCGTGGCAAAGGTGCAATGGGCCGGAGAGTACCAGAACAAGAAGGCGCGCTCATTACCATTGATTTCGAGGTCAGTTATCTCTTGGAAAGGCGTGACGGCAAGCTCAAGGTGTTCGGCTGGATCAGCGGGGACGAGCAGGCCGAATTCAGGAAACACGGACTGCTTTAGGCCCCGTTTCGGAGAACGGCGCCCGCCCCCAACCCGCTCAGCTCCGCAGGCCCGGCGCTTCCTGTCCGGTGCGCTCGACATATTCGGTGTAGCCGCCGCCATAGGTGTGGATGCCTTCGGGCGTCAGCTCCAGCACGCGGTTCGACAGGGCGGCCAAGAAGTGCCGGTCGTGCGAGACGAACAGCATCGTACCTTCATACTGCGACAGCGCCTCGATCAGCATCTGCTTGGTGGTGATGTCGAGGTGGTTGGTCGGCTCGTCCAGCACCAGCAGGTTGGGCGGGTCGAACAGCATCAGCGCCATCACCAGCCGCGCCTTCTCGCCGCCCGACAGCACCCGGCATTTCTTCTCGATCTCGTCGCCGGAAAAGCCGAAACAGCCGGCAAGTGCCCGTAGCGGCGCCTGGCCGGCCTGCGGAAAATTGTCTTCCAGCGTCTGGAACACGGTGCGCTCGCCTTCGAGCAACTCCATGGCGTGCTGGGCGAAATAGCCCATTTTCACGCTCGGCCCCCGCGCCACCGTGCCGGTGTCGGGGTCGGAGGCGCCGGCCACCAGCTTCAACAGCGTCGATTTCCCCGCGCCGTTGACGCCCATGATGCACCAGCGTTCGCGGCGGCGGACCTGAAAATCGAGCCCTTCATAGATGGTGCGGCTGCCATAGGCCTTGTGCACGTTCTTCAAGGTCACGACATCCTCGCCGCAGCGCGGCGCCGGCTGGAACTCGAAATTCACCACCTGGCGGCGCTTGGGCGGCTCGACGCGGTCGATCTTGTCGAGCTTCTTCACCCGGCTCTGCACCTGCGCGGCATGGGAAGCGCGCGCCTTGAAGCGCTCGATGAAGGCGATCTCCTTGGCCAGCATGGCCTGCTGTCGCTCGAACTGCGCCTGCTGCTGCTTGTCGGCGATCGCCCGCTGCTGCTGGTAGAATTCGTAATTGCCGGAATAGGCGGTGAGCGAGCCGGCATCGATCTCGACGATCTTGTTGACGATGCGGTTCATGAACTCGCGGTCGTGCGAGGTCATCAGCAGCGCGCCGTCATAGCCCTTCAAAAACTGCTCAAGCCAGATCAGGCTTTCCAGGTCGAGATGGTTCGACGGCTCGTCGAGCAGCATGACGTCGGGCCGCATCAAAAGGATGCGGGCCAGCGCCACGCGCATCTTCCAGCCGCCCGACAGCTTGCCGACATCGCCGTCCATCATCTCCTGGGAAAAGCCGAGACCGTCGAGCACTTCGCGCGCGCGTCCGTCGAGCGCATAGCCGTCGAGCTCCTCGAAGCGGTGCTGCGCCTCGCCATATTTTTCGATGATCTCGTCCATCCGGTCGGCCTGGTCGGGATCGGCCATCGCGGCCTCGAGCTCCGCCATCTCGGCCGCCACCTCGCTCACCGGTCCGGCGCCGTTCATCACCTCGGCCACCGCGCTGTGGCCCGCCATGTCGCCGACATCCTGGCTGAAATAGCCGATGGTGACGCCGCGATCGACCTGCACCTGGCCCTCGTCGGGCTGCTCCTGGCCGGTGATCATGCGAAACAAAGTCGTCTTGCCGGCGCCGTTGGGCCCGACAAGGCCGATCTTCTCGCCCTTCTGCAGCGAGGCCGACGCCTCGATGAAGACAAGCTGACGGCCATTCTGCTTGCCGATGTTTTCAAGTCTGATCATGATAGTTCCGGGAGGCTCAAGCCGAATGGAAGGGATTTGCCCGCGCCCTTACGCGAATGACAGTGCCGGGGGAAGAGGCAGAAGCGCCGCAGCGGGTATGCGCGAACGGCGGCGCGCCGATAGGCCGCCCAAGGTCGGCTTTCCAGCCGCGCGGTCAAAAATCATTCGCTTGTCGAAATCCACCTTCGTCGAACGACTTTGGAGCGGCGGCCCGCACGGCCCGACCAGCAACGCCAACAGGACAGGACCATGGCAATGGCCAAGATGCTCGTGATCTACAAAACCCCGGCCGATCCGGCCGCCTTCGACCGGCACTATTTCGACGTTCATATACCGCTGGCCAAAAAGCTTCCCGGCCTGCGGCGCTACGATGTCAGCAGGCGGCCGATCGTCAAGCTTTCGGTGGGCGAGATGCCGTATCTGGTAGGGACATTGTATTTCGACAGTCTCGACGACATCCGTGCCGCGTTCGCCAGCGAAGTCGGCGTTGCCTGTGCCGCCGACCGGCGGATATTGGCCCCAGGTGACGACGATCTGACGATGCTGCTGTTCGACGCCGACGAAGTGTGAACCCGGCCTCCAGACACACTTCAGAAACAAGATTCAACATCCGGGAAAAACTGGCGAAAAGATCGTCTGCGATAACCATCCCGTGGCGGCCGGGCTGCGGCCGCTAGACAACGCAAGGGGATCTCGCCTGCAATGCAACGACGTTCGGCCGGATGGATGGGTGCCCTGACAGGCATGTCGCTTGCCATGCTTGCCGTCGCGCAGTCGGGCGCGGAGGCGGCGGTCACCCGCAGCGAATATTGCAGCCGGCTCGGTCTTCAGCTCGACGGCGCCATCCGGACCAAGGCCGAACCCGGCGCCAGTGCGAGCCAGATCGCGCAGGCGACGGCACTGCAGGACAGGGCGAACCGGTTCTGTGCCGAGAGCAAGCAGGCGCAAGGGATCCGGACTTACGCCAACGCCCTGAAGCTGCTTGGTGTGACACCAGTCGACCTCAACCAGTGACGGCAGCCATCATCCCAGAAAACCAGTCCTAAAAAAGGGCGGCTTTTCTTGCGCGCAATGCCGCGAGCGGTCCGCCCTTCTCATGCCGACAGCCTATTTCTCGCCCAGATAATGGAAGACGGCCTGTTTCCACCAGTCGCTTTCCAAGGTTTGCAGCAGGGCGACATCGAGCGGCTTGCGCAGCCGGCTGCCGAGCGGCAGTGCGATGGCATATTGCTGCTGGTCGAACGTCGCGTCGAGGACCTGCAGGCTCGCGCCATAGTTCTGTCCGACCAGCCAGCCAAGCAGCGGCTTGTCGTGGACCAGCGCATCGATCTTGCCGGCGCGCAGCGTGTCCAGGCCCTGCTGGACGGTGGCAAAGTCCTGATGCCGGATATGGGTCGAATCCAGATAGGACGCGGTCGAGGAATTCCGCACGGCGCCGACCCTGACCGTGCCGAGGTCGCTTTCGCCCTGCACCATGCCTTCCATCTGCGTCACGGTCAGCACCGATGTGACGCCCGCGGTGAACACCGCGATGGCGATGATCGATCCCATCATCCAGAGCGCGGCGAGCACGCGTCCCGGCACGGTTCGCGGACCGAAATCGCCGGTGCTGGCCTGGGTCGCGGCAATCGTCGACCACCACATGCTGGAAAACAGGCCCTTGGCGACGCCGCCGCCGAAATCGTCATTGTGGCGGCGTTCGAACATCCAGATCAGCACGCCGACCACGACCGAGATGACGATCAGCGCCAGCACCGCCTGCAGGAAGCCGAACGAGGTCAGCGCGCGCAAAATCGGCCGCCACGACGGCTGGCTGTTGAGCGGTGTGGCGATGCCGAGCCCGGTCGTGAAAAAGGGCTGCGTGAAGTCGACAGTCTTTTCGCGGTCGGCCGTGACCGTGATCGCGGCCATCGCCACATCGAACTTGCCGCCGACAACGCCATCGATCTGGTCCTGCACGCCAGGCACTTCGACATAGTGGAAGCGCAGGTTGAGCCGCCCGGCTATTTTCTGCCAGAGGTCGATGCTCAATCCGGACCAGGTGCCGTCCTGCAGCTTGAAGGCGAAGGGCGGCGCGACCTTCATTCCGACCGATATGTCCTTCGATGCCACGTCCGACGGCAAAGGCAGGTCGGCGGGCGTTTGTGTCTGGGCGACGGCGGCGCCCGCCCCGACACACGCGGCCACGGCCATGATGATCAGCGCCATCAGCCACGAAGCAACACTTCTCAACAGCACAACTCCCGGCGACCCGTTGCGCCGCGCGATCTGATCGCGGGCTCGAAAAGGTAGCCGCCATGCCGCCCTTCGTCCACCCGCCATGTCAGCGGGAGACGATGCGCCATCGGACCCGGCTACCCCGTCCATCCCTACGGCATCGACCCGCATTCCGGCGCCTAGGCCCTGTACTTCCAGCCCCCGGGATAGCGCCGTTGCGCCTATCGCACCAACAAGCCGCCTTGGGACGACAACGGCTGAACCCTCCCACCAGAACCTGTCTGTTTACACCATGGCAGAATAGGGATATTTCATATCCTTAATAGAGTTGGTCGGCATCGACCCGGAACCCGTGGATGATCCTGAAAAGCCAAGTCGAATGGGCACTGCACTGCTGCGCCATTCTCGCCGGTCTGCCCGAGGGACGCTATCTCTCCACAAAGGCGCTTGCCGAATTCCACGGCCTTCCCAAGGAATATCTTTCCAAGGCGTTGCAAAGCCTGTCGCAGGCAGGCCTCGTTCATACGACGCTCGGCCCTTCGGGTGGATACCGGCTGGCACGGACACCGGCCGAACTGACCTTCCTGGACATCGTGGAGGCGGTGGAGGGCAAGGCGCGTACGTTTGTGTGCAGCAACATCCGTGCAAACAACCCGTGCCGCCCTCAGGGCTATTGTGAAAGCGGCCCTTGCGCGGTGTCGCGCATCATGTGGGAAGCTGACGAAGCCTGGCGGGCAAAATTGCGCGGTGTCAGGCTTTCCGACCTCACCGAAGCGCTGGCGCAGGAGATTCCGGCGGAGCTCTGGAAAAACAGCTTCGAATGGGTGCTGGAGCGCGCCGGGTGAGCATTAACGCATGATCCTTGCCTGCGGCTGGCCCGCCCTCGCCGGCAGCATGATAGCGTAGCTTTGGGGCGACATCGCAAGCGACAGGCCGTTCGCCTCGCAATGACGATGGACAAGGTCGATCACCTCGTTCCTCGCAAGCAACCGGTCGCCCGGACCAGCGACGCAAAAAAGCAGGTCCATCCCGATGGCCGCCGCGTCGATCTCCTTGAGCGCGACAAGCGGTGCCGGCTCCTTGACGATCCGTTGGCAGTTCCGCAGAGCCGCATGCATGGCCTCCTCGATGACGTGCGGCGCGTGCGTGGCCGCAAGCCGCACGGCCAGGGTCAATTGCTGCCTCTCGTCGGGACGGCTGAGATTGGTCAGGCTCAGCTTCGCCAACACACTGTTTGGCAGGACGACGATATTGTTCGCACCCGTAAGCAGATGCGTGGAACGCCAAGTTGTCTCGACGACACGTCCTTCCGTGCCGTCGCTCAGCATGATCCAGTCGCCGAGCGTGAAGGGTCGGCCCAGCGTCAGCGCAATACCGGAGAAGACGTCGCCAAGCGTATTCTGCAGCGCAAGCCCGACAATGATCGCAACCACGCCCGACGTTGCCGCCAGCGTTCCGATGGGAGCGCCAAAGACGAAGCCTGTTATCGACAGCGCCACGCCGAGATAGATGGCGGCGACGACAAGGTCCTGGAGCAGGCGCGCCTCTTGCGGTCGGTGCTCCAGAACGATGTAAAGGCGCACAAAGCCGACAAGCGTCCAGGCAAGATGCGTCCACCAGAGGACGCGCGCCGACTTCGCCAGATATGCGCCGGAGCCTTGTAGATCCGCCTCGCCCATCCAATGCGGCAGGATATCGCTGAAGCCGAGCACCGCCGTCATGCCGGCGAAGAACAGGATCTGGACGATCAGGCGCGCCATGGGCCGCCCACGGCCCTGGAAATACCACACGGCAATGCCGACGAGCCCCAGAAGGTTGATCAGGACCAGAGCCAGATGATCGCCGAACATGGGTCCTCCGACAGGATTGAATTTGCTGGCAGGGCCGGCCGCCAGGAATGGCGTCCGGCCGCTTGCGCCTACTTCTTGACCGGATAGGTCAGTTCCTTCTGCGCGGTATCGACCACGAAGACAGCCAGCAGCTTTGCGGGTTTCGTCTTGCTGCCGTTCTCGCTCACGCTGTGGCGATCGCCCGGCATCTCCGAAAAGCTCTCGCCGGCCTTGTAGACCTTGGCCGGGTCGTCATTGACCTGGCTGCGGATCGAGCCTTCCAGAACCGTCGCATAGATGAAGGCCGAACTCGGATGGGTATGCGCCGGCGAGTAACCGCCGGGACCATATTCGACGAGGATGCCCTTGATGCTCTTGCCCGGAACATTCGGCAGTTCATGCTCATAGACAAGGGTGACCTTGGCCGCCTTCTCGCCAGTGCGAGGGGCTTGCGTGGCGCCGGCCGGGCCGGCCAGGGCTGCCGTCACGACGAGGGCGGCGACGATTGACTTGATCATTTGAAAACTCCTTTTTCCATTGAGCGGTATCCCGGGCCTAGGCCGCCGCGTTTGCCGGCGGTGATTTCCGCGCCGAGGCGGCGAACCACTGCTCGAACGTGATGTGGCCAAGGCGCGGATTGTCGTCGGAGACCAGCGAAGTGTCGTTCAGCCTCGCGCCGAAGTAGAGCGCCTCCGGATCGGCCACGACCTCGCGAGGATCGCCGACAGCCTTGAGGTAGCGGGCGACGAGTTCGCTCATCCGCACACGGTCGGGCCCCGAGATCTCGATCATGCCGTTGATCGGCGCGGCGAGCGCGACCCCGGCCATCACATCGGCGACGTCGTCGGACGCGATGGGCTGTACATAGGCCGGCGACAGGTGCACGGCCTCGCCGACCGTGCCCGACTTGGCGATGCCGGCCAGGAACTCCATGAATTGTGTCGAATGAACGATGGTGTAGGGAATGCCGGACGCCTTGATCAGATTTTCCTGGACGAGCTTGGCGCGGAAATAGCCGCAGTCCTGCAGGCGTTCGGTGCCGACAACCGAGAGCGCGATATGGTGCCTGACGCCCGCAGCCTTGCCGGCGGCGAGCAGGTTGCGGCCTGACGTGGTGAAGAAGTCCATCGATGCCTTGTCCTCGAAGGACGGGGAGTTGGCGAGGTCGATCACCACTTCGGCACCTTCGAGTGCCTCCTGCAGGCCTTCGCCGGTGATGGTGTTGACGCCGGTGTTCGGCGCGGCGGCGATCACCTCGCTGCCCTGCTTGCGCAGGCGTTCAGTGGTCTTGGAACCGATGAGGCCGGTGCCTCCGATGATGACGATTTTCATGATGGTCTCCGTTTGCGGCCGAGATCTCGCGCCGCGTCGATTGATGGTCAGCCGAAAGGAAGGGTTTTAGTTCAGGCCAGCCTTGTCGAGGCCGTAGAGCTTGTCCGCGGAGCCTGGCACGGTTTTGAAGGCGACGCTGACACGGTTCCAGGCGTTGATGGCCATGACCGAGAAGGTCAGGTCGGAGATCTCCTTTTCCGAAAGCTGCCCGCGCACGCGCTCATAGAGTTCGTCCGGAATACCGCCTTCGGCGAGCTTGGTGACGGCTTCGGTCCAGGCAAGGGCAGCCCGCTCACGAGGAACGAAAAGGGGTGATTCCCGCCAGACGGCGAGATGATGGAGGCGCAACTCGCTCTCGCCGTGGATCGTGGCTTCCTTCACATGCATGTCGAGGCAGAAGGCGCAGCCATTGATCTGGGATGCCCTGATGTGGACGAGGTCGCGGGTCTTCTCCTCGATGGCGCTGTGTGCCTCGGCCATGCTGAAATCGAGGAGCTTCTTGAACAGTTCGGGCGATTGCTGGGCGGCGTTGAGGCGCTGTGTCATGGTCTCTCCTTTTTTGAGGATATCTTATGTCCTTAAGGATAATAAATATCCGTAATATCTAGACAGTAAAGCGCCATCCGCCTAGGATGCGGACATAAGGCTTATGTCGAAAAGTATGAGGGCGAGGATGGACGTCGTATCGGCGTTGAGAACGTTCCTGCGGGTGGCGCAGACAAAATCCTTCTCGGCGGCTGCGCTCGACCTCGATCTGACGCAGCCGGCAGTGTCGCGGCAGGTCTCGGCGCTGGAAGCGCATCTCAAGACGCGCCTTCTGCACCGCACGACGAGCGCGCTCGCCTTGACGGCGGAGGGTGAACAGATGTTGCCTATGGCGCTGCGCGTCCTCGAAGCGGTCGAGGCACTCGGCCAGGCCAGCGGCGCCGAAACGGCAACAGTCTCCGGAAAAGTGCGGCTGAGCCTGCCCACGCCGCTCGGCCTGTTCATCGGCGACCGCCTCGCGGGGCTGCTGGAGAGCCATCCGGCGCTGGATGTCGAGCTGATCTTTCGGGACGAGCCTTCGGACCTCATCGCCAACGCGATCGATCTCGAGGTGCGCCTCGGGCCGGCCGGCGACAGCAGCCTGGTGTGCCGCCGGATCGGCTGGACGACAGCCTTTCTGGTAGCCTCGCCAAGCTATCTCAAGGGACGTGACTCACCGCGAACGCCGCAAGACATCAAGGATCACGCCTGCATTTGCTACAGCCGTGCCGGCGACGGCCGTTCGTGGTCGTTCTCAGGCGGAGCGGACGACGTTGTCCTGCGCATCGAGCCGCGTCTTGTCGCCAACAATTCGATGGCCGTTCATCGCGCGACACTGGGAGGAGCCGGGCTTGCGGTGCTCTCCCACATTCTGGTCGGGGCGGACATCGAAGCAGGCAGGCTGGTCAAGCTGATGCCGGATTTTTCGCCGACGCGCCTGCCGATCAACGTCGTCTACCCATCCCGCCGGAATATACCGTTGCGTGTGACGACAGTCCTCGACTTCCTTGTCCAGGCCGTCCGCGGCGATATCTTCATGGCATCGTCGGCACCCTTGCCGCCCGAGCCATCGACCCGCATTCCCGCGCCCGAGGACCCCTATTTCTTGCCTTGCGGATAGATCGTCTCGCCGCGCTTCAGCATCGCCACGAAGGTCTCGATCTTCTTCTTGCGGCCAGCCTCGGTCTTCATGTTGTGGGTGCGGAAGGCAAGCGAGAAGCGGTTCTGCGCGCTGAGTTTTTCCAGCATCGCCTTCGCCGCCGGCTCGGCGTCGATCGCCGCTTGCAGATCGTCGGGGATTTTCATCTCCTTGCCGCTGCCATAGGCGCGCGCCCAGCGCCCGTCGGCCTTGGCCGCCTCGACCTCCCTCAGCCCATGCGCGGTCATGCGGCCCTCCTCGACCAGCCGCGCCACATTGTCGACGTTGATCTTGCTCCAGATGCTCTTTTTGCCGCGCGGTGTGTAGCGCTGCAGGAAACTGTTCTCGTCCAATCCCTTGCGCACCGCGTCGATCCAGCCGAAGCACAGCACGACGTCGATCGCTTCCTTCGTCGGGATCGATTTCAGTCCCGCCCCCACCTTGTGCACCTTGATCCACACTTCGGTTTCCGTGGCATGGTGCCGGCCGAGCCAGGCGTAAAAACTGTCCGCGTCGGGGAATTCCCTGACCCTGTCGGGATCGACCTTGACCGGCGGCATCAGCGGGTCTGCCCGTTTAGAATTGTTGTCGCCTGCATCAACATCATGTTGCCTCCGTCATCGTACGATTCCCGGCATTATCGCATGGCCCACTGTCAGCTTTCGTCAGCAATGGAGCACGCAGCCAGGAAGCAGCGGAACGTGCCATCCAATGCCGCGTTGCGGCAAGAGTGCACCGTCCGATGGAGGTTTCCTGATGGCAATCGAAACCATTTTCGCCCATGTCAGCTGCTCCGACCTCGAAGCCAGCATCGGCTGGTACGAAAAACTCTTCGGCAAGCCGCCGCTGCGCCGGCCGATGCCGGGGCTGGCCGAATGGCAATTCACCGACAGTGCCGAAGTACAGTTGTTCGAGGACAAGCAGAAAGCCGGCACCTCGACGCTGACGCTCGGCGTGCTGCCTCTGGCGCCGGAGCGACAGAGACTGGTGGATAATGGGCTTGAGCCCGGCCCAATCGAGGAGGCCGACCATTTCTGGATCATGCGCATGCGCGATCCCGACGGGAATCTCGTGGTGTTCGCGAGTGCCGAGCGGGAATAGAGCCGGGAACAGCTTGTCCCAGGGACGGCGTTCAAGCTCTCCCTCTCCAACCATCGGCATCTCCGATAGCACCATCGGTTTGTTCCGTTGCCGCTTTCCGCATCGACCTGCCAATCCCCTGCCCTTGTCCCAATCCAGCAAAGGCAGAGCGAAATGCATCTTTCGAACCAGAAAATCCTGATCGCCGGCGGCGGCTCCGGCATGGGCCTGGCCCTGGCCAGGCGTTGCGTCGAGGCTGGCGCTGAAGTCATCATCGCCGGGCGCCGCGAGGACAGGCTGCGGCAGGCCCGTGAGGCGCTGGGCAATCCCGCAGGCCTCCACATTGCCGCTGTCGACATCACGCGAGAAGACCAGGTCGCGGCGTTGTTTGCCGGGATCGGCGGCCTCGACCATATCGTCAGCACCGCCGCCGACATCGAAGGCGCCTACAGGCTGCTGCCGGAGCTTGACCTCAAGGCCGCGCAACGCGTGGTCGACAGCAAGCTGTTCGGCCCGCTGCTGCTCGCCAAGCATGGTGCGCCGCGGCTTGCGGTGAGCGGCTCGATGAGCTTCGTTTCCGGCATCGCCGCCTACCGGCCGGCCCCGCGCGGCTCGGTCGTCGCCGCCGTCAATGCCGCGCTCGAAGGGCTGGTGCGGGCGTTGGCGGTGGAACTCGCGCCGATCCGCGTCAACGCCGTCTCGCCCGGCTGGGTCGACACCGGGATCTGGGCGCAAGTGGCGGGCGACAGGAAGGCGGAGACGCTTGCGGCGATGGCCGAGCGGCTGCCGGTCGGCAGGATCGGCCATCCCGACGATATCGCCGACGCGATTTTCTTCCTGATGGGCAATGGTTTTACGACGGGAACGACACTGCATGTCGAGGGCGGACATCGCCTTGCCTAGACGGAAGCGCCGCCTCTTCAGGAATTGTTTGGAAACAAGACCTTGGGGCGGTTCTCCGATTCAAGACCTGAATCAGCCCGGGAGCGTTCGGGCACCAGCGTTTCGCGCGCGGCGGCGAGCAATTGCCGGAGTGCCGGCGTCTGGACGCGCTGGCGCCGCCAGATCATCGTCAGCGGCGCTGTCCGCATCTCACCCGGCCATGTCAGTTCGGTGAGATCACCACGCGCCAGCGCGTCGCTGACCGCGAGACGTGGAACGAGGCCCAGCCCCGAGCCGGCAGCCACCAGCCGCGCAATGGCGCCGATGCTGCCGACTTCGGCGGCGAGTTCCGGCGCGCCGATGCCTGCTTCGGCAAAGGCGGTGTCGAACATGTGCCGATAGATGCATCCAGGCTCTGTTGCCACGAAACGCTTGGCTGCAAGAGCAGCCAGGTCGCGCGGAACCGCGCTCTGGCCCGGCGCGGCGACAAGCGCCAGCGGTTCGGCCGCTATCGTGCGCCTGGCGAAGCGTTGATCGGCGCCGCCGTTCGAAACGTCGCGGCGATCGAAACAGAAGGCGACATCGATGTCGCCCTCCTCCAGCTGGCGCAGCAGCGTGCCGCTGTCGGCCACCTTCATCCGCACGGTGATATCGGGATGACTGGCCTGGAATCCCGGCAGCCAGGGCGCCAGCCGGGCCGAGGCGATCGTCTCGAGCGCGCCGATGGTCAGTGCGCCGCTGGTCTGCCCCGCCGCCGCAAGCACTGCCGCCCGCGCCTCGCCGTCGAGCCGCAGCAGTTCTTCGGCGATGGGCTTCAGCGCCAGCCCCGCCGGCGTCAGTTCCAGACCTGATTTCGAGCGCGTGAACAAGGCAGTGCCAAGTTCGGCCTCCAGCGACTGGATCTGGTCGCTGACACTCGATTGGGCGAGATGAACCGCCTCGGCGGCGCGCGTGATGTTGCGGCTGCGCGCCACCGCGAGGAAGGTCCTGAGCAGTCTTGGATGCATCGGCTGGCCGAAATCGTCCGATCTACTGCAGCTGCGGCTTCTTCAGGAAACTGCCGCGATCGGCGGACTTGACGCGCAGCCAGGTTTCGCGGCCGTCGCGCACCACCCGCATCGGGATTTCGGCGCCCGCCGACCCGCTGTCCCACAGCTTGCGATAGAAATCGGCGAGCCCGTCGACGGCGCCGTCGCGCACCTCGGAGATGACGTCGCCTTCGCGCAGGCCGGCCTTGGCCGCCGGGCCACCGTCGGTCACGCTCATCACCACCACCTTGCCGTCGCTTTCGGCCGACAGCGCGCCGAGCCACGGTCGCGGCGGCTTGGCCACCTGGCCCCGCGTCAGCAGATCGTCGAGGATCGGCGGCAAGAGGTCGATCGGCACCACCATGTTGATATCGGCAACCTCGCCGGCGCGGCTCATCTGCAGGCGCAGCGAGCCGATGCCGAGCAGCGCGCCATCGGCGCCGAACAAGGGCGCACCGCCCCAGGACGGGTGCGCCGGCGCGATGAAGATCGCCTCGTCGAGCAGATACTCCCAATAGCCGGCGAATTCCTGCTTGGTGACGATCTTGGCCTCGACCGCCCGGCCGATGCCGTCGGCAAGCACAACCGCGTCGCCGATCCTGGCCTTGCCGGCATCGCCCAGCGCCACCGCCGGCAGACCGGTCGGCGCCAGCGCCTGGACGAGGCCGAAGCCCGATTCCTGGTCGTAGGCCAGCGCGTGCGCGGGGATGACGCGGCCGTCATGCGCGGTCAGCCAGACCTCGTCGGCCTCGGTGATGAGATAGCCGATGGTCAGCACCAGCCCGTCATCCCTGATGACGACGCCGCTGCCTTCCCTGAGCGTGCCCAGCGCCCCGGCGGTGAAGGCATCGTCGGGAACGGTCGCCCGCACGGCAACGACGGAGCGCGGATTGGGATTGATGGTCATAGATTTTGTCCTGCGATGCGAATGCCTGACGGCTTCTTCTATAGGTATGCCGCTGAGAGGAAGGCGCAAGGGGTGGCGCTTTCCTTCTCCCCTTGTGGGAGAAGGTGGATCGGCGCGCAGCGCCGAGACGGATGAGGGGTGTTCCAGCGGAGTGAGACGTTGGCTTTCCCTGGAGCACCCCTTGTATCTGCACGGATCTGACTTTGTGCGATGGAAGCGACTGAGCCTCGAACCGGACGGCATCCGATTCGAGGCTTGGCGAAGTCGCCCGACACCCCTGCGGCTACAACCGTGGATGAGCC
>NZ_SRUT01000119.1:0-369 GCF_004791315.1 Mesorhizobium sp. M8A.F.Ca.ET.208.01.1.1
CAGCTCTTCAATCTCTTTCCGCACAAATGCGTCATGGACAACGTCACCCTGGCGCCGATGCTGACCAAGGGCGTCGCGCGAGCCGCCGCCGAGAAGCGGGCGATGGAACTGCTCGACATGGTCGGCCTCGCCGACAAGGCGAAAGCGATGCCGGCGCAGCTTTCCGGCGGCCAGAAGCAGCGCGTGGCGATCGCAAGAGCGCTGGCGCTCTCACCGAAGATCATGCTGTTCGACGAAGTCACCTCGGCGCTCGATCCTGAGCTGGTCGAGGAGGTGCTCAACGTCATGCGCAAGCTCGCCGCCGAGACCGACATGACAATGCTTCTGGTCACCCATGAGATGGGCTTCGCCCACGACTTTGCCGACCGC
>NZ_SRUT01000120.1:0-368 GCF_004791315.1 Mesorhizobium sp. M8A.F.Ca.ET.208.01.1.1
ATGGCCTTGGCGACGGCCTGGCTGAGAAACACCGTGCCGCGCAAATTGGTATCCAGCGCGCGGTCGAAATTCTCGGGCTTCAGCTCCAGCAGGTCGCCGCGCACGACGGCGCCGATGCCGGCATTGTTGACCAGGCAATCGATGCGGCCGAAGGCGCGCATGGTTGTTTCGACCAATTTCGAATGGCATGTAAGATCGGCGATATCGCAAGCGGCATAGGCAAACTTCGCGCCGCGCCCGGTGATCTTTTCAGCTAGTCCGTCGGCGGGCTTCCCGGCCAGATCGGCGACGAGGATGTCGAAGCCGGCATCGGCCAGCGCCTCGGCGCAGGCGAGCCCTATGCCGCGCGCGCCGCCGGTGACGATGGC
>NZ_SRUT01000121.1:0-367 GCF_004791315.1 Mesorhizobium sp. M8A.F.Ca.ET.208.01.1.1
GATTGCCGGCGAGGTGACCTACCGCGAGCGCATCGCCCTGCCGCCGGACGCCGTGCTGGTGGTCGAACTCGCCGACGTCTCGTTGGCCGATGCGCCGGCAATCGTCATCGCCAAGCGCAGGATAGCGCCCACCGGCCTTGATCACTTCCGGCACGGCCAGCACGCCGACGACCAGCGGCACCAGCCCGAAGAGGAAGAATTCCGCGATGCGATCCAGCACGAGATTGCACGCCCAAGTAAATCAGACCCGATTGGCAAGGTCGGGAAGGATTGCGGTCGTTCAATGGCCGCAACCGGTGGCCTCGTTTGAAATTCGATCGCGGTATTGATTTAGACTGAGTTCGTTTGCCCCGCCTGCATAATCGGG
>NZ_SRUT01000122.1:0-367 GCF_004791315.1 Mesorhizobium sp. M8A.F.Ca.ET.208.01.1.1
GTGTTTTTTGTGCCAAATTTATTTGGACATCATATTATTTTACCGGCATTACGAAGTATCACAATTGGAGAAAAAGTAGATAATATTGCACCGCATATTTCACAATGGCACGGATTTAATTTACCACTGTTGTTAAGTTTCATTGTGATTGTTGTAGGTTTTATAGCAGCGCTTAAAATTGATTGGAAAAAACAATCCGAAAAAATCAGGGTCAAATCTATAACAGATGTTTATTTAGACTCATATAAACAGTTTGAAAATTATTCAGGTTATAGTATTCGTACATTGATGAATAACCGTTTAAATCATTATATTATATTAACGTTAGCGGTTTTCATCATAGTAGTTGTTTATGGAATCATCCAAG
>NZ_SRUT01000123.1:0-365 GCF_004791315.1 Mesorhizobium sp. M8A.F.Ca.ET.208.01.1.1
GACGGCTGCGCTGGCGACGCAGGTGGTTCTGTTCGCGGGCGATGCCGCTGGAGCACTCTCCTCGACTGAGCCGGCGAGCGCGTTGCTGACATCTTCAATCTCCCCGCTCGTGGCAGAGACGGCCGGCTGACCGGAGGCACGCCAGATGGAACACCTGCTGATCCAAATCGATACTGCAAAACTTCCGGCGGAACGGTCTCGCGGGTAGCCACCCTGCCCTGCCCGTCTTCCGCAATTGCGGACCGAGCATCTACCCCCTTTGCGCCTTCGCCAATCGTCGCCCGGGAACGCTGTGTTTGCCACCTCACCGGTTTGACGTTGATCGCGGCTATCGTCTCAACCTATGCTGGCATGAGCGGCGGGCT
>NZ_SRUT01000124.1:0-364 GCF_004791315.1 Mesorhizobium sp. M8A.F.Ca.ET.208.01.1.1
GCGCCTTCGTACAGTCGGACCCGCCGAAGCGAGGGAAGGCTACTTGCATCCTCTCGAACCACTCCGTCTGGCGCTTCCGAAGCGAGGGACGGATATGCAGCCGACGCGAGCAACCCGGCGTTGTCATGGCGGAAGAAAGGCTCCCGCAGCAAATCGTCCAGCCGACGCTTCTTGCCGCAGGTTCAGAAGTCCGCCGCCGCTGCAAGAGAAATACCCGGCCGCCCGCCGGCTTGCCGGCTCGGGAGACCCGGTTTTCACGGCGGAGACCGCATATCGGTCGAGCGGTCATCATGGGGTGATTGTCTCCTCGGTCCGTGCCTCAGCGCGTTTCCGAATAGCTCCGCATATCTCGTGCCAAAGAGAA
>NZ_SRUT01000125.1:0-364 GCF_004791315.1 Mesorhizobium sp. M8A.F.Ca.ET.208.01.1.1
TGCATTTAAAACTTCAGGTTTATATCGTTTACCACCACAAACGTTACAAATTTGGGTGAAGTCTGGCATAAATGCAAGCTCCGTTTTTAGCACACCTTTGCCATGACATTCAGGACATGCGCCTTCAGAGTTGTAACTGAATAATGACTTCTTCAACCCTGTGTTTTTACTGAAATAGGTGCGAACATCATCAAATATATCTAAGTAAGTTAACAAATGAGAACGACTTGAAGCATGTACGGGCTTTTGATCAATAATAATAGCGTCTTTATTGTTTTGTAAGCCGCCATGTATAAGCGTACTCTTGCCAGAACCAGCTACACCAGTTACAACGGTCATTGCATGTTTAGGAATACGAACTGAA
>NZ_SRUT01000126.1:0-363 GCF_004791315.1 Mesorhizobium sp. M8A.F.Ca.ET.208.01.1.1
CTTGGTCAGGCGCTGCATGGCCAAGGATGCGGTAGAAGGCGGCGCCCGCATCGAGACCGGTGGCATCCCCCTTGACCGACCGGGGTTTTACTGGCCGCCAACCATCCTGACGGGCGTACCGAAGCAAGCGAGAGTGCTTCATGAAGAGCCGTTCGGACCGATCCTCACCGTGGCTCCTTTCGATACGATCGAAGAGGCGATCGATGAAGCCAACGCCACGGAGTACGGTCTGGCCGCCTACTTGTTCACTGGCGCGGCCGATACGCAACAGAGGCTTGTGAGCGGTCTTTCTGCGGGCGCTGTTAGTGTGAATTACCTGAAAGGGGTTTCCGCTGATGCCCCTTATGGAGGAGTCAAGCAAAG
>NZ_SRUT01000127.1:0-363 GCF_004791315.1 Mesorhizobium sp. M8A.F.Ca.ET.208.01.1.1
GGGAGCTGGAAGCCGCCTATGACGTGGTGAGCCAGGCCGGCGCGAACGCGCTGGGGCTGGAGGGTTACGGCGTTGCCGTCGGCACCAAAGCCGACTTTGTCGCGCTGAAGGCCGAACATGTGCCGGAAGCGGTGGTGGCGGTGCCGAAGGCGCGGACGGTGTATCGTGCGGGCAGGGTGGTGGCGAGGGATGGCAGCATGAAAGGGTAACAACTACGATCGACCAGTGCGTCATCGGCATTGAGGCCAACGCGCAGGCTCGACCATCAAGGGCGACGCCCCATGCGCGGGCGATTTGGATGCCGTTTGCCGGACCGAGCAGGACTATCTGGCCTCGCTGCGCGGGCACCTTCGCTACGCGGTC
>NZ_SRUT01000128.1:0-363 GCF_004791315.1 Mesorhizobium sp. M8A.F.Ca.ET.208.01.1.1
CCGCTATGCCGCATTTGCCTCGGTGTCGGCGGACCCGAGCTTCGCGGCCTATGCCCGCGCGCTCTGCAGGTGGGATTGCTCATGGTATGTGAACCTTTCCGAACAGGGTTATGAGCGTTTTCCTATCCCGAACCACAGCAATGTCGGACGTTGGGGATTCTTTCCGCTCTATCCGATGCTGGTGGCAGCCATCCGCTCGGTTCTCCCCTTCCCCACCATCGTTATCGCGACCATGGCATCGGTGGCGTGCAGCTATGCTTCGTGCCTCGTGGCATGGCCGCTGCTGGAGAAACACATGCGGGCCTATGTGCTCTATTGCACTTTCCTGCTGAGTGGCCCGTTCTCCTTCTACTTCGCCACTTT
>NZ_SRUT01000012.1:0-141560 GCF_004791315.1 Mesorhizobium sp. M8A.F.Ca.ET.208.01.1.1
AGACGTATGAAGCTCGTCCGCCGCAGCGCCGCGCCAACCAAACCGCTTGGCGCTGCGGCGGATGCATAGGGGGAGAACTGTTACCTATGTATCCGGTTCAATCTGTTACCCATCTATCGGCTGGACACCGGCAGGGCGATGAGGGGCAGCGCGAGGCCGACTGTAAAAGGACAGAAACTAACAGACGAATTTCCCATCATTCCTTGCCCACATCGATGATGATGTTGCCGTCGGCGTCGCAGCGCGCGCGGTCGCCGGGTTCGAGCACGGTGGTGGCGTCCATCTGTTCGAGGATCGCCGGCCCTTCGATGACCGCATCGAGCGGCAGCTTTTCCCTGATGTACACCGGCGTGTCGTGCCAGCGTCCGCCATACCAGACCGGCCGGATTTCGCGCCGCGCCTCTTCCAGCGTTTTTGCCCGCCCGGCCGGGTCGATCAGGCGTGACAAGTCGATCGCCGGGCGCATCCCGGTGACCGAGGTGTTGAGGTTGACGAGGTTGGCGCGGATTTCGGGCAGCTCGACCTTGAAGCGAGCGAAATAGGCTTTCTCGAACAGGCCCTGCAATGCAGCTCGCGTTACCGAGGAGGACGGCAACGGCACGTTGATGATGTGGGTCTGGCCGACGAACTGCATGTCCGCGGAGTGGGTGACGCGGATCGTTGCCGGCTTCACCGCTTCCTTGGCGATCAGTTCCTCGCCTTCGTTCCGGTGCCGTTCCAATACTTGGTGGAGCCGGCTTTCATCAAGCAGGGCCACTGGCTGGTTGATGGTGTTGACGAAGTCGTGGCGCAGATCGGCGACGACGCAGCCGAGCGCATTGGTGATGCCGGGACGCGCCGGCACCAGCACTTTGGGCAGGCCGAGTTCGCGGGCGAGCGCCGTCGCATGCAGCGGCCCGGCGCCGCCGAAGGCGAACAGCGCGAAATCGCGGGGATCGTGGCCGCGCGATACGGATACCATGCGGATGGCGCCGGCCATCTTCATGTTGCCGAGCCTGAGCACCGCGCCAGCCGCTTCGACGCCGGACAGGCCGGTCGACTTGCCGATCCGGTCCTCGAAAATGCCGGTGACGCGCTCCGCTGTGACCGGATTGTCGACGGCCAGCAATTTCTTCGGCGCCAGCCGGCCGAGCACCAGGTTGGCGTCGGTGATGGTTGGCTCGGTCCCGCCGCGCCCATAGCAAATCGGGCCGGGATTGGCGCCCGCGCTTTCCGGACCGATCTGGATCAGTCCGGCCGCATCGACGCGGGCGATCGAACCACCGCCGGCGCCAACCGTATGCACCGCCACCATCGGGACATGGATCGGCATGGCGTATTCAATCTCGATCTCGTTCGAGACCGCCGGCTCGGCGTTGCGGATCAGCGCCACGTCGGTCGACGTGCCGCCCATGTCGTAGGTGACGAGGTTTTCGAAGCCGGCGCGCTTGCCCGTATAGGCGGCGGCGATGACGCCGGAGGCGGGCCCCGACATCACGGTCTTTGCCGATTCACGTGTGACGAAGCGGGCCGATATCATGCCGCCATTGCCGTTCATGATGAGGAAGTCTCTGATATAGCCCCTCGCGGCCAATTCCTTGCGCAGCCGCTCGACATAGCGCTCGAGTATCGGCTGCACCGAGGCATTGACCGAGGCGGTTACCCCGCGCTCGAATTCGCGTGCCTCCGACAGCAGCGCGTGGCCGGTGGTGATGTAGCCGTTCGGCCAGAACTCGGCGGCGATTTCGGCCGCCCGCCGTTCATGCGAAGGGTTGGCGTAGGAATGCAGGAAGTGGATAACGAGGGATTCGCAACCGGCGGCGATCAGCGCCTGTACGGCCTCACGCATTTCGACCTCGTCGAGCGGCGTGCGGATAGCACCTGATGCCTCGACGCGTTCGGACACCTCCAGCCGCAAATTGCGCGGGATGACCGGAACGAAGGTGCCCGTCATGCCATAGGGCTGCGGCCGCGTGCGCCGGCCAAGCTCGATCACATCGCGAAAACCGCGCGTGGTGATCATGCCGGTTTTCGCCAGGCGGCGCTCCAGCACCGCATTCGTGGTGGTGGTCGTGCCATGCACGATGAGATCGATGCCGTCGACCGGAAAGCCGGTGGCGCCAAGCGCCGAAACCACGCCAAAGGCCTGGTTGTCGACCGTGGTCGGGGTCTTGGCCAGATACACCTTGCCGCCGTCCTTGCCGTCGATCAGCAGCAGGTCGGTGAAGGTTCCGCCGACATCGATGCCGGCGACGACGCTGCCCAGGGAATCCGGCGGCTGCACCGAAAAATTCTCTTTCATTGTCGAAACCCGAAATGCTGGGACTACGGATATGCCGCAGTTTGGAAAGGTGTTTTACGGCGGCATCTTGACGCAAATATCGTTTGTATACTAATAAATTCTCGACACAAGAGCTTACCGCCTCGCAGTGTGTGCAAGGCACGCCGGAACCTGAATGGTTCGGGCGCGCACGGGAAAGTTTGGCGCCCGCGTCTGTAATTGGGCGAGAAGGTTGGAATTGATGAACACCACGCCCGCGTTCAATACCGCTGAAGCCCGCCCGCTGCAGTTTCCGATTCCGGCCAATGTCTATGCCGAAACCGTCGTCTCGGTGAAGCACTATACCGACCGGCTGTTCTCGTTCCGGATCACCCGTCCGCAGTCGCTGCGCTTCCGCTCGGGCGAGTTCGTGATGATCGGCCTGCCCAATGCCGAGAAGCCGGTGTACCGCGCCTACTCCGTCGCCAGCCCGGCCTGGGACGAAGAGCTGGAATTCTTCTCGATCAAGGTGCCGGACGGCCCGCTGACCTCGGAACTGCAGAAGATCCAGGTCGGCGACACCGTGATCATGCGCCAGAAGTCGACCGGCACGCTGGTCGTCGACGCGCTGACCCCGGCCAAGCGGCTGTTCATGATCTCGACCGGCACCGGCATCGCGCCCTTCGCCAGCCTGCTGCGCGACCCCGACACCTACGAGAAATTCGATCAGCTGATCCTGACCCATACCTGCCGCGACAATGCCGAGCTGATCTATGGCCAGGAACTGGTGGCGGCACTGGAAAGCGACCCGCTGATCGGCGAGCTGACCGCCGGCCGCGTCACGCTCTACAATTCGACGACACGCGAAGAGTCGGCGCGCATGGGCCGCATCACCGCGCTGATCGGCTCCGGCAAGTTCTACAGCGATCTCGGCATCGAGAAGCTCAATCCGGAAACCGACCGCATCATGATCTGCGGCTCGATGCACATGCTGAAGGACGTCAAGGAGCTGGCCGAAAGCCTCGGCTTCCAGGAAGGGTCGCTCAGCCACCCCTCGAGCTTCGTCGTCGAACGCGCCTTCGTCGGCTGAGGCCCGCGGGTCTCCCAGAAACCTTGTTTTGACCTTCCGGTCAAAAATCAGCTGCTTTCGCGGCCTTTTTCGGCTATCCCTCGCTTGAGGACTCGTGAAGCACGGCTTCGCGGGCTATCTTCGTGCGTGTCGCCCAAAAGTGTCGAACGGCTTTGGGAGGACGATGCGCCATCAGGCGCACGCCGCTGAATGAAAGGGCAGGAGATGAGCAGCACAATCCGCGAAGCCGATCTTGGCACCAAGGTGACGCCGCTGCCGGCACGCGCCGCCGCCAACACGCCGGTGCCGCTGGATCATCACATCGCGCGCAATCCCGGCCTGAAACTCGATCTCGGTTTTCTGGAATCGGTGCGCAGCGTCAACCGCTCGGCGCTGGAGCGCCGCGTCGCCAGCCTGACCAAGCGGCGCTCGATCAAGGCCGACAACCAGGCCGCCTGGCTGCTGCGGGCGATCGCCTGCATGGACCTGACGACACTGAACTCCAACGACACCGAGGAACGCGTGCGCCGGCTCTGCGCCAAGGCGATCAACCCGCTGCGCCGCGACATCATGGAAGGCCTCGGCATTGCGGGCGAAACCATCCGGCCGGCCGCCGTCTGCGTCTATCATCCCTTCGTTGCCACGGCCGTTGACGCCGTGCGCGGCACCGGCATCCATGTCGCCGCCGTCTCCACCGCCTTCCCGCACGGCCTGGCGCCGCTATCGACCCGCCTGCAGGAAATCGAGGCCTCGGTGAAGGACGGCGCCGACGAGATCGACGTCGTCATTCCGCGCGGCCTGGTGTTCGGCGCCAAGTGGCGGGAGCTCTACAACGAAATCGTCTCGATGCGTGCCGCCTGCGGGGACGCGCATCTGAAGGTCATTTTGGGCACCGGCGACCTCGCCACGCTGCGCAATGTCATGCTGGCCTCAATGGTGGCGATGATGGCGGGCGCCGATTTCATCAAGACCTCGACCGGCAAGGAAAGCGTCAACGCCACGCTGCCCGTCGGGCTTGCCATGGTGCGCGCCATCAGGGCCTATTTCGAGGAAACCGGCTATCTCATCGGTTTCAAGCCGGCCGGCGGCATTTCCACCGCGAAAGTGTCGCTCGACTGGCTGGTGCTGATGAAGGAAGAGCTCGGCCGGCCCTGGCTGGAGCCGGAGCTGTTCCGCTTCGGCGCGTCGAGCCTGCTCACCGACATCGAGCGCCAGCTCGAGCATCATCTGACCGGGCATTATTCGGCCAATCACCGCCACGCGATGGCGTAAGGCGAGCGAGGCCTTGAACGTGGAGCCCTACGGCGCCCCCCTGACAATTATCTGGAGCCCCGCCTGATGAACATTCTCGAACGCTATCACGCCATGGAATACGGCCCGGCGCCGGAGGCGCGCAACGAAGCTGATGCCTGGCTCGCGGCGCGCGATTTCGGCAAGGCGCTGTTCATCGGCGGCGATTGGAAGGCGGCGAGCGGCGGCAAGACTTTCGAGACCAGCGAACCGTCCTCCGGCAAGTTGTTGGCCAAGATTTCGGACGCCAACGCCGCCGACATCGACGCGGCCGTCGCGGCGGCCACGAAAGCGCTGCCGAAGTGGAGCGCCAGTTCAGGCTATCAGCGCGCGAAAGTGCTCTACGCCATCGGCCGCGCCATGCAGCGCCACCAGCGCCTGTTCGCGGTGCTTGAGACAATCGACAATGGCAAGCCGATCCGCGAGAGCCGCGATATCGACGTGCCGCTGGCCATCCGCCATTTCATCCATCACGCCGGCTGGGCACAGGCGCTGGACAGGGATTTCCCTGGCCACAAGGGTGTCGGCGTCGTCGGCCAGATCATCCCGTGGAATTTCCCGCTGCTGATGCTGGCCTGGAAGATCGCGCCCGCACTCGCGGCGGGCTGCACGGTGGTGCTGAAGCCGGCCGAATTCACGCCGCTCACATCAATCCTGTTCGCCGAGATCTGCGAACGCGCCGGTGTGCCGAAGGGCGTCGTCAACATCGTCCAGGGCGGCCCGGAAGCAGGAGCGGCGATCGTCAACCATCCCGGCATCCAGAAGATCGCCTTCACCGGCTCGTCCGAGGTCGGCAAGATCATCCGCAAGGCCACCGCCGGCTCGGGCAAGAAACTGTCGCTGGAACTTGGCGGCAAATCGGCCTTCATCGTTTTCGAGGACGCCGATCTCGACAGCGCCGTCGAAGGCCTCGTCGACGGCATCTGGTTCAACCAGGGCCAGGTCTGCTGCGCCGGTTCGCGCCTCTTGGTACAGGAAGGCATCGCCGACGCCTTGATCGCCAAGGTCAAGACGCGGATGAGCCGGTTGCGAGTCGGCAGCCCGCTCGACAAGAACACCGATATCGGCCCGCTGGTCGACCTGACCCAGCTCGACCGCGTCAAGGGACTGATCGCCGAGGGTGCCCGGCAGGGCGCCGTCTGCTGGCAGCCGGATGCAGCGCTGCCGTCTTCCGGCTACTATCATCTGCCGACGCTGGCAACGAGTGTTTCGCCGGCTAATATCCTTGCCCAGGAGGAGGTGTTCGGGCCTGTGCTCGCCACCATGACCTTCCGCAACACCGAGGAAGCGATCGAGCTTGCCAACAACACACGCTACGGGCTCGCCGCCTCGGTGTGGAGCGAGAACGTCAATCTCGCGCTCCATGTGGCGCCTCAGCTGAAGGCCGGCGTGGTGTGGGTTAACGGCACCAACATGTTCGACGCCGCCTGCGGCTTCGGCGGCTACCGCGAGAGCGGCTTCGGCCGCGAGGGCGGGCGCGAGGGCATGTTCGAATATCTATCGGCAAAATTGCCGCTCGGTTCGGTCATCAAGCCGGCGACGTCGTCCGCTCAGCCCGTCGAACAGGCGGATGGCTCAGCCATCGATCGCACGGCCAAGCTGTTCATCGGCGGCAAGCAGGTGCGGGCGGACGGCAATTATTCGATTGCCGTCGCCACCGCCAAGGGCAAGCTTGCCGGCGAAGTCGGGCTCGGCAACCGCAAGGATATCCGTGACGCCGTTTCAGCCGCGCGCGCCTGCAAGGCCTGGCCGGAGGCAACCGCCTATAACAGGTCCCAGGTGCTCTATTACCTGGCCGAGAACCTTTCCGGCCGTGCCAGCGAGTTTGCCGCCCGCCTCACCGAACTGACCGGGGCCAACGCCAAGGCGGCGCGGGACGAGGTCGAACAGTCGATTGAGCGGCTGTTCCTCTACGCCGGCCTCGCCGACAAGTTCGAGGGCCGGGTGCACCAGCCGCCGGCGCGTGCCGTGACGCTGGCGTTGCATGAGCCGGTCGGCGTCGTCGGCATCGTCGCGCCCGACAATCAGCCCTTGCTCGGCTTCATCTCGCTGGTCGCGCCGGCGCTGGCCATGGGCAACACGGTGGTGGCCGTGCCGTCGGAACGCCACCCGCTGCTGGCCACCGATCTCTATCAGGTCATCGAATATTCCGACGTGCCCGCCGGCGCCATCAACATCGTTACCGGCCGCACGGCGGAGCTTGCAGGCGTGCTGGCCAAGCATGACGACGTCGACGGGCTCTGGCTGTTTGCCGACGCCGACACCTGCGCCAAGGCGGAAGCCGACTCCGTCGGCAACCTCAAGCGCGTCTGGAGCGGCAATGGCCGCAGCCTCGACTGGGCCTCGGAAGAAGCCGCCGGTGACGCCTTGCTGCGCCGCGCCATCGAGGTGAAGAATGTCTGGGTGCCTTACGGCGACTGATGTTCGCACTTGGTGATCGCGTTCGGGCTTGACGCCCGGACGCATGTTCTTTAACGAGAAAAAACATCTTTATCAGTGAACTGGCACAGGCCGCACGATCGCGCCTGACTGGCACACGACGCCTTCGCCGGCCGCCGATAAAGGCAGTTGACCCAAGCAGGCGAGGAAAAGATATGGCGGATCTGGCAGGCAAGGTCGTTGTCATCACGGCGGCGGCGCAAGGCATCGGCAAGGCAAGCGCGCTGGCCTTCGCCAAGGCTGGCGCCACCGTCCATGCCACCGACATCAACGAGACGCTGCTGGCGGAACTCGCCAAGACCTCCGGCATCAAGACGCGCAAGGTCGACGTCCTCAATGACGAGGCGGTCAACTCGGCCTTCGCCGAGATCGGCCGTGTCGATGTGCTGTTCAACTGCGCCGGTTTCGTCCATTCCGGCTCGATCCTCGAGATGAAGGATGGCGACCTCGATTTCGCGCTCAACCTCAACGTTCGCGCCATGGTCCGCACCATCCGCGCCGTGTTGCCGGGCATGCTGGAGCGCGGCGACGGATCGATCATCAACATGGCCTCGCTGGCGAGCTCGACCAAGGGTGTACCGAACCGCTTCGTCTATGGCCTGAGCAAAGCCGCGGTCATCGGCCTGACCAAGGCGGTCGCGGCCGACTATGTCGGCAAGGGCATACGCTGCAACGCCATCTGCCCCGGCACGGTCGAGAGCCCTTCGCTGGAGGACCGAATGCACGCGCAGGGCGACTACGAAGCCGCGCGTGCCGCCTTCATCGCCCGCCAGCCGATGGGCCGGCTCGGCACGCCGGAAGAGATTGCCGATCTCGCCGTCTACCTGGGCGGCGCCACCTACACATCGGGGCAGGCCTACAATATCGACGGCGGCTGGTCGATCTGAGCGCTGCCCGGAGACAATCGCGGGCACCGGGCGATCGGGTTTGGCGAAGGATCGGGAAGTCTGAAAATCCCGCTCGCCGGCTGTCAAAACAGGCTGCCTGCGCTTGTCGTGAAGCAGGCCGGTGGCTAGGGTCCGCCCGGTTCCGAAAGGGCTGATGCCTCGGCGGAGAGTTTGTAGAACGGCCGCGAGGCCGCAATCAGGAGAAGATGCATGAAACTGCTGCGCTATGGCGAGGTGGGAAGCGAACGTCCCGGCCTGCTCGATGCGGATGGAACGATCCGCGATCTCTCCGCCCATGTCGCCGATATCGCCGGCACCACGCTTCATCCGGCCTCGCTCGACATGCTGTCGAAGCTCGATGCAAAGTCGCTGCCGGCGGTTTCCGGCAAGCCTCGGCTCGGCGCCTGCGTGGCCGGCACCGGCAAGTTCATCTGCATCGGCCTCAACTATTCCGACCACGCCGCCGAAACCGGCGCTACCGTGCCGCCGGAGCCGATCATCTTCATGAAGGCAAGCTCGGCCATTGTCGGCCCCGACGATGACGTGCTGATCCCGCGCGGCTCGGAGAAGACCGACTGGGAAGTCGAGCTCGGCGTGGTCATCGGCAAGACCGCGAAGTATGTCAGCGAAGCCGATGCGCTCGACTACGTCGCCGGTTACTGCGTCTCCCATGACGTGTCCGAACGCGCTTTCCAGGCCGAGCGCCAGGGCCAGTGGACCAAGGGCAAGAGCTGCGACACGTTCGGTCCGACCGGCCCGTGGCTGGTGACCAAGGACGAAGTATCCGACCCGCAGAACCTCAAAATGTGGCTGACCGTCAACGGCAAGACGATGCAGAACGGCTCGACCAAGACCATGGTCTACGGCGTCGCCTATCTCGTCTCCTACCTCAGCCAGTTCATGTCGCTGCACCCCGGCGACATTATTTCCACGGGCACCCCGCCCGGCGTCGGCCTGGGCATGAAGCCGCCGGTGTTTCTCAAGGCTGGCGATGTGGTGGAGCTGGGCATCGAAGGCTTGGGGCAGCAGAAGCAGACGTTTAGGGCTGACGTTTAAGTCAGCGATCCTTGCGAAGCTTGCGCCGCCCCTCATCCGCCTGCCGGCACCTTCTCCCCGTATAGTAACGGGGAGAAGGGAAGCGCTCCAGCGTTGGCGACCCCCTCTCCCCGTTTTTCACGGGGAGAGGGTAAGGGTGAGGGGCAGCGCCGACCTACGCTGAAACACTACTTCAGCACCTTCCCATCAGCGCCAAACCGATAGGTCCTCCCCGGATCGGGCGTCGCATAAAGCGTGGCGCCGGGTTCCGCGTCGTAGACGCCGAAAATCCGCACGGTGATCAGCCCGGCCTTCTCGCAGTCGAGATAGAGATTGGTGTCGGCGCCGAGATGCTCGGCATGGACGACCGTGCCCTTCCAGGCGCCGGATTTCGGATCGACGGTCAGATGCTCCGGCCGCACGCCGATGCTCTTGGCTGTCTCGCCGAGGCGGGCGCCGTCGACGAAATTCATCTTGGGCGAGCCGATGAAGCCGGCGACGAACTCGTTTGCCGGCGAATTGTAGAGCTCCATCGGGCCGCCGATCTGCTCGATTTTTCCCGCGTTGAGCACGACGATCTTGTCAGCCAGCGTCATCGCCTCGACCTGGTCGTGGGTGACGTAGATCATCGTCGCCTTGAGGCGGCGGTGCAACTGCGCGATTTCCAGCCGCGTGTTGACGCGCAACGCGGCATCGAGGTTCGACAGCGGCTCGTCGAACAGGAACAGTTTCGGCTCGCGCACCACGGCGCGGCCGATGGCGACGCGCTGGCGCTGGCCGCCGGAGAGCTCCGCCGGCCGCCTTTCCAGGTACGGCTCCAGCGACAGCATGGACGAGGCGATGCCGATGCGACGGTCGATCTCCGCCGCAGGGGTGTTCGCCTGCTTGAGGCCGAGGCCCATATTGTTCTTCACCGTCAGATGCGGATAGAGCGCATAGGTCTGGAATACCATGGCGATGCCGCGTTTCGCCGGCGGCGTGACGGAGACGTCCTCGCCATCGATCAGCACCCGGCCCGAGGTCGAATCCTCCAGCCCGGCGATGACCCGCAGCAAGGTCGACTTGCCGCAACCCGAAGGGCCGACAAAGACGACGAACTCGCCATCCGTCACTTCGAGGTCGATGCCCTTCAGCACCTCGACCGGCCCAAAGGCCTTTTTCACATTCTCGATATTTAGCGAGCCCACGGCTTCTTCCTGTCGTTAGAGTTTGACGGCTGCGCCGCTACGCACGCTCTCGTCGGCGGCAAGGCAGACGGCGAGCGACCGCACCGCATCGTCCATGTGGCGGGTCAGGTCCAGGTCCTCGCGAATTGCCTTGAGGACAAAAGCCTGTTCGAGATCACACAAGTCCTGATGGCCGGGTTCGCCTTCCATCGACAGCATCTCGTCCGGCTTTAGGAACTTGCCGTCCGCGCCGGTCGCGGCGCTGTGCAGGCGGATGGTCGAGGTCTTGGTATGGGTGTCGATGTCGTCGGACTTCACGCCCTCCTTCATGACGATCGACACGCAGCCCTTGGGCGAGATGACGTCCTTCACGAAGAAGGCGGTTTCCGAAATCATCGGGCCCCAGCCGGCCTCGTACCAGCCGACCGAACCGTCATCGAAGAGCACCTGCAGATGGCCGTAATTGTACATGATGGGCGCCACCTCGTCGGTCAGCCGCACGCCCATGCCGCGCACCTCGACCGGCTTGGCGTCGGTGATCTGCAGCATCACGTCGAGATAGTGCACGCCGCAATCGACGATCGGCGAGGTCGTCTGCATCAACTGCTTGTGCGTCTCCCAGGTCGGCCCTGAGGATTGCTGGTTGAGGTTCATGCGGAACACGTAGGGTCCGCCGAGCTTGCGCGCCTCGGCGATCAGCCTGATCCAGGACGGGTGATGGCGCAGGATATAGCCGATCACCAATTTTCGGCCGTTGGCCTTGGCGGCGGCGACCACGCGTTTGGCATCCGCCACCGTCGTTGCCAGCGGCTTTTCGACGAAGACATGGGATCCGGCCTCGAACGCTCTCACCGCATAGTCGGCATGGCTGTCGGAATAGGTGGCGATGCAGGCGACATCCGGTTTTTCCTCGCGCAACGCGTCGTCGAACGAGCGTCTGATGCCATAGCCGGACAGCCCCTCCGGCAACGGCACGTCGGAACGGTTGATCAGGGCGGCGATCTCAAAGCCTGGATTGGTGTGATAGGCCAGCGCGTGACTGCGCCCCATATTGCCGAGCCCGGCGACGACGACACGAAGGGGTCTTTCTGAACTCACTTGACGGCTCCGGAAGTAATGCCGCGGATCAGCTGCCGCGAGAAAATGACGTAGAGGATCAGCACCGGCAGGATCGCCAGCGAAAGCGCGGCCAGGATGGCGTTCCAGTTGGTGACGAACTGGCCGAGGAAAAGCTGGGCGCCGAGCGTCACCGTCTTGGTCTCTTCGGACGGCGCCAGGATCAGCGGGAACCACAGGTCGTTCCAGATCGGGATCATGGTGAAGACGGCGACCGTCGCCATTGACGGCCGCACCAGCGGCACCACCAGGCGGAAGAAGATGGTGTACTCCGACAGGCCGTCGATGCGGCCGGCATTCTTCAGATCGTCGGACACCTGCTTCATGAATTCGGACAGGATGAAGACGGCCAGCGGCAGGCCCTGCGCGGTGTAGACCAGGATCAGCGCCGTCAGCGTGTTGACCAGCCCGCTCGCCACCATCAATTGCAGGATGGCGACGGTGGCCAGCCGGATCGGGATCATGATGCCGAGCGCCAGGTAAAGCCCCATCAGCGTGTTGCCGCGAAAGCGGTATTCCGACAGCGCGAACGCCGCCATGGCGCCGAACAGCAGCACGAAGAACAGCGAGCCGACGGTGACGACGAGACTGTTCTGGAAATAATGGATGAAATCGCCCTGGCCGATCACCGTGGTGTAGCCGATCAGGTCGAAGGTTTTCGGCGTCGGCGGCGTCAGCGGCGCGCCGAAGATGCCGGCGCGCGACTTGAACGAATTCATGATGACCAGAACCACCGGGAAAAGCGCGATCACCGTGTAGGTCAAGAGGATCGCGTGGGCGCCGATGGTGCGTGGCAGCGAACGGGTGGCGACGCTCATTGGAAAGTCTCCCGAACAGCCGTGGCGGGCGAGGTTTGCGCCAAGGCACCCCCCTCTGTCCTGCCGGACATCTCCCCCTCAAGGGGGGAGATCAGCAGCGTTGATGTTGCGACACGTCCTGCGGCGCAGAAAATTGGCGAAGCCGGCGATGACATCCAATCTCCCCCCTTGAGGGGGAGATGGCCGGCAGGCCAGAGGGGGGTATTCAGCCGTGGCATCTCCACCCCTCAGAACTGGTAGCGACGCAGGCGCGTCTGGATGAGGAAGAGGTAGACGCAGACACCGCCCAGGATGATCAGGAACATGATCGTGGCGATGGTCGCGCCCATGTTGGGGTCGCCGACCTGCAGCTGGAAGCCGAAGAAGGCGCGGTAGAGGAAGGTGCCGAGAATATCGGTCGAATAGTTCGGCCCGGCGAGCGCGCCTTGCGCCGTGTAGATCAGGTCGAAGGCGTTGAAATTGCCGACGAAGGTGAGGATCGAAATGATGCCGATAGACGGCAGGATCAGCGGCAGCTTGATCTTCCAGAACTGCGACAGTCCGGTGATGCCATCGCATTCAGCCGCCTCGATCACCTCGTCGGGGATCGACAGCAGGGCGGCATAGATCAGCATCATCGGGATGCCGATGAACTGCCATACCGACACCAGGCTGAGCGCGGTCAGCGCGTATTGCTCCTTGCCGAGCCACGGCGTGAACAGGCTTTTCAGGCCGACGAAATCGAGCAGATGCGGCGCCACGCCCCACAGCGGCGACAGGATCAGCTTCCAGGCGAAGCCGACGATGACGAAGGACAGAATGGTCGGCACGAAGATCGCCGTGCGGTAGAAGGCCGAGAACCGAAGCTTCGGGCTGGACAGGAGGGCGGCCAAAAGCACGCCGACCGGGTTCTGCACCAGCATGTGGATGATGAAGAACCAGACATTGTTCCTGAGCGCATTCCAGAAATTGACCGACCAGTTGGGGTCGCCGAACAGGGTGCGGAAATTGTCCAGGCCGACGAAGACCTGGGACTGGTCAACGTTGCGGAACAGCGAGAGCTGCAGCGTGCCGGCCAGCGGCAGGATCATGATCGCCGTATAGACGAGCACCGCCGGCGCCAGGAAGACGGCGATATGCCCGCGGAACGGTCTTTTCGGTCGTGTTTGTGCGGCCATGAGTTCGGTCCCCGCCGTCTCTCGGTTCAGACGATATGATGCTAGATGACGCCTCGATGCACGGCCCGAATGTTCTTGCCGGTGAGGCAACAACAAAGCCTGCGACTGGTCAGCCAGCCTTCCCCAACAAGAGCAAGGGTAAGGCCGAGAGGCGATGCCGACAATCGCTATCTGAACTGCCAGGTAGTCCGGAACCGGCCGGGCATGCGCCCAGCCGGCTCCGTTGCCTGAGCTCTTACTTCGCCGGATGATACCAGCTGTCGAGACCGGTCTGCAGCTTCTTGGCCGCGGCTTCGGGCGTATCGGTGCCGTTGATGACGTTGGCCGATTCAACCCAGGTCTCGTTTTCGAGATTCGGCGTGCCGCGCGACAGGATCTGGTAGGTCGAGCGGATCGTCGACTTGCACTTGCCGCGCCAGGAGACGAATTCCTGCGCCAGCGGGTCTTCCATCTTCACCGGCGCGGAGTTCAGGCTGAAGAAGCCCGGCAGCGCGTTGGCATAGATGGTGGCGAAATCAGGCGAAGCCACCCAGGACAGGAAGGTCTTGGCCGCGTCGGCGTGCTTGGAGGCTGCGTTCAGGCCCATGCCGATGTCGGTATGGTCCGAGATGTAGCAGGTGTCGCCGGCCTTCTCGACCGGCGGCGGGAAGGCGCCCATCTTGAACTGGGCCTGGGTGTTGAACAGGCCGATTTCCCACGAGCCGGCCGGGTAGATGGCGGCGCGGCCGAGCGTGAACAGGTTCTGGCTGTCCGGATAGGTCTGAGCCTCGAAGCCGTCGCCCAGATAAGGCTTCCACTTGGCCAGTTCCTCATAGGGAGCGACCCAGTCCTTGTAGGTCAGCTTCTGATCGCCCTTGATCAGTGCCGCGCGGCCGTCCTCGCCCTTCCAGTAGTTGGGGCCGATGTTCTGGTAGCCCATGGTCGCGGCTTCCCAGAGGTCCTTGGTGCCCATCGCCATCGGGATGTAGGTGCCGTCGGCCTTGATCTTGTCGAGCGCGGCGAAGAATTCGTCGCGGGTCTGCGGCACCTTGATGCCGAGTTTGTCGAAGGCGTCCTTGTTGTAGATGAAGCCATGGATGACGGAGGCCATCGGTACGCAGAAGCTCGCCTTGCCGTCATCGGTCTGCCAAGCGGACTTGGCGACGGGCGAGAAGTTTTCCATGCCGGGCAGCGCCGAGAGATCGGCAAGGTTGCCCTTCTTGAACAGTTCGAGCGACTTGTCGAACGGGCGGCAGGTGATCAGGTCGCCCGCCGAACCGGCGGCGAGCTTGGCGCCGAGCGCGGCATCATATTCCGTCGGAGCCGAGGGGGCGAACACCACCTTGATGCCGGGGTTCTTGGCTTCGAAGGCCGGGATCAGCTTGTCCTTCCAGATGGCGAGGTCGTCGCCGCGCCAGCTTTCGATGTTGAGCGTTACGTCCTCGGCGTGAGCTAGCCCGGCCGAGCCGAGAATGCTTGTGCCCAGTAGCAGTGCCGTCAGTAGTTTCGTTGTCATGCTCAGTCTCCCTGTTGACCTTTTTCAGGTTCCGTTTTGATGAGAACAGAGGCGTTGCGCCCCTTGCTCCCCTCGATTGCTGAAAGCGCCGGCCGCAGCTTCTGGCCGGTCCCTTCCAACAGTTTCTCGGCCGCGTCGGCGCTGTCGGCGCCGGCGGCAAGCAGAATGGCTGTCTTGACCGCGCCGCCGCTCTTTTCGAGCAGGCTGGCGGCCTCTTCCTGGCCGCGGCCGCTGACGGCGGCGACGATGCGCGCCGCCCGGTCGCGCAGCTTCATGTTGTCGGCCATGAGGTTGACCATGTAGCCGTCATGAACATGACCAAGATGAATGGCGGTCAGCGTCGACAGCATGTTGAGCGCGATCTTCTGCGCCGTGCCGGCACCCATGCGGGTCGAGCCGGCAATGACTTCCGGCGGGGTTTCGAGCAGGATGGCGGTGTCGGCCTGCCGCAGCAGAGCCGAACCCCTGTTGTTGGCAATGCCGATGGTGACGGCACCCCGTCGCCGCGCATCCTCGATGGCGCGCACCGCGTAGGGGGTCGTGCCGCTGGCGGAAAGCGCGATCAGGCAATCGCCCGCGCCGATGCCGGCATTGGCGACCGCGGTCGAGGCCTCCTCCGTATCATCCTCGGGCCCGCCGGCCAGTGTCTTGAATGCTTCGTCGCCGCCGGCGATCAGGATGGCAATGCGGTCGCGCTGGATGCCGAACGTGCCCGGCAGTTCCAGCGCGTCGGCCAGCGCCATCAGGCCGGAGCTGCCGGCCGCGGCGTAGGCAAGCTTGCCGCCACTCCCCAGGCAGCCGGCAATGATCTCGGCTGCCCTGGCGATGGAAGGAATGGCGTTGCGGACCGCTTTCGCGGCCTCGACCTGCGCATCGGCCAGCGAGCCGAGGATCGCTTCGGGCGCCTGGATATCCAGCCCCTCGGCATTCCCATGCAGCGCTTCGGTGCGCATTTCGGCCATCCCAGTTCCTCCAATCCACAAAACAATACCAAAAAAATACCACTTGTCCACACGCATTAACGAATTCGCGGACAGGGAATCGCTGAGTCGACGAATTACGCAAGTTTTTCAATAAAATACGGCTTAATCTTTTTGAAACGGAAATTAACTCTTGGCTATTGGTATTTTATTGGTATTATCCACCCGGAGGAGAAATCGCGTGAAATTCGTGCTCGGTATCGATGGCGGCGGCACCAGCTGCAGGGCCGCCCTGGCAACAGTCGACGGCGCCGTCATCGGCCGCGCCAAAAGCGGCGCCGCCAACATCCGCACCGACCTCACCGGGGCCCGCTCGAACATCGTCGATGCGGCGCGGCAGGCCTTCATCGCCGCCGGTCAGGATCCGGACCTGATCCCGCAAACACCCGCCATTCTCGGCCTTGCCGGCGCCAATGTCGGAACCTACCGGCAGCAGCTCGAAGCGATCCTGCCGTTCAGCACCAGCTGCGTCGAGACCGATGCCGAGATCGCGCTCGAAGGCGCGGTCGGTTCTGGCGACGGCGCGATGGCGATCCTGGGCACCGGCACTGCCTATATGGCACGCAAGAATGGCAAATCGCGCGCCATCGGTGGCTGGGGGTTCCAGGTCGGCGACCAGGGCAGCGGCGCCCGCATCGGCCGCGACCTGCTTGAACAGACATTGCTCGCGCATGATGGCGTGCGCCAGGCATCGTCGCTGACCGACAGCATGATGGCCGTTTTCCGCAACAATCCCGAGGACGTGGTCGAGTTTACCACCAACGCCAAACCAGGCGATTTCGGCGGCTTCGCGCCGAAAGTGTTCGAGCACGCGCAAAAAGGCGACATCGTCGCCAACTGGATCCTCGACAAGGCGGTCGCCGATGTCGAGGCATCGCTCGGCGCGCTCGACCTCGCGGCCGGCGCGCCGCTCTGCCTGCTCGGCGGGCTGGCGCCGCTCTATGCGCCGCGCCTGTCGGCGCGCTACCGCGCCCTGCTGAAGGAACCGCTCGACGATGCGCTTGGCGGTGCCGTTCAGATGGCGACGCGTCTGTTCGCCGGGACGGAGGCCGCACGATGAGCGATGCCGCCGATCAGATCTTCGCCACGCTCAAACAATCCTCGCAAAGCGGTGCGCCGCTTTACCTGCAGCTCAGGAAGAGCATCGAGGACGCCGTCAATCGCGGCCTGATCGGCCCGGGCGACGCGCTGCCGTCCGAGCGCGACATCGCCACCAAGGCCGACATTTCGCGCGTCACCGTGCGCAAGGCGGTGCAGGACCTGGTCAAGGGCGGCATCCTGGTCCAGCGCCATGGCTCCGGCACTTTCGTGGCGCCGCGCATGGAACGTGTCGAGCAGTCGCTGTCGCGGCTGACCTCGTTCACCGAGGACATGGCGCGGCGCGGCATGGCGGTGCGTTCGGCCTGGCTTGATCGCGGCCTCTACGCGCCCTCGCCCGACGAGATGATGGTGCTCGGCCTGTCGTCGAACGAGCTGGTGGCGCGCGTCGCGCGCCTGCGCATCGCCAACGACACGCCGCTGGCGATCGAACGTGCTTCGCTGTCGGCCAGCGTGCTGCCCGATCCGGCCGGCATCGGTTCCTCGCTCTACGCGGCACTGGAACTGACCGGCAACCGGCCGGTGCGCGCCGTGCAGCGTATCTCCGCCGCCAATCTCGGCGAGGGCGATGCGCGCCTGCTCGAAGTGCCGCCGGGTATTGCCGGCCTGCACATCGAGCGTATTTCCTATCTGGCGAGCGGCAAGGTGATCGAATTCACTCGCTCCATCTACCGGGGCGATGCCTATGATTTCGTCGCCGAACTGCGGCTGACAGGGCCGAGCGAAGAGGGCCGACCATGATCTCCAACACCACCCATATGCAGCGCGAGATCGAGGAGATCCCGCAAGCCGTCGCCCGCCTGCTCGACGGCTCCGGCGCGGTGCTGGCCGAAGCCGGGCGCGGCATCAGGGAACGCGACCCGCATTTCGTCGTCACCGTGGCGCGTGGCTCGTCCGACCATGCCGCCACCTTCATGAAATATGCCGTCGAACTGACCGCGGGCCTTGCCGTCGCCTCGGTCGGCCCCTCCATCGCCTCGATCTATGGCCGCAAGCTGCGGCTTGAAGGCTCGGCGTGCCTGGCGATCTCGCAGTCCGGCAAGAGCCCCGACATCGTCGCCATGGCCGAAACCGCACGGGCCGGCGGCGCGCTGACCATCGCCGTCACCAACACCGCCGATTCGCCACTCGCGCGCGCCTCGGACTATGCGATCGACATCCTCGCCGGCCCCGAGCGCAGCGTCGCGGCTACCAAGACCTTCATCAACTCCGCCGTTGCCGGTCTTGCCTTGATGGCGCATTCGACCGGCGACGAAGCGCTCCTTGCGGCACTTGCCCGCCTGCCCGAGCATTTCGGCAAGGCGATCGCCTGCGACTGGATGAGCGTGCTCTCCGAAACGATCGAGAAGCAGAAGTCGTTGTTCATTCTCGGGCGCGGGCCGTCGGCGGCGATGGCCAGCGAGGCGGCGCTGAAGTTCAAGGAGACGTGCGGCATGCATGCCGAGGCCTATAGCGCGGCCGAGGTCATGCATGGCCCGCTGGCGCTGATCGGCCCCGACTTTCCGGTGCTGGCGCTGGCCGCGCGCGACGCGTCCGAGCCCTCCGTCGCCGAAGCCGCCGACAGCCTGGCGGCCAAGGGCGCGCCGGTGTTCGTCACCTCGGCACTCGCCAATCGCGCCACGCGCCTGCCGCATGTCGCCACCGGTCACCCGCTGACCGATCCGCTGACGCTGATCGTCTCCTTCTACATGTTCGTCGAGGCTTTTGCCCGCCATCGCGGCCTCGACCCGGACGCGCCCCGCAACCTTCGCAAGGTGACGGAGACCGTATGAGCGACCGTTTTGCCCTGACCGGCGCCCGCATTTTCGACGGCGACGACTGGCATGAAGGTGCCGCCCTTGTCGTGCGCGACGGCCTTGTCGAAGCCATGCTGCCGCTAGGCGCAGTTCCCGGGGATATCCGTGCCATCGACATCGGCGGCGGCATGCTGGTGCCGGGCTTCGTCGATATCCAGGTCAATGGCGGCGGCGGGGTGATGCTCAACGACCATCCCGATGTCGCCTCGATCGAAACCATCTGCCGCGCGCATGCGCCGTTCGGCACGACGGCACTGCTGCCGACGCTGATCACCGACACACCCGCGATCACCGCTGCAGCCATCGCCGCCGGCGAAGCCGCAGCGCTGCAAAAGGTGCCGGGCTTTCTAGGCCTGCATCTGGAAGGGCCGCATCTGTCGATCGCCCGCAAGGGCGCGCATGATCCGGCGCTGATCCGGCCGATGACGGACGCCGACCAGGCCATGCTGATCGCGGCGCGCCGGAAGCTGCCGGTGCTGCTCACCACGATCGCGCCGGAATCCGTCGACCCGGCCCGCGTCACGGCCCTGGCCAAGGCCGGAATCGTCGTCAGCCTCGGCCATTCGGATACGGGCCATGCCACGGCAAAAGCCTTCGCCGAGGCCGGCGCCAGTGTCGTCACCCATCTGTTCAACGCGATGAGCCAGATCGGCAATCGCGAGCCCGGGCTGGCGGGAGCCGCCCTCGACATCGGCACCTTGTCCGCCGGCCTGATCGCCGACGGCATTCATGTCCATCCGGCGACGATCAGGATCGCTCTCGATGCCAAGCAGGGGCCGGGCAGGATCGTGCTGGTCACCGACGCGATGGCGACGATCGGCACCGACATGACGTCGTTCACCCTCAATGGCCGCACCATCTACCGCAAGGATGGGAGCCTGCGGCTTGCCGACGGCACGCTGGCCGGCGCCGACCTCGACATGATCTCGGCTATCCGGTTCATGCACCGCACCGTCGGACTCGAGCTATCCGAAGCCTTGCGCATGGCTTCGCTCTATCCGGCGCAGGCGATCGGCCAGTCGCACCGGCTTGGCCGCTTTGCCAATGGCACGGCGGCGGACATCGTTGCGCTGTCGGACGATCTTGGCATAGGAAGCGTCTGGATCGGCGGCGACAAGGTGTTCGAGGCTGCCGCTTCCCGCTGAGCGAGAGGGCATGCAGACAATCGATTGTGTCGTCGCCGGAGCAGGCGTCGTCGGCCTTGCCGTCGCCAGGGCGCTTGCCTTGTCGGGCCGCGAGGTGGTGGTGATCGAAAAGGCCGACGCGATCGGCACCGTCACCAGTTCACGCAATTCGGAAGTGATCCATGCCGGGCTCTATTATGCGCCCGGCAGCCTGAAGGCCCGGCTCTGCCTCGAAGGCCGCCGGCTTCTCTACGCCTACTGCGCCGAACACAATATCGGCCATCGCCGCGCCGGCAAGCTGATCGTCGCCAGCGAGCCAGGCCAGGCGGACGGGCTGCGGGCGATCGCGGCCAATGCCAGGCGCTGCGGGGTCGACGATCTTGAGTTTTTGACGCGCGGCGAGGCCGAGCGCCTGGAACCGGCGCTGAGCTGCGCCTCCGCGCTGCTGTCGCCGTCGACCGGCATCATAGACAGCCATGCGCTGATGCTGTCGCTGCGCGGCGACGCCGAGGCATCAGGCGCATCCCTGGCTTTCCTCACTTGCGTTGCCGGCGCGACGACCGAAGCCGGCCGGATCCGGATCGACACGCGCGATGCCAATGGCGAGACCTTCGCCTTGGAGGCCGGCGCTTTCATCAACGCAGCGGGCCTCGATGCGCAGGCGGTGGCCGGCCGGATCGAGGGTTTTCCAAGGGACCTCATCCCCCGGCAGTGGCTGGCGCGCGGCAATTACTTCGCGCTTCCCGGGCAGTCGCCCTTTTCGCGGCTGATCTATCCGGTTCCGGTCGAGGGCGGTCTCGGCGTCCATCTGACGCTCGACCTTGCCGGCAATGCGCGCTTTGGTCCCGACGTCGAATGGACCGACAGCGTGGATTACACGGTCGACCCCGGCCGAAGCGTTGTCTTCTACGAGGCGATCCGCAGCTATTGGCCCGACCTTGCCGATCATGCCCTGCAGCCGGCCTATGCCGGCATCAGGCCGAAGCTGTCCGGCCCGGGCCAGGCTTCAGCCGATTTCATGATCCAGGGTCCAGCCGATCATGGCGCGGGCCGGATCGTCAATCTGTTCGGCATCGAGAGCCCCGGCCTGACGGCAAGCCTGGCGATCGCCGACCATGTCGTCGAACTCTTGTACCCGGCGTGATCCGGTGTCCGCGGAGCCCCGAAGCGGATATCTGCCTAACCGGCTTTGTTTGAGGCGTAGAGATCCTTGTAGCTGTCGCGAAGCAAGTTCTTCTGTACCTTGCCCATCGTGTTGCGCGGCAGTTCGTCGACGAAGATCACCCGTTTCGGGTGCTTGTACTTCGCCATGCGGCCGGCGATGGCGTCGAGGATTTCGGCCGCGGTGATACGCGAAGCGGGCGAGCGCACGATGACAGCGGTGACGCCTTCGCCGAAGTCCGGATGGGCAAGGCCGATGACGGCGCTTTCCAGGACGCCGTCGAGCGCGTCTATCTCGCTTTCGAGCTCCTTCGGATAGACGTTGTAACCGCCTGAGATGATCAGGTCCTTGCCGCGACCGACAATATGGACATAGCCGTCGGCATCGATCGTGCCGAGATCGCCAGTGATGAAGAAGCCGTCGGCGCGAAATTCCGCCCTGGTCTTTTCCGGCATGCGCCAGTAGCCGCCGAACACGTTCGGCCCCTTGACCTCGATCATGCCGACCTCGCCCTGGGCAAGCGGCTTGCCGGTGTCGGGATCGGCGATGCGCAGCGACACGCCGGGCAAGGGGAAGCCGACCGTGCCGGCGCGCCGCTCGCCCTCATAGGGATTGGAGGTGTTCATGTTGGTCTCGGTCATGCCGTAGCGCTCGAGGATGGCGTGGCCGGTACGCTCGCGCCATGCCTTGTGCGTTTCGGCCAGCAACGGCGCAGAACCGGATACGAACAGGCGGATGGTCTTCGCAGCCTCGCGATCCAGCCCCTCCTGCTGCAACAGCCTGGTATAGAAGGTCGGCACGCCCATCAGGGCGGTGGCGCGCGGCAGCAGCGAGACGACGCGGCCGGCGTCGAATTTCTGCTCGAACAGCATCGCGGCGCCGGCCATCAGGACGACATTGGTGGCGACGAACAGGCCGTGCGTATGGAAGATCGGCAGCGCGTGGATCAGCACGTCATCCCCGGTGAAGCGCCATTGCTCGACCAGGACCCGGGCATTCGAGGCGAGATTCTCGTGGCTGAGCATGGCGCCTTTCGAGCGGCCGGTCGTTCCCGACGTGTAGAGGATCGCCGCAAGGTCGTCCGCGCCGCGCTCGACATCATGGAAATCGGAGGACTGCCGCGATGCCTGGTCCGCAAGGGATCCCTCGCCATTGCGGTCGAGCGTGACCACGACGGCACCGGACGGCTCGACCATCCCACGGATATCCGCCGACCGCGCCGGATCGCAGACAATCACCCGGGGTGCCGCATCGTCGAAGAAATAGCCGAGCTCGGCCAGCGTATAGGCGGTGTTGAGTGGCAGGAAGACGGCGCCAGCGCGCACGCAGGCGAGATAGAGCAAAACCATCTCCGGGCTCTTCTCGACCTGCACGGCAACCCGGTCGCCGGGCGCGACATCCATTTGCAGCAGCGCATGCGCGAGCTGCGCCGATCGCGCCAGCATGTCGCCATAGGTGAGCGTGCGGCCATCATCGGTTTCCATCAACAGATGCCCAGGCGAGGGCATCCGGGACCGGAATGCATCGAACAGATGATTGCTCATGAAATCTTCCTGGGGTGACGCAATTGTGGGTGACGGCAATGTCGACGCCGGCCGCGGGTCGGCACGCGGCGAAGCGTTCGCGTTTCCCGGCCCGGCCGTCAAGGCCGCAAACGGCTGCCCGGCGTCTACCGAAAAGATTCGAGAGATGGGACAGCGGAGCGCGACGGTCAGACAGCCGTCAACGCTGGGCGCGCTGACCCGGACCGGCGGCGGCCTTTGGCGTCTCGCCTTGCTTGAAGCGTTCCATGCACATGGCGGCGGTCAGCTGGTAGTGATCGATCAGGGCCTGGACGGCGCCGTCCGCATTTCCGTCCAGCGCATTTTCAGCAATGAGCCGGTGTTCGGCGAAATCGTCGCGCTGGACGCTCTCGCCGTCATTGGCCATCTGGCGATAGCGGTAGGCGTGATCGGAAAGCTGGTCGCAGAAGCCCACCAGCCAGTGCGACCGGCAGGCCGAGATCAGCACCCGGTGGAAGGTGCGGTGCAATTTCTCCCAGTCCGGATTGAGCGACGAGCTGCTTTGCGGCAAAAGACGTGAGGCACGCCCCAGGCGATGCAGCGCCAGCACCAATTGTTCTTCCCATTCGGCGGTGCGGTGGGCAATGGATTCGCGCAGCGCCCGCTCCTCGAGCCAGCAACGGGTGCGCGTCAGCTCCTCGAGTTCGGCCGCAGTGACCGGCATGATGAAGAAGCCGCGCTGGTCATGGCGGCCGAGGAGACCTTCGGAGGCAAGGCGATTGAGGGCTTCACGAACCGGAGAGGCGCCGGCGCCATACTTGGAAACGACCCACTCGACGCGCAGCTTGCTTTCGGTTTCCAGGGCGCCGGCGAGAAGATCATCACGCAATTGATGATAGACCGTGCTGGCAAGCGTACTCTTGGCTCCGGGCCCGTCGTCGTTCAGATTGGCAACTCCGTATGTCAAAAGCGACTCCTTGTCCCCAACTGTCGTCTTGGGCAATTCGAGTCCGAAAATTCCCCTTCTGTACCAGTACCATACAGCGCCACGCTCCAGCCGCTCAAGCAGAAGATCGCGCTATTGTACTTTAGAACAAAGAAATATACCCAATCCGCACGCCGATCGCGGGAATTCGAATATCTCTACAACCAGTGGAAACTTAACGTGTTTTGTATGCACGCACAAACATCTGTTTCTCCTGTGCCCGTGCGAGCATCTTTTCTGTCGCGCGCAAAGACAAGGAACAACGCGCCGAATCAGGCCTCCCGGGCGGCCTGATTCGGGCGTGCCTACGCTGAAGGGTGGTGATCGCACAAAGCCGGCGTGTTGGAATTGAAGCCGGATGACCGCGCTGTGTTAGCCGGCAGCCTTGTCGGCCGCGGTCCTGATCGCTTCGATATTGGTGCGGTAAGCCTCGACGCTGCCGCCCTTGAAGATGGCAGCACCCGCCACCAGCACGTCGGCGCCGGCCGATGTGACCAACGGGGCTGTTTCCGGCGAGACCCCGCCGTCGATCTCGATGCGGATCGGCCGGTCGCCGATCAGTGCCTTGACCCTTCTCACCTTGTCGACGATCCCCGGGATGAAGGCCTGGCCGCCGAAGCCCGGATTGACGGTCATGATCAGGATCAGATCGAGCCGGTCGAGCACATATTCGATCATTGTTTCGGGCGTCGCCGGATTGAGCGAGACGCCGGCCTTCTTGCCGAGGTTCCTGATGGTCTGCAGCGAGCGGTCGAGATGCGGCCCGGCCTCGGCATGCACCGTCATGCCGTCGCAGCCGGCCTCGGCGAAGGCGGCGAGGTAGGGATCGGCGGGCGCGATCATCAGGTGGCAGTCGAAAAAGGCCTTGGTGCGGTTGCGGATCGCCTTGATGACAGGCGGGCCGAAGGTGATGTTGGGCACGAAATGTCCGTCCATCACGTCGAGATGGATCCAGTCGGCACCTGCCGCCGCCACCGCCTCGACCTCGTCGCCGAGCTTCGAGAAATCCGATGCCAGCACCGACGGTGCGATCAAGGTTTTTTTGCTCATCTCGCGGCCTTTCCGGGCGCCCTTTCATACGGGCGCTCCGAACCGACTGCCTAAAGCGCTCCCGGCGACTTGTCGAGGGCGCAAGTACGGCGGTTCCACAGGCAGGGGTAACGTGGCGGCGCGCGTTGGTCCTGGGCCGCCAATCGCCGCCCGCGCGGGTCGTGAAGAAAAACCCGCCGGATTGCTCCGGCGGGTTCTCGTTTGGCGTCGCGCAGATGGCTATTGCTGCTGGAGTTTCAGGAGCCTGTTTGGAACCGGATCCTGTTGCTGGTCGATCTGCTGCCTGCGCTGCGGCAGCAATTGCAGCAGTTGGCCCGGATCGAGCTCCAGCGACGGCTGCCCGCGTATCGGCCGGCAGTTCGGATACCGCCCGATCGTACCTTCCGGACAGTGTCGCCTGAAGATCGGCTGGCACTGGCCGTTGACCATCTGCGAGCCCGGCGCGCATTCGCTCTCTTGCCTGGGCTTGCGGCATGCGCCGTCGATCACCTCGGTCCCACGCGGACAGACGCATTCGCCGCGCTTGTTGTGGACTTGGCCGCGTATGTCGCACTGCTGGAGCACTGGACCTGGTCGACGACATGCGTTGCCCTGCACCTCGGTCCCCCTCGGGCAGACGCAATTGCCGTTGGCGTCGTGGACCTGGCCACGGATGGTGCACTGGTCAGGCTGCGGCCGGACCGGGCGGCAGGCTCCGTCGCGCACCTCGGTGCCTTGCGGGCAGACGCAGTCCCCGTCCGCATTGTGGACCTGGCCACGGATGGTGCACTGCTCGGGCTTCGGCCGGACCGGGCGGCAGGCGCCATTGCGCACCTCGGTGCCTTGCGGACAGACACAGTCGCCATCGGCATTGCGGAACTGGCCAGGGATGCGGCACTGCTGCGGTTTTGGCCGGATCTGACGGCAGGCGCCGTCCCGCAGCTCGGTGCCGCGCGGGCAGACGCAGTAGCCGTCGGCGTCGTGGACCTGACCACGGATGGTGCACTGCTCGGGCCTGTCGGTCCTGACGCATTTTCCGTTCTCCAGCTCCGTGCCGCGCGGACAGACGCAGCGTCCGTCCTCGGTGCGGATCTGGCCTTCGAGCAGCACGCAGCGCGGTGGCGGTGGCAACGGAAGAACGTTGGTGCCGCCGCCCGTGCACTGGCCGTTGCGGAAGGTGGTGCCTTCCGGGCAGACACAGCGGCCGGCGTCGTTCATGACAAAGCCCGGCGAGCACTCGTTCTTCACCTCATGCGTGATGATGAAGGGATGGCACGCATAGGCCTTGCCGCGATCGCCCTGGACGTTGGACGCATCCTTGGACAGCACATCGCCGCCGCCCTGCACACGTGTGTCGGGAGAGAGCACGCCAACGCAGTTCTGGCCATTGACGTTGCCCTGCAGGTTGGCAAGACGCCCATCGTCGGGGATGACCACCGTCACACGGTGCGACTGGCTTTCGCCGGCGCCGAGCGTCAGGTTGGCGATGCAGGAGGCCGGCAAGGTCGTCGGCTCCGGCGAGCAGCCGAAAGGCGGGTCGATCGAGGTGATCGCAACACCTTCCAGCCGGCCAAGCCCTTCCACGCCGATCGCATCGCCGATGCGGACCGGACCCGAGAAGGGGCTCGTCCCGTCATTTGTGATGGTGATGTCGAACGAGCAGGGCTGGCCGACGCGGCATTCGCGGTCGCCGGTCTTTTCGACACGGATCGTCGAAGGACCGCCGCCCTTGGCGCAGGCCTGGCCGATCGGATAGACGACATCGTCGCCCTGCGCCGGCCCGTAGGAGCCGCGCGCGCAGTTCTCGAACTCGCCATTGGCCGAGACCGTCACGTCGAAGTGCCTGGAGGTTCCGGGCGTCATGACGGCGCCTGGTATCTGGCACGACAACGCATTGGCCGGAACCGGTCCGCATGCCCATTCCGCGCCGTCAGGGGTGACGGTCTGGATCTGCACGGGCGCTCCGCCCGACACCAGCGTGGCGGCATCGTTGACCCGCACCGGACCGGTGGGGGCAGCGGTGCCGACGCTGCTGACGGTGATGCGGCAGGAAACCGCGGCCGCACCGGCGAGCGAGCCGCTGCACACCTTCGTGATGCGCAAGGTCGGCTGGCCGCCATTGGGATGGCGGATGCGTTCCTTGGCGCAGGCCTTGTTGTTGGTGAGGTCGACCTCGCCGGGGATGGCCTTGACCTCGGCGCAGTTCTCGACCGTGTCGGACCGGTAGCCGGCCGGCACGACCGCCTTGACGAAGATCGGCGTCGAGGCGCCCGCCGGCAGCGATATGCCGGCATTGTCGCAGCGGAACTGGCCGGGGCCGTTCGGGCCGCATGTCCAGGGCGGGCTCGGCCCGAAGGTCGAGGATGTCGGCGCGCCGCTTGGGTAGTTGTCGATCACCGTCAGCGGCCCGTTATAGGTCAATGTGCCGTTGTTGATGATGTCGATGATGAAGGTGCAGACGCCATCGGCGGTGCAGACTTCGGTGCGGGCACGCTTCTTGAGGATCAGGTCGACCTTCTTCTCGACCGGCGGCTGGCACTCCGGGTTGCGGTCGCCGCGGCGGCAGATCGGGATCGAGGCACAGCCACGGTCATTGGCCTGGCTGCCGAACAGCGGCTTGCCGCTGGCGCCGTAATTGTAGGTGGCGCAGTTGCGCAGCACGCTGCCTTGCCAGCCTCCGGCCGGCCTGAAGCCGAGCTTGAGGTCGACAAAGGCCCCCGGATTGAGCGTGGTCACCGGATAGGTGCACGTCATCGGGGTGGTACCCGGCGCGCAGACCCAGGGCGGATTGGGCCCTGAATCGAGCGTCGAGCCGGCCGGCAGCGTCACCTCGTCGAGCACGATCTTGCCGTTGTAGGGCGCGGTGCCGACATTGGTGACCCGGATGGTGAAGGCGCAGCCGCCACCCATCGTGCAACGTGTGACATCTGCATGCTTTTCAACCTTGAGGTCCGGTTCCTTGTCCTTGGGCGGGCACCTCTGGTCGCGCGGGATGATGATGTCGATGGTTTGCGTGCAGCACAGGCCCCAGCCTTCCTTCGGTCCGGCATAGGTCTCGATGCCGGTGACGACGAGATGGATGACGTCACCGGGTGAAGCGCCGACGATCTTCCAGTTGAGCACCCCGCCGCCCACCGGCACTTTCTGGGTGTCGGGGATGATGGTGATGCCTGGTGAGGTCGTCGAAACCTGCACCCACTTGCCGCCCATCTCCGGGCCGACAGGCATGTGATAGATGAAGGCGCCGCCGCCGGGCACGCAGTCGACCGTGCCGCGCTCGACCTTGAAGCATTCGTGGTCGGTTGGAGGCGGAGGTTGCCTGTCGCATTTGGTGAGGTCGATCCGGATCGAGGTCTTTTCGCCGGTCGCGATGTTGCCGTCATCCGGCTTGCCCGGATCCTGCGACGGGATGAGGGTGCCCGTACCGAGGCCGGAGGTAACCTTGATCAGGCCCTGGTTGTCGACATTGACCGGCGCCGGAAACGCGGCGTGGTCGATCTTGGCCGTAATGCGGAAAGTGATGACGCGTTCGTTCGGTGCGCCCGAGCCATCGAGATCGCTGGCGGAAATCCGGAAATCGGAAACCGTTGCGGTGTCGTTGGGGCCGGTCGAATTGCTGATGAGAGCACTCGGCAAGGCCCCGCCCGATGCATCGGTGCCGTCGCCGGAGACCGTCACGTTGACGATCGAAAGACCGTGCGGAAGCTGGTCCTTGAAGTCGAGCTTGGCTTTCTTCAGCGCCGCCTCGAGGCCCGGATTGGCAAAACCTTGCGGATTGCCGCGCAGCCCGAAGGTCAAGGTGTAGAAGACATAGTCGCAGCTGCGCTGGCCACCGGTCTTGGTGAAGAACGGCACGACACGTCCGGGTTCCGGGTTGATGATGCGCGGATTGTCGAGCTGCAGCGGCTGCACATCCGGGCTGGTGACTGCCTGGACGGTCTGGGCGGCGGATGCCGGCAATGCGGGCGCAAGGGCGACCGCGATACCGGCCGCCATCAGCCAGCGCGCACCGCGCCTGGCATATGACAGGGGTTTCATGATCGTCTCCATGACGGTTTTTTGCGTTTTGGTCGCGAGCGGGGATGGGGCAAGAATGGTCATCTTTGCCTCCTCAACGTTCGCAGCTGACGGCTGGGGTGCGGAGCGGCAAGGTCATCTTGCAGCAAGGGTAGTAGCCACCCTTGTCCTTGTCGGACTTCCTGTAGAAGCACAGCCCGACCTCCACTCTGTCGCCCGGATAGTGGCCGGTGATGTCGATCGTGTACGGCTTGCCTGGCGCATGCGACATGGGTGAGGTCACCCCGACGCCTGGCGTCCTGGACTGGACCTTGATCGAATCGCCGCCGAAGCCGGCATGGTCATGGAGATAGAGATCGGCCTCGAGGCCGCGCGGCGTGCAGTAGAATTGCACGTCCTCGACATCGAGACACGGAGGCAGATTGCCGGGCGGTGGGAAGTCCGGCGGGTAGAAGGGAGGCTCATAGCCGCCCGGTATTTCCTCGTAATAGCCGGCACGGCCCTCGCAGGGATGCCAGACGGCGACGTCGCCGACATGGCCTTCCACTTCGGGATCCTCGAAATAGCCGTCGAAATCGACGAACCAGGAGCCGAAGGGCGGCACGTTGGCCGGCTTGACCAGGTCCTTGGGCGTGATCTGCACGCCATGGACCGCAAGCGGCCCGCCAGCCGCGAGTTTTTCGGCAAGCTCGGGGTTGTCGCGCAATTTGTCGCCGGTGTTGACCAAGGTCTGGGTGCAGACCGAGGTGTCGAGATTGCCGTCGGCATCGTAGCCATATTGCAGGTCGAGACCGCCGGCCGACTGCCTGTTGCCTTGCGGGAAGCCGACAGCATATTCCTGCGGCGCTTCGACCCAGACCGATTCCGTCGAGGGATCGTCGGGATTCTCTCTGAAGTAGCGGATTACCTCGCCCTTGCCGGAATCGGCGAAGCGGCTGTAGTCGTAGCGGTTTTCGACCGGGCCGCGCTGGGCGAGATACATGAAGCCGCTGTTGTCGAAGGCAATGTCGGTGACGGCATAGTCCTTGTCGGCCTTGACCGTCAGTTCCCAGCGCGGATCGCCGGCGAAGGTGCCGTCGCGGGCAATGCTCACCGACCAGATTTCCGACTTTTCGCCAACCGAATAATAGAGCCGGCCGCCATGATAGGAGACGGCCCAGACGCGGCGCTCATCCTGGGTGTAGCCCCAGCTGTCGGGGTCTTCGGTGTCGAAGGCCGCGCCCTGTATGTCCATTATAGCGCCATCGTCGGCGACCGGGGCCAGTCCGTGCGCCGGGCGGCCGGCGACGCCGTGGTCGAAAGTGTCGATCAGTCTGCCGTTGGCGTCGATGCGATGGATCAGGCCGGTGTCGAGATTGGAGGCGAAGAACTGGCGGTGGACGGGATCGAAGGTGAGATTGCCGATGCCGGGGCCGCTGTTGGTGTCGATGTCGGCGAATTTGGCGACCTGGCCGGTAATGCCGTCGATCTTCCAGATGGTGCCCGGTCCGCCGCCGTTTTCGGTGCCGAACTGGCCATCCATGAAGGTGGCGCCCGCCGTGCCGCGGCGCTGCCGCTCCGGCCTGCCGTCCTTGTCGGCGTCAGGCGTGACGATCTCGACGCCATGCAGCGAGGTGGCGGCGGCATAGAGGTTGGGAATGCCGGACGGCACACCGTCGCGCACGCCGTCATCGTAGGTGAGGCCGAACACCTCACCGATCTGGCCTGCGGTCACCTCGAAAGGCGGCGGCGTGAAGACGAGCTGGCCGGAGGCCGGACCGCCCAGGTGCGAAACGTCGAACACGCGCAAGGTGGCGCGCGAGGTGTCTATGAAGGTCTCGTCGACCGGATCGACGCCGGGCGGCAGTCCCTCGTCGAAATTGGGGATGATGGTGCCGGGAAAGCCGGTGACCGCCATCGAGCCGGGATAAATGATCTGGGTTTCCTGCGCCCTGGCCGCGCCGCCCAGCCACAGGCTGGAGGCAAGCGCGAGAGCCAGCAAGCCTGTGGCCTGCAAGGCACCGCGCAAGCGGCCGTCTAACTCTGAAGAAGGCACGAACGAGCCGCGGATGCGAGACATGACACTACCCCCGTAGTCCAGGGGAGAGACGTCCGGACTTGCCGCACAAATCAGGGCAAGTCGCGGCGGTCCGGCTCGTTCTTCCCTGATTGAATTGTCTGCTTTCCTCATAGTGACGATACGCCTGCTCCTGCGCAGGGTCAACGGAATCAGCGGAAAGCCCAGCGCATCGACCCCGTCCCGAAGGCGGTGGTCGCGCCGAGCTCCTGTTGGTCCCGGAGACCGCGGAGTCTCTGGGTTGCCGGTCATGGGGGCTTCCTTTCCGGGGCCGCACCATGCGGCACCTGGACATCAGTCGCTGGCCGGCGTGGAAAGGTTCATGGAAGCCTTGCGCAGAATGCTTGCGCGCGATGCCGCCTGTTCTTATATACGCGCCAAGCCGTGCGGCGCCGGACAACCGGTGGCCGGACGGGATTTCTTGTGAACAGGGGCTTTCATCGGAACGCCTTTACCGGGTCCTGAGAGCCTGCTTAGCGGAGAGACTAGAAAAATGGCAAAAGTAATCGGTATCGATCTCGGCACCACCAACTCCTGCATCGCCATCATGGATGGCAAGGAACCGAAGGTGATCGAGAATGCGGAAGGCGCGCGCACGACGCCTTCCATCGTCGCCATCTCGGGCGACGGCGAACGTCTCGTCGGCCAGCCGGCCAAGCGCCAGGCGGTCACCAATCCTGAAAACACCATCTTCGCGGTCAAGCGCCTGATCGGCCGCCGCTATGACGATCCGGTGACGGAGAAGGACAAGAAGCTTGTCCCCTACAAGATCGTCAAGGGCGACAATGGCGATGCCTGGGTCGAGGCCGGCGGCAAGAAGCAGTCGCCCAGCCAGATCTCGGCCATGATCCTGCAGAAGATGAAGGAAACGGCGGAAGCCTATCTCGGCGAGAAGGTCGAGAAGGCGGTCATCACCGTTCCGGCCTATTTCAACGACGCCCAGCGCCAGGCCACCAAGGACGCCGGCAAGATCGCCGGCCTCGAAGTGCTGCGCATCATCAATGAGCCGACGGCCGCGGCACTCGCCTACGGCCTTGACAAGAAGGAAGGCAAGACCATCGCCGTCTATGACCTTGGCGGCGGCACGTTCGACATTTCGGTGCTGGAAATCGGCGACGGCGTGTTCGAGGTGAAGTCGACCAATGGCGACACCTTCCTCGGCGGCGAGGATTTCGACATGCGCCTGGTCGAATATCTGGCGGCCGAGTTCAAGAAGGAACAGGGCATCGACCTCAAGGCCGACAAGCTTGCCCTGCAGCGCCTCAAGGAAGCGGCCGAGAAGGCCAAGATCGAGCTGTCGTCGACGACGCAGACCGAGATCAACCTGCCCTTCATCACCGCCGACGCGACCGGCCCGAAGCACCTGACGCTGAAGCTGACCCGCGCCAAGTTCGAAAGCCTGGTCGAGGATCTCGTCCAGCGCACCATCGAACCGTGCAAGGCGGCGCTGAAGGATGCCGGCCTGAAGGCTGGCGAGATCGACGAAGTGGTCCTGGTCGGCGGCATGACCCGCATGCCCAAGATCCAGGAGATCGTGAAGCAGTTCTTCGGCAAGGAGCCGCACAAGGGCGTCAACCCGGATGAGGTCGTCGCACTCGGCGCCGCCATCCAGGCCGGCGTGCTGCAGGGCGACGTCAAGGACGTGCTTTTGCTCGACGTGACGCCGTTGTCGCTCGGCATCGAGACGCTGGGCGGCGTGTTCACCCGGCTGATCGAGCGCAACACGACGATCCCGACCAAGAAGAGCCAGGTGTTCTCGACGGCCGAGGATTCGCAGTCGGCCGTGACCATCCGCGTCTTCCAGGGCGAGCGTGAAATGGCCGCCGACAACAAGGCGCTCGGCCAGTTCGACCTGGTCGGCATTCCGCCGGCGCCGCGCGGCGTGCCGCAGATCGAAGTCACGTTCGACATCGACGCCAACGGCATCGTCAACGTCTCGGCCAAGGACAAGGGCACCGGCAAGGAGCACCAGATCCGCATCCAGGCCTCGGGTGGTCTTTCGGACGCCGACATCGAGAAGATGGTCAAGGACGCCGAGGCCAATGCCGACACCGACAAGAAGCGTCGCGCCGTTGTCGAGGCCCGCAACCAGGCCGAAGCGCTGGTGCATTCCTCGGAGAAGTCGCTGAAGGAATATGGCGACAAGGTCTCCGAAGCCGAGCGCACGGCGATTTCGGACGCCATCGCGGCGCTCAAGACCGCTGCGGAAGGCGATGACCCGGCCGACATCGAGGCCAAGAGCCAGACGCTTGCCGAAGCTTCCATGAAGCTTGGCCAGGCCATGTACGAGGCCTCGCAGAAGGAAGCGGCGGAAGCCGACGCCAAGGCGGATGCGGCCAAGGACTCCGACGTGGTCGATGCCGATTTCGAGGAAATCGACGAGGACGACGACAAGAAGAAGTCGGCCTGAACGGCCTGACGGCAAGATAATGCGAAAAGCCCGGCGCAGGCCGGGCTTTTTTGCAACCCTCGCGGAAAAAATAACAGAAAAACCCGGACAGGCGCACACCGGCACTGGCATCCGGGCGGCACCGATCCTAAATCGAGACAACATGCCGGCAAACGACGCAACAATGCATCAAGACGTTGATCCGGACTGCGGGAAAAAATGAAAGCTGATTTCTACGAAACGCTGGGCGTGCAAAAGGGCGCCGACGAGAAGGCGCTCAAGAGCGCTTTTCGCAAGCTCGCCATGCAGTTCCATCCCGATCGCAACCCCGGCGATCATTCCTGCGAGCACAAGTTCAAGGAAATCAACGAAGCCTATGAGACGCTGAAGGACCCGCAGAAGCGCGCGGCCTATGACCGTTTCGGTCACGCCGCCTTCGAGCAGGGCGGCATGAATGGCGGCGCGCAAGGCTTTGGCGCCGGCGGCTTCGCCGACATCTTCGAGGATATTTTCGGCGACATGATGGGCGGCCGCCAGCGCCGCTCTTCCGGTGGCCGCGAGCGCGGCGCCGACCTGCGCTACAACATGGAAATCTCGCTGGAGGAAGCCTTCGCGGGCAAGACCGCGCAAATCCGCGTGCCGGCTTCGATATCCTGCACGGAATGCTCCGGCAGCGGCGCCAAGCCCGGCACCCAGCCGGTTACCTGCTCGATGTGCAACGGCCACGGCAAGGTGCGCGCCACGCAAGGCTTCTTCTCGATCGAGCGGACCTGCCCGCAATGCCAGGGCCGCGGCCAGACGATCAAGGACCCGTGCCCGAAATGCGCCGGCCAGGGCCGCGTCACCGAGGAGCGCTCGCTCTCGGTCAACATCCCGGCCGGCATCGAGGACGGCACCCGCATCCGGCTGGCCAATGAAGGCGAGGCCGGCCTGCGCGGCGGGCCGTCGGGCGACCTCTATATTTTCCTGGCGGTCAAGCCGCACGAATTCTTCCAGCGCGACGGTGCCGACCTCTATTGCAAGGTGCCGATCTCGATGACGACGGCGGCCCTTGGCGGCTCCTTCGAGGTGACGACGCTCGACGGCACACAGACCAAGGTGAAGGTCACCGAAGGCACGCAGAACGGACGTCAGTTCCGCCTCAAGGGCAAGGGCATGCCGGTGTTGCGCCAGCCCAATGTCGGCGACCTCTACATCCAGACCGCGGTCGAGACGCCACAGAACCTGTCGCGCCGCCAGCGCGAGCTGCTGGAGGAGTTCGAACAACTCTCCTCGCAGGACAATTCGCCCCAATCGAGCGGCTTTTTCGCTCGCATGAAGGACTTTTTCGAGTCTTTCGGCGAACGTTGAGACGCGACCAAAGCTATCTTATCCACGACATAGGCATGGCCGTGCCTTGCCTTGCGTCACCCAGATGTTAAGTAGCTTCCAAGGGGCGCGCTGAGGAGAGCTTGCATGGCACGTGGTCACGGACTGCGGAAGGCGTTTGCCGAGAAGTTCGACGACGAACTCAAATTCTTCAAGGGCTGGATCGACAAGCCGAAGACTGTCGGCTCCATCGTTCCGACCAGTTCGATCACCGCGCGCAAGATGGCCTCGATCGTCAACCCGAAGTCCGGCCTGCCGGTGCTCGAGGTCGGTCCCGGCACCGGCGTCATCACCCGCGCCATCCTCGCCCAGGGCGTGCGGCCCGAAAACCTCTACGCGGTCGAATATTCCACCGATTTCGTGCGCCATCTGCGCCAGCTCTATCCCGGCGTCAACGTCATCGAGGGCGATGCCTTCAACCTCAACGCCACGCTTGGCGAGAGGCGCGGGATGATCTTCGATAGCGTCGTTTCCGGGGTGCCGCTGCTCAACTTCCCGGTCGCCCAGCGTATCGCCTATATCGAAAGCCTGCTCGATCGCATCCCGGCCGGACGGCCGATCGTCCAGCTGACCTATGGTCCGATGTCGCCGATCCCGGCGGGCCGCGGCGACTACACGGTCAAGCATTTCGACTTCATCTTCCGCAACATCCCGCCGACGCAGCTGTGGATCTACCGGCGCGAAGCGCATTAGCGGACGCGCTGAGCCGTTCGCGGTTCCTGATGCTGGCTGCATAGCTTGGCGATTGGCCGAAACATCCCTCATTTCGTCATCCACGGGCGGAGCAAGGAGCGCAGCGACGCGGCGCAGACCCCTGGCGTTGCTTCGCAGCCCAAGGGATCCATGCCGCGACCTCGACGTGCCGCGGCGAAGAAGAATTCTGCTCCGCTGCACTCTACGTCCAAGGTCACGGAATGGATCCCAGGGTCTCCGCGACGGAGCTTCGCTCCTGCTTCGCCCAGGGATGACGAAGTCGGGGGCTTCGGCCAATACCGAGCGTTTTATGGCGCCGATGCGTTGATTTGATCGAACCTTGGCTGTACGTGTCCCAGAACAAGGTTGGCCAATGGCAGTGATCCCGAAAATCCTCGTCTTCGCCGGCTCGGTGCGCACAGGCGCTTATAGCGGCAGGACCGCCGACGTGGCGCAGAAGGAACTTGCGGTGCAGGGCGCCGAGGCCACCCGCGTTTCGCTCGCCGACTATCCCTTGCCGATCCTCGACGAAGACCTGGAAATGGAAAGAGGCGTCCCCGAAAACGCCCAGAAGCTGGCGCGGCTGATCGCCGCTCATGACGGGCTGCTGATCGCGACGCCCGAATATAACGGCTCGATCCCGCCGCTGCTCAAGAACACGATCGACTGGGTGAGCCGGGTGCGACGGGATGGCGGCCGATCGGTCAGGCCGCTTGCCGGCAAGGTCGCGGGCCTCTGCTCGTCCTCCAACGGACACTTCGGCGGCATACGCTGCATCAACCATCTGCGCGCCGTGCTGGTGCGCTGCCAGATGGAGGTGGTGACGCCCGAATGCTCGGTGCCGGAGGGTGGCGACGCCTTCGACGGGGACGGCCATTTCCGTGACGAAAGACTGCACAAATCGATGGAGCACCTATGCCGCACGCTGATCGAGACCTCGCGCATGCTGTCGACCAGGGTCGAGGTGTGACCGCCGCAACCATGCAGGCCCATTCCATGCAGGCCCAATCCATGCAAGAGCGACTGATCGTCGGCCTCGACGTGCCGACCGTGAAGGAGGCCGAGCAGGCGGTGCGCGAGCTCGACGGCGTCGTCTCCTTCTACAAGATCGGCTATCAGCTGGCCTTTGCCGGCGGGCTCGACTTTGCCAGGGAGCTGGCCAGCGGCGGAACGAAAATCTTCCTCGACATGAAGCTGCTCGACATCGACCACACGGTGGCCAAGGGCGTCGAGAACATCGTCAAGATGGGCATGACCATGCTGACCATCCATGCCTATCCCAAGGCGATGCAGGCGGCGGTGGAGGCAGCGCGCGGCAGCGAGCTTTGCCTGCTCGCCGTCAGCGTGCTGACCTCGATGGATGAGCAGGACATGATCGATGTCGGCTATGAATATGACCCGCACACGCTGGTGCTGAGGCGCTCGGAACAGGCGCTGCATGCCGGCATGGGAGGTATCGTCTGCTCGGCCGCGGAAGCCGAAGCGGTGCGCCGCATCGTCGGCCCGGACATGGCGGTGGTGACGCCCGGCATCCGGCCGGCCGGCAGCGACCATGGCGACCAGAAGCGCGTTGTGACGCCGGCGCAGGCGGTCCGCAACGGCGCCAGCCATCTGGTCGTCGGACGGCCGATCGTCGCGGCAAGCGACCGGCGCGCGGCGGCCGAGGCCATTCTGGAAGAAATGCGCTCGGCCTGACGAGCCAGCACGATAGGAGAAAAGAGAATGCCCAAGGGATACTGGATCGCACGTGTCGATGTGCGCGACGCCGAAGGCTACAAGGACTATGTCGCGGCCGCCAAGCCGGCCTTCGAGCGCTTCGGCGCGACATTTCTCGCCCGCGGCGGTGAACACGAGAAAGCCGAGGGTCCGGGCCGCGCGCGCAATGTCATCATCGAATTTCCATCACTCGCCGCCGCGCATGACTGCTATCACTCGCCGGAGTATCAGCGCGCGGTCGCCATCCGCCAGAAGGTCGCCGACGGCGAGATCGTGCTGGTCGAAGGCATTTAGGTCCGGGGGCGGCCGAGCGGAATTCCGCACCGTCGCAACGTGTCGAAGTCACGCATGTCCGCGCCGCGTCGCTCCTTGCTTAGCCGTCGGATGCCGATTGCGAGGGGGTGTCGCGCCGCCATCCCCGACGTCATGGGCGCAACCGGCTTGCGGCGGTTTCCGCCATCGCGTCCGCCAGGCCCAGCGCCCATTGCTGGCGGCAGTAGGCGCGGAAATCGAAGCACGGCAGGCCGGGGCAGACCTCGAACTCGATGAGATGAACCGTGTCATCTGCCTCGACGCGCAGGTCGATGGAAAACACGTCGCGCAGGCCGAGCCCGCTGATCAGCCGTTCGGCGATCACCCTGATCCTCGCATCGGCCACCGGCTGGCTGTCCGCGACTGGAGCGAGTTCGGGTTCGGCATAGTGCCCGGCAGTCTTCGCCGCCTCACCGGTGTCACCATAAAGCGCCAGGCTGTCCGCCATGGTCTGGAAGTCCGCGCCTGACTCGACAAAGGCGACGCCAAGCGCCTCGACGCCGGTTTCCGGCGTCAGGCCGAGGAAGCTGGCGCGCACATTGCGGCCGGCGACATAGGGCTGGACGACGACATCGTCGCGATAGGCCGCGAAAACACGGCGGCTGAGCTCCAGCGCGTGGCCGAGATCGGCTACGCGCGAATCCGGCCAGATGCCGATCTTGGCGCCGAGCCTGTTGGGCTTGACGAACCAGCCGGCAGCGGAGGCCGGCGGCTCGACCAGCCAGTTTCCATTGCGGGCAAGTCCCGCCTGCGGCGCCGGCAGGCCGAGGGCGCCAAGCACCGCGCCGGAGCGAAACTTGTCCTGGCAGAGCGCGAACAGCGAATCGTCCGCGCCGATCGTTCTCAGGCCGTTGAGCCGCGCCAGCGCGGGTGCGGCGCCGCCACGGAAATAGGCGATGCCGTCGGTCAGCGTCCAGACCAGCGTCGTGGCCGGATCGGCTCCGGTGAGCGCGCTTGCGGCATCGTCCAGCTCCACCGCGGCGAAGGCGAGGCCACGCCTGTCACAGGCGGCGGCGAGCGCGTCGAATTCGGGCGCGAGGTCGGTCGACTGCGCCAGGTAGGACGAAATCTCGGCGGCACGCCGCGGCGCATAGCCGTCGGCGACCAGACGCTCGAAGCAAGCCTTCTCCGGCTCGTGGACGAGGATCAGTTCTGGCCTGCGGCTGGACATGCGATGATTGAATCCCGGCTATCTGATCGCCCAGCATCGCACGGCGCATGCCGTGGGCTTTCGCGAAACCGACCGTCCCGGACGGTTGCGTGACAACGCCGGCGAGGACGTTTATCGGCCACCTTCGTTCAGGCGATCAGCACGCGTGGCTCGAAGCGGCCGTTGACCTTGATGTCGAGGACGAACGTCATGCCGGCCTGCGGGTCGAGCTGGCGCTGCTTCTCGTCCTTGCCTTTCCAGGCCGACGTCACCGCCAGCCGGTCCGCCTTCGCGCCGACAAAAGCCGGGCAGGAAGGCTGCGTCACCGGCATCGCAATTTCGCGCAACAATGTGCCGTCGGGCGAATAGGCCTTGACCGCCTTGCCGCCCCAGACGGCGTTCCACAGCACGCCATCGTGGTCGACGACCGACCCATCGACATAGCCCTTGGACGAGCGGTGATCGACGAACACATTTGGTTCTCCAGCGGGCAGGCCGGTCGCCGGATCACAGGCGACGCGCATCAGCAGGCCGGTCGAGGTGTCGGTGTAATAGGCGAGCGCGCCATCCCCGGAGAAACAGATCGAGTTCGACACGGTGATGCCGGAGAATAGCTTGCGCAGTTCGCCCTTGAAAAACCAGTAGATCGAACCGGCGCCCTTTGCCTCGCTCTTGCCCATCGTCCCCATCCACAAGGCGCCGCAGGGATGGACACGGGAATCGTTGGAGCGGGTAAGGGGGTTGTCGGCCTCGACAGGCGTATGCAGCGTCATCCGGCCGGTCGCGACGTCGCGGACGAAGAGGCCGGTCTCGGTGGCGATCAGCTGACGCTTGTCGTCGATGATGGCGATGGCGCTCGCCATCTGGCCAAGCTCGTGGATCTTCAGCGCACCGCCGGCCACGGATTTCTCCAGGAGCCGACCGTTGACGATATCGAACCAGAACAACGCATCGGTGGCGGGATCGTAGCTTGGCCCTTCGCCGAGCTCGCAGACATGGTCGGAGAAAACCGAAACCTCGCTCATCATGCGTCTCCGAATGCCGCGTCCCAGGCAGCGACGGCGGCGTGCGCGCGCGCCGCCACGTCGTCGACGCTCATGCCTGGCTTGAACAGGCTGGAGCCAAGCCCGAAGACCGTCACGCCAACCGCCTTGTAGCCGGCAAAATCCTTGTCCGAAACGCCGCCGACCGCGCCGACCAGCGTCTGCGCCGGCAGTACGGCCCGGATCGCGGAAATGCCCGATGCGCCGAGCACGCTGGCGGGAAAGAATTTCAGCGCCGAAGCGCCGAGCCGGATCGCCTGGAAAGCTTCCGTAGGGGTGAACACGCCAGGCATGGTGACCATGCCATACGTCTTGGCGCGGCCCATCACCTCGGCATCGATGTTGGGGCTGACCAGCAATCGACCGCCGGCCCGGTGCAGGCTGTCGACATCGGCCGCCGTCAGCACGGTGCCGGCGCCGACCAGGGCCGTTTTCGGCAGCACTTCGACAATCCTGGCGATCGACGAGAACGGTTCGGGCGAGTTGAGCGGCACTTCGATCGCCTCGATGCCGGCGTCGAACAGCGCCTGGCCCATGGCGATCGCCTCGGTGGGCTTCAGGCCGCGCAGGATGGCGACCAGGCCGCGCTTGAGTTTGGGAAAAGGTGCGGTCTGGCTCACAGGGCTGCTCCGGTTCTGGCGATCATGCCATTCTCGCGCGCGGCTTCGATCAGCCCGGCGCGTACTGCTACGTCGGCGTCGACGGTGCGGTGGCCAAGCCCGGCAAGGCCGAGCGCGGCCTGGTAGAGCACGGCCAGCGCGCCCGAGGCAACCAGCACGACCGATGTCGCGCCGGCGCCGTGCCGGCGCCGGGCGGAGGCAATCTCGCCGCCGATCAGCAGGCCGGACAGGCAGGCGGCCGCATCATCGGCCTTCAAATCCTGGAGCAGGCCGGCGGCGCGGATGGCAAACAGCCGCGAGGTGACGTCACCACCCTCGCCCAGTGCGATTTCGCACCAGCGGCGGAAGAACGGATTGTCACCAGCAACCGGGCTGGGATGCTCACCCAGCGAATGGCGCAGGATCGAGTGCGCGGCAAGCACTGAAAACAGCTCGCCCGTCGGCCAGGTGCCAAAGCCGGTGACGGCGCCGTCCTCGACCAGCACCCATTTCGAATGGGTACCGGGCATGCAGACGAGATGGCGGCCCCTGGCCGGCAGGCCGGCGCCGGCCAACTGCGTTTCCTCGCCGCGCATGACGTCGGGCGCGTCGGCCAGGCGCTGGGCAAGGCCGGGAACGATACGGATGTCACGTTTCTGATCAGGCACACGGGCGGCGCCGCCGAGAATGGCGCCGAGCGGCGACGGCACGCCGACATAGGGCGCCTCGAGCCAACCCTGGCGCGAACCGGCCATGCCGCAGATGATGACGGGCAATTCCTCCGGCGCATCCATCGCCGCCAGATGGCCCTCCAGGACGTTGGCGAAGCCCTTTTCGCGCGCGGTGATCAAACCGTCGTCGCCGCGACGCTCGGCAAGCACCTTGCCGGCGCCGTCGATCAGCCAGGCCCGAAGCCGGGTCGTGCCCCAATCGAGCGCGGCAACCGCCGGAACGTTGCTGGCTGGGCTCACAGGAAGCCTCCATCGACGATCAGCATCTGCGCGGTCAGCATGCGCGAGGCGTCCGAGGCCAGGAACAGCACCGTGCCAACCATGTCGTCCGGCCGCATGACGTCCCTGATGCACTGCTTGGCGACATGGGCGGCGAGCGCCTGTTCGGTCACCCAGCGCTCCTGCTGCCGCTCGGTGATCACCCAGCCGGGCGCGACGGCGTTGACGCGGATGCGATCGGGCCCGAGCTTGCCGGCCAGCCCCTTGGTGAGGCCGAGTATGCCCGCCTTGGCAGCGGTATAGGCCGGCATGTCGGGATGGTTGATCAGGTAGGAGGTCGAGGTGAAATTGATGATCGAGCCGCCGCCGGCCCGCTTCATGCCTGACACCACCGCCTGCGCGGTGAAGAAATGCGGCCTGAGATTGATGGAGAGATTGTTGTCCCAGAATTCGACGGTGACGTCCTCGACTTCATGGCGTTCGTCCCAGGCGGCGTTGTTGACCAGCACGGTGACGTCGCCATGCGCGTCGGCGGCCCGGGCGGCTGCAGCGCGCAAGGCCTCGACGTCGCGCAGATCGGTCTTGAGGTAGAGCGGACGCCGGCCGAGCTCTTTCTCAATGCGGTCGGCGAGCGTGATGCTCGGCGCATCGGCGATGTCGATGAAGGCGACCTTGGCGCCCTGGCGCGTGAACCCTTCGGTCAACGCCGCACCGATGCCGGAGCCGCCGCCGGTGATCAGCACCGAAGCGCCTTCGAGGTCGGCAAACCGCGCCGATGGCATCATGATTTTCGTCTCCCGGGTCAACCGGCGCGCATCCTAGCCAGACACGTCCGGCGGGCAAGGGCGAAAAGACGCATTTTCGGGCTTATGTCTGACAAAAAGGCGATGGTGCCATGCTCGACCCGCGGAGCGGCTGTCGCCACATTGTGGGCAGCACCGTTTTTCGCCGTTCAGATCGCCTTGGCGCGCAAGGCGCCACGGAAGGAATCACGGAGGTAGCCCAATGTGGCATCGGCATCGGCCGGCTTGCCGAACAGATAGCCCTGTCCGCCGGCGCAACCGAACTGGACCAGCCGGTCGGCCTGCGCTTCCTCTTCTATGCCTTCGGCGACCACGTCCATGCCGAGCCCTTCGCACATGGCGAGGATGGCGCGGATGATGTGCTCGGATGGCCGGTCTTCGAGAATCGAGGCGACGAAGGCGCGGTCGATCTTGAGCTTGTCGAAATGGAATTCACGCAGCCGGCCGAGCGAGGACTGGCCGGTGCCGAAATCGTCGAGCGAGACGCGGATGCCGACGCGGCGCAGATCCTCGACGATCTGCGCCGCCGAGGCAGGGTCGTTCATCAGGCCGGTCTCGGTGATCTCGATCTCCAGCCGGCGCGGATCGAAGCCGGTGCGGTCGAGGATCGCCAGTATGTGCAGGCCGGTGTTCTGGTCGACGAGCTGCGAGGGCGACAGGTTGAAGGACAGGAACAGGTCCTTCGGCCAGCTCCTGGCGGCTTCGGTCGCCTTGCGCAGCACCAACTGCGACAGCGGACCGATGATGCCGCGCTCCTCGGCGATGGGGATGAAGACGGTCGGCGGCACCGCGCCGAGATCGCGATCGGTCCAGCGCGCCAGCGTCTCGAAGCCGATGGTGCGGCGCGTGGTGAGGTCGACGATCGGCTGGAAATGCGGCTCCACCTCCCCGGCGGAGACGGCGCGGCGCAGCGCCTGCTCGATGCGGGTGACGCGCTTGGCGGCCTCTTCCATCTCACGGGTGTAGACGACGACGCGGCCGCGGCCGGAACGCTTGGCATGGTAGAGCGCCGTTTCGGCCTTGTTGATGAGGATCTCGGTGGTCTCGTCGCCCGAATAGAACAGCGAGCAGCCGACCGAGGCCGAGAGCCTGGCGGTGCGCTCGCCGACATCATAGGGCGCCGACAGGATCTCGATCAGCATGCGGGATTTTTCAGCCGCCGCATCCTCCGAGAACACCAGCGGGTAGAGGAAGGCGAATTCGTCGGCACCGATGCGGCAGACCGTCGAATGGCCGTCCATCGAGGCACGCAGCCGCATGGCGACCTGGATCAGGATGTCGTCGCCGGCCTTGTGGCCGAACAGATCGTTGATCGGCTTGAAGCCGTCGAGGTCGAGAATGCCGACGGTGAAGGGCGCGGGATCGTCGGCGCGGTCGCTGATCAGGCGGTCGACCTTGTCGAAGAAGCGGCGATGATTGCCAAGCCCGGTCAACGGATCGGTGAACGCCAGATCCGTGCTTTCCCTGTTTGCCTGACCGGTGCCAAACGGAGTTTGCATCGGTGTCCCTGTTCGTCCCTGTTTTGTCGTCGGAATTTATTTCGAGACTGGCAGCAAACCCTTTAGGAAACGTATCGCTTGAATCGATTTTTCGAGACCCGCCAACGATCCCACGACGCTATCTGAAGCGCTGCAGGTGATCGACAAGCGCGCGCAGCTTCGGCGCCAAGTTGCGGCGGCCGGGATAATAGAGATAGAAGCCGGCAAAGCGTGGGCAGTAGGACTCCAGGATGGGCACCAGCTCGCCCCGGTCGAGCCAGGGACGGAAGCTCCGTTCCATGCCGAAGGTGATGCCGGCGCCGGCGACAGCGAGCCTGATCATCAACGTCATGTCGTTTGTCGTGATCTCCGGGGCGACGGCGACGCTGAACTCCTTGCCGTCGACCGCGAATTCCCATCGGTAGGGCGCAACCCCGGGAGCGGGACGCCAACCAATGCAGCGACGGGCCGCAAGCTCGCTCGGATGCGCAGGCTCACCAAATCGATCGCGGTAGGCTGGCGCGCAGACAGCCAGCTGCCGCTCGTCACCGGCAACGGGAACCGCGATCATGTCCTGCTCGATGACTTCGCCCAGCCTGACGCCGGCATCGTATCCCTGGGCAACGATATCGAATTCATCGTCCGTCACCGTGATGTCGATCTGAACCTCCGGATTGGCCTCGGCGAAGGCTGCCAGGAACGGCCCTGACAGGAAGCCCTCGGCGATCGACGAAACAGCGAGCCGCAACTGCCCGCGCGGGCGCCCACGCAAGCTGCCGGCGGCCTCGACCGCGGCACGCATGTCCGCGATGGCCGGCGCGATTTCGGCGCGGAGCCGCTCCCCCGCCTCGGTGAGGCTGACGCTGCGCGTCGTGCGCCGCACAAGCGCTATGCCGATGGTCTCTTCCAGCCGCCTGATCGTCTGGCTGACGGCCGAGCGGGTGACACCCAGCCGGTCGGCGGCGGCGCGAAAACTCCGCTCCTCGGCGACAAGCGCAAAAACGGAGAGCGCGTTGAGATCCATTGGTTAGCGTGGCTTTCCATAGCGTCAAGAAATGGCTGTCTTAACGCGACAATGGGGCAATTCTATCTTCCTGGCAACCGACGCAAGGCGGCGGTCAATCCAGGAACAGGAGACAAGCATGCCCCTCGACAAGACCGTCCTCATTACCGGCGCATCAAGCGGAATCGGCGCGGGGATTGCCCGCGAACTCGGCGCCGCCGGGGCGAAAGTCATGCTCGGCGCGCGGCGCACAGACCGGCTGGAGGCGCTCGCCGAGGAGATCACCGCGCACGGTGGGGAGGCCAGGATCCGCGGCCTCGACGTCACCGACCGTAACGATGTCGCTGCCTTTGCCGAGGCGGCGCGACAAGCCTGGGGACGCGTCGACGTGATCGTCAACAATGCCGGCGTGATGCCGCTTTCGCTGATGGCCTCCCTCAAGGTCGACGAATGGGACCGCATGGTCGACGTCAACATCAAGGGCGTGCTCCACGGGATCGCCGCGGTGCTGCCGGAGATGACCGCGAGAGGCTCCGGCCACATCATTAACATCGCTTCGGTCGGCGCGCTCTCGGTCGCGCCAACGGCAGCGGTCTATTGCGCGACCAAATACGCGGTGCGGGCGATTTCCGACGGCCTCAGGCAGGAGAACGACGACATTCGGGTGACCTGCATTCATCCCGGCGTGGTCGAGAGTGAATTGGCCCATTCCATCACCGATCCGCTGGCGGCCGAAGCCATGAAGACCTACCGGGCGATCGCCTTGCAGCCGGACGCGATCGGCCGCGCGGTGCGCTTCGCCATCGAGCAGCCCGACGACGTCGATGTCAACGAGATCGTCATTCGGCCGACGGCCACAAGGTAGCGGCCATGACGTCGTCGTTTTCCCTGCTTGCATCGCTCATGCTTCTCTTTGGCGCGGTCCCCGTGCAGAAAGGTCTCGCCCAGATGAATCCCGACCAGCAAATCATTGCTCAAAGCCATCCCTATGCAGGCATGTGGGTGACAGCCGATGGCCATGTCCGTCACAAGCTGCTTCCAAATGGCCGGTACGACGAAGCGCGTGGAACCCGGGAGAGCGCGTATCGGGGGCGTTACGAAGTCCGGGGGCATCACATCGACTATTGGGACGATACCGGATTCACCGCCGATGGCACGTTCATCGACGGCGTGCTGCATCACGGCGGCATGATCTTGTATCGGAAGGAGTAGCGTCTGCCGGCTGGATCAACCGCCGAGCCGGACGCGGTACAGTTCCAGAGGAGCGCCTCGGGTCTCCGCCACCGGCTCCAGCCATTCCGGCACGCTGCCGCGCATCAGCCGGGCCAGAAAACCTTCCGGCGCCCTGGCAGCGAACAGCCGGCTTTCAGGGTTGTCGCGGCAGAGCGCGACAAGGCCGACATGGTGACTTTCGACGATGGCTTTGGCGTCGGTGGCCGAGCCCAGCAAGGCATCGAACACGAGCAGGTTTCCGGCGACGTTGCGATGGTAGGGCCCGGCGAACACGCGATGACCGGTAAAGGCGAGGATGGGCGAGCCAAGATTGGAGATGGCAAGCACCGTGGTGGGGGCCATCGCGCCAAGCACGGCGAACGAGGCCTTGCTGTTGCAGGGCGCATCGATGCTGGCGTCCCTGGCGGGTGCAGCGGTTGCGAAGGCGCTCGAGGCGGCCTCGGCGGCACCCGACCAGATGGCATTGACCGAGATCAGCCAGGCCGCCGCCATCCTTAGTACCGAGCCGCTGGACGGGCTGGCTTCGGCCCGCTGCCGCCATTTGGCGATCCAGGCCGAAAGCGGGATCACCGCGAAGGCGATGGAGAAGGTCGAGCCGCGCACTTCCCAGGCGCTGACCAGGACCGCCACGACCAGCAGTGCGGCGACGAGGCTGTCCTGCCGCCGCCAGCCGCCATGGCTGAAACGGAGCGCCATCAGCACGATGGCCACCAGCGGCGTCGCAAAACGCGCCACGGCCCTTGCCGGATCGTCGGCGACAAGCTGGACGATCGACTGTGCCTCCTCGATATAGCCGAGCCACATCTGCTGCAGGCGCGGGTCGAGATGGGCATAGGGCGCCGCCAGGCATTGCGGGAAGAAGAGCACCACGACGAGGGCGAGAGCGACGGCAAGCAGGCCAAGCGACATCAGGCGCCGGGCGGCCGTCGCGTTGGCGGCCTTCCACGAAGCAATGATTGCCAGACCGGCGCCGGCAAGCGCGGTAACGGCGAACTGCACGAGCGAGAACGTGTCGCACTGGGCCTGGCCCCAGGACGAGACGGGGATGGTGGCGGCGAAGACCAGAGCCGAGACGCCGGCGACGCCGAGGCCGAAATCCCTGGCGATCAGCCTTTCGGCGTCGCCATTGCCGAGAAACAGCAGAGCGACGACGGCGCCGAGGGCCCCGGCATAGGGCGCGCTTTCCATGCCGATGGCCAGGGTCAGCGTGGCGCAGATGCCCGCGACAAGGGCAGCCGGCCGATACGTGGGCGCCTCGAGCAGCAAGGCCAGGCTCGCCAGCGTCAGCATCAGCTGGACATTGTGATGATCGAGCGCGCCTGGGGAAAAAATCCCGATGTAATACAAGGCCGCCCCGCCGACGACGGCGGCGGGCAGCACAGCGGGCGGGCCGGCGAAGGCGCGCGCAGCGCGGATGATGAACAAGACGGCGATAAAGAACTGCAGGGCCGGCCAGACTATTTGCACGATCTGTTCGGCCAGGGCGGCGCTGCCAGTCAGGCTCGAAACGGCAAGGATGCTCAGCGCCAGCGGCGCGTCGAGCAGCCGCGACCAGTGCATGACGAAGCCGCCCTCCAGCCCCATTCTGTACTGGTGCAGGTCGAACCAGCCTTGGCCCGCCAGCAGGTCGCGGACTTCGACCAGTTGCAGCAGGCTGTCATTGTCGCCCGCCGGATTGGCCAGTTGCGGGAATCCCTGCTGGGCATTGAGGCCGAGCAGCAGCAAGGCGGCAAGCAACGCGAACGCGATATCGGACTTCCCTGTGGAAGTTCCCGTTGCTGTGCTCATGCCGATCGCCCTTGGCGGGAATGCCGGGCCTTTCCAGGCCAATCGACACTCGTGAAGTCGGTCTTAAACCTAGCCTTAACGGCTTCAATAAATAGTAAAACCGCCTGAACGCGGCCGGTTTCCGGAGCGCGACCGCATGGTCGACAAGGCATTCGGAGACGAAAATGCCGCAAGACATCAGCCATGAACCCGTCATCGCCGTGCTCCTGCCCTGCTATAATGAGGAGCTGACCATCGCCGAGGTGGTGCGGCGGTTCCGCGAGACGCTGCCCGCGGCAACCATCTATGTCTACGACAACAATTCGAAGGATCTGACGGCGCTGCGCGCCCGCGCGGCCGGCGCCATCGTGGTTCGCGAGCCGCGCCAGGGCAAGGGCAATGTGGTGCGGCGCATGTTCGCCGACATCGACGCCGACATCTACCTGATGGCCGATGGCGACGGCACCTACGCGCCCGAGGACGCGCCGCAATTGATCAACACGCTCCTGACCGAGCGTTGCGATATGGTGGTGGGCACCAGGCGCGGCGTCACCGACGATGCCGGCAGGGCCGGCCATGCCTTCGGCAACCGGGCCTTCAACAGCCTCTACAAATGGCTGTTCGGCAGCGATTTCACGGACATTTTCTCCGGCTACCGCGTCTTCACCAGGCGTTTCGTCAAGAGCTTCCCCGCCGTCTCCGGCGGCTTCGAGATCGAGACCGAAATGTCGGTGCACGCCTCGCAGCTCAAATTGCCGGTCAGCGAGATTGCGCTCGACTACGGCCGCCGGCCGGAAGGCTCGTCGTCGAAGCTGTCGACCTTCCGCGACGGCGCCAGGATCCTGTGGATGTTCGCCATGCTGATGAAGGAGACGCAGCCGTTGCGCTTCTTCGGCGCCTTTTCGCTGTTCTTCCTGGCCTCGAGCCTGTTCCTGATGGCGCCGGTGCTGGTCGAATTCGCCGAGACCGGCCTGGTACCGCGCATGCCGACCTGGGTGCTGTCGGTCGGCCTGCTGCTTCTGTCCATGCTGGCGGCGGTGACCGGACTGATCCTCGATTCGGTCTCGCGTGGGCGCGCCGAGCAGAAGCGGATCTTCTATCTCTCCATGCCTTCGGGCCGTGTCGAGCGCCGCACCGGCGACGTGGTTCGGAAGCCGCAACCGGGCAAGGCCTCGCGTGCGGCCTGACCGATGCAACGCATCGTCCGCTTTGTCTTCGCCGGCGGCATCGGCTTCGTCGCCGACGCGGCGGCGCTGTGGCTGCTGCTCGCCGTCACGCCGCTCGGACCCTTCGTCGCCCGCATGCTGTCGATCGGCTTCGCGCTCTGCGTCACCTGGCAGATCAACCGGCACCTGACCTTCTCGCCGTCGAGCAGGGGCGTGACACAGGAAGGCGCCCGCTATGGCGGCGTCGGCGTCGCCACCAGCATCGTCAACTATGCCGTCTACTCAGCCATCCTGCTGGTGCTGCCGGCGGCGCCACCACTGGCGGCGCTTGCCATCGCTTCGCTGGCAGCCATGACGCTGTCCTTCCTGGGTTACTCGCGGCTGGTCTTCGACCGTTAACGGCGTGGCCCGATTGGCAGAAGGCGCCGGGACCCTTATATCGCTTGCGTTGACTGCGCTGGGGATCCGCCATGAAGCTGAAAATCGCCGTCCAGATGGACCATGTCTCGACCGTGTCGATCGCCGGCGACACCTCGTTCGCGCTGTCGCTGGAAGCGCAGCGGCGCGGCCATCAATTGTTCCACTACACGCCCGACCGCCTGTCGCTGCGCGACGGCAAGGTGTTTGCCCGCATCGAGGAGATGCAGGTGCGCGACGAAAAGGGCAGCCACTACTCGCTGGGCGAAAAGGTTCGCACCGACCTGTCGGAGATGGACGTCATCCTGCTGCGCCAGGACCCTCCCTTCGACATGAACTACATCACCACCACGCATATCCTCGAGCGCATCCATCCGAAGACGCTGGTCGTCAACGACCCGGCCTGGGTGCGCAACAGCCCGGAAAAGATCTTCGTCACCGAGTTTTCCGATCTGATGCCGGACACGCTGATCACCAAGGATCCGCTCGAGGTGGCCGCCTTCCGCAAGGAATTCGGCGACATCATCGTCAAGCCGCTCTACGGCAATGGCGGCGCGGGCATCTTCCATCTGCACGAGGCCGACCGCAACCTCGCCTCGCTGCTCGAAATGTTCGGCCAGCTGTTCCGCGAGCCCTATATCGTGCAGCGCTACCTGAAGGATGTGCGCAAGGGCGACAAACGCATCATCCTGATCGACGGCGAGCCGGTCGGCGCCATCAACCGGGTGCCGGCCGAGCACGATTCGCGCTCCAACATGCATGTCGGCGGCCGTGCCGAGAAAACCGAGCTGACGGCGCGCGAGCGCGAGATCTGCGCCCGCATCGGGCCGTCGCTCAGGGAACGCGGCTTCATCCTGGTCGGCATCGATGTCATCGGCGACTACATGACCGAGATCAATGTCACCTCGCCGACGGGCGTGCGCGAAGTGCATCGCTTCGGCGGGGCGGATATTGCCGCCCTGTTCTGGGATGCGGTCGAAGCGAAGCGGACATAATCCGTTTTCATTTTGTGTTAACCATGTTCCGCTTTTTGCAGCCGGCTACAACCGGGGCGCAACCGGTCCGGTTACCGGTTCCCCTGATGTTCCTGATTTGATCAAGGCTCTTCGACCCGGCCCTGTTCGCGCTCCCTGACATCAGCCGTCTCGGCCAGCACCCAGTCCCTGAACAGCCTGATCTTCGGGGTGTTGCGGCGGCTTTCGGAATGCACCAGCCAGTAGCCGTCGCCGTCGGACCCCATGGCCTCGAACGGCTGAATGAGCTGTCCTGTCGCCAGCAACGAGCTGTAGAGGTTGCGGGTGAGGATGGCGACGCCCTGATCGGTCAGCGCCGCCATCGCGTCGTAGGCCTGCGTGCCAAGTTCCGGGCCGGCTATGATGCGATCGGGCTCGAAGCGGGCGCCGGCTGCTTCGAACCAGATCTTCCACCAGGGATCGGTCGAACAGCATAGTGGCAGCTTGTAGAGATCCTCGGGCCGGCGGATGCCTCCCACGCTCCGCACCAGCCTCGGGCTGAGCATCGGCGTGTAATCCGCCTTGAACAGATAGTGGGCTGCCAGGCCCGGCCATTTCCCGGTGCCGGTGCGAATGCCGATATCCATGCCGTCGCGCCCAAAATCGGCCAGCCGGGACGATGTGTCGACTTTCACGGCAAGGTCCGGATGCATCAGCTGGAATGCTCCAAGGCGCACGGCGAGCCAGGTCGAGGCAAAGGTCTGGACCGTGGTGACCGACAACACGCCGGTGGCGCCGCCCTTGGTCGCCACCCACGCATCGGCCAGCGCCGAGAAGGCACCCGATGCGTGCGGCGCCAGCTGCTCGCCGGCCTCGGTCAAGGCGATCTGCCTTGTTTTTCTTACGAAAAGCGGTGTTCCGGCGCGTTCCTCCAGCACCTTGATCTGGTAGCTCGCCGCCGACTGGGTCATGCCGAGCTCTTCGGCCGCCTTGGTAAAGCTGCCCAGCCGCGATGCGGCTTCAAACACCCTGATGGCGCCCAATGGCGGCAGGTCCCAGCTCATCACACATCAATCCTGTTGATGCATGATAAGCGACGTTCGATTGGAAGCCAAGAGCCGGCAAGCGCACACTCAAACCATCGACCGAACCCGAAAGGACATGGCCATGAACACTTCCACGCGGCGCGTCACAGTCCGTCATCCGATGCTGGACCTCTTCGTCGCTCCCTTCCGATCGCGGTCGCGCCGCCTGCTCGATCAGCGCGCGCTGTCCGACCATTTCAAGCGCGACATCGGCCTGCTCGACGGCCACGCGCCTTATGGCAGCATCCGCTAGACACGATTGGCGCACGGAGACAGAGAGAATGATGACCGTGCCCGCGAAAGCCCTGGCGCAGAGCCGTCGGACGGTCGAGTCGTATGAGGACTACGCGGTCCGTTATGACGAGATTGTCGGACATGTTCCCCACCCGAACGACCAGGCCGTGCTCAAGCGCGCCGCGGCGATCGCCGGGCCGGGCGGCCGAATCCTGGAGATCGGGTCCGGACCTGGCCGCGATGCGGACTTCCTGGAGGGCCTCGGCGTCAAGGTCCGGCGGACCGACGCGACGCGGCGCTTTCTCGAACTGCAGGCAGCACGCGGCAAGACCGGCGATCTGCTCGACGTGATCACCGACGAGCTTGGCGGTCCCTATGACGCGGTGGTGGCGCTTGCCGTGCTGATCCATGTGCCGCGCGACCAGATCGACCCGGTTCTGGAGAAGATCGCGCGGGCGTTGCGGCCCGGTGGTGCCTTTGTCGTCTCGATGCGCGACGGCGACGGCGAAACGAGCGGCAGATACCATACGGTCGACTGGCGCAAGGACGCCTTCGCGGCGCGCATCGAGGCCGCCGGCATGGAGCTTGTCAGCCACAGCTTCCGCGTCGGCAGGAAGGAGCGAGGGTGGAACACTTTTCTGGCGGTGAAGCCGTCGTGATCTTCCCGGAACATTCGCCTCCATCCTGCGCGGCTCGCATCGTCACGCGCTCGGTGAGGCGCCTTGCAGGCTGTTGCGAGCCCGTCGACGGTAGGCGCACGCCTCTCTTTGTTCCTGTATTGTTCTTGCCTTGGGCTAAAATCTGTGGTTGTCTCGCGTTGACGTCGCTCGCGGCCGGCTCACAAAGGCTGGGGAGAGACGGCATCGGGGGCAAAGAATGGTGGCGCGGGTTCGTACGGTCGCTTTCCAGGGCATCGAGGCCGTGCCGGTCGACGTGCAGGTGATGATCGCGCCCGGCAAGGTCGGCATCCAGATCGTCGGACTGCCCGACAAGGCGGTGGCCGAGAGCCGCGAGCGAGTGCAGGCGGCGCTGCATGCGTCGGGCCTGTCGATGCCGTCGAAGAAGGTCACCGTTAACTTGGCGCCGGCCGATCTGCCCAAGGAAGGCAGCCACTACGATCTGCCGATCGCGCTTGGCCTGATGGCAGCACTTGGCGCCATTCCGGGCGACATGCTGGCCGGCTATGTCGTGCTTGGCGAATTGTCGCTCGACGGCACGATTACCGCCGTGGCCGGCGCGCTGCCGGCGGCGATCGGCGCCAATGCCGAGGGCAAGGGCCTGATCTGCCCGTTCGCCTGCGGACCGGAAGCTGCTTGGGCGGGCGCTGATTTCGACATATTGGCGCCGCGCAGCCTGATTGCCATCGCCAACCATTTCCGCGGCACGCAGGTGCTGTCGCGGCCCGAGGCCGGCATCCGCGCCGCGCCGCGCGACCTGCCCGACCTCGCCGACATCAAGGGCCAGGAGACCGCCAAGCGGGCGCTGGAGGTGGCGGCTGCCGGCGGCCACAACCTGCTGATGGTCGGTCCGCCCGGCTCTGGAAAATCGATGCTGGCGCAGCGGCTGCCTTCGATCCTGCCGCCGCTGGCGCCGAAGGAGCTCCTGGAGGTCTCGATGATCGCCTCGGTGGCCGGCGAGCTCGGCGAAGGCAAGCTGACGGACCGGCGACCGTTCCGCGCTCCGCACCACTCGGCCTCGATGGCGGCGATGGTCGGTGGCGGCATGCGCGCCCGGCCGGGCGAAGTATCCCTAGCGCATCACGGCGTGCTGTTCCTCGACGAGTTCCCCGAATTCACGCCGCAGACGCTCGATGCGCTGCGCCAGCCGCTTGAGACCGGCGACTGCATGATCGCGCGCGCCAACCACCGCGTCACCTATCCGGCACGCATCCAGCTGGTGGCGGCGATGAACCCGTGCCGCTGCGGCATGGCCGGCGAGCCGGGTTATCGGTGCGTACGCGGCGAACGCTGCCGCACCGACTATCAAGCGCGCATCTCAGGACCGCTGCTCGACCGCATCGATCTTCGTATTGAAGTGCCGGCGGTCTCGGCCAGCGACCTGATCCGCCCCGACAGGGCGGAGAAGAGTGCTGACGTTGCACTCCGCGTCGGCCGCGCGCGCACGCTCCAGCGCGAGCGCTTCGAACGGCTCGGCGTCAACAGCGCCACCACCAACGCGCATTGCGCGCCGGCTGTCATCGAGGCGATCGCCATGCCCGATGCCGCCGGCCTGTCGCTGCTCAAGGACGCCAGCGAAAAACTCGCCTTTTCCGCCCGCGCCTACCACCGGGTGTTGAAAGTGGCGCGCACGCTGGCCGACCTCGACGCCAGCGAAACCGTCGGCCGCATCCATCTGGCCGAGGCGATTTCCTATCGCATGAGCGCGGAGCGTGTGGCGCAGGCGGCGTAGAGACCGCAGCACTGGGCACAACATTGCCGGCTCTACGCTCGCGAGGCGACCTCGAGGCACCGGCCGGGCCGGTGACGGCTGGCAGATAACGTTTCGAAGCTGCGCGATGCGCTTGGGCTGAACTGAGCCCATTCAGGAGGGTCCGTGGGCCGGTTCCGGTCCAAGCTTGCGCCAGCTCAGCCCTGTTTCGCCTTCAACTCCAGCCGCCGCTTATGCAGCACCGGCTCGGTGTAGCCATTCGGCTGGCTGGTTCCCTTGAACACCAGGTCGCAGGCGGCCTGGAAGGCGATCGAACTGTCGAAATCCGGCGCCATCGGCCGGTAGAGCGGATCGCCGACATTCTGCAGATCGACGATGGCCGCCATGCGCTGCAACGAATCCCTGACCTGGATTTCCGAGCAGACCTTGTGGCGCAGCCAGTTGGCGATGTGCTGCGAGGAGATGCGCAGCGTGGCGCGATCTTCCATCAGGCCGACATCGTTGATGTCGGGCACTTTCGAGCAGCCGACGCCCTGGTCGATCCAGCGCACGACATAGCCCAGAATGCCTTGCGCGTTGTTGTCGAGTTCGCGCTGGATCTCGTCGGGTGTCCAGTTCGGCCGCACGGCCACCGGCACCGACAGGATATCGTCGAGTTTCGCCTTCGGCCGGCTCTTCAGCGCCGCCTGGACGGCGTGGACATCGACCTTGTGATAGTGCGTGGCGTGCAGCGTCGCGGCCGTCGGCGACGGCACCCAGGCAGTGTTGGCGCCGGCCTTGGGGTGGGCGATCTTCTCGACCAGCATCGCCGCCATCAGATCGGGCATCGCCCACATGCCCTTGCCGATCTGGGCATGACCGGCCAGCCCGCATTCGAGACCGGTGTCGACATTCCAGGCCTCGTAGGCGGAAATCCAGGCGGCCTGCTTCATGTCGCCCTTGCGGATCATCGGGCCGGCTTCCATCGAGGTGTGGATCTCGTCGCCGGTGCGGTCGAGGAAGCCGGTGTTGATGAACACCACGCGCTCGCGTGCCGCGCGGATCGCTTCCTTGAGGTTGATGGTGGTGCGCCGCTCCTCGTCCATGATTCCCATCTTGATGGTGTTCTTCGCCATGCCGAGCAGCGCCTCGACGCGGTCGAAGATCTCGACCGCGAAGGCGACTTCCTCCGGTCCGTGCATCTTCGGCTTCACCACATACATCGAACCGGCGCGGGAGTTCATCCGCCGCCCCTTCGGCCCGACATCGTGCAGCGCGATCAGCGCCGTCATCGCCGCGTCCATGATGCCTTCCGGCACCTCGTTGCCGTCACGGTCCAGAATCGACGGATTGGTCATGAGGTGGCCGACATTGCGCACCAGCATCAACGAGCGGCCAGGCACGGTGAGTTGGCCGCCGGCGGGTCCAGTGTAGGCGCGGTCGGGGTTGAGCTTGCGGACAAAGCTCTTGCCGCCCTTGCTGATTTCTTCGGCGAGGTCGCCCTTCATCAGGCCGAGCCAGTTGCGGTAGACGACGACCTTGTCCTCAGCGTCGACAGCGGCGACCGAGTCCTCGCAGTCCTGGATGGTGGTCAAAGCCGATTCCAGGATGACGTCGGCGATTCCAGCCGGGTCGGTGCGGCCGATCTGGTTGGCGCGGTCGATCAGGATTTCGATATGGAGGCCGTTCTTGACCAGAAGCACGGCTTCCGGATTCTCGGCATCGCCGCGATAGCCGGCGAACTGTTTCGGGTCGGCAAGGGTGGTGGCGCCGGCGCCCTCGCCGAGCTTCAGCGCGCCATTGGCGATCGAGAGCCCGTTGACGCCTGCCCATTTGCCCGTGGTCAGCGGTGCCGACTGGTCGAGGAAGTCCTTTGCCCAGGCAATCACCTTGGCGCCGCGCGCGGGGTTGAAGGCCTTGCCCTTCTGCGCGCCGCCGGTCTCGGGAATGGCGTCGGTGCCGTACAGCGCATCGTAGAGCGAACCCCAGCGCGCATTGGCGGCGTTGAGCGCATAGCGCGCGTTCATTACCGGCACGACGAGCTGCGGCCCGGCGACGACGGCGATTTCCGGATCGACATTTTCGGTCGAGACGCTGAAGGCCGGACCTTCGGGAACGAGATAGCCGATCTCCTTCAGGAACGCCTTGTAGGCGCCCATGTCGATCGGCGCGCCCTTGTCGCGGTACCAGCCGTCGAGCTTCTCCTGCATGGCATCGCGTTTCGCCAGCAGCGCCCGGTTCCTGGGCGCCAGATCATGGACGATGGAGGACAAGCCGTTCCAGAAGCGTGCCGCTTCGATGCCAGTGCCGGGCAACGCTTCGTCGACGACGAAGTCATGTAGCTCGCGGGCAATGCGCAATCCGGCGATCTCGATGCGATCGGTCATCAGGCTACTCCAGATGAAAGGCTTTGCGGGGCGTTTGGCATGTCAGGGGTGCAGGGTCAATTCAGCTTAGGGTGAAGGTGGGGCATTTTAGGCCTTCTTTGAAGACACATCCGTGCGGAGTGTTCTTCATCTGTTTGCGTGCGCCATTCTGAACCGTTCGCTCTACCTCCAACGTCACGGAATGGATCCTAGGGTCTCCGCAACGTCGCTTCGCTCCCGCTCCGCCCTAGGATGACGAAGGCGCAGGATTCAGGTCAGGCCGAGTCGAAAATGGTGGCGTCCGAGAACCGGAGCGGAGCGTACTTAAGGGACGTGAGCACCGGAAGCGCAGGACGCCGCCATTTGCAGGCCGGCCTCACCTGAATCTAAACCGCGATCCTTGGCCTGCCCGAGGCCACCGCCACCACATGCGCTTCGATGAACATGCGCTGCGCTTCGACGGTCGAGACACGGAACTCCGTCGCGACCTCGATCTCGGCGCTGTCGGTGCCGGCATCGCGGGCGCGTTGGGCGACAATCGCCCGCACGTCGGCCTCGGCGGCCGCGATCGCCGCCGCTTCGTCGAGAAAGTCGCGCACCGTTTCGCCCGAGGCAAGCCGGAACAGGCCTTCCTTGGGCTGGCTGACGCGGGCCTCGGCCGAAACCCTGACCTGGCCGACGACGGCGCCGAGCGCGTTGGCGACATCGGTATCCCGGGGCACCACGCAGTCATTGCCGACCAAGGGCGCCAGACCGGCGTAATGCAGAGGGGCCGAAGCGCCCAGCCCAATGACGGGACGGTCGAGCGCGACGCTGAGGCGAGCGATGCCTGGATGCGCATCGACGGCGCGCTGCACCAGCGCGTGCGCCACCGTGGCCGCACCATCGAGCCCGTCCTCGGCAAAGGCGGTTTCCAGGATGTATTCGGCCGACCAGCGCGTCAGCGTCACCAGCACCCGCTCCGAAATCGCTTCCGGCGAGGCCGCGATCGGCTGGCCACGGCCATCGCGCCTGCGGGCGAACAGTTCGGCGCCAAGGCGGGCGGCGGCGGCATCCCAGTTCGCCTGCTTGCCGAGCACATGCGCGGCATCCGACGGCGTAAAGCCCGAGATATGCACCAGCCCGCGCGAGACCAGCCGGTTCAGGGTGGCATTCTGGGCGTTCGAGGTCAGCAGCCTGTCGAGGGCAAGCGGCGTCGCGCCGATCGCCTCGTAGAGCTTCGCCTCCGGCGCGGTCAGCCCCGCCGCGAGCCGGTCCGGCACGCCGGTGCGGACCGCGAAGCGGCCATCCATGCGGCCGGTGTTGGGGGCGCGCAGCTGGCGTTCGAGCTCCGCCGTCACCGCCTCGCCATGCGCCATGCCGGCCAGCGCCAGCGGCACCAGGCGGCGCGGCCCGAGCAGGATTTTCGGGTTGAGCGCGCCATCCTCCAGCGTCACCTCGGAATCGCCGCCGAGGCCGAAAGTGCGCATGGCGACCGCCTCGACCATGGTGCGGAAGCCACCGACGGTGGCGCCTTCCGGATCGAGCCGCGGCCGGCCGCCATCGAGCACGGCGACGTCGGTGGTGGTACCGCCAATGTCGGACACCACCGCATTGTCGAGCCCGGTCATGTGGCGGGCGCCGACGAGGCTGGCGGCGGGGCCCGAGAGGATCGTCTCGATCGGCCGCTGGCGGGCAAACGCCGCCGAAACCAGCGCGCCATCGCCACGCACCACCATCAGGGGCGCGGCGATGTCGCGCGCCGCGAGAAAGCCCTCGGTCGCCGCCACCAGCCGGTCGATCATCGAGATCAGCCTGGCGTTGAGCAGCGTGGTGAGCGCCCGGCGCGGACCGCCGAGCTTGGCCGACAATTCATGGCTGGCCGTGACCGGCAGGCCGGTCCTGTCGCGGATCAGCTCGCGGGCGGCGATCTCATGCGCGGGATTGCGGGTGGCGAAATAGGCGCAGACGGCAAAGCCGGACACCGAGGCGCCGAGTTCCGGCAGCATCGCCTCCAGCCCGGACAGGTCGAGCTTTGCCGCATTGCCATGCACATCATGGCCGCCCGGACAAAACACCACCGGGTCGGTGCCAAGTGCGGTCTTCAAGCCATCGCGGGCAAGATCGGCCTCGGAAAAGCCGATCATGACCAGTGCCACCCGGCCGCCCTGACCCTCGACCAGTGCGTTGGTGGCGAGCGTCGTCGACATCGAGACCAGCTTGATGTCAGCCGGATCGGTGCCCGCTTTCTCCAGCACCGCATCGACGGCGCCAGAAATGCCGACGGCCAGATCATGCCGCGTGGTCAGCGCCTTGGCCTTGGCCAGCACCTTGCCCTTGTTCGCTCCCTGCTGGGGACCTTCGGTCTCGGACCACAGCACGGCATCGGTGTAGGTGCCGCCGGTGTCGATGCCGAGGAAGAGAGGTTTTGGCTTGGTCATTTTGGGGCGGGGTCCGGGCAGATTGTTTGGTTGCCTGCCCTTAGCGGATACGGGCTTGCGGATAAAGCCGGGAGAGATGGGCCACAAGCGATCTCCCCCCTCGTGGGGGAGATGTCCGGCAGGACAGAGGGGGGCGCTGTCCCGCCGACCTTGCCGCGGTTATGGCAGCATCAGCCGAGCCCGGCCGCCATAACAATATGCTGGCACACATTATCGATGTCGCGAATGACGTCGTCGTTCCAGAAGCGCAGAACGATTCAGCCGTCTTGCTCCAGGCGCAATGTCCTGGCTTGGTCGCCGGTGATTGGGTCCGCATGCTGGGAGCCATCGACTTCGACGACAAGTTTCTTCTCCGGACAAGCAAAGTCGACAATGTAGCCGGCGATTGGAAATTGCCGGCGGAAGCCAAGCCCCATCAAACAGTGCGCGAAGCTCGTTCCACAGCTTCAATTCAGCTGGTGTCATGACCTTGCGCATCGATCTGGCGTTTGCGCGATGTCTTGGAGGCAAAGGCGTATGAGGCGTTGCACTATTCGCTGCGTGTTGGAGGCAGCGCTCTACGGCGCCCCCCTCTGTCCTGCCGGACATCTCCCCCACGAGGGGGGAGATTGGCTACTCACCTATCCCACAAACCCCACCTTCTTATGACTGCCATCGCAGAACGGCTTATTCGCGGAATGGCCGCAGCGGCAAAGGAAGACCTTGGTGGTGCGGTCGACCGTGTGACCGGTGCCGGTGACGATCTCGACATTGCCTTCGAGCTTGAGCGGACCGTTGGGGGTCGGCGTCGCCTTCAGCGGCCCGTCACGGGTCTCCAGCGCGGGCGTGTCCTTCAGCGCCGGTTCGCCGGTGGCGGCAAAGCCCGCCTTGATGTGGCTGTTGTCGCAGAACGGCTTGTTCTGCGAGGCGCCGCAGCGGCAGAGCGTGGCGCGATAAAAAGTCTCGTCACCAAGCACGATCTCGGCATGCACCGCCAGCGGACCATTTTCTCGTAGCCGCACGGTGTTGACCACTGGTGGCTTTTCCTGCGGCCCGCCATCCTTGCGCACATAGGTGATGGCGCCCGAGGGGCAGTTCTCGGCCAGCGCGACGATCTTTTCGACGCTGGCCGCCTCGGGATGGATCCATTGGCCCGGCGCATTGGGCACGAAGACATGCGGGTCGCCCAGCACGCAATTGCGCGAATGGATGCAGCGCTTGCCGGAAAATCCGACGTCGATCTTGTCGCTTTCGACCGTGCCGGCCACTGGCGTGCTCCCTGTTTGCCTGGAGCACGCCGCGCCTGAATACGCGGCGTGCCTTGGGTATTTGGACAGGCTATGGCTCCCAGCAGGAAAACCGTCAAGCTGGCAAAGCGGTCAGGGGACCAGATCGATCTCCTCGGTCTCGCCGCCGCTGCAGGTATAGCAGCAATCCTCGCATTTTTCCTTGTTGCCGGGGCCGACGCCCCAATAGGTGCCTTCGTCGCCGTCGACCCAGGCGCCATAGCAGATCGATTCGCCTTCGTTGCAGGAAATCGGCAGCTGCTTGGTCTCGCCGTCGTCGAGATAGAAATCCTTGCCATCGCCCGGCCAGACATAGTCGCGGTCCTGGCTGTAGAGCTCGAGGCGCATGGCATTGGGGTGGCTGTTCTTGACGGCGAAGGTGACGTCGCCGGCATGGGCGGCTGGGACAAACAGGACGGCAAGCGAAAACGCGGCGGCAAGCCGGCGCGCGGATGTGAAAGACATGGAAACCCCCGATGTTGAATCGGCCCCCACGGCCGATGGGGGGATCATGGCATGACGCGGGCCGGCGCTAAAGGGATGATGCCGGCAATCCCTGCCAAATCATCGCGGCATTTCGCCTTATCGCTGCCAAAAGGGCAGCTTGGTCGCCTTATCGCTGCCAGAAGGGCAGCTTGGCGATCTCTTCCTCGACCTGCCGTGTCGTCAAGCCGATGTCGTCGATCAGATGCGGATTGGCTTGCGCCATCTGCTTCAGCTGCCAGCGAAAATGTGCCTGCTCGCGCCAGGCAGCGATGGCGTTTCGCAAGCTCGCCAGGCTGTAGCGCCGACGCGGCGCGTGCGTGGAACTTGCGGGCATTCCCGGCCGCAGTGCCTGCGGGACCGAAGCAAGGATATGGTTCATGACAACCTCCGTGGGGCCGGACTTGATGGCCCTCGAGCTGAAAGAGGTTGAATTCTGCCGGATACGAACGCTGCCGTAATTAAACCCTCCCAAATAGTTCTCAAAAGTTCCAAACCGGCGTCTAACGCTTTGTTTTCACGCAATTCCCTGGCAATGCGCTACACGCTTCTCCGCTTCGCGTTTTGCCTCGAATTGCTCTATAGATGCGCCGATGCAGGGAGAGCGCTTTGCCTTTGGCCCGTTCGTGCTCGATGCCGGTGCGGGAACGCTGCTCCGGAACGATGTCCCCGTGGCCATCGGCTACCGCGGGCTGAAGCTGCTCGCGGCGCTGGTCGCAAGATCCGGCGAAATCCTTGAGAAGGCCGAACTGATGGACGCGGCATGGCCCGGCACGGCCGTCGAGGAAGGCAACCTCACCGTCCAGATCGCGCAGCTGCGCAAGCTGCTTGGCCCGCCCGGCATTGCGGGTGAAGGGAGCGGCGAATGGATCGCCACCGTTCCACGCGTCGGCTATCGTTTCACGGCGGCCGTCGAACACCTCAATGGCACGAAGCGAAAGCCGTTGCCGCTGCCTGACAAGCCATCGATAGCGGTGCTGCCCTTCGTCAATTTCAGCAACGATGCCGGGCAGGACGCCTTCTGCGACGGCTTGACCGAAGACCTGATCACCGACCTGTCGAGGATCTCCGGCCTGTTCGTCATCGCGCGCAATTCAACCTTTGCCTACAAGGGAAAGGCGATGGACGTGCGCGAGATCGCCAGGGAGCTTGGCGTCCGCTATCTGTTGGAGGGCAGCGCGCGGCGCGATGCGGGGCGCGTGCGCATCAACGCGCAGCTGGTCGACGCGGCGAGCGGCGATCATCTGTGGGCGGAGCGCTTCGACCGCGGCCTGGACGATATCTTTGCCGTCCAGGACGAGGTGACCGCCAAGATCGTGGAAGCGCTGCTCGGCCGGCTGCGCGCGCCGCCGCCACGCAACCGGCCCACCAATCTCGACGCCTACGATCTGTGCGTGCGGGCGCGCAAGCTGATCGACGATTCGCCGCAGACGGCGCGGGAAGCGCATCTGATGCTGACGCGTGCGCTGGCGCTCGATCCCGGCTACGCCGAGGCCTATCGCTGGCTCGCCATGAACCACTGGATGGGATGGGTGCATTGGGGCGCTCCGGTCGACCCCAACCGCCGCATTGCCCTGGATCTGGCGCGCAAGGCGGTCGCGATCGATCCCAACGATGCCGGCTGCCACTGGGTGCTCGGCAATCTGCTTGCCTATGAGCATGATTTCACCGAGGCGGATGCCGAATTCGCCAGGACCTTCGAACTCGACCCCAACGAGGCCGACGCCTGGGCGACATTGTCCGATATAACGACGCTCGCCGGGCGGGTCGAGCAAGGCCTTGAGCACATTCGCAAGGCGTTCCGGTTGAACCCGTTTCCGGCGAGCTGGTACTATCTGACGCTCGGCCAGGCGCAATATGCGGCGCGTGACTATGAAGCAGCCATCGAGACGCTGCGCCGGGACGAGACCTACCGCACCAGTTCACGCCGCTTCCTGGCGGCGAGCCTTGCGCAACTTGGCCGGCTCGACGAGGCGCGCGCCGAGGTCGAGCTGTTCCTCGTCGGCAACCCGCATTTCACCACCAGCCATTGGGTCTGGACCGAGCCCTTCCGCGACGACGCGACGCGCGCGCATTTCATCGAGGGCTTCCACAAGGCCGGCCTTCCAGACTGACGCGTCGGAATAACCGCCTGCACGAGATCCCTGATCACGGCACCAGGTCGATCGTCTCTGTCGTGTGTTCCACGCAAATGAAGCAGCAGGTATCGCAAGGCTGGTCGTTGTCCGGCCCGACGCCGGCGGAAATCTTGTCATTGCCCTCGACCCAGGCGCCATAGCAGATGCGTTCGCCCTGATTGCAGGAGATCGGCACTGATTTCTGCGAGCCCGGATCGACGAGAAACACCTTGTCGTTGCCCGGCCAGACGGTCTCGCGGTCGCGGCTGAACAGCTCGACCGCGACCCCTTCCTTGCGCAGGTTTTTGATGAAGAAGGCCATGTCGGCGGCCTCGGCCGAATTGGCCAGGACCAGTGCCGCCAGCGCAACCATGCGAAACAGCGTCACCGCCGACCTCCCCGAATCATCGCGCGCAGGTTCGCACGGCCGCCCGGAACTAGGAAGACACCGGGCCCTGCGTAGTGATCTCACGCCCGAGCCTCACCACTTCACGCACCAGCAGATCGAGATCGTCACGTCGGGTGCGATGGTTGGTGATCGCCACGCGCAGCCAGTGCCCGCCATGCACGGTGGTGTCGGAGAGTGCCGCGATGCCTTGCTCCTGCAGCCGCAGCATGATCTCGATGTTGAGCGCCTTGAGCGCTTCGCCCGCCAAACCGGGCTGGTAGCGGAAGCAGACGATGTTGATGGTCGGCGCCGCCGCCAGCTCCAGCGACGGCTCGGCTTCGATCAACCCGGCCAGATAGGAGACCTGCGCGATGTTCTGGTCGATCAGGCGGCCGAATTTTTCGACGCCATGCTCTTTCAACGCCATCCACACTTTCAGGGCGCGAAAGCCGCGCGAGGTCTGCAGGCCATAGTCGTGCAGCCACTCGCCGGAGGCCAGGCCGCGCGGCGTCGATTCCAGATATTCGGGCGTCACCGCGAAGGTCCGGCGGTGCGCGGCGGCATCCCTGACCAGCGCACAGCCGACCTCGAAGGGCGCATGCAGCCATTTGTGCGGATCGAGCGCGATCGAATCGGCCCATTCGACGCCAGCGACGCGATGCTTGTTGTCAGGCGCGATGGCGATCAGCGCGCCGATGCAACCGTCGACATGGAACCACAGGCCTTCCTCATGCGCGAGTTTGGCCAGCGCCTTGAGGTCGTCGATCGCCCCGGTGTTGACCGTGCCGGCATTGCCGATGACGCAGGCCGGCGTGAACCCGGCTGCCCGGTCCTCCGATATCGCGCTGCGCAGGGCCGATATGTCGATGCGCAGCCCGGCATCGGTCGCAATCCGGCGCAGCGCCCGGTTGCCCAAGCCGAGCGCTTCCATGGCCTTGCGGTGGCAGGAATGGATCTGGTCCGAGCCGTAGAAGCGCAGCGGTTTTTCGATCGCGGCGACGCCGTGCTCACGCACGTCGATGCCCGCCTTGGTGTTGCGCGCCACCGTCAGGCCGATGATGTTGGCCATCGAGCCGCCACTGACCAGCGTGCCGGAGGCCGATGCCGGAAAGCCGAGCATCTCCTTGCACCAGTTCACCACCTGGCTGTCCATCAGCCCGGCGGCATGGTTGCCGCCGCCGAGATTGGAGCCCTGGATCGCCGCCAGGAAATCGCCGAGCGCGCCGGTGAAGTTGCTCGATCCCATGTACCAGGACCAGAAGCGCGGGTGGATGTTGCCCATCGGGTAGGACATCACGGTGCGGGAGACGTCCTCGTAGACAGCGGCAAGCGGTGCCGGCGAGCGCGGCAACGGGGCGGTGAAAAAGTCCCGCACCTGGCCGGGCATCTCCCGCCATACGGGGCGGTCGCGCAGCTCGCGCAGATAGTCGACGACATCATCGACGACCCGATGCGACAGGGCCTGGACATCGGCCCAGTCGGCGGGGTCGAGCGTTTCCTCGGCCACCATGTCGAGTTGTTCGTGCGCGACGTCCATGACACCCCCCCGTCAAGCCGCCGGGAACTGGCAGCCGGGCGTCGAGCGCGACAGCGCCATCTCACCGGCGTCCATTTCGGCCTCGATGCCGTCGAACAATGGTGTCGACATGTAACGCTCGCCAGTGTCGGGCAGCATGCACAGGATCACCGACCCGACCGGCGCCTTCTCCGCGACCTGCCGCGCAACGGCGAAGGTGGCGCCGCCGGAAATGCCGGTAAAGATGCCTTCCTTCTGGGCCAGCGCCCGCGCCCATTTGATGCCCTCCGGTCCGGCGATCGGCATGACCTCGTCATAGAGGCTGGCGTCGATCGCTTCCTGCAGGACATTGGGGATGAAGTCCGGCGTCCAGCCCTGGACGGGATGCGGCTCGAAGGCCGGATGGCTGGCGGCGGGAGCGCCATCGGCACCGCGCGGCTGCGCCTTGCCGCTGCCGATCAGTTGCGCGTTGGCCGGCTCGGAGAGCACGATGCGTGTATCGGGCCGTTCGCGGCGCAAGACGCGCGCCACGCCGACGACGGTGCCGCCGGTGCCATAGCCGGTGACGAAACAGTCGAGCCGCGAGCCGGCGAAATCGTTGACGATTTCGCGTGCGGTCGTCGCCTCGTGGATGGCGGCATTGGCGGCCGTCTCGAACTGGCGGGCAAGGAACCAGCCATTGGCCTCGGCCAGCTCGACCGCCTTCTTGTACATGCCAAAACCCTTTTCGGCGCGGGGCGTCAGCACCACCTTGGCGCCGAGCATGCGCATCAGCTTGCGGCGCTCGACGGAAAAGCTGTCGGCCATGGTGACGACCAGCGGATAGTTTTTTTGCGCACAGACCATGGCAAGGCCAATCCCGGTGTTGCCGCTGGTCGCCTCGACCACGGTCTGGCGCGGCTTCAGCGCGCCGCTGCGTTCGCCCTCCTCGATGATGTTGAGCGCCAGCCGGTCTTTCACCGAGGCCGCGGGGTTGAAGAACTCGGCCTTGACATAGATGGTCGCATGGGCCGGCGCGAGATTGTTGATGCGCACCGCCGGCGTGTCGCCGACCGTGTCGAGAATGCTGTCGAACAGGCGACCGCGCCCGGCAGTGGTCCTGATTTTCTGTTTGTTCAACATCGTTGATCTCCTCGATCGTGTTCATCTTCACGGGCCGGTTACAAACCGGCGCGTTGGGCGGCGAGGTTTCGAGACCTTGCCGCGCTAGGACTGACGTGCCGGCGATGCGGCAATGAGCGCGGCTGGCGCGAAATTCGCCGCCGGATGCGCCATGTCGTGTTTGGTGATAGAGCAAGGGCCGACAGGCCAGCGTGGGAGCAGGCGTGGAAACGGACGTGGAATCCGCACCATCGAGACAGGACGGTGGCATGCCGTGCCTGTTGGTGCGGCTGCTCGGACCGCTGACGATCACGCATAACGGCGTGCCGATGGCACTGCCGGCGTCGCGCAAGCTGCGGGCGCTGCTTGCCTATCTGGTGCTGGCGCCACATCCGGTAGGGCGCGGCCGCCTGTGCGAGCTTCTGTGGGATGTGCCCAACGATCCGCGCGGCGAGTTGCGCTGGTGCCTCAGCAAGTTGCGCGGCGCTCTCGACACGCCGGACCGGCGCCGTGTCCGCTCGCAAGACGATACTGTCGCGCTCGATCTCAGCGGCTGCCTCGTCGATGTACTGGAGATCGGCCATGCCGCCACGCAGGGGATCGACGCGCTGGATGCGGAGCGGTTGCGAGCGCTGGCAAAACTCTTCGCGGGCGATTTCCTCGACGGGCTGGAGCTCGAACGCAGCCCGCACTTCAACAGCTGGCTGATCGGCCAGCGCCGCCGCTTCCGGTCCGCCCACGCGGCGGTGCTGGAACAGCTCGTGGCGAGCCTGCCAGCGGACTGCGACGAGGCGATCGCGCATCTCGACAGATGGGTGGAACTCGCGCCTTTCGACGCGCGCGCGCATGCGACGCTGCTGGCGAGCCTCGCCAGGCGCGGCGAGATCGCCGCGGCCGAAAAGCACCTGGCGGCGGCGGCACGGCTGTTCGAATCGGAAGACCTGGATTTCGCGCCGCTCCGGTCAGCCTGGCGGATGATCCGTGACGAGCAGCCGGCTGTCTGGCCGCGGGTACAGCCGGCCTGCCAGTCCACGGCGGCGCAATTGGCGCCCCCGAGCGACCCTGGCCCGGTCGAGCCGAGCCATGCATCGCTGGCAGTGATGCGGTTCGTCGAGGAATCCGGCCCGCGCGGTGGGCTGGCCGACGGCCTCACCCACGACATCATCACCCGTCTCGCCAAGCTGCGGGATTTCTTCGTCATCGCGCGCGGATCGGTGTTCGCGCTGGCCGACAGGGGTATCGCGCCCGAGGAGGCAGGCCGCCGGCTGAAGGTCGACTATGTCGCCACCGGCACGGTGCGCAGCCCCTCGGGCCGTCTTATCGTCAGCGTCGAACTCATCGAGGTGCGCACCGCAAGGATCGTCTGGGCCGAGACCTTCGAACGCCGGCCGGACGACATCTTCGCCGTGCTCGACGATATCGGCGACAGCATCGTGTCGTCGATCTCGGCCGAGATCGAAACGGTCGAGCGCAACCGCGCCCTGCTGAAGGCGCCCAACTCGCTCAATGCCTGGGAGGCCTATCACCGCGGCCTCTGGCACATGTACCGCTTCACCCAGGCCGAGAACGAAACGGCGCGGCATTTCTTTGCCACGGCCTTGCAGCTCGATCCGACCTTCGCCCGCGCCTATGCCGGCCTGTCCTTCACCCACTGGCAGAACGCCTTCCAGCGCTGGGGCGACCGCGACCGCGAAAGCGCGCTGGCCTTCGAGAGCGCCGGCCAGAGCCTGCTGGTCGACGACCACAATCCGGCCGCGCACTGGGCGATGGGGCGGGCGCTGTGGCTGCGCGGCGAACAGGACGGGTCGCTCTCCGAATTGGGGCGGGCCGTGGATCTCAGCCCGAATTTCGCGCTCGGCCATTACGCGCTGTCCTTCGTCCACTCGCAATCGGGCGACCCGCGGGCGGCGATAAGCTCGTCGGACCATTCGCGGCATCTCAGCCCCTTCGACCCGCTGCTGTTCGGCATGCTGGGGTCGCGCGCCATGTCGCATGTCCGGCTCGGCCAGTTCGAGGAGGCGGCCGAATGGGCGCTGAAGGCGGCGGCGCGGCCCAATGCCCATACCATCATCCTGGCGATCGCCGCGCACTGCCTGGCGCTTGCCGGCCGGCTCGACGAGGCACGCGGCTTCGCCGCCGCCATCCGCAAGACGCTGCCGGACTACCGCGCCGACGATTTCATCGGCACGTTCCGCTTCGAGCCCGACGCCGAGGCGCTGTTCCGGCAAGGCGCCAGGCGGATCGGGCTCGGCTGATCGCTTGAGCGGCCCCCGTTAACGCTTCCGGAAGGAGTTGCTTAACCGTTCACCGCTATGTGACCTCCGGGGGGTCCATGGCAAAGTGAGTATGATGAGCAACAGCCCCGACAAGCGCAACGAATGGCGCGCCATTCTTCATGTGCAGGCCCGTATTGCCGTGCTGTTTGTCCCCGTTGTGGCCAGCCTGCTGCTCATCGCCGCGCTTGCTGGCAACGATCGCAAGTCGGTTCCCGACGTCGACCGAACGGTTACCGGGTCGGTGCGGTAAATCAGGCCGAACCGGCTTTTTCCCGGCTCTCCGGGCGCTCAATAAAACCTTGGGATCGGACCGTTCTGGGGCGTGGTACGGTCGCCGAGGTCGAGAAAGATCTCGTCGACATAGCACCAGCCCCAGCCTTCCGGCGGGTCATAGCCCTCTATGACGGGATGGCTGGTGGCATGAAAATGCTTGGTGGCGTGGCGGTTGGGCGAGTCGTCGCAGCAACCGACATGGCCGCAGGTGCGGCAGAGCCGCAGATGCACCCACCACGAGCCGCTCTTCAGGCATTCCTCGCAGCCATGCGCGCTCGGCGTCACGTCCTTGACATCAGCCGCGTGTCTGCACTCGTCAGCCATCACACTCTCCCCACAGGTTGAGGCGCGTCGGCATGGCTGCCTTCCCGCGCAAGAAATGCATGCAATGCCGCCACCACCTGGGCGCCTTCGCCGACGGCAGCTGCGACACGTTTGACAGAGCCGGAGCGCACGTCGCCGATGGCGAACACGCCGCTGCGGCTCGTCTCCATAACGCCATGCGCCGATGCTATGTCCGATCCGGTGCGGATGAAACCCCTGGCATCTAGCGCCACCTCGGATTGGGCGAGCCAATCGGTGTTCGGATCGGCGCCTATGAATAGGAAGAGATGGCGGATCGGGCGCGTCGTCACCGCGCCGCTCGAGCGGTCGCGCCAGCGGACGGTGGCGAGATTGCCTTCCTCGCCGTCCAGCGCCTCGACCTCGGCGCCGGTCAACACCTCGATGTTCGGCTGCGCCCTGATGCGCTCGACGAGGTAACGCGACATCGACGCCTCGAGACTGCCGCCACGCGCCAGGAGCGCCACCTTCCTGACATGGCTGGCCAGGTAGACAGCCGCCTGGCCGGCCGAATTGCCGGCGCCGACCAGCGCCACTTCCTGGCCGCCGCAAAGCCGTGCTTCGATGGGCGAGGCCCAATAATGCACGCATGTGCCCTCGAACTCGGCGAGGTTGGCGACATCGAGGCGGCGGTAGCGCGCGCCGCTGGCGATCACCACCGAGCGCGTGCGCACCGTCTCGCCGTCGCCGACCGCAAGCTGGTAGCGCGCGCCGCCGGTGGCGGCACCGAGCAGCTTCACCTCATCGGGGATGACCATCTCGACGCCGAATTTCTGCGCCTGGTTGTAGGCACGCGCCATCAGCGCCATGCCGGTGATGCCCGTGGGGAAGCCGAGATAGTTCTCGATGCGCGCGGAAGCGCCGGCCTGGCCGCCAAAGGCGCGGCAATCGAGCACGATGGTCGACAGCCCTTCCGAGGCCGCGTAGACCGCCGCCGCCAGCCCGGCCGGGCCGGCGCCGACGATGGCGACGTCATAGACCTTGCTGGCGTCAACCGGCCGCAGCAGGCCGATGCAGCGGGCGAGGTCCTTCTCCGCCGGATTGAGCAGCAGCCTGCCGTTCGGGCACAGCACGACCGGCAAGTGGTGCGGATCGACATGGAAGTGCTCGAACAGGGTCTTCGCGCAAGGATCGGTTTTGGAATCGAGCACGCGGTGGGGCTGACCGCTGCGGGCGAGAAACCCCTGCAGGCGCAGGACATCGCCATTGTCGGCCGGCCCGACGATGATGGGACCGATCGTGCCGCTCTCGAGCAGCCCGACGCGGCGCAGGATCAGCGCCCGCATGATACGCTCGCCGAGATTGGCCTCCTGCACCATCAGGTCGCGCAGCCTCTGCGAGGGAATGACGAACGCCTCGACCGGCTCGGCGGCCTCGGCATTGACCAGCGAGGGGCGGGCCGAAAGCTGCGCCAGCTCGCCGACGAAGCTGCCAGGGCCATGGGTGACGATCGTTTCGCGTCTGCCGAGCTTGCCGTCCTGGGTGATGTCAACCTTGCCCGACAGGATGACGATCAGCCCCGGGGACACATTGCCGGCCTCGAAAATGTGCTCGCCGGCGGCATAGGCGCTGGCCTCGCCGAACCGGCGCATGCGATCGATGTCCGCCTCGGCCAGCGTTGGGAAGGCCTGGTCACGGCGGGCGCCGAAGATCGCGGTGCTGGATTCAGACATGGTTGCGAGCGTAGCGAAGCGGGCGCGCGGTTTGAAGCGGTTTGTTCGGGACTGGCCAGGAGGCGAGGTCATCGCGCAAGAAAAAAGCCCGGGCGAACCGGGCTTTTCTCAAAATTTCTGAACCGAACATTTGGTTCGAAACGGGAATTTGGTGCCCAGAAGAGGACTCGAACCTCCACTCCTTGCGGAACACGGACCTGAACCGTGCGCGTCTACCAATTCCGCCATCTGGGCTGGTGCGGGCTCAATAAGCGGGCAAGCGATTGCTGTCAACGCGCTTTTTTCGAGGGCTGATGCTCGCCGGCTCAGTTTCGAGCGTCAGCGCCGCCCCTCATTGCCCTGCCGGGCATTTCTCCCCGTACAGTGACGGGGAGAAAGAAGCCAGCCGCAACGCTGGCGCCCTTTTTGCAACGCCGGCGATTGGCGAAATCGCCGATGACATCGCCCCTCTCCCCGTCACTATACGGGGAGAGGATGCCGGCAGGCAGGTGAGGGGCGGCGCCACGTTCCCAATTGGCGCAAATAACTGCCCGTCAGCCCTCCAGCACTTCCTTCGACGCCACGGTCGAATCGGCGTTGAGCGTGTAGATGACCGGCACGCCGGTGCCGAGCTCCAGCTTGACGATCTCCTCGCCCGACTTGCCGTCCAGCGCCATGATCAGTGCGCGCAGCGAATTGCCGTGGGCGGCGACCAGCACGGTGCCGCCGCGCAGCACGTGCGGCTGCAGATCGTGCAGATAGTAGGGCCAGACGCGGGCGCCGGTGTCCTTCAGGCTTTCGCCGCCGGGCGGCGGCACATCGTAGGAGCGGCGCCAGACATGCACCTGCTCCTCGCCCCATTTCTGGCGCGCGTCGTCCTTGTTGAGGCCGGAGAGGTCGCCATAGTCGCGTTCGTTGAGCGCCTGGTCGCGGATGGTCTGCAGGTCGCTCTGGCCGACCGCGTCGAGAATGTGCTGGCACGTCTTCTGCGCCCGGACCAGCGCGGAGGTGAAGGCGATGTCGAATTTCAGGCCGCGCGCCTTGAGTTTTTGGCCGGCGGCCTTGGCCTCGGCATGGCCCTGCTCGGTCAGGTCGACATCACGCCAGCCGGTGAACAGGTTCTTCAGGTTCCATTCGCTCTGGCCGTGGCGCACGAGCACGAGGGTTCTCGACATTTTTGCTCCTCTGGGGTCTGGGCAATTCCAGGAAAGGTGCGTAGCGGCTTTCCCGCAGGACTTGCGTAAGACGAAGATGGTTCAGGGTCGTTTCAGGCAAGCCCAAGCACGTCCCGCATTGAGTAAAGGCCCGGTTTTTTCCCCCGCGCCCACAGTGCGGCCTTGACCGCGCCGCGGGCGAAGATGGCGCGGTCCTCGGCATGGTGGGACAGCGTGATGCGCTCGCCGGTGCCGGCCAGGATCACGCTGTGGTCACCGACCACCGAACCGCCGCGCAGCGTGGCAAAGCCGATCGAGCCGGTTTTTCGCACACCCGTATGGCCGTCGCGTGAACGCACATCATTGCCGGCAAGCGCGATGCCGCGCCCGGCGGCTGCGGCCTCGCCGAGCAGAAGCGCCGTGCCCGAAGGCGCGTCGACCTTGTGCCTGTGGTGCATTTCGAGGATCTCGATGTCGAAATCATCGGCGTCGAGCGCGCGCGCCGCCTGTTCGACCAGCACCGCCAGCAGGTTGACGCCGAGGCTCATATTGCCCGACTTGACGATGGTCGCGTGGCGCGCGGCCGCAGCGATTTTCGCATTGTCGTCGGCTGAACAGCCGGTCGTGCCGATGACATGGACGATGCGCGCCTGCGCCGCGTAGCCGGCGAACGCAACCGTCGAGGCCGGTGTGGTGAAATCGAGCACGCCATCGGCCTTGGCGAAGACCGGCAGCGGATCACTGCCGATCGGCACGTCGATGCGGCCGACGCCGGCCAGTTCGCCCGCATCCTTGCCCAGATGGGGCGAATCCGCGCGCTCGACCGCGCCGATGACGCGGGCGCCCGGAATGGCGTGGATGGCGCGGATCAGGGTCTGGCCCATGCGGCCGGCCGCGCCCACCACCACAAGGCCCATATCGCTTGCCGGCGCGCCTGATGTTGCCGATGTTTCGCTCATGCCGTGCTCCCGGCGATGCTCTGGGTCTCTAATTCCTCAACCGAAGTCTCGGCCGGCGCGCTGTCGTCGACAAGCCCCAGACCCTTGACGCCCTGTATGCGGTGGAAGCGGGCATAGATGCTGTTCGGATCGGCCATCAGCGTCGCATGCGTGCCTTCCTCGACCAGCCGTCCCTCTTCCAGCACGATGATGTGGTCGGCATTGACCACCGTCGACAGCCGATGCGCTATGACGATCGTCGTGCGGCCTTCCATGACATGCGTCAGCGCCTCTTGGACGCGCGCCTCCGCCTCGTTGTCAAGCGCCGAGGTTGCCTCGTCGAGCAGCAGGATCGGCGCCTGGCGCACGATGGCGCGGGCGATCGAGACGCGCTGGCGCTGGCCGCCGGAAAGGGTCGAGCCACCTTCGCCGACCGGCGTGTCGTAACCTTGAGGCTGCTGGCGGATGAACTCGTCGGCTGCCGCCTGTTTTGCCGCCTGCTCGATCTCGGCGTCCGTGGCCGACAGGCGGCCGTAGCGGATGTTGTCGCGGATCGTGCCCTCGAACAGATAGGGCGCCTGCGCTACATAGGCGATCGACTGCCGCAGCGAATGCTTGGTCACCTTCGAGATGTCCTGGCCATCGACCACGATACCGCCCTGGTCGACGTCGTAGAAGCGCTGCAAGAGCGCCACCAGCGTCGATTTGCCGGCGCCCGACGCACCCACGATCGCCGTCACCTTGCCGGCGGCGGCGGTAAAGCTCAGGTCCCTCAGCACCGGCATGTCGGCGTTGTAGCCGAACGTCACATTTTCGAAGCGCACCTCGCCTGTGGTGATCCTGGCCTCGACCGCATCGGGCGCGTCGCCCTGTTTCGGTTCCAGGTCGAGCAACTCGTAGATCATGCGCGCGTTGACCAGCGCACGTTCCATGCCCACCTGTGTGCGCGCCAGGCGTCTTGCCGGGTCGTAGGCCATGATCAGCGCGGTGATGAAGGAAAACACCGCGCCCGGTGGTTGCCCAAGCACCAGCGCCCGGTAGCCGGAATAGGCAAGCACGGCGGTAATAGCGAGACCGCCCAGAATCTCTGAAATCGGCGACAGCCGCTCCGAGACGCGGGCGATCTTGTTGTTACGCTGTTCGGCCGTATCCGCCATGATGCCTATGCGGCGCGCCAGCTCCTGCTCCAGGGTGAAGGCCTTGACGATGGCGATGCCTTGCGTGGCCTCCTGCACGGAACCGTTCAGCCGCGAATTGATCAGCACGGATTCCCGGTTGATACGCCGCAATCGGCGGGTGATGTAGACGACGGCCCAGATCAGCGGCGGGCCGATCAGCAGCGAGCTGAGCGACAACACCGGATCCTGGTAGATCATGACGCCGACGAGAGCGACCAGCGTGACCGCATCGCGGCTGATGGAGGTCAGTGTCAGCGACAGTAGATCGCGGACGCCGCCGACATTCTCGTTGACCTGTGCCGCCAGCCGACCGGAACGCGTATCGTTGAAGAAGTTGACGCCGAGCTTCATCAGATGGTCGAAGCTGCGCTTCTGGTAGCGCGCGACCAGATTGTTGCCGATCTTGGCCAACGCCACGGCCTGGCCGTAACCGGCGAAGCCGCGCAGCAGGGAAGCTCCCATGAAACCGGCGCAGATCCAGACGATCATGTCGCCGCGCCGTTCGTAGAATATCTGGTTGATCATCGGGGCCATGATCCACGCCGTGAAGGCAGTGGTGCCGGAAACAATCAGCAAGCAGGTGACGGCGACGACATAGGACCAGCGATGATCGCGGCCATTTTCGGAGAGGATGCGGCGCAGCACGGCGTTGACCTCGCCGGGCCGGGCTTTCAGCTTGTTTGGAGTTTGAAGTGTCAAATCAGAGGGCTTTTGTCGGTTTCCGCTTCCCGTGGCCGGGCATTCGGCACCCCTATTAACGCCAAGCAGCCGGCTTGCCTATGCCTTGGGATGACTAACTTCGTCGCGCCAGCGCCGGCCCGAGGTCTGGACGCCGAACAGCGAGGGGTTCCTGGCATAGGCGGCGAGGCCGAGAAGGGCGGCCAGCGGATGGGTGATGACATAGACCGGCATGGTGCGCATCAGCGCGCTGTGCGGCGCCTTGTCCTCGAAGGCGGCGCGGAAATTGCCCTCCTTCAGCGCCGGCACGATCTTTTGCGCGATGCCGCCGGTGAGGAACACGCCACCACGGCTCATGAACACCAAGGCAAGGTCGCCAGCGGTACGGCCGAGACAGGTAACGAAAGTCTCCAGCGCTTCCTGCGCCACCGGATCGGTCTTGGCCAGCGCCGCGGCGGTGACCTCGGCCGGCGTGGTGAAGGGCGATGGCTTGCCGTCGGCCTTGGCCACGGCGCGGTAGACGTTGACGAGGCCGCGTCCGCACAGGATCTGTTCGCCCGAAATGCGGCCCTCGAGCTTCTCTATATGCGGGAAGATCTCGAAATCGCGCGGCGTGCGCGGCCCGATGTCCATATGGCCGCCTTCGCCGGGTACGGGAATCCAGTGATGCAGCGCGTGGACCAGCCCGGCGACGCCGAGACCGGTTCCCGGACCCAGCACCACGCGGCCGGCATTGGGCTCGGGCGTGCCGCCGCCGATCTTTTCCATATGCTCTTCGCCGAGCGCGACGACGGCCAGCGCCTGCGCCTCGAAATCGTTGAGCACGACGATGTCGCTCAAGCCCAGATTGGCGAACATCTGCCTCGGCTTGACCACCCAGGGACAGTTGGTGAGCTCGATCTCGTCGCCGTCGACCGGACCGGCAACCGCCAGCACCGCCGAATTGGGCCGAACCGAGGAGCGGTCGAGCACGGCCGCCTGGATCGCTTCGTCGATGGTGGTGTAATTGGCGGTCTGGACGATGGTCGGCTCGCCGGCCTCGGAATTGGCGTCGAGCACGATCGAAAAGCGCGCATTGGTGCCGCCGATATCGCCGATCAGGATCGGAAACCGCAGCAAAGTCTCGTCATCTGCTGTGCTTGGCATGCTCTCGTCCGTCTTCGGCGCCCCGACGGCCACTGCCGTTCATCCGTTGACTAGCGCATGAGTTTGAAAAGGGAAAGCTGCTTGGGTTGAGTTCATAACAATCGGTTTAGGTTGGATCGCGCACTTGCCCGATTTGTCCAGCGCTGGCGCTGCCCCTCACCTGCCTGCCGGCATCCTCTCCCCGTATAGTGACGGGGAGAGGGGGGCTGGCGCCGATGATTTCGCCAATCACCAGCGCTGCTGGAAAAACGCCGACGGTGCAATCAGCCCTTTCTCCCCGTCACCATACGGGGAGAAATGTCCGGCAGGACAATGAGGGGCGGCGCCGACCTCGCCGATAGATCGTCTGATCAAGGATTGCCGAGTCAACCCCGTGGCCTTGGCCTCGGCACCGGCACGCCGACATCGGGCGTGGCGGTAAACGCGTTCAGCTCCGCCGGTAGCGGAGCAGCCCCTGATGCAACAGTCGGCGGCTCGGGGGGCGTTTCCGGCTCTTGTGCGGCGGCCGCCACCGGCACGGCGCCGCCATGATAGGTCGCCGCCTCCGCCGAGGCAGGCCCAGGCGCGTCGAGCACGGCGCGGCATTCCCTGGGCAGGTTGGCCATCGTCATCAGGTCGCGGGCCTTGGGCGCATCGGGGTTCTTGTTGGGCCGCCAGGGTTCCTGCGTGAACCACCAGGCCAGCGGCTTGCCGCAGCCATCATCATCGGGCGTCGCTTCCTGCCCCTTGCAAGTGGGCGAACCGGGCTGGCAGCCGATGCGCATGTGGAAATGGTAGTCATGGCCCCAGAACGGCCGGATCTTGCGCAGCCAGGAGCGGTCGCCCTTGACGGTGTCGCAGAGCTTTTTCTTGATGCCCGGATTGACCAGGATGCGCTCGACTTGCGGGTAGCTCGCGGCCCGCTTCAGCAAAGCCGTGTGCGCCGGCGTCCACAGCGCGTCCCTCACCAGATGGGTCTTGTCGTCGACCATCAGCGTGGCGCTCATTGTCTCGCGCTGCGCCCTGGTCATCATGCGGTCGGGCATCGGCGTCAGCCAGATGTCGGCGTCGAGCCCGATCTGGTGCGAGGCGTGGCCGGTCAGCATCGGGCCGCCGCGCGGCTGCGCGATGTCGCCGATCAGCAGGCCCGGCCAGCCGTCGGCAACGGCATCGCGCGACAGTTTCTCGAGCAGCGCGATCATCGCCGGATGACCCCAGCGGCGGTTGCGCGAAGGCCGCATCACCTGCCAGGTCGGGCCATCCATCGGAATGGCGACGCCGCCGGCAAAACAGCCCTTGGAATAGAAGCCGAAGGATTGCGGGGCGGTGGCCGTCGGCAGCTTCTCCGCACCGAACAGGTCTTTCGCCCGTTCCTCGGCCGCTGCCGGCTGCGCGAGACCGGTCAGGGCAAGCAAGCCAAGAGCGGCCGCCAGCAGTGATCTCTTGCCAAAAAACGACCGCGTCGCTGTCTTCATGAAATCGGATCCCACCAAACTCCAAGCCCGAATCATAGCACGCAACATGCGACGCTTCGATCGCTCTAACCTTTTGGCGCAAGTCCGGACGGAAAACCGTTTCACACTTTTCCTGGAATTGCTTGTCCCTTCATCGGGCTGCGCGGCTCGCCGTCGCGCCAGTCGCCGCTTGCCCACATATGGTCGAAAGCGGCGCGGTAGTCGGGAAAGCGAAACCGATAACCCGCCGCCTTGAGCGCCGCATTGGCGACCCTCTTGTTCTCGCCATAGAAAGACCGCGCCATGGGCGAAAGTTGGGCGGTCTCGAAGGGAATTTCGGGCGGCGCCTCGATCCCCATCAGCGATGCGGCATAGGCGACGACATCCTGCGGCGGCGCCGGCTCATCATCGGTGACGTTGAAGATGCCACCCCTATTGCCGACGATCAGATGCCAGAGCGCGTCTGATATGTCGTCGCAATGGATGCGGTTGAACACCTGGTCCGGCTTGACCAGCCGCCTCGCGGTGCCGTTCTCCAGATTGACCAGCGCGTTGCGGCCCGGACCGTAGATGCCGGAGAGCCGCAGGATCGCGACCGGCCGGTCGATTTCCCGGCCGAGCTTCTGCCAGGCCTGCTCTGCCTCGACCCGCATGACCGAACGCTTCGAGACCGGCCGGCATTGGGCCGTTTCATCGACCCAGGCACCACCATAGTCGCCATAGACGCCGACGGTCGAGAGATAGCCGATCCACTCCAGCCCCGGCATTTGAGCGATTGCTTGCCGGGCGGCATTCAGCACCGGATCGCCGGCGTCTTCCGGGGCGACCGAGATCACCAGATGGGTGGTTTTCTCCAGCGCTTCACCGATGTCGCTCGTCAACTTGCCGTCGAACAGCAATGGGGCGATGCCGGCTTGGCGCAGCGCATCGAATTTTTCCTCGGAGCGTGTCGTGCCGAAGATGGTGGCGGCCCCTGTATTGGCGCGGGCAAAAGCCTTGCCCGAATAGCCGGCGCCGAAGATAAAGATCCGCTTTTCGCTCATGCATGCGTCCTGGTGGGCCGCGCCAGGCGCCATTCCTCGCGCACCATAGCGTCGTCCTCGGTTTCCAGGCCGTTCGCGGCCCGTTCGGCATATTCGGTTTCCGGCACCAGCCGCGCCAGCGCCCAAATTGCCGCGCCCCGCACCAGCGGCGAGGCGTCGCCGAGCAGATCCCGAACGATGCCGGCAAGCGCGCCCTCGCCGGAATTGCCGACGGCGATCAGCACGTTGCGGACAAAGCGGTCGCGGCCGATGCGCTTGATCGGCGAGCCGGAGAAGAAGGCCCGGAAGGCAGCATCGTCGAGGGTCAAAAGGTCGGCGAGCGCAGGCTCGCGCAAATCGTCGCGCGCGGCGAGCTTGGCCTCCGAAGCCGCACTGGCGAACTTGTTCCACGGGCAAGCGGCGAGGCAGTCGTCGCAGCCATAGATGCGGTTGCCGATCGCCTCGCGGAATTCATGCGGGATCGGCCCCTTATTCTCGATGGTGAGGTAGGAGATGCAGCGCCGCGCATCGAGCCTATAAGGCGCCGGGAACGCGTCGGTCGGGCAAGCGTCGAGGCAGGCGCGGCAAGAGCCGCAATGGTCGATCCCGGCCTCGTCGGGTGCCAGTTCGGCCGTGGTGAAGATGGTGCCGAGGAACAGCCAGGAGCCGTGCTCGCGGCTGACCAGATTGGTGTGTTTTCCCTGCCAGCCCAGCCCTGCTGCCTCGGCCAGCGGCTTTTCCATGACGGGTGCGGTGTCGACGAACACCTTCACGTCGCCGCCGGCGCGTGCGACGATCTTGCCGGCGATTTCTTTCAGCCGGCCCTTCATCACCTCGTGATAGTCGCGGTTTTGCGCATAGACCGAGATCGCGCCACGGTCGTGCTTCGACAACAGGTCGCGCGGGTCACGGTCAGGCCCGTAGTTCATCGCCAGCACGACGATCGAGCGCACGTCGGGCCAAAGCGTGGAGGGCTCGCTGCGGCGCGCAATCGTCTCAGCGATCCAGTCCATGGAGCCGTGAAAGCCATCGGCGACGAATTCGGCGAGTCTCGCCGGCGCCAGCGGGATCGCATCGGGAGTGGTGACGGCGACGGCATCGAAGCCGGCGCGCCGTGCCTCCGCGTCGATCAGCGCACGCAGTTTTGCCGCGTCAGAAGTCGAGGTCCGCATAGTGCGACACCGGCGACAGGCCGCGCACGCGGTCGGTCAAGAGCGGCCGGAACGAAGGCCGCGACTTCACCCGCGTGTACCATTCGCGCGCGGCGGGGTGTTCGCGCCAGTCGATCTCGCCGAGATAGTCGAGCACCGACAGCGTCGCGGCGGCCGCGAGATCGGCATAGGTGACCCTGCCGCCGGCCAGCCAGTGGCGGGTGCCGGCCAGCCAGTTGGTGTATTTCATGTGCTGGCGGATGTTGGCGCGCGCGGCGCGGATAGCGCCCGAATCGGGCGAGCCGCCGCCCGCGGTTTCCGGCATCACCGGCTTCAGCACGCGTTCGCGCACCAGGTGCCGGGTGACCTCGCTTTCGGCCTTGTTGAGATACCAGTCGATCAGCCGGCGGATTTCGGCGCGCTGCATCGGATCCTCGGCGAACAGCCGCTTGTCGCGCTTCAGCACGCCGCGCGTCTCGTCGAGATATTCCGAAATCACCGTCGCGCCGATGATCGGCACGTCACCTTCGGCCAGCAGGATCGGCAGCGTGCCAGCCGGGTTCAGCGCCAGGAACTCCTTGCGCCGCGTCCACGGCTTTTCCTCGATCAGCGCCAGCTCCTCGCCATACTCGCCAAAGGCGAGGCGGACGAAGCGGCAGGTGGCGAACATGGGATGGTGGAAAAGCGTCAGCATGGTTCCGCGATGATAAAGCGCACGAGTGTGGACTGGCGAATCGCCGGGCGCACCGGTAAGTCTTGGCCGCCCGGTTTGCGGGCCGTCAGGGGTGTTGCGACCTATAGGGGCACTTCGGCGCCATGACAAGCAAGCCATTCCGTTAGCCATCACGCCAATGCCGAGGTAGAAATGGAAAGCCAGACCATCGTCGAAGCCCTGCTGCTCGGCCTGCTGGAGGGGTTGACCGAATTCATACCGGTGTCCTCGACCGGCCATATCCTGCTCGCCGGCCATTTCCTCGGCTTCCAGTCGACCGGCAAGGCCTTCGAGATCCTGATCCAGCTCGGCGCCATCCTGGCGATCCTGAGCGTCTATTTCCGGCGGCTGTGGCAGATGCTGCTCGACCTGCCGCATGACCGGCTGACGCGGCATTTCGTCATCGGCATCCTCATCGCCTTCCTGCCGGCCGCGATCATCGGCGCGCTGGCGCACGATTTCATCAAGACGGTGCTGTTCGAATCGCCACGACTGATCTGCATCATGCTGATCATCGGCGGCGTGGTGCTGCTGGTGGTCGACCGCATGAACCTCAAGCCGGTCTATCGCGACGTCGAGCGGTTTCCGACCCGGCTTTACCTGCAGATCGGCCTGTTCCAGTGCCTGTCGCTGATCCCCGGCACGTCGCGCTCGGGCTCGACCATCGTCGGAGCGCTGCTTCTGGGCGTCGACAAGCGGGCGGCGGCGGAATTTTCCTTCTTCCTTGCCATCCCGACCATGGTCGGCGCCTTCGCCTTCGACCTGTTCAAGAACCGCAACGTGCTGACCTCGGCCGACCTGCCGATCATCGCCATCGGCTTCGTCGCCGCCTTCGTCACGGCGCTGTTCGTGGTCCGCCTCCTGCTCGATTACGTCTCGCGCAACGGCTACTCGCTGTTCGGCTGGTGGCGGCTGGTGGTGGGTGTCGTCGGGCTGGTGGCGCTGATGATCTGGGGGTGATTGCAGCGACCGGTTCGGTTGGAGCCGCCGAACGTTAGCGCTGCCCCTCACCTGCCTGCCGGCATCCTCTCCCCGTATAGGGACGGGGAGAGGGGCGCTGTCATCCGCGATTTCGCCAACTACAGCGGTTGCAAGAAGGTCGCCGTCGCTGCGGCCAGCTCACTTCTCCCCGTCCCTATACGGGGAGAGGCAGGGCGATGAGGGGCAGCACTAACTTCAACGAATGGATTGCCTCCGGCAACGAGCCTAGCTTCGTCCATAAAACGCATTCGGAACATGCACGGGCCAGCGCCAGGGCAGCACTGCGACCATGTCGAAGCGCATCGACAGCCTGCCATAGTCCGGCTGGCGCGACAGCCAGATGTCGGCCGCGCCCTCGATGCGGCGCTCCGATTCGTGGCCGATCGCCTCCATGGCCTCGATCAGCGTGCGGCGCGCCTTGACCTCGACGAACAGCACCAGATCGCCGCGCCGGGCGATCAGGTCGATCTCGCCGAAGCGGGTGCGATGGCGGCGCGCCAGGATCCGGTAGCCTTTCAGCATCAGCGCGGCAGCCGCCAGCCATTCGCCGCGATGGCCGCGCCGGTAGGCCTTTTGACGGCTGGCGCTCGGGCGTTCAGCCATCGCCGCTTTCTCTAAGTTCGAGCAGCCGCCGGTAGAGCGCTTGCTTCTGGCCGCCGGTCATTTTCGCCGCTTCCGCCGCCGCCTTGGAGGCCGGCATCTCCGCCGCCAGCGACAAAAGCATGCGGTCGATGTCTGCCGGTTCGTCGGCCTTCGCCTCGGCGGGACCGATGCAGACGACGATCTCGCCCTTCGGCGTGTCCGCCGCCGCGTAATGATCGGCAAGAGCCCGCAGCGTGCCGGTGCGGATTTCCTCGAATGTCTTGGTCAATTCCCGGCCGATGGCGGCTTTACGCTCGCCGCCCAGCGCCTCGACCATGGCGCCGAGCGATTCAGCCAGCCGGCGCGGCGATTCGAAGAATATCAGCGTCGCCGGTACCGCCCTCAGCGCCTCCAGCCGCGACAGCCTCTGACCAACCTTGACCGGCAAAAAGCCGGCGAACAGGAAGGCGTCGGACGGCAGGCCCGACGCCGTCAGCGCGGCAAGCGGCGCCGACGGGCCGGGAATCGGTACGACGCGAATGCCCTGGTCGAGCGCCTCGCCGACCAGCCGGTAGCCGGGATCGGAAACCAGCGGCGTGCCGGCATCGGAAATCAGCGCCACGCTCTGGCCTGCCGCAAGTGCCGCGATCAACTTCGGCCCCGCCTCGCCGGCATTGTGCTCGTGATAGGCCGTGGTGCGTCGGCGGATGCCGTAGCGGTCGAGCAGCACCCGCGACACGCGCGTGTCCTCGCAGGCGACGATGTCGGCGGCGGCGAGCGTCTCCAGCGCGCGCAGCGTGATGTCGGCGAGATTGCCGATCGGCGTCGCCACCAGATAGAGCGCCGGATCGAGCGGACGGGCCGCGATCTCGGTCTGCCCGACCACATAGCTGCGCTTGCCCGTCTCGCCACTCACCAATGCCGTCTCCGTTCAGGCCTGTTTGGCCTGCCAAATCCTGTTTGGCCTGCCAAGTCTTGTTTGGCATGGCTGGCGCCGGCTTGCAAAACTCACGCCGATGTAAGGTGGCCGCCATTCCTTCGCCACAGTGGGGAACGAAACCGGTTTTGGCAGATTTAGCCCCTGATTCCCTTGGGAGGACAGGATGGACAGCCTGACGATACAGGACGCGTTCGCGCCCTATTATGCCGACCACGATCGGACCTCGCGCCGGGACAAGCGGCCGCCCGCCAAGATCGGACCGGCCAGAGAGCCGGCCGCGGTCGCTTTGCCCAGCAACACAAGACTTTCCGACAACAAACCCGACAGCACGACGGAGCACTGACCGGACGATGCCCAATCGCTTCGACATCTTCATCACCCGTCTTGAAACCAAGAGCGCGCGCCACGGCGTGCCGCTATCCCCGATAGGCGACCAGCACCGCACCCGCCGCGACAAGGACAGCGCAAAGCCAGTCCGGAACGGCGAGGCGCACGCCGAGAAAGAGCGCGGAAAGCACCGCCACAAACACGACGCTTAGCCGCCGATTAACTTCAAAACGACCTGAAGTGCGTGTTCGGCTGCGATTCCGAGCGCGGCCCCTGCGAAGTTCGAGGACAACCAACGAAGAGCACGGATGAGTACGGCTTCTATGGCATCAATGCGGGCTGAAGAGGCCTTCAGTAACAATATGCCGGCATCAAGCTCAAATTTGATCCGTTCCCTGTCCTCAGGTAGAATTTCGTTGGATGCGACCGCAGCACTTTCAGCAACCGCAATGGCATCGATCGTTGCCAAATACTCCGGCTGGTTGTGATCAAGCCGAACGAGACGATCTGAGGCAGGAACGGCCTCCGGTCTCGTTATTGGTTTCTCGGCATTCTTTACAAGATAACGCCTGAGTTCACGGACGTGAGGTTGAAAAAAATGCTCCACCAACTGGTTTAAAGTGGCGTTGATATTGTTTCCGCCGCCTGGGAAGAAGCCGAACGCGAATTGCCAGGCACTATCCTCCTTTTCAGTAAGGGCATCCAGCAATTGTAATTGGCCAGAGAGCCTATATTCCAAGTCATCTGGCCAATTCAGTTTGCCCGATCCGACCATCCCCCGGCCTTGGACAATGACCTCCTTTTCCAACTGACCAGCGGGCAGATACTCACGAAGCCAAGCTAATCGGGACCGGAGAGGCTCAGGGGCATGCTCCAAAGTCTGAAACCACTGCTTTAATATCCTCGCAAAATCTTGATGGCGAGCAGCGCTAACTTCATTTGCGTAATGGTCAAAATCATCAAAGAATTCGTCGACATCGTCAGCCATTTATTTCCCCCAAAGTACGCCGTGGGTATATCAGCAAATAAAAGCCGGTCTGGCTAGATACCAACTGAGCGCCGGGTGATTTTCGTGTCGCCTTGCGATAGAGAAAGCATGGTGTCAGACGAGATATCGCGAGACCTTTGCCTTGAGGAGGTCAATCAGCTCAGGGTCCATGAATTCGTAGTCGTCAGGGATATCGAGGCAGATCACCTTGGCCGCCTTCAGGCTGGCCTTGAATTTCTTCTGCAGCTTGCTGCGGTGCGTCTTCTCCATCACGAAGATGATGTCGGCCCATGCCACCAGTTCAGGCGTCAGCGGATTGTCGGCATCGTGATTGGTGCCGGCCGATTCGACCTCGATGTCGCGGCGGGTGGAAAACACCTGCTCGGCGGTCGGGCTGCGCAAGCGGTTCTGGCTGCAGACGAAGAGGATGTTTTTCAATGAGTGGTGCTTTTCAGTGTGAGCATGATCTTGTCGGAAAACCGGGTCCCACTTTTCGGGATCATGCTCAGCGCGCCAGGTCCGCCACCACGGCGTCGAGCACGATCATGCCGGCGGGCGTGGCGCGCAGCCGCGTGTTGCCGATCGGCGCCACCAGCCCCTCGCCTTGCAGCACCGACAGCCGCGCGCTCGACAGGCCGCGCCCGGAAAACGCTTCGTAGCGGGTGAGGTCGATGCCTTCGGCGAGCCTGAGCCCCATCAGCAGGAATTCGTCGGCCTCTTCGGAGCGAGTCAGGAGCTCGCCGCCGGTTATGCCATGGCCCTTGGCCTCGACCAGGTTGGCCCAGGTTTCCGGCATTCTCTCAGCAATCGTCACCACCCGATGGCCGTTCTCGACGAAGCGGCCATGCGCGCCGGGGCCGACGCCGACATATTCGCCGTAGCGCCAGTAGGTCAGATTGTGCCGGCTCTCGGCGCCTGGCCGCGCGTGGTTGGAAATCTCATAAGCCGGCAAACCATGCGCCGACGTGATCTCCTGCGTCAGCGCATAGAGGTCGGCGGCGTGGTCGTTATCGGGAATGGCGAATTTCTTCGCCGCGTGCAGCGCATGGAAGGGCGTGCCTTCCTCGATGGTCAGCTGGTAGAGCGACAGATGGTCGGCGGCATGGCCGATCGCCTGTTCGAGTTCCGCCTGCCAATCCTCGGGCGTCTGTCCCGGGCGCGCATAGATCAGGTCGAAGGACAGGCGCGGAAAGATTTCGCGCGCGAGCCCGATGGCGTGCAGGGCTTCCTCGACATTGTGCAGCCGGCCGAGGAAGCGCAGATCCTTGTCGTTCAGGGCCTGCACGCCGAGCGAGACGCGGTTGACCCCCGCGATCCGGTAACCACGAAACCGCTCCGCCTCGACCGAGGACGGGTTGGCCTCGAGCGTCACCTCGATACCGTCAGGCACCGTCCAGTTCTTGGCCACCGCGTCCAGAACCCTGGCCACCGTTTCCGGCTTCATCAGCGACGGCGTGCCGCCGCCGAGGAAGATGCTGGTCACTTCGCGCGGTCCGGTGCGCTGGCGCATCGTCGCAAGCTCGGCCTCGAATGCGGCGGCAAAGCGCTCCTGGTCGACCGGCTGGTGGCGGACATGGCTGTTGAAGTCGCAATAGGGGCACTTGGCCGCGCAGAACGGCCAATGCACGTAGACGCCGAAGCCGGGACTGCGGTCGAGCGCCATGGTGGTGCTGGACCCGATCATTCCGAACCAAGCCGAGCGCGCGCGAATTTCTGGAAGGCGCGGGCGCGATGCGACAGCGCCGTCGCCTGGCCTGGCTTCCAGCCGTGCTTTTCCTCCGCATTCATCTCGCCGAAGGTTTTGTCGAAGCCATTGGGCAGGAATACCGGATCGTAGCCGAAGCCGAGTTCGCCGCGCGGCGGCCAGACCAGAGCGCCCTCGGCCTCGCCGCGATAATATTCGGCCTCGCCGTCGGGAAAAGCGAGGCAGATGACGGCGACGAAGCGGCCGGTGCGCCGTTCGGGCGTGGCCGCGCCGACTTCCTGCAGCGCCACTTCGGTGCGCTGCATGGCCATGGCGAAATCGCGCGATCCTTCCGGCGTCTCGGCCCAGTTGGCGGTGTAGACGCCTGGCGCGCCATCGAGCGCGTCGACGCAGAGGCCGGAATCGTCCGACAGCGCCGGCAGGCCGGTCGCCTTCGCGGCCGCGAAGGCCTTGATGTAGGCGTTTTCCTTGAAGGTGGTGCCGGTCTCGTCCGGTTCGGGCAGGCCATACTCCTTGGCCGACTTCGCCTCGAAGCCGAACGGACCCATCAGGTCGGCGAATTCGCGCAGCTTGCCTTCATTGTGGCTGGCGACGACGATCTTCTTGCCATGGAGTGAATGCATCAAAGGCCCCAGATTCTCGGCTCGGCGAACTCGATCGAATTGCCCGAGGGGTCGCGTATATAGATCGAACGGCCACCTTGCGGCCATTCGAATTCGCTTTCGATGGCGATTTTCTTCGCTTGGAGATGGGCTTTCCAGCCGTCGATTTCAGCGGCGGTTGCGGCAAAGCACAGATGGCCTTCGCCAACCGCGCCGTGCGGCGGTACTTTCAGCTTCGCGTCCGGTGCGTGCGGAATTTTGGTCGCCTCGGCGTTGAAGATGAGCAGAACGCACGGGCCGCAGCGGAAGAAGAGGTGGCGGCCTTCCACCTTGCCGAGGAGGATGAGGCCGAGGATGTCGGTGTAGAAGCGCTCGGCGGCAGGCAGGTCGGTGACGTAGAGGGCCGATTCCAGGATTGCGGAAGGTGTCACGAGGCGCCCCCCTCTGCCCTGCCGGGCATCTCCCCCACGAGGGGGGAGATTGGCTGTATCAGTCGCTTTCGCCACTTTTCAACGTTGAAGGGCAGGCACGGCCAGCCAAACTGCCAATCTCCCCCCTCGTGGGGGAGATGTCCGGCAGGACAGAGGGGGGCGCCTGGACTCGGCATCAAAATCCTACGCCACCGCCATCTGCTGCAGGCTGACCAACCGGGAAATGCCCTTCTTGGCCAATCCCATCAAGTCCGCGAACTGCGCCTCTGAAAAGGGCTCGCCCTCGGCGGTGCCCTGGATCTCGACGATGCCGCCCTTGCCGGTCATGACGAAATTGGCGTCGGTGCCGGCCGAGGAATCCTCGATATAGTCGAGATCGATGACCGGCTGGCCGTCATGGATGCCGCAGGAAATCGCGGCGACATGATCCTTCAGCACCTTCGAAACGCTGGCCATCTGCCGCGCTTCCATCCAGCGCAGGCAGTCATGGAGCGCCACCCAGCCGCCGGTGATCGAAGCGGTGCGGGTGCCGCCATCGGCCTGGATGACGTCGCAGTCGACGGTGATCTGCTGTTCACCCAGCGCCTGCAGGTCGACCACGGCGCGCAGTGAACGGCCGATCAGGCGCTGGATTTCCAGCGTGCGGCCGCCCTGCTTGCCGGCGGAAGCCTCTCGGCGCATGCGCTCTCCGGTCGAGCGCGGCAGCATGCCGTATTCGGCCGTGACCCAGCCCTTGCCGGAATTGCGCATCCAGCCCGGCACCTTTTCCTCGAGGCTCGCGGTGCACAGGACATGCGTGTCGCCGAATTTCACCAGGCACGAGCCTTCGGCATGCTTGGAGACGCCGCGCTCGAAGGAGATGGCGCGCATTTCGTCGAATTGGCGTTTGGAGGGGCGCATTCAGGCTTCTTTCCAGTCATTTTTCGGAATCGTGGCCGGCTTGTAGCCCCACCAAGCCCATGGCGCAAAGGAAAATGGCCGAGCGATCCGGCACCGGGTGATCTGGCACAGACACAGGGTGATCTGGCACAGACACCGGGTGATCTGACACAGACACCGGGTTGCGCGCGGGTAACGGAAGTCTATATCCTTGAGCCGGAGGTTTTTGGCCGCAATGACCAAGGCAGTCGATCCCGCGTCGCGGTCGCCCGCGCTTCAATCGCTCGACATGCGCTCGCGCGACATCTTCCGGCGCATCGTCGATTCCTACCTCAGGGATGGCGAACCCGTGGGCTCGCGCAGCCTGTCGCGCATCCTGCCGTCCTCGCTGTCGCCGGCCACCATCCGCAACGTGATGAGCGACCTCGAGCATCTCGGGCTGATCTACGCGCCGCACATTTCGGCCGGGCGTCTGCCGACGCAGGCCGGCCTGCGCTTCTTCGTCGACGCGTTCATGGAGCTCGGCGACCTCTCCGACGAGGAGCGCCGCACCATCGAGGCGCAGGTGCGGGCCTCCGGCTCGGGCGCGACGCTGGAGCACATGCTGACCGAGGCCAGCCAGATGCTGTCGGGCATGTCGCGCGGCGCCGGCCTGGTGCTGGCCGCCAAGAACGAGGTGGCGCTGAAGCATATCGAATTCATCCAGCTGGAGCCGACCAAGGCGCTGGCCGTGCTGGTGTCGCAGAACGGCGATGTCGAAAACCGCGTCGTCGACCTGCCGGCCGGCATCACGGTCTCGCAACTGCACGAGGCCTCGAATTTCCTCAATGCGCATATTCGCGGCCGCACTTTGGCCGAGGCGCGCACCGAGATCGCCCGCATCAAGGAAGAGACGAGGGCGGCGCTCGACACGCTGTCGCAGGACCTCGTCGAGAAGGGACTGGCGGTGTGGGCGGGCGCCGAAAGCGGCCTGCCGGCGCGGCTCATCGTGCGCGGCCGCGCCAATCTGCTCGAAAACGTCACCGCCCAGGCCGACATCGAATTGCTGCGCCACCTGTTCGAGGACATGGAGACGCAGGACGGGCTGATCCAGCTGCTCGACCTCGCCGAGGAGGGGTCGGGCGTGCGCATCTTCATCGGTTCGGAAAACAAGCTGTTCTCGCTGTCGGGCTCATCGCTGGTGGTGGCGCCCTATCGCGACAAGGACGCACGCGTCGTCGGCGCGCTCGGCGTCATCGGCCCGACCCGGCTCAACTATGCCCGCATCGTGCCGATGGTGGATTACACGGCGCAGCTGATTTCCCGCATGCTGCGCTAAGGTCCTAAAATCGAGACAGGCCGCAAAGGAGAAAAAGAATGGCGCTGGAATCATTCAAGGCCCAGATCAGTCTGCTGCTCGAAGAGATGGTCAACCAGCCGGAAGACCAGCACGAAATTCAGGAACAGCTGCGCGAAAAACTGCGCGAAATGCGCGCCATGGGCCTGCCGTTGCCCGCCGATCTCGTTGCCCTGGAAAAACGCCTGGATGACGATTTTTACGCTGCCGGGACCTGATTCCTGACGTTTGCTTCGAACCATCGTGCGTGAGGGAACCCAGGGACAGACCGATCGTTAATTTCCTTCACGATCGAGTGGAGGAAATGATGCGATTGGCCGGACTGGCGATGTCCGCACTGTTTCTCACGACCGCGGCTCTCGCCCAGCAGGCCGATCAGCCTGCGCTCAAAGGCGCGGCGGCTTTCGGCGACTGGCGGGCGGACAGGCCCGGTGTACGCCGGCTGATCAAGCCGGAAGACCTGCCTAAACCCTATGCCACCAAATCCGCCTCGAACGGCGCCGGCATTGTCGACATGCCGGCGGATGCGAAGCCACGCCTGCCGTCCGGGTTTTCGGCCGAGCTGATCGCCTCGGGGATCGACAATCCGCGCGTCGTGCGCGTCGCGCCGAACGGCGACCTGTTCGTCGCCGACAGCGAAGCCAACCAGATCCGCGTCTATCGCCTGACGAAGGACAGCGCGAAACCCGCCGAAAACGGCATCTTCGCCGGCGGCCTCAACCAGCCCTATGGCATTGCCTTCTATCCCTTGGGCAACGACCCGCAATGGGTCTATGTCGCCAGCAGCGACAGCATCGTGCGCTTTGCCTATCGCAATGGCGACCTGAAGGCCTCGGGTGACCCGCAAACCATCGTCGACAACATTCCGGCGAATCACCACTGGACGCGCGACATCGCCTTTTCGCCCGACGGCAAGACACTTTACCTCTCCGTCGGCTCGGGTTCGAATGTCGCCGAGGATATGGGCAAAAGACCCAGAGGCGGGCTCGATGCCTGGGTCAAGTCGAAGCCGCTCGGCGCCAGTTGGGGTTCCGAAGCGGGCCGGGCCGAGGTGCGGGCCTTCGACCCCGACGGCAAGAACGGCCGCGTCGTCGCCACCGGGCTGCGCAACTGTTCGGGCATGACCGTGCAGCCGGCAACCGGCGCGCCGTGGTGCGTCGTCAACGAACGCGACGCACTCGGCGACAATGTGCCGGCCGAATACGCGACATCGGTCAGGGAAGGCGCCTTCTATGGCTGGCCCTGGTATTACATCGGCAACAATGAGGACCCGCGCCACAAGGGCGAGCGCCCCGACCTCGCCGGCAAGGCTGATATTCCCGACGTGCTGATGCAGGCGCATTCGGCGCCGCTCAACATCGCGTTCTATGATGGCCAAAGCTTTCCGCCGGAGTATCGAGGCGATGCCTTCGTGACCCTGCACGGCTCCTGGAACCGCGGCAACAGGACCGGCTACAAGGTGGTTCGGTTGCTGTTCAAGGACGGCAAGCCGACCGGAGAATATGAGGATTTCATGACCGGCTTCGTCGCCTCCAATGGCGAGGTCTGGGGCCGGCCTGTGGGCGTGGCGGTGGCCGGCGACGGATCGTTGATCGTGAGCGAAGACGGCAACGGCACGATCTGGCGCGTGACTTGTAGCGGCGGCCGATCCTGACCCGTCCTTGCGGCCGGACCATTGCCGTCTGGTGTAAGCGAATCCCGCGCGCAGGGCGTTCTCCCGGAGCCCGCCTCGTGCGACAAGGGCATACTCGCCCTTGGACGCCGACACCATGACCCTCACCGGATTCCTTGCCTACAGCGCCGCTCTCGGCATCGCCGCCGCCATTCCCGGCCCCGGCATCACCGCCCTGGTCGCGCGTGCGCTGGGCTCGGGCTTTCGCTCTTCGCTGGCCATGTCCTTCGGCCTGATGCTCGGCGACCTCATCTATCTGACCGCCGTGGTGCTCGGCCTCGCCTTCGTCGCCCAGGAATTCGGCATGGTTTTCCTGGCGATCAAATGGGCCGGCGTCGCCTATCTCGCCTTCCTCGGCTGGCGCTTCTGGACCGCCGGCATCACACCCGAAACCATCGAAGCCAGGAAGGGCAAGGGCGGATTGCCGTCGAGCTTCGCCGCCGGCCTCACCGTGACGCTCGGCAATCCAAAGACCATGATCTTCTACCTCGCCATCACGCCGACCATCGTCGACCTGAAGACGATCACGCTTGCCGATTACGGCATTCTCGTCGCGCTGACGGTCGTCGTCCTGTTCGTCGTGCTGGTGCCTTACCTGGCGCTGGCGGCCAAGGCACGCTGGTTCCTGAAGTCGCCGCGCGCGCTCAAGGTGCTGAACCGCACCGCCGGCGCGTTCATGGTTGGCGCGGCGGCGGCGATCGCTGCTCGTCAGTAGGTCGTTTCGGCCAAACCATTCCGTGGCCCGGCTGTTTCGAGAAATGCTTTTCCGAGGGCCAGGCGTTTTCAGCACACGCCCCCCTCGGATATTTTCGAGCCGCAGCCTATCTTGCGCGGTTGAAAGCCCTATTCTGTCGGCTACTGCCAATTGCCTGAAATCCAGGGAGCGAAACCAATGAACAAGCCCGTTACCTCCGCCCGCGTGCCCGGCCGCGGCCGCATCTACAACTCCATCACCGACACGATCGGCGACACGCCCCTGGTACGGCTCGACAAGTTCGCCAAGGAGAAGGGCATCGTCGCCAATCTGGTCGCCAAGCTCGAATTCTTCAATCCGATCGCCTCGGTCAAGGACCGTATCGGCGTGGCGATGATCGAGGCGCTGGAGGCAGCCGGCAAGATCACGCCCGGCAAGACCACGCTGATCGAACCGACATCGGGCAACACCGGCATCGCGCTGGCCTTCGCCGCCGCCGCCAAGGGCTACAAGCTGATCCTGACCATGCCGGAGACGATGTCGGTCGAGCGCCGCAAGATGCTGGCGCTGCTCGGCGCCGAACTGGTGCTGACCGAAGGCCCGAAAGGCATGAAGGGCGCCATCGCCAAGGCCGACGAACTGGCCGCGACGATCCCCAACGCCATCATTCCGCAGCAGTTCGAAAACCCGGCCAATCCGGAAATCCATCGCAAGACGACAGCGGAGGAAATCTGGAACGACACGCAGGGCGAGATCGACATCTTCGTCGCCGGCATCGGCACAGGCGGCACCATCACCGGCGTCGGCCAGGTGTTGAAGAAGCGCAAGCCCGCGCTGCATGTAGTCGCCGTCGAACCGGATGCCTCGCCGGTGCTGTCGGGCGGCCAGCCCGGCCCGCACAAGATCCAGGGCATCGGCGCCGGCTTCGCGCCCAAGATCCTCGACACCACGGTCTATGACGAGATCGTCAAGGTCTCGAACGAGGATTCCGTCGCCAATGCGCGCCTCATCGCCCGCCTCGAGGGCGTGCCGGTCGGCATCTCGTCGGGCGCGGCGCTGCAGGCAGCGATCGTCGTCGGTTCGCGGCCGGAGAACAAGGGCAAGACCCTGGTCGTGGTCATCCCCGATTTCGCCGAGCGCTATTTGTCGACGATCCTGTTCGAGGGGCTTGGGGCTTAGGGTTTCGAACTCCCGTCTTTCCTTCTTCCCTTGTGGGAGAAGGTGGATCGGCGCGTTAGCGCCGAGACGGATTAGGGGTGTTCCAGCGGAGTGAGACGTTGGTGGTCCCTGGAGCACCCCTCATCCGACCTCGCTTCGCGAGGCCACCTTCTCCCACAAGGGGAGAAGGAAAGGCCCCGTGAGCCTGGCCCGCAGAAAAACCTGCCGTGGCGCGCCGTACCCGACTTGAGCAGACCGCTGCTCCGGTGCAAACCTCCAGCGGCCCTGGTTCGGGCCGGGGGAGGATTTCATGTACAAGCTCTACACGCGCCCCGGCAGCGGCGGCTTCGTCGTCGAGGCGGCGCTGGCGCTGATCGATGCGCCTTTCGAACAGATCGACGTGCCGAAGAACGAGGCGCCCGATCCGGCCTTTCTCGCCATCAGCCCGTTGAACCAGGTGCCGGTGCTGACCTTGCCGGACGGGCGCTCGGTCACCGAATCGGCGGCGATCTGCATCCTGCTCGCCGAACGCCACCCACAGGCCGGCCTGGCGCCGGCGGCCGAGGAACCGGCGCGCGCGGAGTTCCTGCGCTGGATGGCGTTCATGTCCTCGGTGCTCTACCCGGCGGTGCTGCGGCTCTACTATGCCCATCGCTACACGGCGGATGCCGAGGGTACGAAGGCGGTGAAACAGGCTGCGGTCGCCGAGATGGACCGCGCTTTTGCAGTCGTTGATGCCGCCTTGCGCGGCCGCGACTGGCTCGTCGGCGATAAGATGTCGCTGGCCGACATCTATCTCGTCATGCTGGTGGCCTGGCATCCCGACATCGACAGAGCGCGGGCGGCCTGGCCTGATATCGAACGCCTGTGGGCGGGGCTGCGCCAGCACCCGCTTATGAAGACGCTCAACACCTCGCACGAGATGTGGCCGGTCTGATCGGCCGAAAAAGCCGCCCGCGCGCACGACCTCACTGTATGAGCGCGGTGCGTTTTGCCTGCAGGAAGCGGCGCACCGCCGGATCGCGCTCGAGGCCGATCGCGCGATCATAGGCCTCGACCGCCTGCGGTCCCTGGCCGAGCCTGGCCAGGAGACCCGCACGCGCGGCCCAGTAGGGCTGATAGCCGTTGAGCCGCTTGTCGTCGCCCAGCACGTAAAGGGCGGCCAACCCCGCCACCGCGCCCTCGGTCTCGGCGATCGCCACCGCGCGGTTGATCGCCACGACCGGCGATCCCGCGATCGAAAACAGCGCGTCGTAGAGTTCGCGAATCGCGATCCAGTCGGTGCGGCCGGTGAGCCGCCGCGCCGCATGGACGGACTGCACGGCCGCCTCCAGCTGGTAGCGGCCGATGACGCCCTTGGCGGCGGCGCCGCGAAGACATGCTTCGGCCTCGTCGACCAGGGCATGATCCCACAATGCATGGTCCTGCTCGGCGAGCGGCACATAGTCCCCGGCCGTGTCGCGACGCGCCGCGCGGCGCGCCTCGGCGAACAGCATCAGCGACAGCAGGCCCAGCGCCTCCGGCTCGTCCGGCAGCAGCGAGGCCACCAGCCGGCCGAGCCAGATGCCTTCGGTGGCGAGGTTGCGGTGCCGCGTCTCGGTACCGGTCGGATCTGACCAGCCCTCGGCGAAAGCGGCGTAGATCGCCTCCAGCACCGCATCCAGCCTTTCACCGAGTTCGGCCCGCTCCGGCACGCGGAACGGAATGCCGGTCTCGCGGATGCGGCTCTTGGCGCGCACCAGGCGCTGGCCCATCGTGGCCGGCGAGAGCAGGAAGGCGGAAGCGATCGTGGCGGCATCGAAGCCGAGGATGGTCTGCAGGATCAGCGGCGCCCGCACGCCGGGTTCGATCGCCGGATGGGCGCAGGCGAACATCAGCCGCAATCGTTCGTCGGGCAGGTCCTCGTCGGTCATGCGCGCCTCCGTCTCCTCGGCAATCAGCTTGAGATGGTCACGGCCGGCTTCGCTGGTCAGCCGCCGCCGCACCGCATCGACACGCCGCCGCCTGGCCACGGCGAGCAACCAGGCTTCCGGCTTTTCAGGCACGCCGGAGCGCGGCCAGCGTTCGAGCGCCGCGGCAAAGGCGTCGGCCAGCGCATCCTCGGCGGCGGCCACGTCGCGCGTGCGCGCGGCGAGCCAGGCGACCAGCTTGCCATAGCTCTGCCGGGCGGCGGCCTCGGCGACCGCCCGGGCGATCTCCGGGCGACTGTCCATCACGCCGTCACTTCTTGGGCATATAGTCGGCCATTTCCCAGATCGGCCGCAGCTCGACCGTGCCGGTGCTGGCCGCCGGACAGCGTGCCGCCCAGTCGATGGCGGTATCGATGTCGGCCGCCTCGATCATGTAGAAACCGGCAAGCTGCTCCTTGGTGTCGGCATAGGGGCCGTCGATCACGTTGGTCTTGCCGTCGGCGATCCGCACCGAGGTGGTCGCCTGGGTCGGACGCAGCCTTTCGCCGGCCAGCCACGCGCCAGACTTCTTCAACGCCTCGGTATAGGCGGCATAGGCCGCGCTCATCTGCTGGGCTTTCTCGATCGGCGTGTTCGCCAGCGCGGCTTCGTCGTTGTTGATCAAAAGCATGTATCGCATGGGTCTTCTCCCGTGGTTTCGAGGGCCGCGTCCTTGCGGGGCCAGACGTATGTCGCGCGGCGGTGGCCGATTTCGACAGGTTGCGGAAAAAACTTTCGTCTCCGGCCGCGCCTTGTGCAAGCGGGCATGCGTTTCAAAGGCTCGGGGGCCGGCATGGAGCCGCCGGAAGGTGCGGTGAGATGGCTGGTGGATTTATGCGCCCAAAATGGGCGCGCGGCGTCGCGTCATGCTCGCCCTCCGGCGCCACCGGCAATGGCTGGAAGCTGTACACGGATGGCTTGCATCAAAGGATGGGGAAGGCGGCTTGGGACGGTCGGTCACGCTGGCCTCGGCTGCTTATGTCCTGTGACACTAAGCCAGCCGATGGCGGTCTCAAAGACGCGGCGATGTCGCACGCTGTCTGCCGGCGAAGGCCGGACGTTCGGCGCGATAGGTCGTGGCGCGGGACGAGGCACCCGGCCTGCAGATGCGGCTGTTGTGGCGGCTCTCGAAAGTCATGGTCAGTGCGCGCCCAGCGAGGTGCCGCGACGGGCGCAGGCCGGACCGGGGCCGCGCATGTAGTAGCGCTCGGGCCGATAGGTCGGCGCGACGAATTCGCGGATGGCGGCGGCATAGCCGATGAGGTGCGTGACGAAGTTCATTTTACCCGGTCCCTGTCCCGATTTTCGGATGTCCCTTCCGAATTGCGAGAACGATAGCATCAAGGCGTGAATACTCAGTGAACGCGATGTTAATTTTTGGTCGAAAACCCGTCGCTTCGTGGCCGGAATGCGGCTGATTCGGGGTGTTTCGGTGCTCCTTGTCGTCATTTCGGCTGGTGTGACTTTTGCATCACATATGTTTCGTTTGAATGTCGCCTTGGCGCGCTTTTGTTTCAACTTTCGAACCGTCGCTGGAATTTCCTTGCCGGATGGCCGGTGGGCTCGGAACCGGCCCGGGCAACGGACGTTGGGATCACAGGACCGGCATTGCCGGCTCACAGGTGCTGCCTGCCGGCAGGCCGGACCTCCCGCCACAAGCAAGAGCAATGGAAAGGCTGAAATCATGGGCTTCTTTTCGAAGGACATCAAAACACTGGACGATCTCTTCGTGCACACGCTGCGCGATATCTATTATGCCGAGAAGCAGATCGAGAAGGCGTTGCCGAAGATGATCGGCAAGGCAACCGATCCGCAATTGAAGGCCGGCTTCGAAAAACATCTCGAACAGACCAAGGGCCATATCGAACGCGTCGAGGAGGTGTTCGAGCTGCACGGCGTGAAGGCCAAGCCGGTGAATTGCCCGGCCATTGACGGCATTCTCGAGGAGGCCGACGACGTCAGCAGCGATGTCGACGACAAGGATGTTCTCGACGCCGCGCTGATCGCTTCCGCCCAGGCCGTCGAGCACTATGAGATGACCCGCTACGGCACCTTGATCGCCTGGGCCAAACAGCTCGGCCGCAGCGACTGCGCCAACGTGCTGGCCAAAAACCTCAGGGAAGAGCAGGCGACGGATCGCAAGCTGACCGAAATGGCGGAAAGCAAGATCAACCTGCAAGCCGCCGAATAGTGGCAGACAGCCGGGGCCGGCGGCAATCGCGCCGGCCCCGGCCGGATCGCGTTGGAACCGAGCGGGGTGGTCGTCCGTTCCAGCTGATCTTTCTCAAGGGGAAATCGTCATGGCGCCGCGCCCGGCCTGGAAAGGCTATCTGAAGCTCTCGTTGGTCACGTGCGCCATCGAACTGACCAATGTCGTCACCCACGCCGAGAAGGTCTCGTTCCGCATCCTCAACCGCAAGACCGGCAATACGGTGAAGCGGATCTACATCGATGCCGAGACCGGCAAACCGATCGAGGACGGCGACGAGATCAAGGGCTACGAGATCGATAAGGGCGATTTCGTCCGTATAGAGGAGGACGAGATCGAGGCGGTGCAGATCGAATCCTCGCACACGATGAGCCTCGACGGCTTCGTCGACAAAGCCTCGATCGAGCAGATCTATCTCGACACGCCCTACTATGTCGCGCCGGCAGACACGGTTTCGGAAGAGGCCTTCGCCGTCATCCGGGATGCCATGGCGGGCAAGAAGATGGCGGGGCTTGCCCGCATCGTGCTCTATCAACGCGAACGTCCCGTGGTCATCGAGCCGCTCGGCAAGGGCATGGTGCTGACGACGCTGCGCTACGACAACACGGTGCGCCAGCCGGAGAGCGTCTTCGGCGACATCAAGGCGGTGAAAACCGACCAGGAGATGACCGATCTCGCGGAACTCATCATCGACAAGAAGAAGGCGAAGTTCGATCCGTCGAAATTCGAGGACAAATATGAGGACGCCCTGCTCGAACTGATCCGCGCCAAGAAGGCGGGGCACAAGGCGCCGAAGGCCAAGGCCGCTCCCAAGCCCTCCAACGTCGTCAATCTGTTCGACGCGCTGAAGAAGAGCCTCTCGTCGGACTCCGGCCCGTCGAAACCATCATCCCAGGCGAAAGCCAAGCCGGCGACCAAAAGCGCCAAGGCGAAAAGCGTTGCGCCGAAACGCAAATCGGCCTGAGGATACGAGATGGCAAGCCTCGAACAGTATCATTCGAAGCGCGACTTCAAGAAGACCGCGGAGCCGGCCGGCAAGGTTACGCGCGGGAAGAAGGGCGGCGGCATCTTCGTGATCCAGAAGCATGCCGCGACAAGGCTGCATTACGATTTTCGCCTCGAGCATGACGGCGTGCTGTGGAGCTGGGCGGTGACGCGCGGTCCTAGCCTCGACCCGCACGAAAAGCGGCTGGCCGTGCATGTCGAGGATCATCCCATCGACTATGCCGGCTTCGAAGGCACCATCCCCAAGGGCGAATATGGCGGCGGCTCGGTGCTCGTCTGGGACGAAGGAACCTGGATGCCCGAGGACGAACCCGCGAAGATGATGAAGAAGGGGCACATCAACTTCGAACTCGAGGGCCACAAGCTGCGTGGCAAATGGCATCTGGTGCGGCTGCGGCCGCGCCCGGGCGAAAAACGAGACAACTGGCTGCTGATCAAGTCCGACGATGCCGCCGCGCGCCCCGGCGAGGATATTCTCAACGACGAGCCGAAGTCGGTGAAATCAGGCCTGACGATCGAGGAGGTCGGCGAAGGCAAGGCGGCCAAGGGCGAGAAACCCAAGGTCTGGCACTCGAACAAGCCGGCCACCGGCAAGGCCAAGGCCGGGGCCAGGAAACTCGACTTCATCGAACCGCAGCTCGCCACGCTGGAGCGGGACGCACCGTCGGGCCAGGACTGGCTGCATGAGGTGAAGTTCGACGGCTATCGCATGCAGGCGCAGATCGCCGGCACCGACGTGCGGCTCTTGACCCGAACCGGCCTCGACTGGACGGAAAAATTCGGCGGCGAGATCGCGGCCGAACTCGCCGGGCTGAAATGCAGCGATGCCATCATCGACGGGGAGATCGTCGTGCTGGCCGACAGCGGCGTGTCGTCCTTCGCGCTGCTGCAGCAGGACCTGTCGGCGAAGCGGACGAACCGGTTCATCTACTATGTGTTCGACCTGATGCGGCTCGACGGCAAGGATTTGCGAAGGGAACCGCTGGTCGAGCGCAAGCAGGCCTTGCAGGACCTGCTCGGCGAGCAGGCCGACAATGCGGCGGTGCGTTTCTCCGACCATTTTGCCGAACCCGGCAAGATCATGCTGGAACATGCCTGCCGCATGGGGCTGGAAGGCGTCGTCTCAAAACGCTCCGATGCGCCCTACCGCGGCGGGCGCGGTCCGGCATGGGTCAAATCGAAGTGCACGGCGCGGCAGGAATTCGTCATCGGCGGCTATCTGCCATCTGACAAGACGGGACGCGGCCTGCGTTCGCTGCTGGTCGGCTATTACGAAGACGGCCGCCTGCACTATGCCGGCCGGGTCGGCACCGGCTTCTCCACCAAGGGCGCCAACGAGCTGAAAAAGAGGCTCGATGCGCTGACGTCGGACGCCTCGCCCTTCGATGCGGCGGTGCCGAAAGGCAAGGGCCTTGTCTGGGTCAGGCCGGAACTGGTCGGCGAAGTGGAGTTTCGCAGCTGGACCTCGGACCGTATAATACGCCATGCTTCGTTCCAGGGGCTGCGCGAGGACAAGCCGGCGGAGGAAGTCGTGCAGGAAAAGCCAAAGGCGGCGACAGGCAAGCCAGCGACAGGCAAGGGCCCGGCAAAGGCCAAGCCGGCGGCAAGCAGCGCCGGTAGGCCTGCCGGCGGGATGACGACCTCCGTAAAGCTCTCCCATCCCGACAAGCTTTTGTGGCCCGACGAGAAGATATCGAAGCAGGACCTGCTCGACCATTACGCGCTGGTCTGGCCGCGCATGGAACAGTTCGTCGTCAACCGGCCGCTAAGCCTGGTGCGCGCGCCGGACGGCGTTGGCGGGCAGCGCTTCTTCCAGAAACACGCCTCCCCCGGAATGAGCGACAAGATCGCCCGGATGAGGGACCCCGGGGATGGCGAGGAAATCCTGTTCATCCGGGATTTCGACGGGGTCGCGGCGCTCGTCCAGTATGGTGTGGTCGAGATCCACATCTGGGGCTGCACGATCGACAAGCTCGAACAGCCGGACCAGATCGTCTTCGACCTCGACCCCGATGAGGGCGTCGATGTGAAGGCGGTGCGCGAGGCGGCGCTCGACATCAGGGGCAAGCTCGACGAGCTGTCGCTGCCCAATTTCGTCAAGACATCGGGCGGCAAGGGCTTTCATGTCGTCGTGCCGCTGAAACCATCGGCGGATTGGGCCGAAGTCAAAGACTTCGCCCATGATTTCGCCAGGGCGCTGGAGCAGGGTGCCCGCGACCGCTACACGGCGACGCTGTCGAAGAAGGCGCGTACAGGAAAAATCTTCGTCGACTATCTGCGCAATGGGAGCGGCGCGACCACCGTGGCACCTTACTCCTCACGGGCCAAGAAGGGCGCGACGGTGTCCATGCCGGTGACCTGGCCCGAGATCGAGGCCGGGCTGGCGCCGAACGCCTTCCCGATCGGTGACAAGACGACGCTGGCGAAGCTGGCGGAAGCCGACCCATGGAAGGACTTTTTCAGGCAGGGGAAGGCTTTGAAGCGGGGGTAATTCGACACTTTCGACGCCGGGGGCGCTGTCCCGCCGGCTTCGCGAAAATGAGCGCCGCCGACCTCTTATCCCAAAAACACCCTTTCGAACGCCTGCTTGCCCGGCGGTGAAAAAACCACGGCGCGGCTGTCCTTCTCGCGGCGCGCCCATTTCTCGGCAAGGATCTTGTCGAGGATCGCGGCGCCCAGCGTTCCAGCGAGGTGCGAGCGCCGCACGCTCCAGTCGAGGCAGGCGCGGCACACGGGCCGCCTAGGCTTGGTGTAGACATCGATGCCGATCGCCGCGAAGTGCGAGGCCGCGGACGGGCCGAGCCTGATCTCCTTGTCGTCGCGGACCAGTATGTTCTTGTCGACAAGACGATCCAGCATCGCAACGGCCTGTTCGCCGGCAAGATGATCGTAGCAGACGCGCGCGATGCGCATCGCGCCGTCGCGGGGGCCCGGCCGCACGCGCTTGGGGCCGACGGCTTCGGCCACGCCGGTGATGGCTTCGATCATGCCGGCCACTTGCGGGCCGGCCAGCCCGTAATAGCGATGCCGGCCCTGGCTGGCCACGGTCAGCAGTCCGCCCTCCATCAGTTTGGACAGATGCGAGGACGCGGTCGGCAGCGACACGCCGGCCTCCAGCGCCAGTTCGCTCGCGGTCAATGCCGTGCCGCCCATCAGGGCGTTCAGCATGTTGGCGCGGGCCGGATCGCCGACCAGGCTGGCGATGCGGGCAATATCGGGTCCTTCGCGCATGGTTTGATCCTCATCGAAGCATCCTTGTCAGATAACCAGTATTCTCGGTCCAGCTCAAGGAGCCGGCATGATGGCTCCTGACACCAGACTGACTAGCACAGAGATGCGCGTGACGTTTCGACCGCCCTCGAACCGTCGCTGCAAAACCCCGAGGAGACCGAGATGACCATCACCTGCTTCATCCGCTATGAGATCGACCCGTTCGGCAAGGCCGCCTTCGAGGAGTATGCCCGCAATTGGGGCCAGGCCATTCCGCGCTGCGGCGCCGATCTGATCGGCTATTTCGCGCCGCATGAGGGCTCGGCCACGACGGCCTATGCCGCCTACAACATCGAAAACCTGGCGGCCTACGAAGCCTATCGCGCCCGGCTTGCCGCCGACCCCGCCGGCAAGGCAAACTACGAGTTCGCCCGCCGCGAACGATTCATCCTCAAGGAGGACCGCATGTTCCTGAAACTGGCGTCCGGCCCGCACGCGCCGCTGGTGAAGGTATGATCGCCGTCATCTTCGAGGTGCAGCCCGCGGAAGGCCGGCGCGAGGCTTATCTCGGCATCGCCGCCGAGTTGCGTCCGCTGCTCGACGGCATCGATGGATTCATTTCCGTCGAGCGCTTCCAGAGCCTGGCCGACCAGAACCGGGTGCTGTCGCTGTCATTCTGGCGCGACGAGGAGGCGGTCAAGGCCTGGCGCAATACGGAAGAACACCGGCAGGCGCAGCAGGCCGGGCGCGGCGGTATCTTTGCCGGCTATAGATTGCGGATCGCCCATGTGGTGCGGGACTACGGGCTGGCCGAGAGGGACGAGGCGCCGGCGGACAGCCGGGCGGTGAATGGGTAGCGCCTTCCCTTCTCCCCTTGTGGGAGAAGGTGGATCGGCGCGTCAGCGCCGAGACGGATGAGGGGTGTTCCAGCGGAGTGAGACGTTGGTGTTCCCTGGAACACCCCTCATCCGACCTCGCTTCGCGAGGCCACCTTCCCCCACAAGGGGGGAAGGAAGAAGCGCGCCTCACGCATTCCCGATCAGCACGCCGGCCGCGAACACCAGGGCGCCGCCCAGCACCACCTGGAAGGCGGCGCGCAGGAACGGGGTCTGCATGTAGCGGTTCTGGACGAAGGCGATGGCCCACAATTCGAAGAACACCACCACGGCGGCAACGGCGGTGGCCGTCCAGAAATGCGGGATGAGGTAGGGTAGCGCGTGGCCGAGCCCGCCCGCGGACGTCATGACGCCGGTGGTGATGCCGCGTTTTACCGGCGAGCCCCTGCCCGACAATTTGCCGTCGTCGGAAGCGACCTCGGTGAAGCCCATTGAAATGCCGGCGCCGATCGAGGCGGCCAGCCCGACCAGAAAGGTCTGCCAGGTATCATGGGTCGCAAAGGCGGCGGCGAAGATCGGCGCCAGCGTCGAGACCGATCCATCCATCAGACCAGCCAGCCCGGGCTGCACGTAGGTCAGGATGAACTGACGCTGTTCGGCGGCGGCCTCTTCGTCCTTCACATCGCCCGGTACGTGCGTCTGCTCTAGGCGCTGCGCCAGCGTCTCGTGCCCTTGTTCGGCCAACGCCAGATCGTCGAGCAGCTTTCGCGTCGAGGCATCGGTGGTGCGCTTGGCCGCCTCGACATAAAACAGATAGGCCTGTCGCTCCATCGCCTCGGCCTGGCGGCGCACGGCCTCGACGCCGAGCGGCCGCACCAGCCAGTCGGGCTTGCGCTCGTAATAGCCCTTCACATGTTCACGGCGGATCAACGGAATGCGCTCGCCGAAACGCTTGCGGAAGAGTTCAATCAGCGAGTCGCGATGGCCATCCTCTTCCTCGGCCATCTCCTCGAACACCTTTGCCGATTGCGGGAAAGTCTCGGCCAGCCCGTCCGCATAGGCCCGGTAAATGCGCCCGTCATCTTCCTCCGATGAAATGGCCAGCGCCAGGATCTCCTGTTCGGAGAGCGATTCGAAGGGGCGGCGGCCGAAGCCGAAAACACGGGAAAGCATGAGAAAATCATCCTAGTTTAGAATGGTTCTAAACTAAGGTTTACGGCGTCCATGGTCAATCGCGCGCTTGGCCGGCGGTTCAAGAATAGTTGAAGCCCCGGTCTGGGTATCGCTCTTCATTATCAGTGAATGTTCGCCTATATCTGGAGCCAAGCCATAAAAAGGAACGAGCTGATGACGGCAAAGACGCCTCCGCACGCCTATGATCCGAAACCGGTCCTCGATCTCATCGCCAGCATCGAGGCCGACCTGCAGCGCCTGAAGGGCCTGGTCGAGCAGCAGGTCGAGAAATTCGACCCCGCCAATCCACACAACAAGGCGCCGGACGGCAAGCTGACCGAGGAAGGCGTCGAGTGCTGCTACCGCATGTTCGACGAAGGCAAGTCACGCTATACGGTGGCCCAGCAGATGAAGATCTCGTTCGCCGCCGCCACGCATCGGTTCAACGGCTGGCGCAAGCTGGGCGGGAGCAAACGGCAGCGGACGTTGCTGGGTTAGGATTGGGCTAAGGGCCCTTGGGGCAGGACGCGGCCAATTGCCAAGGCTAGCGCCACCCCTCATTGCCCTGCCGGGCATTTCTCCCCGTATAGTGACGGGGAGAAAACAGCTGACCTCGGCGGCAAGCGCCCTGTCCCCGTGACTATACGGGGAGTTGAGGAATGGTCCGCGTAGCGGACGAAAAGCCAACTGCTTGGCTTTTCGAATGACGAGTGCCGGCAGGCAGGTGAGGGGCAGCACCGCCCGCCGTTCTGACTCACCAACTTTGTCCCTGTCACATTTTTTCGTTGGCATCGCGCAAGCCTTTCCGTGCACCATGACCGGATCGCATCACCAGGACCCGCCATGACCATCCCTCCCGGCATCGCCGACATCCACGCCGCCGCCGCTCGCCTCTATGGCCTGATCGTCGAGACCCCGTTGCTCGAATCGCAGGAGCTGAACCGGCGCTTCGGCGGCCGCATCCTGTTCAAGCCGGAGACGCTGCAGCGCACCGGGTCGTTCAAGTTCCGCGGCGCCTACAACAAGCTGTCGTCACTGAGCGAGGAAGAGCGGTCCCGTGGCGTCGTCGCCTTTTCCTCGGGCAACCATGCGCAAGGGGTGGCGGCTTCCGCCGCCATGTTCGGCGTCAAGGCGGTCATCGCCATGCCGGCGGATGCGCCGGACATGAAGATCGCCAATGTCCGCAAGATGGGAGCGGAGGTGGTGCCCTTCGACCGTTTCAAGGACGACCGCATGACGGTGGTCCGTCCCTATCTGGACAAGGGCATGGCGTTGGTGCCGCCCTTCGACGACCCGGCCATCATTGCCGGCCAGGGCACGATCGGACTGGAGCTGGTGAAGCAGGCGCGGGCGCTCGGCGTCAGGCTCGACGCGGTCGTCATTCCCTGCGGCGGTGGCGGCCTGACCAGCGGCATTTCCGTTGCGGTCAAGGATGCCTCGCCCGGCACCGCGATCTGGGCGGTCGAGCCCGAGCATTTCGACGACACGCGCCGCTCGCTGGCAGCGGGCGCCAGGGTCTCGAACGAGCCGGGTTACAGTTCGATCTGCGACGCCATCCTCACCGCCGAGCCGGGCGCCATCACCTTCGAGATCAACCGCCGCAACCTCGCCGGCGCCATTGCGGTTTCCGATAGAGCGACCGCGCAGGCGATGCGCGACGCCATGGCCCATCTCAAACTGGTGGTCGAGCCCGGCGGCTGCGTCGGGCTGGCGGCGCTGTCGTCGGGCGAGATAGACCTTGCCGGCAAATGCGTCGCCGTGGTGCTCTCCGGCGGCAATGTCGATTTCGGCACCTACGCCGAGATCATGGCGGCGGCTTAGAGGCGTCGGTCATTCGGTGGCCCCTAACCTCTAATCCAGCGTGCGGCGGAACCGGAGCAGAGCCGTGCCTGCAAACACCACCACGAACAGCACCAGCCAGCCGACCTCGGCTCCTATCGCATGGAAGTCGGCACCCTTGAGCATCACCGCCCGGGTGACGCGCAGGAAATGCGTGAGCGGAAAGATCTCGCCCAGCACCTGCGCCCAACCGGGCATGCCGCGATAGGGGAACATGAAGCCCGACAGGAGCAGCGACGGCAGGAAGAAGAAGAAGGTGAGCTGCATCGCCTGCATCTGTGAGCGTGCCATGGTCGAGATCGTGTAGCCGAGCAGCACCAGCGCCAGCACAAAGACAAGCACCGCAGACAAAAGCAGCGTCAGCGAGCCGACGAACGGGATGCTGAACAGGAGCTTCGCCGCGGTCAACACCACCGCCACCTGCACCGCGCCGACGACGAGGAAGGGCAGCACCTTGCCGAGCATGATCTCGGCCGGGCTGGAAGGCATCGCCAAAAGGTTCTCCATCGTGCCGCGTTCGGTCTCACGGGTCAGCGCCATGGCGGTCATCATCACCATGGTCATCTGCAGGATCACGCCGAGCAGGCCAGGCACGATGTTGTATTGCGAGATGCCTTCGGGATTGTAGCGCTGGTGCACCACCACCTGCAGCTGCCCCCTGGCGCTTTCAGCGGCCGCCGCCTGCATGCCCTGCGCGCGCAGCAGCGCTTGGCTCGCCACCTTGCTCAATGTCGAAACGGCGCCGCTCGCCGCCGACGGATCGGTTGCGTCGGCCTCGATCAGGATCTGCGGGTTGTCGCCGCGCTCGACCCGCCGGGCGAAATCGGCGGGGATCGTCACCACGAAAGAGACGGCGCCCTTGGCCATCAGTTCCTCGGCCTCGGCGGCGCTCTGCGCGACATAGTCGAAGTGGTAGTAGCCCGTCATCTGCAGGGCGGAGGCCATGGCGCGCGTATACTGGTCGTTGCTGATGGCAACGAGCGCCGTCGGCAGGCTCTTGGGATCGTTGTTGATGGCGAAGCCAAACAGTACCAGTTGCAACAGCGGCACGCCCAGCATCATGGCGAAGGTGATGCGGTCGCGCCGCATCTGGATGAACTCCTTGATCAGCAGCGCGCCGAGCCGGGCGAAGGAAAAGACGCTGTTCATGCCATGTTTCATGTCATGTTGTCCTTCGAACCGGACATGAACTGGATGAAGACGTCCTCGAGGCTGGTTTCGCCCGGCGCCACGGTCACGCCCTTGTGCTCTCTCTCGACATCGGCAAGCGCTGCTTCAAGCTTCTTGCGGTCGGAGCCGACGACATGCAGCGTGGCGCCGAACGGCGCCACCTGGTCGACGCCGGCGCGGCCCTCAAGCGCTTCGGCCACCTTGTCAAGCCGCGGACCCTGCACCACGAAAGTGGTCAGCCCTGCGTTCTTCACCACCTCGGCCACGGTGCCGGTGGCCAGCATCTTGCCGTAGGAGATGTAGCTGATGCGGTGGCAGCGCTCGGCCTCGTCCATATAGTGGGTGGAGACCAGCACGGTCAGCCCGCCGCTGGCCAGGCGATGGATCTCGTCCCAGAACTCGCGCCGCGCCTTCGGGTCGACGCCGGCCGTCGGCTCGTCGAGCAGAAGCAGCTTCGGCTTGTGCATGATGCAGGCGGCCAGCGCCAGCCGCTGCTTCCAGCCGCCGGACAAGGTGCCGGCCAGCTGGTTGCGGCGCGTCGCCAGGCCGAGCTCCTCCAATGTCCGGGCGACATACTCCTCGACTGGTCTCAGCCGGTAGAGCCGCGCCACGAATTCCAGATTCTCGCCGATCGTGAGATCCTCGTAGAACGAGAATTTCTGCGTCATGTAGCCGACTTCGCGCTTGATCCTGAGACTGTCCGTGCGGATGTTGAAACCCAGCACCGTGCCTTCGCCCTCGTCCGGCGTCAGCAGGCCGCACATGATGCGAATCGTGGTGGTCTTGCCCGAGCCGTTGGGGCCAAGGAAGCCGACGATCTCGCCCTCGGCGACCGACATGGTCACATGGTCGACGACGATCTTGCCGCCGAAGCGCTTGACCAGGCCGCGGACGTCGATGGCGTTCATCTTCCCATATCCGCGAGATCGACATCGACGATCTGGCCGGGCTGCAGCGGCCCCGCATCGCCCTCCGGCCGCGCCTCAACGAGGTAGACCAGCTTCTGCCGGTTTTCCAGGGAGTAGATCACCGGGGGGGTGAATTCGGGATCGGGCGAGATATAGCTGACGCGCGCCTTCACCTCCGGGCCGCAGCCGTCGCAATGGACGCTGAGCAGGCTGCCGACCTTGACCGAGGAGAAAGCGCTCTCCGGAATATAGACGCTGAGCTTCACCGCGCCGTCGGGGAGCACCGAGATGACAGGCGCGGTCGGGCCCGCCGTGTCGCCGGGATTGCGGATGACGTCGTTGACGCGGCCGGGCGAAGGGGCCGCGAGCGTGCGCTTGGAGAGGCGCCACACCGCCTGCTCCAGTTCGGCCTGCGCCTGCTTGACCTGGTTGTCGGCGGCCTTGATCGTCTCGGACCGCGCCGGCAGGCCGCCGACGGCGAGGTTGGCCTCGGCCTGGCCGACCTGGGCGTTGGCGGTTTCCAGCGTCGCCGAGGCGGTGTCATAGTCGGCCTGGGTGCCGGTGCCGCGCTTGAACAGATCGGCGGCGCGAGCGTATTTGCGTCTTGCGTCGTCTGCCTGCGCCTTGGCCATGTCGACTTGAGCCTTGAGTGCGGCGATTTCTTCGGGCCGCTTGCCGACCTGCAGGTCGGCCAACTGCGCCTGTGCTTGGGCGAGGCTTGCCTGCGCCTGCGCCACCGCGATCCTGGCATCGGCATTTTCGAGTGTCACCACGGTGGCTCCCGGCGTGACGCGATCGCCGCGCTTCACCGTCACCGTCTCGACCTGCGCCACCTCGATCGGCGCCAGCAGCACGTAATCGCCCTCGACATAACCGACGGCGAGCGGTGCCGCCGGGGCGCAGGCACCGAACAGCTGGGCGGCGAGCGGCAGCGAACACAGGAAGCTCATTGTCTTGGTCCCTTCATCCCTACCCCTTTTCGGGCGGCCAGCATGGCGCCGAGGTTGTCCGTGGTGGCCGCCACCACCTTGGCGGCCTCGGCGGCACCGATGTCTTGCCAGCCCATGCGGCGCATCACCGCCTCGCGGCCGATGCGGAAATAGATGACCTGGCCGATCAGCGTGAACACGGTGAGCCGGGTCCGTTCGCTCTCGGCCGGCTCGCCGGTGGCTTGCTCCCAGAGCAGACACAGGCGGCGATGCGCCGGCTCGAAGACGCCGTCATAGATGCGGTCGAGCGCCGCCGTCGGATGCGACAGTTCGCGCAGCACGAACTGCACGATCTCCCCGGCCTGCGGGCTGGCAACGACAAAGCCGACCATCCGTTCCAGGGCCGCGAACAGCTGCGCGCGCGCCGCCTCCGGATCGCCAGCCGTCGCGGCCTGTTCATTGAGCGCCTGACCGGCGACGGCCTGAATGGTCTCGACGATGAAGTCGGCGGCAGCGGCGCGAAGACCTTCCTTGCCGCCGAAATGATAGGCGATCGAGCCGATATTGGCCCCTGCCTCGGCGGCGATTTCACGCGTCGAGGTGCCGTCGAAGCCCTGCCGCCCGAACAGTTTCAGCGCCGCCCGAACGAGCGCGGCACGCGTTAGCTCAGCCGGGGATGTCGCGTGGCGGGGCGGCTTGGCGGCCGACAATTTGATCATGGCAAGCATTTTAATCAATCGATTGATTAAAGTCAACTTGTGTGCGGTGCCGTCTTGCCATCGCCTTCGGCAAACGCTTTAGTGCGCGGCCATGGGCAAGGAAGTCGAGCGTAAGTTCCTGGTCTCCAGCCCCGCGTGGCGGGACCTGGTGGAAGCGGATATCCGCATTCTCCAGTTCTATCTCGCCACGGCACCCGGACGAACCGTCCGCATCCGCATCAGTGATGGCGCCTCGGCCAAGCTGACGCTCAAATTCGGCAGCAGCGCGCGCGAGCGCGACGAATTCGAATATCCGATCCCGCTGGCGGAGGCGGTGGAGATGCTGGACTTCGCCATCGGACGTGTCATCGAGAAGACACGCTACCATGTTAGACATCGCGGCTATCTCTATGAAGTCGATGTCTTTGGCGGCGCACTGGCGGGACTTGTGGTGGCCGAACTCGAGACTCCGGAAGACGTTCCGGATGAAATGCTGCCGGACTGGCTCGGCCGTGAAGTCACCGGTGAACAGATGTTCTACAACGCGTCGCTCGCCCTCGGGGGGATACCGGAGATCGCCGCATGAGCTTTCGCATAGACCCGCGCTTGCCGCTGACCGGCGAGGTCAGACGCATCCTTGCCGAGGAAATCGGCAAGGCCCTGCAACATCTGGACGTGGCGCGCACTCGGCCCGAACAGGGGCTACACAAATGCCGCAAGCGGCTGAAGAGCGCGCGCGCCTTGTTGCGCCTCGTTCGTTCCGGAGACGAAACGTTCTGTGCCACGGAAAACCAATGCTATCGCAATGTGGCGGCGCTGCTTGCCGGCCCGCGTGAAGCGACAGCTCTGATCGAAACCATCGATCGGCTGGCGGCGGCCTTTGCCAGGGAAAGCGCCGATGGCGGGCTCGATGCCGTGCGCGACCGGCTGATCGCACGCCAGCATGATTTGCACGAAGGCGCCGGGCTGCAGGCAGCGATCGGCGCGGCCGCCGCTGCCTGCGAAGACGGCATGAAGCGCATGGAAACCCTTACCCTGCCCGACCAGCCGGAACAGGCCGCCGACGTGCTTGCCGAAGGCGCCCGCGCCACCTTGCGCCGTGCAAGGAGGGCCCTCGACAAGGCCGGCTCGCACGGCGAGGCCGACGATTTCCACGACCTGCGCAAGGCGGCCAAGACGCATGGCATGCACCTGTCGCTGCTCGGCAGGCTGTGGCCGACCCCGATCAAGGCGCGGCGCAAGGCCGTTGATGCGCTGGGCGAACGGCTCGGCGAACTGCATGATGTGTTCGTCATGCGTGCGTTGCTCGAGGCGGACGACGAGCCGCTGGGACCGCCCGAGGATACGAAACTTCTCGGCAAGCTGCTCAAGCGTTCGGAAAAGAGCCTGAAGAAGGCGTGCCTTGCCGAGGCGGCCGAACTGTTTGACGACAGCCCCAAGCGCTCGACGAAAAGGCTTGCCCGCAAGGCCCGCGACGATCTTGCCGGCTCGGCCGAAGACGCCGGCGCACTTGCGGCCACCGGCTGATCCGGACCGAACATGCTTTGCCCTCGGGCACCGGCCTGTGGTAATCGCCATAGCCGATGACCGAGCCTGGCGACATGCTTCTGGATCGACTGGGCCGCTGGCTTGCCGGTCAGCTGCAGGAAGAATCCTCGGGATACGAGCCCTACACGCCTTCCGACGCCGAAACACTGCGCCGCACGCTGGAGCCGGGCGACGTCCTGTTGATCGAGGGCAACCAGAAGATCTCGGCGGCGATCAAGTATCTGACCCAGTCCACGTGGTCGCATGCGGCCTTCTATGTCGGCGACGCTTTGGCCGAACCGGATGACGGCTCGGAACGCAGGCGGCTGATCGAGGTCACGCTCGGCGAAGGCTGTGTCGCCGTACCCTTGTCGCGGTACCGGACCTACAATACCCGCATCTGCCGGGCGAGCGGCCTGGCACCCGAAGACCGCGACAAGGTCGTCGCCTTCATGATCAGCAAGCTCGGCCTGAGATACGACCTCAAGAACATCTTCGACATGCTGCGCTATTTCATGCCGACGCCGCCGGTGCCGGTGCGCTGGCGCCGCCGCATGCTGGCCTTCGGCTCCGGCGACCCGACGCGGGCGATCTGCTCGACGCTGATTGCCGAGGCTTACGGCCAGATCCGCTATCCGATCCTGCCCGAGATATCCCGCGCGCCCGGCCGCGCCTCGGCGCAGTCGACCTATATGCGCAGGGAAATCTTGCACATCCGCCATCACTCGCTCTACACGCCGCGCGATTTCGACCTGTCGCCGTTTTTCCGCATCGTCAAGCCGACGCTGGAATACGGCTTCGACTACAGGGCCGTGACCTGGGACGACAAGGCAAGCACGGACGCCGCAGCCGCAAAGGCTGGCGCAACCGCGGCGGACACGTGATGGCTTTCCGCCTAGGTCAGGACATGCCTGGCGCGGCCTACCGCTGTCCTGCCGAGGTGCAGCGTTTCACATGGCGGCCTATGTCACGCCGGAACCGCAACAACACCCTGGTTTTCGGCTCTGCGTTCGACCCAGACATGGACCGGTTCGTCCCGGCCGCGGATGCTCATCGGTCCATGATCGCGCGCATTCAACGGTGTCGTGGGCGATTCCGCCTTCGCCGCCTCAATCAGTCGTGACCCAAAGCAAATATTCGCCTGAAGCTCACGGCAGAGCGACTGCAAACGGCTGGCGACGTTGACGGTGTCGCCCACCACCGCGAAGGACAGATTGCGCTCGCTGCCGACCGCGCCGATGACCACTGCGCCATATTGTACACCGATCCGAACGTCCAGCGGCGGGTATCCCCTGGACACACGCTGTACATTCCAGTCCTCGAGAGCGGCGACCATCGCTTCAGCACACTGGATGGCCCGAGTCGCGTCGTCATGGCTGGCTTGCGGAACCCCGAATGTCGCCATGATGCAATCGCCGATATAGTTATCGACGGTGCCACGGTGGTCGAAAACGACTTGTTCCATGCGACGGTGGAACTGACGCAGGAGTTCGAACACTGCTTCGGCCGGATGATCCTCGGAATAGTGTGTGAAGCCGACGATGTCGGCGAACAGCACCGCGATATCCTGCCGGCGAACCGGGCCGAAGGGCTCGTCATCGGCGGCGAGCTGGTCGACGACATTGGGCGAAAAATGCCGGGCGAGATTGGCGCGGGCGCGCTCTGCCTTGACATAGTCTTCCGACAGATGTCGGGAACGAAAGACGACCAGCGCCATGATCGCGCCGATAATCAGCACGACCAACACGTTGGTCGCCTGCGCGAATGTATCGACGAAATTGGGGTTGAGATAGAGGTTCAGTCGCTCTGTCATTGGCAGCGAATAGAGGTTCGTCGCCGGAATTACGGTTCCCGGATGGGAAATCACCCATCCCACCCCGATCGCCCATGTCAGGGCCGCGAGCGCGCCGAGATAGAGTGCCAATCGTGTCGAAAGGGTCAGAGCGCCAAGGCATACGAAAATCAGCAGGTATTTAAAGCTGCCCTCGCGCAGTTGCATCGCGGCCGGCGCGACCTCGAGGGAAAACGGGTTGGGCGTTATCAGCAGAACGGTCAACAGAATGATGTCCAGCGTACCGGTGAGGTAACCGATCCACCATCGCGCCGTACGACGGCGAGCAAAGAGAAACTGGATCAGGCCGACCAGCTGGAACAGCACGAGGCCCGCCAGCACGAAGAGCAGCGAAGCATCCCAGCGGCTGGTCAATGAAAAGAAGCAGGAGATCACGGCGAGCGATGCCGTACGCGCCCAGAACTGTAATGCAGCACCCTGGCGTTCTGCGCGCGCCCGCAAATTTTTCAGGCGCGAATAGCGGCGAAGTTCAAGTGTTGGCGCGGTCGACATAGGATCACTTCGATTTCATGGGGACGTGTCACGCATTCCGCAAACCCGCCTTCTACAATCTGACAAATCAGTGCGCGAACTCTATCATGAATGTGATTTCGGTTTCTGTATCAGGCCGGTAACGGGCGGCGTCCCTTTGCAGGAGCGGCGGGCCGATCGAACGCCCCGGCGTCGCGCGGATGCGGGCCGATCGGCATGATCGCCTCGAACGGCGTGGCGCCGAAGGCGAACGTCCATTTGTAGCCGACCAACCCGTCCTCGGGCGTGGTGTGCTGGTCGTGATGGGCGAGCAGTTTCGCGCGGTCGGCCAGTTCCTCGGCCTCGCGCCGCACCATTTCCGCCGTCTCCGGGCGCATCCGCCTGGAGAAGCTGACGAAGGTCGCCTCCTTCTCGATATGGGTGATCGCCCAGCCGATGAAATTCTTGTTGGTCATCTCGAACAACGGCCTGAGCGGCCCCTCGAAATTCCATTGAATCGGCGTTTCGACCAGCAATTTCGCCGACAGGCCACGGCCGAGCGCGATCAGGCCGAGCTGCTCGAGGTCGCGCAGATAGAGGAACATCGAGGCTTCGCTCAGGCCCTGCGAGCGCATGATGCCTTCAGGCGTGAACTTTTCCGACAGCATGACGAAGACGAACAGCAGCGCCGGACGGCCGGCGAGCCGGCGCTCGATCTCCGGCGCGACGTGGTTGACCGGCCCCGGCCCCCTGCTCATCGAGCCGAGCACGTTTTCCAGTTCCACGCCGGCGGCGGCGCAGATCTCCACCAGCCGGTCGAGCTTGCAGTTCTTCTCATGGAAGATGCGCTTCACCGTCGGCTCGGAAACGCCCATGCGTTCGGCAAGCTCGCGATAGGTGACGCCCTTCGCCTTCAGCGTCCGCTTAAGCGCCTCGAAGACCAGACCGTTCATGGGATGCACCTCTTGCCTGCGGTTTCGTATCGGTATTCGATACTAGTGGCAATCTGGCTTCCCGAAAAGTATCGAAAAGCCTAGCTCTTCGCCGACATCAAAGGAGAGCAGTCATGAACATCTTCGTCACCTCAGCCTTTATCGCCACCATCGGCATAGCGGCCGCACCGCCGGCCCAGGCCGGAGAACTCTGGCGGGCAACGGGCCTCGAACAGCCGGAATCGGCGCTGTTCGACGCCGCCAATAGCCGCATCATCGTTTCCAACATATCAGGCAATCCGGGCGACGCCGACGGCATTGGTTATCTCAGCGTGCTGTCCACGGAGGGCAAGATCGTCACCCAGCACTGGACCGACGGCATGGACGCGCCCAAGGGCATGGCGATAGCGGGCGGCAAGCTCTATGTCGCCGACATCACCAAGGTCCGCGTCGTCGACCTCGCCAGCGGCAAGCTCATCGCCAGCATCGTGGTCCCGAATGCCGTCTTCCTGAACGACATGACGTCGGACCAGTCAGGCAAGGTCTATGTCACCGACATGCTGGCCGACACGATCTACCGCATCGACGGCGACAGACCGGAGCTGTTTGTCAGGGACGCCATGCTCGCTTCACCCAACGGCGTCTTCGCCGATGGCAGCAGGCTGATCGTCGCCTCGTGGGGCAAGGGCATCAAGCCCGACTTCAGCACGGCCGAGCCGGGCGGGCTGCTGGCGGTCGACCTCGCCAGCAAGACGGTGACACCGCTCGCGGGCGCGCAGAAATTCGCCGACCTCGACGGCGTCATCGCGCTGGGCGACACCATCTATGCCACCGCCTACATGACCGGCACGCTCTACCGATACAGGACCGGCGGCGCGCCGGAAGCGGTGGCGCATTTCAAGCCGGGCAGTGCCGACATCGGCACCGACGGCAAGTCGATCCTCTATGTGCCGCTGATGAACGAGGGGGAGGTGGCGGCGCTGAAGATCGATTGAGAGCCCATACCGAGCGCTCCAGAGCTGAGGGTGCGCGTCGACGGACAGCTGACTTTCAATTCGACGATCCCCATGATCGACGCCACCGTGAGCGGACTTGGGATCGCCTACGTGCCGGAGAATTTGGTGACCGACGAGCTTCGGTCGGGCCGGTTGGTGCTGATGCTCGACGAATGGTGCCCGCTGTTCCCGGGCTATTACCTCTACTATCCGACCCGCCGGCAGAACTCGCCCGCCTTCGCGGTGATCGCCAATGCCCTGCGCCAGGCGGATGTCTAATGAAAAATGATCGATAGGCGCGGCCGGCGGCGCCTCGGCTGGCTTTGCGAACGCCGTTCCGCGCAATCTCGAAGGTCCGCTCCAGGCAGGCATATATGGTATGACGGCCCGCCATCGGCGGCCGAGGAGTTCGAGATGGAAGACCGAGAGATCAGAGCGGCCCTGGATCGTCACTGGGCCGCTTCCGACACCAGCGACTTCGAAGCTGAGCACGAGGTCTACCGGGAGGACGCAGTGCTCGACTATCCGCAATCGGGCGAGCGCATAAGCGGGCGGCGCAACATCCAGTCGTCCCGCGCCGCGCAGCCGAACCGCAAGCGCTTCACCGTGCGCCGCATCACCGGCACCGGTGACCTCTGGGTCACCGAATATATCCTGACCTATGACGGAAGGCCGTCCTACACGGTCAGCATCATGGAGTTCCTCGACGGCAAGGTGGCCCGCGAGACGCAGTATTTCGGCGATCCGTTCGAACCCGGACCTTCGCGCGCGCAATGGGTCGAACGGATCCCGTGAACCGCTCGACAAATCATCCACCGCTCGCGCGGGAAGAACTGCCGGACGATACGGCCGCCCTTGCCCGTTATCTCATCGGCAAGCTGGTGGTGCGCGACTTGCCCGACGGCAGGGTCAGCGGGCGGATCGTCGAGACGGAAGCCTATGTCGCCGGCGATGCCGCCGGGCATGGCTTTCGAGGGATGACGGAGCGCAACCGGTCGCTGTTTCTCGAGCGCGGGCACGCCTATGTCTATCTCGCCTATGGCATCTCATTCATGCTGAACGTTTCGAGCGAGGCGCAAGGCATCGGGACCGGCGTGCTGATCCGGGCACTGGAGCCGCTGGAAGGCATCGCGATCATGCGGCTGAACCGTGGCGTCGAGCGCCTGCGCGACCTGGCGCGCGGGCCCGGAAGGCTGGCCGCGGCATTGCGGATCGATCGATCGCTCGACGGGCTCGACCTTTGCCGGGAAGGCCCGCTATGGCTCGCACACGATGAATTCGGGGCGGGCGCGATCGGACAGGGCATCAGGATCGGCATTTCGAAGGACGCGGACCGCCTGCTTCGCTTTTACCTGAAGGAAAGTCCTTTCGTCAGCGGCCCGGCATCGCTCAACCGTTGAGCGACGGTTGCTCCGCCTCTTGTTTTCCCGCCAGCTGCGCCCGCGCATCGCGGATCGACGCGGCATAGGTCACCAGCGGCCGCTTGACGCTTGCGGCACGTTAGCGTCTTCGCCTGATTGTCCATTTCTCGATACTTTCCGAGGATTTCAGCCTAAGGTGCCGCACATTCGGGGCAGGGGATAACGAGGTTGAACGTTTTCAAGATCTTGATGACATCAGCAGGCTTGCTACCGATGGCTTTGGCGCTGGCGGGCTGTGGTGGGCACCTCATCAACAGGTTGATCTGACGGTGGGGTCAGGCATCGTCGCTCACCGCCTGGCGCCGTTGCAGAACCCTCGCCACCAACCAGCATAGCATCGCCCAGGCGAAGCCTGCACACCAGCCCGCCAGCACATCGGACGGCCAGTGGACGCCCAGATAGACGCGGCTGACGCCGACCAGCACCGTCGTCAGCACCGCCAGGAACAACACGTAGACCTTGGTGGTTCGGCCTGGCAGGAAGCGTGCCGCCAGCGAACCGAGCGTGAGATAGGTCACCGCCGACAGCATGGCATGGCCGCTCGGAAAGGAGAGCGAGGTCTCGTTGACCAGATGCGAAACCAGTTCCGGACGTGGCCGGTCGACGCCGACTTTCAGCAGGCTCGACAGAAGCTGGCCGCCCGCCACGGCAACGAAGATGAGAAGCGCAGTGCCTCGCCTGCGGATCAAAAGCAGATATATGACCGTCGCGGTGGTGATCAGCACCAGCACGCTGGTACTGCCAAGGCTGGTGATGTCACGCATCGCCCCTTCCAGCCATGACGGACCGATGGGAAGGCCGGGCTGGCCCGGCTGGCGGAAAGCGAGAAGTATCTCGGTATCGAAGGCGTGCGGCGTGGTGGCCCGCGCCACCTCCATCAATTCCTCGAACGCCCACAGCCCACCAGCGATGACCAGTCCGGCCAGCAGCACCGGGAATTCGACCCGGTTGAGCAGCGTTTTCGCAGCGTTTTTCATCGGCACGGTTATAACCGCCCTTGCAGATAGGGCCCAAGGGTGATCAGCGCCACGGCGGCGATCGCCAGCATGATGCCGGTCGCCTGCAGCGCGTTGACGCGCTCGCCGAAGAACACCAGCGCCACGACATTGACCGAGACCAGCTGGATGACCGCCGAAAGGCTGAACGACACCGACATGCCGAACTCGCGGATCAGCCGCAGCATGATCAGATTGCCCAGCGAATAGAGCGCCAGCGTCAGCAGGATCTTGCCCAGGCTCGGCGCCAGTCCCCATTGCTTGGCGGCGGTCGCCGCCAGCAGGAAGATCACCGTTGAAAAACCCAGCTGCAGCAATCCCGAAAAACTCAACGTCCGTCCCCCTCGAAGTGGCTTTCGCCTGATATCGCGGACCTTGTTTCCGAAGCGCGCCGAGACGTCAAGCGAGGTCGTTGCAACGAAGGTCTTGGCAACGGCGAGACTGAAGCTCAATGTGCTGGAATCGCCCAGCATATCGATAGAAGGGCGGTCAGGGGACCATGATTCGTATTCTTCAGAACTTGGCGCGGCGCTGGAGCGAGCTTTCCCTTGCCCTGCAATTCGTCGTTGCCGGCGGCTTTGGGCTGCTGGTCGTCATGCTGATCGTGGGGACTTGGGTGACGACGCAGATCCGGGACGGCGTCATTCGCAATTCGGCCGCCACGACGGCGCTTTATGTCGACAGTGTGATTGCGCCGCTGCTGCCCGACCTGCGCAAGAGCGAGGAGCTCAGCGAATCCGTCAAACAGGCGCTCGACGAGACACTCGGCCAGGGCGCGCTCGGCAAACGCCTGGCGTCGTTCAGGCTCTGGCGCCGCGACGGCACGGTGCTCTACGCGAAGGACGCGGATTTGATCGGCCGCCGCTTCGAGCTGAACAAAAATCTGCGTTCCGCCTTCCAGGGTAGCGTCATGGCCCAGTTCGATACGTTCGACGAGGACGAAGACAAGGAGCGGGCCGCGGGTGTGCCGTTGCTCGAAATCTACAATCCGGTGCGCGAACCCTGGTCCGGCGACGTGGTCGCCGTCACCGAATTCTACGAGCTCGCCGGCGATTTCAAGGCCACCCTGGCTTCCGCCCTGCTGTCGAGCTGGCTGATCGTGGCTGGCACCACCTTGACGGCATTCCTGCTTCTGTCGGGCATCGTCCTGCGCGCCAGCCGCACCATCGACGACCAGCGCGGGGCGCTGCGCCGCCAGGTGTCGGAACTGCAGGGCCTGGTGACGCAGAACAGCGCCTTGCGGCAGCGCGTGCAGCGGGCATCCCGCCGCGCCACGGCGCTCAACGAACGATACCTGCGCCGGATCGGCGCCGACCTGCATGACGGCCCTGCCCAACTGGTGGCCCTGGCGGCGCTGCGCATGGACAGCCCGGTGTTTACCGGCGACGGCCATGGCAGCGAAGGCCGCTCGACCGAGGTCGCCATGATTCGCAAGACGCTGGAGGACGCGATGCGCGAGATACGCGGCATCTGCACCGGCCTGGTGCTGCCGCAGATAGAAACGGCGGCGGCGGCGGACGTGTTGCGGCTGGCCGTCGAGGAGCATGAGCGCCGGACGGGCACGTCGGTGACGCTTACGCTGCCCAAACATTTGCCCGAGCCCGGCGCTTCTGAAAAGATCAGCATCTATCGCTTCGTGCAGGAGGGGCTGAACAATGCCTACCGCCACGGGCGGGGCAAGGATCAGGCGGTGCGTGCGGGAATGAAAAATGGCCGGCTTTTCGTCGAAGTGTCGGATGGCGGGCCGGGCTTCGATCCGGCCCGGGCCGAAGGGTTGGGGCTGGCCGGCCTTAGGGAGCGGGTTGAAAGCATTGGCGGACAGTTCGAAACCCTGACGGGGCCGAAGGGCACGAAATTGATGATCCGTCTTTCGGTCGAGGAGCAAGCATGATGGGCGCCATCCGCATCGCCATTGTCGACGACCATCCTCTCTTCCGCGAGGGTGTGACACGCAGCCTTTCGGAGATCGGAGGCTTCGAGGTGGTCGGAGAAGGGGCTACCGCGCAGGACGCGGAACGCATCGCCTCGACCGTGCAGCCCGACATATTGCTGCTCGACATTTCCATGCCCGGCGGCGGCCTGGCCGCGGTTGCAAGCATCCTTGCCGACCATCCCGCCCAGAAGATCGTCATGCTGACCGTTTCGGAGGCCAATGCCGACGTGACCAAGGCCCTGAACGCGGGGGTGCACGGCTATATCCTCAAAGGAGTCGGATCGCGCTCGCTTGCCGATATCCTGCGCAACGTGGCGGCCGGCGAAAGCTATCTTTCGCCGATGTTGTCGGCCCGGCTGCTTTCCGATGTGCAGTCCCTGCAGCCCACCAACGGCGTGGCGGACCGACTGCGGCAACTCACCGGCCGACAGACCGAAATCCTGCGGCTGGTGGCGGAAGGACTGAGCAACAAGGAAGTTGCCTTGCGCCTGGAGCTGCAGGAGAAGACCGTCAAGCACCACATGACGGGGGTGCTCTCGAAACTCAGCGTGCGGAACCGCACCGAGGCTGCCCTCATGATGCGCGAGTTTCGCGACCGCGAGAGGGACTTCTCATAGAGCGGTTCGGCGTCGTTGGAATCGCCGACTTACGGCAACGCAGCCAGGGAAAGCGCTACGTGCTTTCCCTGGAATTCTCCAAGTCATCGCAGCATTGGAACACAGCGCGAAAACGAGGTCACCTCCGCCGGGGGGCGGCGGAGGTGACGTGTGAAGCCGGTCGTTGCCTGTTGACCAGCTTCACAAGGCCTAGATTTCAGAAGGCCGAGATTTCAGAAGGCCAAGGTTCAGAGGGCCTTGAGGCGGCTGACATCGGCCGGTGTGGCCGGGCGGTCGATGATCGTGCGGTCGAGCGCATCCTTCATCCTGAAACGGCCGTTCTCGATCTTTTCCGTTATGCCGTCGGGGTGCTGAACCGTAATCTTGTTGCCGTCCACGTCGATCTCGTCGCCGGTGATGGCGTTGACATGGCTGCTCTTCCCGCCCTGGCCCTTGCCGGACCCTGAATTGCCGCCACCGTTATCAGCGCCATTTCCGTTGCCGTTGCCGTTGTTGCCGCCGCCGTTTCCATTGTTGCCGCCGCCGTTTCCGCCGCCGCTATTCCCACCGCCACCGCCACCGCCGCCGTCATTGCCACCCCCACCCTTGCCGGCGAGTGCGGTCGCGGCCTCGATTCCAGGCACGAAGCCATGAAAGGCAATTCCATAGGGAGCGATGGTCAGCGCCAGAAGCGCCGCCGATCCGAAAGCCAGCCGGCAACAACGGGCCGTTATCGATCCGTGCATCCTGAACTCCGTCGATTGAGCCGGCGCGCCCACCCCAACGTTGCAGTGCAACCAACATCGCCGAAACACGTGGTGACCGGAAGCGACCTCCGACCGTTGCGTTTGTCCTCCAGGACCTTTGCAGGCGCAAGATTGGACTAAAGTCCGAGGTCCGGCGTGAAAAACGATGTCGTGAGGGGAGCGGCAGCGCGGATACCATGTCACGAAAATGTGATCAGCCGACTGTAAAGCGGTCGATCAGGCAACAAGCTCCAGCCAATCCAGCCAGAGGCTCTCATGACCGAACATCGCTCCCCCGACGCCCGATTCCGCACCAGCCTGCTCGAGGAAAACGAAGGCCCGGCCAACAATCCCAGCGAAAACCGCACGATGGGCGAGATTATCGCCGCGCGGTTTTCGCGCCGGGGTTTCCTCAAGGGTTCGCTTGCCGTCTCGGCGATCGCCGCCACCGTCAGCCCGCTGGCGATGATCGCCGCCGACGATGCCCGCGCCGCGGAAGGCTCGGCCTTCAAGTTCGACGAGCTGGAGGCCGGCATCGACGACAAGCACCATGTCGCGCCGGGCTACGACGCCGATGTATTGCTGCGCTGGGGCGATCCGCTGTTTGCCGATTCGCCGGAATTCGATCCGACCAAGCAGTCGGCACAAGCCCAGGCCAGGCAGTTCGGCTACAACAACGACTATGTCGGCTATATCGCGATCGATGGCTCGGCGGAACATGGCCTGCTGGTGGTCAACCACGAATACACCAACCCGCATCTGATGTTCCCGGGCATCGTCAAGATCGTCGAGAAGGACGGCAAGAAGGCGGCCGAGGTGGCGCCGCTCTCGAAGGAGCAGGTCGATGTCGAGATGGCCGCGCATGGCGGCACCATCGTCGAGATCCGCAAGGACGGCGGCAAATGGCAGGTTGTGCGTGACGGCAAGCTCAACCGCCGCATCACCTCCAACACCGAGATGGCGCTGTCCGGCCCGGTCGCCGGCCATGACCGCGTCAAGACCAATGCCGATCCGTCCGGCACGAAAGTCTTCGGCACGATCAACAACTGCGCCGGCGGCGTCACGCCCTGGGGCACCTATGTGATGGCCGAGGAGAACATCCATGGCTATTTCTCCGGCGAGCTGCCGGAAGGCCACAAGGAAGCCGCCAACTACAAGCGCCTCGGCATCCCGGAAGGCGCCTATGAATGGGGCGCGCATTACGACCGCTTCAACCTGGCCAAGGAGCCGAACGAGCCCAACCGCTTCGGCTGGATCGTCGAGGTCGATGTCAACGACCCGGATTCGGTGCCGCACAAGCGCACCGCCATGGGCCGCTTCAAGCATGAGGGCGCCGAATCGATCGTCGCCAAGGACGGCCGCGTCGTCTTCTATCTCGGCGACGACGAGCGCTTCGACTATGTCTACAAATTCGTCACCAAGGGCATGTTCAATGCCGGAGACCGCGCGGCCAACAAGGACCTGCTCGACGACGGCACGCTGCATGTCGCCAGATTCGCCGAGGACGGCTCGGTCGAATGGATGCCTATCGTGTTCGGCCAGGGTCCGCTGACGGCGGAAAACGGCTTTGCCGGCCAGGCCGACGTGCTGATCGAGACGCGCCGCGCCGCCGACCTGCTTGGCGCCACCAAGATGGACCGGCCCGAAGACATCCAGCCCAATGCCGGCAACGGCAAGGTCTATGTCATGCTGACCAACAATTCCAAGCGCAAGGCCGATCAGGTCGACGCCGCCAACCCGCGCGCCGGGAATGCCTTCGGCCACATCATCGAGATCGTCGAGGACGGCGGCGATTTCGCCGCCACAAAGGGCAAGTGGGAAGTGCTGCTGAAATGCGGCGACCCGTCGGTGGCCGATGTCGGCGCCACCTTCTCCACCGCGACGACGGCCAATGGCTGGTTCGGCATGCCCGACAATTGCGCGATCGATTCGGCCGGGCGCCTGTGGGTCGCCACCGACGGCCAGGGCCCGAAGGCCACCGGCCGCACCGATGGCCTGTGGGCGGTTGACACGGAAGGATCGGCGCGGGCGACCTCGAAACTGTTCTTCCGGGTGCCGATCGGGGCCGAGATGTGCGGCCCGCTGTTTACGCCGGACGATCAGACCGCCTTCGTCGCCGTCCAGCATCCGGGCGACGGCGGTGAGGACTGGGACGCGTTTGGCCGCCCTTCCTATTATGAGGACCTGTCGACCCGCTGGCCCGATTTCAAGCCCGACATGCCGGTACGGCCTGCGGTCGTGGCGATCACCAAACAGGGCGGCGGCAAGATCGGCGTCTGACGTCGAGCGAGACAAAACAAGAGGGGCTTCGGCGATCCGCGGCCCCTCTTTTTTGCGCGGCATTGCATTCAAGCCTCGGGAAAGATTGGCAATTTACACATGGCGCCCTAAATCGTGATCAGGAGATCATCGCCATGCCCAAGTCGATCTACGACCGTGGCCTGCTCAAACCTGACGAAGTGGCCACGTTGCAACGTGTCTTCGATGAAGCCTGCCGCCGACGGCAAGCGCATCCCGAATCCACGGAGGCGCGTGAATTGGCTCTCACCTTGCTTGCCCTCCACAATGCCGGCATGGTCGACGAGGAAATGCTGACCGAGGCTGTCGGCTTCCGGCGGCTGGAGCCGAAATCAGCGTGAGGTGCCCGGCTGGCCGGGACCGGCGATGCGCCTGGCTATCGCCTTGGCCAATATGCCGGCATTGGCGAAGCAGCCGCGGATGCTCGGCCGCATGCCGGTGAACCACAGGCCGGGCAGTTTCAGATCGGCCTGGCCGCCGTTGAAGAGCGGAACGCCCTTCTCGTCGAGCACGCCGAGATTGCCGACCATGCGCTCCAAGCCGGTGCGGTAGCCCGTCGCGGCAATGACGATGTCGGGAGCGATCAGGCTGCCATTGGCCAGGATGACGCCATCGCGGGTGAACTCGCGTATCCCCGGCACCACCAGGATCCTGCCCGATTTGATGGCATTGACGGCGCCATCGTCGGCGGCGATCGCGGTGTAGTCCGAAGTCAGACGGCTGGCGCCGCCGGCAGGTGCCCGCGGCATGCCGAATTTGGTGAGATCGCCGAAAACCAGGCGCTGCGTCACCGCCATGACCGCGTCGGCGACGCGCAGCGGCAAGCGCGCCATGAGCGGCGAGAGGCGATGCACGGCGATCTTGCCGATACGCTTGGGCAAGAGGACGGGGCCGTTGCGGGCCGACAGCCAGACGGCGGCGGTATCGATGCCCGCCAGATGGTTGAGGGCATCGAAGCCCGAATTGCCGGCGCCGACAACCAGCACCTTCTTGCCCGCATAGGCCTGGGCGTCGCCAAAATCGGCCGAATGGATGATCCGGCCCCTGAACGCCTCCATGCCCTTCCATTGCGGCGTGTAGGGCTCCCTGTCGCGGCCGGTGGCGACGACGACATGACGCGCCAGGCGCGAGCCGGCGCTGGTGCGCACGATCCAGTGGTCGCCCCCGGACATGATGGCCTCGACGGAAACGCCAAACTCCACCGGCAAACGGTTCGCCTCATGGAAATCGTTCATATGGCGGATGACGACATCCCGGTGCGGAAAGGCAGGGGTACCCTTGGGATAGGCAAGGCCGGGCAGCGCCGAGAGATCGCGGTGGGTGTTGAGGTGCAGCTGTTCGTGGCGCCGGCGCCAGGGCTCGGCCAGCCGGCTTTCCTTCTCCAGGACCACCGTCGCCACGCCGGCCTTCATCAAGGCCCGCGCGACAGCCAGCCCCGCGGCGCCGGCGCCAATGACGATCGCCGGCTCGACCGCCAGCAACTGCTCCATCATCGTCCCGGGTGTCGTGTCAGCCATTCACACTCGAATCCCATTCGCCCTTGCGGCAACCCCGAAAGGCTCGCAGGCCGCTGTAACAGTTTGATCGCGCGCCGAGCCCCGAACGGCAAATCGAAGCCGATTTTCAATGGGCCTGCGCCGAGCCGTGGTCTCGCCCCGGAGCATTCCGCCGCCGGGCGAAAACTACCGGATCGCGCAACCGCGGCCAAAACCACGACATGAAACGATTGCCCGCTTCTGTCCGAATACATCCAGCCCTATATGGCATATCGGCGGCATCGGCGATAACCAGGTCGCGGCAAAGTGATTGATTCGAGGTCCGGGGGCTGGTGGACCTCTTCTGACGATGCAGGAATTCGAACCCGTAACCGACTCGGCTTCCCGCTAGAAATCAAGGCGCCACGGCGGTCTTGCGTGCCATTCAAGGCATGCGGCGCCGCAGACGGCACGCGGAATCTCGACCATGCCCTCCTTGCGGATCTATTTCGACAACATCCTCGAGGGCGCCTCGCCCAAGGTCGAGCGACTGGCGCTGACGCATGTCGAGCGGCTGGCGCTGGTGCGCCGCTATGGCGATTTCTCGCTCGCCTATTCCACCGCCGCGCAGCGCAAGCTTTCCTATTTTGGCGACGCCGACGGCTACATCGCCTTCGGCACCAAGATGAGGCATCATTTCGCGCTCGGCGATCCGGTGGCGGCGCCGGCGCAGCGGCCCGATTATATCAGACGCTTCGTCGAGCGTGCCGGCGGCCCATGGTTCGTGCAGATCGGCGAACAGACCGCCCAGGTCCTTGCCGGACTGGGCTACAAGGTCAACCGGCTGGGCATCGACACCCGCCTTGTCCTGCCCGACCATGATTTTTCCGGCAAGCGCAACGAGACCGTGCGCTATTCCGAGCGCTGGCTGCTGAAGAAAGGCTTTTCGTTCGAGGAGGACAAGCGCACGATCCATCTCGACGAGATCTCCCGGCTCTCCCAAAACTGGCGCGGCGACCGTATCGTCAAGCGCTGGGAGATGGGTTTTCTCAACCGTCCGTTTTACGAGCAGCTCGGCACCGACATGCGCCGTTTCGTCCTGCACGGTCCCGATGGCGACCTGGTCGCCCTGCTCGACTTCGATCCGCTGTTCGCCGACGGCAAGGTGATCGGCTACACCACCGCCTTCAAGCGCAAGCATATCGATGCCTCGCCGCATGCCGAGGTCGGCCTGACCAAATTCGCCGTCGACCGCTTTCGCGAGGAAGGCGTTTCGGTGGTGACGCTCGGCCTGTCGCCGCTGGTCGATGTCGGCCCGAGCGGATTTGCCGAAAGCGAGTTCTGGCGCAACACCTTCCAGCGCGCCTACGACTCGCCCTGGATCAACCGCCGCAGGTTCAACCTGCAGGGACAGGCGGCATTCAAGCGCCGCTTCCATGGCGCCGAGGAGCCGGTCTATATCGCTTTTCGCGAGGGGGCCTACATCGAGATGCTGGGGCTGCTGCGGCTAGTCAAGGCCATCTGAGATCCGCCGATATTCAGGTGAGGCCGGCCTGCGCTGAATCTCACAAATCTCGGCTGCGGCTCAGGACGCCTTCAGCCGATCAGTTGCGCAGCCGGTAGCCGGTCCGGAAGATCCAGGCGACGATCGCGATGCAGGCGGCCAGGAACACCAGCGTCATGCCGAGGCTGATGCCGACCGAGACGTCGGCCTTGCCGTAGAAACTCCAGCGAAAGCCGCTGATCAGGTAGACCACCGGGTTGAACAGCGTAATCGTCTTCCAGATGCCTGGCAGCATGTGGATCGAATAGAAACTGCCGCCGAGGAAGGTCAGCGGGGTGACGATCAGCAGTGGCACCAACTGCAGCTGCTCGAAGCTTTTCGCCCAGATGCCGATGATGAAGCCGAACAGGCTGAAGGTGACCGCCGTCAGGATCAGGAAGGCGAGCATCCAGAACGGATGCTCGATCTGTAGCGGCACGAACAGCGAAGCCGTCGCCAGGATGATCAGGCCGAGGATGATCGACTTGGTCGCTGCCCCACCGACATAGGCGATGACGATCTCCAGATAGGAGACCGGAGCTGACAAAAGTTCGTAGATCGAGCCGACGAATTTCGGGAAATAGATGGCGAAGGAGGCGTTGGAGATCGACTGCGTCAAGAGCGACAGCATGATCAGTCCCGGCACGATGAAGGCGCCGTAGCTGATGCCGTCGATCTCGGTGATGCGCGAGCCAATGGCCGAGCCGAAGACGACGAAATAGAGCGATGTCGAGATGACCGGCGAGATGATGCTCTGCAGCACGGTGCGGAACGCACGCGCCATCTCGACCCGGTAGATCGCCCATACCGCGCGAAAATTAGGGGCCGCACGCAGGTTCATGGCTCTTGCCTCAGGAGATTGACGAAGATCTCTTCGAGCGAGCTGTTCTTGGTGTCGAGATCGCGGAACTGGATGCCGGCCGCCTCGAGATCCCTGATCAGCGAGGCGACGCCCGGCCGGTCGCTCTGGTTGTCATAGGTGTAGGTGAGTTGGGTGCCGTCCGGCGACAGTTCGAGCGCGTAGTGCGAGAGCCCGTCGGGCACGCTGGCGAGCGGCGCGCGCAGCTCCGCCGTCATCTGCTTGCGGCCGAGCTTGCGCATCAGTTCGGCCTTGCCTTCGACCAGGATGATTTCGCCGCGGTTGATGACGCCGACGCGGTCGGCCATGGCCTCGGCTTCCTCGATATAGTGCGTGGTGAGGATGATAGTGACGCCGTCCTCGCGCAACCGGCGCACCATCTCCCACATGTCCTGGCGCAGCTCGACGTCGACGCCGGCGGTCGGCTCGTCGAGGAACAGGATGCGCGGCTCGTGCGACAGCGCCTTGGCGATCATCAGCCGCCGCTTCATGCCGCCCGACAGGGTGATGGCCTTGGCGTCCTTCTTGTCCCAGAGCGACAGATCGCGCAGCACCTTCTCGACAAAGGCCGGATTGGCCGGCTTGCCGAACAGGCCGCGGCTGTAATTGACCGTTGCCCAGACGCTCTCGAAGGCGTCGATGGTGAGTTCCTGCGGCACCAACCCGATCAGGCTGCGCGCGGCGCGATAGTCCTTGTTGATGTCGTGCCCGTCGACCGTGACGGTGCCCGACGAGCGGTTGACGATGCCGCAGACGATCGAGATCAGCGTCGTCTTGCCGGCGCCGTTGGGGCCGAGCAGGGCGAAAATCTCGCCCCGCTGGATATCGAGATTGACTTCCTTGAGCGCGGTGAAGCCGGTGGCGTAGGTCTTGGAGACCCCGGAAATGGACAGAATGGAGGGCATGGTTGAAAACGGCTGCCTGAAAGAGGTGACTTCATATAGGCCTGTTGTCGCCCGGTGCAACCGCAAGTGAATGCCGCTGCTGCCAGTTCTCGACACCGGGGCGCGGGCAGTCTGAAGACAGATCGCCTTGCATCCGGTAAAATTGTCCTGTGGCGTTCAGCCTCGCGGCAGGACGCCGCTTTGACCTGCCCCCGCTTCGGGCCTATCCTTCGCCAGTATTGGAGCAATTCCAGGAAAAGTGTAAAGAGGTTTTCTGCCCGGAGTTGCGTCGAAATACTAAGCAGCCGGAGCCCGCCATGGACCCGCTTATTCTCTCGCGCATGCAGTTCGGCGCGAATATCTCGTTTCATATCCTGTTTCCGACGATCACCATTGCCCTTGGCTGGGTGCTGCTGTTCTTCAAGCTGCGTTATAACGCGACCAATGATTCCGCCTGGATGCGCGCCTATTTCACCTGGGTGAAGGTGTTCGCGTTGTCCTTTGCCATGGGCGTGGTTTCGGGCGTCACCATGAGCTTCCAGTTCGGCACCAACTGGCCGGGCTACATGGAGCATGTCGGCAACATCGCCGGACCGCTGCTCGCCTACGAGATCCTCACCGCCTTCTTCCTCGAAGCGGCCTTCCTCGGCATCATGCTGTTCGGGTTCCGTCGCGTTTCCAACCGCGTCCACACGCTGGCGACGGTGCTGGTCGCCGGCGGTACCACGCTGTCGGCCTTCTGGATCATCGCGCTCAATTCCTGGATGCAGACCCCGGCCGGCTTCGAGATGCGCGATGGCGTGGCACATGCCGTCGACTGGTGGGCCATCGTCTTCAACCCGTCCATGCCCTACCGGCTGGTGCACATGCTGCTCGCCTCGGGGCTTACGGTCTCGTTCCTGATCGCTGGCCTGTCGGCGCTGCGCCACCTCAGGGGCGACCGTTCGGAATCGATGTGGAAGGCGCTGCGCACCGGCGTCTTCACCGCCGCCATCCTGATCCCGATCCAGATCCTGGCCGGCGACCAGCATGGGCTCAACACGCTGGAACACCAGCCGCAGAAGATCGCGGCCATGGAGGCCAACTGGAACACCGGCCCCAACGTGCCGCTGGTGCTGTTCGCGCTCCCCGACGAGGCGGCGAAGGAAAACAGATTCGAGGTCGCGATTCCGGATGGGGCCAGCCTTATCCTGCGGCACAGCACCGACGGCGTGGTGCCAGGGCTGAACGACTACCCCGGCAACCACCCGCCGGTCTTTCCGCTCTTCTGGAGCTTCCGCATCATGGTCGGCACCGGGCTTTTGATGCTCGCCGTCTCGTGGTCGGCCGCCTTCTTCCTCAAGCGCCGGCATTCGCTGCCCAGGCCGCTCGCCCTGCTGATGGTGCCGATGGCGCTGTCGGGCTGGCTGGCGACACTGGCCGGCTGGTACACGACCGAGATCGGCCGCCAGCCCTGGCTGGTGACCGGCGTGCTGAAGACAGCCGACGCCGTCGGTCCGGTGGCCGGCAGCCATGTCGCGCTGACGCTCGCCATCTATCTCCTGCTCTACCTGCTTTTGCTGATCGCCTATCTCGGCGTGCTTGTGCACCTGGCGCTGAAGGCGGCCAAGGATGGCGATTCATCGCCGCTGCCGGGCGTGATGAAGACGGCCATGTCGCAACCGGCGGCGGGGGAGTGAGCATGCTTTCATCGCAGGTCCGCGCCGCCCCTCACCTGCCTGCCGGCATCCTCTCCCCGTATAGTGACGGGGAGAGGGGCGCCGTCGTCGCCGATTTCGCTTCTCGTCAGCGTTGCTGGAGTGGTGCCGACGTTGCGGCCAGCCCACTTCTCCCCGCCACTATACGGGAAGTGCCCGGCAGGGCGATGAGGGGCGGCGCCAACCCCGACAATCGATTTGAAACGATCGCTTCAAGCGGTAAGGCCGTGCACCCGGCCCATCGCGGCTGGGAGATATCCCGATGACCTATGACTGGCCAACCCTGCTCCCCCTCATCTTCGCCGGCCTGATGGGCCTCGCCATCCTGATCTATGTCATTCTCGACGGGTTCGACCTCGGGATCGGCATCCTGTTCGCCGCCGCCGAGGACACCGAGCAGGACACGATGATCGCGGCAATCGGCCCGTTCTGGGACGCCAACGAGACCTGGCTGGTGCTGGCCGTCGGCCTGCTTCTGGTCGCCTTTCCGCTGGCGCATGGCGTCATCCTCACGGCGCTCTACATTCCGGTGTTCGTGCTCTTGGTCGGGCTGATCCTGCGCGGCGTCGCCTTCGATTTCCGCGCCAAGGTGCCGGCGGGGAAAAAACATCGCTGGAACCGTATTTTCTTCCTGGGTTCGGTCATCGCCTCGCTGGCGCAGGGCTACATGCTGGGCGTCTACGTGCTCGGCCTCGATGTCGGGCCGGGCGGCATGGCGTTCGGCGTGCTGGTGGCGTTCTGCCTGGCGGCCGCCTACGCGGCGATGGGCGCTGCCTGGGTGATCTACAAGACCGAAGGCGAGCTTCAGAAGAAGGCTGTGCGCTGGCTGCGCACGGCACTGGTGCTGACCGCGCTCGGCATGGCCGCGGTGTCGCTGGCGACGCCCTTCGCCAGCCCGCGCATCTTCGACAAATGGTTCGTCTGGCCACAGATGCTCTATCTGTCGCCGCTGCCGATCCTGTCGGCGCTGCTGTTCCTCTGGCTGTGGCGGCAGACCTTCCACCTGCCGAGGCCCGATGACCGCCATGCGCTGACGCCGTTCCTGACGCTCGCCGCCATCTTCGCGCTCGGTTTTGCCGGGCTGGCGTGGTCGTTCTATCCGTTCGTGGTGCCCGATCGCCTGACCATCTGGCAGGCGGCGTCGGCACCCGAGAGCCTGGCGATCATCCTGGCCGGCACCGTGGTGGTGCTGCCGGTGATCATCTTCTATTCGTTCTATGCCTACCGCGTGTTCGGCGGCAAGGCGACGGATCTGACTTACGATTGAGGGGTGATCGAGCGTAGAGGTCACGGCGAGGCGCCCCTCTCTGGCCTGCCGGCCATCTCCCCCCTCGAGGGGGGAGATCGATGTTGGCTAGGCTTTCGCCAATCTCCAACGCGGAAAGCTGGCGAGACGCCGAAGCTGCCGATTTCACCCCTTGAGGGGGGAGATGCCCGGCAGGGCAGAGAGGGGCGCTGTCCCGCCGGCCTATCCTCTCTTAATTACTCGCCGACAGCACCAGTACCGGCTTTTCGCTGTAGAGCGCCGGGAACAGCGTCTTCAAATTCGCCACCTTGGGCAGGTCGTTGTAGACGATATAGGGGTAGGTCGGGTTCAGCGTCAGGAAGTCCTGGTGGTAGTTTTCGGCCGGGTAGAAGGTCTTGCCGGTTTCCAGCGTGGTGACGATGGGCTCGGAAAACACCTTGGCCTTGTCGAGCTGGGCGATGTAGCTCTGCGCGATCTTCTTCTGCGCGTCGTTCTCGGCGAAGATCGTCGAGCGGTACTGGGTGCCGGAGTCCGGTCCCTGGTAGTTGAGCTGGGTCGGGTTGTGGGCGACCGAGAAATAGACCTGCAGCAGCTGGCCGTAGGTGACGACAGAGGGATCATAGGTGATCTCGACGGATTCGGCATGGCCGGTGCGGCCGGTGCCGACCGTCTCGTAGACGGCATCGTCCTTGGCGCCGCCGGTGTAGCCGGAAACCGCCTTGCTGACGCCCTTGACGTGCTGGAACACGCCCTGCACGCCCCAGAAGCAGCCACCGGCGAAGATGGCCTTTTCGCTGCCCGTGGCCGCCTTTTCGTCGATTGCCGGCGGCGGGATTTTCACCGCGTCCTCGGCGGAGATGGCAGGCGTCAGCCAGAAGGCGGCGCCCGCGACGGCAAGGGCGAGTGCGGCGAGCGCGCCCCGGACAAGACCGGCCGAACGGTTGTTGATACTGGTCATGGTTGCACTCCTCATGGCTTCCCCCGTTGATCAGTGACTTGGGGGATCAGTCTATTGGATCAGCTACGGTGGCGCGATGCGCGAGTTGCGGCGGCGCCTCACATTCACGTGCGCCCGGACTTTTGCCTTGACGTAATTCCCGACGCAAAACCGCTTCAAGCCTTTGCCGGGATTGTTCCAGCAACTGTCCCCGGATGGACAGGGAGCCCGCCGGGGACAGCCACGCGCCAAGCTCAATTGGCGGTGGCATCCGTTGCCGGCTTCATGGCATCGGTCGCCGGTTTCATCGCATCCGCGGCGGGCTTCATCGCGTCCGCGGCGGGCTTCATGGCATCGGCGGCGGGCTTCATGGAGTTGGTGGCCATCGGGTCGGCCGGCTTCATCGCATCGGTTGCCGGCTTCATGGCGTCCGCGGCCGGCTTCATGGCGTTGGCGGCGGGTTTCATCGCATTGGTGGCATCATCGGCGCGCGCGATGCCGCCGGCAAACAGCGCGGTCGAGCACAGAGCGAGCGCGAGCGCCGGCAGCGTCAGGCGGGAGAAATTGGTCATGGTCGGTTTCCTTGTGGGGTTGGTGGCACGCCCTTTTGGACGGCCGGGGTCTTGCGCCGCCGCCCATGCGGTGGCGCAAATCTCTGCTCGGCAAATCTCTGCTCGAACGCGATCTAGTTGGCGGCGGCGGCCAGGATCGGCCCGCCGCCGGGCGACTGCACCAGCACGGCGGTGCTGAGGCCGCCCGAGGCTGCCGGCAGATCGAGCGTCTTGGCCTCGCCGCTCCAGCTGCCGAGTTTTGTCAGCGCGTGCACGACATTGGCGTGCGGCAAGGTGCGGCCGGTGTTTTCGCCGCGCGCCACCGGCACCTCGACGACACCCTTGGTGTAGCGCACCAGCCAGACATCGGCCTTGCCTGCCGGTGCCGCGCCAGCGCCGATCGCGACCTTGCCGCCGTCGAGCGAAAGCGACGGACCGCCGGTCTTGGCCGTGGCAGTGATCAGATGTTCGATCTCACCGGGTGCGGCGCCGACGACGTCGGCATGGCCGTTGACCACCACTTGCGGCGTGAACGGCCCGTCATGGCCGAGCGGCGGCTCGTAGGAAACCTGGCGCTGGGTGAATTCCTGCTTGCCGAACGTGTCCTTCCAGCCGAGATAGTCCCAATAGGTGACGTTGAACGACAGCGCGAGCACGCCGGGCCGGTCCTTGACCTTGATGAGGTTGGCATTGGCCGGCGGACAGGACGAGCAGCCCTGGCTGGTGAACAGTTCGACCACGCTGAGCGGCTGGGCTGCCGCCGCGCCGAGCGAGGCGGCGAGCGCCAGAGCGGCGAGGCCGGACAGTGCGAGGACCCTGCTTGAGATGACTGGCGACATCGGCTTGCTCCCTGGGAGGGCGCCACGATGCGCCCGTCATATCCCCACTTCGCCGCCACTTGCCGCTTCGTTACAACGCTCACCGGTTTGTGATTGAAGAACCGCCGGCGCCTCTTCCTTGCGGCGCTGGAGATTGGCGAAAACGGTCGCGCGTCCAATCTCCCCCCTTGTGGGGGAGATGTCCGGCAGGACAGAGGGGGGCGCCGTAGAGCGCCTACGCCCGCGCTTCTAAACAGATGTCGGCGCGCGGGGGGAGATGGCCGGTCGAACCAGGGCGGATATCGTGGACCTGGCAAGGTCGGCGGGACAGCGCCCCCCTCTGGCCTGCCGGCCATCTCCCCCACGAGGGGGGAGATCGGCAGCCTTACTGCGTCAGCGCGGTGTCCGAGGGCCGCTTGTTGAAGTCGCACTTGCCGGTCACGTTGTAGAAGAAGTCGGCGTTGCTGACCGGCGCCGGGACCGCGTTGCCGCCGTCTTCCCAGGCCTGATAGGCTGTCGAACCGCAAGGCACGAGGCCGAAGATATCGACGACCTGGCCGGTCGCGATCTCATTGTAATTGATAGCGTTGGTCTGCGGATCCTTGATCCCGCTGTAGAGCCGGTTGGAGGTGGTCGGATCATTCGTCTTGAGATATTGCGGGTTGCCTGATGGCACATACATCTGCAGACTGAGGCCACCCATCTGGCTGACATCGATGGACGCGCCGGTGCCATCGGCGGGATACATCGTGTCGACACAGTAAAATTTTGTCTGGAACTTGTCGGTCTGGATCACCGCACCGGCGGGCGGGTTGGAGCCGGCGAGCTTGCAAACCTGCGTCTGGGCCACCGTGGTGACGGTCTTGCCGGTCGAATCGGTCGTAAGGATGCTGGTGGTGGTGGTGCCATAGCCCTTCGGGTCTCCGGTCTTGCCATAGACGTAGTCGATCGTCATCAGCGGCTTGGCCGTCGTCGCACCGAATTGCGTGCCGTAGAGCGTCATCTTCTTGTTCCAGTAGCCCGATACGCCGGTGCCTTGAAGTTGGCCGCGACCAGCGCCGGCGGCTTGCTGACCGCCGAGGCCACGGCGATCGGCACGGTGTCGATCCTGGCGATGGTCATGAAAACGGTCGGCATGGCGAAACTTGCCGTGGCCCGCGCGGTGGTAGCGGTGGCGGTGGTCCCAGCCACGAAGCTGGTCAGCGTCGCGGTGCCTTGTCCGCCGTTGGCGATGAAGGAATCCTGCAGCATCGTCTGGCGCTGCGGCAGCGTCGAGGTGGTGTCCATGGTGGTGATCGTCAGGATCGCGGCATCCAGCGCCTGCTGCTGGTTGGACCTGGTCTGGACCGCGCTGGTGTAGTCGACCGAGAAGCCGACGGCCGCGATCAGCGGCATCAGGCTCACCAGGAAGAGCGGCATCATCGACCCGCTGCGGGAACGGGCAAAGCCGCTTGCAAGCTTGAACATTTCCAACCCCCAACAGGCATTAGCGAGCGTGCGATTACCACGCAGCCGGCAAACCAAGGTCTAATCTGAACGATTAAAGTTTATGCATCGTTGGCGCGCAGACCGGTTTTTCGATTCTTTTGCCGATTTCACCGCTTTGTGTGCGGCGGGCAGCCCTTGGGCGCCAAGCCTTGCCGCCGCTTGCCGCCCCTGCTAAAGCGCGCGGCATGAGCACGCCCCTCGACCACATCCGCAATTTTTCCATCGTCGCCCATATCGACCATGGCAAATCGACGCTCGCCGACCGCCTGATCCAGTCGACCGGCGGGCTGGAGCTGCGCGACATGAAGGAGCAGGTGCTGGACTCGATGGACATCGAGCGCGAGCGCGGCATCACCATAAAGGCGCAGACGGTGCGGCTGAAATACCGCGCCAACAATGGCGAGGACTATATCCTCAACCTCATCGACACGCCCGGCCATGTCGACTTCGCCTATGAAGTGTCGCGGTCGCTGGCCGCCTGCGAAGGTTCGCTGCTGGTCGTCGACGCCAGCCAGGGCGTCGAGGCGCAGACGCTCGCCAATGTCTACCAGGCGATCGACAACAACCACGAGATCGTCGTGGTGCTGAACAAGGTCGACCTGCCGGCCGCCGAGCCCGAGCGCATCCGCGAGCAGGTCGAGGAGGTGATCGGCATCGACGCGTCGGGCGCCGTGCTGATCTCGGCGAAGACCGGGCTGGGCATCCCCGACGTGCTCGAAGCCATCGTCCACCAATTGCCGCCGCCGCGCGAGGGCGACGCCACGGCACCGCTGAAGGCGATGCTGGTCGACTCGTGGTACGACGCCTATCTCGGCGTCATCGTGCTGGTGCGCATCATCGACGGCGTGCTGAAGAAGGGCCAGACCATCCGCATGATGGGCACGGGCGCCAAATACCTGGTCGAGCGCACCGGCGTGTTCACGCCCGCCCGCATCAATGTCGAGGAGCTCGGCCCCGGCGAATTCGGCTTCTTCACCGGCTCGATCAAGGAAGTGGCCGACACCCGCGTCGGCGATACCATCACCGAGGACAGGCGCCAGACCGCGCATGCCTTGCCCGGCTTCAAGCCGGCGCAGCCGGTGGTGTTCTGCGGCCTGTTCCCGGTCGACGCCGCCGATTTCGAGGACCTGCGCGCCGCCGTCGGCAAACTGCGCCTCAACGACGCCAGCTTCTCCTATGAAATGGAAACGAGCGCGGCGCTGGGCTTCGGCTATCGCTGCGGCTTCCTTGGCCTGTTGCATCTCGAAATCATCCAGGAGCGGCTGGAGCGCGAGTTCAACCTCGACCTGATCGCCACCGCGCCATCGGTCGTCTATCGGCTGCTGCTCAATGACGGCTCGGTCAAGGAACTGCACAACCCGGCCGACATGCCCGACGTGGTGAAAATCTCGGCCATCGAAGAGCCATGGATCCGCGCCACCATCCTGACCCCCGACGACTATCTCGGCGGCATCCTGAAACTCTGCCAGGACCGGCGCGGCATCCAGGCCGACCTCTCCTATGTCGGCAAGCGCGCCATGCTGACCTACGATCTGCCGCTCAACGAAGTGGTCTTCGATTTCTACGATCGCCTGAAGTCGATCTCCAAAGGCTACGCCTCGTTCGATTACCACCTGACCGACTACCGCGAGGGCGACCTGGTGAAGATGTCGATCCTGGTCAATGAGGAGCCGGTCGACGCGCTCTCGATGCTGGTGCACCGCACGGCGGCGGAAAAGCGCGGCAGGCAGATGTGCGAGAAGCTGAAGGAGCTGATCCCGCACCACCTCTTCAAGATCCCGATCCAGGCCGCCATCGGCGGCAAGGTCATCGCGCGCGAGACGATCTCGGCGCTGCGCAAGGACGTGACCGCCAAGTGCTACGGCGGCGACGTGAGCCGCAAGCGCAAGCTCCTCGACAAGCAGAAAGAGGGCAAGAAGCGGATGCGGCAATTTGGGAAGGTGGATATTCCGCAGGAGGCGTTTATCCAGGCGCTGAAGATGGGGGATTGAGGGGACTGCTTTTGCTCAATCATGAGGGCGTGCCTAGACAAAAATCAACTCTGCGTTTGCTGATGATACCTTGATCTACGGCAGTCAATCTGTGCTTGATCGTTTATGGTAGAAATAAAATTTAAACGCCTCTTGTGTCGCCGTATCAAGGCCATCCAGGGTTTTATTGATTTCCTCATCATCCAAATATTGAAATGCGCGATACAGCGAAGTAGCTGTCTGCCTGTCTACACAGAGAATCTCTGAGAAGCCGCCGACATCCATGCTAGATGGATCATACTTCCTAAGCGCCTTCCCCTTCAAAAATTCAAGAGATCGGAGGGACAGATTTATGCCCGACCCGTCAAAAAAGTCGCTGAGTCGCTGAAATTCTCGTATAAACGAGCTTTGGTTCTTCTCTATTCTGTCGAGGCTGTCTGCGATTTTCTTTAAATACTCCTCCTCCTGCGACCTAACAATAACTTGGCCTTCATAGTCGGATAGTTGAAAGTCCTCTCTACCGAAGAACGATTCTCCCAGAGATGCATAAGAAAAACTTAGGGATAAACGGGGAGTTCTAGTATCTGAAAAAAGCTCTGGGCCGCTAGCTAGAACATACTCCGCACCGGAACCGCGTTTCAAAAGCTTGAGACTTTTCCTATCCAGGCCTCGCCTCTTAAGGAGGTCGGAAAAGTTTGAATCGGCCTCGATCTCTAGCATAGATATATCAGAGTTTGACGTATTGTTTATGGCGATATGAAATAGAAACCCCCTCAAAACAATGGATATCTCAAGTGGGGCTATGGAGCGGAGCGATCGTGATCGTATATCTGAAATTTCATAATCTTCCATAGGCACGGACAAACTACCAAATCTCTTATAGTACTTTTTATCATGGGATTGATGGGGCGCCATAAGACTCTTGGGGATGTCGATCACATAAATCATATTTGACTTATAAAGCAGCTCTCGTACGGCAACTCCCCGCAATTCAGGCTGAATATGCGACCCGACAACTTGGTCTATCCACTCGCGGGCACGGAAGTCAGATGGAACACCGTCGTCGATGGCAACCGCAACCCCGGATTTCCCTTCTTCGATCCCAATGACAATTGCTCCGCCGTCAGAATTAGCAAAAGCGCATATCTCTTTCGAGAGATCATTCGATTTTCGCTCAATTACAAACGCCGATCGTTTAAACTCTAGATGGACGTCTTCCCGAGCTTCCAACGCTACAAGCGATTCCAAATCATCTATACTTAGAAGTTTCATAATAGCCTCCTTTTTCCAACTCCCATTTTCGCAGAAGTCCGAAGGGTGAGATCACCTTGACTGGGCCCCACGTCAGCCATAGAACGTTCAGTGAACAAACCGCACATGGTAATGCTCACAGGAGCCTCTCTTCTATGTCAACAGATGGCATACCGTTGCCCTCAAACGAAGCCATTCGGCTAGCTATCGAAGAATCCCCGAAGAAAGAAGACCGCGGTCTCGCATCTTTGTTTCGAACTCGGGCTGAGATTGAACCGGGACTTGGCTGGCGACTTCTGTATGAAGTTTTCAGTTTTAACTTCAGACCGGGGAATGTTTCATCGCCATTTGGACCAATGTCCGAGATGGGGGAGCGGCGAAGTATGGTCCCCGACGACCTAGATGATCGTCAGATCGAAGCTTTTCGCGAGACTTTGGAGGCTATCGAGGATGCGGAATTTAGGGCGCGCGTGGGAGATGTCATCTGGCTTCGAAAACGTGACGCCAAGGCAGCGCGGATTGCCGTAGAAGCTTACGTCAATTCGGGTTCAAGACTTGAGGACCTACGCCACTGGCCCCCAAGCATGAAACGATACGAAAGGGCCGCTCGTCTCGCCAAGCAGGTCGGGGGTAAAAGCGATCTCTCTGGGACTGTGCTTGAACACATCGAGAGCCGCGTCCGATACTATGACGGGGCTGACCCACTTTACTTCACGTGCAAAGCCTTGGAACTGCTGTCGGAATTCAAGTTTGGAGAGTTCTTGATACTAGCAGGGATAGCGGGGCGTGTGGGCGCGAAATCGCGCGCCGACGGCGATTTCAGGCGCAGTCGTAGCTACTTTGACGTTCAGGCAAAGCTGCTTGTCCTTGCAAAAGACGAGGATGCAGCGGAAGCCGCTCGTATAATGTCTTCGGAGACCTTTGTCGAAGAGGCCGAAGCCCGCGAAGCTGCCGGTTCCGCGATGGCAGCCCACTCTTTCTGGCAGGACGCCATTCGCGCCTTTCGAGAGCGGCCGACGCTTCGTGCTCGTATTCCCGAATTGCAAAAACGGCTCGCTGCTGCAGGGAAGCAAACGCTTGCTGAGATGAAAAACGTAAGCCACGAAATCGATATCCGCGAGCTAGTTGAACAAACTGAGAAGGAATTCCGTGGGTTACAGTCCGACGAAGCAGTTTTGAAGTTTGCAATTTACAACCAGCTCATTGATCCAAAGAGGCTGCGGGAAGAAGCAATCAAATCGATGGAGGATCATCCACTTCAGTCGGCCTTTGCCGCATCGATTTACGACGAAGCAGGCAGGAAGATTGCGGTTCGACCGGCATTGATGGGCGCGGATGAAAAGAATCGGGAAATCGCGATTGAAGGATTCATGGATCAGCACGCGAGGATATCCAGAAGTATCGCCGTTGCAGGAGCTCTGGCACCTGCGATGAGAACTATTCTATTCGAGCACGAAATCTGCGAACAAGATGTGGAGCGACTTATCAAGGGAAGCAAGTTTGTTCCTGAAGGCCGAATGCCCCTTCTCGTGAAAGCCATCGCAGAGGGATTTCGATGGGATTTCTGTACTGCGCTGCATCTATTCGTCCCCCAGGTGGAAAACGGGCTGCGCCATCTTCTTGAGCAGTCTGGCGAGATTCCTAGAAATATCGATGCCAACGGGATCGAAGAGGTGTGGGGGCTTGAGAGGACCCTAGCCAATCCATTTATTCAAAAAGAGCTTGGAGATGAATTCATTTTCGAGTTGCAATCTCTACTGGCCGGACGCTTGGGGCCTAACATTCGAAATAGCCTCGCGCATGGCCTCCTCTCGGCCAACTCGTTTAGAGGTGAGGCAGCCCTCTATCTTTGGTGGGTACTTTTTAGGCTGACGATAATGCCTACGCCGGCCATTGGCGCATATATCACGGCTAAGTTGAAATAGGTACGCTTGCGCAGCTTTGCGACGGGTCAAACTGTAGTGGTTTGAGTCGCGCAATTTCCCCTCTCGACACCTTCCAAATCATCGCGCCCTTCATAGGCGCAGCGGTGGCAGTCGTGTTGGCGTTCCGAGTCGTCGGACGGCGCGCACGGGCCGGTGTTCCTGCTCTTTGTCTTTGCTCTGGGCTGCCTCGGCTGGGGGGCTGGTCAAGGCAAGCAGCGGGTTCGACAGCGGGGATCAGATGACGCTCGATGCCAAGGGCTTTCGTGACAGGCCCGCCGGCGAAGTGCTGGTGCCCTGGCAGACGGTACAAAGGGTCGCCCTGGTGCATGGCAACCATGGCGGGCCGACGCTGGTGAATTTGAAGTTGACCGGGCCGATGCCCGAGATACCGGATCACCTTTGAGAACGCTCCCCCCTGACGTATCCTGTTCTTAGGGAGACACCACATGCGCACCACATCGGACATCGCCGCCTCGCTCGGCCTCGCCATCGGCGGCGCTTTCGGCCTCGCCGGCACCTTCGTTGCCAGTGCTCCGCTTCGCGAAACACTCTGGACGATCGACGGCGTGGCGCTCGTTGTCGCCACCGCGCTGCTCACCATGAAATACCAGCGGCTGGGCCATGACTGCGCCGCCGCGGGCTTCCTGACCTTCCTGGCCGGCGAGAGCCTGCTGCTGGCCGGCAATGCGGCGGGGTTGCAGGCCAGCGTGCCTTCCTATGTCGGCGGCATTTCGCTTTGGGCGGCTGGGCTGGTCATGGTCAGTGCGCCGAGCACGTTCGCGCTGTGGATGCGGCTTACCGCGCTCGTCGCCGCCCTGCTGTTTGTCGTCTCGGCCGGCATGATCCTGTGGGGCACGCCCTTGCTGCCGACCTCGGCGCCGCTGCCGGCGGCCGGCTATCCCTTTTTGGTGCTGACCTTCGCCGGCTGGATCTGGACGCTGCTGCGGCCGGCGCGGTGAGCGATGGCAAGCGCGACGCTGCTGTCCTTCCCCCCCTTGTGGGGGAAGGAAGAGCGTCGGCGCTTCTCTCACCCCTCAATCCAAACCTTCTCGAAATGCTGCTCAAGCGCCTGGTGCTGTTCGCAGCCTTCGATGCCCTTGCGATAGGTGCGGTAGACCGAGCGCCAGTAGGGTTGGATGATGATGCCTGAGTCGCGCAGATTCTGCTCGATCTTGGCCATGATCTCCTTGCGTGCCTTGGCGTCGGGCATGGCGAGCGCCTTGTCGAGCAGTTCGTCGAATTCGTTGTTGGCATAGGCGCTTTCGTTCCAGGCGGCGCCGGATTTGTAGGCCAGCGCCAGCACCTGGACGCCGAGTGGGCGGCCGAGCCATTCGGTGCAGGAGAAGGGGTATTTGCTCCAGTCGTTCCAGAAGGTGGCGGCGGGCAGCACGGTGCGCTTGATCTTGAGGCCCGCCTCGCGCATCTGGGCGGCGATGGCATCGCCGGTGCTCTTTTGCCATTCGACGTCGACCGAGATCAGCTCGTACTCGTGGTCCGCCTTGCCGGATTCGGCGAGCAGCTTCTTCGCCTGATCGACATCGCGCTTGGCCGGACCGATATCGGCAAACTCAGGATGCATGGGGCCGACATGGTGGTTGTCGGCGGGCTTGCCCCGGCCGTCGAGGCCGAGCTTCAGCACGGCGGCATTGTCCACCGCAAGCTGGGCGGCGCGGCGCACCTTGACGTCGTCATAGGGCGCATTACCGACATTGAAGCGGGCGACGATGGTCGAGCCGGTGGCGATCTCGGAATTTTTGAGCCCCATCTTGTCGGTCTGCGCGACGGCGTCGGAGGCGGTTTCGTGGTCGGTGTCGATCTCGCCGGATTCGAACGCCGACAGCATCGCGTTGGGATCGGAGCCGTAGTCGATCCACTGGATGCCATCGAGATGGAACTCGCCCTTCCACCAGGGCTTGTCCTTGCGTTTCACCTCCGCACCCGTCTCGGCGTCCCATTTCACCAACTCGCAGGGACCCGTGGTGATCGCCAGCGCCTTCATGGGGTCGCCGTCGCCGTCATAGGAGCGGTGCATGATCAGCGCGGGATAGTCGGCCATGCCGGCGATCAGCGAAATGTCGGGCTTCGGCAGATTGAGTTTTACGGTGAAGTCGTCGACCTTCTCGATGCCGCCATCGACCACCTTCTTGGTGTCGGCATTGACCAGCGCGCCCATGCGGGCGGCGACCGAATTGCCGGCGACTCCGGCCTCGCACCAGCGGGTGAGGTTGTGGACGACATCGTCGGCATTGAAGGCGTCGCCGTTCGACCAGGTGATGCCCTTGCGCACATGCAGGGTCAGCGTTTTTGCGTCGTCGCTCATCTCCCATTTTTCGAGCAGCCAGGGCTCGAAGGAGAAATCGGTGTTCCAGCGCACCAGATATTCGTTGCAGTGGCGCGCGACATTGGACATTTCGACGCCGTCGAAGGTGCGCGGATCCTTGAAGCCCTTGACGTTCATGGCGACGCGCAGGGTGCCGCCCTTCTTGGGTTCGGCGGCGCGGGCCGGGGCCGCGGCGATGCCGCCCAGGGCAAAGGCGCCGGCGGCGCTGACGCCGAGGCCAGCCATGAGCGCCAGATATTCGCGGCGGCTGATGCCGCCCTTTTTGAAATCGTCGGCGACGGGTCTGGCCCGTGGATGAAGTTTCCTGTCGGTCAGCATGAATTTCATCGTCGTTCCCTCTTTTGTTGGGCGTCCCGACCGATCGCCAACGCGGGGGCGGCTGCGACCGCCGGGACGCCTTTGCCTGAGGGCGCGATGATAGGGCTGGGGGATCGAGGGGAGTGTTCTGGAATCCGCAGGACTTGTGCGGTGCTCCGCTCGCGACTTCGTCATCCACGGGCGGAGCAGCCGCGCAGCGGCGTCGCGCAGACCCGAGGATCCATGCCGCGACCTCGCCGACTGGCGCAGCGGAGCAGAACCTGGACCATGGCAACGCTTCAGAGTCCCGGCATGGATCCTAGGGTCTGCGCCGCGTCGCTGCGCTCCTTGCTTCGCCCTAGGATGACGAAGGGAAGAGGCGGCCCACAACAAAAAACCCGGCGAGGCCGGGTTTTTCAAAGCGATCCCTGTCAGCCGAGCGTCAGCTCACCTTGGTCTGCGAGGCGGCCTGGTCCTCGGCGATCTTCTGCTGGAACATCTGCGCGAAATCGATCGGGTCGAGCATCAGCGGCGGGAAGCCGCCATTGCGCGTCGCCTCGGCGATGATCTGGCGGGCGAAGGGGAACAAAAGGCGCGGGCATTCGATGAACAGGATCGGCAGCATGTGCTCCTGCGGGAAGCCCGAAATGGCGAAGACGCCGCCATAGATCAGTTCGACGTTGAACAGCACTTCCTGGTCGAAGGAGGCCTTGGCGTTCAGCGTCAGGTTGACGTCGAACTGCTTGTCGGAGAGCGGGTTGGCGTTGACGTTGACGTTGATCGCGATGCCGGGGGCCTTGTCGCGGCCGCGCAGCGAGTTGGGCGCGCCGGGGCTTTCGAAGGACAGGTCCTTGACATACTGGGCCAGCACGTTGAGCGACGGCTGCGCCGCGCTGCCATTGCCGTTGCCGTTGGCGCCGACCGGCGCGTCATCATTGCTGGCCATGAGCCGATATCCTTTTCCCCTGGGCAGTCTCGCTCACCGAATTGAATCGGGGCTGACCGAATTGAAATCGGGCGTTCGCTACCATGGCCGGCATGACAAGACAAGGTTTGCCGCCTTGGGTCTCGGGGGCAATAGCCTTGGGCTGTATTGGCCGCGGTTGGATGTGGAGAGATCACTGGCGGGGTCGGCACCGCCGTCAACTGGCTGCCCGTCCTCCGCAGCCGTTGCCGAAAGGCGCCCTTCCTCTCCCCCGTCGATCGGGGGAGAGGTGTCGAGCGAAGCTCGACGGAGTGGGGGTCGACCCCTCAAGCACAAGGCGAGGCAATGGTTGCGCCTTGTGCCATTCCTTTGTCCGTTCGCGGCGCTTGCTAGGTGGTTCCCCCACTCCGTCGCTGCTTCGCAGCGACACCTCTCCCCCCTCCGGAGGGAGAGGAAAGGAGCCTGTCCGAACCGGATAGATAGGTAACAGAATGGACCGATAGCATGGGTGACAGTTTTCTTGTCCGCCGGGAGGACCGGCGATGGTTTGGCGAGAAACTGGGATCATGGACGAGCGGCTACGGTTTGTT
>NZ_SRUT01000129.1:0-363 GCF_004791315.1 Mesorhizobium sp. M8A.F.Ca.ET.208.01.1.1
GCCGGCCACAACACCAATGTCGGCGACGAAGGCGGCTTCGCTCCCAACCTGAAGAGCGCGCCGTCGGCGCTCGACTTCATCATGGAATCAATCGAGAAGGCCGGCTTCAAGCCGGGCGAGGACGTTGCGCTCGGTCTCGATTGCGCAGCGACCGAGTTCTTCAAGGACGGCAATTATGTCTATGAGGGCGAGAAGAAGACGCGCGATCCGAAGGCGCAGGCCAAATACCTTGCCAAGCTTGCTTCCGACTATCCGATCATCACCATCGAGGATGGCCTTGCCGAGGATGACTGGGAAGGCTGGAAGATCCTGACCGACCTGATCGGCAAGAAGACCCAGCTCGTCGGCGACGACCTGTTCGTC
>NZ_SRUT01000130.1:0-363 GCF_004791315.1 Mesorhizobium sp. M8A.F.Ca.ET.208.01.1.1
CGGAGAACTATCTCCAGCACGCCGAACACTACAATCGCATCATTGCCGCCGCGCAGGCGCAGATGCCGATCCAGAACGCCCAGCAGAACCGCGACGATTTCGATGACGACATCGATGAGGATCGCGACGAGTTCGATACCGTCGGCAACAGCAATGCCGGGGAGGCGCAGGCTGGGCCGAACGGTTCCGGGCCGCAGCCGGTGATCGAAGGCACGCCAGCCGAGCTCGGCTTCAACCAGGAAAACGGCCGCGACAACAACCGGCGCGACAACAGTGGCCGCGACAGGCACCGCGACCGCCGCAATGGCGGCTATGGCCAATACGGCCAGAATGGCCAGCGCGACGGAGGCCAGCGTGATGGGG
>NZ_SRUT01000131.1:0-361 GCF_004791315.1 Mesorhizobium sp. M8A.F.Ca.ET.208.01.1.1
ATTTTTCATCATTTTGGGTAAAAGAATACCTGCAATCATTACACCAGGTATAAAGACGACCATTCCTAAAATGTATACCATTCCCATATCAGCTTGATAAGCATCTACCAATGCAGTAGGACCTGCTTGAGGTGGAAATAAACTATGAGAAAGTGTCGTTGCGGCAACCATAGTAATAGCCAATTTCATAAATGGTATTTTAGCTTCAATTGCAATACTAATCACTAAAGGAGCTAAAATCATAAAGGCTACTTCATAAAATACAGAAATACCGAAGACAGCGCCAATAATAATCAATGCCCAATGTACATGCTTTGCACCAAATTTATTAATTAACGTGGTAGCTATTCGCTGCGCCGCA
>NZ_SRUT01000132.1:0-361 GCF_004791315.1 Mesorhizobium sp. M8A.F.Ca.ET.208.01.1.1
GCAGCATCGAGACCCGCTTTCGCGATCACCGCCTGCGGCTGGCGACGCTCAGCCATACGGTCATTGGTGCCGGGTCGGATTCGCCGATCACGGTCACGGTCGGTGTGACGCTCGGCGGTCACGACGCGATGGTGAGACGTCTGTGGTTGAGCGCCTTCGCCCAGCAGCTTGCGCTGGTGGCGATCGCCGGCGTGTTCGTGCTGCTCGGCCTGCGCCGCGGCCTGGCGCCGCTGCTGCGGCTGCGCGATGCGGTGCGCTCGCCGGACCGGAGCGATCTCGACCCGGTCGAGGTTCCCGGCGCGCAAAGCGAGATCCGGCCGCTGATCGACGCGCTCAACGCCTATATGGAACGCGTGCGAGC
>NZ_SRUT01000133.1:0-360 GCF_004791315.1 Mesorhizobium sp. M8A.F.Ca.ET.208.01.1.1
GGAACGAACCCGCCTTCCTCGAGGAAGCCCTGCCCTGGATAGAATTCGCTGTCATACTCCTCGACCGTGATGTTCGGTTCGATTCCGCTCAAGCGACCGAATTTTCTTGAGGTCCATCCGACGACGCTTGATGTGATGACGACAAATCTGAGATCGGGTCGAGCGCGACAGGCGTCAATAATGATCCTCGAAAAGGCGTGGAATGCAGCGTTATTCATCTGCGTCAGGCGCCTGACATTGACATAGAGAACGCCGCGTACACGGCCGATCGCATCGCGTAGCAATGCCAGGCTGGGCCCAAGCTCATCGATCGCCTGCGGCCGGACCACCCCAGATATCGAGAACTCCTGGTTGTTCGCG
>NZ_SRUT01000134.1:0-360 GCF_004791315.1 Mesorhizobium sp. M8A.F.Ca.ET.208.01.1.1
GCCGGACCTCCTGGACGAGGAAGAGCAGCGCGGTTTTGCCGGCAGTAACATTACACATCCGTGCAAGCAGACGGTGATCGCCCACCTCAGTCGCCTTTCCGAGGATGCAGAGATGCTCGGTGCGGTCAACACCGTGGTCTTTCGCAACGGCGAGAGGATCGGCCACAACACGGATTGGTACGGTTTCTACGAGAATTTCCAGCGCGGCCTTCCGGACGTCGCCAAGTCGCATGCCGTGCTGCTTGGCGCCGGCGGCGCCGGTGTCGCCGTGGCGCATGCCGCCATCAAGCTCGGATTTGACAGACTATCGATCTTTGACCAGGAATCAAAACGGGCAGAAACCTTGGCCCAGCAGTTGAA
>NZ_SRUT01000135.1:0-358 GCF_004791315.1 Mesorhizobium sp. M8A.F.Ca.ET.208.01.1.1
GTGGGTCCTCTCTCATCTAGGTCCGTCCGCGACAGCCTTGGGAGGCAGCGGCCTGGCGGTTATCGCACTCGCGGCCACCGCCATACTTCCGGTCGATATCAGCCGTGATGATGACGGCGACAACAGGATGCCGGCGTGGCGCCTCGTTGCCATCCCGGCGACGTCCTTGGCCTGCGGCGCAATCCTCGTCGGCGCTGCCGTCACCATTCTTCCACTGGCGCATCCCGAGGCGAGCAGTGGCGCGATCATGCTTGGACTGCTGGCCCAGGGTGCTGGCGCCACCTTCACCCGCTGGGCCTCTGCCCGGCACGTCGATCGCCATGGGCCAAAGGTTCCGACGGGTGCAGGCCTTGCGAGC
>NZ_SRUT01000136.1:0-358 GCF_004791315.1 Mesorhizobium sp. M8A.F.Ca.ET.208.01.1.1
ATTCGCTTGCCGACGTGGCGCCGCTCATTCTTCCCACCGAGGCGATCGGCGATCTCGGTCTGGAAATCGCCCCGCATGCCCGCGTGAGGCCGACACGCTTCGAGTTCTGGGGCGCGGAGCCCGCACTGAAAAAGCTGTGCGCCGAGCTCGAAAAGCGCGGCTATCGCTTCCTCAGCTTCGAGGCGTTCTCCCGTGAACTGCGGATGGCAAAGAACGTGCCGATCGACGGAGAAGGGTTTGGGGCGGTGTTGAAGGAAATAGTCCCTTTGGCCCGTTCGCTGCAATGCAGCTATTGCGGCACCGAGACCGTCGAAGGGCGCGGTCAGTTCCTTCTCACCCGCCCATTGCCCGATCGCTA
>NZ_SRUT01000137.1:0-358 GCF_004791315.1 Mesorhizobium sp. M8A.F.Ca.ET.208.01.1.1
TTTGTTTCTTTCTTATCTTCAGACTTGCTTTCTTCTTGACCACATGCTGCTAATACTAAGAAGCTAGCTAATAATAAAAATAAAATCTTTTTCATTCAATAGTCTCCCTTAAAAATAAATTATTAACTTAATTGTACTATACATAAAAAATAAAGGTGATAACAAAAAATTATGATTAAACTAATTATTTGTGAATACTCTTATATTTAATGTTGATTTAAATTCAATTATCGAACACCAAACGAACAACTATACGGTTATTCATTTCTCGATGCAACAGAGAGTGAATGTGAGAGTGGGAAATTGTAATGTAGTATCAAATAAAAGTGAAATTATATCTTTTATAAGCTGAAAATAT
>NZ_SRUT01000138.1:0-358 GCF_004791315.1 Mesorhizobium sp. M8A.F.Ca.ET.208.01.1.1
AAGGATGACGACGTCTGGGAGGCTTCAGCCAATTTCGTACGTTGCGATGGTCATCGAAACGAACCCAGTGAGGCGCAGTTCATACCCATGAAATCGGCGATGTTCGCAATGGAACTCCTCTGATGGCCCCGATAAAAGTCGATCTGGACAAAGTCCGCGAATTCCCCGATGCGGAAAGCTTCTACGCCTGGCTGGCGGAAAACCACGCCGGCGAAAGCGAGGTCTGGATCAAGATCCACAAGGTCGGCTCGGGGCTCGCCTCGATCACGCCGAAGCAGGCGATCGACGTCGCGCTCTGCTTCGGCTGGATCGACGCGGTGCGCAAGTCGCTCGACGACAAGAGCTTCCTGCAGCGCTA
>NZ_SRUT01000013.1:0-119216 GCF_004791315.1 Mesorhizobium sp. M8A.F.Ca.ET.208.01.1.1
ACATCCTTGCCAGGTTCCTCATAACCCCGATGATGCGCTGGGCGGAACGCTTGGTTGCCCGGAGGCTTGGAAGGGCATGACATTCAACTGGCGCTGGGACTTTACGTGGGAGATCCTGCCACAGTTGTTGTGGGCTACCCTCAACACGTTGATTGCGGCCGGGATCGGGTATTCAATTGCTCTGGTCGGTGGCCTGCTGCTCGCTCTTGCACAACGCACAAAGTGGCCCGCACTGACAATTGTCGCCAGGGAGCTGATTGAATTCATCCGGTCCACGCCCTTGGTCCTGCAGATTTTCTTTGTTTTCTACGTCGGACCCCAGTTCGGGATTTTCCTGTCGCCCTGGATATCCGGCATTTTTGCGATCGGTCTGCACTATTCGGCCTATCTCTCAGAGGTTTACCGCGCAGGGCTCAATTCCGTGGCTCCCGGGCAATGGGAGGTGTGCCGTGCGCTGAACATGTCCCCCCGCGTCACATATGTACGCATCATCATCCCGCAGGCGCTTGCGCCTGCGGTGCCAGGCCTCGGCAACTACCTAGTGGGCATCCTCAAGGACACGCCCATGCTGTCGGTAATTGGTGTCATGGAGCTAATGCACACGGCCAACGCGTTAGGGTCCGAGAACTACAGGTATCTGGAACCTTTTACATTGGTTGGCCTGATTTTCCTCTTGATCTCGCTTCCGACGGCCGGACTCGTCAGGATGTTCGAACGACGGCTGCGGCTGAGACTAGGACTGTAAAATGAGCAATACCGACTATCCCCTTGAACTGCCGGAGCATGACCGCCCCATGGTCCGGTTCATGAACGTCAGCAAGAGCTACGGAAGGCTCAACGTCATCAGCCACCTCGATTTTGACGTGGCCGAAGGAGAGATGGTTACCATTATAGGACCCTCAGGGTCCGGGAAGACCACGGTGTTGCGAGCCCTTATGACACTCGAAACTATCAATGGCGGCGTGATATACGTCGACGGCAAGCCGCTGACACACATGCCCCGCGATGGGGTCCTTGTGCCGGCAGACGAGCGATACCAGCGGAAGATTCGCTCCTCGATCGGGATGTGTTTCCAGCACTTCAACCTGTTTCCGCATATGACCGCGATCCAGAACTGCATGGAAGGCCCAGTCCAGGTACTGGGGCTTTCGAGGAAAGAGGCGCTTGAGCGATCCGAAGAGCTCCTGAAAATGGTGGGTATGATCGACAAGCGCGACCAGCATCCTTCCCGTCTATCAGGGGGACAACAACAGCGCGTCGCCATAGCCCGCGCGTTGGCGATGCGGCCCAAGGTGATGCTTTTCGACGAAGTCACTTCCGCCCTCGACCCCGAAGTCATCGGCGAGGTGACACATGTCATTCGAAAGCTAGTCGCCGAGCACAATCTAACCATGATCATGGTCACCCATCAGATGGGCTTTGCTCGCGACATCTCTGACCGCGTGTGCTTCTTTTATGGCGGCTCGATAGAGGAGCAGGCGCCCCCGCAGACATTGTTTACCAGCCCACAGCGCGACCGCACCAAGCAGTTCCTTTCTGCCGTCAAGGAAGCGGTTTGAAAGGTCCGCATTGAGTCTTCGTCCCCAATTCCATGTGACCCGCTGAGGGACTACGGCCATGGAGCGTTCCGTTTAAGCCCGTCCCGACCGGTCAGCGACCTAGAGGCTTTGATGGATCGAGGCGCCGTTCCTCTCGTGGCCCGAAGTCTTGCTGGGCGATGGCCAGTCAGTCAAGCAACTGGCGCTTTGCGCGACATCCGTCGCGAAAGGACCGCTGCTGTCCAACTCCGCCCATTTTCTTGCTGGGCAAAAATTGTTCTCATGAAGGCCAGCATGCCTCCACTTCAGAGCTTGCTACGGCGGAGACGCCTTAAGGGTCTGACGTTCTAAGTGCATCCGATAGCCAGACCATCTTGTCGTAAGATGAATCCGATCGGCAAACTGAATTTGACATAGAACCTCAGAGCAGTGAACGTACCGGGGTTCAGTTCTTGCCTAGGTTCGCATTATCAAGACTAACCAGGACTGAAGCTTGAATGACAGCACCCCTCTCCAAGAGCCTGCGCGAGCGCATCGTATTTGCGATTGAAGCTGGCGAGAGCTGCCGGTCGGTCGCGGCTCGTTTTGGGATTGCAGTTTCTTCCGCCGTTAAATGGTCGCAGCGCTACCGAATGAGCGGTTCTATCGAGCCTCGCAAGATGGGTGGCCACCGAAAGCGCGTTCTGGAACCTCACCGGGATTTCATCCAGGAGCGAATTGACAAGGCGCCGCATTTGACACTGCATCAGTTGAAAGCAGAGCTTGAGGCACACGGTGTGAAAGTCTCACATGACACTGTTTGGCAATTCCTGCGCCGTGAGGGGCTAAGCTTCCAAAGGTGGACAGGCTCCGCGCCAATTTCGCGTGGCGACGCCAAAGCCGAGCCCGAGCAGACGCCGCATACTTGAGGGGTTATGCCGGGACCCGGTGCAGAGTCATTCTTGTCGGTGATGGGTGAGCTTGATAGCGCTTCAGGCTCTTTCATGCTGTATCGCTCGACGGAACACCGCTGTCGTCGTGGCGCTCCCATGAAGAACCCGGCACATAGCGCATCCCGGATTCGGAGGACAAGCCGCATCAAAACCTGGATCAAACGTCTAGCGTCGGTTGCCAGAACCTGGGCGTCGCCCTTCCCACGTTGATCGAACCCGCCGCTACGCCAGTCGTTCGCGCGCGGGCACGCTGCAAGAACCTGAACGTACGCCAAAGGCCGGTACCGGCAGCCGCGACGGCTTCGACGGCAATACCGAAGCGGGCCTCTGCCTCATGCCGCTGAACCGGCTTCTTCGAACACTGATTTCGAAGGCCGGCGCATCGCTCTTTTTGCTCGACGGTTGCCGAATTGCGATGGAGTTGGCGCCGTTCGATCATCGGCGTTCCAGCGCGGGATCCATCATTGCCGTTCAGTGTTTGACATAGATCTCTCGCGGGAAGCTGGTCAGAGTCTCGCAGCCGTCAGCGGTGACGAGGATGGTTTCGCTCACTTCGATCCCCCAGCCGTCCATCCACATGCCGAGGATCGAATGAAGGACATTGCCTGGCTTCAGGATTGTCTTATCCCCTTGGCGCAGGCTAATCGTGTGCTCGCCCCAGTCTGGCGGATAGGCCGCGCCGATCGAATAGCCAATGCGGGATTCCTTCTTCAGGCCGTAGCTCTGGATGACCTTGCGCCAGCTCGCCTCGATGTCCTCCGCCAAGACGCCAGGCCTGATGGTCGAAAGCACGGCCTCCATGCCTTCGAGCACGGCCTTGCCGGTGTCGCCGACCTTGGCTGGCATGGCGCCCAGCTGAAGCGTCCGCGCCAGACCGGCGGCATAGCGACGAACAACGCCGGCCAGCTCGAGCGCGACGGTTTCGTTGTGGCCAAAGCGACGATCGCTCCACATGATATGCGGCGCCGATGCATTTTCGCCCCCCAGTATTGTCGGTGGCAGGGCGGTGATGTCGCCGGCGAAATCCGGCGATCCAGCTACCTGAGCGGCTTGGATTTTGGCGATGGCGTCGCACTCGCGAACGCCTGGCGCTATCACCTCATATGCCGCGGTGACCGCCGCCTCGGCAAGACGCGAGGCTTTGCGTAGGTAGCCGATCTCGGCTTCCGATTTGACGCTGCGGATCCAGTTCACCATCAGGTCGGCGTCGTGGAACACTGCGTTTGGCAGGCCCGCTGTCAGGCGCGCATGCGCCTTTGGCGAATAGTAGTAGGCCTCAAGCTCGATGCCGATATTGCCGCGCCCCCAGTCCTTCCTGTCGATCCAGGCGGCAATCCAGTCCATCGGATGACGGTCGGTGCGCTGGACATGATCTTCGGGAAAACCGACGACGTTCTCCGGCTTCATCCAGGCCGTCAGCAACCCGCCGGCGGCATCCATGGCGCGACCGATCCAGACCGGCTCCTCGTCGGCGAGCGGGACCAGGACCATCTGCGGCGTGTAAAACGACCAGCCGTCATAGCCGGTGATGTAATGCTGGTTGGCGACGTCGTTGACGATGAGAAGATCGAGGTTGCGGCGCGCCATTTCCGCGCGAATAGCGGAAAGCCTGCTGCGGTATTCGTCGGGGTGGAATGGCAATGGTATCATGTTGAGAAAATCCTCTTCTATCGCGCCCGGGTCGACCCAGAGCGAGCCCGGTTTTCGAACCTGACAATCGACACGAGCTCATCGACGTGAGCCCATCACCAACACCAGCGCCATAACCGATCTTCACAGAACAACGCTCTGCTAGTGGCAGTTAGGCACTCGTTCGTAACTTAGCCTCCGGTCGATTTTTCTGATTCTATTTTCTTCCGGCGCGCTCGACCGCGTTTTTTTTCGTTGGTGAACTGGCAGTCGTGATTGATGCGGCGCGCACCCGTAGGCGTCTCGGTACGCTTTTGAGAAGTGCGATGCGGAGATGAAGCCGCAAGCCATCGCTATCTCGACGACCGGCAGGCGGGAACTGATGAGCAGCAGATGCGCCCGTTCCAGGCGAAGATCCAAGTAATAACGGCTTGGAGAACATCCCAGTTCTCTCCTAAACAGCCGCTCGATTTGACGTCGGGAAAGACCGGCTGATCCCACAAGTTCGTCCAATAGCAGTGGCTCCGTAAGGTTTGCCTCCATCTCCTCAATTATCTTGATGACCGCCCGATGATTTAGTTGCACTCGTGAATGGAGTGGCAAACGTTGGCGGTCACCCGCTGAACGGGTCCTGCACGCGATAGCTTTTTCACAAATACGATTGACCACTATCGTCCCATGGTGACCGTCAATCAAATCTAGGAACATGTCGAAGGGAGCGTCTCCCCCGGCGCAGGTGTACAGGTCTCCATCCCGCTCAAAGGCGGTTTGAGTGGCTGACACACCCAGAAAGCGCTCAGAGAATATAGGAAATTGTTCCCAGTGAACCGCGCAACGCCGCCCTTCTGCAACACCGGCACGAGCAAGCGCAATCGTTCCGCTACTTATGCCTACGAGACAACTGCGGTGGTTTCTGCACTCTCGTAACCAGGCTTCAAGCTGTTTGTGCGCGCTAGGAGCACTACGGCCGCCGACGACGACGACGGTCGGTGCTGAGATTGATCGACGAGTTCTTTCACGTTCGAACGACAACGACGATGCAGCGCATACCAACAACCCGCAACTTGAGACCACAGGCCCCCCGTCGTCCGAAACGACCTGCCAGCTATACACGTCCCGCCCCAACACTTCGTTGGCGAGCCTTAGCGCCTCTACTGCCGACGAGAACGCCTGGAGCGAAAAGGCAGGGAGGAGGTAAAAGCAAAAATTTCGGCAGGTCGACTGCGAGTCTAGCATCCCGGGAGTTCCTTTTCTGCTAGCCTGATCTCTCGTTCGTGAAACGGCCATGTGCAAAACTGCGCGACCGGCTTTGGCATTTGGATTGGCGCTGAGCCACCACATTCGGGTGCCGAGGATTCTCCCGCTAAGTGTCCATTGATCTTCGCTAGCGTCGCCACCGGTGAACCGCTCAGGAGGCTGAACCTGCCTAAGGCAGACATCAGGGCGTCTGGCGCCGCAGGTTCGGCTGTCGCCCGCCTCAGACGCTAAGCTCCCTCTCTCGTGAGCTCATCCATAACGAAGCGCACTGCACTCTCAGCGATGCCAATGATCTCTTCCACTTCAGACTTGGTTGTCACCAAAGGCGGAGCGAAGCCGAGGATGTCACCATGCGGCATGGCGCGGACGATCAGGCCGCGGTCGCGTGCTGCCTTCGAAATGCGTGCACCGACCTTCAGCGACGGATCGAAACGTTTCTTCTTGCCGCGATCGGCAACGAATTCGATTGCAGCCATTAGACCGACGCCGCGCACTTCGCCGACGATCGGCAACTGCGCGAACTTCTCCTGCAACTGCGCCTGGAAGAACGCGCCGACGTCACGGGCATTGCCGGGAAGGTCTTCTTTCTCGACGATGTCGAGGACCGCGTTGGCCGCGGCAGCCCCGATCGGATGGCCTGAATATGTATATCCGTGCGAGAATGCCCCGACCTTGTCTGCCCCGTCCTCCAGGACCTTGTAGACTTTTTCACCGACAATTGCCGCGGAAAGCGGGAAATAGGCCGAAGTCAGACCTTTTGCGATCGTGATGAGGTCTGGCTCCATGCCGTAGTGCTGCGAGCCGAACATGGAGCCAGTACGGCCAAAGCCGGTTATAACTTCATCAGCAATGAGCAGCACGTCGTGCTTCCTGAGCACGGCCTGGATTGCTTGCCAGTACCCTTCCGGCGGAGGCGTGATGCCGCCGGTGCCGAGCACCGGCTCGCCGATGAAGCCCCCCACGTTGTCTGGCCCCAGCCGCTCGATCAGCTGATCAAGTTCCTCGCCGCGCCGCGCTGAAAATTCCAGTTCGGTCTCGCCCGGGGTTGCACCCCAGTAATGATGCGGAACACCGGTGTGAACAATCTGCGGAAGCGGCAGGTCCATGTGGTCGTGATAAAAGCTCATACCGGTCATCGAGCCGGACACGACGCTGCAGCCGTGATAGCCGCGTTCACGCGAGATGATCTTCTTCTTGGTCGGCTTACCGCGGAGATTATTATAATACCAGACGAGCTTGGCCTGCGTCTCGTTGGCGTCCGAGCCGGACATGCCGTAGAACACCTTGCTCATCTTGCCCGGCGCCATCTTCACGAGGCGATCGGAAAGGATTGCGAGCTCGTCGGTCGTGTGGGCGGCGTAGGAATGATAGTAGGCCAGACGGAAAGCCTGGCGGGAAATCGCTTCGGCGACCTCGGTGCGGCCGTAACCGACATTGACGCAATAAAGGCCGGCGAATCCGTCGATCAGCTGGTTGCCATGCGCATCTTGAATGCGGATGCCTTTGCCTGTCTCAACGATGGTCGGCTCGCCGAGCTTGCCGGTGGCAAAATCCTTGAGCTGTGTGAAAGGATGCAGGACAGCATTTCTATCCTTCTCGCTGATGTCCTTGATGTTGATACTCATGCGTCTGTCCCTTCAGTTTGCCGTATTACCGATGCACACGTATTTGGCTTCCAGATATTCGGCGAGACCATGCCTTGAGCCCTCGCGGCCGAGCCCGGATTGTTTCCATCCGCCAAAGGGTATGGGAGCGCCGGTGAATTTCGGGGTGTTAACGGCGACCATGCCGTATTCCAACTGATCGGTTAGCCGCATGGCGCGATTCAGATCTCTTGTGTAAACGTAAGCCGCAAGGCCCATTTCCGAGTTGTTGGCTCGTGCAAGCACTTCCGCCTCCTCATCGAACGGAAGGACTGCCGCCACCGGCCCAAAGGTCTCTTCCTTCGCCACCAGCATGTCGTCCGTGACATCGGCGAGAACAGTCGGGGTAACGAAGTTGCCCCCGAGAAGACTATCCTGTCCGCCAACAACGATGCGAGCCCCGGAACAAAGAGCTTCGGACACCTGCCGTCTGCACTTTTCGGCGACGGATGGTCTGGTCATTGGGCCAATATCGACGCCGGGTTCGAATCCGTGTCCGACTTTCAGTTTACCGGTGGCCTTCGCGAATTCTTCCACGAAGCGCTCATAGTTGCCTCGTTGAACATAGATCCTATTGGCTGCCAGGCAGTCCTGACCGGATGTGGCAAATTTGGCTGCTATGCATCCAGCTACGGCTGTCTCCATGGGGGCATCATCGAAAATTATAAAAGGAGCATTGCCGCCCAGCTCAAGCGAAGCCTTCTTCACGGTTTTTGCCGACTGCTCGAGCAGGATCCGACCGACCTCCGTCGAGCCCGTGAAGGAGAATGCCCGCACATCTCTATGATCCAATAGCCGTTTTGCGAGTGGGGCAGCCTCTCCCGTGATCACCTGAAACACGCCAGCCGGGATTCCTGCCTCCTCGGCAAGGCGGGCAAGCGCCAGAGCGGACAAGGGCGTTTCCGGGGCTGGCTTCACAATCATCGTGCAGCCCGCAGCCAAGGCGGCTCCTGCTTTCCTGGTGATCATCGCCGACGGAAAGTTCCAAGGCGTGATAGCGACCGTCACTCCGACCGGCTGCATCTGCACGGAGAGCCGGCTGCCCGCAAGATGGCTCGGAATGGTCTCGCCATATGCTCGCTCACCCTCTGCCGCAAACCAGTCAAGAAAGCTGGCGGCATATAAAATTTCACCGTGCGCCTCGGTTAATGGTTTGCCTTGTTCAGCGGTCATGATGGTGGAAAGGTCTTCCGCATTCTCGCGAATACCGGCGGCCCATCTCCGCAGACATGCGCCCCGTTCCCAAGGAAGAACATTGCGCCAATGTTCAAACGCAGTCCTCGCGAAGCTGACCGCGTCATCTACATCAGACACCTCACAGGCAGCCACGTGAGCCAAGTCCTGGCCAGTAGCCGGGTCAACCACCAAGATCGTCTCAGCCTTGGAGAGCCAAGCTCCATTCACATAGGCGCACTTTTGAAGGAGGTCCTGCCTTTTGAGCTCCTTTAACGCGGCAGTTGCTGTACCTTTCATTACTAACCTCACAATCGACCGTTCATTTCCGGCAAAATAGCCCGTGCAACTGCGGCGATTTGCAGCGCGATCGAGGCCCACCAAGGCGTTCTCCTGCGAATAACGGCATGCGACTGATGTTTCTCGCCGTTTGATCTCTGTCGGCTTATGGGCAAGGTTCAGCAAGGAAAGATGACATTGTCACCTGTGGCCATCCACGATCACACTCAGCCTCGAGGGGTGGCGAACGGTAAGTTGCAGTCGGCCACGCTAAGCGGACTTATTGCGGGGCTGACACTTCGGCTTCGCAGTATACGTCAGGATTGTAATGGACTTCGAAAGGTGGGGAAGTGTGATTGTAAGACCGGTGACCTGGTGGGGAGATCTTGTGCTTAGATCGCCACTGCGGTTTGTGCAAACAGATTGGGGCAAATCCCAAAAATCACACTAAATCGAAAATCTTCTTGCCGAAGATATTTCTGCTGCGCTCCCAATGGGTGGCAACCGCTTCCCAGGCGACGAAAGAACCAGGGAAGAGGATTTGCTGCGCGAGCGGCCGCAAATATGCAGATCTTGTGCGGCATCACCGGCTGGGCAGCACAACCCCAGCGTCCAAGGCGTGCTAGCCTGTGAAGAACACAAAAGGACTTGAAAAGCAACAGCCCGATGCTGGGAGCCCACGATGAGCCACACGATCAACCACCTGAAGAAACTGAGGCTGCAGCGCAGCGAGTTGACCGTTCCCGGCTCCAGTCCGGAGATGATCGACAAGGCGGCGAACAGCGCCGCCGACTTCGTATTCCTCGACATCGAGGATGCGGTCGCCCCGCCTGACAAGGAACGCGCCCGCAAAAACATCATCCAGGCGCTCAACGACATCGACTGGCGCGCCAAGGGCAAGACCGTCTCGGTGCGCATCAACGGCCTCGATACCCATTACATGTATCGCGACGTGGTCGACGTCATGGAACAGGCCGGCGACCGCCTGGACACCATCCTGGTGCCGAAGGTGGGCGTTCCAGCGGATCTCTACATGGTCGAGGCCATGGTCAACCAGATCGAGATGGCTAAAGGTTTCAAGACCCGTGTCGGTCTAGAAGCGCTGATCGAGACCGCGCTCGGCATGGCCAATGTCGAGGCGATCGCCGCCACGCCGGGCCGGCTGGAAGCCATGCATTTCGGCGTTGCCGACTATGCCGCCAGCAACAAGGCGCGCACCGTCAACATCGGCGGCCTCAACCCCGATTATCCCGGTGACCAGTGGCATTTCGCTTTGTCGCGCATGACGGTCGCCTGCCGCGCCTACGGCCTGCGCGCCATTGACGGACCGTTCGGCGATTTCTCCGATCCCGAAGGCTACAAGGGAGCCGCAAGGCGCGCCGCAGCACTTGGCATCGAAGGCAAATGGGCGATCCATCCCTCGCAGATCGCGCTCGCCAACGACGTCTTCTCGCCACCGGAAAAAGAGGTCACCCGCGCCAGGCGCATCCTCGAAGTGCTGAAAGAGGCCGAGGCGCAGGGCAAGGGAGCGGCAGCCCTCGACGGCAAGATGATCGACGCCGCGTCGGAGCGCATGGCCAGGAACGTATTGGCGGTTAACGAGGCGATCGAGCGCGCCGGCCAGGCGCATATGGCGGCGCAGTAAAAATACCGGGAGGACATGATGGACATCCACGAATACCAGGCCAAGGAACTGCTTGCCCGTCATGGCGTGCATGTGCCGCGCGGCGGGCTGGCCTACAGTCCGGAGCAGGCAACATACCGTGCCAGCGAGATCGGCGGCGGCAAATGGGTGGTCAAGGCGCAGATTCATTCCGGTGCGCGCGGCAAGGCCGGCGGCATCCGCATATGCTCGTCCGACCAGGAAGTGTCCGATGCGGCCGAGGCGATGCTGGGCAGGAAGCTGGTGACGCATCAGACGGGGCCGCGCGGCAAGTTGGTGTCGCGGCTCTATGTCGAAGAGACCGTCGACATTGGCCAGGAAATCTATCTCGCCTTTGTTCTCGACCGTAAAGCCGAGCGGGTGATGATCGTCGCGTCTGCGTCCGGCGGCATGGAGATCGAAGAGATCGCCGAAAAGCAGCCAGATTCAATCATTCGCGCGACGGTCGACCCTGGCGCGGGAATGCAGCACTATCAGGCGCGCGAGATCGCCTTCGGGCTTGGTCTCGAAAACAACCTAATTGGCAAGGCGACTGAAACCCTGCTTGGTTGCTACCGCGTGTTTCGCGACTACGACGCCTCGATGCTAGAGATCAATCCGCTGGTCGTCACGCGTGACGGTAATCTGATGGCACTGGACGCCAAGATGTCGTTCGATGAGAACGCGCTGTTTCGTCGTCCCCAAATTTCCGAACTGCGCGACAAGTCGCAGGAGGATCCGCGCGAAACCTTTGCCAGCGACCGTGGCCTGTCCTATGTCGGCCTCGACGGCAATATCGGCTGCATCATCAATGGCGCCGGTCTCGCCATGGCGACAATGGACATGATCAAGATCGCCGGCGGCGAACCGGCCAACTTCCTCGACATCGGCGGCGGCGCCTCGCCCGAGCGGGTGGCGAAATCGTTCCGCGCCGTCCTTGGGGACAAGAATGTCAAGACCATCCTGGTCAACATCTTCGCCGGCATCAACCGCTGCGACTGGGTCGCCGAGGGCGTTGTCAAGGCAATCCGCGAAGTCGGCGTCAACGTGCCGTTGGTGGTGCGGTTGGCAGGCACCAAGGTCGAGGAAGGGCGCCGCATCCTGGCCGATTCCGGCGAGTCGGTGATCGTCGCCGAAACGCTTGCCGAAGCCGCCGAAAAGGCCGTCGCCGCCTGGCGCGCGGCCACAATGAAAAAAACAGGCTGAGGGGACGAAAGATGGCAATTCTGCTCAACCGGGACACTCGCGCAATCGTGCAGGGATTTACCGGCAAGATCGGCAGTTTTCACGCTGAAGACATGAAGCGTTACGGCACTAATGTGGTCGGCGGCGTTACACCCGGCAAGGGCGGCCAGACACATCTTGGCCTGCCGGTGTTCAACACCGTCAAGGGCGCGGTGCGCGAAACCGGAGCCGATGCGAGCATCGTCTTCGTGCCGCCGCCCTTCGCAGCCGACTCGATCATGGAGGCGGCGGACGCCGGCATCAAGTTCTGCGTCTGCATCACCGACGGCATTCCTTCTCAGGACATGATGCGGGTGAAGCGATACATGCGGCGCTACCGCTTCGAGGATCGCATGCGGCTGATCGGGCCGAACTGCGCCGGCATCATCACGCCCGGCCAGGCGCTGATGGGCATCATGCCCGGCAGCATCTATCTTCCCGGCCGCGTCGGCATCGTCGGCCGCTCCGGAACGCTGGGCTACGAGGCGGCCTCGCAGATGAAGGCGCTGGGCATCGGCGTGTCGACCAGCGTCGGCATCGGCGGCGACCCGATCAACGGCTCGTCCTTCAAGGACATCCTGGAACTGTTCGAGCAGGACGACGATACCGACGCCGTGGTGATGATCGGCGAGATCGGCGGCCCACAGGAAGCCGAAGCCGCGCTCTGGGCGCGCGACAATATGCGGAAGCCCTTGATCGCCTACATTGCCGGTCTCTCCGCGCCGAAGGGCCGCCGCATGGGCCATGCCGGCGCAATCATCTCCGCCTTCGGCGAGTCTGCTCAAGAGAAGGTCGAGATCTTGAAGGAAGCCGGCGTCACTATCGTGCCGACGCCAGCTTCCTTCGGCGAGATCGTTGCCGGCGTGATGGCGGATCGGACGAAGGCAGCATAGCGCAACATACCGGTCAATTTGAGGACCGCGTAAAAGGAGCCGCTTCGTCGCTTTGTGTCCAAGACGACGAAGCTTGCAAAGTAGCGCGACTTTCGGCGGCGCTTCGGACAAATGATGTCGCGGCCCGCGTCTTGCGAAAGCCAAGTTGCGGGGCGCCCTTAGCAGATTGAACAGTGGATAAATGAAACCACGTAGTTGTGGGTCGGCACGTCACCGCTACCTGTCATGCCAAGCGGGCTCTGGCATGGAGTGGCGTAGTAGCTCGGTCTTGGGCTGCTAAAATCGGGGATTGTCTCCGCCGCCAACGCCCCGCAGCGGGCATGCGCAACACCGCTTTGCCTAGACGGTTTCACGACGCCCTTCGGGCAGGATATTTGCACGGCCGTGGGCCGTCCCAGGTGGTCCATCTGATCTGAATGACGCCAGCCTGCCTGTACTGCAGCGTTCTCCAGAAGAGCCCCGCCCTCGGCGTGGCTTCCGTGGATCAAGCGGCGGGTCACGGTTCCACCGTTGTCCGGCTATTTGGCTTCAATAAAAGGCCGCAGCCCACCCCGGAGATGCGCCGAGCCCTTTCACAAGGGGAGGTGAAGCTGCGCATGGAGCGCCAATAACGCAGGTTTTCTGCGATTGGACGAAGAGGTCCGCGCGAAGCAGGCCTCTGAAGCATGCTAGGTTGGGAACCAGCACGGATTGGGCATGAATGCTTGGTCCGGTCAGCCAACCTAGGTGCAGAGGACGACTTACAAATGGACTTTGAGAAACCCTTTCAGCCGGCGGAGTATCGACGCCGTATCCAAGACGTGAAGAGACGGATGGAGGAAGCAGGAGTCGACCTGCTAATCTGCCAAGACCCCGCAAATATGTGCTGGCTGACCGGCTATGACGCCTGGTCCTTCTATACGCCACAAGTGGTTCTATTGCACCTAAAATCGGACACGCCGATTTGGATAGGGCGGCTGGTCGACGTGAACGGCGCTCGTGCCACGACGGACTTGCCTGCTGACAACATTATCAATTTTTCCGACGACCGACTTCATCATGTGGAGCTGCATCCCTACGACGAAGTTAGCGAAATCATAAAATCCCGCGGTTGGGGATCTGATCGCATAGGGGTTGAGCTCGATGCGCATTTTTATACAGCGCGTGCGCATCAGCACCTTGTCAACGGCCTTCCAAATGCAAAGTTCTCTGACAGCCGCGGCCTCGTTAATTGGGCCCGACTCGTCAAATCCGACGCCGAACTTGTCTACATGAGGGAAGCGGGTCGGATTGTCAGCCACACCATGCGCCAGGCGATCAATAATCTGAAGCCAGGAGTTCCTGAATACGAAATCGTCGCTCAGATTTATGCTGATCAGACAAGAGGCGTTGATGGGAAGTACGGTGATTATACAAGCCTCTGTCCATTGATACAGGTTGACGAGAAGACGAACGCTCCACACCTCACATGGTCGGACAAGCCCCTGCCCAAGTCGGGGCTGGTTCTCCTGGAGATTGGAGCGGCCAGGCGCCATTATCACGCGCCTCTGACGCGTACGGTCTACATGGGAAAGCCACCTAAGGAGGCCCAACACCTCGCCAATGCCATCATCGAAGGTGGCGACGCTGTTCTAGAAATGGCAAAGCCGGGTGTAATCGTCGACGAACTGAACACCGTTTGGCTGAGCGTTCTGAACCGCCACGGGTACGTCAAAAAAGGCCGTTCCGGCTACTCAATCGGCATGAATTTTCCGCCAGACTGGGGCGAGCGTACTGTGAGCATTCGCGCCGGCGAAAAGACCGTGCTCCAGGCTGGCATGTGCTTCCATTTCCAATCAGGAGTGAGGCCTCCTGCCTTCGGAGCCGCAATCTCGGAGTCGTTTGTTGTTACCGAAAAGGGTGGCGAGCGGCTAGCCGACGTCGCACGAGAGTTGATAGTCGTAGACTAGCTGAAAGCTTTTAGGCAGCCGGATTGGGAAGGTGGCCGAAGTGCTTCGCTTCCCAATCCGTTAACTTTTCATCTTACCCCGAATAGCGCTGAGTCTACCTGTCGGGCAACTATCAGTATTCCGGCCACTCATAGCCCATTCAATGCCACAGATCTTTCGCAATCGACGCGAGATCGTGCCCACGGAAGGGTGTAGCTGTGGACTTGGTCGCCGCGCGCTCTGGCATGCAGCCGGCGTATCAGCCCACAGCCGGCAGGCCCATAAGCGGATCATGGCTCATCTGGCCTAACAAGCTCCTTCATCGCCATGAGCAGGAGCAGCGCACCTGCAAGGCGGACTATGGCATCTCCTTGGAGAAGAAGCCGCCGACCATTGTCTTCCGCTTGATCTAGCCGGTGAGCCGATCGTTGGTACTATGCAGCTTCGCGCGGCAGCCGTGATGGCGCTGAGGACTTCACCGGATCTGGTCAGCAGCGGCCGCTATTGGTCGTTCCCGCCAACCTCCCGCACGACCGCGGTCAGCGTCTTTAAGAGGGAAGTAGGAGCCCTCCGCAGCTTGGGATGCGCAAGCTCGAGGGTGCCGACGCGCGTCTCACAGTCGCGCTCGGGACAGCCGTGGCACTGGGCAAGCGCGGGTTCTTTTCGCCGGGGGGCGGACGGTGAGGGCGGCGTTCGCCTTCAGCTTCCTCGGCCGCTCGGCGGCAAAGGCGACCACGTCGCGCAGAATATGGGGGTTGGGGTCTTCTCTCCGGGCATGCCCAGGTTCATCATTTTGTTGGGTGTCGATGGTTTCCTCAAGCAGTTTGTGTCGGCAACCTGCTCGCTTGTCACAGCGCTATCGAGGGCGGTCATGGGCCGCTATTTGAGAGATGGCGAAGTTTACCATCTGGGCGCTCGGACACACTTTGCAAGTGTTCGCAATCGGACCAACCTTGACTTCATCAGCGCCGCCCTTTCTCTGCGCGCAATAATTCAGCGCCCAACCGAAGAATACGCAGAACGACGCCGCTTTTGCGGCCCAATTAGCGCGATCTACGCGAGCCTCGCCCCTTAGTCTGCTGGAAAGTGACTGACGCATGATCATAAGGCCGGAAGCGCGGAAGCGGCCAGCATAAGCTCAAGATGGCCGAACTCGTCGAAACACCTTGCCGCTGCCAGTTCCGAGTGAAACCGAACAAGGATACATATGATTACGAATCCGCCTTTCCGTCCTCGTGAAACACCGACTCGCCACCACGAGATCCTCATAGTTGGTGGAGGGATCGCGGGAGCAAGTGTTGCTTTTCACCTTGCAAGGAACGGTAAGAAGGACGTCGCACTCTTGGAGCGCAACAGTCTTACGTCCGGTACAACTTGGCACGCTGCGGGTTTGATCATGCAGACGCGTGGGACACACGCATTGACGGAGATCGCAAAATACAATGCTGAACTTTACTCCGCGCTGGAGGCCGAGACTGGCCAAGCCACCGGATTCAAGCGAAATGGCACACTTGGGGTAGCCAGAACCAAGGAACGCCTCTACGAAACTGCACGCAACGCCTCGATCGCCAAAAGTTTTGGCCTTGAGGCCAACATGATCTCGCCGAGCGAGGCGAAAAAGCTCTATCCAGCGCTCAATGCGTCAATCATCGAAGGCGCAGTCTTTATCCCTGGGGACGGCCAAACCAATCCTGTCGACACATGCATGGCGTTAGCTCTTGGCGCCAAAAAGAACGGGGTAAAAATCGTCGAAAACGCGGAAGTCACCGACCTCTGGCGCACAGCAGACGGGCACTACCAAGTTCGGACTAACGACGGAGTTGTTGAAGCTGAAATTCTCGTGCTTGCGTGTGGGCTTTGGACCAGAGAACTTGCGTCGAAGTTAGGTGCACGAATTCCGATATACGCGGCAGAGCACTTTTATGTAGTGACCGAAGCCATGGATTTTGTGACGCCCACCTTGCCAGTGCTACGCGACACCGATGGGCATGTGTATCTGAAGGAAGATACAGGAAAGCTCTTGGTTGGGGCCTTCGAGCCTTGGGGAAAACCTTTACCGATGGGGAAGCTTCCGAAGGAAACGGCGTACATCGAGCTTCCTGAAGACTGGGATCACTTTGAGCTACCGATGACCAAAGCGATAGAGATTGTTCCTGATCTTGCGAACTGCGGCATTGCAAAGTTTTTCAATGGTCCTGAAAGTTTCACCCCTGACCTTCTGTTCATGATTGGTGAAGTTCCTGGATCGAAAAATCTTTTCGTTTCGACAGGTTATAATTCAGAGGGCATTGAATACGGCGCGGGAGCCGGACGAGCTCTGGCAGAGTGGATCATTGCCGGTGAGCCTCAGATGGATATCAGCTTCGTGGATGTCGCCCGGTTCCATCCCTTCCAGATCAATAAACGATATTTGCACGATCGCACAGCCGAAGTGTTGGGTCTTCACTATAAGATGCACTGGCCGGCTTACCAGCCTGAGACATCCCGAGGTGTCCGCAAAAGCGCTCTTCACGACCGGTGGGCGAGGCTTGGAGCTAGCTTTGGCGAAGGAATGGGATGGGAGCGTCCCATGTGGTTTGCGGGGGAGGGGGAATCAATTAAAAACGTCTACTCCTACGACGAGCCGAACTGGTTCAAATACACGAGTCAGGAGTGCAAGGCTGCCCGCAACAATGCGATCTTGTTGGACCAAAGCTCTTTCGGTAAACACTTGGTTCAGGGTCGCGATGCCTGCCATTTCCTTCAGTGGCTTTGCGCCGGCAACGTGGATGTACCTGTGGGAAAGCTGGTATACACCCACATGCTCAATGAAAAGGGCGGGATAGAGACAGACATCACTGTAAACCGATTGTCGCAGACAGAGTTCCTAATCATCTCGTCAGCGACCGTCCATCCCCGGGATAAGACCTGGATAACAAAACACATTACTGACGAATGGAATGTCACGGTCACCGACCTCACGTCTGGGTACGCGGTCCTGTCATTGCAAGGCCCGCGATCGCGCGAGATCCTATCGCAGGTAACCGACACAGATCTGGCGAATTCGGCGTTCCCATTCGCTACCAGCCAGGAAATCGATATCGGATATGCTCGTGTGATAGCCAACAGGCTGACTTATGTCGGCGAACTTGGCTGGGAGCTTCATATTCCAACCGAGATGGCACAGCACGTGTTTGATGTTGTTTGGGAGGCCGGCCAGGCGTACGGCCTCAAGGCTGCAGGGTACCACGCGCTTGAACATCTGCGGTCCGAGCGCGCCTACCGAGAATACCAGCTCGATCTAACGCCAGTCGATACGCTGCTTGAGGCGGGGTTGGGGTTTACGGTGGACTGGAATAAAGAAGGCGGATTTATAGGAAAAGAGGCGTTGACGTCCCAAAAAAATGCCGGACCGCTTAAAAAACGGCTGGTATCATTCAAGCTTCGCGATCCGAAGCCTGTCCTCTTTCATGAAGAACTTATCCGCTGTGACGGGAGGATTGTCGGATATATTTCGTCCGGTGTGAAGAGCTTTACGATCGGAACGTCAATCGGAATGGGATATGTAAACCACCCCGCTGGTGTAACGAAGGACTTGATTGAAAACAGTCGATGGGAAATCGAGATCGCCGGCAAACTCTACGAATGCGACGCGTCGCTCCGGGCGTTTTTCGATCCAAACGGCGATCGGGCTAAGCAATAGATCGTGCGCGCCACCATGGAGGCGGAGCGAGCTGGTTCACTTCTGTCCCCCGGACGATCCGCTCCGCAACTACTTCGAAGCCCGGAGGCCCATTTTCCTTGTGGCCCTTTGGACCGCTCGCCCGCAGCCCCCTATGACGAGGCTTCGATGAGCTCCGAGTTGAAGGCTCAACTGAGATGCACCTCCGAGCCAATTGTGCCAGCGCAATGACTGAGGTAATCGTGGTGACGAAGGCTCCACAAATAGAGCGCATCGAGAAAGATCCGCTTGGCCCTGTAAGCATCCCTGCCGATGCCTATTATGGCCCGCAGACGGCCCGGGGCATCGCTAACTTCCCGATTTCAGGTATCCGGATCAGTCATTTTCCGAACTTCATCAGGTCGCTTGCCTACGTGAAAATGGCAGCGGCACGCGCCAACGCGGCGCTCGGCGATCTGGACAAGCAAAAGGCCGATGTCATCTGCCAAGTCTGTGCAGAAATCGCGGCAGGTAGGCATCTTGGCGAGTTCCCGCTCGATGTGTTTCAGGGCGGCGCCGGCACTTCGACCAACATGAACGTCAACGAGGTCATCGCCAACCGCGGCTTGGAGATCATGGGACTGCCACGCGGACAATATGACCAACTGCATCCCAATAACGACGTCAACTTCGCTCAATCAACAAACGATATTTATCCGACAGCGATCCGTCTTGCGATCCTTCTTTCACGCGGGGCATTGCAGCGAGCTTTGGGGCAACTCGCGAGTGAGCTGGAGGGCAAGGCGGAAACTTTTTCGGACGTGATCAAACTGGGCCGCACGCAGTTGCAAGACGCAGTTCCGATGACGCTTGGCCAGGAGTTTCAGGCTTTCGCGACGACGCTGCGGGAAGATGTGGCCCGTCTCGGTGAGATTGGCGCTTTCTTCCATGAAATCAATCTCGGTGGCACGGCGATTGGCACCGGCATCAATACGAACCCCAGATATCAGGCGGCAGCTGTCGCCGAGTTGCGCGCGATTTCCGGCCTGCCCGTCGTCCCGGCCGGAAATCTGATCGAAGCCTGCTGGGATACCGGTGCCTTCGTGCTCTTCTCGGGAATGCTGAAGCGGACGGCCACGAAACTCTCGAAGATATGCAACGATCTGCGGCTGCTTTCCAGCGGCCCGCGTGGCGGCTTGAACGAAATCAATTTGCCAGCGCTTCAGCCTGGCTCCTCGATCATGCCCGGAAAGGTCAATCCTGTAGTGCCGGAGGTGGTCAATCAGGTCGCCTTCCAGATCATCGGTTATGATCTCACGATCACACTCGCCTCCGAAGCGGGACAGCTGCAGCTGAACGTCATGGAGCCGGTGATCGCCTACAACATACTGCACTCGCTTGAGCTTCTGACCAATGCCGTCGATGTTCTGCGCACCAAGTGCGTCGCGGGCATTACTGCCAATGCCGAGACTTGCCGCAGACATCTCGAAGCCAGCACCGCCGGGGCAACAGCTCTGACGCCCGCGATCGGGTATGATCGGGCGGCGGAGCTTGCAAAGCTAGTCTTGTCCTCCGGTAAAACGATCCACGAAGTTCTTGCCGAGCAACCGGACCTTTCGGAGGAGCTCATCGCACAGGCCGCCGATCCGCACCTTTTGACCCGCCCCACCGGCTTCACAACCGCGGGCCGAAGATTGATCGACTGATCTGCGCAGCGGCGCTGTGCTCGGACACCGACGCTGCGTCTGTCGGCGAGCCGTGTTCGAACATCCACGGACCAGGATCGCTGAGAGGTGGTGCGGTCTTCGGGCTAAAGGTGGATCTAAGGACTCTTCCGCAGTAAGCCCGCAGAAGGGTTCCGGCCGAGTTCAACGTTACCAAGCGTTCATACCGACCACGAAGCCGCTCCAACTGGCTAGACAGATTCACCGTCCGCCTGCGGCGAAAGCCGACAGAGCCCGGACGTTGTCAGCGCTTTTTGGTCGAGCAGGCGGGTCGGATACTCGGCAGTGAAGCAGGCGTCGCAGAATTGAGGCTGTTTGTTCTCGCGGGCCCGTTTCGCCGAGGGCTCGATAAAGCCCATCGATCGAGAGGAAGCCGACACGGATGAATTTGGCCATTTCCTCGATCGACATGCGCGACGCTAAAAGTTTCGCCGTCTCGGGCGTGTCGACGCCGTAGAAGCATGAGGAGCGTGTCGACGGCGAAGCGACGCGCATATGCACTTCCTTGGCGCCGGCATCGCGCAGCAACTGCACGATCTTCTGGCTGGTTGTGCCTCGCACTACGGAATCGTAGACCAGCACGATGCGCTTATCCTCGATCGTCCGGCGGTTGGCATTGTGCTTCAGCTTACGTCCATGTGGCAGATGGAATCGGTCGGCTGGACGAAGGTGCGGCCGACATAGTGGTTGCGGATGATGCCGAGCTCGGAGGGCAGGCCGGTGGCTTGGGCGAACCCGATCGCTGCCGGCGTGCCGCCGTCAGGCACAGGCACTACGATATCGGCATCGACCGGGATTCTCGATGGCGAGCTCGGCGCCAATCTTCTTTCGCACTTCATAGACGTTGCGGCCCTCGACCGACGAATCCGGACGGAGAAATAGACATACTCGAATGCAGAACCGCGGTTTCTGCGTTTCGACGGGAACAGGCTCTCCATGCGGATTCCGACGTGAAGCCGGCCGCCATTCCGATCAAAGGCCGGCCACCATTCCGATTTGAAGTCGGCCACCATTCCAATCAAAAGTCGGCCAGTTTTCGGGATTGAACATTAGCTCCTAGGTCAGCAACTTTGGCGTCAAATGCCCCGCGATGAACGGGGAGATTTTGATGCCGGCAAAGAGAAGGCTGACCATGAGACAGTTACGACAAATGCTGCGGCTTGCCGGAAGCGGGATGAGCTCCCGCGAGATTGCCGTCGTGTTGGGAATAGCGCGCAGTACGGTGCAGGATAATCGCAGCGCGCAGCCGCGGTTGGATTGACCTGGCCCTTGCCGGGCGAACTGACCGACGATGCGCTCGAGAACAAACTCTTCACTCGCAACGGCGTCAAGCAGGGCACGCGACGACACGGAACCGAACTGGGCCGATCTTGGGGTCGAGCTCAAGAAGCCCGGCGTCACCTTGCTCATCCTGTGGGAGGAGTAGTATCGGCGGATACGGCTACGGTCGCTTCTGATCGACTATTCCGGCAAGGGGCGCGTTGATGGCGAACTCGGAACGATCGACTGGATGCCCGTGCACTACATCAACCGCTCCATTGGACGCAGGAACTCGCCGGTCTGTGCCGCATGGCACGCATCGGCCTTGTCACGTCGCTCCGCGACGGCATGAACCTTGTAGCTAAGGAATATGTTGCCGCACAGGATCCGCAGAATCCAGGTGTTCTCGTGCTGTCGCGTTTTGCCGCCGCCGCCAGAGAGCTGCGCGGAGCGGTCTTCGTCAATCCATACGATCCGGAGGCGATGGCGATTATCGAAGAAGCCCTGGATATGCACTTGGATGAGCGAATCGAACGTTGGCGTGCGATGATCGGCCAGCTCCGCGAACACGACGTTTATCGTTGGCGCGACGACTTTCTCGCTTGCCTGGATCAGCCGAGGTGTGCCGCCGTTCCTGGACTTGGCCTCACAGCGTGAGGCAGACTGCGATCAAGTGAATCAGGCAGCATTCCGGCCTCGCTGAGGGATGTCGAATGCTGACGCTGGAACGGCCACACAGCTACTGAGACAAGAGGAGAGTCCCGTTGGATGAGATTGCTTGTAGTCGCGAAACTTCAAAAAGGCGGATGCTGCCACTAGCGATTGTCGATCCGCCTGTGCAACTGGCGCCCTACGAGGTCGCGCTGATTTAGCATGAGCGTTGCCATCGCGACACGGAGCATCGCTGGCTACGCCACGAGATCGCCGCCGCCGCCGCGGGAACAGAGCTGACGCAAACATCACAACTGGGAAGGCAAATGACAAATGCTTCGCTTAGGAGAGAAGCGTGATCCAATCCAAAATCTGGCGCTATCGGCCGCGTCAAGTTTTCCACAGGCCTCTTGGCATTCGTAAGGTTCCTGCACCCATTCTGGTAGCGTGTCTTGACTGGGATCCCTTAGCATCCAAGTCCCTGGCGCAAATCGCGAGCTCTCTGCCGCAGACCGACGTCCTTCATAACCGTTTGTTGCGGGCAGGGCGTTCCGCACAGATCGTCATCGTCGATTGTCGCATCTGTGAACCGACTCGCCATAAGGATGGACGTGCGAAGCTCTCGCCCGAAGCCGTGAAAGGACTCCGGTTCTGGAAGAGAGCCTCGATCCACAGGCGGTTTTCTCCAACGGATACTCCGATTACCTGTTGCGGTCGCTGTCGGAGCAGGAGTTCTGGACAGACTTACCGCCTGCATCGCTCAGCTTGCGCAGTGTTCAATCCCGCCATTCTTCTCAGCCGATCCGCTCGTTCCAGAACTCACTCGGTCTGCTGGCGCAGCGGGTTGCAGCAGATCTGGACTTCAGCATGGCCAGCAGCTTGTCGGGAGCACGGAAGCGACCCGGCTTGAGCGACGGCGGCGCCATCGCGGCAAGTGCCTCGAGCTTCTCGGTCGGATCGGCCCGCAGATAGATCTCCGTGCTTTGCAGGCTGGCGTGACCGAGCCAAAGCGCACTTTGCGCACATCGCGGGTCGCCTGGAGCGTGTGCATGGCGCAGGTGTGGCGCAAGACATGCGGAGTGACGCGCTTGTCGGCGATGGACGGTTGCTTCAGCGCCGCGGTGGCCACGTGCTTGGCGAGGACATATTCGAATCCGGAGCGGGTCATCGCTCGTCCTGCGGCATTGAGGAAGAGCTCGGCATCGCCACTCGCCGGGCGGACCGCTAGCCAGGCCTTCAGCGCCGTCGTGGTTTCCTTCCACAAGGGCAGCACACGCTCGCGGCGTCCTTTGCCCATCACGTGGAGGCTGGCAACCGTCTGGCGGTCGATTTGGTCGATGCGGAGGCTGACGAGTTCGGAGACGCGCAACCCCGCGGCGAAGGCTAGATGCAGCATCGCTCGATCGCGGATGCCGGGCACCCGATGGGGGTCCGGCGCATCGAGCAGAGCCTGCATCTCGACGCGGGTGAGATGGCTGACGAGCGCCTCGTCGACCTTCTTCATTGGGATCGCCCGGACCCGGCGCGCCTGATCCAGACAGGACGGGAGCCGGTACTCGAGGAAGCGGAAGAGGGCTTTGATGGCGGCCAGACGGGCGTTGCGGGTGCGCGCCGAGTTGCCGTGTTCCTCCTCGATGTGCTCCAGGAAGGTCAGGAGGAGCGGTGGATCGAGCTGTTCGATCTCGATGCCGGACGGGGTGGTCCCCAGTCGGGCAGCCGCGAAGCACAGCAGCAGTTGAAAGCTGTAGGCGTAGGCCTCGCAAGTGTGCCGGCTCGCCCGCCGCTCGCGCGGCAGATGCTCTCGTAGGAAGGTGGCGAGATGAGGAGCCAGCGCGGTCATGTGCCGGCTCCTTGATGCAAGGCCTCGCCGGCCGCCGCGATCTGCCCCATCAGGATCGGCGTTGCCTGCAGATACCAGTACGTGTCGGTGACGTGGGCGTTGCCGAGGTAGGTGCTGAGCGCGACGACATGGCGGCCGACAGCATCGTGATCATGCCGGCATTGCTCAAGAGAGCGCACAGCGAAGGTGTGCCGCAGATCGTGAATGCGGGGTCCCGGTTGACCGGGTTCCCCTCTCAGGCCGGCCGATCGTGCAAGGCGGAGGAAGACGGCGATTACGGTATTATAGGATGGCGGCGTGCCTGTATTGGAGACGAACAATGCGCTATCCAAGGTTCCGACCCGTCGGCGCCCCGACAAATACCGGTCCAAGGCGTCCCACGTCGTGGGGTGGAGTGGCAGCATGCGGCTCTTTTGGAACTTGGTTTGCCGGATGATCAGGCCTCGGCGGCTACGTAATCGAGTTGAAGAGCGAGGGGCTTCGGAAATGCGCATTCCGGTGACGGCAAGCAAGCCGAAGAGGGTCTCGTACATCAGCGGTCTGATCGAGGCAGATGGCTTGAGGCAGGTCGCCGCACGCTCAGCGCGGCGATCTCGTCCGCCGTGTAGATGTGAGGAATCCGCCGCTCGAACAGGCCGCGGCCGCCCAGGGCGTCGGCGGCCGGGATCTCATGGCGCCGATCCTCGGCAGCGACTGCCTGCGCAAAACGGCGGACAGTCAGCAGCCGATTACGCCGTTGCTTTGGGGAGGGTGCGAGCGTCGCCCATTCGAGCACGCGAGCAACTTGAACGTACTCATCGCCATGAGCCTCGGCGAAAGCGGTGAAGCTCTTCAACCAATAGCGTTCTTACAGGACGCACCGAGCCGTCCCTGCCGGGACGTGGCTGAGATCATTCCGCGAAGCGGGAAGCAACTGCTTCGTTAAGCAGATTGCGCAACGAACATAGGAAGATCTCACCTGCGAAACTGATCCTGCGGCGATCTTTGCATCGACCGCGTAGACGACCCTGTACCCGGCATACGAACGAACGAGCATGGACAGAAAGGACGACTGCCTTGCACTCACCCCCTTGACGGCCGAGCGATTAGACGACCCGCTCCGCCGTCCGCTCGCCTTTCTCTGCCCCGATGGCCTCCGTCATCTCGGCTCCCAAAGCCTCCTGCACGACAGCCTGCAAAACTCTGCGGAAGCCGTCCTCATCCGACAACAGCAACGCTTTCAACTCGCCTCTGCTCAGTCTAACTTCTCGCTTGGTCATGGCACTCCCCTTCCACGGGAATCGGTGATCGCAACCTCACCAGCGTGCCATGGCCGCCACTCACCTCAGAGCATGGCCGTTCCCTCTCCAAAGCTTTTTGCAGAACCTTCAGGACACTATCCAGCCCGAGGGGCCGGTCAACTTTAGAAAGCTGCGGCGCGGCAGCGCTTGAGCAACGGTGGATCGACGCCGTTCCAGCATGTGCTGCAGCGCACCTGGCAGATCCCTGTAATCTAAGGTGTTGGGTAACACGTGGCGCCTCCTTCATACGAGTGTACTGGCGGCGTCGGCTATTGCGGCGCGGATGTGGGCACAGGTTCCACAACGACAGATGTTCCCGGCCATGGCGGAGTCGATCTCTTCGGAGGTCGGCAGCGCGCCAAGAAACAGCGAGGCGAGAAGGCCGTCGCGCTCATGATCTGGCCGCTCTGACAATAGCCGCACTGCGCCACGTCGTGCTTCATCCATGCAGCGTGGACGGCCGCGCCGACGCGGTCAGCGCCCTCGGTCGTTTTTTCGATCGTGGTGATCTTGCGGCTTTCAACGGCGGAGATGTGCTGAATGAGCGGATGGCCTCGCCATCTACGTGCATCGTACAAGCGCCACAGAGGGCTGCGCCGCAGCCGAACTTCGTACCACTCATTACGAGCGTGTTACGCAAGACCCAAAGGATTGGGGTTTCGGGGTCAACGCCAACCTCGTGCTCTTGACCGTTGATATTCAGTGAGATCATGGCTGTGCTCCTGGGCTGCTCCAGCTGAATATGCTGCCGCGGGCCTCTGAGGACAGAGCGGTGCCTGCGACGAGTTCAACCTCGCAGCCACCGCCCAGAACATCCGGAACTCGCCAACCTTATTCAGATGCCAGAAGCTAGACCGGCATAATGGTCAACCGGCGTTTATTCACAGCGACGGCAAAATTCGCGCTCTGCGAGGCTCGCGGCACGTCTCTGTCATGCTCAACTGCACCGATGCCCGGCAACTATCAGTTCTTGTCTGGCCTGCGCCGGGTAGGAGAGTAGCAGCCGCAGATTGTTCCTATTCGCCAAGGGTCGCAAATGGTGTGATCGACCAATCGATCAAATCGACGGCACGCTGAAGTATCGCCTCGGTCTGAGCAACGCTGGGGGAAGCTGCGACGACGTGTCCGATACAGTCTCGCCAGTCGCCTTTCCTGACGATCGGCGTCTTGAGTGCAACATAGAACTTGGCCTCGGCGACACCTGGTATATCAGCCGCCCGACTGTCACCGCTGATCCAATCGAGGGCGCCATCGCGATCAGCAACTAGATACCGCGCGCCTGCAATGTAAGAATGCCTTCTACGCAAATCGCATTCGTGGCCGATGGCAAGCTTGATGTGCTCGGTGATGAGATCGACACCATAAGCCGCCTGAACCAGTTGGGGAGTGGGCGTGCCATGAAGCCGCGGATTGACTTCAATCACGACTGGGCCACGCGTCGTCCACCGGAATTCAATGCCCGTTGGCCCCCAGCCAAGGTCGAGAGCTCGCAAACAGCTCAGCGAAACATCGGCGATACGCTCATGCTCGTCATCAGTCAGCGGGGCCGGAATGGTGGAGCCACGATAGACGAAATGCGGTGGAGGGCCGAAGTCACCAGTGCCAATTCCAATGATTTGATCTCCCATTATGTCGGCCCAATAACACGGGCCTTGTGCGAATTCCTCTACCAGTATCCTCGGCGAGGACTGCCATTTGCGCTGCGTTGGCGAAGGCAGCCGGATGTGCTTTCCGCCCAATAGATAGGCCGTATGTTCGGCTAGCTCATCGACATTGCGGCACAATCGGACACCGCTGCTGCCGCCGCCAACGGTTGGCTTGAGAATCACCGGCAGGCCGATCTCCGCGGCAGCGCTTTCAACCTCCGTCGCATTCACTGCCACGCGATAAGCAGGCATTTGAACGCCGGCCCCCGCAAGGAGTTCACGTTGAGTGAATTTATCGCAGCATCGTTCAATGGATGTGGGGGTCGGTCCCGGCAGGTCGAAATGCCGGCAGAGCTTGCCGACTGTCGCATAAACCTCCTCTTCCTGGCTCGTGATGCCAGCAATGCCATAGGTCTCACACAGTTGGGAACATTCGCGGATCAGCGCATCGAGATCTTCTGTATCGACACGGACGGTCTCAGTCCTTTCCCCCGCAAAATAGTCGTACTGAGTGGACGCTGGATCGGCCGACATGATAATCGGACGAAGGCCAAGACGCTGGGCCGCTTGGACGTATAGCAGACCACAGCCCCATGGACCGCCTTCAACTAGGACGAGTGCTCTTCTTGCCATTTGGCGTTATCTCCGTTGCGTGCTTTGCGGCGGTCTGAGCGCAAACAGGCGTCGGCTTTTATTCGCGCCTGAACTCAGACTTGCGATGGAAGGTACCATTGTCAGCGATTTGCAGTTGCAAAGGTTCTGTAAACTTAGTTGAAGGATCTATTGCAACGTTCTGGTTGCCGGCTGTGTGGCACGGAGTGTCTCGATGAATTTCTTGGCGCGATGTTTAAGGGACGCCAGTTCGCCCAGCGTGCCTGACATTGCGCTTTGCGCGAAAGCTGCGCATAGGGTCGGAAGGTGTGGCCCAGGTCTGGACCCAAATGAGGCCGAAATTACCCCGTGCGGCACGTGATTGTCGTCATCGCAGCCATCAAGCACGAGCACATCAAGGCCACGCAGTCTCAGTCCAAGGGAAATGGGAAATCCTCACCAGACCGCCACCGGCAACAATCATGTCGAAATTTTTTCTGAGTGAGTTCATAGAAAGTTCCGTCAGCCGCCTTGATTGCGTCAAAGGCTGGCTGCTCGCTTTTTTCGAGAATCTTCAAAAGGCCTACGAGTCCTGACCGAAGCTCCTCGCCCACCCATCAATCGAAATGAGGAGGTGTGCCCGCAGGCATTACTTCTATTCGTCACAAGTCGGAAATGATGTGATCGACCAATCGATTAAGTCGACAGCACGCTGAAGTATCGCCTCGGTCTGAGCAACGCTTGGGGAAGCAGCTATAACATGTCCGATCCAGTCTCGGTCATCGCCTTTCCTGACGATAGGCGTCTTGGGTTCAACATACAGTTTGACTTCGGCGACACCTGGTACAGCAGCTGCTTGACTGCCGCCGTCGATCCACTCAAGGGTGCCATCGCGATCAGGAACTAGGGATCGGGCGGCCGCAGTGTGCGAATGCCTTCTGCGCAAATTCCATTCATTGCCGATGACAAGCTTGATGTGCTCGGTGACGAGATCGACACCATAGGCCAGATGAACCAATTGAGGATCGGGCGTGCCAGCAAGACGCGGATTGACTTCAATGACGACCGGACCACGCATTGTCCACCGGAGTTCAATGTTCGTTGGCCCCCAGCCAAGGCCGAGAGCTCGCAAACAACGCAGCGAAACATCGACGATACGCTCATGCTCATCATCGGTTAGCGGGGCTGGAAAGGTGAACCCACGATAGACGAAATGCGGTAGGGGGTCGAAGTCAGCGGCGGCAATCCCAATGACCTCTTTTCCCATTGTATGGGCGGTATATTGAGGGCCCTGTGCAAATTCTTCGACCAGTATCCTCGGCAGAGACCGCCATATGTGCTTCCCGCTCAACAGATAGGCCGTGTGTTCGGCTAGCTCATCGACGTTGCGGCACAATCGGACACCGCTACTGCCTCTGCCTACGGTTGGTTTGAGAATCACCGGCAGGCCGATCTCCGCGGCAGCGCTTTCAACCTCCGTCGCATTCACTGCCACGCGATAAGCAGGCATCGGAATGCCGGCCCCCGCGAGGAGTTCACGTTGAGTGAATTTATCGCAGCATCGTTCAATGGATGCGGGGGGCGGTCCCGGCAGATTGAAATGCCGGCAGAGCTTGCCAGCTGTCGCGTAGAACGGTTCCCAAGGGCTCGTAATGCCGGCAATGTCATAGGTCGCACGCAGCCGGCAACATTCGCGGATCAGCGCGTCCAGATTGTCTGTGTCGAGACGGATTGACTCAGTCCTTTCCGCCGCGAGATACTCGTACTGAGTTGGATCAGCCGACACGGTAATTGGATGAAGGCCAAGACGCTGGGCCGCCTGGACGAACAACAGACCATTACCCGTTGAATCGCCTTCAATCAGGATGAGTGCTCTTTTCATTGGTTAATACCCCAAGGGTGCGTGCAATGTGGCGGTTTTTCGAGGACATCAGCATCAGCTTGTTCAGCCGTGCCCTGGCCTTAGACTCTTGGTAGGCGTACCATTGTCCTCAGCGGGCGGCTGCGGCACAGCCGGTGCACTCGCGAAAAGTCCGGCAAATTCCGCCTCAACGTCAATTAAGTGAAAATCGTTAGTCGACAGCCAGTCCTGATTGAAGATTGTGTCCAGGTACTTTGTGCCGCTGTCGCAGGCTAGGGTCACGATGCGCGATCCAACCGGCGCTTCACGGGCTATGCTGAGCGCCTCGTAGATCGCCCCGCCAGTCGAGCCGCCGACAAGCAATCCGTGCTGCCGCGCCAGGTAGTGGCAAATCGAAAAGGCATTGTCATCGCTTACTTTCCGACCCCAATCTATCGTGTCGTAATCGATCACCATGCCCACATTGGCCCCCTCGGGCGTACCAGTGCCCGATTGACGGTAGCACTGGCCCAGACCGCCAAAAATGATACTTCCGACAGGTTCCACACCAATCACTTGGACTTCGGGTATATGCAGCCGCAGTTGACGCGCTGTCCCGCAAAGTGATCCACCAGTACCGATGGCCGACACGAAATGCGTAATTGTCGGTCCGAGATCCCGCAGCAATTCAGCCGCCAGTCCCATGTAACCAGCGGCGTTGGCGGGGTTGTTGTGCTGCTCGGTCCAGTTAGAGCCATCTTCGATGGCAGTTCGCCGGGCCTCCTCGTCACGCTGGTCGGTGGCTAGGGCGCCATCGCCGCTACCAACGACGCGGACGTTGCTGCCGAATGCACGAACAGTAAGGATTTTATCTAAACTTGCATGGGAGTCCATCAGGGCGGTAAACTCGAGTCTGCGGACGGCGGAGATCATGGCCAACGCGCTAGCCGTGTTCCCTGAGGAGGATTCGACAATTCTGACCGCGGCTTCATCTAGCGTGATAGGCAGGCTGTCGACCATGCTCAAGGCCATGCGGTCCTTCATCGAGCCAGTAGGATTAAACATTTCTAACTTGATATACAGGCCGACCTCACCGCACCGCAAAGGGATGTGCAGCATCGGAGTGCGTCCAATAGTTTCAAGAATGCTATTGACGATCATTGGGGGAAATCCCCTCTTTGCTAGGGGTTTCGTCGGCTAAGATCTTCCACCCGCACGGTCGCCGAACCGCGGCTATCTTTTTGGGTAAGGGAATTTGGTGGAACGAACTCTCATTCGAATCCATTTGATAACCGGCGGTATTGGCAAAGACCACAAGATCACCCGCGGCGATGCCGCCCTCGATTGCCAGGCCGCGCCAGCGGATGACATCGGATTCAAGACAGCTGCGCCCGACCAGAAAATAGCTTGCATCGTGTCGCGGCACCTCGCGTTTTTCTCGCCACACGACCAACGGAGATGGCACGAAATCAGCGCCAAACCAGGTTTCGGAGAGTGAAAACGACATACCATCAAGCACTACCCCGAATCGACGGTGTCCAAGGTCCTTGACGTCGATCACATCGAAGGCGCTTATCCCACACTGGTCTAGAAGCGAGCGACCAGGCTGCAGCAGGATCGGCAGCCGGTGACGGTGGAGGAAGTCGCGGTCTCCCGGGTCGGCTAGAGCGGTCTGGATCACTGCAGCCGCGTGTTGGGCTCCAGCAAGCTCCGGAACGTAAGGATAGTTGCCGGGTTTTGCTACGTTGCCCCAGTGGACGCCACGACCGTATGCAACCGGATCGAACCTCTGAAGGTAGCGCATGGGATATCCACCACCGATGTCGATTCCGCCGGGCGTCAGGCATTTGGCACAGACACGTCGTAGGAAGGCGATGCAGAAGCGCAATTGTTCTGCGCGCGTCTGGACCTGGTAGTCGTTGATATGAAATGACATGCCAACCCGATCTACCTTGGTCTTTTCAAGCAGCGTTAGACACGCCACCAGCTGATCCTCGGTCATTCCAAAGCGGGAGCGGGGCTCAGTTATGGGACGAGCCCGAAGGAACAGACGACCAATACCTCCCACGCCCTCCGCCAGCGCGAGAACGCGTTTGAGTTCTTCGATGCAGTCGATATGGATGGCCACTCTATGGCGTATGCAAAGATTGATTTCGTAATCCGACTTCGCCGGCCCTGTTATCGACATGCGCTCCGCTGGTACTAGGTTCATGAAGGCCGAAGCCATCTCCTGGGCAGAAGAAACGTCGGCGCCGGCGCCAACCAGTGCGAATGCGCGCAGGAGCGAAGCAGACTTACAGGCCTTCAACGCGAACTGGACCTGACAGTCGCCATAGACGGTCCGCAACTCGTTCAGCCATTGGAGGTAGTTTTTGGTGGCTTGGTCTGGATACACCACATGCAGCGGCGACCCGAAACCATCGACCCAAGCGGCCAGTTCGGATCGGCTGTTGAGTAAATCGACCGCCCAATCACTGAGTAGCGGCGCCGGTTCGTCAGAAAAGTATTTCTGGAACATTGACCGTCCCTCATCTCAGTTCGTCAAGATCGATTGAGCAACATGGTAGAGCAATCCGTAACTTGTGGTTTGTCGTCTTGAAGCCCATCAGGTCGCCAGATAGGCCGGCCTGGATGATACTTTCCACGTCAACGGGCCCGGGCTTGGACCAGTAGGTCACATGCAAGTTTGGATCATCGTAGGAAAGCATTACGCAGGGAACAGACGAGAGACCGAGCTCCCCGGCACAGAAAAGGCGATGATGACCGTCCATGATCACGGAATGGCGATGTTCGACAAAGATCGGCCGGGCCCACCGCCCCTTTTCGGTGATCATCTTCGCTAGCGTCCGAGCACGTTCAATGTTGATTTCCTCGGATGGTCGGAGCTGGCTGACGGGCAGCTTGACGACGGTGTAGTTTGAGATGAGTTGCGCGGACGGCAAGGCTTTTCTCCTCAGTCCGTGGTACGTTTGCGGATAAACAAGCATGTGCCGTGCCAAAGGAAAAAATCGTTTCTAAACAACATGACCGCTTTAAGACTATATGCCGCATAACCAACAAGTCTGTCTGAAAGTCGCCACACTAGTGTGGAGCGGGGTTGAGCGGAGGGGTCGGCATCGCTGATTTTATGGAGTGAAAAGGACGCCGGAGTAGGCCTATGATGCATGTAAAGTGTTCACCTCAGTTGAGAGACGCTGGCGGCAGTCGCGCGATGGGAAGGGGCGTCGGGTACAGCATTCTTTGAGGCGGTACGACGGCGTTGGAGGTCACGTGATCGGCGGGTATTTACGTCAGCCAGCTCTTCCGATGCGCATTGGTCCCATTAAAGGCGGGCGCTGCCTTGCGTGATTGAAGGGGTTCTTTGGAATCTCCGACCTAAGGTCGAAGAGGTTTGGAGTACCAACCAGCGATCGGCGCTGGCGGCATGAGGACAAGATCCTGATCGCCGAGGAAAGCTTCGAACCCGGTGCTGTTGTTTACGACGTGGCGCGATTGCAAGCCTCTTGTTCAGTTGGACGACAAGCCGGGGGGCTGTTGAGGGTGTTCTAGCAGAGGGCCAGCGCCGCCAGCGGTGGTCTACTGCGCGCTCTCGCGATCGCCAGGAGCATCCCGAGTCGTCATTCTCCCTTTTGAAACCGGTCACCCCGGCCCGTTCCGTTGTCATCGTTGTTGTTGATCATATGGCTCCCTGGCCCGGCTTGTGAGCCATGGACGGACTGAAAACCATCAGGCTCAGTATCTCGAAAAGCACCTGAGCGCCGGCCTGAGCAGTATTGGTCGTGGCATCATATTGCGGAGCGACTTCGACGACATCGCCGCCGACAAGGTCGATGCCCTTGAGGCCGCGGAGGAACTCCAGCACTTCCCGGGTGGAGAGCCCACCCACTTCAGGCGTGCCCGTTCCGGGGGCAAAGGCGGGATCCAGGCTGTCAATGTCGAAAGAGAGATAAGTGGGGCCGTCGCCGACGACCTGCAGCGCCTTTTCGATGATCGCGGGAATGCCAATAGAGGGGATGTCCTCGCCATGGATCACCGTCATTCCGGATTTGTAGGAAAATTCCCAAAAATATTCCGCCGCACCACGGATACCGATCTGGATAGTTCGCGTCGGATCGAGCACACCGTCGAGCACCGCATTGCGAAAAGGGCCACCGTGATGGAACCTGGTCTGGCCGAAAGCACCGCCGGTGTCGCAATGAGCGTCGATGTGAATAAGTCCGACTGGACGTTCTCTGCCGACCGCCTTGAGGATCGGATGGGTGATAGAATGGTCGCCACCTACCGTGAGTGGTATCACGCCGGCCGCGACGATGTTGTCGAGATAGGCCTCAATGTCGACGTGGCACTGCTCGAGCCGATAGCGGCTGGAAAAGGGGACGTCGCCAATGTCTGCGACGCGCAGATCAAACACCGGCGCGCAGTCGAGTATGTGATTGTAGGGGCCGATACGCTCGATAGCGCGTAACGTGCGCGGCCCGAAGCTGGCGCCAGAGCGGTTGGTGACGCCCAGATCCATCGGCACGCCGACGATCGCCACCTGGATGTCACCAAAATCGGGGTTGGATGGGTCGATCGGGCGGTAGGGCGCGTCAAGGAAGGTCGGGATGCCGGCATAGGGCGCGTCGCCGGAACCAGAAAACGCAAAAATCTTATTGGCCATACGGCGGAATTTCGGATCGAACGGCTCACCGCTATCGCCTTCTCCATATTTGTTGCGAAGAGCCCTAAGACGTTCGTTGTCCCATGCCATTTTGCCTACTATCTCCGTGGTTGGCGCGGCCTCTGAGCCGTGGGCCGGCTCTAGGTCGAGCTCCCATTTGATGCCGATTTGAACTCACTGCGCCGAATAAGACCCGGATATCGATGCCTTGAGCTGCGAGGTCATCCGCGATGCGGCCGCGCAGGCGAGTGAGATCGTCCACGGGAACCTTCTCGAGACGCCTGATTTCATCGCCGGTCAGCGGCGGGTCAGTCTCACTGAACGAGCGATCGCCCCAATGATCGAGCGCCCAGTTCAGTAGCCGGGCGATCTGACTATCCAAAGGGCCGGAATTCTCGATGCCCGGCACATTGGCGAGAAACAGTCGCCCATCAGGATGCAGTGTTGAGAATATATAGGCGGCCATCGACATTGTGGTTGGCCGCCATATCGCGAGATAGACTTTCTGGGGCCCGCGGGGATCGCTTAGATCCGTAACTTCCTCCTGCTCCAGTTGTTGTGCGTGTGCTGCCAAAGTAGCGGTGACGGTTGCGGTGAGAATAACAAAAAGGCCCGCCGCAGTGAAAATGGGCGCAGGGCTTTCGATCACCGGAAAGCCTTCAACGTTCTGCCTAAATACTCTTAGCAGTCCGAAATCTCCTCGTTCGATCTCCACAACGATCCGCATCCAAAGCAGCGTTCACCACATGCGAGTGATCGTGGCGTGGAAGCTGCGGCGGGAGCCGTGGCCAGAAATCAATCCGCAAGGCAGAACGATGCCGCCGTGTTCAAGTTAAGGTGAACGATCTCACCCGCGACATGAAGTCGGTCGTCAGCTTCTGCCGCCTCGCAGCGAGGGAGCTCCAAAAACCGTGCCCATGGCGCAGAAAGAGCCCTAAAAAAAGGCTCTGCATATTTTCAATGACTTGACGAGAGTGCAGCGAGTGCAGCAAGGAGCTAGGCCGAACAGCCTCGGTGTCGCGGATTCGACAAACTCGACAGTAGATGTCGGTTGCCCCTCGTTCCCAAGACGGCGGACAGGACTCCGCCGCTACAAAGTGGAAGCCGCCCTCATTCGACAGCGTTCCGCATTGGCCTCAGACCAGCCCTTCGTCAGCTCCAGCGGCTGTAGCTCGAATAGGCGGTAAATGCCGCAGTCGAGACGGACTAACGCCGCATGGTTACCTTCCTCGATGATGCGGCCGCGCTCGAAGACGAGCAGCCTGTCGAGCGCGCGTACCGTTGAGAGCCGGTGCGCAATGACCAGCGTGGTCTTGGCCATCAGCCGTTCCATCGTCTTCTGGATCAGCACCTCCGATTCCGAATCGAGGCTTGAGGTCGCCTCATCGAGGATCAGGATGGGTGCATTCGCGAGGGAGGCGCGTGCGATCGCACCCGTTGGCGTTCCCTGGTGGAAAGTTTCACCTCGCGTTCGACCACCAGCGTCCCATAGCGCTTCGGCAGGCGTGCGATGAACTCATGTGCGCTGGCGAGCTGTGCCGCTTCCTCGATCTCGACTTGGCTCGCACCTGGCCTCCTGTAGGCGATGTTCTCGGCAAACGACCTATGAAACAGGATCGGTTCCTGATGCACAATCGCGATCTGGGAACGAACGACGCCTGGGTCACTTTGGAGATATCCTGGCCGTCTATCAGGATCCTGCCGCCGTTCAGGTCGTAGAGCCTCTGGATGAGCTTCACGAAGGTGATCTTGCCGGACCCGGAGGAGCCAACCAATCCAACCCGCTCACCGGCCTTAATCGACACCGAGAAATCGCTGTAGAGTCACAATCGATGGCTGGAGTAATCGAAATGGACGTTCTCGAAATCAATACGGCCTTTCGTATTCCGGATCGCTTGGCCCCAGCCACTCGGCAATGCCGAGCGACTGGCTCTGCATATCGACCAGTTCCTCCATGTCATTGACCGAGTGACAACCGAACGCTGGATCGCACATGCATCCCGACAATCTGGGGTTCTTCCGCATATTTGGTGCAGGGACTACTTTTTCGGACGTTCCTTTTCCGGTTGGGTCAAGCGGCTGCCAGCCGTCGGCTCCGGAGGAGTGGATACGCGGCGCGCCCATACATTTGACGTTTGATCGTCTTGAGGCGGTTGATCTGGCTTCGACCGGTTTCGTACTCCAGGGCTGGGTGATTGCCGCCCCGACAGCCTAAATGTCACGACCGATGCCTGCTGCAAGGGAGGTCAGCTCACTGCCCGTGGTCGGCGATCCATTACTCGAGGCCGGCATCATCGTCGCCGCGTATCACTGCAGCAAAACAGCGGGCGAGTTCGCCCGCGATCGAAAGCTCCGGCGCATTTTCATGGAGATGGTGGTGAAGGAGCCGCTCGGTCTGCTCATCGAGAGACGTCGGGTCTTCGCTGGGGGCTATGCACAATTCCGGCGCGATGGCGGCGCGAAGCGGTCGATGACCGCTCCTTACGGGCGGCGGTCCGGCCTTCAAAGCCACGGTGCTTAGTTTCGGTCCACAGCTGCAGCCTGTTGTGCTGGCCTTCGTCCGAGCCCTTTTCGAGATAGTCTCGAAAACGACCCATGAGGACGGAGCGCGAGGGCGGCCGCCGGTGCTCGGGCTCTCCGCTCGCTGGGAGCCAGCGTTTGACCGTTCTGATGTTCAAGCCAGTCCGGGGCTCGATCTGTCGCGGCGAGGGACCTGTCTCCCGCAACGTAAGGATTTCAGCATAGAACTCGCTGCGTTGGTTGCGCCTCGACTGGCGCAGGCAATCAAGTTTCGGGGAAGTTTCGGTAGTGTGCTGAGAGTTCTGCAAATTCTGAGAGAGGGCGGTCATGGCAGGCTCACATGGGAAAGCCTCGGTCAAGGGGGTTAGCTTTTCATCTCAATCTCCTTTCGGTTGACGGGATCCAGGTTGGGCCCGACTGCATGACTCTGCTCTTAGCCGAGCAAGATCCACCTCACATTCGCGCGCCGCTCTTTCACGGCTGCACCAATATCCCGCTTACGCCGGGCTGGGCCCAGGAGACGAGACCATTCTGAGTGAGCGGCGTTTTAGGCTGCCTGCGCCTCGTCAGGACGTTGGCCGTAGAGACCAACGAAAACTGGATGGAGGCCAACCGCTACATCTACATGGACGACCTGCGCGAGCGCAAGAAAATCGCCCTGCCAAGCCGCACGACCAGTTCCATGGCCACCCCATTTTGCTGATGGGGTAGGTCTAATCGCGGTGGGGACGTCAAGTATCTTTGCGCTCGGAGATGCGTTGGCCGGGTACACGGTTGTCTTCGCGGTCGACATCGGTCGCCGCATGATGGAGATTCGCGGGACGAGCCTTAAATGTGGACAACGCACTTTGCTGAGTCAGCGGTGCAACCCCATCAGCGGAATGGCTCGGCTCACGTCCCGGCAGGGACGCCTCAGGCGTTCAGGTTCTGAACGCTATCCGGATTTACGTTGTGGCTCCTGCATTCGGATTAAAGAGCTCGCCGGTTTTAAGCATCGAATGCATAATCACCGCCAGTTTGCGCGCCACAGCAACGGCAGCTCTTTTGAGCCGATCCCCTCTCGAAGCTGGAGACCCCATGTCCGCAGGGTGCTCTCGGTTGAGCTACGCGTCAGAATAACCGACGCCGCTTCGTAGAGAAGCCCTCGCAAATGGCGGTCGCCGCGTCGGGATATATGGCCGTCATAATCGACTTCTCCGGATTGGTAGCGGCGCGTCGCCAGGCCTATCAACAGATCGCGACGTCTGAAGTTGTCCGGATCTTCAATGGCAGTGGCGAACGAGGTTGCGGTGATGGCGCCGACGCCGGGGGTCGACATGAGTATGCGGCATGCCTGGCTCTGACGTGCATCTGCGACGAGCTGGCGCCCAAGCTCGGCGGCACGATGAGAGCAAATTCCTCGTCATCGATGAGAAGGCGCCGAACGTTCTTCTCGAACGTGGTTCCCTTACCTGCAGGAACGAGCAGGCCGAACGTCTTCATGAGTCCACGAACCTGGTTGGAAAGTTCGGTGGTGATCCGGACCAGCCGGGTGCGTGCCGCCACGAGCGTGCGGGTCAGCATGCTGACAAATCCTTTCACCCGCACCTCACGGAAGAACCCAGCCTCTGCAAGATGCGCCAAACCGTCGGCGTCGTTCGCGTCGGTCTTATTCGGCGCGATATCGAGCGCAGCCTTGGCATGGCGAGTATCGATGCAGATCGCTGGCAGCCATTCCGCACGTAGCGCGTGATAGAACCAGACGGAAAGGCGCCAGTCTCGAACACCACGCGCCTGGCGGCTGGCGCCCCCTTACGGATAAGCTCGGCAATGATCTTCGGATCAGAGCGCGCACTTCCCGCGCCGGACGCGCTTGCCTTCACGTCGGATCGATACCGCCGTCTCTTTCATCGACACGTCAAGACCGATATATCTTCCATGGCTGTTCTCCATCAGATGCTTGGGCCCGGCGTCAGGTCGTGAGCCCGTATTTCCATCTTGTCGGGAACAGCCACCTTCCAAGGATATGATTGGTTCTCTCGGCGACTCGCTCCCGCGACTACCCCATGTGGATGCCAGCCTTCTCCGACGGCATCGCAATGTGCCAAGTTTGTGGTGTTAGCGCCACGCAAAGGAGAGGAAGGCAATCCATGGAAACGGTCACCACCATCGGGGTCGACCTTGCAATGAACGTCTTTCAGCTGCACGGGGCGGCAGCTGATGGATCGGTTGTGTTCCGCAAGAAGCTGTCGCGCCTGCAGTTTGCAAGTTCATGGCGAGTCAACCGGCATGTGTCGTGGCGATGGAAGCGTGCGGCAGCTCCCACTACTGGGCCCGTCAGAAGGCTCGGCTTGGCCATTAGCCAAGACTGATTGCCCCCGCCTATGTCAAACCGTTCGTCAAGTTATGCTCACCTACCCATAACTTGACTAATCACGAGGTCCCCGTAATGCGGAGGAACGTAGGTTAGACGGTCGCAGGCTGCGCCTTTCGCCATTTTCGGATCGGCTTGCTTTGCACTATTTCGTGCCGAACCTCTGCGGGTCCATCGACCAACAGAGGAGCCGCCAATGTCAATAGCCGTCACGAACTGATCGCCGCACTCAAATCCTCGCTTATCGGTCAGCGGTACAGCCCTGTTGTGGTGGGGAACTACTGCGCCTACGCGTCTGAATTTCTCGATTATCTGGTACAGCGGAGCATCGCGGTCGCGGACGTGATCGATGCGCACGTAGAACAATATCTGCGGCACGCGATCGTAATGTTCCGGAAACAGCGCGGGCGAGTTCCCAGCGCGCGCTGGCACGAGGTTCCACGCTCCGGAATTCACGCGCTGTTGCGGCTTGCTCACGGTCAATGGCCACCAGCTATCAAGCCTACCTGCATGGCCGACGTGGTCCGATTTGCAATCTGCGACGAATACGAAAACTGGCTGCGTGAGGAACGCGGGTTGGCTTGCTCCAGCGTCGCCGCGTTAATGTGGGAAGCCCGGAACTTCCTTGCCTGGCAGATCGATCGCGGCATCGACGGCTTGACGGACCTGAGCATCAGTGACGTTGACCGTTATATGGATGTGCGCGCGCCGAAACTGACGCGCTGCTCGCTGAAGGCTGTAGCAGAGCGGCTTCGCTTGCTGCTGCGTTATCTCCACACCATAGGGCGCGTCACGACGGACCTGTCAGGGCACGTCATAGCGCCGATGCTTTATGCATATGAAGGAGTACCTTCGGTCCTGGACCGCGGCCAGATCGTCGCTGTGCTGGAGAGCGCCAAGAAGGACAGGACATCGGCAGGATTGCGGGACCATGCGATCCTGCAACTCCTTGCAACTTATGGACTACGGTCTGGAGAGATCCGCCATCGACGAATTGAGGACATCGACTGGCGAACGGAAGCCATCCACGTTCGTCACAACAAGACGCGAGCTAGCACATTCCTGCCCCTGATGGAGCCGGTCGGCGAAGCGGTGCTTGCTTATCTGCGTTCCGGGCGGCCCATGACGGACGCCAGGGAAATCTTCATCCGCACGCGCGCGCCCTATCGCAAGCTCGACAAGCTGTACAGCGTGGTTCGGCGGCGGCTCCGTGACGCTGGCGTCGTACCGCCAGGGAAGTGTGGCCCACATATCTTCCGTCATGCGCGCGCGGTTGAGATGCTGCGGGTCGCGGTGCCTCAAAAGGTCATCGGCGATCTGCTGGGACACCGTTCGACTGGATCGACGGTTCCCTACCTCAAGCTCGCCACCGAGGACCTCAGGGCCATCGCGCTTGACGTTCCGGGAATAGAGGTGCCGGCATGACCGCCTGCTGGCCCGATCCCGACCGCGCGATCATTGGCCGCTATGTCGCGAGCCTTGATCTGCGCAGCACGAAAAGCCGGACCTGCTATCGGCAGGTCTTGCATGGCTTCCAGGATGTCGCCGAACGTCACGAGGTACTCGGTCAAGAGATGCTGCTGGCCTGGCTACGAGAATCAGCCATTCGCCGGGCGCCATCCACGCTCTTGCACCGCACCCGCATCATTGACCGGTTCCTCGAACGCCTGGTGGAAATCGGCGCGATCGAACACTATTCCATCGTCGCTCTGCGCGATGAGTGCAATATCAAGCAGTGCATGCCGATCTGGCGGGCATTGGCGTCGCGGGATCCGGAACAGGCTCTTGCCGAATTGCGTCAGGCCAGGCCGTTCGGCAGCGTGCTGGGCGAAATGATGGCCGAGCATGTCGCGATGATGCGGCGCAGAGGATACAAATACACTTCGCAGCCCCTGTTGCTCTTGCGGTTCGACCGGTTCCTGCAGACGTATCCGGGACCGGAAGCCGAACCGCTGAGCGCCATGATCGATCGATGGGCGGCAACGAATCTCACGCGTCACCGCGCGGAGGAATGCGAAAAACTCAAGCGCGTCTTTGCGAAAATCCTTCGTCACCGCGACCCGTCGATGCCTGTGCGGCGACCGGACCCGAGACCGAGGAAGGAGGCCGCCAAGCAATGGCGAAAGCCCCATATCTACTCGCCTGCCGACGTACGACGGATGCCCGACGTCACACGTACCTATCCGTCGCCACGGGCACCGCTTCGACCGCTGAGCATGTACACGATGCTGCTGCTGGCTTATTGCGCAGGCTTGCGGCGCGGCGAGCTTGCCCGTCTCGATCTTGGTGACGTTGATCTGCAGGACGGTACGATAACCATCCGGCAGACCAAGTTCTTCAAGACCCGGATCCTGCCGCTTCCCGACAGCGTTGTAGTCGAGCTTCGGGCGTACATCGATGTGCGGCGGCGTGCCGGTGGATCGCAGGACGCGCGCTCCGGCCTGTTCTGGCACGAGCGAGGCGACGGCCACTACACGCCGGAAATGATCACTTGGTTGCTTACTGACGTCATACGCCGCGCTGGGTTGAAGCCATTGCGAGGAAAAACAGAGCCTCGCGTTCATGACCTGCGCCACTCGATGGTTGTGAACAGGATCCTCGAATGGTACCGGACGGGCATCAACCCGCAGGATCGCCTGCCGTTCCTCGCGACCTATCTCGGTCATAGGGATATCAACTCTACCCTGGTCTACATCACCGTCACGCAGGACCTGCTGCATTACGCAAATGAGCGGTTCCGGGCGGTTGGCGCACCATGCCTCAATCTGGGGCAGGAGGCGCGGCCATGAGCAAGGTTGATCGGTTCCCGGACCTGATGCGCGCGTTCTTCTACGAATGGCTGGTCGAGCAGCGCAACGCGTCCATCCATACGGTTCGGTCATACCGCGATACCTGGCGGTTGTTGCTTCGGTTCGTCGCCCAGCGCACTGGGAAGAAGGTGGCTATGATCACGCTGACCGATCTGGCCGCCCGCGAGGTCGCCGCGTTCCTCAGCCACGCCGAACATGAACGCGGCGGTACGATCGGCACGCGCAACTGCCGGCTTGCCGCGATCCGCAGCTTCTTCCACTTCGTGGCCACCAAGAATCCCGGATCGATCGCGCAATGCGTGGAAATCCTCAACATACCAATCAAGCGTGCTCCGGTGTCGGAACCGAGCTATCTGGATCCGGCGGAAGTGACGGCGATCCTCGGTCAGCCAGACCGTTCGACCGTTGAGGGCATGCGGGATCATGCGCTGCGATCGTTCCTCTACAACAGCGGCGCACGAATACAGGAAGCGCTCGACCTGTGCCCCGAAGCAATCCGGTTCGAAAGCCCGAACTGCGTGCGCCTGACCGGCAAGGGCCGGAAGGAACGTATCTGCCCGCTCTGGCCGGAAACCGTGATGTTGCTGAAGAAACTGCTTGAACGGCAGCCACGGGCGCCAGACCAGCGGCTGTTCGTCAACCGATATGGTGAGCCGCTCAGCGCTTCGGGGGTCCGGTTCAAGCTCGCCGCCTACGTGAAGGCGGCCGCCGAAACCACGCCAACGCTGCGAGCCAAGCATGTAACGCCACATGCCTTCCGGCACGCCACCGCCGTGCACCTCATCTCGGCGTTCACGATCATCCGTAGCTGGCTCGGCCATGTGAGCCTAGACACGACCAACCACTATGCCAGGGCCAATCTGGAAACGAAGCGGAAACGTGATTAGTCAAGCGGCAGAAGAACGACGTCGCAGATGTGGAGGCGATCGTCGAAGCAGCGCAACGACCGACAATGCGCTTTGTCGAACCGAAGACCAAGGAGCAGCAGTCCCGGGCTAACGTGTTTCGCACCAGAGAGCAGTTGGTGAATCAGAGAACCGAATTGGTGAACGCGCTGCGCGCGCACCTCTATGAGTTCGGTTATGTTGCTCCGCAAGGCATCGGCCACCTGCGACGGCTGGCAGAAATCGTTGAGGACGAGAGCGCAGACCTGCCGGATCTGGTCCGCGACATCTGCAGCGCTCTCCTTGACGAGATCGACTAGTTGAGCAGCCGGCTCGCGGCATTGAAGAAGACGATCGACACGCTGTCCAAGCAAGCTGCAACATCTCGGCGCTTGCAAACCATGCCCGGTGTCGGCCCTATCGCTGCCCTTGCCATTGAAACCTTTACGCCACCAATGGAAGTCTTCAAGTTTGGTCGCGATTTCGCCGCCTGGCTCGGGCTGGTCCCTCGGCAGAAGTCGAGCGGCGGCAAGCAACGACTAGGGAAGGTATCGAAGATGGGCCAGCGCGATATTCGGCGGTTGCTCATCATAGGCGCCATGGCCGTGGTTCGATGGGCATCTCGGAGGCGCGCGCCCGACGGTTCCTGGCTTGCCCGCTTGATGTTGAAGAAACCGCGGTGGCAATCACGCTGGCCAACAAGATGGCGCGTGGCATCTGAGCCATGCTGACGAAACAGGAGGACTACCGGGATCCGGCGACGGTGCCTGCGTGATATGCAACAACGCACCTGAGACCGGCACGTCGGGAATGTGAGGAAGGCATGAACTGCAGGGCAATGATCGATCAGATCGGGGTCAGGAAAACCAGAGTCAAGTTGAGAGCCCACGCAAGCTCGCTTTGCTGATTTGGACATGATCCGCGCATCACCATACCGGCCCGCGGCATATGGAACGGCCGCAATCAAGGCCTGACACATGACCGCACTCGATCATATGTCCAATGCTTCAGGTTCTTCCTTGCAAAACGGCTGGCATCCACACAAGAACTTGACGCACACAACCGAAGTTTCTACCGCTTGTTCCGGCTTGGCATCGTCTTTTCCGGCCAACTCGGATGTTATGGCTTTCCAGCGGCGCTGACCGCCTTGCGATGGCATCCGACGGGCCTGACGCAACGCTTCGCCCAGGCTCTGGAGAAGATGCCAGTGGTCGGCGACCTGCGTTGCATCGGGCTCACCCCGGCGGGCGCCCTCGGCATAAACGCCGGCACCATCGCGAGCGATGATCTCGATGCCAGGATAGCGTTCCAGCCATGATGCGACCGTGTCGGCATATCGATCCGGCAATAGATCCAGAGCACGCGGTTGCCTTCAGATCGCAGATGATCGTTCCGTAGCGCTGTCCTTTACGCCAAGCCCAGTCGCCGATGCCGACCACACGCGGCGTTTGCGGCGGCTCGAACAGGGCCTTACGGACATCCGCAACAGCGTGTCGCCGCTCACGGGCATAGCAGTCTGTCCTACAGGCGCGAACCCGACTCGCCACCCACCGCAAAGCCGATCGCCGCCTGGCTTTCGCCGAGCCGCACCGTGCGCCGAGCTTCCGGTTAAACCGATCAGGAAGCCTGTCGGTGAAGATCCGTCGCAGGCGTTGTGAATTCGCGCATCGAAACCGTCGTGCGTGGAGCTGGATTTCGACCATCCGCCCTTGCCGGGCGGGCCGGAAGCAGGTTCGCCCTTCTCCAGCCAGCTGTCTCCGGCGGTGATCGCCATCACCTGAGCCTTGGAGTTCATCGGCACGGCCTCGAACGTGAAGGTTTGAGGAGCTTGTCAATCAGCGCCATCTGAGAACAAGATTTTTGCAGAGATTTAGTTCAACTTTAACCCAAGAACGCGCATTCAAGGATACCATGGACCCACGTTCGTTGTAGGCGCCGCTCAATTATGTAGGCGCCGCTCAATTATATGTGCGTCTCAGAAAAGGGCTCTTTTCATGTACATTCTAGAAACGCCGCGCCTGATCCTAAGGCCACCGTTGCATAGTGACGAGCTTCTACTACATGGACTTAATAGCGATCCGTTCGTGGTAAACGCCGTCAGGGATGGAGTCTATCCGACGAGAGACCAGTCGAAAGGTGAACTGCTTGAGCTAATCAATCATTGGGAGCACAATGGTTTCGGCTTATGGATGCTGTTCATCAAAGATGAAGGTCAAGCCGGAAAATTCGCCGGCTATTGTGGATTGATGCGTAGCGGCAAGTATCTGCCCGAAGACCCGGATAACGTGGAAATCGTAACAGGACTCCACCTTACAGCTTCGGGGAAGGGGATCGCCGTCGAGGCCGGCAGGGCAGCTGTCCAATTTGCTTTCGAACGTTTAAAGCTTGGGAAAGTGACTGGGTTCATTCTCCCAACGAACACGCGTTCGCTTCGCAAAAATATGAAGATCGGGTTTTTCTATGTCGGTGACAGAATTTACAATAATATGACGATGAGATATTTCGAGGTGTCTCCTACCACATTTGTAAAATCCCATAACGGATCGGCTTTTGATTGCAAAGACACATAATCGAATAGATCAGCGATTGGCGGATCCGATGGAGCATATCTGGTCTTCGACTGAAGCCACCATCCGCCCTTTCTTTGCAAGTTCACGCATCAGACCGCGGTAGCTTCATAAACAGCCGACCGTGAGTGACTGACTGTCGGTAGGCCTCGTAGGTCGCATCCCTGTTTGGAATACGCGTCGCGTAGCCCATCTTGGCCAGCGTTCATACGGGAGCGCGACAACAGGCCGGACATGTGCACGCAAGCGATACGATCAAAATAGTCGGCTGTGAAGAACGTCGATTTCGCTGACGGCGGTTGCGATTAGGGCCGGAAAGACGGGGCTGGCAAATGGGCGTCCGCCGGTTGGATCGTCCAGAGGCGGTGATTAGGCTGTTCGTGGCTGGATCGGCGGCGCTGCGGCGGTGGCGAGCAGCGCCAGGAAGAAGGCACACAAAAGCCTCAGCCAGTTGAGCAGGAGGCTGAAGTTGTAGCCGACGGCGGCAAGCACAGCGTTGTTGGCATCGCCCTCGGAGAAGGGCAGGAAGTTGCGGCCCATACGGTGGTCGTTCTTGAGATGGCCGATGACGGGTTCGACGGCGGCCCGGCGTCGCAGCGCCCGTTTGACGACCTTGGTGAGGCCGCGCTTGTAACCGGCGACATGGATCTTGAACATCTTGCCCTTCGGGGCGTTGTGGCCGCGATAGCCGGCATCGGTGACGATCTTGCCGAGGCTGACGCCGATGGTGTCCTCGATTGCCGGGATGATGGTGGCCAGCGTGTGGCCGTCATAAGGATTGCCGGGCAGCGCCTTGACATGGGCGACGAACTGGCCGCCGCGGCTGCGCTGCAGCGGGGTGGCGACGGAGACCTTTGACGCCGAACTCGTAGGGCTTGTGGGCTTTGCCCTTGCCAATGCACTCGACCTCCGGAGCGTGCAGGGAATACACCTTCTTGCCCCGCTCGCGCTGGCGCTGATCCCTGACGCGCCGGGCCAGCGACAGCGGCAGGGCAAAGACCTGCATCAGTTCCGGCCGCCCGACGAGCTTGCGGGTGATGTCGCGGATCACCGCTCCCAGCATGGTGCGCAGGCGCTTGAGCTGCCGGTTGGCCCGTTTGAACTGCTTGGCATGGGCATAGCGCTGATGCTTGATCAGCGCGATCTTGCCGACCCGCGCATAGGATTGGCGCAGGGCAATGCCATGCCTCTTGGCCAGCTTCACCAGCCGCTCACGGGCGCGATGCATCAGCTTGGCGTCGGTCGGGAAGGTGATGGCCTTTTCCTGCACGGTGGTATCGACGATTACCGCGCGGAAGTCCGACGGCTTGGCCGCCCCCAGCCTGGCCGCCGCGGCAAGACTTTCCTGGAGCAGCGCCATCAGCCGCTCTTCCCCCATACGCAGCCGCCAGCGCGTCAGTGAAGTGCGGTCGAAGGGCAAACGGTGCTGGAAGAACTCCTCGCCGCAGAACAGCTGGTAGTAGGGATTCTCCAGCCAGCGTTCGCACAGGCTTTCGTCGGACAGGTTGTGCATCGACTTGAGAATGGCCAGTCCCGCCATTAGCCGTGTCGGCAAAGGCGGCCGGCCGGGATCGTCGTCATAGACCTCGCCGAGCCGCTCTTCCAGGAAGCGCCAGTCGATCGTCTTGGCCAGCTTCACCAGCGCATGATCCATATTGAGGATGTGGTCGAGCCGGGATCGCAACAGGTCCGTCTGGCCGCTCTCGCGCCGTTCCTTCGGTCGCATCGCTCGCTTCCCTCGCTGCTTCGTCATCGCCTCGAATCACGCAGAACAAGCGCATCCAATTTGCCGGAAATCGCAGCCTCTAGCCACGAAATTCGGCAATCTGAAACCCGAAATCAGGGGAAATTGTTAAACGGAATCAAAGCATTCCGAGTTCTTCACGGACGACAAAATACCGCTCGACATCTTGCAAGGAGGGAGCCGTTTACACATGCCGGGACGTAGATCGGTTCATTTCGCTGATGCGCAGGTGAACGTGACCACGTAACACCCGCGTCCATTACACTGGAAGATCCCCTCCCGTGAACTCATCATGCGGCGATCAGGTATTCGCGCAAGACAAAGGCATCTATTCTAGGAGCCAGGTCTTTCATGAGGCTCAAACTCCGCCGGATATATCGACCGCTTTACGGTGTCATTCAGGATCTTGATGAATTTATCCACGGCGCGTGATCGAATTGCGTGTTCAGACAGCACAATCGCAAACCCGAACTTGACATCCGGTTTAAATTCAACAGCCACGACACTAGTCTCTCGGAACAAGGATGCGGCAAGCGGGTCGACCAGACCGACACCCAGTCCCATTTCAACCATTTTGCAAATCGTATAACCGGAGGTCGTCTCGATTAGGTTGTCGATCTTTACGTTTGATTCATTTCCGGCCAGAATCAACGCCTTGCCGATTGTAAGGTCTTCCGAGATTCCGATATTCGTCTCGTTCTTCAGGTCTTCGAGCGAGATTCTACTCAGACCGCTATTGGGATGTCCCGCCGGCAGAACACACTTGCAGAAAGGTTCATACACACGTTCGAGAATGACACCCGGATAGTCAACTGGAAATGCCGCAATGCCGACATCGACTTGCCGACTCGAAACCAAATCCAGAATCCTAAGTGAGCTGCGTACTTCAAGTCTTATCTTCAGGTTCGGGTAAGCTGCGTTCATCCTCACGATGGATCTCGGTACCACTTCAAGGGAGGCAGCGGGAAATGACGCAATGCGGAGCCTGTCATGCTTGAGATTGGCAATGTCTTTTGCTGCGCCTTCAAGATATTGAATGCCCGAATAGGTCCGCTGCACATATTTGAAAAACGCCTCACCTTCGGGAGTAGGTACGATCCTTCCCGGAATTCGGTCGAACAGATCGAATCCAACCGAACGTTCGAGATCCTTGATCAGGCGGCTTATACCAGGCTGGGAAACGTTCAGGAAATGAGCTGCGTCACTCACGCTCCCAGCAAGCATGACAGCGCGATATGCCTCAATTTGATTAAATTTCATCGACCGTTGCCGAGCGAAAGCCGACCAATTTCGGTGTAATACCACGAGATCGGCGCAGGATGAAGGCGGTGCACGCCCGAAAGCCTCGACTTCTTCATGGAATCCCTTGTTTCGACGACCGGATCACAGCTTTGGAGAGCCTACAATTCAAACGCTCCGTCAGGAAAACTCAATATCCGCCGCGAGGCTACTCGTTTCGACGCCGGCGAGGACTGCCAATGGGAAAGGCCGTATCGGAGAACGTATGGTATAGTATCCAACCTGGTCCGGCGACTTTCCTGTAGCGCGCGCGAACAATTCGGTGACTGTGAGCCCGCAATTGCGTCCCTGACAAGGGCCCATCCCACATCGAGTGAAAAATTTGGCCTGGTTCGGCCCTGCACAGCCAGCGGCTGCCAAACCGGTGATCTCGCCGGCGGCAATTTCCTCGCATCGGCATACCACGGTATTTTCCCGCGTCGGCATTCGGAACTGTATGGGCGGTCGATATAGCGCATCCAGAAATTTGCGTATTTCAGTAAGTTGGCGGAATTTTCGCTGGATGGATTTCCTGGTCTTCGGATCAATAATCCGCTTGTTGTTTTCTGCCATGTGAAGTGCCGCCAAACGCGCGGAATATTCCGCTGCCTTTGCTCCCATGATGCATGCATTGTCGCCGACCGCGAATATGCCAGGCACGCTCGTCTGCCAATTGCCATCGATCACAGGGTGAAAGCAGAGCTGTGAATCGTCCCATCTGATCTCACAGCCCAAATGTCTGTATAGCTGTATGTCGGGTACGATACCTTGATGGAGAAGAATGCAATCGGCTTCGATAGTTCCGGACTCGCGGGGAGTAGAATATTCGACAGCTTCCGCACGGTTGTCACCAAGAATTTTGATGTCTTGCACCTGGAGTGTCCGGCGGATGCCATGGGCAGACATAGTTTGGATCATCCGAATACCGTGGAAGAGCTGGCTAAGGCTCGTGAGCCCAAATGCGACATGGCGAATAGCACGCCAGTAGTTGCCGCGGGGCGTAGTGTCGAGCACAGCTCGGACGTCGGCCCCAGCCTTAGCCAATTGGCCCGCGACGAGATACAAAAGTGGGCCGCAGCCCGCCAGTACGATCCGTCCGGCAGGAATGGCCGAGCCAGATTTCATTGCTATTTGGGCAGCTCCAGCGGTCATGACGCCTGGCAAGGTCCACCCGGGAATCGGAAAAGGTCGCTCAAGCGCGCCCGTAGCAAGCATTATCGCTTCAGCTTCAACCGCTACCACTTCGCCTCTATGCACGAAGTATACTATCTTCTCCGCCGAGATATGCCAGACCACCGCTTCGGCCCTGATATCAAGGCTTATGTGCTTGGCGTTTCTCAGTAAATTTTCGCCATTCAAATAACTTTTCCCCAAGATCGACCGCATCTTGTCAGTCAGGTTCTCGAGATTGCGGTAAATCTGTCCGCCGGGCCGTTTCCCGTCGTCTAGGATAACAACAGATAGGCCTAGTTCGTGCGCCTGTAATCCGCCGGCCAATCCGGCAGGACCTGCGCCGATGATTACCAGATCACATTTTTTCACGGCTATTGTCCTGCGTTTCGATGACCATGCCATCACGAACTTCGGCTCTACAGGCCAGAACGTCAGCCACCCCGTTGACAATGATCCGGCATTCAAAACAGGCGCCCATCATGCAATAGGGTTGACGCGGTTTTCCCGACACCGGGTTGACATTGAAATGGTCGAGGCCGTTTTCCAGCAGCGCCAGTGCAAGCGTTTGGCCAACCCTGGCGGTTGCCGGCACGCCGTTGATCTGGATGTTTGTCCGCTCGGCGGCCTCTTCCTCAAAAATCGGGCGGAAACTCATGACCTCTTCCTTGAAAAGTCCGGAAATCGAGCCTCCAGGTTTCCTTCTTCAATTGCCGACGCTAGGTCTTGCGCATGCACGGGGGCGAGTGTCACCCCGCTGTGGACATTCACGGCATAGGCATTGGGATAGGAGTTCGAACGCAGGTAGAGCGGTATTCCATCCTCTGTGAACGTTCGCAGCCCGCCCCAGGCGCGCAAAAGCTGCGCATCGGCCAGATTGGGAAAACATGCTATGGCTTTCCTTGCAATGGCTGACATGACCTCCGGCGTGGTCCCGTTATCGAGTCCCACCTCTTCGCGAGAATCGCCGATAATGAAGGCGCCTTCACTCATCTGCCTGATTGTGTGGGTTGGATAACGTAGCGACTTCGGCAATTTGTTCGTAGCCAGAACCTGCCCCCTGACGGGTCGTATATCCATTGGGACGTCGACCATCGGTGCCAGCTGGTTGTTGCCAAGTCCTGCGGCCAGCACCAATTTGGCGCAGCTATATGTCGACTTCCCGGCTGTTACCTGGAAGTCGGACCCTGCTGGCCGGATCTCTGTGACAGCGCTGGATGGACGGTATTCGCCACCAATTGCGCCAAATGCCGAATGTAGTGCCCGGAAGAACTTCAGGGGGTTCACCGCGCCGTCCAGACGGCCGTAACAGCCACCGACCACCGAATTTCCAAGACCGGGAATGTGCTTGTCCAGTTCAACCCGCTCCATCATCTCATACGCGGCAGCCACGGGAAGATCATTGTCGAATTGTTTCCTCATCAATTCCACGCGATCTTTCCATTCCCCTTCCGACATGCAGAGATAAAAGGCCCCTTCGCGCTCCAGGCCGACGTCTATTCCGCTCAATTCTTTCAACTGCGAACTAAAGGCCGGCCATATCTTTGCCGCTTTGCGCGAAAGCTGCGCATAGGGTCGGAAGGTGTGGCCCTTGGTCTGGACCCAAATGAGGCCGAAATTACCCCGTGCGGCACGATTGTCGTCATCGCACCCGTCGAGCACGAGCACATCAAGGCCCCGCAGTCTCAGCCCAAGGGAAATGGAAATTCCCACCAGACCGCCACCGGCAACAATCACATCGAAGTTCTTTGACGGTGACCTCATAGATGGTTCATTCAGCCGCGTTGGTTGCGTCAAACGCTGGCTGCTCACTTTTTTCGACAATCTGCTCTATCCGTGATGGGCCGTAAGCTTTTTTCGCGAATGCGAGCGATGTCTTGCTGTTTTCGATATCGTCGATAACCTGTTTATCGCTTCTTTCACTGACAGGACCATATCCGCCGCCGCCCGGCGTTTCGATTCTTATACTGTCACCGGAATTAAGGACGAAGTTCGTAGTCTTGGAATCGAGTTCGCGTTCTTCGGCCGAACCGGAATTGAATAGTATTTTCGCACAACGCCCATCCTGGCCATCGCGCAGCCCGGGAGGCGGATATATATGGCCATCCGAGCGGACCGAGAAGATGACGTCGTCTTCTGTGGCGGCAATCTGCCGCGCGATGCCGAGACCACCTCGGTACTTGCCCGCGCCACAGCTGTCCTCCACCAGCGCATATTCATCAACGAGGAGATTGTATTCGTGCTCGAGGGCCTCCACGGGCAAATTGGAAGTATTGGTGACGTGAACCTGCACGCCGTCCATGCCATCGACTTCCGCTGTCCCTCCAGATCCTCCGCCAATAGTTTCCATGTAGACATAATCGTCGCCATTGCTTCGTTTTCCGGCAAAGCAGATACCGGGCACAATGTCCTGGCCCGACGCGATACCGCGTTCCTGCGGTAGCATTTGCGCAAGCGCTCCAATGACCGCGCGCGCGACCTTGTTCGCAGTGATCGATCGCGCGCCGACCGCTGCGGGGTGTGCGGGACTGACGATCGACCGCCCGGGGGTCTGAATCCCGATGCAGTCGAAAATGCCATGATTGGGCATCAACCCCGGATCGATCATCATTTTGACGCAATACACCACCGTCGCCTGCAGGGCATTGAACGGTATATTCATTGCACCCGCGGCTTGCGGACCGGTGCCTGAAAAGTCGAATAGTAGTTTGCCGCCGGATACGGATATCCGCACGGCGATCCTTACCGGTTCGTCGCCAATCCCATCGTCGTCGAGAAATGCCTCATAGCCGGCCTCTTTCGACGTGAACGTTGCGAGCTGATTGAGGAGGCGCTGCCGCGTATAGGCAATCATATCCGCTATTGCTGCCGTAAGGCGATCATCTCCGATATGATCGAGAAGTTCCTGAGCCATGACGATCCCGCGATCATTTGTTGCGAGTTGCACCCCCAGATCGAGCTCGCGTTCCTTGGGATCACGTGTATTCAGGGTGACGAGACGAACGATGTCATTCTGAACCTTGCCTCTGTGCCGCAGCCGGACAATCGGGATACGAATTCCTTCTGCAAATATTGTTTCGGCGGTACCCGAAATGGATCCCGGAACCACGCCGCCGACATCCGAATGGTGGGCGATATTTGCAAGAAAGAACGACAGTTTGCCATTGTAGAAGACCGGCGAGACCACAGTGATGTCGGGGAGGTGGGTGCCCCCGGCAACATAGGGATCGTTACACATGAAGGCGTCGCCTTCGCTGATTTCCTCCGGCGAAAACTCCTTCAGCAAATGGGAAACCGCGCCGACTGTGGAGCCCAAGTGCAGAGGAGTGTGGACTGTCTGGGCGAGAACCCGGCCAGTAGCGTCGAACAATCCTACAGAACAGTCGCGCCGTTCCTTTACATTCGTGGAAAAGGATGAACGCACGAGGATATGCAACATTCCCTCGACAATCGTCATCAAGCGGTTGTTGTAAACTTCCATCGAAATCGGATCGGAGACCGGTGCGCTGCCGCTATCTTTCTTCGTCATCTGCTTATTGCCCGCTCTTCGTCAGTTCGATGATAAGGTTCCCCTGAGCGTCCACAAAGGCGACCTGGTTGGGAAAGATCACGCAGGTCGAACTCATGTCCTCGACAATCGCGGGACCAGTGATCCGCGTCGAAACCGGAATCCTATCGCGTGCGTAAACGACCGCATCTACCCATTTGACATCCGGGTCGACGAAGAATTCGCGCCGCCCGATGATGGCCACTTCAAGCTCGCCGTTCGGCTGCTGGCAGTGGGCCGTTCCCGAAGATGGCGCCGATCCGCGGACCCGAAAGTTTACGATCTCGATTTGACGGTCAGGGAGCGAATAGCCGTATTCCTTGCGGTGCGCATGTTCGAATTCCCGCATAAAGGTTTCGGCATCTGGCAGCGGATTCGGGAGTGGAATTTGCACCTCGTGGTTCTGTCCAAAGTACCGTGCCTCCAGTACATTCTCATATTGCCGTTGGTATTGGGGCACATCCTCGCTAGCCAGCCAGCGCTCGGCTTCACCCCGGAAAACTTCCATTTCCGACGTGATGCTCGACCAGCATTCGCGAATGAAGGGGCGGATCTTGCTCTGAACGAAATCGAGGCTGACATCGGAAACAAGGATACCACGCGCGCACATCGTTCCGGGCTCCCTCGGCGCCACAACCCTCGACAGTCCGCATTCGATCGCCGTCTCAACACCATGCAATGGCCCAGCGCCACCGTAGGCTATGAATGCATATTTGCGCGGATCGATGCCGCGTTGCGTTGTCACCAAGCGGATGGCGCGAGCCATGTTCGAGACGGCAATCCGTATAATACCATAGGCTGCCTGTTCCACACTCATTCCCAACGGAATGGCAATCTTTTCCTCGACGACCCTGCGCGCGCCATCGAGGTCGATGGGCATTGTCCCGTTCAATATCGCGACAGGGTTAAGACGACCCAGGACAACATTAGCGTCGGTTAACGTGGGTTCGACGCCGCCTCGCATATACGCGACCGGCCCTGGCACGGCGCCAGCGCTCCGTGGTCCCACATGCAAGGCACCGGCACTATCGATATAAGCAATTGAGCCGCCGCCGGCGCCAATCACGTGGATATCGACCATCGGCGTCTTAATAGGATATGACGCCACTTCGCGACTTGTAGTAAAATGCGGCGTTCCGTCACTGATAAGCGATACGTCCGTGCTCGTGCCGCCAACGTCAAAAGTGATCGCATTTTTATACCCTGCCTGCGCTGCGATGACGGCAGAACCAATTACCCCGGCGGCTGGACCCGACAGACAGGTTCGAACGGGGTATCGGCGAACCGTATCTATCGACATCAGCCCGCCATTTGAATGGATTGTGTAGGGGTTTGCCGATATGCCCAACTTCGTCAGCCTCTCGACCAACCGAGCAAGGTAGTTCTCGAATTTCGGTCCTAAATACGCATTGGCTGTCGTTGTTGAAAATCGTTCATACTCACGAAATTCAGGCAAAACGTCGCTTGATCGGCTAACGAACGCACGCGGCATCAATTCCCGCACGATGCTTTCTGAGCGCAGTTCGTGTTCCGGGTACAAGTAGCTGTGCAGGAAACAGATAGCCACGGCTTCCACGCCCTCGCGGGCCAGGTATTCCACCCCGCGTCGGAGTTCGGCCTCGTCGAGTTCCACCAGCACGTTTCCGCGAGCATCGACACGTTCGGAGACTTCGATCCGGTACTGTCGCCTTGCCAGGGGTATCGGTTTGATTACGCGGTAGTTATATACGTCTGGACGCATCTGTCGGCCGATTTCCAGGATGTCACGAAATCCTTTAGTCGTTATCAGGCCAGTCTTCGCGCCGCGAAGCTCGATGACCATGTTCGTGCCGACGGTTGTTCCGTGACCGACGAATTCGATTTCCTCGGATTTCAGATCATATTTGGCCAGCGCGCTGGCCAGACCGGTTTCAATAGCTTCTGACGGATCGTGCGGTGTTGAGGGCTCCTTGAAGTACACGACCTCTCCCGATTTCGTGTCTATCAATACGAAATCGGTGAAGGTTCCTCCGACATCTATTCCCACACGTATCATTCCGGCTTCCTCAATCGCATATGGGACAACACGTCGCTTCGTGTCCGATCAGTTCGATCTGGCTCATTGCCACGAGACTGAGTAGCCGCATCGCATGGGAGCTGCTCAGTGTTCTATCCGGTGTGCAAGAAACCAGACTTGAGGCGACATGGCTCATACCAATTCCAACATAGCCGCCGAAACTTTGATATTAGCGGGCATTCGGGGCCCTGCTATCTTTAGGGCGCCCTTTGTGACGGGAGGAGAAGTCGAGTGAATCTGACCTATAAGATAGCAGCCTTGGCAGGTGTCGCAGCGGTCTTATCCGGGCCGGCATATGCTGCCGATCCCATCCGCATTGCGTTGTTCGGCTTCGCTGCTGACAACGCCTTCACACTGGCTAGCCTAGAGGGTCTAAAGGAGGCGGCGAAAGAAGCTGGCGACGTTGAAATTGAATTGTTCGACGGTGCTTTTGATGCAGACAGGCAGTTCAACCAAATCCAGGACGCGGTCTCTTCTGGACGATTCAACGGGATGCTGATCCTGCCGATGGGCTATTCTTCGGCGGTCCCTGCCGCCGAGGAGGCAATCAAAGCAGGCATCAAGTTCGGTTCGCTCGAATATCCGCTAGGACCCGATCCAACGACAACCGACAAGTTCCAGGTCAAGGGAATGACGACATTCGTTGGCTATAATGTAGGCAGCATTGGTCTTCGGCTGGCGGAAGCCACTGTGGAAGCCTGTCAGGGCAGGGATCCCTGCAAGGTCGCGCTGCTGGTCGGCAGTCGGTCAGCAGCCCAGGACGTGCCCAAGATCGAGGCATTCAATAAACATATTGCGGAGTATCCGTCGATTAAGCTCGTCTCCATCCAAGACACGCTGTGGGGAAGAGAACTTGGGCTCAAGGTGACGCAGGACATTTTGCAGTCGAATCCGGACCTCGACGTTATCACCTCTTTCGCCGACCAGGCGGCGGCGGGCGCGGAGGTTGCCTTAACAGGTGCAGGTATGAATGTAGGCGGCGAGGGCGTTCAACTTATCGGCCTAGGCGCTACTCAAACAGCGGTAGCGGCCATCCGCCAAGGGCGCTGGTATGGTACCTATGTGGAGTTGCCATACATGGAAGGCTATCTCGGTGGCAAGAACATCATAGCAGCCACGCGTGGTCAAGAATTTGAGCCGATTATCGACCTGGAAACGCGTTCGCCCGTCGGTGCGGCAATCGCCACGAAGACAAATCTCAATGCCCATCCGGACTGGTCATCGAAGTGGGATGGCTAGAGGTATACAATGCAGGTCGTTATCGACAATGTCGGTAAACATTTTGCGGGCGCCATCGCACTTCAGAATATCTCGTTTGAAGTCTGCAGCGGAAGCATTCACGGTCTCGTCGGAGAGAATGGCGCAGGCAAGTCGACGCTGGGAAAGCTGGTCGGCGGGATTCTTCAGGCGAACGATGGACGCGTGATCTACGATGGTGACGACACGCTGGTCTCGTCACCACGTGAAGCGATTGAGCGCGGTATTGCTTTCGTCCAACAGGAACTTGTTCTCTGTCAGGACCTCACCGTCGCAGAAAATATCTGTTTGGGCCGCGAGAACACGACACTTGGATTTCTACGAGACCGGGGAAGCCTTCGGGAATTCAACCAACTACGTTACGAACTTGGCTTCGAGCTCGACGGAAGAGCCAGGGTCGGATCCCTAAGTATCGCTGACCAGCAGCAAGTCGAGATACTCAAGGCTCTTTCTCGAAATGCTCGACTGATCGTGCTGGACGAGCCTACATCTTCACTTACCCCTACCGAAATTGAACATATGCACCAAATCGTCAAGAGGCTGACAAGGGATCGCGGGACGACATTCATATATGTGTCCCACTTCCTCGACCACATACTCTCAAACTGTGATGCTGTAACTGTCCTTCGAAACGGCAAGCACGTTCAAACGGGCCCGGCTATAGATGAAACACACGCGTCACTGGCGGCTGCGATGCTGGGTCGCGAGCTCTCCGAGGTCTTTCCGCCCAAGAAGGCCCCGCCGCCAACTAGCGCGGTCAAGTTGTCTACCAGTGGGCTGACAAGACGGAGCAAATTCGAGAACATCAACATCCAGGTTAAGGCGGGAGAGATAGTCGGAATAGCAGGACTTGTCGGCAGCGGCCGCTCTGAGGTGTTGCGATCTATTTTTGGTGCCGACGAATTTCAAAGTGGCATGGTTGCAATCGACGGCTATCCAGTTGCCCGCCATACGCCGATCACCGCAAGGCGCAATGGCTTGGCCATGGTGCCGGAAAGTCGGCGTGAGCAGGGATTGTTCCTCGATCATTCGATCGCGGAAAACATCTCGCTCATAAATTTTAGTGAGCTTCGCCCATTCGGGATAATAAACCGCGGGAAAGAGGGGGAAGAGATACGTAAGTGGGCCGACCGCCTGAACATCAAATGCGAATCTACGGACGCTTGGGTTTCCTCTCTTTCGGGTGGCAACCAGCAAAAGGTGCTTTTCGCAAAATGGTTGGCCGGCAACCCATCGGTTATGCTGCTTGACGAGCCGACACGCGGTGTGGACATCGGCTCAAAATCCGAAATCTACAATCTGGTCGTCGAACTAGCAGCGCGTGGGATGGCTATCCTGATCGTTTCGTCTGAGATCGAGGAACTGGTTGGCTTGTGCCACCGGATGTACATCATGCGCGAAGGCAGCATCGTTGGCGAAAAATCCGCCGAGGAAATCGAGTTCGGAGCAATCCTTCGCGAATGCCTTGGCGTATACGAAAGCGATCTCCATTCAAACACGTGAGAATAAAACTGTCTGCAACCGCTGAGACTGACAGATTGGAGAGACCAGTGCGGTTCAAGAACTATGAGCTGAGCCTGCTGAAGGATTACGCCATCCTCATCTCCTTGGTACTGGCGATCATTGTCCTAGCGGTTGTGGAACCTGCGTTCCTCACATTCAGGAACTTGCGCAATCTGCTCGACCAGAACGCTGGGATCGGAATCATCGCGTGTGGGATGACGTACGTGATCATCGCTCGCGGTTTTGACCTATCCGTGTCGGCGACGTTCGCAGTTAGCGGAATTACGGCGGCACTTGTTTCCAATGCATCGACGCCGATAGTCGGTTTGATGTCGGGTGTAGTGATTGGCACGGTGATTGGTTTAGCCAACGGAACCCTTATTGCCAGGCTTCAGTTGAATTCGTTCCTGATCACCTTGGCTTCCAGCATCATAATTCGGGGTTGCGGCATCGCCATTTCCGGCGGATACCTGATCAACGTGACGGACCAGTCCTATTCTACGCTTGGGCGAGGTACTGTTTACGGGATAACCAATCCTAGCATTGCTTTCATCCTGTTCGTGCTAATCTCCATGCTTGTGCTTCACCGTACCCAGTATGGCCGATACATATTTGCTGTCGGTGGAAACGAGGAAGCGGCGCTTCTTTCAGGCATCCGAACCAAAATCATCAAGGGATCAACTTTTGCGATTGCGGGATTTGCGGCTGCCCTTGCTGGCATCCTCCTGTCATCAAAGGTTTCCACCGGCATACCCAACAGCGGTTCCGGGATCGAGCTGCAGGCTATCGCCGCGGTTGTTCTCGGAGGGACCTCGATTGGTGGCGGCGCGGGCGCCATCTGGCGCACGGTGGTCGGCGTGTTTCTGTTGGCGATCGTCAACAACGCCTTCAACATTATGAACCTCGAACCATATCTCCGGGAGATAGTAACCGGAACCATCATCATTCTAGCGGTGATTGCAAATACGCTCACCGGTCGCAAGTAATCCGAGGCAGGCTAAATGACTAAAATCAGCATCAATGTCAAAAAAGGCCGGTACAGGATTGCCGCCGACATAGGCGGAACTTTTACGGATGTAGTCGTTCAAAATACGAGTACAGGTGAAGTACTTGCGGCAAAATATCCGACCACGCCCAGTGATCTATCGGACGGAATATTGCGTGCTTTCGGCCAGGTCATCGACGATTTCGCCGAGGTCGAGTTTGCTGTACACGGGACGACGCAAGGATTGAACGCGCTGCTATCTCACTCTGGCGGCAGGATTATGCTCTTGACGACCACCGGCGCTCGCGACAGCTTCTTCATCATGCGGGGATCGCGACCGCGAAGGGAAATGTACAACAACAAGTTCCAGCGTCCCGAACAGTTCGTGCGCCGGCGGGATACATTGGAGATAGGGGGTCGCCTTGACTACGAAGGCAACGAAATAGCGGAAATAAATTTGGACGACCTGCAAGCCGCGGCCGAACACGCTAGGCTGAACGGGATCCAATCGGTGGCGGTCTGCTTCCTGTTCAGTTACAAAAATCCCGAGCACGAGATTGCCGCTCGCGAATTTCTGGAGCGGAACGTCCCAGAAATTTCGGTGTCACTTTCGCACGAAGTCGCACGTGAGTGGCGCGAGGCGGAGCGAGCGGCGTCGACCGTGGCGGATGCCTATATCAGCCCTCTGGTTCGGCAATATCTTGGGGTCGTAGAATCGCGCCTGAAAAAAAGAGGACTTACAGTACCGCTTTATGTAACGCGGTCCAGCGGCGGCCTGATGTCTGTCAAACAGGCGAGTAAACAGCCTATTCAAACCCTCTTTTCTGGCCCGGTCGGCGGCATCATAGGAGCGGCGGAGATGACAAAGCTTTTCCGCACGGATAACGTCATTTGCGCGGATGTTGGAGGGACCAGCTTCGATGTCAGTCTCGTAGTTAACGGTAAGCCTCGGGTCGTCAATCAGACGACGCTCTCTGGCATGGACATTATCATGCCGGTTGTTGAAATTGAATCAATTGGTGCTGGCGCCGGTTCTTTGGCCTATATCGAAGCGGGCGGCCTTCGCGTGGGCCCTGAGAGTGCAGGAGCCGAACCGGGGCCGGCATGTTACGGGAAGGGCGGCACAGCACCCACGGTTACCGACGCACAAGTGTTTTTGAATCGCTTCTTGCCACGAGCAGAGCTGGGCGGAACAGTTCGGATCCACCGTGCAAAGGCGGAGGCCGCGCTAACGAAGGTAGCAAAGTCGCTTGGAATAAATACGGAAACGCTTGCAGAAGGCATACTGGACATCACGAATGCCAAAATGGCCGATGCTATCCGTAGGATTACCGTCGAACAGGGTATCGAACCGCGGGACTTCTCTATCGTCGCGTTTGGTGGCGCCGGCGCTATGCACGCCGCCTTTCTGGCAGAAGCGTTGGAAATAACTGAGGTCGTAGTGCCCCCCCACGCGGGCGTATTCTCCGCCTGGGGGATGCTGCATTCGCCCATGCGCCACGATATCGCGATTCCATTCAACAAATTTATAAACGACGTGGAGGAATGCGAGATTTCTCGCAGATTTGAAAAACAGTCAGAATCGGCAAAAGCGCATTTGGACTCCGAAACGGGCGGTAACGCCGAGATACACTTTCAGTACCTTCTCGATCTGCGATATGACGGGCAGGAATATACTGTCACGGTGGAACTCCCGCAGAACAGGACGTCCGTTCACCAAATTTCCGAGATTTTCCATCAAGCCTATAACCAGCGTTACGGTCTTTCCCATCCTGATGCGTCGATAGAGATCGTCGCATTGCGCTTGGTGGCGACCGCTCCGATGGGAAATGGCGTTGCCCCGGACACATCCAGCACGCGAACGACAGAACTGGAATTTTCCGAACGCGATGTGATGTTCGGCGGCAAGTGGCTGAAAACACGGATCTTCAACAGCGAAGACCTGTACCAAGGGGACGAGCTGGATGGCCCGCTTATTGTCGACGCCGGTCTTTCCACCACTGTCGTTCCTCCCGGATCGCGTCTCGTTATCGAAGCGCGGAAGGTTATGCGCATCGTTGTAGGCTCGATGCGTTGAGTGTCGTCCGCCACGTGCCTGTGCCTTGAAGGTATCCTCAAGCCTCCATGGTAGGTCGGTATGTCCGTTCGAACGGAGGCAGTTCGCCATATCAATTTCGAGGTGGCTGCTGAAGGTTTGATATTAGCGTGTTTTGGGACCAGTGCTAAGCTCAAGGAAAATATAATGGATCTAAGGCAGAGGGGCGAAGATCGCACGGCGTAGTTAACGTGATCGGCGCCAATATCTGGAAGGCATGGAACAGTTGCTCGCGAATTACTGTGTCCACATTGATGCGATTCCAGGTGTTTGCCTAACAGCTAAACACGGCGTCCGCCGGCCTTGCCGACGCCTACCATCAGCAAGAAGTGGGAGAAGACCCATGCAACGTAGGCTGGCGGGCAAGACGGCCGTCGTAACGGGAGGTGCAAACGGCATCGGGCGAGCGTGCTGCGAACGGCTGGCCGTTGAAGGTGCGAACATTGTGATTGCCGATATTGCCGCAGCAGATGAGACTATTTTCGATGTGGAGCGCGCGGGCGGCAAAGCCGTCGCCCAACGCTGCGATCTATCGTCAGCCGAGAACGTTGCGCGGCTGCGGGAAAAGGTGGACGAAAGATTCGGCGGCTGCGACGTCCTTGTCCACAATGCCGGGATCTATCCGAATACGCCCGTCGAGGAGATTGCGTTTGACGAGTGGCGAAAAGTCCTGACTATCAACCTCGACTCCATGTTTCACCTTACCAAGGCCTTCTTGCCGAACATGAAGTCGAAGGCCTGGGGGCGCATCATCGCCATGTCGTCCGCGGTCTTCCATTCCGGCATCCCCGGCTACTGCCACTATTCGGCAAGTAAGGCGGGGCTTATCGGCTTCGTGCGGTCTCTAGCGTCTGAGGTCGGCCAGTTCGGAATAACCGCCAATGCCATTGCGCCGGGTCTGGTGCGCACCGGGACCACTGAGGCCGGCCTCGAAACCCGATGGTTCGACCAGACAGTCGAGCAGCAGGCGATTAAGCGCACAGGGGAGCCGGCCGATCTTGTGGGGCCGCTCGCCTTCCTCGCTTCGGACGACGCAGCGTTCGTCACTGGGCAAACGCTCCTCGTCGATGGCGGGTGGCGTTTCGTATAAGCACGGTTGGCGGGCCACGGAATTATGGCGCAAAACATAGCCGAGAAAAGCAGACCCCGTCACCCGCGCCACAATTCCTCATGCTCTCCGGTAAGGAGAACGATAGCCGATCGGCCGAGTCATTCGAATGGCATCAAGTGGTCCGAGAAAATCGTGCCTGCGGACATGAAGGCCGCACCCGAAGTTAATACCCCCGAGCAGTTCAAGGCAGCCGGTTCGTTCAGCACCGCCTGTCCGGCGGACGTGCAGAACACTCCATACCAAGATTTGGACAGATTTGCTGAAGTTAGTGGCTGCGGCGAGCTGGCATTCAGGTGGGGCGCGCCAGCTTATTCCCAATGTTGCGTCGGAAGTCGGCGACATTGTGGCAATCCTGTTCGAATGCCGCACATACCACTGGTAGATCCGGCGATCCCCACAGCCATTACGACCTCTGCCGGATAACATCGAAATCTCCCCTAATACTATCCATGTCGCTAGAGAGTCCTTATGAGTAACCTTTTCGACGCTTTCAGGCTAACGGATCGAGCGGAACGCGTTGCTCTCGTCCTTCAGAAGGACACCAATGTTACATATGTCGATCTGGCTACGCTTGCCGGACGAATCGCCCGCCGTCTTGATGACATAGGGGTAGCGCCCGGTGACCGGATCGTGGTTCAGGTCGACAAGTCACACTTCGCCCTCGCCCTCTTTCTCGCGTGCCTCCAACGCGGGGCCGTCTTCGTGCCGTTGAATACCGGGTACACCCTGCAGGAAGTCAGCTATTTCATCGAAGACGCCCAACCAAGACTGGTTGTCTGCCATCCGGAAAGACTCGGGGCCATTACGACCGCAGCAGTGTCTCTGGGCACCACAGTGCTGACGCTCGACAGCGACGGCAGCGGCTCCCTAACAGATCGGCTCAGCACGCCGACGTTCGATGTCGTTTCGCGAGACCCAGACGATTTGGCGGCCATCCTCTACACCTCCGGCACCACCGGCAAACCCAAGGGGGCAATGCTGAGCCACGCCAATCTCAGCTCGAATGCTCACGTTCTGAAGGATCGGTGGCGCTTCACGCACGAAGACCTCCTGCTCCATGCTCTGCCCATCTACCATGCTCATGGACTTTTCGTCGCCTGCAACGTGCTGCTTCTTGCCGGTGGGTGTATGATTTTCCTGCCCAAGTTCGAGATCGAGAACGTGCTCGAAGCCCTGCCCAACGCAACGACGATGATGGGAATTCCCACCTTCTATACGCGGCTTCTGGCGGAGGATCGTCTGACGCCCGATCTCGTCCGCCATATGCGCCTGTTCACATCTGGTTCTGCCCCGCTGCTGGCCGAGACACACATCGCGTGGCAGCGACGCACCGGCCACGTCCTCCTTGAACGATACGGCATGACGGAAACCGGCATGATTACATCGAATCCCTATAATGGCGACCGCATAGCCGGCACGGTGGGCATCGCTTTACCAGGAACGGAGTTGCGTGTGGTCGATCACGAGAGCGGCACTGAGCTGCCGCGCGGCAAAATCGGCATGGTTGAAGTAAGGGGCGATAATGTCTTCAAGGGATACTGGCGATTGCCAGAAAAAACCGCGACAGAATTTAAGGGCGACGCCTTCTTCATAACCGGCGACTTGGGAACCATTGATGACCGGGGATATGTGCGCATTGTTGGCCGCGGTAAAGACCTAATCATATCCGGCGGCCTCAACGTCAACCCAAAGGAGGTGGAGACGGAAATCGATTCTCTCGACGGTGTCGTCGAAAGCGCGGTCTTCGGCGTTCCCCACCCGGATTTTGGAGAGGCCGTCACAGCAGTCGTCGTAACCGAAAAAGACTTCTCCATGAGCCAGGCAGAGATGCTCAAGGTGTTGGCGAGTCGCCTTGCAAAGTTCAAGCTGCCGAAACACATTCTCGTTGTTCCAGAACTACCCCGGAACGCGATGGGCAAGGTGCAGAAAGCCGAACTTCGCCAACAGTATCGAGGCCTTCACGGTTAGCAACTGCCAAAGTGGAGGTAGATCTCCCGAACCACCTGAATTTGAGGCTCGGCGGATCGGCGGAAATCCCGTCGGTGATGTGGCCAAGCGCTACGGAGAAATTGGAGAAACTAAAGTGAGCCAACAGGAATTGATCCGGGAAAGTGCCTGCGGAATCGTCATGAAGCTAACACGCGGTGAGGTGACGCCACTCGACCTGCTAGATGTGTTGGAGAAGCGGATCTCGGACGTCGACGGCGAAGTCAATGCTTTACCGATCCTATGCTTCGACCGGGCGCGGCAGTCAGCAACGCAACTCATGAAAAAGCCCATAGCCGAGCGCGGCCATTTGGCGGGGCTGCCGGTGCCCATTAAGGATCTCACGGACGTCTCTGGCGTGCGAAACACCTTAGGCTCACCGATCTTCCAGGACAACATTCCGGCGCGATCAGATATCTTGGTCGAGCGTCTGGAGGAAAATGGCGCTTTGATTTATGCCAAATCGAACACGCCAGAATTCGGTTCCGGCGCCAATACTTTCAATGAGGTGTTCGGCGCAACACTGAACCCCTGGAATACATCACGTTCCGCTGCCGGGTCCTCCGGCGGTGCGGCAGTAGCGCTCGCCACTGGCATGGCATGGCTTGCACATGGCTCAGATATGGGGGGCTCGTTGCGGAATCCTGCTAGTTTTTGCGGGGTAGTGGGTCTGCGGCCTAGCATTGGTCGGGTGGCGCGTACGCCAATGGGTAAGGTCGACGCTACACTTGGCTTGCCCGGACCGATGGCGCGCAACGTTGAAGATGTTGCTTTGATGCTTGATGCAATGAGCGGCCAGCACCCCGGTGACCCACTGTCGCTACCGAAGCTGGCCGACTCGTTCCTTTCGGCCGCACGCTCAGATAAAAAGCCCAAACGCGTCGCCTATTCGCCTGATCTGGGGATCACGCCTGTTGCCCCGCAAGTCGCTGCAATCACACGCGCGGCAGCAGAGCGATTTGGAGAGGCCGGCGCGATCGTCGAGGAAGCGCATCCGGATTTTAGCGAAGCGCATGAATGCTTCCACGTACTGCGAGCGTTCGACTACGCGATGAGCATGGGAGCGCTGTTGCGTAAGCATCGCGAACTAATGAAACCAGAGGTCATCTGGAACATCGAGGAGGGTTTGAGGCTCACTGTCGAACAGGTTGAGCGGGCCGAGATGCAGCGTGTGGCTATGACTGCGCGTGCGGTGCAATTTTTCGAGACATACGATTTGCTCCTGACGCCCGCCACCATCGTCGAGCCGTTTCCTTTACAAAATCGGTATGTTAGCGAATGTGCCGGCAAAACGTTTGATAACTACGTGCAATGGCTCGGCATCGCCTATGCGATTACGCTGGCCTGCTGTCCGGCGCTGTCGTTGCCGTGCGGCTTCACTGAGTCTGGCCTGCCCGTCGGATTACAAATCGTGGCCTCGCCTGGTTGCGAGGCTCAGTTACTTGCTGGCGCCAAAGTTCTGGAGGATGTTCTGGACGTGAGCCGTACGACACCGATCGATCCGCGGGGGACCGAATCTGGTTACTGAAGCGGTCTCAGTTTTGCTCTCTCAGCTTCGACTTTCTTTCGCAAGACAGCTACGGGGCACCGAGGGTAGGACGAGGAAGCGCCTGCAATTTACATTGGATGAATGGCCAGTTCTTGGCCCGACGATTCCGGTGGCGTCGGCTACGTGAAGAAGAACGCGGTCGCCGACCGACGTGCGAAAATGATGCCGGACAGTGATTCCGAAACTCGCGGGCCCCGCGCCGTTCGAGCAGTTGCGCGATCTGGTTTGTCGGGTCCAAGCCGACTGCGCTATCGATTTCGACACCAACAGCCACCCGATGCCCTGACGGCTGATCTGCGAGACAGTGGGTTGCCGATCTGCGCAGGTCACATCGTCATCCGCCACGCCGACGAGGTCGTCGCCGACCATGAGGTCTGCCCGGCCGCCGTCAGCGCATCACCGATCGGACCCATCTTGCCGGCGAGGCGGAGTTGAGGAAATTCGCGAGCGGCTTCGGCGCGCCCTTGCTGTCCACCACCGGCAGACTTCCGCACGTAACGTTCGTTTTCCCGTACGCCTCCGGCGAGGGCCGCCTTGCGCGAGCATGTTACGATAGCGAGGCTGCGCTCTTAAGGTCGTCCTTACGAGCGTAGTTAGCAGCACAGCATGAGCCATGTGACGTTATTGACCGGGCCGGAGCGGCGGCGTCGTTGGAGTGAAGCGGATCAGCGCCGGATACTGGCCGCGGCATTCGCGCCCGGGGCCACAGTGGTGGCGGTGGCGCGTCAGTACGATGTCGCGACCAGCCTGATCTATAAGTGGCGCCGCGCGGTGAGAGCCCGCGAGACGGGCTTTGCCGAAGTTGTCGTGGCTCCCGATGAGCCTGTCGCCGTTTCGCGACCGCCGGCATCCCCAGCGGTGATCGAGCTGGAGATCGCCGGCAAGGTGCGGTTGCGGATTCCACTGAGCACACCGCCGACACTGGCGGCGGCGATGGTGAAGGCGCTGGGCGTTTCATGATCCCGGTTCCGAGCCAGATGCGGATCTGGTTGGCGGTCGGCCGGACCGATATGCGTCGCGGGATGCAAGGCCTCGCTCTGCAGGTTCAGGAGACGCTGGGCCGGGATCCGCATGCCGGCGATCTTTATGTCTTCCGCGGCCGCAGCGGCAATCTGATCAAGATTATCTGGCATGATGGGCTCGGCATGTCGCTGTATGCGAAACGGCTCGAGAAGGGCCGGTTTCTATGGCCGTCGCCGGCGGACGGTACGGTTTCCATATCACCGGCGCAGCTCGCCTACCTGCTCGACGGCATCGATTGGCGCAACCCGCGTCACACGTTCCGCCCCCAGCGCGCGGGCTGAGTTTTTCTTTGAGTTTGCCATTTTTCGCGAGTCAGCGGACGCATTTTATGATTCACTCCAGGGCATGGTTGCCACCGCCCAGGATGCTGTTCCGGACGATATCGGCGCGCTGAGAGCAGCGCTGACCGCGGCGTTGGCCAGAGCCGAAGACGAGGCGGCGCGCGCTGCGCTGGTCGAGGCCGAACTGGCGGTCGCCAGGGCCAAGGCATCGGATGATGCGGCGCTGATCGCGCATCAGCATCTGACGATCCGGAAGCTGCAGCGGGCGCTGCATGGTCAGAGTTCTGAACGCTCAGCCCGCCTGCACGACCAAATGGAGCTCACCTTCGAGGAGCTCGAGAGCACGGCGACGGAAGACGAGATCGCCGCCGAACAGGCCGCGGCCCGCACCACCGAGGTGGCGCCTTATGTGCGCAAACGACCGGCGCGCCAGCCATTTCCCGAGCATCTGCCGCGCGAACGCGTGGTCGAGCCGGCGCCGACCGCTTGCCACTGCTGCGGCGGTCATCGGCTGCGCAAGCTGGGTGAGGACATCACCGAGACGCTGGAGGTGGTGCCGCGGCAATGGAAGGTGATCCAACATGTGCGGGAGAAGTTCACCTGCCGCGACTGCGAGGCGATCAGCCAGGCTCCGGCGCCGTTCCACGCCACCCCGCGCGGCTGGGCCGGTCCCGGCCTGCTGGCGATGATCCTGTTCGAGAAGTTCGGACAGCATCAGCCGCTCAACCGCCAGGCCGAACGCTATGCCCGCGAAGGTGTGCCGCTCAGCCTGTCGACGCTCGCCGACGAGGTCGGCGCCGGCGCCGCGGCGCTGATGCCGCTGTTCAAGCGGCTCGAAGCCCATGTGCTGGCCGCTTCACGTCTGCACGGCGACGACACGACGGTGCCGGTCCTGGCCACGGGCAAGACCGATACCGGCCGATTATGGACGTATGTGCGCGATGACCGACCGTTCGGCGGCGCCGATCCGCCGGCGGCGGTGTTCTACTATTCCCGCGATCGTCGAGGCGAACATCCCGCGGCGCATCTCGCCGGCTGGAGCGGCATTCTGCAGGCCGATGCCTTTGGCGGTTATGGCGAGCTCTATGCGACGGGTCGTCAGCCGACGCCTGTTCTGGAAGCCAGCTGTTGGGCTCACAGCCGGCGCAAAGTGCTCGAGCTGGCTGATATCGAAGCGGCGGCGCGCAAGAAGGCGCGCGGCGACAAGCCCAACCTGGTCTACCCGCTAGCGGTTGAAGCCGTGAAGCGCATCGATGCCCTGTTCGATATCGAGCGCGCGATCAACGGCCTGTCGCCGGCCCAACGCCACGCCGTGCGCCAGGAGCGGAGCGCGCCGCTGGTCACCGAGCTCGAGCGCTGGATGATCGAGACGCGCGACAAGCTCTCGCGCGGGCACGACCTGACCAAGGCCTTCAACTACATGCTGCGCCGCTGGTCATCCTTCACCCGGTTCCTCGACGATGGCCGGATTGCCTATCGAACAATGCAGCCGAGCGAGCCCTGCGCGGCATCGCTCTCGGAAGAAAGTCCTGGCTGTTCTGCGGTTCCGATTGCGGCGGACAGCGCGCTGCCATTCTCTACAGCCTGATCGTCAGCGCCAAGATGAACGATATCGACCCGCAGGCCTGGCTCGCCGACGTCCTCGCCCGACTGCCCGCCTATCCGGCCCATCGGATCGATGATTTGCTGCCGTGGAATTGGAGATCCGCAAAACTTCGGCCCCAACCAGCTGCGGCCTGATCATGCAGCGCAATAAGGTGCATCACGTCTACACCGTCGAACCTGTCGCCAGGGACCTCGGCGTCAGCGAAGCGCTCATCCAGGAACTGACCCTCGGTCTCGAGCCCGAGGACGGCGTCATCTGGGTGTACGGCGCCAATGATGACGATGGGATCTTGGCCTTCACCGATGAAGGCATCGAGGAGGTCAAACTCCTCCTCGAAGAATATCATCGCGTCTCCCCATCAAAAACTTGACGCCAGCACTCCGGTGCTCAGGTGCTCATGGCCGCCGGATACGCACGTCTGCGATCTTCACCGGACGCGTACGTTTTCCCATACCATCTTGCCTACTATCTCCCTGGTTGGCGTGGCCTACCGGATGGGTGCCAGACTGCATCTCAGTTGGAGCTACCGAATCGGCATTCCTCCGGGCACAAACTCAGTTTGCTTTCGAGAAGGCTGCCCTCGCAGCGTGAGAGGTTCAGGCGCGGGCGCTTGGGCCACTGCCCCCGGAAGAACGGGGAGCAGGATTTTCGAAGGATACTTCTTCGAGTGATAGACTCTGTTGATGGACGGGCCACCGGCTGGGATGCTGCCGTAATGGTTGTGCGGATATCGATCGGGGGCCGATGTCCCGTCCAGAACAGGATTGGGAGCGCCGATGGTTAGTTCGAGGCGGTGCCCTTGCCGGACGACGTGCGCGATCGGGTTCAGCAACGACATCCGTATCTCGTAGATTTCACCCGGTACGAGCTTTTCACTTTTGCGGAATGAATGAACCACCTCGTCAGCATATGTCCGCGCTTCATCGACCGCTCGGAGCGAAGCCCTCAGCAAGCCTCCCTGTACAAAGAGTACATTGCCTTCGGCATCGACGTCTTTGAGTGTTAATCCGAGGTCGGCGTCATCTCCATGGTCAATACTCAGATAGAGTGTAACTTCAGGATTCCCAAGCAGTACAATATCCGAACCGGCCGAGGCCGTTCGGTAATTCAACACGCCTCCGGAATATGGCTGGACTGCGAACTGCTGAGTGCTGCCGACAAGTTCTGTCCCCGTGGGATAAAGGTAGGCGCGAACGCCTTCGGCTGGACCAACTGGCTCGCCAGGGGAGAGCACAGAGTCCGCCGTGAGGTAGAAGGGACGACGCTCAATGGTTGGTTCTGGCCAAGTCTCGTGCTTTGTAGTCCAACCAGCAACAGCCTTCTTGGCGTCCCCATCAGGCACCCGAACGTCCCAAAACACGGTGACCGGCGATGTGTCTTCCACTCCATTCTTGACGCCCTTCACCCAACGGTCCAGAAACTTCATCTCCTCAGTATCTACAAAGCCATAGCTTCGTGCATCGGGACCGGCGATATTGTGATCCCCGTTCATCAGGAAAAGTTTCTTGTGCTTCACACCTGTGAGTTGTTGAGTAAATAGCCGGGTGCTCAGCCTCGCGGCGCCGCCGAATTCGTCATGCCACGCGGCAACAAGCATCGTGGGCACGTTGACCTTGCCGGCAACCTCATCGCGATCCAAATGGACTGAATCCCACCATTCATCCTTGAGGGGACGCTCTCTCACCTCATCGAGAAATGAACGTTTGACGACCTGCCTCTCGCTCCCACGGATTGCGGCGCACTGGTTATCGCCCGCGCTTATCCGCCATTCTGCACCGGCTGCCTGCGAGGCCTCAGTCGTAAGCGCCCACGCCGCGGTGCCCATTTGGAACATTCCGCCAACGTTCCAACAATTTTCGTAACCATCCTCCACGCCGCTCGCGACGATGGCTCTTAAGTGAGGAGGTCGTTCTGATGCAACCCAGAATTGAATCGAGCCGGGAGTTGAATTACCGATCATTCCAACATTGCCGTCACTCCAGGACTGTTGGGCAATCCATTCGACCACTTCGGCACCGTAAATTCCTTCCTTGCGGTCGTACCAATATTCGATGAGACCTTCCGAGCAACCCGTTGCCGGAAAGTTGGCACCAACGAAAGCGTAGCCGGCTTCCAGAAATTGCTTTGCCATTTCAAAAGGAGCGGCACTTGCTTCATAATGGCAATACCAAAACACGGTTGGATAGCGGCCACATTTCAAGCGATATGAAATATAAGCGATGCGTGTTCCGTCCTTCATAGGTACGTAGCCGATATCGCGTACGACGTCAGCTTCGGCGAGAGGGGTTTTAATTGCGTTCATCTTGACCTCCATGTCGAAATTTCCACGCTGCGACACGCGTTGCACAAAACAGGAATGAGCCACAGCATCCCGCCTGGCGAAAAGCGGCAAACAACCAATGGGAACGCCTGACACCGCCATGATGCGATCAGCTACTTGAGCCCCCGGAACATCTTTATACTTTTGAATAGAACCCAGCGTGATCAGAAGGATGCGCGTATGAAGTGCAGCAGGTTCAACGCAACGTTGACCAGAATTGGTAGTAGAGCGACCATACTGCCGGACAACGGGCTCCTCATTCCGCAGCGAGCTCGGCCATCATCTTCACCAGAGGAACTAGAAAGTTGGGGTCGGGGTCGGGGTCGCCCGTGTTCTCGAGCACGCCGAAGTAGACGACGGTGATGCCGGTGTCAGGGTTCGCGAGCATGAACTGGCCGCCGTAGCCGCTGTGGCCCAGCCAGGCGCCGTCGGTCTCCATCTGGTGGATATAATGGTAGCGCATCAAGTCACGCGTATCTTCGAAGGGAAGGCCCGGGTTGCGGCGCGTTTGTTCGATGAAGGCGGCATCGCCGACGTGGCGGCCATCGATGCCCTCGCCCTTGCGCGCGAACAGCAGCCCGTAGCGCGCGAGATCGCGGGCAGAGAGGCACGCGCCGCCATCGATCAGCGGCACCCCCTCGCGGTCGCAGGTGATATGGAAGCATCCCTCGAGGCCCGCCGCCTCGATGATCTCGATCAGCCAGTCGCGTAGAGGCCGGCCGCTGACGCGCTCGATGATCCAGCCAAGGACATCGCTATTGGTCGACTTGTAGAGCGCATAGCCAGTGCGATTTACCAGGTCGCAGCCAGTAATGTCGCAGACGAAGGAGCGGGTCGTCTCCTCCTTCTGATCCTTCTGACCCTCCGGCGGCAGGCGCCAGCCGACGGCCGCCTCCATGGCAAACCACGACGCGTTGGGGTTGGTGTAGTCTTCGCTGAAGTCGTTGTCGACGTTCATGTCGGCGACGTCCTTGATGGTCGCCTGGGCGTAGCCCGTCCCGATCTCCGGCAGATAAGTGCCTACTCGCTCATCAAGATTGATGAGGCCATCAGCGACGCAGCGGCCGAGCATCAGGTTGAGTGTCGTCTTGGTGATAGACATGATGGGATGCGGCCTGTCGGGCCCGAAGTCCGGCGCATAGCGCTCGTAGAGGATGCGTTCGCCGCATACCACGACGAAGGCCGAGAAATGCGGCATGGCAAGGAAGCGTGCGACGTCGGGCCGGTCCCCGATGGTCCAGTCGATCTGCTTCCTGAGCGGCAGGACGCGGGGGGCGCGCAACGACATGGCATAGCGCATCGTAGTGTGGAGGTTGTGGAAGCCGCGGCGGCGGTAGTCGGGCAGGTTCCAGCGCGGTTGGTTGGCGAACAGGATGTCGAGGTCGGGATTGGCGATCGAGGGGATCGTCATGCGTCGGGCCTTCCAAGGATGGGTTTCTTCGTAACGTGCAGCTAATTGGGAGCGCTCTGTGACGCGTGCGCTCGCAGCTTTCCATGTTGGCAATTCCGAATTGGTTGATTGCCGATTTGTAGCATTAAAAGACCAGAACCGGGGCGGGACGGCTCATATCAATTTTACTGGGGCTACCAAAACTTTGGTATTAGGGAACCTTGGGGCTACGGCTATCGTCAGCGTGCCGTTGCAAGTCATCCGCTGCGGAAGAGATGAACGCGATGCCGTTGCCGCAGCTTGCGCCGGTATTTAGCAACTGGGAACTGAGCTTCGCATCACGGCGCTTCGCATTACGGCACTGCCGGGTTGGGATTGCAGAAAAAAACGAAACCTAGCTTAGAAGGGAGGATAGAATGAACAAGTGGACGCTCAGTCGCCGTGCGGTAATGAAGGGGATGCTGCTAGGGTCGGCTGCACCTTGGGTCATGACCTCCAGGGCGTTCGCCTCGTCGTCGTGCGACGATCACATCGTGCGTCTTGGCTCCATCATCGCTCCCGACTCGATGAACCCGTTTGTCACCTGGGGCTCGTTCTGGCCGATCACCTTCACCTATGACCTTCTAGTCGGCCCGGATGCGCTGCGCCACCCCGACTGGAAGGCGTCGTTTGCCAAAGGGTGGTCCGTTGCTCACGACAACGTCACATGGACCTTCAAGATCTGGCCTGGCATGAAGTGGTCGGACGGCCAGCCCGCTACAGCCAGAGATGCCGCATTCACCTACAACTACCTGCTTGGCTCCATAGGCAAGCCCGACGAACTTAACATCGGCTTTAACAACACGGGCGGCTTTGAACGGTTCAAGTCCATCACGGCCCTCGACGACGAGACCTTGCAGATCGTGACCAAGGCCCCTACCCGCCTGCCGCTTCACAAGAATGTAATGATTGTTCCTGAGCATATCTGGAAGGACATCAGCTACGCCGATGCGCGCAGCACCTTCCGCAACGACCCGCCGCTGGTGGGCACGGGCCCGATGATCGTTGCGGAGTTTCAGCAGGGCCAGTTTGCCCGTCTCGTGCCGAACGAATATTTCCGCACGGGAAAGCCGAAGACGTCCGGCATAATCATACGCTTCTTCGATTCGGCAGATCCCCTAGCACAGGGCCTAAAGAGCGGAAGCCTCGATTACGGCAGCCCCCCGACGGCTGCCCAATGGGCCGACCTCTCGAAGGATCCGAACATCGTGGTCGGTGAAGTGCGCGTCGAGCAGCGGAATTACCTGGCCTTCAACACCCTGACCGGTGACGGGGCAGGCAGCACGAAGGCCCTGCAGGATCCGGCGTTTCGCGATGCGATCGGCTATGCGATTGACCAGAAGACGATCGTCGATCGTGCCTTCCGTGGGCATGCCGATCCCGGAGTGGGATTGGTCATGCCGTTGGCCGCCGACTACTACTCGGACCTTGGGGACATCAGACGCCATTTCGATCTCGCAGAGGCCGGCCGCAGGCTCGATGCCGCGGGGTATCGGGACACGAACGGCGACGGTGTTCGCGAGGATAAGGAGGGAAAACGCTTCCAGCTCGAGCTGATCACTGGAACCGACTCAGGTGAACTCGAAATACCGATCGCGGCCGTGCAACTCGTCGCAGGCTGGTTGGGACAAATCGGCATTCCCGTATCGGTGACCCAGTTCGATTCCGGTGCGCTCGGCGCCCGCACGGCAGCGCCAGCGAATGGCGGCGGAGGCTGGGATCTGCTCGTTCGTGGGGGCTGGTTGTCTCCCTCGCCTCACGACCTACTCGCCTTGGGCGACAGCAAACGCATTGGCATCGACAACACCTCCTACTGGAAGAATGATAAGTTCGAAGAGCTCGTGTCGGAGGTCGACGTCACCGTCGATCGTAAAAAGAGCCAGGAACTAGTCGATCAGGCGGCACGCCTCATCTACACAGAAGCGCCCTATATCGTGCTGTGTTACCCCTTTATGCTTGACGCTCATCGCAAGGATTGTTTCGAGGGCTGGGGATCGCCGGACAGTATAGCCGCGTGGAGCTACTTTCCGCTTGATCGCCTGAAGCCGGTGCCAGCCCCATGAATAGAGGCGGGACAACCCGACACATCGCCCGTATTCTCATCAGGGCCATTATAACCCTCCTGATGGTGGCCACGCTGAACTTCATCCTGTTCCGGGTCATTCCAGGCGACCCTGCATCGCTTTTGCTCGGCGGGGCACGCGCCAGCGTGACCGCTGAGCAGATCGAGGCCCAGCGCCAGAACTGGGGGCTTGACCGGCCACTGTTCCCGGACCAGATGGTCGACTACTTGTCGGCAACTCTCCACGGCGATCTGGGCTACAGCTTCAAGTTCAGGGGCAGGCGTGTCGATGACCTCATTTTGGAGCGGTTGCCGGCCACCATCGCCCTAGTTGGTCTAGCCCAATTCATCGCCATTCTATGCGGGGTTATGCTTGGCCTATACGCGGGTTGGCGCAGAGGAGGAGCCATCGACCATATCGCCACTGGAGCCTCCCTTGCGCTCTATTCGACGCCTTCTTTCTGGCTGGCCATGATCCTGGTTGTGATTTTCAGCACAGCGTTGGGTTGGTTTCCGGGCTACGGTGCATACTCTCCCGGCGCGATCCCCGGCTCCCTTAATTCGTTGCTCGATTACTTGCGGCATCTCGCGCTTCCGGTTACCGCGGTGGCACTTGGGCTAATCGGACAATACGTCGTGGTCGCTCGGGCAGCGATGAGCGACGTTGTCACCGAGGATTACATGGTGACCGCACGGGCCAAGGGACTCACCAATGGTCAGATGCTCATGCGTCATGCATTTCGCAATGCGATGCTGCCGGTCGTGACCTTGATTACCCTCAATCTTGGCTATGTGGTGGCAGGCGCTATCACGGTCGAGGCCGTATTCGCCTGGCCAGGCATCGGCGGCCTGACGGTGGAGGCCCTCAACGCTCGGGACTATCCAGTCCTTCAAGGAATATTCCTGTTGCTTGGTGCCTCGATAGTTGCCGCAAACCTCGTAGCCGATCTTGCCTATGGCCTTCTCGATCCAAGAGTTCGACAATGAGCGAAAGTATTGTTCAATATCTCCCGCGACGCCGTGCGCGCGCGATAAAAGTCTTTCTGCGTCAATTTCTCAGCTCCGGCGGTGCTCAGGCGGGCCTCGTATGTCTGGTGTTCTTTGTTGTTGTGGCAGCAGTCCCAAATATTCTGGTGGGGCCGCTCCAGACTGCGATCAATGCTATGGGCGATTTCCTCGCGCCACCATCAAGCCAGCATCTGCTGGGGACCGATGAGGTGGGGAGGGACGTCCTCAATCTCGTCGTTCATGGTGCCCGGATATCGCTAACGATCGCGCTGCTGGCGACTGTGATCAGCCTCGTCGTCGGCACTACGGTTGGCATAACCTCAGGCTACTTTGGTGGTTGGGTGGACGTCTGGCTGATGCGCCTGACGGATTTCTTTTTTGTTATGCCGTCCTTCGTGTTGGCACTGGTCATTACACCCGTGGTCCTTGAGGTGATGGGGCGGGGCGGAGAGATCCTCGGCTTCCGTCCTTCTCTTTTCGTGATCATTGTCGTCATCGGCCTGACGAGCTGGTCTTTTGTCGCACGTATCGTTCGCAGCCAGACACTGTCGCTTAAAGAGCGAACATTCATTGATCGTGCGCGCGTTGCGGGTAGCAGTAATTTCAGCATCATGGTGCGGCACATCCTGCCCAATCTCGTGCCGCAAATCGCAGCGAACGGTGCGCTGGTCGTAGCCGGGGCAATCTATGTCGAGACATCGCTCTCGTTCCTTGGGCTTGGCGATCCGTTGCAGCCTTCATGGGGCACTTTGCTGTCGCTCGCTCAACGCGCTGGAGCCGCTAGCGCCGGAGCCTGGTGGTACCTTGGCGCACCCGGAGTGTGCGTGCTCACGGTCTCGCTTAGCTTTGTCCTAATTGGCAATGCCCTCGACGACACTTTCAATCCGCGGCGGAGGGTGATCCCATGACAAACTCCTCCCAAGACAAGGCTCCGCTGCTGGAAATCAACCTGCTCTCTGTCGACTATGGACTCAAGGGCATTTCATCGCGCGCGCTCGACAGCGTAAGTTTCGCGCTCCGGGCCGGAGAGGCCGTTGGCCTCGTCGGAGAATCAGGCAGCGGGAAGACCACGACCGCAATGGCGATCGCGGGTTTGCTATCACCCAACGCACGTGTCAGCAGCGGCGAGGTGCGTTATCGCGGTAACCGACTGCCGATCGACGACGATGCGGCGATGCGGTCACATCGCTGGAGCGAGACGTCCGTTGTCTTCCAGGGGGCGATGAATGCGCTTAATCCTGTTCACCGCATCATCAACCAGATCGCCGAGCCATGCATGCTGAAGCTCGGCATGTCGCGTGGCGAGGCGACGGGGCGGGCAAGGGAGCTGCTCGAGCTCGTCGGCATTCCGGCTGATCGCGGCACTGCCTATCCGCACGAGTTGTCGGGCGGCATGCGTCAAAGGGTGATGATTGCCATGGCGCTCGCATGTCGCCCCTCGATCGTAATTGGCGATGAGCCGACCACGGCGCTCGATGTCATCACACAGGCTCAGATCCTCAAGCTGCTGGGTGAATTGCGATCGAGGCTTAGCCTTGCCCTCATTTTGATCACCCACGACCTTTCAGTAGTGGCTGAGTGTTGTGATCGCGTCATGATCATGTACGCGGGCCGAATCGTCGAGGATGGCACTGTCGCCGACATCTTCACTCAGCCTAAGCACCCGTACACGAGACTGCTGATTGACTCGATTCCGAACCCGGCGAGTGGGAAACGGATCATTAGGCCCATCCCTGGTGATCCGCCCAACCTGGTGAATCGACCCTCAGGCTGTGCCTTCCATCCACGTTGCCCGTCGGCCATGGCGGTTTGCGCGACCGAAGTTCCCAGCCTCGATCAGTTCGGTCTGGGCCGAGTCGCCTGTCACCTTCACCGGTCCCCGCAAGAAGACAGGGTTGCAGCTCATGCCTGACACCTCCCATATCCTGCGCCTTGAGAGCCTGCAGGTCCTTTTTCCTATCCAGGGCGGGCTTTTCGATCGTGTACTGGGCCGCCCTGCCGGCGCCATGCGCGCGGTGGACGGCATCGACCTCAACGTTGGACGGGGCGAGATCGTCGCCCTAGTTGGGGAATCGGGAAGCGGCAAAACCACTGTAGGTCGCGTCATCACCAAGCTTGCCCAGCCCACCGGCGGCAGGTTGTTGTTCGAGGGTCGCGACATGACCTCGGAGCGAGGCTCCTCGGCCCTGCGTCCTTACCGGCATCGCGTGCAGATGATCTTCCAGGACGCTTATCAGGCACTCAACCCGCGACACACAATCTTTGATATCGTGGCGGAGCCCTTGCGGTCACTGCGGCTGGTCGACAACGCCACCCAACTCGCCGAACGGGTCGGTGAAGCGCTTGCGTCCGCCGGGCTCAATCCTCCCGGCGATTTCTTCTCCCGCTTTCCACATGAACTGTCTGGGGGGCAGCGCCAGCGGGTTGTGATTGCCGGAGCCCTTGCCGTGAAGCCGGAGCTCATCGTCGCCGACGAACCTGTGTCGATGCTCGATGTCTCCATACGCGCACAGATTCTCCAAGTCCTGGTTGACCTGCGCTCCAAGCACAACATGGCGCTGCTGTTTATCACCCACGACTTGCCTCTCGCCTGGTTGATCGCCGACAGAATTGCCGTCCTGTATCTCGGAAAATTGGTCGAGATCGGCACCGCCGACGAGATCACATTCAACCCCCGCCATCCGTACACCGTCGCCTTGCGCAACGCCACACCGCAGGTTGACGCCAATGCAGGTCGCGCCGAGTTGCCGGCCCTGCAGGGCGAGGTTCCAAGTGCCGCCCGTGTGCCGAAAGGCTGCCGTTTCCATACGCGTTGCCCACTGGCCTTCGACCGCTGCCGGCAATACGAGCCGCCGGCCGTCGAAGTCGGGCCGCAGCACATGTCCGCATGCTGGTTGGCGAAGTGAAGGCGGAGATTGTTTTGCGACTGCTGGGGTCGTCAGACTGCGGCCCAGGTCGTCGCATTGACGAGCATCGGAATGTGTGAATCAGCGGCCTGAACCAACCGAATCGATTTGGGTGAAAATGCAGGCAGTTCCTCATATCAGTTTCGAGGTGGCCACCGAAGATTTGATATTAGCCGGTTTCGGGACCATCGCTATGCTAAGAAATTATGGATCTAAGGACGGATCCCGAAGCAGGGGCGAAATCAATCACGACGTAGTCACGTGATTGACGCCAATATCTGCAAGGCTCGAACGGCGTGGTCGCGGAATGCTGCATCTACATGGATGCGCTAGCCTTGCCGACGCCAGCCATCAGGCACAAGTTGCAGATATCGATGGAACGTAGAACGGAAGGCAAGACGGCCATCGCAGCGGGAAGCGCAACGGTTGTGAACGGCCGCCGTAAAAGGTGCCAACGTAATGAGGGCCGAGTCGTGAGTCCCACGAAAGGATCCGAACTTGGAAATGTCCGCCGCATGAAGATCCCCTCGATCGCCAATCCTGACCTCGTTACCGTGGCCGACAACAGGCCACGCTGGAACCAGGCCGACCACCGGCGCCTCGGCTTTCACAACTTTCACACCACGGCGCGCTATGCCATGTCGCTGTGCGCGCCCCGAGTCCTGCTGCTCAGGAAGCAGATTGACTGGACCATCGGCGAGCGGCCCGAGGTCGCACCGCTACCTCGCCATGCCGCATTTCTCGGCCTTCGTCGTGGTGCGTGATGAACGTATCCTCTACGAGCGCTATGCGCCGGACTTCGGGCCCGACAGGCCGCAGCCCATCATGTCTATCACGAAGACAACACTCAGCTTGATGCTTGGCCGTGCGGTGGCCGACGGCCTCGTAAATCTGCCGGAGATCGGTACAGGCTACGCCGAGGCGACCGTCAGCGCGGTCGCCGACATGGACAACAACGATATCTTTGACCCCTTTTTCTTGTCCGTGTCCCGCTATGACGAGGAGGCCGTCACGGGCTGGCGCCTGCCGCGGGAGGGTGCAAAGGAGAGGACTTACCGCTCTTTCGTCTGCGGCATCACCGGCGGCGACCTGACTAATCGCACCGGCTATGCGCTCTACAAGACAGGCAACCCCGATGTCATCGGCTGGATTATCGAGCGCGCCAGCGGTCGGGCGCTGCGCGACTGGCTGATTGAGATCGTCGAGGCCGCGGGCCTCGAGGGATGCTTCCACATCATCTTCGACCGCGAGGGCGTGCCGCTGGTCGGCGACGGCGCCTGCCTCACCGCCCGGGATCTCGCGCGCCACGGCCTGCTCTTCGCGCGCAAGGGCGAGGGCATAGACGGCCGCCGCGTCGGCGATGTCACCTTTATCGCAGACACCCGCCGCAATCTCGGCCCCTCCATGCCGGAGCCGCGCGACTGGATGCGCTATAGCCGCATGGTGAAGACCGATGGCACTTGGCTCGGTCACGGCGGCTACGGTGGCCAGTACATGCTCGCGAATCCTCATACCGGCACCGTTGTCGTCTACTTCGGCGTGATGGAGAACACGAGCGCACCTGACCCCGATCCCAAGTTCCAAGGTCCACTGGTGAAGTGGCCGAGCTTGCCGCGGAAGTTTGAGCGGGTTGTCGGCCTGCTGGAGCATTTACCTAGAAACGAACAACAAAGCAAAGGGGAAATACAATGACCATGAATCGACGTGATATTCTCAAGGGTGCCGCAGGTTCGTCCGTTGCCATTGCTGGACTGAGCTGGTCCAGCCTACAGGCGGTCGCGCAGCAGGCGACTCAGAACACGCTTACCTGGATTTGGGACATAGCGTACCAGAACATGAACCCAGCCATTGCCAATGCGGCCGAACTCTATGTGCTAGGCAGCGTTTACGAGACCCTCTTTGCCTACAAGGATGGGAAGGTCCTGCCGAAACTGGCGACCGCTTGGGAGGGCGCGGACGGTGGCAAGGCCTGGACCGTCAAATTGCGCGAAGGGGTAAAGTTTCACGACGGCTCGCCGCTGAATTCGGGGGCTGTCAAGAAGTCGTTCGAATATACGCGTGATCTTGGGAAGGGCGCGAGCTACCTGTATGCGGGCTTGGAACATGTAGAGACGCCGGACGAACATACCGTCGTTTTCCGGTTCAAAGACGCCATCGCCTTCGATCTCGTGGCCGGTGCACAATCCGGTGGCTACGTGATCGGCCGGGCAGGCATCGACAAGGGCGACGAATGGCTGAACCAAGGCAATGCGATCGGCACTGGGCCCTATAAGTTGACAGAGTTCCAGCAGGCGAAGCTAATCGTCCTCGACAAATTCGAAGATTACTGGGGCGGATGGAAAAGCGGCCAGATCGACCGTGTCCTTCATCCTTATGTGGCCGAAGTGTCGACGCGCATTCAGATGATCCGCTCCGGCGAAGCAAACATGTGCCCTCGTATTCCCGCTTCGCAGATCGAGAGCCTCAAGGCGCTGCAAAATGTTTCCGTCGCGGATATTCCGAGCTGGCGCACACAATTCTATATGATTAACACCCAAAAATATCCCACCGACAATCTGAAATTCCGGCAAGCTCTGTTGTCTCTTTGGGATCACGAGTCGGTACTGAAGGACATCTTTCATGGCACCGCCAAAAAGCCGGTGGGTCCCGTCGTTTCGACTTTGTGGGGTCACGGATCATACGACGTGGGCACGTATGATCCACAAAAGGCGCTGTCACTCCTTGAAGGATCAGGCATTCCTAAGAAGGATTGGAAGATAAAGGCGCTGTACTACGCCGGCAATCAAGAGCAGATTGATGCAATAGAGCTGTTCCGGGCCAACGCCGAGGCTGTCGGTCTTGAGGTCGAGCTTGAGCTTGAGGCGGTTGCCACCACCTACAACACCAAGGCGCGGTCTCCTGAAACCACCGGTAACCTGAACGCTATGGTAAATTGGCCAGGTTATCCCTCTCCACAGGACTTTTTGGGAATCTTTAAGAGCGAAGAGAAACCTGTCTGGAACTTTTCCTATTACCACGATGAAGAGTACGACCGCCTAGTGGGGGAGGGCTTCAAATTGGAGGGTGTCGACAAGGACGCTGCGGCCAAGGCCTATATCGCCGCCCAGGACAGGGTGATGCAGAACGCCGTCGCCATCTTCTATGCCGATGTTGACCGGGTCCTCGCCTATTCTTCCGATATCAAAGGAATGGAACAAGCCAACAATCCCGCCTACGAATGGATCTCCCTTTACAGCCTGAGCAGATAAGAGACCTTGCTTAGGCGGAAAATAACGGGAGGATATTACGGATATGGCAGTGCACTTGGCTCAGCGACTGTTGATGATCATTGGCGTCGTACTTGGCGTCGTCACTATAATGTTCGTCCTGAGCCGAGTGCTTGCCCCCTCGCCGGCAGAGCTGATGCTGGGGCAGCGGCCTTCCGCTGAGATGACCGCCAAGATGAACGACGAACTGGGACTCAATAGGCCGCTCGCGGTTCAATATCTGAGTTTCATTGGCAATGTGCTGCGTGGAGAGTTGGGCAATAGCCTGCTAACCAAACGGCCCGTGCTGTTGGAGGTACGCGAGCGGTTTGGCGCGACGCTCGAACTCACCACCTTGGCGATGGTGCTCGTTCTGCTCATTGGCATTCCGATCGGAATTCTTTCCGCTGTAAGGCAGAACTCGATCGTGGATAATGTCGTCCGGACCGTCTCGGTTGCCGGGGTCGCCATACCCTCTTTCATCCTGGCGATGTCACTGCAGCTCCTCTTTTACGGCGCGCTCGGATGGCTACCGCTCCAGGGTCGCGTGGATACTTCAATCCTTTTGGGTGACCCGATCAGGCCGATCACCGGCCTGTTCCTTATCGATGCCCCTCTTACCGGCAATTGGGAGGGTTTCACGAGCGCTCTAGCACACATCGCCCTACCACTTCTCACCTTGACCATCCTGCTACTTGCTACCGTGACACGCATCACGCGCAACATGATGATTGAGGTTCTGAAGGAGGAATATATTCGGACGGCGTTTGCCTATGGTCTGCCGAAGTCCGTGATCTATTATCGATATGCGTTGAAGGCCACACTCATACCAATCCTGACGGTCGTAGGGTTGACCTATGGATACCTTCTGGGCGGAGCCGTTGTGGTCGAGTCTGTCTTCGACTGGCCAGGGCTGGGTGCCTTTGTGGTTTCATCGATCGCGCAGAACGACTACCCCGCCTCGCTCGGCGCCACACTCTTTCTTGCCGGCACATACCTTCTGGTCAATCTGATTGTCGACCTCCTGTATGCGGTTGTCGATCCCCGCCTCAAAACAGCGTGATGGAGACGATGATGCAAACCGACGTCATCGAGTGGCCCGACCGGCTGATCCGCGCAAGAGCATTCTTCGGACAGCACCGGCTGTTCGTTTTTGGCGTGGCCATCCTCTTGGTGGTGGCTTCAGGTGCCGTGCTGGCCACCTGGATTGCGCCCTATGAGCCGACCAAGATCATGATGTCGGAGCGGCTTTCACCACCCAGTACCGAACACCTGATGGGCACGGATCGGTTCGGCAGGGACATCTTCGCCAGGGTGCTTCATGGAGGAAGGGTATCGCTGCTCGTCGGTCTTTGCGTTGTCCTTCTCGCCTTAGTCATCGGCGTTCCCATCGGACTTGTGGCCGGGTATTTCGGTGGCAGGACCGACCTTCTTTTGATGCGTGTAGCAGATGTCTTCTTGGCTTTTCCGCCGCTGCTTCTGCCGATCGCCATCATTGCTGCACTTGGTCCGGGCATCTGGAGCGCTGTGATCGCGCTCGGCGTCTCATGGTTCCCAGGAACCGCGCGCATCATGCGCGGCGCGGTTCTGCGGGTCCGCGAAGAACTTTACATCGGCGCCGCGCGAACGATCGGTTTGGGGCATCCGAGCATTCTGGTTCGCCACGTCCTGCCAAACTCGCTGACGCCGGTGATCGTTGCGGCCTCGGCGGATTTTGGCTACGCGATCCTGGCCGGGGCATCGCTGAGCTTTATCGGCTTGGGCGCAAGGGCTCCGGCTGTCGAGTGGGGACTGATGGCGGCTGATTCCCGGGTCGACTTCCTCGATCACTGGTGGACTGCGCTGTTTCCGGGTCTTTCCATCTTCGTGACAGTACTTGCGCTCAATCTCGTTGGCGACGGCCTCCGCGATATTCTGGACCCAAAGCAGGGCCGACGGGAATGAGCGACGCGGTTCTTCAGGTGAGCGGCCTCGGAGTGACTTTTCCCGGCCTTTTCCGATCGACTTCGATCCTGCGCGGCGTTGATTTCGAAGTTGCTGCAGGCGAAGTGCTCGGCTTGGTGGGCGAGTCGGGCTGCGGGAAGTCCATGACCGCGAGCGCTTGTCTTGGCATGGTGCCGCCGCCCGGCTGCGTCACCGGCAGCATCAGGATCGACGGGCAGGAGGTCATTGGGCGGCCCGAGTCCGAACTGCGTGCGATGCGCGGCAGCCGCGTTGCGATGATCTTCCAAAATCCGATGCGTTCCATGAACCCGTTCTTCACGCTTGGGCGGCAGATGATCGATGTCATCTGTTGCCACCGACCGGTCGGCCGGCTGGAAGCGCGTTCCGTGGCCGTGAGCGAGCTCAAGGCCGTGCGCATCCCTGACCCGGAGCTTGCACTTGAGAAGTACCCGCACCAGCTTTCGGGCGGGCAGATCCAGCGTGCCCTGATCGCGCTCGCTCTCGCCTGCCAGCCGCGCCTTTTGATCGCCGATGAGCCGACGACGGCGCTCGACGTGACCATCCAGGCACAAATCGTCTGGCTCCTGCGGCGCCTGGCCGATGAGAAGGGCCTTGCCGTCGTGTTCATCACTCACGATCTTGGCATCGTTTCGCATCTTTGCGACCGCGTGGCCGTCATGTATGCGGGCCGGATCGTTGAGATGGGCAGCGTGGAGGCGGTGATGGACCAGCCTCGCCATCCCTACACGGCAAAGCTGCTAGGTACGGTTCCCGCAGTTGGCCGCGGTACCCGCGATCTCGTCTCAATACCCGGCCATGTGCCCGATCCTGGCGTGATACCGACGGGCTGCGCGTTTCACGACCGGTGCGACCGGGCGACTGGCATCTGCGCAGAGGCGGATCCGCCGGCCCGGACCTTTGGCGAGGACCACCTGGCGCTATGCCATCATGCCGTTCGCCAGCAGCAGGTCACGGAGGCACCATGAACGCCGCACTGCCAGTTCGCCTGGTCTCCGTGGAGGGCCTGTGCAAAGTCTATCCCACGCGACACGGCGCCATAAAGGCCTTGGACAACATCAGCTTTCAGATCGCGCCGGGCGAGACGCTAGCACTCGTCGGCGAGTCGGGCTGCGGCAAGAGCACGCTCGCCTCCGCACTCCTGGGGCTTGTGGAATTCGATGCAGGCACAATCGCGATCGGCGGCAATATAGTCACCGCTCACCTTCACGGGACCACAATGCCCCCACGCCGCGACGTCGGCGTGGTGTTCCAGAACCCGCATTCCTCCCTCGATCCGAGGATGAAGGTGCGCTCGCTCGTCGGCGAACCGCTGAGCGGTATTCTAGGCATGCGCGGCGAAGCCGTCACCCGGCGCGCCGGCGAACTGCTGAGACAAGTTGGACTCGGCGTGGATTACCTTAACCGCTATCCCCATCAGCTCTCGGGCGGGCAGATGCAGCGCGTCGCCATCGCACGAGCGTTGGCACTTGAACCACGGCTGCTTGTGCTTGATGAGCCTACCGCGGCGCTCGATGTCTCCGTGCAAGCCCAGATTCTGAAGCTCCTTAAGGCTCTCCAGGCCCGATCAAACGTCAGCTACCTGTTCATCACGCACGATCTTGGTGTCGTCGACTACATCGCCCACCGCGTCGCCGTCATGTATCTTGGCCGGATCGTTGAGAGCGGGTCCGTTGATGAGGTCTTCGCCGATCCGCGCCACCCCTACACGCGGGCTTTGCTCGACGCCGTGCCGGTCATCGATCCTCGGCGACGGCGCCAGTCCCCACCGCTCGACGGCGAAGTCCCAAGCCCTCTCAACCGCCTTCCCGGCTGCGCCTTCGCACCGCGTTGCGGTTGGGCGGTGAACGAGTGTCGCTCATCGGAGCCCGCGCTTTGCGAAGAAAAGCCAGGACGACGGGCTTACGCATGCTTCCGTCCATTAGCGCCCGAAAAACGTCCCCCATAAAGAGACCTGCATGAAGCTGCGTGAATATGCAGGCAGCCGTAAAAGGTGCCACCATTATGGTTGCCGGGTCGTGAGTCTCATGAATCAAACCCAACTTGGAAATGCCCGTCACATGACGATCCCCTCGATCGCCAATCCCGACCTCGACATATTGTTCGACAACCAACCGCGCTGGAACTTGCCCGACTACCGCCGCCGCGGCTTCCACAACCTCCACACTACGATGCGCTACGCCATGTCGCTGCGCGCCCCCCGCGTTCTGCCGTTCAGGAAGCAGATCGAGTGGACCATTGGGGACCGGCCCGACGTCGCACGCTTCCTTGCGATGCCGCATTTCTCGGCCTTCGTCGTGGTGCGCGGCGAGCGCATCCTCTACGAGCGCTATGCGCCGGACTTCGGCCCCGAGAGGCCGCATCCCATCATGTCTATCACCAAGACGACACTCAACCTGATGCTCGGCCGCGCGGTGGCCGACGGTCTCGTCAATCTCGACGAGCGAATAGGCACCTATCTGTCGGAGATCGGGACGGGCTACGCCCAGGCGACCGTCAAGGACGTCGCCGACATGAACGTCGCCAACGACTTCTCAGAGGACTACAGCGACCCCCATGCGACGGTCTACGACTTGGATGCCGCCAACGGGTGGCGCCTGCCGCGGGAGGGTCAGAAGGATCAGAAGGAGGAGACGACCCGCTCCTTCGTCTGCGGCATTACCGGCGGCGATCTGGCAAACCGCACTGGCCACGCGCCCTACAAGTCGACCAACAGCGATGTCATCGGCTGGATCATCGAGCGCGTCAGCGGCCGGCCGTTGCGCGACTGGCTGATCGAGATCGTCGAAGCGGCCGGTATCGAAGGATGCTTCCATATCACCTGCGACCGCGAGGGGGTGCCGCTGATCGATGGCGGCGCGTGCCTCTCTGCCCGCGATCTCGCGCGTTATGGCCTGCTCTTCGCGCGCAAGGGCGAAGGCATCGATGGCCGTCGCGTCGGCGATGCCGCCTTCATCGAACAAAGCGCCGTAATCCGGGCCCTCCAATGCCGAAGCCGCGCGACTGGATACGCTATAGCAACCAGATGGCGACTGACGGCACCTGGCTCGGCCACGGCGGCTACGGCGGCCAGTTCATGCTCGCGAACCCCTGACACTGGCATCGCCGTCGTCGACTTCGGCGTGCTCGAGAACACGGGCGACCCCGACCCCGACCCCAACTTTCTAGTTCCTCTGGTGAAGATGATGGCCGAGCTCGCTGCGGAAGTTTGAGCGGGTTGTCGGCGGAATTATCATCGCTTCAACCTGCGCGGCAATCCGCCTGCGGCGTGCCGTTGATCGATCATCGAGGCCTCACGCTCGATGAATTTCGCGAACAGTCCACAGCCCGAAAAGGACAAACCAATGGGGAAACTTAACCTGCCGCACGGCAAAAAGATTGCCGTAAATTTAGGTGTCGATTTCGATGCTCAGGCACTGTGGCTGGGCGGCTTCAACCGCCCGACCCCGTCCTCCATGTCCCGCGGTGAGTTTTGCGCCGCCGTCGGCGTGCCGCGAATTCTTGACCTTTTCAAGCGGGCAGGTATTAAATCCACGTTCTTCACCCCCGCTCATACTATTGACACTTTCCCAGAAGTCAGCAGGCGGATCTGCGACGAGGGCCATGAGATAGGTCATCATGGTTACTACCATGAGAATCCAACCCTCATTTCCAGAGAGACGGAGAAGCGCTTAATGGATCTTGCATTGAAGACTTACAAAAGCGTGCTCAGCCTTCGGCCGGAGGGCTATCGTTCTCCATATTGGGACTATAGTGAAAGCACCCTCGATCTGATCGAGGAAGCAGGTTTCAAGTACGACAGCAGCTTGATGGCGCGGGATCTCGTTCCTTACCGTCCGCAGCGCTGGCAGGTACGTTGGGAAAACGGTAATGTCGCCGGTGCAGCTAGCAAGGTACTCGAGATCCCCGTAAGTTGGTATTTGGACGATTTCCCCCCATTGGCTTACACCGGCGCTAACGAAACTATGGGCGATACAGAAATCGTTCTCCGCCGCTGGAAGGACATCTTCGACTACTGCTATAAAAACCAGCCCAATGGTATCTACGTAATGGCACTGCACCCGCAGGTCATCGGCCAGGCACATCACATGATCATGTTGGAGCGTCTCATTGAATACTTCAAGTCTCATGAGGGCGTTTGGTTCGCGACCTGCGAGGAGATCACAGGGTGCTGGCAGGACGACGACGAAGACCGTCGCCTAATGGCACTACCCGATGCCCGTGGAGTAGAGCCAATGCCTGCTGATTATAACTGGCCAAGACGACACCCGTGATTGCACGCCATGCATCTGCAATGGGCGTATGCTCGCCACGTCCCCTTCGAGTAGTCATCTTTGCCAAGATCATACTTCTGTCCGTAGTCAGCACGAAAACTGCACCTTATGCCATCAGATCCTTTAGCGGCATGTATGGACGGCCTCCGCGTGGCAAGGGGCTTTCTGACATTGATGACAGGTTGGTCGGGTGCAGGCATGTATTCGGCCTTTGAGTGCGGCCTGTTCATGCCGCTGGCCTTGATGAAGTCCGCGGATCGGATCCCAGACAGGTCAACGCGCTTTTTGAGCGGCACCCACTGAGCGGGTTCTTCCGATCCCGGTTCGACCGTCCGTCATCACACCATCAGCACCTCACCAACCTCTGTGCATCCTCTGCGACTACGTCACTACGCCGGTGAATCCGCGAAGCGCTTGCCCGTAGCCCGTAGTCATCAGCGCCCAGACGATCCGGGCCATCTTGTTTGCCAAGGCCACCGCAACGACGTTGTACGGCTTTTTCGCCAGAAGCTCGGCAGCCCAGCGAGTGGGTGCCGCTTTGCCCTTACGACAGAAGCGAAGCACGGCATGGGCTCCCACAACAAGAAGGCGACGGATGTACGGATCGCCTTGTTTGCTGATCCGCCCAAGCCGATCCTTTCCTCCGGATGAGTTCTGTCGCGGCACCAGGCCAAGCCAAGCCGCGAGTTGCCGGCCGGATTTGAACAGGGAAGCATCTGTCACGGTCGCAACGATTGCGCTGGCGGTGATCGGACCGATGCCGGGGATCGTTTCGAGGCGACGGCTCAACTCGTGCGAACGATGCCAGATGTGAATCTGTCGGTCCAGCTCACCGACCTTCTCGTGCACCTCACGCAATTGCTGTACCAAAAGAAAGAGGGCCGATCGGGCAAGCGGGGGAATGAGGTCGTGCCCCTCGTCCTCAACCAACGCGACGAGCATGCTCAGCCCTGTAGCACCCTGACGAGTGATGATGCCCAACTCCGCCAAGTGGCCGCGCAAGGCGTTCACCAGCATTGTCCGCTGCCGGATCAAAAGCTCGCGGACGCGATGCAGCATCAACACGCTCTGCTGCTCCTCGCTCTTTGTCGGAACAAAGCGCATCGTCGGTCGCGTGACCGCCTCGCAGATTGCCTCGGCATCCGAAGCATCATTCTTCTACCGCTTCACGTATGGCTTTACGTATGACGCAGGCATCAGGCGAACCTCATGCCCCAGAGCCGTGAGGACACGAGCCCAGTGATGGCTCGTTGCGCAGGCTTCGATGCCGATCAAGCACGCCGGCAAGGACGTAAAGAATGCGACTACATCGTCGCGACGCAACTTCCGGCGGACAACCACTGCGCCCTGCGCGTCAACGCCGTGCACCTGAAACACGTGCTTGGCGACATCCAGACCGATTGTGCTAACCTTCTCCATGGACGGCTCTCCCTCATGTGACTTTCGACAGCCACACTTTGGCACATTGCGATGCCGGGAGCGGAGGCCGTCCACCTCATCAGGTCAAATCCAGGAGGCGTGATTTGCCGCAGGTTTCACGGCGCTACTCCCGACCTTGAAAGTCCTCCAGCGACGGGTCCTTGGAAGAAGCAGTGCCGCTGCCCTCTAACGCCTCCGAGCTGTTCGACTTCAGCGCAGCGCACGGTGGCATCATGCTTGTTGTTCTTGAGGTAGGATCGCACGTGGGATCGGGCGGACCTCGTGTCCCTCGCTTCGTAGCAGCCGATTCCCAGAAATCGCTCACGGGCAAGCCTCCCCAACCAATCAGCTGGAGGGATACGAAAGAAGTGCTTTACGTCACAGCATCAAAGCATCCGAGGTTCCGTCGGAGAATCGCTCTTCCATGCTGGTCGGCCCCGTGCAATGGAAGACTGATTTGGCAATGTCGGCAAGATCCCTCTGTTTGACGACGCCCATGCTTTTCGCTACAGGGCCGATTCGGAAAGAGCGTACGTGCCATCATGTCCGCTGGCGCTTCTAGAGCGTGTCGTGGTCCGGCTCCGCGCCGATCGCCAACGAGGCGCTTCGGCGCATCGCCGAACTCTACCGGATTCAGAACGAGGTCTGCGGCCAATCGGGCGCGCGCCGTGCCGTGCGCCATAAGACCTAGGCCCGTCGTCACCGAGTTCGAGCTCAAGCCGTGGTTGCGCGAGAAGCCCGGCCGATCGCGAGAATACACTCTTGTTTCGATTATTTCGCGCAACTCAGTCACCGATGCTGGCCGGTACGAGCTGGAGCTACAGAATCGGCAGCCCTCCCGGTACAAACTCAGTTTGCTTTCGAGAAGGCTGGCCTCGCAACGTCATGGGGCCAGGCGCGGCCGCTTGGGCTACTGCCCCCGGTATTATGGGAAGCAGGATTTTCGAAGGGTACTTCTTCGAATGATAGACCCTGTTGACGGACGGTCCGCCGATGGGGATGCTGGCGTAAAAATTGTGCGGATATCGATCGGGAGCCGATGTCTGGTCGAGAGTAGAGCTGGGGGCGCAAATAGTCAGCTCGAGGCGATGCCCTTGCCGGACGACGTGAGCAATCGGGTTCAGCAGCGACATCCGTATCTTGTAGATTTCACCGGGCACAAGTTTTTCACTTTTGCGAAAAGAATGAACCACCTCGTCAGCATATGTCCGCGCTTCATCGACGGCTCGCAGCGAAGCCCGCAGCAAGCCTCCCTGCAGAAAGAGTACATTGCCTTCGGCATCGACGTCTTTCAGCGTTAACCCGACGTCTGCTTCATCTCCATAGTCAATACTGAGATATAGCGTAACTTCCGGATTCCCAAGCACCACCATGTCTGATTCGGCCGGGGCAGTTCGGTAATTCAATACCCCTGGGGAATATGGCTGGAGCGCAAACTGCTGGCTGCTGCCGACGAGTTCTGCTGCCGTCGGGTAGAGGTAGGCGCGAACGCCATCGGCTGGGCTGCCAATCGGCTCGTTAGGGGATAGCGCGGCGTCAGCCGTGAGATAGAAGGGACGGCGCTCAACTGTCGGTTCTGGCCAAGTCTTATGCATCGTGGTCCAACCGGCAACCGCCTGCTTAGCGTTTCCATCAATCTCTCGGACATCCCAAAACACGGTGACCGGAGCTTCATTTTCTACACCGTTTTCAACGCCCTTCACCCAACGGTCCATGAATCTCATCTGTTCCGTATCTACAAAGCCATAGCTTCGAACCCCGATAGTCGGGTGAGGGCCGGCGATATTGTGATCTCCGTTCATCAGCAGAAGTTTCTTGTGGTTTACATTTTTGAGGAAGTGAGTAAATAGCCGTGTGCTATACTTAGCGACGCTGCCAAACTCATCCTGCCATGCCGCAACAATCATAGTAGGCACATTAATCTGGCCGGCAACATCCTCGCAGCAAAAAGAGACAGAGTCCCACCAATCATCTTTAAGTGGACGGCTTCTCAGCTCGTCGAGAAATGCGCGTTTGACGGCTTGCTTATCTTTGCGAATTACGACGCACTGGTTATCACCCTCGCTTATCCGCCATTCTGCACCGGCTGCCTGAGTGGACTTAGTCGTGAGTTCCCATGCCACGTTCCCAAGCTGAAACATGCCGCCGGCATAGGGCCCGTCGCCGTAGCCATCGCCTATTCCGCTTGCCACAATGGCTCTCAAATGAGGTGGTCGCTCTGCTGCCACCCAGAATTGAGAATTGCCGGGAGTTGAATTGCCAATCATCCCAACATTGCCGTCGCTCCAGGACTGTTGGGCAATCCATTCGACCACTTCGGCGCCGTAAATTCCCTCCTTACGGTCGCCCCAATAGTCGATGATTCCTTCCGAGCACCCTGTCGCGGGGAAGTTGGCACCAACGAAAGCGTAGCCGGCTTCGAGAAATTGCTTTGCCATTTCGAAAGGGGCGGCACTTGCTTTATAATGGGAATACCAAAACACGCTTGGATAGCGGCCAGATTTCAAGCGATATGAAATGTAAGCGATACGTGTTCCATCCTTCATGGGAACGTAGCCGATATCGCGTACCACGTCAGCTTCAGTAAGAGGGGTTTTAACCAGGTTCATTTTGACCGTCCATGTTGACAAATTTCTACAGTTTCCTCGATGCGAGTGCTCTTTGCACAAGGCATGCATGAGCCACAGCATCCCGCTTGACGAGATGCGGGAATCAACCAAATCGGAATGCCTGACACCGCAAATGACTGGGTGGAACTCCTCCCTCGATACACTCCGGCGCGATGAAAAGGCGAACGTACGAAGCGCGGCAGGTTCAAGGTAACGTTAGAAACCAGAACTGGTGCGGCGTGGCTCATATCAATTTCACTGTGGCTACCAAAACTTTGATATTAGCGAGCCTTTCGGTGACGGTTATCGTTGACGTGATCTTGGAAGTTAAGAGACTGATGGATCCGGGCGGGTCTTTGCACATGCCGCCGTAGGTTAGGCCAAAACTGAATACGCTGCCGACCTATAGCTCGGGGGCCCGGCGCCGTGCCGGAGCCGGCGAGCCTCGAGCGTTCGAAGCGCGCAGCGGACTGAAGCCGATTTGTGGAACTCGAAGGGCGGTGGGGTCATGAGCATCAGAGTTGGGCAATGGGATGGAACATGTTGAACCCTATCACTGTTGAGATCGTCAGGAATGGATTGATATCCGCCGCGGAAGAAATGAACGCGATGCTAATCCGCTCCGCATTCACGCCGATCATCTATGAGATGAAGGATTGCGCTGTTGCGATCCTGGACCGCGACCACGAGGTTCTCGGCCAATCGTCCGGCCTGCCGATATTTCTCGGCAATCTGGAAATCTGTTCGGAATATACGGAGCGCAAATTCGGCAGGCACATTTGGCGCGAAGGCGACATCTGGGCACTAAACGATACTTACGTTGTTGGCACCCATCTCAATGACGTCTCTGTATATGCACCGATCTTTTTCAGGGGCGAGCTCTTTGGTTTCGCCGTTTCCCGAGCCCATTGGCTGGACATTGGCGGCAAGGACCCGGGACAGTCGTTCGATTCGACGGAGATATTCCAGGAGGGCCTACGCCTTCCGCCCACCCGAGTGGCAATAGGGGGCGAAATCAATCACGACGTGGTTGACGTGATCGAGGCCAACACCCGATTACCCAAGGGAGTAATCGGCGATCTCAAGGCGCAGATCGCGGCTGCGTACGTGGGGTCTCGCCGCGTTATTGAACTCCTCGACAAATATGGAGTTGAAGTTGTTAACGACGCCAAGGAGATGATCTTCAATCAGGCCGAAAGCTTTGAGCGGGCAGCCATTGAAGCGATTGCGGATGGAGAATACTCGGCGGAAGGCTATGTCGACGATGACGGATTGGGGAACGGCCCGCTCCATGTGAAAATGCGAGTTACTGTAAAGGGTAGCGATATCGAAATCGATGTAACCGAGGCCAGTGATCAGGCGCCCGGACCGATCAACAGCGGGGCTTCCCAGACAATCTCAGCATGTCGGGTCGGATTCAAATATCTGTTCGCATCGGACAAACCAGTTAACGGTGGCTCGTTTCGATCGCTGTCAGTAAAACTGCGCGAGGGTTCGTTTCTCGCCTGTACCAGTCCCGCACCCGCAAACTGGTACTTTAGTTCCCTGGGGTTGCAAATCGACCTCCTCGCCAAGGCACTGGCCAATGCGATGCCAGACAACGTTACAGCTGCTGATTATGGCGATTCGAATCCGGTGATCATGTCGGGCACGGATCCCCGAAATGAAGGGATTTTTATCGATTTCGAATGCCATGTCGGAGGCTGGGGGGCGTTTCGTGGCCATGATGGGGTCTCCGGACTGATCAACAAAGTGAATGGGGGCCTGAGGGACATTCCCATCGAAGTTTGCGAAACGCGCTATCCGCTCAGGGTCAGAGATTATTCCCTACGCCCAGATTCAGGCGGCGCCGGACAGTGGCGTGGCGGCTGCGGCATAACGAAGACCTACGAGATGTTGTCCGACAATTGCGCTGCCGGTTTCTGGTGGGAAAGGTCTGTCACGCCGGCATGGGGCCTGCTCGGGGGCAGGCATGGGCGTCCTCCGTCGGTAATCGTCAAGTCCTCCGAAGTAGGAGAAATCAGCTGCCTGAAAGCCAACGGCATCAAGCTCAAGTCAGGCGATTTGATCATTTGCCGGTCCGGCGGGGGCGGCGGGTACGGTGACCCCTCGCAACGCGACAGAAACGCAATCGAAAACGACATCGCAGACGGTTTTATTACCGTGGAAGGCGCAATTCAGGATTACGAATACGAACCAACACTGTGATCAGGAGAGTTCGTTTCCGTCCGCAGTTTGTTTGAAACTCTCCCTCAGCCGGGAGTTGTGGAGGAAAAATGCACGATAAAAACAGGTCGCTTATGGATTTGGACAAACAGTCGCTGATCCATCCATACACAAATCTGGCCGACCATCAGCGTTCTGGTCCGCTGATCATCGAGCGTGGCGACGGCATCCACGTCATCGACGAGAATGGCAAGAGCTATATTGAAGGGCTGTCCGGGTTGTGGAGCACCGCGCTTGGTTTCAGTGAACCCGAACTTGCAGCCGCGGCTGCCAAGCAGTTCGACAAGTTGCCCACTTATCATAGCTTCAACGGCATGGCGACTCGGCCAATGATCGAACTCGCCGATCGCCTAAAGGATATGGTTCCCATATCTGACGGACGTGTCTTTTTTGCCAATTCTGGATCTGAAATCAACGACACGGTCATCAAACTGATCTGGTACGCCAACAATATTCTGGGCCGTCCCGAGAAGAAGAAGATCATCACTCGGGAGCGCAGCTACCACGGCGTCACGCTTGCGACCGCTTCCATGACCGGTTTGGAAATGTGTCACGACGGCTTTGACCTACCGCTCGACCGGTTTTTGAAATGCATGTGCCCAGATTACTATCGCGACGGCTTGCCGGGCGAAAGCGAAGAGCAGTTTTCCGAGCGCTGCGCGGACGACCTTAGAAAGTTGATCGAGCGCGAGGGCGCGGGCACAATCGCAGCATTCTACGCCGATCCGGTAATAGCTGGCGGCGGGGTGGTGCCGCCACCCGCCGGCTACTTCGATAGAGTTCAGAAAATCCTCAGGGAAAATCAGATCCTGTTCGTGGCGGACGAGGTTATTTGCGGCTTCGGGCGCACCGGGCACGCATTTGCCAGCGATACCTACCATCTGCAGCCAGATGTTATCACGGTCGCCAAGGCCCTGTCCTCCGCCTATCTGCCGATCTCGGCCGCAATTGTGGCGCCGACTATCTGGGAAACGCTCGTAAGCGGCAGCGAGAAATATGGCGCATTCGCCCACGGCTTTACCTATTCGGGTCATCCAGTGTCCGCGGCGGTCGCGCTCCGGACCCTGGAGATTTATGAAGAACGCTCGATTTTCCAGCACGTCCAGTCTGTCGCAAAACACTTTGCGCAGCGCATTGAATCCTTCGCCGCCAATCCCATGGTTGGGGATATTCGACGGGTCGGTCTGCTCGGCGGGATTGAATTTTCGTCTGACCCAGCCACTAAGGCGCAGTTCGACAAGTCACTGAAAGTAGGCCCATTCTGTAGCCTGCGATGCCAGAACCATGGACTAATTATCAGGAATATCGGGGACATTATCGCTTTTTGCCCTCCGCTGATCATCTCAGATCCCGAAATAGACGAGATGTTCCGACGGTTTGATGTGGCCTTAGCCGAAACCTGGCAAATGGTACAAGCCAATGCATAGCACCGAGGTGACAGGCCAGCATAACTCGATGATTGCGGGAGCAAATTCAGGCTACCCGACGCTCGGGATGTTCATCGATGGTGAATTTGTCGAGTCCAGCTCGGCGGCGCCCAGGGAAGTGATAAACCCAGCTGACGAGACAGTATTAGGTCTTCTGCCTTCGGCCACTCCCCACTTGCTTCAAAAGGCGCTGCATTCGGCTGAGCGCGCGTTTGGGTCCTCGCGCCGATTCTTGCCTGAGAACCGAAAGGAAGTATTGGCACGAGCGGCCGATATCCTTGCGGAAAGGGAAGCCTCGATTTCATTGCGTATAGTTCTGGAACAGGGAAAGCCGCTGGTCCAGGCCCGGGCCGAGGTCGGTCGGGTCGTCGAGCTGTTTCGATATTATGCGCAGCTGGCGCTGGAATTGTGCGATGCCGATCTCGGGAATAACCGACAAGCAATCAGGCGTTCGTCGAAACCGGTGCCGGTCGGTGTGGTTGCAGCTTTTACCGCTTGGAATTTTCCTCTGGTGCTACCGGGACGGAAATTAGCGATGGCAATAGCTGCTGGCTGTCCCGTTATCTTGAAGGCGGCAGAGGAAACGCCTTCGGCGGCAATTGAACTCGCACGGGCCCTTCAGGAAGGCGGCTTGCCCAACGGATATCTTAATCTGGTCTTTGGCAATCCCGCTGAGATTTCAAGACAATTGATCGCATCGCCGGTGGTTCGAAAAATTTCGCTCACTGGCTCGATCCCTGTTGGGAAATCTCTTGCGCGACTGGCGGCGGAGGGAATGAAACCCGCAAGCATGGAATTGGGCGGGCACTCAGCCGCGCTTGTCTTCGCAGATGCCGATATAGATGCAGCAGCAAGTGAACTTGCCTTAGCCAAATTTGCGAACGCCGGCCAAGTCTGTACCGCTCCTAGTCGACTTCTCGTCGAAATGCCGGCTTATGACATGTTCGTGGACGCCTTCTTGAGCAAAGTTAAGAGCTTAAGGATCGGAAATGGGCTGGATCCCGATACAGATATCGGTCCACTCGCGCATTCCCGTAGAATTGATGCCACAGTTGGGGTGGTCGAAGACGCAATAGGTGGTGGAGCTCAGATCATCACCGGTGGCAATAGGGTCAATGGGCCTGGTTATTTCTTTGAACCTACAGTATTGTGCGAAGCGCCCCCTGACAGCCTTATCATGCGCAACGAATATTTCGCGCCGCTCGCGCCGCTCAACGGGTTCAACAATGAGATGCAAGCGGTGAGCATGGCCAACGCCCTGCCTTATGGACTAGCCGCTTACGTCTATACGCAATCACCTGAGCGCGTCGAACGCCTGACTGAGAATTTGGAAGCGGGCGGTGTCTTCGTCAACACTACCGCAACTGTGACCGAATTCACGCCGTTTTGCGGCGTGAAAGAAAGCGGCTACGGCTATGAGGGTGGCCGCAGAGGGCTTGATACATTTGTTCATTACAGGCTGGTTAACACTCGATGACAATGGTCGGACAGAATATCGAAGCCGCGCTTAATGCAGAGCACCATGCCAAGCCAGCAAGTCGAGGTTTTCGGGCGCGCTGACCGCCTTCATCCTGCGCCAATCTCGTGTATTAGACCCATTGGTCGGCATTCGCTCGGCAGCGGTTGATGAATCCCCTCGGTATCGACGCCCCATTCCCGTGCCCCGAGGAGCCAGCGGAGCGTAAGACCGTATGTCCGCTTCTGCCGGTGAGGTGGCTCGCCCTTCTCTATTCGGCGTGTTGAAGTCAAGCGCTTGTCGAGCTTTCCGCTTCGCCGTAAGACCGTATGTCCGCTTCTGCCGGTGAGGTGGCTCGCCCTACACTGCGCGTCCGAGGGTTGCTCGGGCGGGCCGAGCCGATCCTCATCACAGGAGGACGAGCCGTGTCAGATTATAGGGAAGCATTTGTCGGAATCGATGTCGCAAAGCTTAGGAACGCCATCGCGATTGCGGATGCCGGCCGGGAGGGAGAAGTTCGCTTCATCGGCGAGGTCGACGCCTCGGATGAGAGCATGCGCCGAGTTATCCAGCGGATCGGCAACAGGTTCGATCGCGTCCATTTCTGCTACGAGGCCGGCCCGACCGGCTATGGTCTCTATCGGCTGATCCGTTCGCTGGGTCACGATGCACCGTAGTCGCTCCGTCGCTGATTCCGAGGAAGCCCAGCGATCGCGTGAAGACAAACCGCCGGGATGCCCTCGGATTGGCCAGGTTGCTGCGCGCTGGCGAACTGACGGCGGTATGGGTTCCCGATGAAGGCCACGAAGCCATGCGGGATCTCGTCCGCGCCCGGGCGGCCGCAGTTGAGACACTTCGGGTCCACCGGCAGCATGTGAGCGCCTTCATGCTCAAGCACGGACGTATCTTTCCGCGCAAAAAGGCCTGGACGATGCGCTATCTCTGCTGGCTGCAGGCGCAGCAGTTCGATCATCCCGCACATCAGTTTGCACTCCAGGAGATGGTCGAGGCGGTTCGCATCTCGAAAGAGCGGGCCGAGCGGCTTGAGCGTGTGATCGAGGAGTTCGTTCCAGCCTGGTCGCTGGCGCCGGTCGTGCGGGCGCTGCAGACATTACGTGGTGTGGATCTGATCGTTGCCGTGACGTTTGCTACCGAGATTGGCGACGTGCGCCGTTTCGAAAGCCCGCGCCAGCTCATGGGGTATGTTGGCCTTGTTCTTGGTGAGCGGTCGACCGGAGAGACAGTCAGGCGGTGTCGCGATAGGTGGCGATGCTGTTGGAGCTTACGCCTCGATGTCGCATGAGCCGATCGGTGAACCACCGCTCGATCAGCACGGCCAGCAGCGAACCTCCCACCGCTCATCCAGCAGTCGCGCGGCATGGGTCATTAGCTCCGGCGCGGCGGATAGATACCAGTAAGTGTCGCGAACATTGGCGTGGCCGAGAAAGGTCGAGAGGACCGGCAGTTCCCGCTCGACATCTTCGCCCGCACGATACCAGTTGGTCAGGGCCTGGACGGCGAAACGGTGACGAAGATCGTGAATCCGCGGACCATTGCGCTGCCCCCGCTGCCGCAGACCGATCTGTCGCGACAGCTGCCAGAATACCCGGTGCACGTATTGGTGCAGCAATCTGCCGCCCTGCTCGGCGACAAAGAAATAGGGGCTACGAGGCGGGACGAGATGGGCGTCGCGTCGCGCGGCATAGTCCGACAGCACGGCGACCGTCGTGGCATGGAGCGGGACCAGCCGCGACTTGCCGAACTTCGTCTCCCGAATGGTGAGGATACCTTGGTCGAGATCGACGTCCTCTCCGCGCAGGTCGAGCGCTTCGGAATGGCGGAGCCCGGCGACCGCAATGATATGTCCAGCGACGCAGGGCGTTGGCCGGCGGCAGCGACAGTGCCGCCGCCAGAAGCGCCGTGATCTCAGCATCGGTATAGATGTAGGGCTTTGCACGCCGCGCCGGCGGCACAACGTCTTGAGGTGGCACTTCCGTCATGGGGGTCGAAATGAGCGAGGTGCTGAGCGAAGCAGCGCACATCGGTCAGGCGGATGGACCAGCTCGGTTGTCGGCCGATCAAGGTCACCCACTTCATCGCCAGCGCCGTGGTGACGGTCTCGGCGCCGCGAGCCTCCATAAAGGTGACGAAATCCGACAACCGTCGAGCGGGGCCATGATACTTGTATCCCAATCCCTGGCGCATGCCCACATAGCGCTCGAGCGCTGTTCGAAGACGGCTCATTGGACACCTCCCGGCCAGGGCAGGCTCAGTTCGCGCAGCTTCTCGATGTCGAGCTTGGCATAGATCCTTGTGCTGTCGACGCTCCGGTGACGAAGCAACTGGCCGATCTCGGCAAAGCTGGCCCCCGACCGCAGCAGGTCGGTCGCAAGGCTGTGGCGGAAGAGGTGCGCGCCGTGGTGCGCATAGCCGTGAATACCCGCCCGCTCGAGGGCCTCCTTCGCGATCATCGTGATGGCGCAGCCTGAGGCAAAGCCGACGTGCGGAGCAGCATTCGCAGAAATAACCGGCGACACGGTGAAGCCGGTCGGCCATGCCGGATGTAGGCGACGATAGCCGCACCGACGTCGTGGCGTAGCGGCATCATCGCTTGCCGCCGCCTCTTGCCATGGACGAGGACACTGCCCGACTGCCACTCGATATCGTCAAGACTGAGCGCGGCAACCTCGCTGGCGCGCAAGCCGAGCTTAGCCAGCGCCATCAAAACCGCATAGTCGCGAAGCCCCAATGCCGTGGTCCGATCGCAGGCATCGAGAACCACCTGAACCTTCTGTGGTGGCGGGAAGGTTGGTAGGCCTGCAAGCCGCCAGCGACGGATCGACGGCACACAGTCGGCCAAGGCCACCGAAATGAAGCCCTTCAGATGCAAATAGCGCAGGAAGGCGCGCACCACCCCGCACATCGCCTTGCAGCTGTCGGCGGAGCCATCGAGAGCATGTCGCTCGACATAACCGATGACGATCTCCGGGGTGAGCGCCGCAAACCCATCTGCGCCAGCCGGACAGACCTCCTGCAGAAATCGGCGTGAGAGCAGCTTGTGGCTTTCCACCGTCGAGGCGGCGAGCCCTCTCTCTTTCGTGAGGTAAGCCGCGAACACATCAACAATCTGCTCGTACTCCGTGCGCTCAATCGGAAGGGCGGTTGGTATCAAACCTTCTTGCCGTAACGCGGCAAGCAAGCGCCGAAGCGTCGATCGGTCGCCCGAATCGATGCTCCAGTGTTTGGAACGGTGCTCCAGAAACCGCTCAACATGAACTTCGCTTAATCCCGGAGATCGTGCCCGTTACTGACATGCCAGTCTCTCAGCTCACGAAATAGGCTTAGTGATCGCCAGGTGCATTGCCGACCGAAGCCTTCGTCCGACAATCTGCCCGCATAAACGCGTGCAAACTCGCCATATGGCCCGTGGATCAGCTTCCGATACAGCGTGCTGCGTTGCAGATAGTCACTTGCGTTCATGTGTCCTCTCCTTCGCGTCAATTGGGACGGAGAGAGCCTAAGCTATGCCGATCCAGCTACCGCTACGTTGAGGAAAGTGTTGGTAAAAACTTGCTCACTGGGCATAGTTCGCCGGTCGGCATAAGCACCAAGATGAACGATATCGACCCACGCATTGGGACGGATCTGTCGGCTGGGGGCTTCGCAGCCAACATCTGCGGCCTCATGGTCCGATTCAGGTGAAGAGTACGCGCCAGCCTCTTGCCGCATCGGAAGTCAGAAATGATCATCCGGCATCGGCGAGATCATGTGTAAGTGGCTTGATACGGATTGAAAGTCGACCGTTAAGGACGTAGTCCCGCGAAGCCGAAGTCATCGCGGGAGCTATTCGTGATAGTGCCAGTGATCCCTAGTAGGTAAGCATGATCTTTTGGTAAATGTCGACCGCTTTGGCCAATTGATCAATCTCGACGTACTCGTTGGCAGTATGAGCCTGATCAATACTGCCAGGTCCAAGAATAACGCAGGGAATACCTCCCAAGGAGAGCTGACTTGCATCCGTCCCATATGGAACTCCGCGGTGCTGGCCCGTTCCGGCAACTTCAGCACAGGCCTTTGCCGCCACCGCGGCGATTTTTGTGGCTTCCGCACTCGGGGGAGCTGGATCTTCCAGAGCGGGTAGCAGCGAGCGCACCTTGATCTTATCGGGACCCTGGCGCAGGCCCTCCAGGATGTTTTCTACCTCCTGGAGCGCGTCCGCCGGTCGCTCTCCCGGTATGAGCCGCCGGTCGATCCACACCCGGCAGGATGGCGGTACCGTCGCCAATTCCGCCCCCCCTTCGATGAGCGTGATCGTGAGGGTCGGGGGGCTGACCAGGGGGTGCACGCGTTGGGATAAAGTCTCATTAATCTTGTCGAGCGCCAAGATAACCTTGGCCATTCCTGTGATCGCGTTCACTCCGAGATGGGGCTTGGAGCTGTGAGCGGGCACACCCTCCACTTCAACCTGCCAGCGGACCGATCCTTTATGTGCAACGACAAGCTCCAAGTCAGTGGGCTCACCGACCACTGCGGCCTCGTAGGATACACCTGATTGAGCGATTTTTCGCGCCCCCTTCTTTCGGTATTCTTCGTCGACGCTTGCACCCAGGACAATCGTGTATCGTGGCTTACGGTGCCCCAGGGTGCTAAGAGCCATGAGCATTGCCGCGAGCGGACCCTTATCGTCACAACTTCCTCGCCCATAAATCCGACCATCCCGTTCGTCCGGCCAAAAAGGATCTGCCTCCCAATTATCAACCGGCACCGTGTCCATGTGGGATATGAACAGGACACGCTTGTCGGGCTCCTGCCCAGGAACCCAGGTGAAGAAGTTGGCGCGGCCGTCGGTGACTTCCTGATACTCAAAGGGCAGATTACGCTCTCGGCAAAAGGCCTCGAGGAACTCAGCGACCTTTTGTTCACCGCTCCCCTTTGCCGACGCTGAAGGGTTGATGCTCTCAATTTTTATGAGTTGTTTGAGAAGCTCTACCGTTTGTGTGCTGATGGACGACATAAATACTCCTATCCCTCCTTGAGAACGCAAGCTTGCGGCTATGCCAGCCAGTTCTTTGCCAGGCCGACAACTCGGTCAGCCTCGTCTGCTGTGTTGTATAAATGTAGCGAGAAGCGCAGCATTCCCCGGCGTGCTGAGACGATCACCTGGTTTTTCAATAAATGCTCGTGTAGCGACTGAATGCGGCTATCGGCTTTTCCCGAACTAGGTGCTGGATCTCCGAGAGCAACGATACTTCCGGTGTGATCCCCTGGCGTTCCGCCGCAGACCGGTAGCCCGAGGTCTAGGAGGCCCGACGCCAGTCGCCTTGCAACCGATGTTACGCTTTGTTCAATGGCGGGCGTGCCGATTTCCATCAGCTGTCCGATGGAAGCGTGGACCGCTATGACGCCGGGAAAATTGAAATGGCCAATCTCAAAACGGGGCGCGCCGGCGCGCAATTTTACCGAATCGAATATTGGAGCCGACTCTGGTGCGTCGCCCAAATCGACACTAAAGCGGGCGAGGTAGGCAGGGCTTAGGCGATCCGCCCATTCCCGGCGGCAATATAGAAATCCCAACCCATAGAGGCCCATCAACCCCTTGTAAGATGAAGCCACCAAACCGTCGACGCCAAGCAGTTTGACATCGGTATGGAGGATGCCAACTGATTGGGAGGCGTCGGCCAAAAGAAAGGCGCCAAGACGCTTGCAAGCCTCGGCTATAGGCTCCATCACTGTCTTGAAACCTGGCACCATTGTGACAGTCGATACTGTAACGATACGGGTGCGCGAGTCGATTTGATCGATAGTAGCGTCGCACGGGATTGCGCCGTTATCAGATTCTACAATCCGCAGCTCAACTCCGTGCTTGTCCCTGAGTTGCAGCCAAGGAAGGATGTTGTTTGCGTGCTCCAATTGGCGGCACAGGACAACATTGTCTCCGGGCTTCCAAGGAATCGCGTTTCCGATTATGTTAATGCCTTCCGATGCATTCTTCGTAACAGCGATTTCGTCCTTTTCGGCCCCAATGAATTGAGCAAATCTGGAGCGTGTTTGCTCGACAAGCTGCATCATTCCTTCCTCGTCATTCAAGCCGTTCAGTCTATTGTCAAGGTGCTGATCCATGGACGTTCGGGTGGTTCTGGATATGAGCCCCTGATTTGCAACATCCATGTAAATGGCGCTTTTGGTGGCTGGAAATTCCCGCCGAAGGACGTCCAAAGGAAGAAAATGGCTTGTCATGCTCATCATCAGATCCGTGTTCATGGGTAAAGAGCGCAAAACCTACTCAGGACGCCCATTTCTGCAGTTGTGGGCAACGAAAATGCCTTGATTGAGAAGTCGTCGAGCTACTTTGCGGACGATCATACATTCGGCCGAACTTACAAGGACAAGAGGTTCACCACCGGGAGGCAATTGCCTTTCGCTGATCGGATCATTTTATGGCTTGATCCTTGTGGAACTCAGGCTAATATCGGGGGAGCCAAGCAGTTTTTCTGCGCAAATCTCCCTTTTTTGCAGTGATCATCAAATGGACCTGGATCGAGTTGATCGTAAGCTTCTCAACGCAGTGCAGCGCGACAATCGCCTGACGACAGCCGAACTGGGCGAACTTGCGGGCCTTTCTGCGACCGCTTGTCAGCGGCGACTGAAGCGACTGCGTGATGAAGGTGTGATCGAGGCTGACGTTGCGATAGTCTCGCCACAAGCCGTGGGTCGTCCCATGCTCATGCTGGCGTCGATCAGTCTCGAGCGTGAGCGGGTAGATATAATTGATCGGTTCAAGCAAGCGGTCCGGCGCACGCCTGAGATCATGAGTGCGTACTATGTAACGGGTGAAGCCGATTTCGTTCTCTTGATCTCTGTCCAAGACATGGCTGAGTATGAGGCATTTACCCGCCGATTTTTTCATGAGTCCGATATCAAAGCAGTCAAGACGATGGTCGTAATGGATCGGATCAAGGCGTCATTGGCTCTGCCTATTGAAGAATAAGGGCAGTATGCGCCCGCTTCCAGTTTTACGCCGGCACTTTGTGGTCTTAAGCGCATCAACTTGATAGCCATCGCGGTTCGTCGGTCGTGTGCGATCTAGGGCGGCGACGCGTCCTATCTCGACTCTCTCATCAGACTGACCGCAAAAAGTGCCTGTCGGCTGCATCGATGACTTCGCTTTTGCCGGCTACACTTGTAGGCTTAGGAACTGCGCTGAGATCAGTGCCCCAGCTGCGAACATCGTCCGGGGCGATGGCCGCAATTCGGTTGTCTCCGCTGCCGATCAGCACCGGCACACCCGCTTGAGAACTGCATCAGCATGATGTTGCCTTGCGGGCCACACCACGTATGCGGTGAAGCTCCTTCAACCGCGGGTGCTCAGAAAAAACATGCAACGCAAGCACTCGCAAATGCCGGGGCAGCCCGACGAAATCGTTGGATGAACGCTGCGCGTTTGGTCATGCGCCTGCAGCAAGGTCGCGTTCCTGGGGGGCAGCACTACGCGTACTCGGAACCAAAAGCCGGGTATCCGCTGGCGTTCAGCAATCCTCAGTAATCCGGGTTGCGCGCGAGACCATAGAAAAACGCAGCTTTCCTGCTCGAAACAGGCACGATTTATGCAAAGCGCGTCCTTACTGGCCCTACATCTAAACAGCGCTGACAGCTTCAGCTTTGTTGTGGGGACGGATCGACACGAGATCGTCTCTCATCTGCCAGTGTCGAGGCAGCCGATGGACAGCTCGCGCTAGGGCTCTCGATCCAGATCGCTTGGAGGTAATGGCAATGGACGTTACAACGCAACTCATTAGGCATGTTCTCAATTCCAATCTGGAGGCGATACCTGAGCAAGCGATAGTACGTGCGAAGCTTTCAATCCTTGACACGATCGCGTGCGCGATCGGCGGATCGAATGATCCTATCGCCCGCTTCTCTCGCGACTTGGGTGCGTTGTCGGGCGGCAGGCCAGAATGTACGGTTTGGATTTCCGGAGAGAAGCTCCCCGCCAGCCTGGCGGCCCTGGTCAATGCGACGACGGCCAGAGCCCTTGATTTTGATGAGACATATGAGCTCTGTATCAACGGCTGCCACGCAAGCGCCTATGACGTGCCGCCGGCGCTCGCACTCGCCGAACGTGACCCTTCCATTACCGGAAGCGAATTGCTCTCCGCAGTCGCGACGGCTATCGATTTGCATATTCGCCTTGCCCGCAGCGTGACGACCAATGCCATAGAGACAGGACGCGACAATATGGTCGCGGTCTGGGGCGCAACTGCAGTCAGCACCAGGTTGCTGAGGCTTGACGAAGAAAAAACCCGCAATGCGTTCGGAATCGCTTACGCGCACGCTGCTGGAGAATTGCAAATGTACGAAGAGGCTGCCCACACCGTCTCGCTGCAGCAGGGATTGCGGGCACGTGCTGGACTGGAGTCAGCCCTATCAGCAATGGTGGGCTTAAACGGACCGCGGGATCCGTTTTTGGGGAGGTATGGCTTCTACAAGGCTTTCGAACCCGCCTACGATCTTGATTTGCTTATGGACAAACTCGGGAATGAGTATGTGAACGCTTCCATCAGCTTCAAGCCGTGGCCGGCCTGCAAATGCGTACATCCTGCGATCGACGGACTTCTGCAATTGCGGCAGAAGTACAAATTCACTGGCGATGAAATTGTCTCAATCGAGCTCGGACTGAATCGTCTCGCCGAGGATTTTGTGGTGCAGCCGCGCGATCAAAAATGGGATCCGAAGGATCCGGTCGTCGCGCGTTTCAGCCTGCCATACGCCACTGCTGTCGCGGCCCAACGCGGCGAAGTTGTAATTCGCGATTTCCTTCCTGATATGCTCGGGGACCAGGCCGTTCGCCGGATCATGGCGCTCACTAAAATTGAAGTTGATCCGGAGATTGAACGCACGCACGGCCTCTATTCCAATTCGCCGGTGACGGTCAAAGTGAGGCTAAAAGCCGGAGCGGAACATTTCATCCGAGTCGACAAGGCATTCGGACACCCGGAAAATCCGGCTTCGCTCGCTGATGGTGTGCGGAAATTAAAAGCTTGCGCCGAGATGTCCATGGTTCCGTTCTCCGAGAGACAACTCGGGTCGATCGGCGACTTCATCAAACACCTCGATGAACAACCCACTTTGGCACCGCTATTCGAGCTGTTGGTGGGCGGCAGGTAGCTCCCGAGCGAAATTGATCACTGAGAAGAGCTGATAACGAAATAGGCAATCCTTATGAACTCGAATGTTAACGGTGCTGCCTCTCTGTCTATGGCCATAGGAAGGTTTGTCAGCGGGCTGGAATTTGGCGCCCTCTCGCCAACCGACATTACAACTCTGAAATTCGGGATCATGGACTGCTTGGCCTGCGTGATTGCGGGTGCAAGGGAGCCGGTAACCCGGATGGTGCTCGACACCATAGTGCCCGAAGCCGGTGAGGATAAAAGAGCAACAGTTCTTGCCCATTCCGTTCAAAGCTCCGCGCTCGGCGCGGCGCTCGCCAACGGCGTGATGGCACACGCTTGCGATTTTGACGACGTAAGCGACCCGATGTGCGGGCACCCTACTGCGCCCGCGCTCCCGGCCATTTTGGCGGCTGCTGAACTGACAGATCGGTCGGGCAGAGATGTCCTTCTCGCCTATGCCGCTGCCATTGAAGTGATGACAAAGCTCGGCCGCGTTGCTGGTTACGAGCTTTATCAATCCGGTTGGCACGCCACCGCAGCACTCGGGGTATTTGGCGCTGCCGCCGGAGCCGCTAAGATACTCGGACTCGACGCAGAACATACAGCTACCGCCATCGGCATTGCCGCCTCCCGTGTAGCCGGAATACGTGTGAATATCGGCTCGATGGTAAAGCCGATGCATTGCGGTTTTGCAGCGAGGGACGGCTTGGAGGCGGCGCTTTTGGCTGCAGCAGGGGCAACCGCAAGTCCCAATGCGGTCGAAGGCACAAACGGCTTTCTTCACACGTACATATTGCAGGGGGGGCGTTCCACCGACGTCACTTCGCTCCTCGGCAATCCGTTTGATATCCGAGAGCCAGGTATTGTCTTCAAAAAGTATCCGTCCTGCCTCGACACCCATTCGGCCATCGACGCTATTCTCGAATTACGCGATCGCCACAACATCCAACCTGAACACGTGAGGTCTATCCGATGTGTGTTTGCTCCGGGAGTGGGTGGTGACCTGGCGTACCATGCCCCTCAAACGCCTATGGAGGGCAAGTTCAGTATGGAGTTTTGTTCTGCGGTCGCGCTGGCGTGGGGGCGCGTGTCTCTCGCCGAATTCTCTCAAGAAGTGGTCGATGATCCAATCATCCAGCGGCTGATGAACATTTCAAAGCTCGACTTCGATCCCGAATTGACCAGCCCCAACCCGAGAAGCTTCTGCGCTGCCGCCCGGGTTGAAATCTCGCTCGAGGACGGGCGGGTGATCGATAAAACGGTGCAATACATGCGGGGCCATCCGAAGAACCCGATGGAGGAAGATGAGTTTGTGTCCAAATTCAAGGACTGCGCAAGATCCGTGCTGAGTCCCGCCAACACCGCCCGCGCGCTTGCTACGATTAAGCAGTTAGACCAGCTATCGGATCTGCGTATTCTCATGTCAACTCTCGTCGCAGACTGAAGACATAGCCACTGCGGCTAAGCCGTGCTTGATCGGCCGGAGTCGACAGGGGGCATAAACCCCTCCAGAGCCGCTGGGTCTCCAGCGCCACTGCCACATCGCAGATAGCCCAAAACGTCGACGAGGCGCCGTCGTGACAGGCTTTCCCGGCCAGCAACCAAGATCAAGGCCGGAGCTTCTTCCAAAGAGACAGAGCGATAATTAGATCGCCACTCTGCCCTGTCACAGGCCGCTATTCTGCGTAGGGCGAGGGCAAAACGCCAGGTACCTGCGTCAAGGGCATTGGAATCGCGCAAGTCGCTCCATGCTCAGTGATACCGTCGAACAGTGGTCATGTCCTCGGCTGCGAGGGACGAAAAACACGGAGGAGCATCAAATGTCCCAGGAACTCGACTATCTAAACCGACGCTTCGCGGCGGGCAGGTTGAGCCGACGTGAATTTCTCGGCCGTGCGACGGCGCTCGGCGTCAGTGCTGCCTTCGCCAATTCTCTTATTGCCGGCGCGACAATGGCGCAGACGCCGAAAAGGGGTGGCATTCTGAAAGCCGGCCTCGCAGGCGGCGCGGCAACGGACAGCATCGACCCGGCGAAAGCAATTGAGGTGATGTCCTTCTTCGTCAAATGCTGGGGCGAGTATCTTGTGGCGCTGAGGGCGGATGGAGGACTGGAGTATCGCATTGCCGAGGAGATCGGCTCATCCAAAGACGCCAAAGTATGGACCTTCAAGATCCGCCAGGGCGTCGAATTCCACAACGGAAAGACTGTGACAGCTCAGGATGTTATGGCGACGCTGGCACGCCATTCGGATAAAGACTCTAAGTCGGGCGCACAGGGCATCTTGTCGGGGATCCAGAGCCTCAAAGCCGATGGCCGCGACATCGTCGTCACCCTCAAGGAGCCGAACGCCGAGTTCCCATACCTCATGGTAGACTATCATCTGGTCATTCAGCCAAATGGCGGCAAGGACAACCCTGCCGAAGGCATTAGCGCAGGTCCTTATAAAGTAACTGCCAACCAGCCAGGCGTGCGCCATGGCGGCGAGCGCTTCGCGAATTTTTGGCAGTCCGACAAGGAAGGCTTCGCCGATCAGGTTGAGATCGTCGTCATCAATGACGCCACAGCCCGCATTTCCGCGCTGCAGGGCGGCCAAGTCCATATGATCAACAGGGTCGAGCCCAAGGTCGTCGATCTTATCAAGCGCGTGCCCAACCTGAAGATCGAGACGGTGACGGCTTCGGGCCAATATGTTTTCAACATGTTCTGCGACACCGCGCCATTCGATAACAATGATCTGAGGATGGCGCTCAAGCTGGCGGTGGATCGTCAGGAGATGGTCGACAAGATCCTGCGCGGTTACGGTACGGTCGGCAACGACTTTCCGATTAATGCGTCCCAACCACTCTTTCCCGAGGGCATTGAACAGCGGACCTTCGATCCGGACAAGGCCAAGTTCCATTATCAGAAGTCGAGCCACAGTGGGCCTATCCTACTCAGGACCTCCGACGTTGCTTTTCCCGGCTCCGTCGACGCTGCGCAGCTCTTCCAGCAGAGCGCGAATAAGGCCGGCATCACCATCGAGGTGAAGCGCGAACCGGGCGATGGCTACTGGTCAGATGTCTGGAACAAGCAGCCCTTCAGCGCCTCCAATTGGGGTCCGCGCGCGACGCAGGGCATGATGTACTCGACAGCCTATCGGTCGACGGCACCCTGGAACGACACGCACTTCCACAATCAGAAATTCGACAAGCTGCTCGCCGAAGCGCTGGGCGAACTGGATCAGGAGAAACGCAAGAATTTATACCGTGAGATGGCCGTCATCGTTCGCGATGAAGGAGGGACGATCGTGCCACTGTTCTACCAGGCCATTGACGCAATCTCTGACAAGGTCGGCGGGTACGTCGGGCGGATCGAGTCACTGATGAATGGCTACGCCTTCTCGCAATGCTGGCTCGAGGCTTGACAAAGTCGGTTCGTATCGCATCCCCGCGCTGGGATCGAACATATGGCCCTTGATGCATGCCGCCCCAAAAGCAATCTGAATGAAATGCGCGAGTCCAAAGGACTCAGCGCGTGCTTGAGCCTCGACCGCGACGCGCTCTTGCCGGCAACCTTGGAATCCACCTGCGGTGGACGGGGAAGTGTCGGCCGCGGTTAAAGTAGATAGCCGCGATGTTCCGCACAGCCACTCCGCGTATGTTGCGGATCGCGTGGAGGCGAATGTTTCCGCCAGGGACGCCTCGGCCGGCCTCGTCAGAAGAGCGCCGATCCTCTCCATTATTTTAGGGCCTGAGGCACGGCGGTAGCGCCACTCGACATCACACTGCCGCCCGCAAATTCTTCTCATACTCGGCGAGGGTCGACGTTTTAATTGATCGCACGCTAAGCCGGAGTGCTCGAGGATATTTCACGGGCCGCTGTTCCGGGCTCCTCCAGCACCCACTTCAACCAGCGGCGGACGCGAAGAGATGACTATCGTCGAGACGGCAGGCCACTGAACCCAGGTCAATATAGAAGTTAGATGCGGACCATCTGTAAAATATTCTTGCCACGGGAGCTCGCATGAACCAGAGCTGGCAAGCTAATGCGCAGGGGTTATCCTAGATCACCTCGCCGCCAAACACGACGAGATCGGTATGCATTCTGTTGTAGAAGATATCCCTCTTGTCCCCTCATCGATCGGCACTCGGCGCCAGGTTACCGTTCACCGTTTTGGAGTTGGTCATTCAGGCCCCAAGATATATTTTCAGGCGGGCCTCCACGCTGACGAACTCCCGGGGATGGTGGTCCTCAGCCATCTGGTGAAACTGCTCCAAGAAAGGGAGGGTGAGCCGAACGGAGAGATCATCATAGTCCCTTGTGCCAATCCGATTGGTTTATCTCAGAGAATTCAGGGGTATCATGCTGGCAGGGCTGACTTGGGGCTGGGGGGTAATTTCAACCGCAATTTTCCTGATTTGACCCCTCTGGTGGGGGTGCAGCTCGAAGCACTCCGAAGCGAGGGGCTCGCCATGAATAGGGAGGCTGTAAAACGTGCGATGCTGAAGGCAGTCTCCGCGCTCGTTCCAAAAAACGAACTCGATAGCCTGAAGCAGGTGCTTCTCACGCTCGCTATCGACGCAGATTTTGTCCTGGACGTTCACTGCGCCGACGAAGCGGTCCTTTATGCATATGTTTCCAATCCCGAGCATTCTGCCGCAGACCTGTTGTCTCGCTACATCGGCAGCGTGGCTACCATTGGCGGCGTTCCCGAGCTTACAGATTTTCCTACAGCGTGCCTTCTGCCGTGGCGCGCAGCACAGGAAATTATTCCAGACGTACCGATAACTGAGTGCTTGTCGGCCACGCTCGAGTATCGCGGCTCAAAGGGTCTTCGCGACGATGTTGCGGTCGAAGACGCGCGAGGGTTGATTGGCTTCATGGAGGCAGTTGGCCTTCTGAAGGGAGCGACGCAGCCGCCGTCGCAAGTTGTCACGTGCCACACGACGCTCGACTGCGTTGACTACGTGCGAGCCAATGCCCCTGGGATTGTCATTTTTTCGAAGACCCCCGGTGACCATGTGCAGGCAGGCGAAGAGATTGGGACAATTCTCGATCCTGCGTCCGGCGACCGGAGTTCTTTGAAGGCAAGCGCCTCCGGTGTTATTTTCGGGTATCTCTACAGCCAAGTTGTAATCCCCGGCGGGACTGTCGCCTGGATTGCGGGCAATTCGCCCATCGAACAGCAGACTGGGGACCCCTTTCCGTAAGCAAACGCTGAGACAATGAAAAGCGTCTCAACCTCTGTTGCTCAAGTGCGTTGAGACTGCGCCGCCAGTCGGTTGTGCAGGGCACCTGCAGATCTCACGCACGAGGGCCGGCGGGGCGGCCGCGCGAGTGTCGTTTACTGGGTAAGGCTATCAAGGCTTTGCGGCGCGCCGCTAGCCGTAGCGAGTGAGGCTTCGGCATTTGTCAGACGGCCTGCTCGGTGAGTCCCGTCCTCACCAACACCGACCAGTCCGGCTCATGGCCTGAACCGTAAGCCAGCACGTGAACTCCATTATATCCTGCCAGCGCTTGCGACGCGGGAGCAATCGCTCCGGCAGTCAATCAGCTGTCCGAATGATCCACCGCGGGTCCTCGCTTTGATAATCACAGAGCAGATCTCGTTCAGTCGCCGCAATTCTGCATTAACGCGGTCAAAACGCAGTTTCCGTACCGGAAGGCTGCGCGATTTTGCGTAAAGCGGCGTAAACCCAAATGTATCATCACCAAAACAAAAAGATGCACTTTCAGTGCCCCGGGAACAGATTCAAACGTAGAGGAGCTAATCGATGTCGCAGGAACTTGACAATCTAAGCCGCGGTTTAGCTGCGGGCCGCCTGAGCCGACGTGAATTTCTCGGCCGTGCGACGGCGCTCGGCGTCAGTGCTGCATTCGCCAATTCTCTTCTTGCCGGAGCCGCTATGGCGCAGACGCCGAAAAAGGGCGGCATTCTGAAGGCCGGCCTCGTGGGCGGGGCGGCGACGGACACCCTTGACCCGGCAAAATTCATCGAGTTGATGTCCTATTTCGGCAAATGCTGGGGCGAGTTTCTGGTGGCGCTGAAGGCAGATGGGGGACTGGAAAATCGCCTCGCCGAGGAGATCGGTTCATCCAAAGACGCCAAAGTGTGGACCTTCAAGGTTCGAAAGGACGTCGAATTCCACAACGGCAAGACCGTAACGGCAGAAGACGTCGTCGCGACGCTGCAACGCCATTCCAGCAAGGAGTCACAGTCTGGCGCCCTGGGCATCTTGGCCGGTATCGAAAATATCAGGGCGGATGGGCGCGACGTCATCGTCACTGTGAAAGAGCCGAACGCCGAATTCCCTTACCTCATGGCAGATTACCATCTGGTCATTCAGCCCAATGGCGGCAAGGACGACCCGGCCGAAGGCATTAGTGCGGGTCCTTACAGGATGACCGTCAACCAGCCCGGCGTGCGCCATGGGGGCGAACGATTCGCCAATTTCTGGCAGGCCGACAAGATGGGCTTCGCCGATCAGGTCGAGATCCTGGTGATCAATGACACCACAGCCCGCGTTTCCGCGCTGCAGGGCGGCCAGGTGCACATGATCAACAAGGTCGAGACTAAGGTCGTCGACCTCATCAAGCACTTGCCTAGTCTGAAAATCGAGGCGCTTTCAGGTCCGGGCCACTACTGTTTCAACATGTTCTGCGACACGGCTCCCTTCAATAGCAATGATTTCAGGATGGCTCTCAAGCTTGCCGTGGATCGTCAGGAGATGGTCGACAAGATCCTGCGCGGTTACGGTACGGTCGGCAACGACTTCCCGATCAATGCTGCCTATCCACTCTTCCCCGAAGGCATCGAGCAGCGGTTCTTCGATCCTGATAAGGCCAAATTCCATTATCGGAAGTCGGGCCATAGTGGCTCGATCCTGCTCAGGGCTTCCGACGTTGCCTTTGCCGGCGCAGTCGACGCCGCGCAGCTCTTCCAGCAGAGCGCGGCCAAGGCTGGCATCACCGTCGAGGTCAAGCGGGAGCCGGGAGATGGCTACTGGTCGGGTGTCTGGAACAAGCAGCCCTTCTGCGCCGCCAATTGGCGTGGGCGGGCGACGCAGGGCTGGATGTACTCAACCACCTATCGGTCGACGGCGCCCTGGAACGACACGCACTTCTTCAACGAGAGGTTCGACAAGCTGCTCACCGAAGCGACCGGCGAACTCGACCAGGACAAGCGTAAGAACCTGTATCGCGAGATGGCCCTACTAGTTCGCGATGAAGGAGGGACCATCGTGCCGATGTTCAACCAGTTCATCGACGCGATCTCGGACCAGGTTGGCGGATATGTAGGACGGGTCGACTCGCTGATGAACGGCTACGCCTTGACGCAATGCTGGCTCGAGGCTTGAACGGATTGCTTATCAACTCACCCGTTATGAAGCTGATTGCCCAGCGTGTTGCGCTGGGCATTCTCCTCCTCTTCGCCGTCTCCGTGCTGATTTTCGCGGGCACCCAGATCCTTCCGGGCGATGTGGCACAGTCGATCCTCGGTCAGGCGGCCACGCCCGAGGCGGTCGCCAATCTGCGCCGGGATCTCGGCCTTAACGATCCCGCCATCGTGCGCTACTTCCACTGGCTGGGCGGAATTTTGACCGGCGATCTCGGTACCGCGCTCACCTCGCGGCAGGAGATCACGCTCACCCTGATGCCACGGCTGTGGAACACGCTATTCCTAGCGTTCTGGGCAGCCGTTGTGTCGGTTCCACTGGCTATAATCCTCGGGTTATTGGCGGTGCGCTACCGCGATGGGCCAGTTGACAAGGCTATTTCCGGTTTCGCGCTGGCTTCAACATCGCTGCCTGAATTCTTCGTCGGCTATCTGCTTGTCTTGTTCCTTGCCGTGAAGCTGCAGTGGTTCCCTTCGATATCGACTGTCTATGACGGCATGCCGTTCCTGGAGAAGCTAAAGGCGATTGTGCTGCCGGCGACGGCTCTGGTGTTTAGTGTACTCGCCCACATGATGCGAATGACGCGCGCTGCCATTCTGAACGTGATGCAATCAGCCTACATCGAGAGTGCTGAGCTCAAGGGGCTTTCTGCCTTTAACCTCATACGCAAGCACGCCTTTCCGAATGCCATCGCGCCTATCGTCAATGTTGTGATGCTCAACATGGCCTACCTCGTGGTTGGTGTCGTCGTGATCGAGGTGATCTTCGTCTATCCGGGTATGGGGCAGTATCTCGTCGACCACGTCGTCAAGCGCGATGTGCCAGTGGTTCAGGCGGTAGGTCTCATCTTCGCTGCAGTCTACATCGGGCTCAACATCGTCGCGGACGTTGCGGCGATCGTTGCCAATCCGCGGCTGCGGCATCCCAAGTAGGAAAGAAAAATGCTTTACATCAAACGCATCCCATACGGAGCCTGGCTCGGCCTAATCCTGACCGGGCTATTAATGATCTGCGCGTTTCTTGCCCCATGGATTGCGCCGGCGGGCAAGGGGGAGGTCGTGGGTGACGTATGGGAACCGATGTCGTCCGCGCATTGGTTGGGTACCGACAATTTAGGACGAGACCTGCTCTCGCGCATGATCTATGGCGCACGCACCACCATCTTCATCGCCTCCCTGGCCACCGCCTTGTCCTTCTCGCTGGGCGCCATCCTGGGTTTCATTGCGGCGGTTGTTGGCGGCATGATTGACACGCTGATGTCGCGTATCGCCGATCTTCTAATGGCAATACCGACGCTGATATTCGGCTTGGTGGTGCTGTCGGTGCTGCCCTCCAACAACGTAACGCTCATACTCGTTATGGGAGTTCTGAGTTCAACACGTGTCTACCGCCTTTCTCGCGCCGTTGCGATCGACATCAATGCCATGGATTTCGTCGAAGCAGCTAAGTTGCGCGGTGAGAGTCTCGGCTGGATCATCTTCTACGAGATCCTACCCAACGCACTATCGCCGCTGGTGGCGGAACTTGGCCTGCGTTTCATCTTTTCGGTGCTGTTCCTTTCGGCGCTTTCTTTCCTCGGGCTGGGTGTGCAGCCGCCGGAAGCCGATTGGGGTGGCATGGTGAAAGAGAATAAGGACGGCATTATCTTCGGAATACCTGCCGCCCTCATTCCGGCCGCTGCGATCGCCATTCTGTCGATCTCTGTCAACCTGATAGCCGACTGGGTGCTCACGCGCACCGCCAGCCTCAAGGGGGGACGGGAATGACGGCTAAGGCTCCCGTAAAGCTCCAGAACGACAACGGCGTCCTGCTCGACATCCGAAATCTCAAGGTCCAGGCGACCGTCTATTCGCCTGGCGAGAAGCCGCGCGACGTCACCATTGTGGACGGAGTGTCGCTGCAATTGAAGCGCGGCAAGGTGCTGGGACTGATAGGTGAATCCGGCGCTGGAAAGTCGACCGTCGGTCTTTCCTCCATGGGGTACGGCCGCGGGGGCGTGCGCATCACCGGCGGCGAGGTATTCCTCAACGGGCGCGACATTCTTAAGGGCGGCGTCCGAGATTTACGGAAGGTGCGCGGAAGCGAGGTCTGCTATGTCGCGCAGTCGGCTGCTGCCGCTTTCAACCCAGCCCATCGGCTCATCGACCAGGTGGTGGAAGCAGCGATTCTGCATGGCATTGGGAGCCGAGCGGAGGCAGAGAAGCGCGCGCAGTCCCTGTTCACAAAACTCCGCTTGCCTGACCCCAAGAGCATCGGCTGCCGATATCCACATCAAGTATCCGGCGGCCAGTTGCAGCGCGTAATGACTGCGATGGCGCTTTGCTCCGAACCCGACCTGATTGTGTTCGACGAACCGACCACGGCTCTCGACGTAACCACACAGATTGATGTGCTGGCCGCCATCAAGGACGCAATCCGCGACACCGGCGTCGCTGCCCTCTACATTACCCACGACCTTGCTGTGGTGGCCCAGGTCTCGGACGAGATCATGGTATTGCGAGATGGCAAGATGGTGGAGCACGGCCCAACACGTCAGATCATCGAGGCGCCGCGCATGGATTATACCAAGGCGCTGGTGTCGGTTCGGTCGGTCGAGCATGAGGAGAAGGAACCGACGCCCAGGCCTCTGTTGTCTGCGAAGAACGTCACTGCCGCCTATGGCGGCGGCTCGGTGAAAGTTCTGCAGGACGTCTCGGTCGAGGTTCACCCTGGCCAGACGTTGGCTGTGGTCGGGGAATCCGGCTCGGGCAAATCGACGCTCGCCCGCGTCATCACAGGGCTGCTGCCGCCGATCGCCGGCAGCATCACCTTCGCCGGACGCACGCTTGCGCCCAGGCTCGCCGACCGCTCCAAGGACGACCTGCGTGAATTGCAGATGATCTATCAGATGGCCGACGTTGCGATGAACCCGCGCCAGACGGTTCGCACCATCATCGGCCGGCCGCTCGAATTCTATTTTGGTATGCGAGGAAGGCAGCGCGATGCCAGGGTCGCCGAACTGCTCGATGAAATCGAGATGGGCAAGGGCTTCATTGACCGCTATCCGGCAGAGCTTTCGGGTGGGCAGAAACAGCGGGTATGCATCGCCCGCGCGCTTGCGGCAAAGCCGAAGCTCATGATTTGCGACGAGGTAACAAGCGCTCTCGACCCGCTCGTGGCTGACGGAATCCTAAAGCTGTTGCTTCGCTTACAGAAGATTGAGGACGTGGCTTACCTGTTCATCACGCACGACCTCGCGACCGTCAAAGCTATCGCGGATTCCATCGCGGTTATGTATCGCGGAGAGGTGGTCCGCTACGGCTCGAAGACGCAAGTGCTCACACCACCATTCGACGCATATACCGACCTCCTGCTGTCTTCTGTTCCTGAAATGCAGGTAGGTTGGTTGGAACACGCAATTAATGAACGCCGTATGGAGAGCGCGGGGAATTGAGCTCAACAAAGGCTTTGCACTGGTGGTCCACGTCCAAATCCAGGAGGGCAAGATCGCAATCATTTCAGTGGGTCTGGAGGGCTGGTGTTGTCAGCACTGTTCGATCCCCGACGGAGCGTCTGCTCATGGAAGTGGAGTAAGTGGCGATCCGAAGGGGTCGGTTTCCAAGAGGACCGAAATCTCGAATCCGTCGGGCATAGTTGCTAGCGCCAATGAAGACCCAACTGGCGCTCTGTGAGAAAATACACGAGGGAACGCCGAATGCTTGGACATGAGCATTATCCCATCAATAGGAACATGCATTTTCTGCCGCGTTGTCTGAAATGCGAGAACGTATTATTGGCGTAGTAATTCGCAGCGGGTGCGGTAGATTGCCGGAGGAGGTTCTTTTTGTGGATTGTTGTGAACATCGCACATCGAAACCCTTGGCGCCGCATATGAGGTAGTTCTGCAAACAGGACTGCGTGTACCAATGCGAGATGGGGTGGAGACGGATGTCTATCGCCCTCTCGGGTACGTCGGGAAGCTGCCGGCGATTCTGATCCGGACGAAGTACGGCAAGAGTCCCTATCGTCCGCCCAAACCCAGTAATCCGGTGGCTCTGACCTCGCGGCGCAGGGCTATGCAGTAGTTGTGCAGGAACTTCGTGGACTTTTTGTTCTGGCGGGCATTTCGCCCTGCTCGAGCACGACGGACGGTTACGACACACTGTCTTGGATCGCTTCGCGGCCGTGGTCCACCGGGCGGGTCGGCACCTACGGTTGCTCCGCGCTTGGAATCACTCAAGTGCTTCTTGCTTAGTTGTGCCATCCGGCACATCGATGCGCGATAGTGGAGGGGGCGGGTGGTTCGATGTCTGGAGATCGACACCGTCTGGGAGACTTGCGCTTGTGCGGGTCGCGCCCTAGGTGGGGCCTTGGAGCTAAGCATGTGGGTGCCCCACTTTCATCAATCGCATGGGAAGGACCGTTCCCGCCCGCAACCTAAGACCGACGAGGAGTAGAAACGGGCGTTCGCCACACTACTGGTCATTAATATTCTCAAGAGCATTGGGGCACCACCCACTGACTGGGAGGACTGGGTCTCACGCGACCCCAAGTACCCTTAGTTTGATCGGTTTGGGTTCCTCCGCGAGGACTCCAAGATCGATTTGCCAACCTTATTCGTGAATTCCTGGTATGACGTCGGCGCCGCCGACGCGCTCCATACGCAGCGCGTGTTCAGCACGCGGGGAAAGAAACGTGGATCTCGTGTGCGTATTTCGCAAAAGCCGGACAGGGGTTCCGCTAATTCCCGGACAGTGGTTTCGCTAATGTCGGGATAGTCTGGCGGCGTCGGTCCTTGGGTGCCTTGTTGCGTTCATGGATGATTGATTTCGCCGTTTTCGGCGCCGTTCAAGAGGGGCGCGGCCTTTTGCTTTTGCAGTACGCCTCCGGCGAAGGCCGCCTTGCGGGAGGATGGCACGGTAGCGGGGCTGCGCTCTTAAGGTCGTCCTTACGAGCGAAGTTAGCAGCACAGCATGAGCCATGTGACGTTATTGACCGGGCCGGAGCGGCGGCGGCGTTGGAGTGAAGCGGATCAGTGCCGGATACTGGCCGCGGCATTCGCGCCCGGGGCCATGGTGGCGGCGGTGGCGCGTCAGTACGATGTCGCGACCAGCCTGATCTACAAGTGGCGCCGCACGATGAGAGCCCGCGAGACGGGCTTTGCCGAAGTTGTCGTGGCTCCCGACGAGCCTGTCGCCGTTTCGCGGCCGGCGGCATCCCCAGCGGTGATCGAACTGGAGGTCGCCGGCAAGGTGCGGCTGCGGATTCCGCTGACCACGCCGCCGACACTGGCGGCGGCGATGGTGAAGGCGCTGGGTGTTTCATGATCCCGGTTCCGAGCCAGGTGCGGATCTGGTTGGCGGTCGGCCGGACCGATTGCGTCGTGGGATGCAAGGCCTCGCTCTGCAGGTTCAGGAGACGTTGGGCCGGGATCCGCATGCCGCGATATTTATGTCTTCCGCGGCCGCAGCGGCAATCTGATCAAGATTATCTGGCATGATGGGCTCGGCATGTCGCTGTATGCGAAACGGCTCGAGAAGGGCCGGTTTCTATGGCCGTCGCCGGCGGACGGCACGGTTTCCATATCGCCGGCGCAGCTCGCCTACATGCTCGACGGGATCGATTGGCGCAACCCGCGTCACACGTTCCGACCGCAGCGCGCGGGCTGAGTTTTTCTTTTTTTGCGCCATTTTCCGCGAGTCAGCGGAGGCGTTTTATGGTTCACTCCAGGGCATGGTTGCCACCGCCCAGGATGCTGTTCCGGACGATATTGGCGCGCTGAGAGCGGCGCTGACCGCGGCGCTGGCCAGAGCCGAAGATGAGGCTGTGCGCGCTGCGCTGGTCGAGGCCGAACTGGCGGTCGCCAGGGCCAAGGCATCGGATGATGCGGCGCTGATCGCACATCAGGATCTGACGATCCGCAAGCTGCAGCGGGCGCTGCATGGTCAGAGTTCTGAACGCTCAGCCCGCCTGCACGACCAGATGGAGCTCACCTTCGAGGAACTCGAGAGCACCGCGACGGAAGACGAGATCGCCGCCGAACAGGCCGCGGCCCGGACCACCGAGGTGGCGCCTTATGTGCGCAAACGACCGGCGCGCCAGCCATTTCCCGAGCATCTGCCGCGCGAACGCGTGGTCGAGCCGGCGCCGGGCGCTTGCCATTGCTGCGGCGGTCATCGGCTGCGCAAGCTGGGTGAGGATATCACCGAGACGCTGGAGGTGGTGCCGCGGCAATGGAAGGTGATCCAGCACGTGCGGGAGAAGTTCACCTGCCGCGTGCGAGACGATCAGCCAGGCTCCGGCGCCCTTCCACGCCACCCCGCGCGGCTGGGCCGGTCCCGGCCTGCTGGCGATGATCCTGTTCGAGAAGTTCGGCCAGCATCAGCCGCTCAACCGCCAGGCCGAACGCTATGCCCGCGAAGGCGTGCCGCTCAGCCTGTCGACGCTCGCCGACCAGGTCGGCGCCGGCGCCGCGGCGCTGATGCCGCTGTTCAAGCGGCTCGAAGCCCATGTGCTGGCCGCTTCACGTCTGCACGGCGACGACACGACGGTGCCGGTCCTGGCCACGGGCAAGACCGATACCGGCCGATTATGGACGTATGTGCGCGATGACCGACCGTTCGGCGGCGCCGATCCGCCGGCGGCGGTGTTCTACTATTCCCGCGATCGTCGAGGCGAACATCCCGCGGCGCATCTCGCCGGCTGGAGCGGCATTCTGCAGGCCGATGCCTTTGGCGGTTATGGCGAGCTCTATGCGACGGGTCGTCAGCCGG
>NZ_SRUT01000013.1:119313-129941 GCF_004791315.1 Mesorhizobium sp. M8A.F.Ca.ET.208.01.1.1
GCGGTGTTCTACTATTCCCGCGATCGTCGAGGCGAACATCCCGCGGCGCATCTCGCCGGCTGGAGCGGCATTCTGCAGGCCGATGCCTTTGGCGGTTATGGCGAGCTCTATGCGACGGGTCGTCAGCCGGCGCCTGTTATGGAAGCCAGCTGCTGGACCCACAGCCGGCGCAAAGTGTTCGAGCTGGCCGATATCGAAGCGGCGGCGCGCAAGAAGGCGCGCAGCGAGAAGCCCAACCTGGTCTATCCGCTGGCGGTCGAAGCCGTGAAGCGCATCGATGCCCTGTTCGATATCGAACGCGAGATCAACGGCCTGTCGCCAGCCCAACGCCACGCCGTGCGCCAGGAGCGGAGCGCGCGCTTAGTCACCGAGCTCGAGCGCTGGATGATCGAGACGCGCGACAAGCTTTCTCGCGGACACGACCTGAGCAAGGCCTTCAACTACATGCTGCGCCGCTGGTCATCCTTCACCCGGTTCCTCGACGATGGGCGGATCTGCCTATCGAACAATGCAGCCGAGCGAGCCCTGCGCGGCATCGCAATCTCGGGGTCATTCTGCCCATGTTGGGCAGGAGGTCGAAGTCCATTATCGCTGGCATCCGTATTTCGGACGCCGGCTTCGCTGCGAGAACAGCGAAGAACGCGCCAACGGCCGGATCATTCATCTCGTCATCGTGCCGGGGCATGTCATTACCGCTCCGGCCTGGATGATAGATCCCGTGGCGTGCGCAGCAATGGATCTGGGCTCCCCGCGCGCGTCGCTTGCTGCACTGCTTGAACTGAACAAGCTCTTGATCCAGCGCCGTTTCCGGCGAGGCTCTCCGGATGGTTTCATCATCGGGGAGACTCAAAATGAGAACCTTGCCGCCACCGACACGATCTCTCGTGATCGTTCGCCAGCTCAGCATGCCGCTCGACTCGCACAAGCTAGTCGGGCTGAGCGCAGCGCAACGAACGATCGTGATCGCCCGGCTCGCCAATGTGCTGATGGCCGCCGCCGATATCGTGACGGAGGAGAGCCGCGATGACGAGCAGTAATCTGATTCCGGCCACCATCCTCAAGCGCAAGGCCGTCGTCTATGTACGTCAGTCCACGCAGGCGCAAGTGCGGCTCAATCTTGAGAGCCAGCGTCGGCAATATGAGCTGGTCGACGTCGCGCGGCGCTGGGGATTCCGCAAGGTTGAGGTGATCGACGAGGACTTGGGACGCACCGCAAGTGGAGCTGTGGAACGTCCCGGTTTCGAACGCCTGGTCGACGATCTGTGCACCCGTCATGTGGGCGCTGTGCTTTGCCTGGAGGCGTCCCGCCTGTCTCGCAACGGACCGGACTGGCATCGGCTGCTCGAGTTGTGCGGCGAAGTCGATGCACGGGTGATCGATCTGGACGGAGGCTACGATCCGGGACTGCCGAACGATCGCCTGCTGCTCGGCATGAAGGGGAGCATAAGCGAGTTCGAACTCGGGGTGCTGCGTGCTCGCATGGCCGATATGGCGCATCGGCCGGTTGTTCAGCTCCTCGAGCAGTTCGGCGATCGCCGCGTTGAGCTCGGCGATCGAGAAGAAGGATCGGTTCCTCAGCCGCGCCAGAATCCGGCGCTCGACAATCAGCACCGCGCCTTCGACCTTGGCCTTCTTTCAAGTCTAGGACTGCAGTTCGTGCTGACACTCGAGCGCGTATAGAGTTCGAGATCACGCACCCGTTCCATCCGTGGCGCGGCCAGCGCTTCGTGCTGTCGACCCGCAAGCAGAACTGGGGCGAGGACCGCGTCATGTTCTACGACGCGGCGGGACGACTTCGCTCGCTGCTTGCGTCATGGACGGACGTCGCTGAACCCGATGTTTTCATTCAGGTCGCGGCCGGTCGGTCGTTCGTGCGTCCATATGATCTGGCAACCCTGGCGGCGTTGCGGGCGCAGAGAGTCTGCTGCAGAGGCACGGAAAGAGTTCAGTATGAACTGACACTGCACCGTAAAGCAGCGTGAATGATGGGGGACGACCTCCGGGATCGGCTTTCATGAGTCGGGCTCAAACCAGTCCGAACTGCTGCGTGCATGCCGGAATGAGCAGCTGGCAGAAGCCCTCAGGCGGAGCATGGTGCTCGACTTGCAGCATGCGGGCTCCAAATGCATCCGACTAAGACCAAGGTCGTCTATTGGAAAGAGGAAAGGCGCAGGGGAATACCCGAATGTTGCATTCGACTTCCTCGGGCGTCGGTTCCCGGCCGCGACGCCTGGCGAACACACGGCGATATGAATTCCTCTGTGATTACACACATGCGGCCAGCCCAACGAAGTCGATGCGCGCTCGCGGCAGCGCCGGGGACGCGGGCTAAAATCGCGCAACGACTCAATGCATTAAGTGAACCGGAAGCTCAGGGCGTCAATCATGCGTAAGTTCAAGCGCTTTCAATCCCATAACATGCGGGCCAGCCTCTTCGTGAGAAAGCTGGCGCGGGAAAATTAGGATTGGAAGACTTTCGGGACGAATACGTTTGCCTGGTGGGCGCGGTGTGAATCGAGAGGTTCACGCACCGTGCTGAGAGAGGCCGGGGTGAAATTTCCTCCGGCCTACTCACCCCTGGGTCCAAGACCGCTCGGGGATGAGCGCCGCGCGGGCAAAGGCGGAAAGCAGCGTCCCGCATGACCACTGGAAGACGCTGACCCTGATCACCGCTGCGCTGCGACCGCATCGACGCGCGTGCGCTTCGACGGCCCGATCAACCGGGCGCAGCTACGACCGCTCAGCTGCTCGAGCGTCGTAGCTGGTCGAGCACCCATGCCATGCGAAATGCTGTTTGCTCGGCTACGCCAGGCCCATGTGAACCGCCGCTGTGGCCGCCCACCATCCGAATACGAAAGATAAGGTTGGAGTCACGGCCGCCCGAGCAGGACCGACGCTGTGCCACGTAGCGAGCGGGCTGATAATACAAAACTTGGCTGTCGTCGAGCGCCGCGTCGATGTAGGTGGGCGGAAGTGGACGATCGGCGCTGAGGTTATAGTACGGGTCGTAGCTGCGCAGGTACCGATACTCGTCGGCGATGTGGGGGTCTCCGTACTCCGCCGTTTCTCGCAGCGCGTACGGCATCGTGAAATCCAGCTCGGTGTCTAGGAGGTCGGCGAGTGGAACCTCGGCGATCACGGCGCGGAACAAGTCGGGGCGCAAGTTCGCCGTGGCAAGCACGGTACCCCCGCCAGCGCTCGATCCCTCAATGGCAATCCCGTCGCGGGTGGCGATCCCCCGCTCAACGAGCCCCGCGGCGCCGGCGATCAGATCTGTGTAGGTATTACGCTTTTGATAGCGGGTAGCCGCTTCCTGCCAAGGCCGCCCGAGTTCGCCCCCCCCTCGTACGTGCACGATGCCGAAAGCAACTCCGCGATCGAGCAGACTCAAACGCGCGGTCATCGATGAGGGCCAAGTGAAGAACGAGGGCCATCTCGACGTTCCGTAACAGCCATACACATTCAATAATACCGGCCCGGGGCTCGTTCGATCTCGGCGTGAGACCAACGAGATCGGGACCTGCACCCCGTCTTCCGCCTCCGCCATGACGACCGTCGCCACATATTGACCCGCGTCATATCCGGGAACGTGGGCTTGGTGCAGGACTGCCGAGCGATCGTCGGCGAGATCATGCTCAAAGAAGATGTCGGGCGTTACGAATGAGCTAACCGAGTAAAGCAGCTTCGAGCTTCGGAACGGATGTCGTGGGACCGAATAGCTAGCCCCCGTAGACAAGCCGACTCTAACAGTGCAACTCGGCTCGTCGGGAACGATCGTGGCCTCAATCCGCCCGCTTCCGTTACGTGAGACCAATCGAGGACGAAGGCCTTCTCGCTCCAGTACAACCAAGTGGTGTTCGAGCAAGTGGACCTCCTCGAGCGTCACGCCATTCCGATGCGGTATGACCTCTTCCCAGCGCGAGGGCGACGGGTCGTCAATCGGCGCACGCACGAGTCGGTAATACGGTCCGGCGTCATCGAGGTGGAACAGGAACTTGTCTTGCCAGTGCTCTGCAAGGATGTGGTGACCAAATTCACGCGCCACCAAACGGCGCCATCCAGCGTCCGGCTGGTCGGCGGGAAGGCACCACACCTCAACCGGCCCTCGATGAAGGGCCTTTACATCAAGAAACAGCCAGGCGCTGCTATCAGAGCGCCTTATGCCCACATTCAGTCGCTCGTCCGCCTCCTCGAATACCACCTCAGAGTGCCCGGCTGCGACGTCCAGACGGATAAGCTCATGAGTTTGTCGTCGCAGGTCAGCCCGCTCCCTCGTGAAAAACAGGGTATGACCATCCGCGGCCCAGACAACCATGGCAGCACGCCTCGATCCCATCCAGACGTCACGAGCGGTCTCCATATCCCGCACCCAAAGCTCGTAGTTCTCGTCACCGATGACATCGAAGCTGAAGGCCACGTAACGCCCGTCGTCACTCGGCTCGAAGACACCGAGCTTGTAAAAGAGCTCGGCCCCTTCGAGCACGTTCGGATCCATAACAAGCTCGGCCGGATGTCCGGCCACCGGCCGGCGCCACCAGGCCGGATGAGCCAGCCCCTGCTCGTGTCTTTGGAAATACTCAAACCGTCCAACTTGGAAGGCTGGGGGGGCATTCTCGCAAGGCTGATGCCCTTCGATCTCGGCGATGAGTTCCGCCTTAAGACCTTTCAGGTGAGCTGTCGCTTTCTCCGCGTAGCTGTTCTCGGCTTCAAGATACGCGCGGACACCCGGATTCTTCAGGTCCCGAAGCCAACGAAACTGGTCCATCGTGACGTCGTTATGAAGGACCCGGATCCGTGGCTCGACGGAGGGAAGCGGCGGCTGCAAGCCATTATCTCCCATCATATCGCTCCTCAGATCAAAATAAGAGTAAGGATTGCCGCAGCAGACCGCGAACAATATAGTTTGTGCATCGATGCGCCTCCGAGACGATAACGTGCATCCCGTTCAGCGAGCGATTGCGCACAAGATCGCAAACATTTTTCTTATCCGTTCTTGAAGCAAAAGGCCTTCAGCGTAATACCGATGCTTACTGTCAGCCAGACGTAGCGCAAGCATTGATGCGGATTCCATCGGCAACGGCAATCGAAATGCTGTTCTTGTGACGTCCAAATCCAACTCTCGGCCTCATTCTTTGAGGCGGATCACCCAGGTCCAAATCCGAATTGAACTCTAATCGGCGATCAATACCTACATTATTTACATAACCGCCGCCGGAGAGCTGCGTTGTGTCTCACATCATAGACCGGCAATGTTGTGGAGCCGGCGAAGCCCTGGACGGCGTCTACCCGGGCAAGAGCGCCCGGCGTGAGCGCAAAACCAATATGACAGCACCGGCACAATCATCCGGCGGATAGCCGTGTACCGATCCTCGCCGCCACGTGGGCCCGAACCGCATCTCCGAACGCGCGGAAGATACGTTCGGACGCTTCGTCGGACTTCGCCCAGTATTCGGGATGCCACTGGACTCCGACTGCAAAGGTGCGAGCGTTCCGCACCGACACAGCTTCCACGGTTGCATCTTCGGCCACCGCCTCGACCTCAAGCCGCGCACCCAACCGGTCGATCGCCTGGCGGTGGAGCGAATTCACTCTAATTTTGCCTGCGCCGATCACTTCCGCGAGGTAACTGCCGGGCTGGATCGTGACAGTCTGGCGGATGGCGAACTTCTCGTCCCGGCTATCGCTCTGCGGCGCCCGGTGATCAAGCGAGCCGGGACGATCCTGGATTTCAGTCGCAAGCGTGCCGCCGAGCGCAACATTCAATTCCTGAATACCGCGGCAGATGGCAAGCAGCGGAAGCCCATGATCGATTACCTTGCGGATCAAAGGCAGTGTGGTCGAATCGCGCGCTGGGTCATATGGGCCGTTCGCTTCACTCGCGTCACCGCAATAGAGCGAGGGATGCACGTTCGACCCGGAGCCGGTGATTATCACGCCGTCGACAGCAGCGAGGAGTTGGTCGAAGTCAAGCCGATCGCCGAACGAAGGGACCAGCACCGGAAAAACGCCGGCCGCATCTACCGCCGCCTCAAGATACTGCTGGGGTGCCGCGTGCCATAGATAGTTGTAGAGTAGGTGGACATCCGTCGAGACCGCAACGAGCGGCTGATCTACTTCAATGTTCCAATATGCCATTTCTTTTTCCATCGTATTATCATCTTAGATACTAGACTGTAATCAGACTTTGTAGGTATTGAATCTATATCGCGCCCATCTGGAACCTAGATGGCAGCTCTGCCCCTTATTGTGCCGTACCCCCATTCTTTCCCGACAGTCGGAACCCCAATCATGGGTATTGGTGCAACGATCTGCGGCCCCGTTCGCGAGGAAAGAAATAGGGCTGCGAGGCGCGCTACGCGGCGACAATCAAGGCGCTTCCGCTTATAAAATGCACGCACTTCGTTCGGGATATCCCTTTGTCTCGCTTAAAACGGCTGCCAGCAGTCGGCTCTAGAGGATTGGATGGGCTCGCGCCGGTAAATCTGGGCCTTAACAAGGCGGTTGGTCTGGCCTTCTACCCGGCTCATGCCCCAAAGACTGGTTGGCACCCTCAATGTAACGGCCGATGCCTTCTGCGAAGGAGGTCAGCCACTGCCCTAGCGTCGCCAATCTATTGATCGAGGCAGCGCGACCGCGAATTGGTGGAGGGGTCGATGACCGCTCCACATGGGCGGCGGTCCGCCTAAGCACGGTGCTAGTATCAAGCGACATCCGGAAGTGACCCCCGCATTGCCTCAAGCAAAATGTTACCAATAGTGTCGCTGTTCCGAATGGGATGGTCAGGTGTTGTCATCCCGATTCGGAGGATGGATGGCAAGGCGGATCAGCATGGCGACACGGTCGGAATTGGTGGAAGCAATTGTCGAGCGGTATCGATCGGGGAGCCGAAGCGATAAGCGCCTCATCCTCGATGAGTTCGTCGCGGTGACCGGTTATCATCGCAAGCATGCGATCCGAGTGCTCCGTCAACGCGCGTCGAAGATACCTGGCAACAAGAGGCACAGCCTTCGCTATGGCGGCGATGTTCGCGAAGCGCTCGTGGTGTTGTGGGAGGCATCGGAGCGGCTGTGTTCCAAACGGCTGCGGCCGTTGATACCTGTCTTGCTGCCAGCGCTTGAACGGCATGGCCGGCTAGAGCTCGATGCCGCGCTCCGCGGCAAGCTGCTGACAATAAGCCCGGCGACGATGGATCGGCTTTTGGCGGAGGTACGTGTTGTGGCTCGCGGCGGCCAGCGCCGGCGAGCAGGAATGAGTTCGGCGGTTCGCCGATCGGTGCCGGTGCGCACCTTCGGGGACTGGAATGATCCGCCGCCCGGTTACGTCGAGGTCGATTTCGTGGCGCATTCCGGCACATCTTCGTCCGGCAGCTTTGTGCAGACGATGGTGTTGACCGATATTGCCACGGGGTGGACTGAATGCGTTCCGGTCCGCACACGCGACAGCGGCAATGTGATTGTGGCGATCAAGCAGGCCCGCTCGTTCTTTCCCTTCCCCCTGCTCGGCGTAGATTTCGACAACGACAGCGCCTTCATGAACGAGTTCGTCGTCTCCTGGTACCGCAGCGAGGAACTGGAAGTGACGCGCTCGCGCGCCTATCGAAAGAATGACCAGGCGCATGTGGAGCAGAAGAATGGCGCCATCGTGCGTCGCCTGGTGGGGTATGGTCGGTTTGTCGGCGCGGAGGCGACGGCCGCGCTTGGTAAACTTTATGCTGTCGTGCGGCTTTACGGCAATCTGTTCCAACCGTCATTCAAGCTTCAGGAGAAGACGCGGATCGGCGCTCGTGTGATCAAGCGCTATCATCCGCCAGTTCCGCCTGCGGCCCGTGTCCTTGCACATCCGGGTGTGGCCGAGGCCGACAAGCAGCGGCTCCAGGCGATGATGGAAACCGCCGATCCCGTGCTGCTGTTTGCTGGTATCCGCGCCGCGCAGGAGGAGCTTGGGCGGCGGGTCGATCGTCGTGGCCTGAATGCGAAGATTGAGGAGCCGGCCGTTATCGATCTCCAGCGCTTCGCCGCGAATCTGAAGACGGCCTGGAAGAGTGGCGAGACCCGACCAACGCATCGGCGGCCGTATCGGCGGACCAAACCCTATCCGAAGAGACCCAGCATGTACGAGCCGTTCGAGGCGCAGATCAAGGGATGGCTCGAGGAAGAGCCGGCGCTCTCGGCAGCAAGTGTGTTGCAACGCCTGACAAAGATCGACCCCTCGCGCTTTAAGGAAAAGAACCTGAGAATGGTGCAACGGCTTGTGAAGGTCTGGCGCATGGAAATGGCTGGGCTGACCATCCTCGATGGCGGTTGGATGAAGAGCTGGCCGCTATCTCCCTCCGCCGCGACGGATGGAGAAAGGGCCCATGTCGGCCCTATCGCGTTCGGTAACATTCCTCGGTGAGGCAATAGGGGGGCAGTTTTCCATGTCGCCCGACAGCTAGATTTCGGTCCACAGCTGGAGCCCGTTGTCTTGACCTTCCATCCAGCCCTTATCAAGATACGTCTCGAAAATAATCTATGAGGACGGAGCGCGAGCGCGGCCGCCGGTGATCGGGCTCAGCACCCGCTGCAGGCCAGCGTTCGGGAGTTCTCACGTTCACGCCAATCGGAGGCGATCTATCGCGGGAAGAGAACGGGCTTCCGTAACTGAAGGATTTCAGTATAGAACTCGCTGCGCCGGCTGCGCCTCGAGTGGCGCAGGCAATAAAGCTTCGGGAACTTTCTATCGGTGTTTCCGGCTCGCTTTCGGCGTTCTGATCATTTCCGACGCCAAGCCGTTTCGGCGGACGCTGACTGCCTTGCGCGGCGGCCAGCCGCAGCGCTTTCGCCCATTTCTGGAAGATTCCAAGCGGTCGAATGTACCGCGACCGATGCCCTCAATGCCAGGATAGGGTTCCAGCCATAATTCAATCGTGTCGGCATTTCGATCCAGTAATAATTCAGGTCGCGGTTGCGCTCCAGATCGCAGACGATCCTTCCATGGCGATGCCAACCACCCGCGGCACTTACGGCGGCTCGAATCCGTCCGCGCCGATAATCCGCAACAGTGTGTCGCGTCACCGGCATGCGAGCCTCTCCGACCAGGCGCGAACTCGGCTCACCCCACCGCAACGCCGATCGCCCTTTGGCTTTCGCCGAGCCAAACCGCGGGCCAGCGGGCGAGGTGTCCGGAACAAGACAGTCCATGTGATCCTCCATGACTACCGCGCACACAACATGCGCAAGACCCGCACTTGGCTCGCCCTTCGCCAGGCTGACCTTGCCCTTCAGGTCAAGCTCTCGCTCGTGGGTAAACGCCCGTCGAAGCGTTCGGTACCAAGTTTCAGTGAAGCAGGTGCTCGCGACAGGTCTGATGGCGTCCCGACGACGCGCTGCGCTGCAAGTCTGTGTTGCTACGGCGTCAAAATTTATTCGGGGAAATTGTGCGCCTACGCGGTAAAAATGCCGTTTTCCTGCACGAGCATAGGCACGATTCATGCAACGCGACACGTGGCTGCGGGTACTGATACCCGGAAGGGAGGTCGCATTGCGGCCCCCAGGGAACACCCAGGGAACACATAGCAAACCTATAATGAGGAGCATCCAGGATGTCGCAAGAACTTGACTATCTAAGCCGCCGCGTCGTTGCGGGTCGGCTTAGCCGACGTGATTTTCTGAGCCGTGCCACGGTGCTCGGCGTCTCGGCGACATTCGCGAATTCGCTTCTCGCCAACGCCGTGCGGGCCCAAGGCCCGGTCCGCGGTGGCATCCTCAAGGGCGGCGCCGGGGGCGGTGGGTCGACCGACAGCCTCGATCCGGCGTCCGCCTCGGAGTTGGTTTCACTCTTCGGCTATTGTTGGGGCGAGTATCTCGTGGCGTTGGCGCCCGACGGCGGACTTGAGAACCGCCTCGCCGAGGAAATCGGCTCATCCAAAGACGCCAAAGTGTGGACCTTCAAAATTCGTAAGGATGTCGAGTTCCACGATGGCAAGACCGTGACAGCGAAAGATGTGCTGGCCACGCTCGAGCGTCATTCCGACGCGAACTCAAAATCGGGTGCGCTAGGCCTGCTGACGAGCATCGATACCATGAAGGCGAGTGGCGACGAGGTGGTTGTGACGCTGAAGGGCGCGAATGCTGATTTCCCTTATCTGATGACCGATTATCATCTTGTGATTCAGCCGAACGGCGGCAAGGACAATCCGGCCGCCGGCATCGGTGCCGGCCCTTACAAGGTGGCAGTGAACGAGCCCGGCGTCCGCTACGGGGGCGAGCGCTTCGCCAATTTCTGGCAGTCCGACAAGATGGGCTTCGCCGATCAGGTTGAGATCTTAGCCATCAACGACAACACGGCCCGGGTATCTGCCCTGCAGGCCGGCCAGGTACATATGATCTATGGGGTCGAGCCTAAAGTCGTTGATCTCATCAAGCGCGTGCCTAACCTGAAGGTAGTGCCCACCTCGGGTCCCGGCTATTGTTGCTTCAACATGTTCTGCGACACGCCACCGTTTGACAACAATGATCTGAGAATGGCGCTGAAGCTTGCCATTGACCGCGAAGAGATGCTGGACAAGATCCTGAGCGGCTACGGAACGGTCGGCAACGACTTCCCGATCAACGCTGGATATCCGCTGTCCCCTGATGACATCGAGCAGC
>NZ_SRUT01000139.1:0-357 GCF_004791315.1 Mesorhizobium sp. M8A.F.Ca.ET.208.01.1.1
AGCCGGCCGCGCACCCACGCTGGTTCAGCCTGGTGCGGGTGAGCGCGGGCGCGGGGCAGATTCTCGGACCGGCCTGCGGTGCGCTGCTTGCCTTGATATCGCTCAGCGCCGTGTTCCTCGCCGCCGGTGGCGTTCTGATCTTGGGCGGCATCGTAATGCTGGTCGCCCTCGACGAGACGATCGGCAGCGCAAGGGCTGCCGCCGGCGACCGGGATGACGAGCAGGAGGAAGAAGGCCTTGGTGCGCTGCTGCCGGCCTTCCGCGACGGCCGCCTGGCGAAGCTGCTCGCCTGGCTCGTGCTGTTCGAAGTCGCCGGCAACTGGATCGAAGCCGTCATCCCGCTCTATGCGCAGGATG
>NZ_SRUT01000140.1:0-357 GCF_004791315.1 Mesorhizobium sp. M8A.F.Ca.ET.208.01.1.1
AAACGAGAAGGGTACACATGGCTCAAGATCTTTCGGGAAAAGTCGCCGCAGTCACCGGCGCGGCATCGGGCATCGGCCTCGAATGCGCCAGGGCCATGCTGGCGGCGGGCGCCCGCGTCGTGCTGGTCGACAGGGCAGGGGACAAGCTCAAGGAGATTGTCGGCGAACTCGGCGACAACGCGATCCCGCTGGTGGTCGACCTCACCAGTCCCGCCAGCGTGGCGACCATGCTGCCCGGCATCCTCGACAAGGCCGGTCAGCTCGACATCTTCCATGCCAATGCCGGCTCCTATGTCGGCGGCGAGATCCTCAACGGCGATCCCGACGCCTGGGACCGAATGCTGAACCTCAACATCA
>NZ_SRUT01000141.1:0-357 GCF_004791315.1 Mesorhizobium sp. M8A.F.Ca.ET.208.01.1.1
ATCGGTGTCGTATTGCTGAGCGTCGCGGCAAGCGCGACAACAGCAGCCCACCTCAAGGACGGCATGGCATCCCTCCTGCCATGGCTTATTAGCACATGCGCAAAAGGCTGTCCTTACGTCAGGGCATACCTCAAATGGAGTAGGGCAGAGCCACAATCCCTCCTGGTGCCCAAGGGCTGCGGCAGCGGAATTTCCATGTAGCACGTACCATCGAACCTGATACTTTGGACTTCTCTGAACAACTCGGACTTCACTAATGGAGCGCCGGCTTACCGCGATCCTCGCTGCCGATGTGGTCGGCTACTCCAGGCTCATGGGGCTGGACGAGGCGGGCACGCTGTCGGCGCTGAAGACCCA
>NZ_SRUT01000142.1:0-357 GCF_004791315.1 Mesorhizobium sp. M8A.F.Ca.ET.208.01.1.1
CTCGACATTGGTCTCGATCGCGATCGCTTCGCGCCGGGCGGCGCGGAACAGCACGCCGAACAGCGCCGCCCGATGCACCGCCAGCCCGAAGCGGCCGCCGCGTTGGGCATCGTAGCGGACGTCGAGCACCGTGCGGCCGCTTCTGGCGTCGGCGCCGTGCAGGCGATCGATGCGGCTGCCCAGCGAAAGGATGTCGCCGAGCAGGCCGCGTTCGGCCAGCACGCTGAGCCCGGTCGGCTGCAGGATCAGCCCGGAACCGACCGGCTTCGGCTCATCGAACCGCTCGAAGATAGTGACCCGGTGCCCTGCCCGCTTGAGATAGAGCGCGGTGGCCAGCCCGGCCGGCCCGGCGCCGGC
>NZ_SRUT01000143.1:0-355 GCF_004791315.1 Mesorhizobium sp. M8A.F.Ca.ET.208.01.1.1
CACCAGTAAATCGAGCAGTTCAGAACACCGGCACGCCGGCGGCGGTGATCATCTTCCCCGGCGTCCGCTACGAACAGCCGCCAGTGGCCGGCGAGACGCGGCCGGCTGGCCCGGACAAGCCGCCGACGCCCGTGCCGCATCACTAGAGGGCGGCAAGGACGCTCCAGCACTTGGGGATAGCGCAGGCGGGGCCGGCCGGTCAGTACTCCTGCAGCTCGCAGGAGCTCTGCTCCAGGAAGCGTGACACGATCGGTTTCCAGCTGTCGTCCGGCACGAAGGCGCGGATGACGAAGATGCCTTCCTCGATCGGCGCCTCGACGAAGATCGCGCCCTGGAGCTCCTCCGGAAGTTCCCG
>NZ_SRUT01000144.1:0-355 GCF_004791315.1 Mesorhizobium sp. M8A.F.Ca.ET.208.01.1.1
CTTTCTCCTTATCGGCGCGGCGTGCCTGATGAGGGCGACCGGTTGAACGTGATCGCCTATCTTAGAACACTCGCCGACACACCGGTACCACTGCCGTAGGGGGGTGCGTTTAGCACGGCCATGTGTAGGTTGATCCTCACCCTCGCCTTCGTGCTCACCTGTGGCCCTGTGTCCGCAGCAGAGCATTGGTCTGCTGAGGACGGCGACACGCTGTGGCACGACAAAAAACGAATTCAGTTGCTCGGTTTTGATGCCCCCGAACTTTCGCAGGTGTGTTTTGATGCCGCTGACAAGATCTGTCCCTGCGGCAACTATGCGCGTGACCACATTCAGCATCTTATAGCCTCAGGGCGTG
>NZ_SRUT01000145.1:0-355 GCF_004791315.1 Mesorhizobium sp. M8A.F.Ca.ET.208.01.1.1
CGGCCAACAAGGAAGTCCATGTCTCGCACCGCTATAAGCCCAGCGTCGGCGGCACGTCATCGGTCAGCTTCTACTACGCCGGCAAGTTCCAGGGGCAGTACGACAGCTACAAGACCCGCTACTGCATGGACCAGGCGTTCGAGAATGCGGTGCGCAAGACAGCAAAGGAAAATCCCGACGGCTATCCGAAATATTTCGAAAGCCGCATCGCTTACGTCCTGACCACGGGCGGCCACTGGGCGTCCGGCAGCAGCGGCAATTTCAAGCTCACGATCGACAAGGGCAACGCCAGGAATCTGGTTTCCTTCTGCGGCGATAACGTCCGCAAGGTCGGCCCGACGACGTTCGACATGAC
>NZ_SRUT01000146.1:0-355 GCF_004791315.1 Mesorhizobium sp. M8A.F.Ca.ET.208.01.1.1
GCCGAAGACCGGCAAGCGCGGTCCCTATAAGAAGCGCGAGAAACCTGATATAGCTTAGCGATGAGGGAAACCGTTCTAGCGCTGCTGGAGCAACACGTTCTTTTGGGCGAGCGACACATTGCGCGCCAGCGGGAGATCGTCGCCGACTTCCACCGCAAGGGTTTGAGGTCAGACATAGCCGAAGAGCTTTTGAGCCTGTTCGAGCAGATGCAACTTCTACACGTCGCTCACCGGGATCGCGTTCGAAATTGTACCGCTGCTTACGGTATTAAGCGGTGGCCACATGTCTAGTTCAATGCCATCGAGGTAGTGTGTCAGTGTGAAATTTCTCTGACCTCAAATTCGGCAAGTGCTT
>NZ_SRUT01000147.1:0-354 GCF_004791315.1 Mesorhizobium sp. M8A.F.Ca.ET.208.01.1.1
TTTACTACTAAGCCAGTAAGTAAAATACGCAACTGCACAGCCACTAATGACTGGTGCAATGATGTGAACGAAAATCATAAGCATATTAAGCACCTCCTTCCGTCGAAAATACCGCCGGAAGTTAAGGCGACTCTGTTATTATATCATTTGTGAATACGTAAGCATATGCACTTCCGATAAGTTGAATTATGTCAGCTCAATGATAAAATAATATAGTTACTTCGATTAAAATAATACAATTTCCACTTTTTCTAAAGTCAAAATGTTTATAATAAATATGAGTATATTATTAAAAAACTTTGCAAATATTGAAATGAATTAGTTAAAGATGAACTAACTAAAATACTATTACAG
>NZ_SRUT01000148.1:0-353 GCF_004791315.1 Mesorhizobium sp. M8A.F.Ca.ET.208.01.1.1
GAGACAGGCTACTCCCGTCTCATTCACATTACACTTTCAAACACTTAAAAATTTATTATGATGTTTTAGTATTTGAAAGCGTTTATTATTCCTATCGAAGGATAAAAAATGACATAAGTCATCCTATGAGTGTGTATTGCGGACAAGCCTTTTTGAATTAATTTAGTTTTGTATTCAAAAAGGTTTATTTGAGTCTCATAGAAGCTGTCATTTTAATCCTCCTTCATCGATAAAATAGTAATGTTAATATAACATTTTGTTGGTTTTTTTACAATATATCTCTAAGTAGAAAGATTATATAACAAAAGTATAAAAGTACAATTTTAGATTGATTATACATCTCCTTAATTTAG
>NZ_SRUT01000014.1:0-89502 GCF_004791315.1 Mesorhizobium sp. M8A.F.Ca.ET.208.01.1.1
GAAAGGAGAAAATGGTCATCCGCATCGCGCTCGCCCGCAAGCTGCTCGTCATTCTCAATGCAAAAGCACGCGATGCGCGAAACGAGTTCGCAAATGCAACTTGACACCTCAGATAGTCGCTCATCCGACCTCGCTTCGCGAGGCCACCTTCTCCCACAAGGGGAGAAGGAAGATTCGACGTCCGTGCTGACATTGACAATAGTTCAACACAAGTTGAACTTCCTTCTCCGCAGCCCTAGCTATGGGTGACCTGCCCATCCTTCCCACGATACGAGAGCCGACATGACCGAATACACCCCGCCGAAAGTTTGGACCTGGAACAAAGCCAATGGTGGCACCTTTGCCAGCATCAACCGCCCGATCGCCGGTCCGACGCATGACAAGGATTTGCCTGTCGGCAAGCATCCGCTGCAGCTTTATTCGCTGGCGACGCCGAACGGCGTCAAGGTGACGGTGATGCTGGAAGAGCTCCTTGCGCTTGGCCACAAGGGCGCCGAATACGACGCATGGCTGATCCGCATCAACGATGGCGACCAGTTCGGCAGCGGCTTTGTCGAGGTCAATCCCAATTCCAAGATTCCCGCGCTGATGGACCACAGCGGCAAGACGCCGGTGCGCGTTTTCGAATCCGGCTCGATCCTGGTCTATCTCGCCGAAAAGTTCGGTGCGTTCCTGCCGGCCGAACAGCCGGCCCGCGCCGAAGTCCTGTCCTGGTTGTTCTGGCAGATGGGCTCGGCCCCCTATCTCGGTGGCGGGTTCGGCCATTTCTATGCCTATGCGCCGGAAAAGTTCGAATATGCCATCGACCGTTTCTCGATGGAGGTGAAGCGTCAGATGGACGTTCTCGATCGCCGGCTGGCCGAGACCGAATATCTCGGCGGCAAGGATTACACCATCGCCGACATGGCGGTCTGGCCCTGGTATGGTGGGCTGGCGCTCGGCAGGATGTATAATGATTCCGGGGAGTTCTTGTCGGTGCAGGACTACAAGAACGTGCAGCGCTGGGCGAAAGCGATCGATGAACGCCCCGCGGTAAAGCGCGGCCGCATGGTCAACCGCGCCTTCGGCGAACCGGCCATGCAGTTGCACGAGCGCCATGATGCCAGCGACTTCGACACCAGGACGCAGGACAAGCTGGCCGCCGAGTAGATTTCAGGGTAGCTGTGCCCGACGTAAAAAAGCCCATCACCGACTTAAATCGGTGATGGGCTTTTTGCCTGATGCGTGAGACGGATCAGTGAAGGACTTCAACGATCTGACGGGTGTCGGGGTCCACCAGCACGGTCTGATCGTTGATCACCGCGACGCGGTACTTGACGTTGGGAACTTCACGCAGTTCGACCTTGTCCGGCACGGACGATCCGAGCTTGAGTTCGACGCCCAGAAGGTTCACCGACGCCAGCGGCTCCTTCTTGACGTATTCGCGAACGACGGTCTCCTGTTCCGGCTGGACCACGATGGTGTCCGCCAAAGCCGCGCCGACGCCGCCCAGCAGGACGATGGCAGCCGCGGCACTCGTGAGATAATGTTTCATGATAACCTCCATGATTGGTAATTGCTCCGCCTCAAGCAAAAACTCTCACGAAACTCGGAGGTTCCATCCCTATATGTGAAATGAATGTGGCATTCGACCAACAACATGCCACAATTTGTTGGATATTTAAGCGAAGCTATCAACGCTGATATGCTTCGCAGTCCGAAAAAACTTCTTCGATTTTCTGGAATGGCAAGACGTAAACGCTTTGCAAAGGCAAAGCAATGACACCACTCCACCTTAGTAACAGCTAACGCATGGCGAGGGGTGTCGTTCCCATGCTTACCTCGCCTTCCAAAAAAGGCCCACCCTGCCGGGAGCAGAGCGGGCCTTCAACGGACCGGTGCAGGTGGCGCCTCGCCGGCCACGGCAGGAAAACGCACGCATCGCAGCTTCGTTCCACCTTGGCCGCCGCGATTTGGCAGGGGTGGACAACGCTCGACAAACCGGTCAGCAAAGCCTCCAGATACCCTCCTGGCCAAGGAATGCGCTGCGGGGAGCGTCGTCCTGGGCGGAGCCAGGCCTCTTCGTTAGAACCGAACGCCGTCCCGATGTAGCGGCGGCACCTGGCTGACTCCATCCTGGCTTGTCACGGCGTCCTGTGCGCGCCCGTAGACAAGCCCCAGGACGAGCACGAAGTAGCCGACCTGCAGGACAACCAGAACCATCACTGTCCAGGCAAGCGCCTCCCAGAAGGAGCCGGTAGCCATATAGGTCCAGACCGCGACAAGCGTCGTGGTCGCCGACATGCCGACGAGAAATGGCCCAAAATACATCGCTCTTCAAGATCGCCGAACCGTCCCAGACCCGGCGACTCCCTGCCCAAACTCCGCACCCGCGCACAGGCTTTCATTATTTTAGCAACTACGCAAGTACGGGGTGTCCGGCTGGTCATCCACCTAGAAATTTGTTGCGCGCCGGTGCTGGCAGGAGCAGTTTGATGCTCACGGACCGGGGTAATCGGGAAAAAGAAGTCCGGTGGGGGATGGGGGAATGACACTCAAATTGATCGGGGCCGGTTTCGGCCGCACCGGCACATGGTCGACCTTTGCCGCGCTGAACAAGCTTGGCCTGCCCTGCTACCACATGCAGGAAGTGATCATGAACAAGGCCAACACCGGCCATCTCGATTTCTGGCGCAAGGTGGCCAACAGCCCGCCCGGTTCGCAGCAGGATTGGGACAAGGTGTTCGCCAACTACACCGCCACGGTCGACAATCCCGGCTGCTGCGTGTGGCGCGAACTGATGGTGGCCTACCCCGACGCCAAGGTGCTGCTGACATTGCACCCACGCGGCGCCGAGGCATGGTACGAAAGCACGATCGACACGATCTACTTCACCGAGAACCTGTGGCAGTTCAAGATCCTGGAATGGCTCACCCCGTTCGGCCGCAAGTTCGGCGACATGTCGCGCAAGCTGATCTGGGGCCGCACGCTGGCCGGCGTCATGGGCGACCGCGACAAGGCGGTGGCCCGCTACAACGCCTATGTCGACGAGGTTAAGGCGGCCGTGCCGCCGGAAAAGCTGCTGGTGTTCAAGGTCAGCGAAGGCTGGGGCCCGCTCTGCCATTTCCTCGACGTGGCGCAGCCGAACGAGCCCTTCCCCAACCTGAACGACCGCGAAACGATCAAGAAGATAATTCGCGACATCATCAAGGGCTCCTACATCATGCTGGGACTGACGGTAGCCGCCATCACGGCGGTGATCGCGGCATTGTGGTGGTGGCCACGGCAAGCCCAGGCGCGCCTGCCTGCATCGAGCAGGTCGAGTTTTTCGCTGCCGAAACAAACGACCTCAACGACCGCCGGCTTTCGGTCCGGCACTGATTGCCAACGGCTCTCGCGGCAATTTTGCGCTTGCCTTTCCTGGCGGCGGTCGCCGGTCGATGGCTGTCGGAACAGGCTTTTTGCCCCTTCTCGAGCTGACGTCGAGACAGGATCATTATATATCAATTGGATAAAACAGCGGAACGTCCAATGGACATTGCCGGAACCGAACAAGGCCCCCCGGACCTTTGCGCGTACCACCCAAGACCTTGGTCCTACAAGGAAAACCGCACGGTTCGATTCACGGCGCGGTAACACGCCGTGGCCGTCACTTCAGAGGCGTCAGCACCTTGCTCCGGCGATAAACCGTCCGCCCTCGGCTTGCCGGGCCAATGCTGCAAAGGCGAAGAGGTTGTTCTCTCGTCGACGCCCGTCGGGTGGTTGCCGACCATGCCCGGTCAGGATGCCGGACCTTGCAACCTTTGCCTATTCCGCTTTCGCGGAAGTTTCAGCCGTCATGCAATGTGCGATGATGTTATTGCGGCGGTACGAGCCGCCCTGGCTGGCGCGGGCGCCGAGCACACCCCAACAATGCGCCCCCCCGTCCGTGTCGGCCAGGCGCTCGGCGCGTTCAGCATTCCGATTGCGTGGGCGCAACATCTCCACTCACTCCGGCGCACCCGCAAACAGCACGACGCCGTCGCCCCCGGTGGCCGGCCAATCCCTGATTGTGCGGTCGTAGCCGCCGGTCAGCACCGTGCCGTCGGCGGCGAAGGCCACCGCGTAGATCGGCCCGGTCTGGCTGTCGAACATGGCGATCTGGTTGCCGCTCTCGATGTCCCACAGCCTTGCGGTGCCGTCGAGCGAGGCCGACAGCAGGCGCTTGCCGTCCGCTGACAACGCCAGTGCGTAGACCGTACCCTCGTGGCCCTCGAAGCGCTTCACCTCGCGGCCGCTGTCGAGATCCCAGACCTTGATCGTCAGGTCGCCGCTGCCGGTGATCAGGTGATGCCCGTCGGCTGTGAACACGGCGCCATAAGTGCCTTGCTCATGGCCGTGCCAGCTGCGCAGCTGCTTGCCGCTTTCGATGTCCCAGAGTTTCAGCGTCCCGTCGATGCTGCCCGACAGGGCCTGCCTGCCATCGGGCGAGACTACGACCGCGCTGATCGACCACTCATGGCCGGTCAGCACATGCTGCGCGGAGCCGTTGACGAGGTCCCAGATGATGACGTTGCCGGTGTCGTGCCCGCTGACGGCGTGCTTGCCGTCCGGGCTGATCGCCAGCTTGTTGACGCCGCCGTTCTGGCCGGATTGGAAGACGTGCAGGACCGCGCCGTCGGCGAGTTTTCGCTGCACGATCTCGCCGTCGTCCCCGGCCGTCAGGGCGCTGATGCCGTCGGGCATGTAGAGCGCGGTGCGCGCCATGTCCTTGTGCACGCCGAGATTGCGGATCAGGTGCTTGCCGCCGATATCCCAGAGCTTGATCGTGCGGTCGGTGCTGGCGCTCATGATCGAACGCCCGTCCGGCGCTACGGCCAGCCAGACGACGGCATCACGATGGCCTTCGGGCAGTGTGGGCAGCGGCGGTGGCGCCGGCGGCGGCGGCGCCACCGTGGCCGGCGGAATGAGCGCGACCTCAGGCGGCGCCGGCACGACCGGCGCCGGCGAAACAGGCGGCACGACCACGGGCGGAGCTGGTTGCACCGATACGGTTGGTGGGTTTGCCGCGGCCGGGGGGGCTGGCGGCGGGGCCGGCGCTGGCGGCTCGGGCTTTGGCGCGGGAACCACGGGCGGCGCGCTGGCGACGTCCTGGCCACCCTCATGCGGCCGCCACGAGTTGAACTGGTCACCGAGCATCGCCAGCACGACAACCACCGGCAGCACCAGGAAGGCCCGGCGCAGGCCCGGACGGCCTGCCGGTTCCACCTCGGCATCCCTGCCGAACAGCGGCACTCCGGCCGCATGCACGGGCCGGCCCGGCAACTGGCCCGCCAGAAACAGCAGCGCACCGATGAAACAGGCAAGTGCGGCCACCGAATAGGCCGCCAGACGCGGCGCGGCCGCGTCCAACCCGGCAAAGCCGTGCCCGGCAAGGGTATCGATCAGCGGATAGACCCCGGCCAGACAGGCAACCGCGACCACGGCCAGGACGAGCCCCAGCACCCTGTCAGCCAACCTGTTCATCGCGCTTCCCCTCGCCGGCCCTTGGACCAGACTATCAGCGTCACGGGCACATCGCAAAATGCCGCCCGTGCTCGCGGAAGACGGACGCAGACACTGCGGCATGAAGAATATCCGCGGCGGCCCTGCTCGAGAAATCAGCTTGAGGTCGATCGCGCCGCCGCAGCCACGGTCTCCGGTTCGATCAAACGACGCCGATAAAGGCTAGTGTCCAATTTACCACGGTCGCCGCCGATATGGACTAAGCTATCCCGGGCGAAATATTGACAGCAGGCGGAGTTATGACACACTCCGCCCGGGATATAGTGGAGAGCTTGCATCATGAAGAAGATTTATGAACGGCCCATTCTGATCCGGAAGGGCAATCTGAAATCGATCACAGCCTCGGTCAACGGCCCGATCGTGATCTCGATCACCAAGTAATCAGCCGGCCAGCACGAGGTCGTCAACGACCATTTGCCAGGAGTGTTTTGCCGAAAGGCGGACACGGGTGACTTCCCCGAGCATCGGCGCGTAGTGGAGCGGTGTCAGCGCCGACAGCACCACTTTATCGCTGGCGACCAACTGCTCACCCCGCCAGCTTTCGATCAGCGCCGTTTCCCCTTCCGCCTTCAGCCACGCAACGCTGAGCAACACCGAGTGGAAGGCGAATGGCGTCTCACGGCTGAACTCGGCCGGATAGCCGCTGCTGGTATAGGCCACGTGGTCGCCAGAGACATTTCCGTTGACATAGCCCTCGCTGTCCTTGGTGTGATCCTTCGCCATGGCGTTCAGGTTGCGCCACTCCAGCCCCGCATGGCCGCACGGGATCTTGCGGAAGCCGCGCTGGGTGACGTCATCGAAGCCGATCGTGCGCAGCGCCGCCCCGTCGGCCAGGGCTCGGGGTAAAAGCAGGCCGAGATCGGCCGGATAAGGCGACAGCGCCAGCCGGCGATCGAGCCCGCCACCGGTGATCACAATGGTGTCGGCTTCTTCGGCAAGCTCGAAGCGGAAGGCCGAGGCCGGGGCCAGCGTCCGGCACTCCAGCACCTGCCCGTTCGCCATCACCGACAGCGTCGCGCTGCCGCCCGCCGCCATCCTGCCGGCCAGGCTGCGCACCGGCGCCAGCCCGACCGGCCGTGGCAGGTCCCGCGACACCAGCCCGGTGGGCGAGCCGGGCGCCAAATGGAACTCCATCGACTGCGTCTCGTTGGCGCTGGGCGAGCGCCAGCCCGGCGGCAGCGAAACCGAGAACCGGTAGGCGCCGGGCAAGCGGAGTGCAGCCTTCACCGCCGACGTCGACATGGTGAAATTGGCATAACCGGCATTGTTGGTCCTCGATGACGCGACGAAGCCGCCTTGTCCGTCGAACAGCCGCACCATGATGCCGGCCATCGGCCGGTCGGCCACGCCGTAGCGGCCGTCGCGGTCGACATCGAAATAGACGAAGGACGAGTAGTTGATCGTCCCGGTGCTGCGGCTCCAGTCGGTGCGAATGGCGTAGTCGTTGGCAGGATCGGCCCGGCGCAGCGCGCGGCGGCGGACACGCGCTTTGCGCAACAGCCGGATGACGGCGACGGCGGCGGCAATGATCGCGAGCGCTGCGAGAAGGATTCCGATGAGGCCGAGGTCACTCATGGCGGACAGGCTTCGATGATGGCCGCTCGCCGTTTTCACGAATGCAATGCATCAGCCGGCCCCCTCGCTGCGCTGCCAGCTTAGCGCGAGAAATGACCTGCGGAAAAGGGCTGCATGCGCCGCTGATGATGAGCGGGCGCGAGATCCCTCACCCCAATTCCACCCAGACCGGCGCATGGTCGCTGGCGCCGTCCTGCCCGCGCACGTCGCGGTCTATCCCCGCCCCCTTCAGCCGGCGCACGAGCGTCTTCGACAACAGGATATGATCGAGCCGCAGGCCGGCGTCGCGCGGCCAGCGGTTCCGGCGGTAATCCCAGAAGGTGTAGAGCGTCTCCTTCGGGTATTTCTTGCGCAACGCGTCGGTCCAGCCTTGGTCGAGCAGCGCGGCGAAGGCGGCGCGGCTTTCCGGTTGCACCAGCGCATTGTCGTCATAGGAGCGAGTGGCGTAGATGTCGCGCGGCTCGGGCACGATGTTGTAGTCGCCGGCCAGCACCACCGGCAGGCCGGTGTCGAAGAGTTGTGCCGCATGCGCCCCCAGCCGCGCGTGCCAGGCGAGCTTGTAGGCGAATTTCGGCCCCGGTTGCGGATTGCCGTTCGGCGCATAGAGGCAGGCGATGACGATACCGTCGACCGCCGCCTCGATGTAGCGGCTCTGGCGGTCGGCATCGTCGCCCGGCAACGCGTCGCGGGTCAGCACGGGTTCGGCACCGCGCGCCAGGATCGCGACGCCGTTCCAGGTCGGCTCGCCCTTCCACACCGCGCCGTAGCCGGCATTGGCGAGGCTTGTCAGCGGAAACTGCGTGTCGCGCGCCTTCAATTCCTGAAGGCACACGACATCGGGTTTTGCGCTGGCGAGCCAGGCCAGGAGGTTGTCCAGCCGGCTGTTGATGTTGTTGATGTTGAACGAGGCGATCTTCATTGGTGGACGCCGCTGGCGCCCCGCACTTCGTCATCCTCGGGCTTGCCCCGAGGATCCATGCCGTGACGTCTGGCGTAGCATGCGACGGGCCGGAGTTCTGCTCCGTGGCGGCTCTCGAAAGTCACGGCATGGATCCTAGGGTCTGCACGCGTCGCTTCGCTCCTTGCTTCGCCCTAGGATGACGAAACCGAGGGCTGCGCCACCCACGCCTTCACCCTCTCGGCAAGCGTCTTCAGATGATCCGCCGTCGAGAAACCCGACACGCTTTTGCGCGGCTTGAGATCATGGTCGCCATCCTCCAGCCAGATCACTTCGATGGCATCGGAAAGGCCATAACCGGCCACCTCGTCCCGGGTGCCGAATTCGTCGCGCGTGCCCTGAAATATCAGCGTCGGCGTCTTCAGCCCGGTGAGATGTTTGGTGCGCAGCTGCTCAGGCTTGCCGGGCGGATGGAAGGGATAGCCAAGGCAGACCAGACCCAAAATCTCACCCTTGGCGAACATCTCGTCGGCGACCATCGAGGCGACGCGCCCACCCATCGACTTGCCACCGATGATGAGTTTCCCGGTCACGCCCTTGGCCCTGAGATCGGCGATCGCCTTGATGTATTCAGGGTTCACCGTCTCGGCGCGCGGCGGCGGCTTGCGCTGGCCGTAGCGGCGCGCCGCCATGTAGTGGAACTCGAAGCGCGCCACCTGGAAGCCCACGGCGGCGAGTGCCTTGGCGGTGGCGGTCATCGAGGGAGAGTCCATCGAGGCGCCCGCGCCATGCGCAAGCAGGATGGTGACGGGGGCGGTGTCGTGGCCATCGAAGAGGAAGGTGGTCATTATGCTCCTCGCGCGGCGCTAACGCTGCCAATCTCCCCCCTCGTGGGGGAGATGCCCGGCAGGGCAGAGGGGGGCGCGAAGGAATGCCAGCCTTCGGTCAAATCTCTCTGGAATGCGACGGTCTGAAATGAGTGGATCCGCCGGCGGGACAGCGCCCCCCTCTGTCCTGCCGGACATCTCCCCCACAAGTGGGGAGATCGGCTGTCATCGCGGCTTTCGCCAATCATCGTCACCCCGCCGACTGCGCCAATTGCATATCCACGAATTGCACGCCCCTGGCCGCCACCCCAGCCCATTCGGACTGGCTGTCCAGCTCCAGATAGCGCACCCAGAGCCGCCGCGCCTCCAGCAGATTGCCGGCATCAAACTCCAGCCGCGCCAAATTGAACACCGGGTCGGCATAAGTCCTGTCGAGCGCGATCGCTTTCTGCAGGTGCCTTCGCGCCGAGGCGTCGCGGCCTTGCTCGCTCATCAGCCCGGCAAGGTTGAACCAGGCTTCGACGAAGGCCGGATCGAGTTTTATCGCCCTGGCATAATCGTGCGCGGCTTCAGCCGCGCGCCCGGACCCGCGCAAACAATTGGCGCGGTTGAAGGCGGCGATGGCGTCGGTTGGATCGATGGCAAGGCAGCGCTGGTAAAGTGCGGCGGCGCCATCGTGGTCGCCGCCCTCCTCCGCCGCTTCCGCCTCAGTGAACAGGTCTTCCAGCGTGTCGTCGCCTCGTGTGGCGGCACCCAGATCGAACAGCAACTGGCCGTCGAGCTCGCTCTGGCCGCCTTCGAGATAGATCGCGTCCGCGCGCCCATGCTGCGAGCCGACATTGAGCGACTTGGCGGTGAGCGAGGCGACCGGGCCGGAGCGGTGCACCGAGCGCGCGATCGCGCCCCAGGTCGCGCCGCCGGCGACCAGCCCGGCATATTTGCGCGCCAGGATCAGATCGCGGAAGGAATAGGGCTCGCCATCATGCTCGAAGGCATCGAACAGGCTGAGCCGGTCGAGATCGGCGCCGGACAGCCTCGACTGGTCGATCAGCGATTGGCGCGACAGCGAAGACGCCTCGGGCGCCTTCATCAGCCCGAGCAGTCGCAGGAAACCGTTCTCGCTGAGAAGCATGCGCCCGGCCGCGCGCTCGGCGACGACGCGGCGCTCAATCTCGGCATCGCCGTTTTTCGTCAGCCCTGCCTTGGCCAACAAGGTCCGGCCGAACACGACATGCGTGGTACGCCGGGTGACGCCGCGCCTGAGCTGGCCGTGCTGGCGCTCCACCTCGCGCGCGGCGAGCCTGAGCGGAAACGCCGCCAGCGCGCCGATCGTGCCGAAGACAGCGCCCGCAACGGCCGGTGCCGTCATTTCTTGCTCTTGCCGACCGCCTTGAGCAGGTTGGCCTTGAGCGGATTTTCAGGAGCAGCACCGCCCGCTGCCGCCTTCTTAGCAGCGGGTTTGGCCGCCACTTCGTCGGCCTTGCTCTTCGACTTGGCCGGCGGCTTCGACTGCGACAGGCTGGCCTTCAGCGCATCCATCAGGTTGATGACATTGCCGCGCTCCGGTGCCGCCGCGATGATCGGCTTGTGGCCCTTCAGCTTCTCGCGGATCATCGTCATCAGCGCGACCTCGTAGCGGTCCTCGTAATTCTTCGGATCGAAGGTGGTTCCCTTCTGCTTGATCAGCGCTTCGGCAAGCTGCAGCATTTCCGGATCAGGCTTGCCGGCCGGAATGTTGCCGAAATATTCAGCCGTGCCACGCACTTCGTTGGGGTTCCTCAACGTGCACACGAACATGCCGTTCTCGCGCGCGCCGATCGTCACCACGCGCTCGCGGCTGGACAGCACCAGCCGGGCGATGGCGAGCTTGCCGGATTTGCGCATGGCCTCGCGCAGCACAGCGAAGGTTTCCTCCGCCATGGCCCCGTCCGGCGCCATGTAATAGGGCGCGTCCTGGTAGATGACGTCGACCTCGTCCTCGTCGACGAAGGCCTCGATGTTCATCGTATGGTTGGATTCGATGCGCACCGCGTCGAGGTCGGCATCATCGATGATGATGTACTGCTTGTCCTCGTACTCATAGCCCTTGACCAGATCCGCGCGCTCGACGAGTCCCAGCTCGGGATCGACCGGCTTCATGTTGATGCGGTTGTGGGTCTTCTTGTGCAGTTGGTTGAACGAGATGCGTTCGCTGGCGCTGGTGGCGGGGTATAGCCGCACCGGACAGCTGACGAGACTGAGCTTGAGGTAACCCTTCCAACTTGCCCTGGGCGCCATGATGAACTCCTACGCGGCCATGCGCTGACATTTTAGCTTGAGCATGATCTTATCCGAAAACCGGTTCCCACTTTTCGGGATCATGCTCTCTGCAGCGTTTTTCGTCCGAAGGACGATCGACGCCGAGGAAATCCTACACCGACCCCCGCACAATACCGGCAAATCCCTGACGAAACCTTCCGGCGCGTTTTGGGTCACGGGAAGAGAATAATTCAAATTGTCGGAAGCGTCGATGGAGATGGAACTGAGAGGACTTGGTGCTTCGTCATCCTAGGGCGGAGCAGTCGCGAAGCGACGTCGCGAAGACCCTAGGATGACGAAGTGTAGGGATTGCGCCGACGCTTCCGGCTTACACATGGCCAAACACCGGCAAATCCCTGGCAAACTCATCGATCTCCGCCCACGGATCGCCCGACGTCTCCAGCAACCCAGGCAGCGAGGCATAATTCAAATCCTGCGGCGCATCGATCGCCTCCAGGTCGCTCCAGCTCACCGGCGTCGAGGCCGGCAGATTGGTGCGCGCTCGCAGCGAGTATGGCGCCGCCGAGGTGTGGCCGCGCGCGTTGCGGTGATAGTCGATGAAGATGCGCCGCTTGCGGTTTTCCTTGCCCATGGTGGTGGTGAAGGTGTCGGGCGCGGTCGCCGCCAGATGCGTTGATATGGCGCTGGTTGCCTGGTGCAGCTTCTTCCAGTTCTGCTTGCCCGTCACCGGAACCGTGATGTGGATGCCGCTGCCGCCGGAAGTCTTGGCAAACGGCACCAGCCCCAGTCCCTCCAGCTCGCCCTTGATGTGGACGGCGGCCTCGACCACCTCGCGCCAGGAAATCCCCTCGCCCGGGTCGAGGTCGAAGACGATCTGGTCGGGCTTGTCGAGGCTGGTGCGGTGCGTGCCCCAGGTGTGGAATTCGACGACGCCGAACTGCGCCAGCGCCAGATAGCCTTTCGCGCCCTCGACCGAGAGATAGGACTTGGTCTCTCCCTCGGAATTGGTCGCCTGGAACGTCACCACCGAAGGCGGCATGCCGGTGAAGGCGTGGCGCTGGAAGAAGCAGTCCTTGGGCAGGCCGGTCGGGCAGCGCACCAGCGACACCGGGCGGCCAAGGATGTGCGGCAGCATGAAATCGCCGACCAGCGCGTAATAGACGGCGATGTCGAGCTTGGTCGGGCCGGTCTTGCCGAACAGACGCCGCGTCGGATTGGTCACCCAGATGGTCGCCAGATCGGCCTCCGAGATCAGGCGCTTGCGCTTGGTCGACACCGGCGTCGACAGGCCGACATCCCTGAGGCCGCGAAACACGCCATGGCGCAGCGCATTGTCCGCCGTGCGGTTGGCATAGTGGACGCGCGCCGAGAACAACGGTTTCACCCAGTGCATCTCGCGCATGATTTCGCGCGGCGCCCCTTCGGGCACCGAGGCGCCTGATGTCAGCGGCTCCAGCCGCGCCAGGAGATCGGCGGCCGTCGCGCGGTCGAAGCCAGTGCCGACCTTGCCGCGATAGTGCAGTTCGCCATCCTCCCATTCGGCCATGCCAAGAGCTGCCAGCCCTTCCGCCGCGTCGGAGACGGTGTAGCCGGCAATGACGAAGTCTTCGCTCTTCAGCGCCTTGGTCTTGGTCCAGCTCTTGGTGCGGCCGCTCTGGTAGATGGCGGTCGCCCGTTTCGAGACGACGCCTTCCAGCCCCATATCCGAAGCTTGATCAAAAAGCCCCTGCCCCGAACCCTCGACATGGTCGGAAAACTGGATGGCGGAATTGGCGCCGAGCCCGCCAAGCAGTTCGGCCAGCAGCGCCTTGCGCCGGATGAGCGGCACCTTCATCAGGTCCCAGCCGTCGAGATGCAGCAGATCGAAGGCATAGAGATGCAGCTTGCTGCCGGCGCCACTCGCCAGCGCGTCCTGCAGCAGCGCGAAGCGGGAAATGCCCTTGGCGTCGAGCACGACGATCTCGCCGTCGATGATCGCCTCGCGGCACGGCAGCTTGGCGAACGCACCGGCCAGGTCGCCATAGCGCTTCGTCCAGTCGATGCCGCCACGGGTGATCAACCGCACCTCCCCATTGGCGACATGCGCCATGGTGCGGTAGCCGTCGAATTTGATCTCGTGCAGCCACAGCTCGTTCGTATTCTCGGCAGGGCTTTCGCCGCCCGGCGGCTTCGGCACCTGGGTCGCCAGTTGCGGCTCGATCCGGCTGAGCGCCGGCGCCTTGGCCGCGCCGGGCAGGCCGCCCGGCTTCAGCGAACCAGGCTTTGGCGCGGACTTCGCGACCGGCTTCGGCGGTGCCACCAACTCCTCGATGCGCAATCCGGATTTGACGCTGTCCGGCCGCGCTTCGAGAATGTCCAACGCCGTGTCGGCGGCGAGGTCGCGCTCCTTGAACAAGAGCCAGTTCTTCTTGGTCTCGTCCTCGCCGGGCTTGGGCTTCAGCCGGGTCAGCATCCAGCCGCCATTGAGCTTTTCGCCGGCCAGCCGGAACTTGAAGGCGCCGGTGCGCAGGCTTTTGTCGACATCGTCCATCGGCGCCCAGCTGCCGGTATCCCAGACGATCATCGGCCCGCCGCCATATTCGCCCTCGGGGATGACGCCCTCGAAATCGATATATTCGAGCGGATGGTCCTCGGTCTCCACCGCCAGTCTTTTGTCGGCCGGGTTGAGCGAAGGCCCGCGCGGCACCGCCCAGCTTTTCAGGACATCGCCGACCTGGAGGCGCAGATCGTAATGATCCGCCGTGGCGTGGTGCTTGTGGACGACGAAGCGATTGCCGTCGCCGACGATCAGGCCGCCGGCGGGTTCCGGCGTCTTGGAGAATTCGCGCTTGGCGCGGTAGGTCTTGAGCTTGGGAGGGCTGGCCATCGGTCAGAGATCGAAGCGCGTGGCAACAGCAAACAAGCGTCTCAATCGTCAATCGCCGGCGTCAGCTCAAGCTCGGCCGGCGACAGCCCCTGCTGCAACTGGCTCAAGCGGAATTCGTCGACCCAATAGGCCTCGCCGTCGACCAGCACGCGCGCACTGTAGGTGCCGCCCGAGAAACTCTGCGCGGTGATGTAGACCTTGTGGCGGTCGAGCGCCTTGCGCACCGCGGCGCGCTTGGAGTTCTGGCTGTTCACGGCAGTGGACATGCGCTTCGCCCTCGGTCGCCTGACACGGAACTCGGCCGCTCTTGGCCGCCCGGCGACTGGCCCCAAGGATGGCGGAGACGCGCGGCCCTGTCAATTTCGCGGGCGCCCTTCAGGTCTTCAACCGCCGCAAACGGCGCATCACGCCCTGCACGGCCTTGTAAAGCCGCGGCTTGGAGCGCACGAAAAGCTCGGTCTTGCCGCGCAGCCTGATATAGGCGGTCGAGCCCCTGCCCTTCAGCGTCATCGGCTCGCACAATTCGGCCAGCACCGAACTCGCGGCGCCGATATGCTGCTTGTATCCCTGGCTGCCGACCGAAAGGTCGAAATAGCCGAGCCCTTGCCCCCGCCCCCATATCATAAGCTTGCCGATCGTGGTCAGGCCCGGCGAGACGTTGGGCACCGCCTCCTGGTCGATCCCGAGCAGCAGGGCGTGCAAGGTGCCCTTCATGACCAGCACGTAGATCACGGCGAGATAGGCTTGACCGACGCGCAGCCCGAACAGCCGCACCGAGCCGTCGGAAAGCCCCTGCAGGGCGGCATTGCGGTAGAAGTCGACGATCGGCGCCTGGGTCAGGAGGTCAAAGCGGCCGAGCTCGCGAAAGCGGTTGAGCCTGAGGTCCAGCAGCGTTCCGAACTGCTCCTCGATCATGTCAGGCGTCTCGGCTTCGACCAGTGCGAGGCCGCCGAGCTGTTCGAAGCGGCGGCAGTGCTTGTAGAAATGCTTGGTGAAGGACTTTTTGCAGATACGCTTGATCAGCGTTTCCGGCTCGCCATCCAGGACCAGGCCCGAGGCGATCTGGATGGAGTCGCGCGCCGCCGAAAGCAGCGCCAGCGGGTTGGCGACGCCGTGGATCTGTCGCGGGATTCCCGCCACGTGGATGCGGTCGGCCGGCGGCAGCACGGCGCGGACCGCGGCCCAGGCGGCGTCGGCGCTTTGCGTGGTCCAATGCCTGGCATCGGCCAGCAGCGGCGCCGAATAATCGCACACGCCGCAGCTCAGCCATTCGATCACATGGTGGCCGAGCGCCCGGCGCCGCATCAGCGGCAGCAGCATGACAGGCGCGCCCGTGGCGGCGTCGTTGACTTCGACGACGAGCAGATCGGCACTTTTGGGCATCAGCCGGCTGGCGATCCCTTCCACCCAGGCAAGGCCCTGGTGACCGGTGCACAGGCCGGTTTCCTCGAGGCGTTGCCAGAGCTGCCTTATGGTGTCGAAGCTGGTGTGCAGCCGCGCCGTATAGTGCGCGCCGACGTCAATGCCGGCTCTGATCGGAGAAACGGGTTGTACCGGTGCATCCGCCGCCGCGGCCGGCTGCACTGCCAGGCTTGCCACATGCTTCTCCTATCCGTTCTGGCCCGCCCCGGCATCAACCACGCAAGCGCCGCAAACCCCGCATCGTTCCCTGGACCGCTTTGAGCAGCCTTGGGTTGGAGCGCACGAACGCCTCGGCCCGCCTGCGGAACTCGATGGCGGCATTGGCCACACTGCCCCGCATCGTGAACCCATGGCGGAGTTCGACCAATACCGAACCCTTGGCGCCCATATGTTCCTTGTAGCTCTGGTTGCCGACGGAGAGGTCGAAATACCCAAAGCCCTGTTCGCGCGCCCAGCCGATCAACCTGCCCATGATTGCAAGCCCCGGCGAGACATTGGGCACGACGCCCTGGTCCATTGCTATCAGCAGAGCATGAACAGTCCCTTGATGAACCAGGAGATATTGAACCGCGATCAGAGCCTCGCCGACGAGCAGCCCGAAAAGCCGCACGGAACCGTCCAACAGGCCCTGAACGGCCGCGTTCCGGTAGAAATCGACGATCTTCTCCTGCGTCAGCAAATCGAAGCGGCCAAGCTCGCGAAAGCGGTCGAGCCGCATCCGCACCAGTTCACCGAAGATGCGCTCGAGCTCGGCCGGCGCGCCGGCCTCGACCAGCTCCACCCCGCCAAGCCGTTCGAGGCGACGCCAGTCCTTGCCGAATTCCTTGACGAAGGACGGCCTGCAAAGACGCTTGAGGACTGTTTGCGGGTCGCCGTCGATGGCGAGGCCGAACGTGGTCTGCATGGAATCGCGCGTGGCTGGCAGCAAGGCCAGCGGATTGGCGACGCCGTGGATCTGTCGCGGAATTCCCACGATGTGGACACGGTCCGACGGCGGCAGCGCCGAGCGCACCGCCGCCCACGCGGCCTGCGCGGATTGCCTGCTCCACGGGCTGGCATCGGCCAGCAGCGGCGCCGCATAATCGCAGACGCCACAGCTCAACCATTCCACCACCCAATGGTGGAACGCCCTGCGCCGCATCAGCGGCACAAGCATTCTGGGTTCGCCCGTCGCGGCGTCGCCCACCTCGACGATGAGGAGTTCAGCGCTTTCCGGCAGCAGCCGCGCGACGATCCCTTCGGCCCAGGCGAAATTCTGGTGGCCGGTGCACACGCCCTGCGCCTGCAGGCGCAGCCAGAGCGGCCTGACCGTCTCGAGGCTGGTGTGCAGTTTCGCCGTATAGGCGTCGTTGGCGGCGATGGCGGCGGGGTGCGGAACCTGCCCGCCGGGCAGGTCGGTCACCGCGGCAACTTGCAATGCCTGGCCTGACACGTCCCTCTCCTACCGTCTTACCGCGGCGAACGAAACCGCCCGCCGCCACGAACCCAGCCGGCTGTCGCGCTGCTGGTCCGGATGTTCGATGTTCCACATGCGGTGATGCACGAAATACCACGATGCCACGAGCACGAAGATCTCGGAGAGCGCGGAACCAGCCAGCGACCAGGGCGGAGACGCGACCGCCAGCAGGATCGCGATCAACGCCAGCCCGACGATGGCGCCGCCCAGGGTGATGAATGCGACGATGCGGAAGTCGCCCATGATCTCCAGCACGATGCGGGGCATGATGTAGAGCATGATGGGGATGAAATTCGCGATCACGAAAAGCCCGATGAACTCCACCGACGCATTCTGGAGAGCCTGCGATTTTATCATCGGCAGGACGAACAGGATGGCGCATCCATAGGCCACCGCGCCGAGCCCCATGACGAGGGCCCACAGCTTTGCCTGCGCCCAGACACGGCGCGTCTCGTTGTTGCGCATCAGCTTGGCGAGTTCCGGCTGCGTCATGTTCACGAAGGCAAGGCTGCTGATGCGCAGCGGCGCGAACAGCACGATCACCGCCGCCAGCGGCGCGTAGGCGGCCGGCCCGGCAATGCCGGCGACCAGCAGCGCCAGGCATTGGCCCTGGATGTTGGTGGTGGTGGCGCTGAATGCCGACCAGCAGAGCTGGGCCCAGAGCCTTGCATAGCGCCGCCGCGTCGGCATGCGGAAGCTGATGCGCATCGTGCGGCGCGCCAGCCGGACCAGGACGAAGATGCCGAACAGATTGGCCGCCGCGAGCGCGTAGAACACGGTCTGCAGCATGTCCCCGGCCATCGAGATCGCCAGGCCGGCCATGACGGTGCCGGCGATGGTGAAGGCGGCATCGCTGATGGAGACGATCACCTGTTGGCGGCGCGCGAAGAAGGCCGTGCGCATGTGGCTGCGCAGCGACCATGCACCGACGAAGCAACCGGCGGCAATTCCGCTGGGATCGCCCAAAAGACGCATCACCACCGCCGTGCCGACGGCCATCAGCAGCGCGACGACCAGCGCCGCCGTCCCGAAGGCCACGTCATAGGCGTTGACGCCGGCGCTGTTGGTGCTCTTGCCCATCCAGATCGAGGCAGGAACGGCGGTGAGCGACCTGATGTAGGACAGGCCGACGCCGCCCATCACCATGCCGATGGCGAACAGGCCATAGCCTTGCGCCGACAGCATGTGCAGCAGCGCGATGTTGAGGGCGAAGTGGAAGCCGCTCTGCATCGCCTCGCCGCCGATCATCAGCACCAGGCGCCGCACCAGATGGCCAGGCAGTTTCACGGCCGTGTCTCCGCCTGGCGCGCGGTTGCCGTCCGGCTCGGCTTGGCGATGGTTGCCTTCAGCTTGTCCGTGGCTATGGCCGCGATCGCCGCCGCCGCGACCGGCTCGCTGAAGACCGCCTCGTAGCGCGCCCGCCCGGCGGCGACAAAGGAGCGCCAGGCCTCGGGCCGCAGGATGATTTCCTCGAGTTTGCCGGCGAGCGCGGCGGCATCGCCGGGCGGAACATGCCAGCCGGTTTCGCCGTCCGCGACCACCTCGACCAGCCCGCCGATCGCCGACACCAGCGGCGGCCGGCCATAGGCCATCGCTTCGATGGCGACGCGGCCGAGCGATTCGGGACGCCGCGACGGCACTGTGACGATATCGGCCCAGCGATAATGCTCGGACGGGTCGGGAATGAAGGGCAGCACGCTGACGCGTCCGCTGAGCCCCATGCCGTCGACCAGTTCGGCCAGCGCGCGCTCGCGCTCGACGCTTTCGAAGGCGCCGCCGACCAGGCGCACCTCGACCCTCGACCTGAGGTCCGCCGGCAGCGAGGCGATCGCCTCCAGAAGCACTTCCTGGCCCTTGATCCTGTTGATGCGGCCAAGCAGCAGCACCTTGAGCGGACGCTTGCCGTCATAGGTCATCGCTTCGGCCGCCGGCGGGCCGGCAACGCCGTTATAGACCACATGGGAGCGCGCGGATCGGGGCTCGCCGAACGCGGCGCGGGTGGCGCGCGAGTTGAAGATGAGATCGGCACGGCTCCAGTGCATCAGGCCGACAAGGATCCTGCGCATGGCGCCTTCGGGAATTTCATGGATGTGCAGCACGGCCTTATCGGGCAGAAGGCGGGCGGCCAGCGCATAGTCGGCCACGATCGAGGTGTTGACATAGGTGAGGTCGCAATCCCTGAGCCGCCGCCAGGCCCTCAGCACCGCGACCGGCAGCCGCGCCATCTCGATGGTGGCAAGGCGCGCAATGGCCTGGCGCCTCAGCACCCAGAGCGGCTCGAAGACGATCCGGGCCGCATGCGGTTCGAGGATCTGCACGATCGGTCCGCCGCGCGGCAGGACCACTTCGATGTCGGCTGACGGAAACGCGGCGCGCAGCGCGGCCACGCTCTCCGCGAAGCTGCGGTCGGAGCCATAGAGTTCATAGCCCTGATGGATGCAGGCAATCCGCATCTTCACATGCATCTTTCTGTCAGGGGTGGTGTACGATTCCGCCGCCTGACGGCATCAGCGACAGGAAACTTCAAGTCCAACACCCCTTTGGACTCCACTGGTTGCCATGAAACGGATGAGATCCGGATCACCACTCCAATGCTGCACGCCCTCCGCCGATTCTGGCGCGCAGAAGTCCACGAGCAAGGATCGTGCCGGGCCTGGTTTGACCGTCTTCCGGCCGCCAGGTCCCGGCAATGCCTCGTTTCGATACATACGCATGGAAGGTTGACCGATAGTGAAACAACCCCGGCGGCCTGAAGAAATATTTTACAACCCCGGTGCGATAATGAGCGAACCCCGACTCTGGTATGGATATCGCCAGGCAGCGGTTTCGGGATTGGAACAGCCTCGCATTGCGGAATCGAGCGGATTGAAAGCGCCAGTAGCCATGAGACCGGAAACGCCCACCATCCTCATCCTTGGGACGCGCGGCATTCCCGCGGCCCATGGCGGCTTTGAGACCTTCGCCGAGAAGCTGGCGCTGTTTCTTGCCGGGCGCGGCTGGAAGGTCGGCGTCTACTGCCAGGAGGAGGTCGAGCGGGTCGACCGGAGGGTGCGCGTCGACACCTGGAAAGGCATCGATCTGATCCATGTCCAGGTCGCCTCGAAAGGCCCGCGCGCGACGCTGGAGTTCGACTGGCAATGCGTGCTCGACGCCGCCCGTCGGCCCGGCGTCTGCCTGGTGCTCGGCTATAATGGCGCTGTCTTCCTGACCTGGCTGAGGCTGATGCGGCGCAAGATCATCACCAACATGGACGGCATCGAGTGGCGCCGGCCCAAATGGGGTGTGGCGGCACGCACATGGTTCTGGCTCAACGAGTGGATAGGCGCCTGGGCCTCGCACCGTCTCGTCGCCGACCATCCGGTGATCGCGGATCACCTGGCAACGCGCCGGCCGCGCAACGCCATAGCCACCATCACCTATGGCGCCGACCCGGTGACAGCGGCGCCGGAGGCGCCGGTGCGCGCGCTCGGCCTCGAGCCCGGCAAATACCTGATCTCGATCGCGCGCATCGAGCCGGACAACAACATCCTGCCCATCGTCGAGGCCTTCTGCAGCCAGAAGCGCGACATGAAGCTGGTGGTTCTGGGCACGCTCTCCCCTGAAATTCCGTATCATGTCGCCGTCCGCGAGGCAGCCAACGCCTCGGTGGTGCTGCCCGGCGCCATTTACGACCAGGCGGCGGTGAAGGCGCTGCGTTTTCACGCGCGCGCCTATCTGCATGGCCACACCGTCGGCGGCACCAACCCGTCGCTGGTCGAGGCGCTGGCCGCCGGCAACATGGTGATCGCCCACGACAACCCCTACAACAGATGGACCGCGGGCGCGGCCGCCATCTATTTCACCGATGCGCGCAGCTGCGCCGAGCGGATGCGGCAGGCGATGGAGGATGACGCCCTGGTCAGGACCTGCGGCGCGGCCGCCAGGGCTCGCGCCAACGAAGTCTTCCGCTGGGACGATGTCCTGCTTGCCTATGAGACCGAAGCCTACCGGCTTCTGGGCGTGACCGCCGCCGGCGCCGTGCCGGTCGATCGCCCCTCGCCCGGCGCCGTATGACGGGTTGGTCGCGACGGCGGCTGCTGAGGACCGCGCTGTCGACGGCGCTGGTGCCCGCCACGGCGGCGCTTTCTTTCGCGCCACCCGCTTTGGCCGCCACTGGCGAATGGCGCTTTCGCCGCGGCGTCAATGCCTGGCCCTGGTTCGCGCTGACGCGTGAGTTTCCCGCGCCGCGCACCGACTATGCCTGGCCGCCCTTCCAGTCGCAGCGGCCGGTGCCGACACCGGACGATCTTCGCCGGCTGCGCCGGACCGGGCTCGATTTCATCCGCCTGCCGGTCGATCCCGGGCCGTTCCTCGCCGCCGACGCCGCCACGCGCGCGAAATTGCTGGCGATGCTGGACGATGCCGTCGCGGCCGCCCTCGATGCCGACCTCGGCATCATCGTCAACGTGCAGGCCAACGGCGCCACCCATTACTGGAATCCCGACCGCATGGTCTCCAGCACCGCCGCCCCCGAATTCGCAGCCTATCGCGCGCTGGTCGGCACGCTTGCCGGCAGGCTGCAGCGCTTCGCACAGGGCATGGTGGCGCTGGAACCGGTCAACGAGCCGCCGCAATCCTGCTCTTCCAATGCCTGGTCCAACGTCCAGGCGGCTCTTTTGACGGCTGCCAGGGCATCGACGTCGACCTTGCCGCTGGTCGTCACCGGCGGCTGCGGCTCGATGGTGAGCGGGCTCGCCGCGCTCGACCCGGAGCCGCTGGCGGCCTTCGAGCCGATCCTGTTCACCTTCCACTTCTACGAACCCTATCTGTTCAGCCACCAGGGCGCGCCCTGGATGCGCGAGCCCGTCTACCGTGCGCTGAACAACGTGCCATGGCCGGCTTCCGCCGGTTCGCTCGAACAGACGCTGGCCTCCGTCAGGGCGCGCATGGCTGATGACATCGAGACCTCCGAAGCGGACAAGCAGGCCGCCTATGCCGAAACCGAGCGCGTGCTCAGGGTCTATTTCGACGCCAGGCCCGACCGCTGGTTCATCGACAAATATATCGGCCAGGCGCGCGACTGGGCCGACAGCCACGGCATCGCGCCTGGCCGCGTCATCATCGGCGAATTCGGCGCGCTGCGCACCGACGCCCGCTACGTCGCCGCCCCCAACCCCGACCGTGCCCGCTATATCGCCGATGTCAGGCAGAGCGCCGAGGCATCAGGCTTCCCCTGGGCCTTCTGGGACCTCTTCGACGGTATGGGCATGATGGACGACACGACGCGCGCGCTCGACCCGGCGATGGTCGAGGCGCTTGGGTTGAGGATGCCGGGGTAGGTTGCCGTCCCACACGGGCAATCGTCGAGTTCCTTCACGCCCCCTCTGTCCTTCCGGACATCTCCCCCACGAGGGGGGAGATCGGAGGCACGTCCGCCTTCGCCAATCGCCTATGCTGCAAGAGAGAGCCAGCGCAGAAGCCGCCAATCTCCCCCCTCGTGGGGGAGATGCCCGGCAGGGCAGAGGGGGGCGCCGTAGAGCGCTACCCTTGCAACCGTTGTACTCCTCGCCCCATCGCCCTTGCCGGCCGGTACAGCACCAGCGCGATCACCACGAACTTGGTCATCAGCGTCGTCTTGGACGCCAGGCTTTCGGAGGTGTTGAGCAGGATCAGCCAGCCCAGCATCGTCAGCCAGATGCCGGGATGGCAGCGGCGCGCCACTTCGTGCATGAACAGTACGAAGCCCAAGAACAACAGCAGGGTGAAGAAGGCGCCCTGATAGAGCACCAGGCGGATGATCGGGTTCTCGATGCCCTGTTCGAGGCCGTTGATGCGGCGCAGGCTTTCGATGAGATCGATATCGGGCCCCACGATCAGGTCGCGCAGTTCGAAATGCTTGAACAGCTCGAACATTTCGACGCGGGCATTGGCGCTGCCGCTGTCCGACACGAAGCGTTCCAGCAGCGCGTCGAAGAAACCGTAAGAGAACAGCATGGCGAGCACGACCGGCAGCAGCGAGCAGAGCACGACCGCAAGGGCGGCACCCGGCAGGCTGATGCGTCCTCGCCGCAGATAAGCGACGCCACTGAAAAGCAGGTAGATGCCGCCGAGCGCGATCGTCGTCACCATCGCCGAGCGCCCGCCGAACACGACCAGCGCCGCGCATTGCAGGCCGATCAGCCCGAGCCGCATCGGCATGGACAGCGATCGCGAACCCGAAAGCAGCGCCAGCACGTAGATCGCGGTGATGGTCGCGTTGGACAGCGGATGGCCCTGAAGCGCCGTCGAGCGCAGGTCGTTCATGAACACCTCGCCGTCGAGCCGGTAGGGAAAGACCAGCGTCTTGGTGGCGAACTCGAACAGCGCCAGCAGCGCGTTCACGGTCATGACCGCGTGGACGACGGTCCGCATCCGGGCGAACGTCCTTTCGTCGTCCTCGGCCAGCATCATCACCAGCAGCGCCGGCGCCACGAAAGTGTCGATCATGCCGGCCATGCCGGGGCGCTGCCTGACGATGACGACGACCAGCAGCATGATCGACATGACGGCCAGCAGCGCGCTCGCCGGCCGCCTGTCGGCTATGGCCAGCGTGTAGCCGACCGGGTTGCCGAAGGTGCAGGCGCGCCAGGCAAACATCAGCACGAGCAGATAGGTCGAGGGATGGATCTTGGTCGCCGGATTGCCGGTCAGGCCGTCGTAATTGTAACCCACCAGCCACAGCATGCCGCCCGAGATGCTGAATAGCAACGCGACAACCGCGACTAGGCCGTAGCCGGTCACCCAGTCGAGGGAATTGCCGGCACGGGGCGCGGCCGCGACTTGACCCTGGCCGGCCCAGCCGGCTGGGGTGGCGGACCGGGCGGCACCCCGGATGGCAGCCATGTCAGGCCGCCTCGTCGACCAGCAAGGCGCCGGTCGGCAACCGCCCCATGACGGAAATGGCCTGCGAAGCCGCCGTGACATCGCGCATCGGCGTCGCGTTGAGCGTGGCGACAAGCACGATCTCGTCGACCATGGCAACCAGCGGCGAGGCGTTGAGATTGTCGGCCAGCGCGCCTCCGTCGACGATGACGAGTTCGAAATTGCGGCTCGCCTGGGCCAGCATGTGCTGCGTGAAATAGACGCCCTGCGCCTCGGAGAAGGCAGCCTTTGGCCGGCCCTTGCCCAGAACCGCGACGTTGCTGCCGGGCGCGTATTGGCTCAGCGCCTCGAAGGCATATTCGCCGCGCAGCACGTCGAGCAGGCCTGGCTGCGGCTCCTTTTGGCCGCCGGCATTGTTGGTGTCGATGAACAGGACGCGGCTGCCCCTGGCGGCCGCCGCGTTGGCCAGCAGGCGCGCCACCCGGCCCCGCTGCGCGGCGTCCTCAGGCGCCGACGTCAGCAGGACGGACGGCACCAGCGGCCAGTCCGGCGGGCGCCGGCTGGAAGAGAACAGGCGTCTCAGCGCCAGCCCGGCGACGGCGTCCATCTTCTGTCCGGCCGGCGTGGTGGTGCCGCCGAAAGGCCACCAGCGGCGGCGCGCCGATTTTGCCGGCAGCACGCCCACCACGGGCGCGTCGATGGCCGATTGCATCTGCGCGCTGGAAAGCACCGTCGGCGATGAATATTCCGCGATCAGCGCCAGGCCGGTACCCAGCCCCAGACCGCCGAAGAACGCGCCGAATACCAGCAGCAACAGCGGCGGCCAGCTCTTCTTCAGCGCCGGCATGGCGTCGGAGATGATGCGCGCATTGGTGCTGTCGACATTGACCTGCTCGCGCGTTTCCTGCGCCCGTTGCAGATAGGTTGCGTAAACGGAGCGCACCGCCTCGAGATCGCGCTGCAATTCGCGCAGCTTGACCGAGGCCTGGTCGGTGTCGAGCGACTTGCTCTTCATGCCCGCGACCTTGGCCTCCAGCGCCTGCTGGTTGGCCAGCGCCCGCTCATAGTCGGTTTCGGCGGCGGCGACGATGCGGCCGAGTTCGCGCGCGATGAGCTGGCGCGTGTCGCGTAGCTGCTGCTGGGCCGCCATCATCGAGGGATGGCGCGGCCCGAGTTCCGTGCCGAGCTGCGAAACCTGGTCGACAAGCGTCGCCTCCTGCGCCCGCAGGCTCGAAATCACCGCCGAGCGCATCGCCTCCGAGGTCGCGTCTGGTGCGCCGCCGGACCGGCGCAACTGGTCGACCTGCGCCTTCAGCGTCGCGGTGCGGCTTTGCGCCGCCGCGAGCTGCGTGTTGATCTCGGTCAGTTCCTGGTCGCTGACCAGATTGCCCGCGGCCATCACCATGTTGTTGGCGGACTTGTAGGCCTCGACCGCATTCTCGGCCCGCTGGACGCGCTTGCGCTGCTCTTCCAGCCGCGCGGTGATGGAGTCGGAAGCATCCGTGGCCATCTTGGCGCGCGCGCTCGCCTGGTCGGCGAGGTAGGCCTGCGCGATGGCATTGGCGAGCTTCGCCGCCTTGTCGGCGCTCTTGGCGGTGACGATCACGTCGAGGACCAGCACCTTGTCGGCCCGCTTGACCGCCAGCCGCCGGCGCAGCGCATCGAGTGTCTTGCCCGTCTTGTCGGTCTCGGCCGACCCCGAACCCAGCACGCCGCCGAGCAAATGGCTCAGCAATCCGCCCTGCCCGTTGAATTCGGGATCCTCGGTCAGGTTGGTTGCCGCGATAGCCCTGAGCAGCACGCCGCTCGACTGGACGACGGCAACCTGGCTTTCCACCATGGTGATGCCGCCATCAGGCGGAACCCGGCTCGGATTGACGTCGTTGGTGACCACCTGCAGGTCTTGCGGATCGACGATGATTTCCGCCACCGAGCTGTAGAGCGCCGGCGTGAACAGTCCATAGAGCAGCGCCCCAAGGGTCAGCAGCGCGGCGGTGGCGAGGATCAGGAAGCGGCGGCGCACCAATATGCGCTTCAGGTCACCCAGCTCGACGCTCGAGGATGGATAGGACGCGGCCGGTGGTGGCTCCGGCGCATATTGCATCACCTCCGGAGCGTGTTGTTGCGGCAACGAGAGCAGGGATGATTGCAAAGGTCGCTCCGACAACACTCCGTGTGCCCCAAAAGATTACATTGCGGCTTCAGCCTAGCTATTACTCCAACTGTTAAAACACTGTTAATTATGTTGGGAGCTCTTCTGATTTCTGGCACGGAGTTTGCGTAGCAAAGACACGGGCCGTGTTGACAGGGCGCAAGCGAGCGGGAAACGAATGGAAATGGAGCGCCACCTTTCTCCAGTCCGACCGTTGCCCATCTCTCGTGCCCAAAAATCGAACACCGGCCAGCTTACCGACCATCAGAACTCTAGGGGTGCGACATGCAGGTGAGCCTGCGCCTGGACAGCGACTGCCTCCGTGCTTTCCACCTGCTGCTGCTGCGGCGCCTGGCGGCGCTCGCCAATGTCGAGGTCAGCGTCGACGCACGCCCGCGCGGAAGCGGCGTCCCAGGCAGCATAGCCGCGCTGTTCCAGCTTGAAACGGTCATCCATGGCTTGCCCGCCGATGGGCTGGCCAAGCGCCTGCCGCTGTCGGCCCTGGCACCTTATCAAACGCGGCCGCCGACCTTGCCGGACCTCGTGCTCGACCTGTGCGGCGACGCGCGGCAGGAGGCAACGCGCGTCTGGCGTGTGACCTATGACGGCGCCGCCGGCGAAGCCGCCCTTTTGGCGTCGATCCTCGATGGCCGGACGCCGCTGGCCCGCATCGAGGAGAACGGCGCCGTCGTCGCCGAAGGGCGGCTCGGAACCGAATATGGCGGCATCGCGCTTGCCGCCTTCCAGGACATGCTGGCGCGCACCGCGAGCCTGATCCTGGCGGCGGTGACGGGGGCTGCACGCGGCGCCCTGCCCGTCCTGCCCGAGCCGGCGGACGGCAGGCCCGCGCCGTCGCTGCCCTCGGCCGGCAAGCTCGGCGTCAGGGCGGGCAAGGCGCTGGCGCGGCGCATCGTCCAGAAGATCTACCATCTCTGCTACAACGCCCCGCACTGGAAGGTCGGCTGGCGCGAGACGGGCGGCCGGGACCTGTTCGACCTGCGCGCCCATCCGGCATCGGGCTGGCAAGAGCTGCCCGACGACGGCAGCCGCTTCTACGCCGATCCGTTCCCGATCCTTTACCAGGGACAGGTAACCCTGTTCGTCGAGGATTATATCCACCGTCTGGGCCGCGCCATCATCTCGGCGGTGCCGTTCGGCCCGTCGGGGCCGATCGGCCGTCCGGAGCCGGTGCTCGACCTGCCCTACCACCTGTCCTACCCCTTCGTCTTCGAGCGTGATGGCGAGGTCTGGATGGTGCCCGAAAGCTGCGCCAACCGCACGGTCGATCTCTACCGCGCCACCGCCTTCCCCGGTGGATGGGTGAAGGAGGCGACGCTGCTGTCCGATATCGTCGCCAGCGACGCCACCCTGGTCGAGCATGGCGGCATGTGGTGGCTGTTCGCCACCGTCCGGGACGGTGAAGGCACCGCCCGGGACGGTGGCGGCGCGTTCTCCGATGAACTGCATCTATGGTCGGCGCCGGACTTTCGCGGTCCCTGGACGCCGCATCCCAAAAATCCGGTGCTGATCGACATCGCCTCGGCGCGGCCGGCCGGACGCATGGTGGAACGCGATGGCCAGTTGCTGCGCCCGGTGCAGGACTGCCGCAGGAGCTACGGCGGCGCCCTTGGCATCGCACGCCTCACTCACCTTGATTTGAACGGCATGGACCAGCTTGTCGAGACCATCTTAACTCCTGGCGCGCTATGGAGTGGACGCAAGCTGCACACGCTCAACGAGGCGGGCGGCCTGGAATTCATCGATGGCTCGGCGATCGCGCCGCGCTGGAAACAGAAGAGGCGGCCGTAGTTAACCTAAACGTTTGTTGCTACCAGCCACCCGCGCTGGTTGCTTGAGGTTGATCAGGGTCCGGAAGATATATTCCACCACAGATTGTGGAGACAGAAGATGACGAGCATGAAGGGCAGCGAGATGACCACCGTCGAGGCTGTCCCGGCCGAAGTCGACGTGGCGATCGTTGGCGCCGGAATGGCGGGCACGACCCTGGCAATGGTTCTGGGAAAGTCCGGGCGCAAGGTAGCGCTGATCGACCCGCACCGCGTCCATCACGACGAGTTCAGGGCCGAGAAGATCGGCATGGATCAGATGCGGCTCTTCGCGAGGCTCGATCTCGAAGAGACGGTCATGCGCAACGTCACCTCGGTGACCGACGTCCACGTCTTTCGCCTGGGCCAGCTGTTCGCCCGCGAGCAGAAGTGGGAATACACATTTTCCTACGGCTCGATGATCAACGGCCTGCGCGACGCGCTGCCGCGCGAAGTGCCGATCACCGTCGGCAAGGTCGCCGAGGTCTCGACCGGGCCGGACCGGCAGCGCCTGGTGCTGGCCGACGGCAGGGTCATCAATTCCCGCCTGCTGGTGGTGGCCACCGGTTACAGCGAAGCGGTGCGGCGCGCCATCGGCGTCGAGCGCGTCGAGCTGTCGAAGGCGCATTCGCTCTCGATGGGCTTCGACCTCGCCATTCCGCGGGACGAATGCGCCTTCCCGGCCGTCACCTGCTACGGCAAGCGGGCGGCGGACCGCGTTGCCTATCTCACCGTTTTTCCGCTCGGCGACAAGATGCGGGCCAACATGTTCGTCTATCACACCGTGGCCGACCAATGGACGAGGGATTTCCGGTCCGATCCGCAGAAGATGCTTTGTGAGTTGATGCCCGAAATATCGGCGCAATGCGGCAACTTCGCTGTCGCGAGTCCCGTCGAGGTCCGGCAGGTCAATCTGACCACGACACAGGGCCATCGCCGCGACGGGGTCGTCTTCATCGGCGACGCGTTCTGTACGACATGCCCGACACCCGGCGTCGGCATCGGGCGGGTCATGGTCGACGTCGAGCGCCTCTCCTCGGTCCACATCCCCGCCTGGCTCGAAACACCAGGCATGGCGGCCGACAAGATCGCCACCTTCTATGACGACCCGGTCAAGGTGGCCTCCGACGAGGCCGGCATGCGTGTGAGCGTCTACGCCAAGCAGATCACCACCGAAACCGGACTGGAATGGCGCGCGCGGCGCCTGCGCAACAACACGGCACGCCGGCTGATGATCATTGGCCGCAAGGTGCGCCATTTGGGATTGCGGCGCGAGCCGGGGCTGGCCTGAGGGGCTTCCCACCCTTCATCGCCATCGAAGGCACTTCCCTGGTGCTATCCGGGGGACAGCGCCTCTTCCGTCCTCCCCGCGAGAGGAGGAAGCAGAAGGGGAGCGCTTCTCCAGCACAACGACATAGCGCTGAAAAAAGCAGATCCAACGCCGTTCAGTCGGAACCAGCGGCGCGCCGACAGGTTATGCCCGCAGGAGATCCTGTCATGGTCAAGAATATCGACCGCGCGTTGCAGGATGCTATTCTGGCGATGCGCATTCTTCGCAAATCCATCATTGATCATGGGCACATGGAAGCCATGGCCGAATTCGACGGCTTGATGAGCGTGACCATATCCGAAGCCGAGCGCGAACTGACCCGCTGGCAGGCCGGTCATCGCGCCGAGCGGTCAGGCCAGGCAAAATCCTGACGCGATCGCGCGCGGCCGGCATCCGGCGGAACCTTGCCGCACACGGTTGGTTTCAGGGAATGTGACATGCCGGCGGAGAACGAAGTGGCCCGATTGGTCGACAAGCAAAAGCTTGAGAGAGCGGATCGCGAGTCGCGGATCATCCTCGACGCCGAGCGGCAGGCCCGCGACGCAAAGACCGCCCGCCTTCGCAAGCAGCGGCTGTCCGCCGAGCCAAGCGAGGAGCAACAGAAGCCCGCACCGCCAAAGCGGCGCAGGTGACGGCGTGTTCATGCCGCAAAAGCAAAAGGCGCGATCGACCGATCGCGCCTTTGTTTCGGCAGGCGAATGCCTTCAGGCTCGCCCGGCGGTTTCAGTCATTGCGGCGGCGGCAAATTTGAAGGTCCAGCGAGCGCGGTGACGGCCGAAAGCCGTTCGCGCTTTTGCCAGGTTGGCTTCTCGTATTTCTTCATTTGCTATTGCCCCCTTTGTTGAATAGCGCAGAGAAGACCGGCTTCGCCGCGAATGTCAATTGCGTCAGGACGGCTGTCGCGATTTTGAGCGAAACGTTCCTGCACCGAGTAAATCGGTCTGCCGTGCTTTTAAATCCGCTGGTCCGGGATAGATTTAGGACCGAGAAAGCGCCACAAGCCGCTTCGGGAGGATCTTGCCATGTCAGACATCGCCTTGCCGCTGGTCATCAGCGCGCCCGAGCCGCGCACGCTCGAGCTGATCTTCACGCCGCCGCAGCTGGCGCGGCTCAGGGCGCATTACCGCATCGTCGAGACGACGCCGGACGGCGTGGCGCGACTGCCGGCCGGGGTGCTGGCCGAGGCCCGCTACATCGTCGGCCAACCGCCGATCTCGCCGCAGACGCTTGAAGCGATGCGGGCGCTGCGCTGTGTCTTCAACGTCGAGAGCAATCTCCTCGACAACATGCCCTATGAAACGCTGTTCGCACGCGGCATCCATGTCGTCACGACGGGCCTGGTTTTCGCCGAGCCGGTGGCGGAGCTGGGCCTGGCCATGGCGCTCAACCTTGCCCGCGGCATCGTCGACGCCGACCTCGCTTTCCGCCAGGGGCACGAGCTGTGGGGCGGCGACGGCAACCGGACCGCGCGGCTGCTTTCGGGCGCCGATGTCGGCATCATCGGCTTCGGCGACCTCGGCCGCGCGCTCAACCGCCTGCTGTCGGGCTTCCGCACCCGCACCAAGGTGTTCGACCCCTGGCTGCCGCCATCGATCCTGAGGGAAAATGGCGTCGAGCCGGCTGCGCTGGACGAGGTGCTGTCGCAAAGCGACTTCGTCTTCGTCGTTGCCTCGGTGACCTCCGAAAACCAGGGATTTCTCGGCGCCGATGCTTTCGCCAGGATGCGCAAGGGCGCCGCCTTCATCCTGCTCAGCCGTGCCGGCGTCGTCGATTTCCCCGCCTTGATGGCTGCGGTGAAGAGCGGCCATATCCTTGCCGCCAGCGACGTCTTTCCCGAAGAGCCGCTGGCGGGCGACCATCCCGTGCGCACGCTCCCTGGCTTCCTGCGCTCCGCCCACCGCGCCGGCGCCCTCGACATCGCCTTCAAGCGCATGGGCGACATGGTGCTGGAAGACATGGACCTGATCGACCGCGGCCTGCCGCCGCTGCGCTCCAAACGCGCCGAGCGCGAGACGGTGTCGAGGATGCGCTCGAGGCCGTCCGACAGGAACTAGGCCCGGCCTATCCCCATGCCGGGACCGGCAGCCAGGCACGAGATAATCGCTGGGATTGTCGGCTTTCGCGTCTGTTATGCGTGATTTTGGCATCAGCAAGAGCTAAAACATCGACGATGCATGCTCCCTGGAGGTGAAACGTTTTGACTTCGCCCTTCCTTTGCGTCAGATCCGACGGGCAAGCCTAGGCAAAGGGAACGAAAATGAAGAAAAGCTATGCCAAGCCGACACTTCTGAAGCGCCAGAAACTGTCCACGGTCACGGCGGTTTCCTGTCTTTCACCGTGCAAGGCCGCTTGAATCGAGGGATAGGGCCATGAAGAAAACCTACGCCAAGCCGACGCTCTTGAAGCGCGAGAAACTGTCGGCGGTTACCGCGGGTATCTGCACCTCGATTTGTATCTGAATCGAAGGCCTGAAACCTGAGGGATATGCGAGGTCTCGCGTCCTGGCGCGAGACGACTTCGACGATCCGCAAGGCCCGAGAGCCGTTTCCCCTGAGTTGCCAGGCTGAGTTGCCAGGCTGAGTTGCCGGGCCTCCTGTTGTGATGGAACGATCGCGGCGCCGGCAGGTTTTGCAAATGGCCGGGCGGTAAGAAGCCCGGCGTACTCCAGAAGGCCCGTCACGAGTCGCGTCGGTGGCGGGCCTTTCCATGTCGGCCCGCAAGCAGCGATTTTTGCAGCGACATTGGCCGAAGGTCCCCTTTCGCGCCCGAGCGATGTTGTGCGAGATTGGCGCAATATCAGCAATTGCTTGAATAATGGTCCGGACGTCTTCGGGGGGACGGTGTCGTGCCAATTCGCAGGAATCTTGCCACGAATCTCAAACGGCTGGTCAGCGGCCACGCGTCGGTGAGCGCCGTCTGCCGCGGATTGAACATGAACCGCTCGCAGTTCGAGCGCTACCTGCAAGGCAAGAGCTTGCCCAACAGGGCCACGGCGAGGCTGATCTGCGACTATTTCCGCATCGACGAGGATGAATTGTACCGCGCGCCGGAAGCCGCAGCGCAGCGACATGTCCTTCTGGCGCCGATACATGAAACGCTTTACGCCAACATGGTGCGCGGCCCCTGCCCCGCCATCGCCGGCGGCACCTATTTCACCTACTTCGCGGTTCCCGAGCGCCCGGATGTGTTGATGCGGTCGGTCACCTTCGTGCGGCGCGAGGCGGAGTTGGTGACGTTCCGGCGCGTGACCCGGTGGGCCGAGGGCAATCGCCAAGGCGGCGCGCGCGCGCTCGGCTGGCACTATGGCGTGGCGATCTCACGCCTGAACTGGATCTATTTCACCGCCATCAACCGCCGCCAGACCGGCGAGCCGTCGATCGTGGCCGTGCAATGGGCGCCCTTCTCCGAACCGGTCCTGGTCGGCCGGGCCTTCGTCCTGACGGGAGCGGGGCCGGCCTGTTTGCCGGTCATCATGCGCCAGGAAGTCGGCAGGATCAGCCTGCGGCAGGCGATGCGGATGTCCGGCGTCGTCAGCCTCGACGACCCGCGCCTCGATCCGCTTGTGGCCAGCCTCGCGCGCGAAGGCTAGAGTGGTCGCGGCCAATGATGATTTGGCCGGGCCAACGAAAGAGTCGCGATGCTCAACACGGTCGACTATGGCGGCAAGGAAGCCGATATCGTCCACGCGCTGGAGGAAGACATCATCTTCGGCCGGCTGGCGCCCGGCACGCGCCTGGTCGAGGACGTGCTTCTGGCCCGTTTCCCGGTCTCGCGCCACACCATCCGCCAGGCCCTCTACCAGCTGGAAAGGCTCGGCGTCGCCACGCGCGAGCGCAACAAGGGCGCCATGGTGCGCCGGCTCGCGCCCGAGGAGGTCCGCCAGATCTACGAGGTACGCGAGATGCTGCAGCGCCAGGCCGCGCTGATGATCCGCCTGCCGGCGAGCGACGCGCTGATCGCGGAATTGACCGAGATCCACCACGTCTACAGCGGCCATGTCGACGCGGGCTACCTCAGGGGCATCCACGAGGCCAATGACCGTTTCCATCTCACCATGTTCTCGGCCTGCGGCAATGCCTATCTGGTGTCCTCGATCGAGCATTATATGCGTCTCAGCCTGCCGGTGCGGGCCAATTCGCTGGCCGACCGGGACAAGCTCGACATCTCGCGCCAGCACCATCTGATGATGATCGAGGCGCTGAAACGCAGCGACAATTGGGTCTTGGCGCAGCTCTGCGTCGACCACCTGCAGCCGAGCAAGGCGTTCTATCTCCAGGAGATCGAGACAGGGCCGGCGGGCTAGCCAACCGGGCATCGCCGCGAATTGGGTCGTGCGGCTCCCGACCGTCCTACCGGACCTTCACGACCACCTTGCCCTTGGCACGTCCCGTTTCGACATAGGCCAAGGCCTCGTTGGTCTGTTCGAACGCAAAGGTCCGGTCCATGACCGGGCGTATGATGCCGGTTTCGATGAGCGACGTGATCCGGCTCAGCTGGTCGCCCTGCGCCCACATGAACAGGAAGGAATAGTCGACACCGGCGCGTTTGGCCCTGCGGCGTATGCCGAGGCTGAGCAACCACACCACCAGCTTCAGCACGATGTTCAGGCCTTGCTTGCTGGCGAACCCGGGATCCGGCGGACCGGAGATGGAAATCAGCTTCCCGCCCGGCTTCAGCACGCGCAGCGATTTCTCGAGCGTCTTGGCATCCTGGCTGTTCACGACGACGTCATAGCCCTGCAGGACCTTCTCGAAATCGTCCTTGCGGTAGTCGACGACGACATCGGCGCCGAGCCTTTTCACCAGGTCCGTGCTCGCCACGCCCGCCGTTGTGGCAACCGTCGCGCCGAGGTGCTTCGCCAGTTGGATGGCAAACGTGCCAACCCCGCCGGAGCCAGCCTGGATGAAGACCTTCTGGCCTTTCCTCAGCCCTGCCCTTTCGACCAGCACCTGCCAGGCGGTCAGGCCGACCAGCGGAATGGAGGCCGCCTCCTCCATGCTGAGGTTTTTTGGCTTCAGGGCCACGTCGGCCTCATCCAAGGCGATGAGTTCGGCGAATGTCCCGATCCGGCCGTCGCGCGGCCGTGCATAGACTTCGTCGCCGGCTTTGAACTTGCGGACCTTCGATCCGGCCCGCACGACGATGCCGGCCACGTCGTGGCCCAGGATGAAGGGCGGCCGATAAGGCACTATGAGTTTGAACTCCCCGTCCCGGAGCTTGGAATCCAGAAGGTTCACGCCGGCGGCGTGGACCTCGACCAGCACATCATTGTCCCGCAGTTCGGGTTCCGGCATGTCGGCGAGCCGCAGCGCGCCCTGCTTCTGATATTTGTCGACGACAAAGGCTTTCATCGTACTGGCTCTCTCGCGATTGCGGTCTTGCCGGAATGCGTTTTCATTTTGATGCTCCAGAACCCGTCGGGGCTAGCTTTCTTCCGTCGATTGAATTATGTTCGTAATATCAGACTATGGTCATAATGCAATAGAGCATGGAAAGGAAAGACATGCGTTACGAAAAGGGCCGCAAGGACGCATCGCGCGGCCGGATCATGGAGGTTGCCACGCGACGGTTCCGGAGCGACGGCATCGCCGCCTCCGGACTGGCAAGCATCATGAGCGACGCCGGACTGACCAACGGCGCCTTCTATCCGCACTTTCCCTCCAAGGCGGCACTTGTTCGCGAATGCGTGGCGGCGGCGCTGGAGGGCCAGTCAGGCCAGATCGCCGGGGTGTTGGCCTCCGGCGGCCTGGCGACGGCCATAGATGCCTATCTGTCGGCGCAGCACCGCGACAGTCCGGGCATGGGTTGCGCTTCCGCCGCCCTGTTGCCGGAAATCGCGCGGGAGCAGCCGGAAACGCGACAGCTCTACACCGAACGCCTGATGACTTTGGTGCGGCAGGTGTCGGCCGCTCTCCCGCCGCATGCAAGCGATCCGGAGGCTGTGGCATTCGGCATCTTCGCGACGCTCATCGGCGCGCTTCAACTGGCCCGCGCGGTGGAGGGCGCGGAGTTGTCGGATCGCATCCTGGCGGCCGGGGCGGATGCGGCCCGGTCACTGGCGCAGCCGCGCGGAAGCGACGCTGCGCCGTAGAGGATTGGACGGCAGACCTCCCGCTGGGCCGGGGCTGCCGGGCCGGAGCCGGCCGAGGCCAATGCAACCATGGCTGCAAAAACAGGCATGGAACGCTGAAACTTTCCGGCGGCCGTCCTCGTTGCTGCGCGATCGCCTCGCGGGCGATGACAAGACCCTCCACTCAATGCCCCGCCGGCTCGCCGGCGGGGTTTTTTTGCGCCGCCGAACGGCCATGTCCGGGGCCTCCGGAACCATCCACCAATCGCGAAGTTTGTCCAAGCGACGGCAGGCCTGGCCAACTCCAGAGGCACGCCGCGATGGCGGCGGGAGAAATTTGGCCGATTCAAGCAAATTTCCGGAGCTGCGCTGGATTACCTTGGAATTTCGCAAGGCGTTCAAGATGTTCCTGAATATATTTTTACCAGTTTGGGGAATTTTTGCCTGAAAATCCGGAACTTCCAGGCAAAGTTTTTCGTTGAAAGCTTGATCGTTGCTTCGACGGTCACAAAGCAACAGGGAAGGACCCAATCATGAACATCAAGATGATCTGTCTTGGCGTAATGGCGCTTTCAATGGCCACCGGTTCGGCTCTCGCAGGATCCAACAAGGGAACGTCCGCTCTTGATGATCCTGCCAAGATGAAGCCGTTCTACACGGATTCCGGCATGAAGACGATGGTTGGCAAGGACGCCTTCGTCACAGCCTGGAAGGCGCTGACGCCCGAAGACCAGATGGCTATGAAGACCGCCTGCGCCGACGAGGTCAAGAACGCCAGCCCGACCAACACGCATCCGGAATTCTGCAGCAGCGTGAAATTGAACGGCGGCAGCTGACAACGTGGCGCGGCCCTGGAGACAGCCCCGCTCGCGGGGCTGTTTTTTGTGAATGCCGCCGCTTTGCCTTGCCGCCCTGCGCGCCCTCGCCGGGCTCGCCCCACCGAATGATGCTAACGTCGTCGAAGGCGAGCCGTTGCGATCGGTTCCGCCTGCGTTCAGCCTGACGCCGCGAGTTTGTTCCCGTCGATCGACACGGTCGCCCTGCTTCCATGAAGCGGCAAAATCGCCTCTCCTTGTTCTGGCCATGTTGCACTGCGAAAGATTTGTTGCATTGCGATAGCGGCCCGTCCGGCCGAGATTGGCAAGAGCTGGACCTTGGGGGGCTGGGCTGCACCAAGGAGGCCTCGTGGCGGCATCGTTTCGGCCTGATATACAGGGCTTGCGCGCGCTGGCGGTCGGCGGCGTCGTCGCCTATCATTTCGGCCTCACGGCGCTGCCCGGCGGCTTCGCCGGCGTCGACATCTTCTTCGTCATTTCCGGCTGGCTGATATCAACGCATCTGATGCAGGAGATCACGGAGACCGGCCGGCTCGACCTGTGGCGCTTTTATGCCAGGCGCGCCCGGCGCCTGCTGCCGGCCGCCATCTTCGTCATCCTGGCCACGCTCGCCGCCGGCGCCTTCATCCTGGCGCCGCAGGAACAGGCGCTCTATTCGCGCGGCGCCATGTATGCGGCGGCCTACACCATCAATCTGTGGCTGCTGCGCTGGTCGTTCGACTATTTCGCCGCCGATGCCTTGAGCAACCCCTTCATCCACTTCTGGTCGCTGTCGGTGGAGGAGCAGTTCTACCTCGTCTGGCCGGCACTGCTTGTCTTTGCCGCCTGGCTGCATCCGGGCCGGCGCATGGTGGTGGCCGTGATCGGCATCGTCGGCCTCGGCTCCTTCGCGACCTGCCTGTGGCTCACCAGCCTCTCGCCGGCCTGGGCCTTCTACTTCTCGCCGCTGCGCGCCTGGGAATTCGCCGCCGGCGGCCTGGCGACGTTCGCCTCACCCGCTTTGTGGCGGCATCAGTCCTGGCTGCGGGCGGCACAGGGGTGGCTGGGCCTGGCACTGATCGCCGTCGCCTATCTCGCCTTGAGCGAAGACCTGCCCTTCCCCGGCTGGTACGCGCTGCTGCCGGTGGCCGGCACCGTGCTGGTGCTCCTGAGCGGTGCCGGCGAGCAGGGCGACGCTCCGGGCGTCACCCGCTGGCAGGCCCTGGCGCCCGCCGCCATGCTCTCGCTGGCGCCCCTGCAATGGGTCGGCACACTCTCCTATTCGCTCTATCTCTGGCACTGGCCCATCATCGTCTATGCCGGCATGCTGGAGCCGGACCTCGGCGTGGCGCAGCGCCTCGGCTGCGCCGTGCTGGCGATGGCGCTGTCGGCGGCTACCTACCGGCTGGTCGAGAACCCGGCGCGGCGCGGCGACTGGCTGGCGGCGGCCGCACGGGCCCTTCGCTTCAACGCCAGTCCGGCCGCAAAACCGCTTCGGCTTTTTCCAGGGCTTGCCCTCGCCCCGGCCCTTGTGCTGACCGCCGCCGGCGTGGCGGCGGCCTACGCCAACGCGCATCTGGCGACGCGCAACATCGACCCCACCCAGCGCGGCATCGAGGAGGCGGCCGAACAGCCTTCCATCGCGCGCGCCGTCGACAAGAACTGCCTGCTCGACTTCCACACGGTGAAACCGAAACCTTGCACCTTCGGCTCGGCCGACGCCGCCCACACCATCGTGCTGTTTGGCGATTCGCATGCCGACCACTGGTCGACGCCGCTGGTCGCGGCGGCAAAACGCAACGACACCAAAGTCGTCACCTACCTCAAATCCTCGTGCCGCGCCTCGCGGCTGTCGACCTTCAACGCCGTGCTCAAGCGCGACTACACCGAATGCGACGCCTGGCGCGAACAGGCGATAGCGGCCATCATCCGCCGCAAGCCGCGCCTGGTGGTGATCTCGGAATTCTCGATCGGCAATCTGACGCGCGACATGTCCGCCGCCAGCCGCAAGGCCGAGACCGCGCGCTGGCAGGCCGGCCTGCGCTCCACGCTGCAGGCCTTCAGCAAGGCTGGTGTCGAAACCGCCGTCATCCGCGACACGCCGATCGGCGGCAGCTTCGCGGACGCCTGCGTTGCCCGCGCGCTGTGGTGGCGCGAGGCGCCGTCGCTGTGCGACACGCCGAGGGCGCAGGCCGCCAATGACGACGTCGCGGCCGCCGAGCGGGCCGTGGTGAAAAGCGTGCCAGACACGCTCTATGTCGACCTGACCGACCGCTTCTGCGGCCCGACCGAATGCCACGTGTTCATCGGCGGCAAGCTCGCCTTCCGCGACCGCCATCATCTGGCGACGGCCTTTGCCGAAACGCTGGAAGGACCGCTGGAAAAGGCCCTGTTTTGATCGACTTGGCTCCCTTGTCCCCGTTCACGGGGAGGAGGTGCCGGCAGGCGCGGCGTTTGTCCTTTGCTCATTCAACCGGCCCGTGCCAAATCAGCCAGCCCCCACCAAATCAGCCACATATCGCTCCAGCGTCACCTTCCCGCGCTCCGGCCTGGTCGGCGGATCATAGGTGTCGTCGACCGTTACCTCCGTCATGCGCGCATAGGATTGCGCGGCTTCAGGCGAAAACCCCATGTCCTCGAACGCATCCACCCAACGCTCGCGTGGCGCCGAGACCACGCTGACCTGCCTGCCGAGCGCCTCGCCAAAGGCCGCGGCGACATCCCTGGCCGTGTAACGCGACGGTCCTTCGACATGATGCAGGCCGTTTTTTTCCAGCGGCTCCATCAACAAGCGCGCCGCCGCTTCGCCGAGGTCGCGTGGCGCCACCATCGGCAGTTCGAAATCCGCCGGGAGAAGCGTGTTGACCACGCCGTCACGCCTGGCGGTCTCCAGCGAGGCATCCCAGTTGCTCATGTAATAGGCGGCGCGGATAATGCTGGCCGCGATGGGCTGACGATGCAGCTTTTCTTCCAGCCCATGCAGGATGGTCAGGTCGCCGGTGCGTTCGCCGGCCCGTGCGCCATAGGTCGATTCCGCCACGACCTTCTCCAGCCCCGAACCTTCCAGCGCCGCGGCGATCGCCGCCACCGTCCTGCGCTCCTGGGCATCCGTGTCGGTCGAAGGATCGGCAGGCGGATTGAGCAGGAATGCCCTTGTGCCGCGCCTGAACACGCCACGCAGCGCCTCGACATCAAGCACGTCGGCCACTGCCACCTCGGCGCCTTGCGCGGCCAAAGCCGCCGCCTTGGCCTCGTCGCGCGTCACCACCGTGACCGGTTCGCCCAGCCGCAGGAGCGTCGCTGCCGTCGCCGAGCCGACACGCCCGGTACCGCCAAGAATGATATTCATGGTCCAATCTCCCTTCCTGGTTGCATATAGGGGAAATGGATAGTGGCGGCTGAGGTTCAAAATGTGCCTCACCATGCTGACAGGTGCGGCCAAGCTCCGCGAGAGGTGCTTCCGCCGCCACGACATAGGGTGCGAACCCATCGATCCACCGATTTATGGGAACAGGGTCGCGTCCCCGGCGTTTATTAGACACACCTTACAGAGGAGGTTGTCATGAAAAAACTCTTGCTTGCATCGGTGATAGCAGTCGCTTCGGCGGTGGCGGTAATCGCTCCCGCCAATGCCTCCAGCATCACGCTCGGCATCGGGAACGGCTATGATGACGATTACTACGTTCCCAGACATCGCTACTATCGCGACTACTCCGACTATGGCCCGTATTACGGCCGCAACCACTACCGTTACAGCATGTATAACGACGGCTATCGGCCGCGCTACTACGGCATGTACCATCATCGTTGCCAAACCGAGTTGGTGAAGCATTGGCGGCATCACCACCGCGTGATCGAGCGAGTGCGCGTCTGCCGCTATTGACCGTTCAAACTGATCCGGCCGGCATCTGACCGGCCGGATAAACATTGCGAATTTGCCGGTACGCATCGCTGGCCGGGCGGTGCTAGCGTCCCATCATCATTCCATAGTGCACGGCCAGCAGATCCAGCCCCACCTTCAAGAGCTTCGTCACCACATCGCGGCCTTCGCCATCCTGCTCGGCCACGGCCTTCACCGGCTGTTCCAGGCACACGACCTTTTGCACGACGGTCGCCACGTCCCAATGCCCGAGCGCCCGTGTCGCGGCGGCGTGCGCGCGGCCGGCGTTGAGCACGCTGTCGGCGATGCCGCCGCCGGCGCGGCCGCCGTCAACGCGCTCCGTCCAGCGCATCGGCTTGATATCGGCCTGCTGGCTGCACCGGAAATGCTCGCGGTAGCGCAGGCCGGCCTCGCGCTGCTGGCGCGACAGCGAGGTGATGCCGAGAAGCGGATCGACATTGCGCACCCGCACGATGCCGCCGGTGGACGTGTGGCCGTTATTCGACACCTCGTAGACGCGACGCGCCTCCGCCGTGCCGGATGTCAGCCGCTTGCGACCGAAGGCATCCTCCCTTAGCGCGAAATCATGACCGACCTCGCGGCGGATGCGCACCTGCTCGGCCTCGCCCTTCGGCAGCTTCGGCGCCTGCGGTTTGGCGGATTTGGTTTTCTTGGGCATGCGGTGGCTCCTTTTGGGGGTCGGGGTGTGTTTTCCAAGAGAGGTCGCGATCCTTCGCGCCCCCCTCTGCCTGCCGGGCATCTCCCCCTCTTGGAAGGGAGATTGGCTGCGTCGTCGGTACCGCTTTTCCTGCTACGCCGGAGATCGGCGAAAGCAGTAGCGACATCCGATCTCCCCCCAAGAGGGGGAGATGGCCGGCAGGCCAGAGGGGGGCGCTGTCCCTCGGACCTGTCGGATATGATCATCCCGTCAACTGTTTTGCCGGCGCTTGCCCACCCCGACGCGCCAGCAGTTCCCGCATCACCTTGCGCTCGCGCACTTCGATGCAGAGCTGCGCGCTCGAAGGACAGAACTGCGCGTTGCCGCTCCTCACCTCGCCGCGCACGAAGCGCTGGATGGCGGCCTGCAGGTCGCCCAGCTCGGCATCCCTGACGGCGCCGAGATAGCCGCGCAGCTGCATCTCGACGTCAGTCAGGGCGGATTGCGGGAAGCAGGAGAACAGTGCCGCCAGCGCCTTCGTCGCCTGTTGCAGTTCGGCCGTGGTCATATCCGCGGATCTCCTCGATGATGGCATTGGCGGCGTCGCTGTGGGTTTTCGGCCTGATCCAACCCCGCGGTTTTTTGCGCTGGCCCGGGCCGCGCGATCCCGAAGCCGCCTCACGGCCCCCAATCGAAATCTCCGGTCCTTCGCGCGCCCCGCGCGCTGAAAAAGCGGAAGCTTTTTCCATCTGGTTTCTGGACTCTGGAGAATGCCGCGCCAAAACATCGGCATTTGCCCTGGCATGCGCCTTTGTTTTCAAGGCGGTGGCGGCTCCGCCGCGCGCGCCGGCGGCCGCCCTCGCCTCGCTCTTCAGCCGCGCCTTGCGCAGCTCCTTCGTCAGCCTCCCGTGGCCGATCTCCCCACCCTCGCGCTCGAAGAAGGCCAGCAGCTCGGCGCTGATCGCCCGCCATCGTTTCAAAGGCAGGCGCGCCACGCGCGCCAGCCTGGCGTCATCGTCGGGCAAGCTCCCGCCGGCATTCCACATTGCCATGAGAAGCAGCATGTAGGCGCCGATCTGCTCGGTCGAGAGCTGCAACGTGTCGCCGACGAAATCGGAGACGTAGAGCTGCATGAAAGGCCGTTCGCTCATGCCGCGCTCCATGCCGTGCTTCCAGCCGCGCTAATGGAACCAGCCCCCGGTCCGGACGTTGTGACGCGTCCAAACCAAGGAGAGGACTGCCGATGACGGCCTTCATGCCGGTGACCCTGCGTTTCTGCGACAACAAGACCATGCTGGTCGGCTCGGTGGCCGACGCGGCGACCGCGCTTCGTCACCAATGGCCCGACAAGACCGCGCCGGCCTATCTCGAGGCGGCACGGCTTGTCAGGCTCGCTGTCGAGGGCACTTGCTGTCCGCGCCCCGCCTTCGAAGCCTTCCGCGAGGCGGCCAGGCAACAGGGCATATTGGTGGCCAAGCCAAGAAGCCGCGCGCATGAATGGCTCGACGCCGCTGCGAGCCCCTGAGACGGCGATGCAACCGCCTGCCAGCCTTGTGCGTTTATGAGCGTCGGCTTGAAAGCCGCGCCTGGACCGAAGGTGAACGCCGTGGGTACGATGAAAACCGGAGTGCCGCTCAAAGTGTCCCTGGACGGACATGTCGAGGAGATCGAGACCGTCAGCGACGCCGCCGATTTCCTGCAGCGCTGGCCGATCGAGCGGCGGGGCCATGTCTACCGCAGCGCGCTCAACGCCTGCAGCGCGGCCATCGCGGCGCAGATCTCGCAATCCGACGCGATCAAAGTGTTCACCGGCTTTGCCCGCGTTACCGGCATACTGGTTGCCGGAGGCGGCCCAGGGATGGTGCTGGAGCCGCGCACCGTACAGAGCCGCCAGCCCAAACAGGGCCGCCAGGTGCCGAAATAGCGGTGCCGCGCGATAGTTGTTCAAGGCAATTCTCCCAATATTTCGCGGAGCGTCCTTCTCCCCATGAACGGGGAGCATGCCCTGTAGGGCAATGACGGGCAGAGCCAGCGTTTCCACAGTTTGGCGTCCGCTGAAGCTCCAAATTGCGTTATGTCGCCGCTGCCCTCATCCGCCTGCTCGCACCTTCTCCCCGTGACCGGGGAGAAGGGATCAACCCTTCAGCCGGCCTCGCAAACACGACGCTGGAAGCGTGCCTGATGGTAGGTGCAGTAGCTTTTCATCGCCCTGGTGCGCATGCCGCAGCACAGCATCTCCTGGCCAGGCCGCCCGCCGGGCGCATCATTTCGAGGATCGTCCTCCAGCGTCAGGTCGAGCGGCGCGCGGCAGCGGTTGAACAGGCAGTCGATGAAGCGCATGGCCACGCCATGCGGCTGCCGGCCGATGGCACCGCGTGGCGGCGCGGGTACATTGAAACGGTAGGTTTGCCCATCGGCGATCAGCACGCCCGCCTCGCGCTGGAAAAGCCTGGGCCGGACGGGCGAAGGAGCCCGCCTCGGCCGCATGGCGGGTTTGGCCGGCTGCGGGGTGGCGCCGGCACGGCTGCTTTCCGCCTTGGCGGCGCGGCTCGCCGCCTTGGCCATCGCCGTGCGCGCCGCCAGGCCCTTGCCATTAGCAAAGCCGATCGCGCCAAGCATGGCGTTGCGGTGGACGATGCCGATAATGGCGTTGCGCGATACGCGCGCGCCGCGCTGTACGCTGAACGCCGCCGCAATCCTCGAGGCCGAAAGCCCGTCCCTCAGCCAGCCGGCAATCGCCTGCAATTCGCTGTCGCTATAGCTTGCCATGTCGGTCTCCATTGCGCGGCCAGCGGCCGCCGCGAACGGCGCCGTCAGGCAAGCGTCGGGTTTGCCCACAGCCGCGATGGGACTGCCGGCCGTGGTCCGGCCTGTCGGCCGCGGGGATTGCTTGTGGAAGGGCTGCTTTCAGCCCGGCCGGTCGACGGGCGCGTCAAGCCGCGGACGCGCAGTGTCCCTGTCGGGGGCGGAAACCGCCCTGCCCGTCGTCGGCTCGTCGGCGATGACGGTGCGGTCCTGCGTGCGGATCAGGAAACACCCGGCGGCCGCGTCGAATGGGGGGCCGGAGCCGCGGGGAGCGGCGGCTCCGGCCGTTCCGGCCGCCGCTGAAGGGCGGACCGGACGCGAGGCCGATGCGTCAAGGCAATCGGCTTCGCGCTTCGCCCCGGCCGGGGAGGAGGACAGCCGGGACGGAAGGGAAAGGGCGGCGCCCGGCAAGGCCGGGCCGGAGGCGTTGTCGACTCTGAGGGGGTTGAGCTTTTGCATGAGGTGATATAAGCATAACTCAAAAATTGATGCAAGCCAATCTTTCATGGACGAAAGCAGGACTTGTCGGTCACATGAGGCCATGGTGAAAACGCAACTGTCGATCAGGGTCGGAGCCGCGATCCGCCAGGCACGCAAGCAGCGCGGCCTGGTCATGCGCCACATCGCCGAGCACAACGACACCGATGTCGCCGCCGTCGGCAACTGGGAAACCGGGCGCAACCTGCCCAAGACCGAGAACCTGTTGAAGACCGCCGCCTTCCTGCGTGTCGACCCCGTGGCGCTGGGCCAAGGGCAGGTCGTCTTCCTCGACGATGCCGGCCCGGTGGCGGACGCCGAGATCGTCACCGATGCCGGCCCCCTGCCGGCCGGAGCGATGGATATTCCGGTGCTGGGCGCCGCCGTCGGCGGTGATGACGGCGACTTCACCTTCAACGGCGAACCGGCAGGATACGTCCAGCGTCCGCCGGGAGTCCGCAACCTGCCGAAAGTGTTCGCGCTGCACGTGCTCTCGGATTCCATGGTGCCGCGTTATGAACCCGGCGACATGATCTATTGCGGCGGCCGCGACGCGGTGCCGGGCGACCATGTCGTGATCGAGACCTTCCCGGAAGAGAACGAGAAGAACGGCAAGGCCTTCATCAAGAAACTGGTCCGGCGCACGGCGGGCGAGCTGGTGGTCGAGCAGTACAATCCGCCCAAGACGCTGACCTTCAACCGCTACGCCATCAAGCAGGTCTGGCGCGTCATCCCGCTGAAGGAACTGCTGGGGTATTAGGAGCGCCTGCCTTTCCGGATCCAGGCCGCCCTCACCGGCACGCCGGCGTTCTTAACCGTTGATATTTGGCGAAACCATCCGCAACAGCTTACTTTCTCCCCGTCTCTATACGGGGAGAAATGTCCGGCAGGACAATGAGGGGCAGCACCAAGATTTCGGCAAGTGGCGTCTCGAATGCCACCTCAAAGAAAACGATCAAGCTTGCAAACTCCCTCGCACCATCAGAATAGAAGTTCAATTCCGCCAAATCAGCGCCGCCCCTCATCCGCCTGCCGGCACCTTCTCCCCGTATAGTGACGGGGAGAAGGGGCTGGGTTGCCGCATCGCGTCACAATGTTGGCGAAATCGTCCATGACGGCACGTCCTTTGCTCAAGCCCGCCTCGCCTCCACCAGCACCTCACGATCGCCCAGCATCCGTGCCTCGCTGCGCACGCGCTGGCGCTCGTCGATGAACGCTGCCTGGATCGAGATCGCCGTGCCTGGCAGCCCGTCGGCACGGCAGGCCGAGCAGACGATGCGGCCCGACAACGCGGCCAGCGGCGTGTTCCCGTTGACCCCGAAGCGCTTCAACTGATCGGGCCGCCACCACCTGTTGCGGCCGCAATCGGCGCACTCGACCGACAGCGAGGCGACCTGCGCGATCACTGCTTCCCTGCCCGGCAACGCCATCATCCCCTGTCCTTTTGTTTCTGATTTGTTCCTATCTTCCCGTGTTTTGAAGCGGGAGTCGAGTCGCAGTTTCCAAACTCCTCCAAAAGTCTTTCTTCTATGCCTGTTTGAGTTATGCTTATATACACCTTGCATATGTGAGTCGGCGTGGAATGACCCGCGCCTGGATGCGGGAGCAAGAATGGATGCCGCCGATTTCGCCCGCGCCTGCGGTTACACCGGCGACAGTCCCGCCTTGCTCGAAGCCTTCGAGGCGATCCGCCGCAACGGCATCGCGCAAGCCCGTCTCGATCATTTCAGGCGCAAGGCCGTCATCGACGAAATGAAGCAGTCGGAGCCTCTGTTCCTGGCCGCGATCGGCCCGGCGCTGTCGGCGCATGAAGCCATCGAGGATGCCGGCCGTTTCATCGCCGGCTGGCGCAACATGCCGCGCTGGCGCCAGGAACGGCGCTTGCCCGATCTCGCCAGGGCGAAAGAGCAGCGTCTCGTCGCGCGCTTCTTCCGTCGCTACGGCCATCATCTCTGGGCGCTCGAAGCAGCCTGAGGCTCGGCACGGTTGGACCAGCCATTTGCGGGTTCCAATCCCTGCCTTTTCTTCCTAGATTGCGGGTGGGTGGCTGTTCGTTCGACGTGCATGGTTTGGAATGTTCAAGACCGCCCGCTCAAAAATTCAGACCTGGATAACGGCCGGCGCGGGAACCATCGCCGCCTTGTTCGTCGCCGGCGTGATGGGGGCGTTTGGCGCCCTGCCCGCCCATGGTCCACCACAATTGCCGCCAGACGCCGTCATCGACGCCGGACGCTGGCGCCTGCAGCCGGTGCGTGCCTATGTCAGCCATGCCGGGGTCCATGGCGTGCCGCTGAAGCCAGGCCAGAAGGCGCTGGTGCTGGAAGTCGACATGACCAACCGCACCGCGCAATCCGACAAGGGCTATTTCAACGTCTTCACGCCGGACGGCATTGTCCTGCCCGACTCCTCGCCGATGATCGTGCTGACACGCGATTCCACGATGACGCCGGAACTGCATCCGGGGATGACCGAGCGCATGGCCTATGTCTGGCCGCTTGCCGGCGACGCCGCCGTGCCGGCAAATCTCGCCTTCGGCGTCACCGCCGAGATCTTCAAGCCGCGCGACAATCTCTATGGCGCGCCCGGCTGGTACAATCCCTACCGGCTCGGCACCGTCACCTTGCCGGTCACCGACCTGTCGGCGACTGGGCAGCCGGCGATCGGGCAGCCGGAGAGCGGCTCATGAGAATACGCCTGCTTGGCAATCTGGCGGTCCTTTGCGCGACCGTGGCGCTGAGCTACGGCATGCAGGTGACGAAGCCGCATTATGCCGACCTCACCGCACCAATTCCCATCGATGGCGCGATGAACGACACGGTGCGCGCGCGCAGCTTCGCTGTCCGGCTCGACAAGGTGATCTTCGCGCGCCAGCTCAAGGCCAGCCAGTTCGGCCAGGAAAAGCTTTTGACGACCAGCGGCCTGTGGGTGGTGGCGACGACAAGCCTCACCGCGACCGGCGCTTCCACGGCGGTGGCCGACGGCACCTGGCAAGGCCCGATCGGGTTGCGCTATCACCAGACGGAGCGGCTGGGCTACCGCCAGGACATGCCGCCGCACGGCGTCGATCCGGGCCTGGACAAACGCGGCCTGTTCGTCTTCGAAGTGCCATCGGACCAGATCCGCGGCGCCAGGCTGCTGATCGCCGCGCGCCAGTTCGGCCCGCTCGACGCGCAGGCCCGCATCAGCCTCGATGCGCTGCCGACCGGCGCTGACGGCCAGCCGTCCGACATCCTGCCGGAATTCGACCTCGATGCCGCGCCGGGCCAGACATCGCAGGGCCAGACACCGCAGGGCAAGACATGAGCGCCGTTTCGACGGAACGGGCCGTCGACCCGCAAGCCGAGCGAAAATGGCGCCGGGGCGGCTTGTTGGCGCTCGCCATCTTGCTGCCGCTGACACTGGCCGAGACCAGTTATGACAGCGTCCGCGAATGGCTGCATGGCGAGGACCTCATCGCCAGGGATGTCGAGTTCGGCCAGGCCGTGCCGTTCGGCGGCAGCGGCTGGGAACTGGCCGATTTGCGCGGCGGCAAGGCCGGCCGCCTGCCCGACCATGCCTTGGCCGTCATCGCCACCTTCACCGTGACCATTGGCGATCCGGACCTGCGGAAACACTGGCTGGGCTGCAAGCTGATGCTGACCGACGCCGCCGGGCGCCGCTGGATGCCCGATTTCATCAGCGGCGTCAGCCTGCCCGACGGCGTGACGACCTGCGCCCAGGCGATCTTCTCCGGCGCCAGGAAAGGCGACGTCATCACCATCGGCGACACTTTCATCGTGCCCGAGGACGCCGTAAAAACCATCCGCCCGGCCGTCGGCCTGGGCAGCGAACGGCCGTGGTATCTTCGTTTTCAAAGGCCGCCGAAATAGCTACTTTCTCCCCGTCACTATACGGGGAGAGGAACGCACGCCTACGCCGCGGCTTCACTAACTCCATTCCCCGCCCCCTTCGACAGCGAAAACGCCGTCTCCAGCACGGCGGCGAGAAAACAGATCCTGATCGGCTCGATCAGGATGCCGGTGGAGGAATCCTGGAAGGGACTGCCGAACAGCAGCGTCACCCCATGCGAAAGGATCTGCCAGACGTCGAGCTCGTGCGGGCCGATCAGCCTTGTCGCGCCAAGCCACAGCCAGGCGGCGCCCCAGTCGAGCAGGCGGTAGCCGACGATCAGCGTGCACAGCAGCAACAGGCTGGAACTCACCGTCAGCCGCACGCCATTGGCGATCGGCAGGTAGCGCGAACGGTAGCCGGCGATGAAATGCTCGACGAAGTCGCGCAGGAATTTCGGCAGTCCGGCATAGCGCTGGCCGAACCGTTCGACGCGGCCGTTGACCCGCATCAGCGCCACGTCGTCGCGCACCTCATAGCCGTAGATCAGCGCCGCCATGACCAGCCAGATCAGTGGCAAAAGCATGTAGAAGAACAGATTGACCGCCACCGTCGAGGCCGCGATCGAGGTGATCTCGACCGGCACCACTGGTGCGGCGCTCGCCGCCGTCACCACTGGTGCGGCGCTCGCCGCCGTCACCACTGGTGCGGCGCTCGCCGCCGTCACCACTGGTGCGGCCGTCGCGACCGGAACCGGGCTCGCCAGCCCATCGATGGACGCCTGCAGCACGGACCAGAAATTGCGGCTCATCAGCCATTGCAGCGCCGAGTCCTTCCAGCGGCTGATGACGTAGAGGCCGACGAAGATCCAGTTGGTCTCGCAGATCACCACGACGATCTGCCAGAACGAAAGGGCCTTGGTCCTGCTCTGCATGAACTTGGCCAGCCGGCGGATCAGCCAGGAAACGGCGACCGAAATCAGCAGCCAGCGCGAATCGAGCACGTCGAGCACATTGCCGCTCTGGCCGAAACCGGCCTGGTCGAGCGAGGCGCGCGAATATTGCCGCACGATATCGCCAAGAAATCCCCAGGCGGCGTAGTAGGCGAAGAACGGCAGCAGCGCGATGGTGATCATGCGCACCAGCCGCGAGCCGCGCCGGTCTGCATCGCTCGTCTCCTTGCCGGCGACTTTGCTCTCGGCGGCCTTGTCCGCGCCGCGCTGCGCGGCCAGCACATTGGGCAGGCCCGGCCGCAGCACATGGAACATCGCCACCGTCACCACCAGCTGCGCCAGCGCCACCAAAGTGAGCATGGCAAGCCCGGCGAAATGGTTGGCGAGCGCCACCTTGGCCGCCAGTTGCAGGAGGAGATCGCCGGCCAGCACCCCGGCCAGCACCAGCGCCACGAGCTGCGGCCAGAAGCGCCGCAGCAGCGAAAAACTCAAGCTGATCGGCCTGATGATGTCGGCAACCATGAGCATCCCTCATGACGCCACCCGCCCAAGCCTTTCTAGCAAGGCGCCGATGTTTTGCAACCGGGCCGGGAACTGGCCGCGCATCCGCTGCACGCGGCCATGGTGCCGCGCACCCTTACCGCCTCACCCGCGACTTCAGCCAGCGATCGAACGCCACCGCCAGGATCAGGATCAGGCCGATGACGATGCTTTGCGTGTAGGACGACACGTTGTTGAACTGCAGCCCGTTCTGCAGCACGCCGATCAGGGCAGCCCCCACCACCGTGCCGCCGACCGAGCCGATGCCGCCGAACAGCGAGGTGCCGCCGATGACGACGGCCGAGATCACCGTCAGCTCGTAGCCGATGCCGGCGACCGCTTCGGAAGAATTCAACCTGGCCGACAGCACGAAGGCGGCAAGCCCGGCGAAGAAGCCGACGATGACATAGACCGAGACCAGGATGCGGTCGACGCGCAGGCCCGACAGCCGTGCCGCTTCGGCATTGCCGCCGACGGCGTAGACGGCACGGCCATAGCGGGTGTAGCGCAGCACGATGTGGCACAATATGGCGGCGATGGCGAAGATCAGCGCCGGCACCGGCACCGGGCCGATCAGCCCTGTGCCGAACCAGCGCATTGAGGCATCGAAGCCGGAGATCGGGCCGCCATTGGAGATGGTCAGCGTCAGCCCGCGAAACACCGTCAGCCCGCCCAGCGTGACGACGAAGGGCGGCACTTTCAGCCTCGTGATGGCGAACCCCTGCACGCCGCCGGCGAGAGCGCCGACCACGACGGCGGCCAGCAGCGCCGCGAACCAGCCATAGCCTTGCGTGCCTGATGTCGACAGCGACAGCGTATTAGCGGTGCCGCCCTTGGCGACCACGGCCGCCACCATGCCGCAGAAGGCGAGCAGCGAGCCGACCGAAAGATCGATGCCGGCGGTGAGGATGACGAAGGTCATGCCGAGCGCGATCAGCCCGGTGATCGAGATCTGGCGCGTGATGTTGAACAGGTTGATCGGGTCGATGAAGCTCGGCTTCAGCACGGTGAAGACGACGACGAGGGCGGCCAGGAACAGCAGCGGCCCGAAGCTCATCAAAAGCCGCGCGATCGTCACGCCACCGCGCTGGTTCTGTTCCTCGGCGATGCTCATCGTGCCTGTCCCCCCGCGTCCTGTGCCGGCGTATCCTGCCTGTCGAGCGCCATCAATTCCATCAGTCTTTCCTCGTTTGCCTCGACGCCTGGCATCTGCCCGGTGATGCGCCCCTTGCGCATGGTGACGATGCGGTCCGACACCGCCAGCACCTCGGGCAGTTCGGACGAGATCATCATCACCGCGATGCCCCGCGCTGCCAGTTGCACCAGGATCTGGTGCACCTCCGCCTTGGCGCCGACATCGACGCCGCGCGTCGGCTCGTCGACGATCAGCACCTTCGGGTCGCGCGCCAGCCAGCGCGCCAGGATCACCTTCTGCTGGTTGCCGCCCGACAGGCCCTCGATCGCCTGTTCGGCCGAAGCCATGCGGATCGACAGCATTTTGCGGAAACCCGACAGCGCGTCGCGCTCGCGCCGCTCGGCCATGAAGCCGAAGCCGTTGCTGAAGCGCCCAAGCGAGGCGACGGAGAAATTCGGCAGGATGCCCAGCGCGGCGAAGATCGCCTGGTGTTTGCGGTCCTCCGGCACCAGGCCGATGCCGAGCTTGATGGCGTCGGCCGGCGATGCGGGTGCTATTTCCTTGCCGTCGAGCGTGATCGTGCCCGCCGCGATGCGGTCGGCGCCGAAAATGGCGCGGGCGAGCTCCGTGCGGCCCGAGCCGACGAGCCCGGCAACGCCGAGGATCTCGCCGGCCTTGAGGTCGATGTCGACGCCGTCGAGCACGATGGCATGCGGCGCCTCGGGGTCGCGCACGGTGCGCAAGCCCCGCACGGACAGCACCACATCGCCGGCCACCGCGCGTTGGGCGGGCCGCGCGTAAAGTTCGGAAGCGGCGCGGCCGACCATCTTCTCGATGATGGCGGGCAGCTTGATCGGCCCGCCCTGACGCTCGAGATGCCCCGCCAGCCTGCCGTCGCGCAGCACCGTCATGCGGTCGCAAATTGCGGATGCCTCCTCCAGCCGGTGGGTGACGAACATGATGGCGACCTTGTCCTTGCGCAGCCGGTCCATGATCGACAGCAGCCGCTGCACCTCGGTCTCGGTCAGCGCCGAGGTCGGTTCGTCCATGATGATCAGCCGGCTTTTCAGCGACAGTGCGCGGGCGATCTCGACCAGTTGCTGTTCGGCCACCGACAGCGCCGACACCGGCGTCATCGGGTCGATGGAGAGACCGACGCGGGCAATGATGGCGCGGGAATCCTGCTCCATCCTGCGCCAGCTCACCAGGCCAAGCGGCCCGGTCGGCGCGCGGCCGATGAAGATGTTCTCCGCCACGGTCAGCGTCGGGATCAGGCTGAGCTCCTGGTAGATGGTGACGATGCCCAGCCGCTTGGCGTCCTGCGGGCTGGATGGCGCGTAGTCGGCGCCATCGAAAATGATGCGGCCGCTAGAAGGCGGCATGACGCCGGACAGGATTTTCAACAGCGTCGATTTTCCCGCGCCGTTTTCGCCAAGCAGGCCGAGGATTTCGCCGGGATGGACATCGAGCGAAACCTCGTTCAGCGCGGTGACGCCGGCGAAATGCTTGGTGACGCCTTCGACGGCAAGCAGGACGGGGGATGCGGCTTCAGCTGGCAAGGATGGCTCCCGGATTGCGGCAGGCAGCGGGGCACGCCCCCCTCTGTCCTACCGGACATCTCCCCCACGAGGGGGGAGATTGGATGTCGTAAAGGCTTTCGCCAATCTCAAACGTTGCAAGAGAGGCGCGGTCGAAGAAGCTGCTGATCTCCCCCCTCGTGGGGGAGATGGCCGGCAGGCCAGAGGGGGGCGTGCCCCACCGGCCTCACCAATCCAGCCTACTTCGTCTCGTTCAGCCGCTCCGCCTTATCCAAATTATCCTTGCCGATGACGATGGGCGTCAAAAGCACCAGCTTCTCCTTCGGCTCGGTCTTGTCCTTGGCGTAGGCGACCGCGATCTGCACGGCGGTGCGCGACTGCTTGCCGGGGAACTGTTCGACCGTGCCGGCGAGCTTGCCATCGCGCACGGCGACCAGCGCTTCGGGCAGCGCGTCGAAGCCGTAGATCTTGACGTCGCTGTAGTTGCGCGCGGCGCACGCTTCGAGCGCGCCCAGCGCCATGTCGTCATTGGCGCAGATGATGGCGTCCGGCTTGCCGTTGGCGGCAAGGCCGGCTTCCGTCACCGTCAGCGCCTCGGCGCGGGCGAAGTTGGCGGTCTGCTCATAGATGATCTGGTACTTGTCCTTCAGCGGATCGAGCACATTGTGCACGCCCTTGTTGCGGTCGATCGCGGGACCCGCGCCCGGCTGGCCCTGCAGGTGGAACAGCTTGGCGCCATTGGGGAATGCCGCCACCACGGCGCTCGCTTCCGCCTCGCCGCCCTTCACATTGTCGGCGCCGACATGGGCAAGGATGCCCTGGACACCGTCGACGCGGCGGTCGATCGTCACCACGGGAACGCCGGCCTTGACCGCTTCCTCGATGGCTGGCGCCAGCGCGTTGACGTCGAGCGGCGAGATGACGATGGCGTTGACCTTCTGCACCAGGGCTGCCTCGATGTCGGCGGTCTGCTTGGTGGCCGAGTTCTGGCCGTCGCTCTCGGTCAGGTTGACGCCTTGCGCCTGCGCTTCGGCCTTGATCTCGTTCAGCATGTGCACGAAGAACGGAAAGCCGAGACTGGGCACCGAGCCGAGAATGGTGAGTTTGTCCTCGGCGAAAGCCGAGCGTGCGGCCAGCATCATGGCGCCCGCGGCCACGGACGTCATCAGGAATTCGCGTCTGTTCATGGGTTCCTCCTCCACAGAAGCGCACTGTCCCTAAAAACCGGGACCGGTTTCAGGAAGGATCATGCGCCGGTTAAAGTGTTGGAGCATCCTCCTTGCGCCAAGAACGCATGCCGCTCCAGCTGACCGCCGCCAAAACTCCTCCGATCGGCGTCAACAAGAGGATGCTAACCCAGGGTCAACCGTTTGTGCAACATCGATATAACAGAGCCGGACAGCGACTTGTCGGAATTGTCTGAATTTTGGATTCTTGGGGCCTGAAGGCTCTTCTATGTCAGGAACGTCAAAGTGCGGCTCCAAAGTTGCGCGGCGGCCGTTCCATTATAGTCGGGCAGTGCCGGGTCGGAAAAATAGTGTCCCGAGTTTGGATAGCGGAAGACCTGCACATCCGCTCTCGCTGCCTCCGCGCTTTCCTGCCAGGCGCGGACATCCGGCTCGGGGAAAAGTGGATCGGTGTCCGCGACATGTAGTTGAACCGGCAGGCCCGGGCGCGTGTTCGCAGGCAAGGTCGCCAAACCATGCAACAGCAGGACACCCGCGGCCAGCGGACGCGACGCCCAGAATTCCGCCACCACGCCGGCGCCCATCGAGATGCCGGCCAGCACCGCATCGCCCGGCGTCGAGGCCAAAGCCTCCCGCGCCTTTAGGCAGATGGCGTCCCAACCGATCCGTGCCTTGATTGCGAATCCTTCATCGAGATCGTCCGTCGCCGCACCCTGATAAAGATCTGGCAGCGTGACGGCATGGCCGCTGGCGCGGAAGCGCTCCGCAAGATCACGTTCGTTCCGGCGCAGGCCAAGAACCGAGTGAAACAGGATCATGTTCGCCATGCGCCGGTCCCGGGTCGCTGAAATCCCGTCATGCTACCTGCCGGGGCTTGGAGCCTCAAGGCACGCCACGTCGGCTTCCATTTTTCCGACCCGGCATTACCTTTGGACTGGCCAACGCCGACAAACGGAGACACCCATATGAAGCCGCACATCATCTGCCATATGCTTGCCTCGCTCGACGGCGGCCTTCATCCGAGCCGCTATACCGAAAGCCCCGACGGCAGCCGGGCCGAATGGTCTGGCCTCTATGAACAGATCCACAACGACCTCGAAGGCGACGCCTGGATCGTCGGCCGCGTCACCATGGCCGAGATGAGCAAGGCCGGCGCGCACCCGCCGGCGCATGTGGGCAAGGTCGAGCGGCCGCATCATTTCGCGCGGCGCGACGCGGGCAGCTATGCCTTGGCGCTCGATGCCTCCGGCAAGCTGCACTTTGCCAAGCCCGACATCGGCGGCGATCATGTCTTCGTGCTGCTCGGGCGTGATGTCGAGGACAGCCACCTGGCCGAACTCGCCGCCGACGGCGTGTCCTATATCGTTTCGGAAACGGCCGACATCGATCTCGCCGCGATGCTCGACGTGCTCGGGCGCGAACTCGGCATCCGTCGGCTGCTGCTCGAAGGCGGCGCCGGCATCAACGGCTCCTTCTTCGCTGCGGGGCTGGTCGATGAGTTGAGCCTGCTGGTCGCCCCCGCGCTCGATGCGCGGGCGGCGAACCAGGGCGTTGTCGAGTTCGGCGAGGCCGGCCTGGCGGGCAAGATGCAACTGTCGCTGACGAGTTGCGAAGCACTGGCGCACGGGCTTGTTCACTTGCGCTATGCTGTCAGCGCTGGCTGATCTCGTGCTTGCGTTTTTGGACTGCATGCCTCCATCGTTTCGTCATCCACGGGCGGAGCAAGGAGCGTAGCGACGCAGCGCAGACCCGAGGATCCATGCCGGGACTCCTGAGCCCCGCCACAGTGAAGAATTCTGCTCCGCTGCGCTCTTCGGCCCAGGTCACGGAATGGATCCCAGGGTCTCCGCGACGGAGCTTCGCTCCTGCTGCGCCCTGGGATGACGAAGTTTAGAAGCCTCGGCCACTTCCGAACGTTGCTACCACCCATCAGTATCGCATGGCGTCGAGATCGGCGATCAGCGTCGGGCCGGTCGGATGCCAGCCGAGCCGTGCCTGGGTCAGCGCGCTGGAGGCCGGCAGGTCCATGGGAGCGAACATCGCCATCCAGCCGAAATGCTCCGCCGCCTTTTCCGGCGCGATCGAAACGACCGGCAGGTTCAGGCCCCGGCCGAGCGCCTCGGCGATCGCGCGCACCTCGACGCCTTCCTCGCCGACGGCGTGATAGCGCGCGCCGGGTTGCCGCTTTTCCACCGCCAGCCGGTAGAGGCGCGCCGCGTCGAGCACATGGCCCGCCGAAAAGCGATTGCGGCCTTCGCCGACATAGGCCGAAACGCCCTTCTGGCGCGCGATCTCGATGAGCGGCGAGATGAGGCCTTGCTTCCTCGTGTCATGCACCTGCGGCAGGCGCAGTACCGAAAGATTGATGCCGGCCTCCAACAAGGCATTGCCGGCGAGTTCCGAGGCGATGCGGGGATTCGCGTGACCGGCGTTGAAGACATCCTCGACCGCCAGTTGGCCATGGCCGGGGCTGCCCATGCCGACGCCCGACGTGATCACCAGCGGCCGGTCGGAGCCGGCGAGCGCCTCGCCAAGCGCGGCGATGACATGGCTGTCCTTTTCGCAGTTCTCGACAAACCGCGAGAAATCATGGTCGAACGCGGTGTGGATCACCGCTTCCGCCTTGGCCGCGCCGTCACGCAAGCCTTTCGGATCCTCGAGGGTCCCCCTATACACCTCGGCGCCGGCGGCTGCCAACGCCTGCGCGCCCGCCTCGGAACGGGTGACGCCGACCACCTGATGGCCGGCCCGAAGAAGTTCGGGAACGAGCGCCGAACCGATGAAGCCGGTCGCGCCGGTGAGAAAGATACGCATGCAAAATCTCCTGGGTTGCCTGCGTAATATCGCTGCTCTATTATTCCATTAAAGTAGTGATCTTATCATGGTATAATGGCTAACAGGATGCCCAACGCCTCCAACGGCTCGCTCGCTGCGTTCCTGAAAGACCGGCGCACCCGGCTCGACCCCTCGTCGTTCGGCTTCTCCGGGCGCAGGCGCACGCCTGGGCTGCGCCGCGAAGAGGTCGCCCAGCGCGCCAACATCAGCCCGACCTGGTACACATGGCTGGAACAGGGCCGCGGCGGCGCACCCTCGGCCGACGTGCTGAACCGCATCGCCAAGGGCCTGCTGCTGACCGAGGCCGAGCGCGAACATCTTTTCATGCTGGGGCTGGGGCGCCCGCCCGAGGTCCGCTACCTCCGCGCCGATGGCGTCAGCCCCAGGCTGCAGCGCCTGATCGACACGCTCGAGGCAAGCCCTGCCCTGATCAAGACGGCGACCTGGGATGTCGTCGCCTGGAACAGCGCCGCGCAAGTCGTAATGACCGACTACAGCACCTTGCCCCACGGCCAGCGCAATATCCTGCGCTTCATGTTCCTGAGCCCCGCCATCCGCGCCAAGCAGCACGATTGGGAGAACCTTGCCCGTTTCGTCGTCGGCGCGTTCCGGGCCGACGCGGCGCGCGCCGGCGCGGTGTCCGAGGTCGCCCAACTGGTGGAGGAATTGTGCGGCGCCAGCCCCGAATTCGCCGCCCTGTGGCGGGAGAACGACGTGCTCGCCCATGGCGACGGGACCAAGCGCCTGAAGCATCCCGAGCTTGGCGACATCGAGCTCGAATATTCGGCCTTCGCGGTCGATGGCCGGCCGGACCTCAGCTTGACCGTCTACAACCCGGTGGACAGCAAGGTCGCCGACCGCATCCGCGACCTCGCCCGGCGCCGCAAGGAGCGAGAGGCGACGGACCCGTCGATGAAGCCCACCACGCCTTAGAGCAATTCCAGGAAAAGTGTGAAACGGTTTTCCGTTCGGGATTGCGTAAAAACAAAGAGTTAGAGCCGTTCGGCGATTCCGTGAAATGCGGAACGGCTCTAGGGGCGTTCGCACATCGCCTTCAGGATCCGCAAGGTCGGCCCCCAGTAAAGACTGGCATGCGGACGGATCGACGGTTCGGCGAAGCCGCTCAGCGTCAAGGTCAGCAGCGTTCCCTGATCCGCCGGCGCGAGCACGAAGCTGACCATCGTGTGGTTTTCCGGCATATCAGCCAGCCGCGAGGCCGACAGCGTGCTCCAATAGCTGTAGGCGAAACTCTTGTCCGGCTCGAAGGCCCGGACCGCGCCGTGGCTCTCGAACGGCATGCCATGCAGCACGCCGCGTATCACGATCGCGCCGCCGGCTTGAACCTCGAGCCTGACATCCAGTTCTTCGTCGGACATCCATTGCGCAATCAGCGCCGGCGTCGTCAGCACCCGCCAGACCTTGGCCGGGTCGGCATCGATGGCGATGGCCTTGACGATCGGCGTGGTGTCGAGGGAACCGGTCACGAATGCAGCGACATTGCTGCAGCGACGCGACCGGAACCACGCCGGGCAACATTATGGACCGGTCTTTCCGAACTTGCCCCGGCAGGATTGCACGCAAGGCCTGTTCGACGACCGATTTCCATCACAGGATACTTGTCGCCAGCCGGTCGAGCCGCGAATCCTCACGGTAGAGGACGCGGACGAGCACCGCCGCGGCAATGCCGGTCAAGGCACCGCCAAGCACATCCGTGACGTAATGGGTGCCCACAAACAGCCTCGACCAGCAGATCAGCACCGCCATGGCTCCGAAGATCAGCGCGCGTCCAGGAAGCGCCTGCAGGGCGAATGCGGCAACGATGGCGAAAGCCGCCGTCGCGTGATCCGAGGGGAACGACCAGTCGGCGCTGGCGGGAATGACGAGGTGGGTCACACCGGCGTCGCAGGGACGCACACGATGCACGAAAAGCAGGATGATCTGGTTGGCGCCAAGTCCGATCAGGAAAGACAATCCGGCCGCGATCGCGGCATGGCGGACGTGGGTCCGGTCCGTCCTGCTCCACCATTGCAGCACCACGCAGGCGATCAGGAGCGGGACACCGAATTTCGTCACCGAGATCATGATCAGATCCAGCGCCGGGCTTATTCCCGCCGCCGAATTGATCCAATGTGTAGTCGTCACGTCCATCAATTCACCTTACCGTCGAGCCGCCACACCAAATGGCAGGAGAGCCATGAACGAGCAGCGTGTCCACCAGATTTTCGAAGTCAGCCTGCTGCTTAAGGGCGCACATGCGCTCATCGAATGCGTCGGCGGCCTGCTGCTCGCCTTTGTCAGCACCAGCACCATCGTGTCGCTGGTGAACAGGCTGACGCAGGAAGAACTGGTCGAGGACCCGCATGATTTCATCGCCGGCCATCTGATGGACGCGGCGAACCATTTCTCCGTCGGCACGCAGCATTTCTACGCATTTTACCTTCTCAGCCATGGCCTCATCAAGATTGCCCTGGTGGCGGGGCTGCTGAGGGGGAAGCTGTGGGCCTATCCGGCCTCGCTGGTCGCCTTGCTGCTGTTTATCGTCTACCAGCTCTACCGCTTCAGCTATACCCGCTCCGCGGGGCTGATCGTGCTCACCATATTCGACCTCGTCGTCATCTGGCTGATCTGGCACGAATACCGCCTCGTTCTGCGCCACAAGGTGGCAAGCCGTTAGGGGGGCGTCGTTCGCGACACCACGCTTGCAAGATCCTCCGTGGAGGACAGCGAGGCATCATCACACACCACGGCGGCGGCCTGTCCGTCCCTGCGGTTGCCGTCGTTATTGAGAGGGCTCGGGCGCCAGCACGAGGGCGATCTCGTGCGCCGCTTGCGCGGCATGGCGGCGCACGGTGGCAAGGTCGAGCATGCTGTAGGTGGTCGCCACATAGGGCACGGTGAGTGCCGCGACCGAATGGCCGAACGGCCCGATGACCGGGAAGGCAAGATCGATGACGCCCGGCTGCAGCCCGTCCGCCACCTCTTCGTGGCCGGCGGCGCGAATGCCGGCAAGCGCCTCACGCACACCGCCCTTTTCGTCAGCAATGCCGGAGGCTTGCAGCCATTGATTGACTCTGTCCTGCGGCTGGAACGCCATCAGCGTGCGCCCGGTCGCGGTGCCGAACAGCGGAAACTCGGCGCCGACGCGCACGCGGAAGCCGAACGCCGCCGGACTTTCCACCTGCGCCAGGATCAGCACCCTGCCGGCATTGTGGACGCCGAGGTTGCAGGATTGCTGGATGGCGTCGGACAGCCGCCGCATCGAAGGCAGCGCCGCCTGGACGAGGCCGCGCAGCGGCTCGTGCCGGTGCGCCAGTTCGAACAGGCGCGGCGACAGGAAATACGGCCCGGCCGGGCGGTCGCGGAAGATGTAGCCGCGCCGCTCCAGCGCCTGCAGCACGCGGTAGATCTGATGGATCGAGCGTCCGACCGCTTCGGAAATCTGGCCCTGGTTCAGCCCGTCCTTCTGCTCGGCCAGCAGTTCGATGATGTCGAATGCCTTTTCCAGGGCCGGAACCGAATAGTCCGGCGCTTCCGCGGTCTTGCCAGCCATGCCCCATAATCCTTCTCGGACCAGCCTAGAATCATGGGCCTACTATAGCTACAAGGCGGCTCCCATCGAAGCCGTCATCAACCGGGCGATGCGCCGGTTGATGTCGTCGGGCACCGGCTGCGCGCCCGCCGCCAACCCTGCGCCCTTGGCTACACGCTCAAGCGACAGTGCCTGCAGCATGAAGCCGATATCCATGGACTCGATCGAATTGCCCTTCGGCTCGATTCCGGCAAGGTTGAACATGCGTCCCTCGGCGACGAGGATGACATGCCGCCCATTGGCGAGATCGAGACGCCGTAGAGCGCCGTCCAGATCGGTGACGACGCTGGTCATGGGAGCGAGACCCTCAGTGTCGATCTCCCACGGAAAATGCCCGGAATTGGCCAGCACCGCGCCATCCCGCGTTTGCGAAATCGCCGCCGCCGGCAGCGCGCCGGCGCGGCCGGTGGCGGTGATGAACACTTCCGCCCATGGCGCCAGGTCGGCGAGCGGCGCCACGCGGTAGCCGTCGAGCGCCGCCTCCAGCGCCTTGATCTCGTCGATCTCGACGATGGCGACGCGTCCGCCCAGCGCTCGCAGATATTGCGCGATGCCGCGCCCGCACCAGCCATAGCCGATGACGCAGAAGCGGCGGCCGGGGATCATCAGATTGGTGATGCGCATGAAACTTTCCACCACCGATTGGCCGACCGCGTGCTTGTTCTCGCCGATCGCCTTCAGTGGGCTGTCATTGATGACGATGGAGGGGAACGGCACCTTGCCGGCCAGCTCGCCACGCAGCCGGTCGCCGCCCGATGTCGTCTCCTCGGTACCGCCCAGGATCGATGCCGCCCTGCCCCGCTCGACGATGCCGGCGGCAAGATCGGCGCCATTGTCGAGCAGCATGTCGGGCTTGGCGTCCAGCACCCGCGCCAGATTGGCGTGATGATCGGCCAGCGTATCGGCACGGCGGCCGAACATGCCGATGCCCCGGCTTTGCAGGAAGGCGACGACATCGTCCTGCGTCGAGCCGTGATTGCCGGTGCCGACGATCCCGGCGCCACCGTCGGCCAGCACTTCGAGCAGCACAGCGGTCTTGGGTTCTACATGCAGGGAGACCCCGATGCGCCGGCCGGCGAAAGGCCGCGTCCGCCGGAATTCCTCGCGCAGGCCGGCCAGCAGCGCCATCCGCGAACGGATCCAGGCAATCCGGGCGCGGCCGCGCTCGACCAGTTCGGTGTCAGCCGGATTGGCATCAGCCGGATTGGTATGGGCTTGGGTCATTCGAAGTCTCCGATCGCGATCCAGATTCAGCACTTGCAAAAAAGTTTTTTGCATGTGACAAATATTGTAGAGGGTCGTCAAGCCCCGCGAAGAGGGCAACCGACAGGACAGTGCGGCGCTCCAGAAACTGGCGCGCGTCATCGGCTTTGCATGGGAAGGGGTACAGAATGGGAAATCTGGATATAGCGATCGTCGCCGTCTATCTCGTGGCGGTCACGGGCATCGGGCTGTATTTCGCCCGCTCGATCAAGACCGAAGAAGATTACATCGTCGCCGGCCGGCGCATGGGGCCGCTCTGGCTGACCATCTCGGCCTTCGCCTCATGGACCGGGCTTGCCGGCCTGTTCGGCACACCCGAAATGGTGGTGCGCTATGGCATAGCGGGCGCATGGTGGTGGTACACCTTCCCGATCGGCCTTTTGCTGATGGGCATCTTCCTGGCGAAAATCGTGCGCCAGCGCATGCATGTGACGACACCGGACATCGTCGCGCAGGATTATCCGGCTTCCGTGCGCGTCGCCGCCTCGCTGGTCACCAGCTGGAACTACCTTGCCTGGGCGGCGGCGCAGGTCTTCGGCATCTCCATGGTGTTCACCCTGTTCTCGGGCATGGACCCGAAGACCGGCGCCATCGTCGCCTTCCTGGTCGTCATCGTCTACACCATGCTCGGCGGCTTCCTCGCCGTGGTGGCGACCGACGTGCTGCAGGCCGTCATCTTCCTCATCGTCATCGGCGTGGTGGCGCCGCTGTTCGTCATCTTCGGGCCCGGCGTGCAGCATATCTATGAGGCGACGAAGGACATTCCCGGCTTCTACGATCTGTTCGCCAACGTGCCGCCGGCGACGCTGTTCGTCTGGTTCCTGCTGCTGCCCGCCGGCTTCATCGACACGATCGGCTTCCAGCGCGTCTTCTCGGCCAATTCGCCGGACACCGCGCGCAAGGGCCTGATCAACGGCTTCGTCATCATGGCGGTGTTCGGCGTCATCCTCACCTTCCTCGGCGTCGCCGCCAAGGCGCTGCTGCCGGCCGATGCCAACCCGGTCAACGCCATGCCCGACCTGATGGTGCAGCTTCTGCCGCACGGCGTCATCGGGGTCCTGGTCGCCGCCTTCCTGGCGGTGGCGATGTCGACGGCGAGCACCACGCTGCTGATCACCGCCACCACCTTGCAGCGCGACGTGATCTCGCGGTTGCGGCCCGGCGCCAGCGACAAGGAAAGGCTGTGGACCAGCCGCATCCTGCTGCTCGTGCTCGGCCTGGCGGCGCTGGTCGTGGCGCTGTCGGTACCCGGCATCGTCACCATCCTGATGCTCGGATTCTCGGTCTATGTGCCGGGCCTGCTGTTGCCGGTGCTGTCGGCCACTTTCGGCTGGCGCATTCCGTCGTGGTCGATGCTCGCGACCATCGTCGTCGGCGCCGGCTCGACCGCGATCCTGGTGCTGATGGGCGAACCCGGCGGCATTCCAGCCTCGCTGATCGGCTTCATCCTCTCGGTCGTCCCCTTCGTCGCGGGGCTCTTGATGCGATCGGAACGGCAACCCGCGTGAGCACGGAAGATCAAGAAGAAGCAACGAGTTAGAATTCCATCCTGAATCAATGCGGGATGGAGCCCCGATGCGGAGAGACCAATGCTGAAGACCAGCTTCGACAGACTTTCGAGCACCGATCAGGCGCTCGTCACGGCCGCCGCGCAGGCCCGCGACAAGGCTTACACGCCCTATTCCAACCACAAGGTCGGCTCGGCCGTGCGCACCGCGTCGGGCCGGCTGTTTTCCGCCTGCAACGTCGAGGTCGTCACGTTGCAGCAATCGGTGCACGCCGAGCGTAACGCTGTGATGCAGATGGCCGCCGCCGGCGAGCGCCAGATCGAGGCAATCGTCTGCCACGGCCCCTATTCCGGCGTGCCATGCGCCGAATGCCGGCAGGTGATCTGGGAGTTCTGCTGCGATGATCCCGGGGTCAGGATCATCGGCTCGACACTCGACGGCGAAATCGAACTCATGACCATCGGCGAGATTTATCCAAGCCCTTACGGGCCGGGCACCAAGGGTATCGACCCGCGCAAGTTCTGATTGCGCGGGCAACCCGCTTTGCAGCCGGCCCGCCACCAGCCCGGCGGCGGGCCGGGCGTTGTTACTGGATGATCTTGATGATCTTGTGGGTGCCCGGATCCACGATCACCGTCTGGTTGTCGATCACGGTGTAGCGATATTTGACATTGGGGACTTCGTGAAGCTCGACCGTGTCGGGCAGAGCCGTGCCGAGGCTGAGTTCGACGCCGGGAACCTTCACCGAAGCCAGCGGCTGCTTCTTCACGTATTCCTTGATCACCGTTTCCTGCTCGGGCTGGATGATGACGTCTTCGGCGGCGGCTGCGCCGACACCCGCGAGCAACAGAACCGCGGCTACGGCGGCAAGATTCTTGTTCATGAATTCCTCCATTTGAAATCGGCACAGCACAGGATTGTCGCCGCGCTGAGGATCGAACTTCAGGCACGGATGAACGTTCCCCGGTCGGGCTTCGGTCGGGCCAACCTCGGACTTAGGTCCCATTCAAGAACGCAATGGTCCTGCCGCCGCTCCCGCCGGGAACGGTCGCCTTTCGCACTCGTTGTCGCTCCGTGCAGGCAGCTGACTGATATCAGCAAGCAGCCCCATGTTTTTAGCGAATTGGCGCAGCTACGTCCCTTCCTGCGCCAATAGGGTTCGCTCACTGCGTCCAGTTGGTGAGCGAACCCTGAATTCCCCGGCATCGGGCCGAGACGGGAGGAGGTTGTGATGTTCGGCGACAAGGAAACCCGTCTTATCGAGATGGTGCTGCTGATGGCGGTCCCGTTATCGGCGTTGATCCCCGCATTGCTCGTCACCTTCACGTCGAGCTGGTAGCAGCCCGCTTCGAGAAGGACAGCCCCGCCTGCTTTGGCGGAGGGCTCGGCATCCGCTGATGCCCGTTCACGATTGTCGATGCGTGATTTGGAGGAGAGGGAAAATGCAACTTGGTGACATCATCGCCAACACCTTGGCCATCCTCTTGCTGGTTTGTTTTCTCGCCAGCACCTTCTTCCTTTTCGGAAAGCCATTATGGCCGGAGCAGCACGCTCGCATGGTCATCATTGTGCCGGTTGACACGATGACGACATCGTCGACCGGCCGCGGTGGCGCCCCTGTCCTCCCAGGCACTTTCGACACCAGCATTGCCCGTCCGAGGCCGTCCTGACGGGCATCATGGGCATGCGCGCCAGCGAATGCAGCCGCGCCCGAACAGCCCGGAACCAAACCAATCGGCGAGGGTTTCCCAGTGGAAGGGACCGCAACCACGGAAGCGGAGTAATGGAACTTCTGACCTTGGAACTGGCCCGGGCGAGGCAGCGCCTCAACCGAGCGAAACTTGCCCTGGAACGTGCAAACGCGATGCTGGACGAGGACTGTGGCGTCGGTATCAATCTGAGGCTTTGCGACAGGATACGATCCGCGCAACAACGCGTCGGCGAGGCGAAAGCTCGGCTTGTGAAGCTCGATCCCGTAAGCATGGATTCAGGCCACAACGGTTGAAGCAACTGAGAGAGAGGCGCCCGCCGAATCCTCATTCAGGCAATCGCCAGTTCACCCTCGGATTCTACCCGGCAGCCCGGCCCTAGGCCTAGGAAGACTCAAGTCTTGCGCCGCGAACCGGTCGCGCGTTGGTCGCTGAGGTGAGGACGCCATCCATGCACTCGGTCCCGCCCCGCGGCCTTGGCGCCGTAGAGCGCCTCGTCCGCACGATTCAAAAGATCGGCGATCTCCATGGCGGCGCCGCCGGCATCGAAGGTGCCGACACCGATGCTGACGGTAACGATGCCTTTTTCGCTGCCGGCATGCCCAAGAGCGAGGTCGCGCACCTTGCTCCTGAGGTTTTCGGCGATGACGAAGGCGCCCCGCGCATCGGTCTCCGGCAGGATGAGCGCGAACTCCTCGCCGCCATAGCGGGCGGCCGCGTCCGCCGGCCGGCGGGCTGCCGCCTCGATGCAGCGGCTGACGACGCGCAGGCATTCATCGCCCGCCGGATGGCCGTAATAGTCGTTGAACCGCTTGAACCAATCGACGTCGATGATGAGCAGACTGAGCGGCATTGCGTTGCGGCTGGCGCGGGCGAATTCGCGCGCCAGCGCTTCGTCGAAGGCGCGCCGCGTCAACAGTTCGGTCAGGCCGTCACGGTGCGCCAGAAGGTTCAGCTTCTCATTGGCGGCCATCAGTTCGGCCTCGACCTGCTTGGCCTCGGTGATGTCGGAAAACACGCTGAGGCTGCCGCCATCGCCAGTCGGCCGGGTGCGCACATCGAGCCAGCGCCCGTCGGCAAGCTGGACCTGGCGGTGACTGACGAGCTTCTGCGCGGCCATGATGCCGGCGATCCAGTCTTCGACCGCGTCCGGCGGCGTGGTCCCTTCGCCGCGCTCCGCCGAGGCGCGCAGGATGTCGCGGTAATCGGCACCCGGCACCCTCATGTCCGCCGTCTTCGGAAACATGGCGCGGTACCGGGCGTTGCACAGCACCAGCCTGCCGTCCGGATCGAACATCACCAGGCCGTCGGCCATGTGCGTCAGGGCGTCTCCGAGCCTTGCCTGGCTTTCCGCCAGCTCGTTCTCAAGCTGCTTGCGAACGGTGATGTCGCGATTGTGCGTGATCAGGCCGATGATGGCTCCGCTCCGATCCCGAAAGGGCGCCTTCAAGGTCGCCAGCCAGCCATCGGTGCCGTCCTCGTGGTGAAGGCGCTGTTCGATGGTGGACGAGGCGCCCGAGGCCAGCACGGCAAGCTCGTCCTGGCGGAAGCCCTGCGCCGTTTCACGCGGAAAGAAGTCGAAATCCGTCTTGCCGATCAGCGCCTTGGCATCGGCCGCATGCATCAGTTCCGCCGTCGCCGGATTGGCCGCGATGAACCGCCCGTCGAGATCCTTGACGTTGAGGCAATCGGGCAGCGTCTCCACCACGGCCTTGTAGATGCGCCGGGACTGCAGCGCTTCGAGGCGACGCCGCTCCTGGTAGAGCGTCAGCCCCGACAGCACCACCGAGACGAAGATGAGCAGGGAGGACGGCAGCGCCACCTTCGGCAGCACCATCTGCAGGACATCCCGCGGCAGCACGCTGAGGCCAAGCAGTGACGCCGCCGCGGCGGCCGCGCCAAGGATCATGATGTCGATCATGGTGGCGCGGCGGCCCTTCAGGGCAAGGTTGCCGGCAACGCCAACCAGCATGGCGGCCGCGATGCCCACGGCGCCGGCGAAGGCGCCGATGCCGCCCTCGAAAGTCCGGAAGGCACCGGCCATGAGCCCGGCGACGATGCCGGCGACAGGACCGCCGAAGAAGCCGGCAACGGCAATCATCGTCGCCCTGAGATCGGCGAACACGCCCGGCTGCAACTGCATGGGTGTCAGCATCAGGACGATGGCGCCGGCGCCCATCAGCAGGCCGAAGGCCGCTGCCTTCGCGGCGGCCGGCCAGCGATCCAGCCACACATGGGTGTGGATCCAGACCGAAACGAACATCGCGACGACCGCGAGATTGGCCAGCAATTCGGACCAGGGCGAACCCATCGCGCGCCTTTCCTTTTACCGGGCTTTCGCCGTATCGCCTCCTCGATAGGCCCTCAATGACAACAAAGTGTTACATCGGGGATTTGTCCTTTGGTCGAAAGCAATCGTGGCGACAGGCCGAAAAGGCCGGCGCGATGTGCGGCACGATTTCGGTCCGGGATCAGTCCCACCGCATCCCAGCGACAAAGTCGATGAACGCGCGCAGCGGTGCCGGCGTCAGGCGGCGGCCGGGATAGTAGAGGTACGGGCCTGAAAATTCCTGCCACCAGGGCTCCAGCACCGGCTCCAGCCTGCCATCGTCGAAATAGGGATGCAGCCAGTCCTCGAACAGACTGACAATGCCGCCGCCGGCGACGGCCACCTCGAGCGCGAGCGCCATTGCGGTGCCGGTGCTGACCAGCAGCGGGCCGGTCGGCTCGACGCTCACCTCCTCGCCGTCGCGTTCGAACTCCCAGGGCGGCGTGAAGCCGCTGGCGAAGCGTCCGCGCAGGCAGGCGTGATCAAGCAGGTCGCGCGGGTGCTCGGGCCGGCCGCGCCGGTCGAGATAGGCCGTCGCAGCGGCGGTGGCGAAGCGCTGGCGGCGCGGGCCGATCGGCACGGCGATCATGTCCTGCTCCAGCCGCTCGTCATAGCGGATGCCGGCGTCGCAGCCGCTCGCCAGTATGTCGACGAAACTGTCCTCGGCGGTCACTTCCAGGCGAATGTCGGGATAGGCGGCGAGGAAGGGCGGCAACAGGCGCGGCAGCACCAGTTTCGCCGCCACGACAGGCACGTTGAGCCGCAGCGTGCCGGCCGGCCGGCCGCGAAAGCCATTGACCACGTCGAGCGCCGCCTCGACCTCGCCGAGCGCGGGACCGAGCCGTTCGAGCAGGCGCGCGCCGGCCTCGGTCGGCGCCACGCTGCGCGTGGTGCGGTTGAGAAGCCGCACGCCGAGTTCGCTCTCCAGCCGCCGCACCGTCTCCGAGAGGCTGGAGGCGCTGACGCCGCCCACCCGGGCCGCCTCGCGAAAGCCGCCGGCGCGCGCCACCGCCATGAATGCCTGGAGGTCGCCGAGATTTGCCGCCATTGTTCGCCTTTCCGCACAGGCCGTGCCGATTGCACCATATTATCGTGCAGGCGCGCCTTGTCTATATCTGGCTGATCCAAAGGAGACGACACCATGACCGACATCAGCAAGGCCGGAAGCTTCAAGCTCGGCGACCGCACCGTGAAGCGCCTCGGCTACGGCGCCATGCAACTGGCCGGCCCGGGCGTCTTCGGTCCGCCGAAGGACCGCGAGGCAGCCCGCGCCGTGTTGCGCGAGGCCATAGCCAGCGGCGTCGACCACATCGACACATCGGATTTCTACGGTCCCCACGTCACCAACCAGATCATCCGCGAGGCGCTGCACCCCTACCCCGCCAACCTCACCATCGTCACCAAGATCAGTGCCCGGCGCGGCGCGGATGCATCGTGGATCCCCGCAATGTCGCCCCAGGAGTTGACGCAGGCCGTGCACGACAATCTGCGTAATCTCGGACTGGACGTGATCGAGGTGGTGAACCTGCGCTCCATGCATGGCATCCACGGACCCGCCGAAGGGTCGCTCGAGCCGCAGCTCGACACGCTCGCCGAACTGCAGCGCCAGGGGCTTGTGCGCCATATCGGCCTGAGCAACGTCACCCGCAAACAGATCGCGCAGGGGCGCGGCATGGTCGACATCGTCTGCGTGCAGAACCAATACAATATCGCCCACCGCGAGGATGACGCGCTGATCGACGAGCTTGCCGCCGACGGCATCGCCTATGTGCCGTTCTTCCCGCTCGGCGGTTTCACGCCGCTGCAGTCGAGCACGCTTGCCGACGTCGCGCAAAAGCTCGGCGCGACACCCATGCAGGTGGCGCTCGCCTGGCTGTTGCGCCGCGCGCCCAACATCCTGCTCATTCCCGGTACCTCGTCGGTCGAGCATCTCAGGGAGAACCTGGCGGCGGCCGAACTGGACCTGCCGGCGGATGCGATCCAGATCCTGAACGGCATCGCGGCCGAGAAGGCAGCCGCCTGAGCTTCCAACGCCACGCTTGCCGGGTGGAAATCTCCATCCCGGCGAGCGCCATCTCTCGCGGTTTCAGGAAGCTCGTTGACGAGGTACGGCAGGCAGCCGTCGCCGAAGGCCTGCGCGGCGACGCCGTAAGTGCCTTCCTCAAATCGGTGGGCATGCCCCGCCTGCTCATCGTCTTCATGAAGCTCATGCCGATCTGGCGACGGCTCAAGGCCGTGGCGCATACCTTGCCGTATGACGGCGCCATCGTCGCCGGCGATCAGCTTGGCAAGACGCTCGATCCCAGCCGCTGGGCATCGCTGCGCGTGCCGGTACTCGTGAGCAACGCCGGCGCGCGCCGCGCAGCAAGCGCTTTACGACGCCCGTTTCCCGGCGGCGCTCATCACCGTCGGCGACATCCACGCCGAGTTCGATCGGCTGACCGGGCGCGGCGTGAAATTTCTCGGGCCTCCGGAACGCACGGGCCCGGTGACATCGGCCTTCTTCGACGACACCTGCGGCAATTTCATCGTGATGGCCGAGCCATCCGCCTGAAGCGCTTGTTGCTGGGACAGGAAACAGACCGGCCGCGCCCGGCTTGCGGTGCCCGCCTCGCCCGTGGCATCTGTCCGCTGGAACGGATCACCGGCAACAGAATGGCAGCACGACCACCTCCGCCCGGCCGGCCGCCAGCCGGCAAGCCACGCAGCGCCGGACCTTCCGGCGTCAGCCTGAACCGCGCGCTGTCAAAACTCGGCCTGTGCTCGCGCACGCAGGCCGAAGTGCTGATCGCGGCGGGCCGCGTGCGCGTCGGCGGCAAGGTGGTGCGTGACGCGGCGCTGCGCGTCGACATGAACCGCGACCGCATCGTCGTCGATGGCGATGCGGTCGTTGCCGAGCGCAAGGTCTATCTGATGCTGAACAAGCCGCGCGGGCTGGTCACCACCCGCGACGATCCGCAACAGCGCGACACCGTCTATGCCTGTCTCGAAGGGCTCGATTTGCCCTATGTCTCGCCGGTCGGCCGTCTCGACAAGGCCAGCGAAGGCCTGTTGCTGATGACCAACGACACGCAGTTTGCCAACCGGCTGATGGATCCGGCTTCGCATCTGCCCAAGACCTATCACGTGCAGGTCGACACGGTGCCGGATGAAACGACGCTGGACATGTTGCGCAGTGGCGTCACCGTCGACGGCGAGACCCTGACCGCCAACGCGATCACGCTCTTGCGCAGCGGCGGCCGCACCGCCTGGCTGGAGATCGTGCTCGACGAAGGCAAGAACCGCCACATCCGCCGCCTGCTCGCCGCCCACGGCATCGAGGTCAAGCGCCTCATCCGCATCGCCATCGGCAGCCTGCCGCTCGGCAACCTCGCCAAAGGCACGGCGCGGCATTTGACGGCGGAAGAACTGGCGTTGCTGGGCTGACAAAACATCCCGCCCGCCAGGCCGAAAGCGACCTGGCCATTCATTGCGGCAGTGGCGACCGGATCGAACGGTTAGAGCAGTCGATCAGGCCTTGTTGGTGATCCACATGGTTGGCGCGCCGACCACGCCGGCGCTCGCCATCGCCTCTTTCAATTTTGGGTTTTTGATGAAGGCCTGCGCTTCGGCGGCACTGGCGAAATCATGCGTCACGGTGACGTCGTTGGGGTTGTCCGCCGCCTGGTAGACGGCCTCCGCCTTCACGCCGTTGGCCTTTTGAACCGGGGCGAACCCGTCATAGACTTTGCGCCAGGCCTTGTAGTCGGACACGGTATGTCTCACGAACAGCGTCGTCATCGTACACTCCTCCCAAGGGCTGTTGTTATTGGTGCGCCCAAGAGATCGGCGATGGGCCGTCCAGTTTATCGCCCCAATCATGTCCTTGGCAAACCGGCGAACGAATGAGAGCCGCATTTTACCGACGTACCGATGAATTCAACCCGCCTCGGCTGTCCTGATCATCAGGCGCCGGAATCCTCCGGGCCGGAACAGCGAGGTGAACCATGGGATCGTTGCAAGGTCAAAATGTCGTCGTCGTCGGAGGCAGCCGGGGCGTCGGCCGCTCCATCGTGGAGGCGGCGCTGAGCGAGGGAGCAACCGTGCTCGCCGTCGCCCGGGGCGCGGACGCTTTGACGGAACTCTCCTGGGAGGCGTCGGGCGTAAAGACGCTCGTGGCGGATGCCACGCAGGCGGCGGCCCCCGATGCGGTCTTCGCCGCTCTCGAACCGGACGTGCTGGTGATCTGCGCCGGTGCCTTCGCCCCATCGGCACCGATTCAGGACCAGGGCTGGGACGAGTTCTCGGCCAATTGGGAAATGGACGTCAAGGCGTCCTTCCTGTTCTGCCAGGCAGCGCTGCGCGGCCGGCTGAAGCCCGGCAGCCGCGTGGTGCTGATCTCCAGCGGCGCTGCATTCAGCGGCGGCCCGCCCAATTCCGGCGGCTACTCCGGCGCCAAGCGCATGCAGTTGTTCCTCGCCGCCCACAGCCAGAAGGAAGCCGACCGGCTTGGCCTCGGCCTGCGTTTCATGGCGCTGGCGCCGATGCGCATCATGGCCGGCACCGGCGTCGGCCAGCGCGGCATATCGGGCGTTTCGGCCTATCTCGGCATCAGCCCGGCGGATTTCCTGGCCAGCATGACCGATACGCAGACGCCCGCCGATGTCGCCAGCGCCGTGGTCGCGCTCGCTGCCGGCAAGATGCAGGGCACGGCCTTCACGGTGAGCGGCAGCGGCCTTGCGGCGGCGGCGTGAGGCGCGCAGGATGGCCCGAAATCGTCACAGCGGACTTGAAATGACGGATGCTCCTGGCGCTTCCGGGCCATCGGGCCGGCCGGTCCTCGACCGGCCGGCCTTCGAGCGCCTGACCACCAGCCACCGCCGCGAACTCAAGCTGCATTGCTACCGGATGATGGGCTCGCTGCACGAAGCCGACGATCTCGTCCAGGACACGTTCCTGAAGGCATGGCGCGGCCGCGCGCAATTCGGCGGCCACGGCTCGCCGCGTGGCTGGCTCTACGCCATTGCCACCAACAATTGCCTCAACGCGATCAAGGCAAGGTCGTCGGCGCGCCGCATTCTCGAAGAGCCCGCACGGCCGTCGACCGAAGGCCGCGCCGCTGCCGGGCCGGCCGCCAAACTCGCCTGGCTGGAACCTTACCCGGACGCCGAGCTGCCGGATCTCGCCGATGGCGCAGCCGGGCCGGACGCACGCTACGAAACCCGTGAGGCCGTCCGGCTGGCCTTCGTCGCGGCGATCCAGCTTCTGCCGCCCAGGCAGCGCGCCGTGCTCTTGCTGTGCGACGTGCTCGGCTGGTCGGCGCTGGAAACGGCGCAATTGCTGGGCGGCTCGACGGCGTCGGTCAACAGCGCCCTGCAGCGGGCGCGCGCCACACTTGGCGAACGCTTTACCAAGGGGCGGCCACTGCAGCGCCCGCGGCCAAGCCCCGACGAGGACCTGCTGCTCGAACGCTATATCAGGACCTGGGAGGCCGCCAATCTCGATGGCTTCGTCGAACTGCTGCGCGAAGACGCCACCTACCACATGCCGCCATGGCATGACTGGTATCAGGGGCGCCAGGCGATCCACGACTTCTTCAAGACCGTGTGGAACAATTACGCCGGCTATCGCGCGGTGGCGACAAGGGCCAACGGCCAGCCCGCGGTCGCGATCTACGCGCAACGGTTTCACGACCCGGAATGGCGCGCGCAATCGCTGCACGTCATCGAGCCGGCCCAAGGCCGGATCACCGCGCTGACGGTCTATGTCGGCCCGCTCGGCCCCGATTTGTTCGCGGCTTTCGGCCTGCCGCCGGTCTGGACCGAACCCGAAGCGTAACCGTCACAACTCCTCTCCTGACAGAAAGCTGTCAGGAGGCCTGGTCTATGCATCGGCTGGGAAGCCCGCTCGCGGCTTCGAGATCAAGGAGCCAATGCGATGAATTTCGTCTCTGTCCGCATCATCACGTCAGATGTCCAGCGCCTCGTGCGCTTCTACGGTGAGATCACCGGCATACCGGTGACCGTATACACGGAAGACTTCGCCGAACTGGCGACGCCGGCCTGCACGCTGGCGATCGGCAGCACGCGCACCCTGATGCTGTTCGGCGGCGACATCGCCCGCCCCGCCGACAACCACACCGCCATCCTCGAGTTCCGCGTCGGCGACGTCGATGCCGAATTCGCCCGGCTGTCGGACCTCATCAAGAAGACGACCGTGCAGGAGCCGACCACCATGCCTTGGGGCAACCGCTCGCTGCTGTTCCGTGACCCCGACGGCAATCTGGTGAATTTCTTCCAGCCCATCACCGCCGAGGCGATCAGGAAGTTCGAGAGGTAGGAGGCGGGCGCGCGGTTTGAGTTGATTAGCGTCCAGCATCGGAATTAGCCTAAGCCACCCAACACGTCGTCATCCTAGGGCGAAGCAGGAGCGCAGCTCCGTCGCGGAGACCCTAGGATCCATGCCGGGACCTTTGCCGTGAAGCGCAGCGGAGCAGAATTCCGCACCGTGGCTGCGCCCCGAAGTCGCGGCATGGATCCCTTGGGCTGCGAAGCAGCTCCAGGGGTCTGCGCCGCGTCGCTTCGCTCCTTGCTTCGCCCGTGGATGACGAAGACGATAGGCGTCACCACATCTGGTTGATGTGGCCTGCCTACTTCAGGTTCCACTTGCGCACGACCGGCTCGGTCGGATCATGCTCGTAGCCCAGCACGCTGATGCTGGCCGTGTCGAGCACGAACAGCGCGCCGCCTTCCGGCGGCAGGCCGAGCCAGCGGGCGGCGAGCACGCGCAGGAAATGCGCGCTGGAAAAAATCAGTATGTCGGCATTGGCCTTGCGCAGGCGGTCGATAATCCTGTCGGCGCGGGCGCCGACATCGGCCGCCGTCTCGCCTTGCGGGCAACCGTCGCGAAACACGTTCCAGCCCGGCCGCTCGGTCAGGATTTCCTTGGTCGTACGCCCTTCATAGGCGCCGTAATCCCACTCCTGCAGATCGTCCATCTTCACGCTCCGCGCGCCAAAGCCAGCGAGCACGCTGGTGTTGTATGCCCGCTGCGACGGGCTCGTCCAAACCTGCGAAAACGACAGGCCTTTCAACCGGTCCGCCACACGGCGCGCCGCCGCTTCGCCGGCCGGCGTCAGCGGCATATCGGTGCGGCCGGTATGCTGCCCCGAAAGGCTCCACGCGGTCTCGCCATGCCGGACCAGATGGATCTGCGGATACGCGCTGCTCATGGAATGCCTTTCAAAGTTGCCCGGACCTTAGAGGACGATTCCGCGAAGGGGAATCCGGCCCGCGAAATTCACGCCTCATCTCGATGCGTTGGCGCTGCCCCTCATCCGCCTGCCGGCACCTTCTCCCCGTATAGTGACGGGGAGAAGGACGCTTTGTCCGAACCGGATAGATAGGTAACAGAATAGACCGATAGCATGGGTGACAGTTTTGTCCGCCGGAGGACAGGCGATGATTTCGCGACTCTCCGGCGTTGCGGGAAGAGCACTGTGGCCGCAACTGCCCTTTCTCCCCGTCACTATACGGGGAGAAATGCCCGGCAGGGCAATGACGGGCGGCGCCGGCGCCAACGATTGACCGCCCGGGACACCAAGCTCTGGATATCGAATCCCTCGCTGGCCCTGATCCCCGCCGCTTTGGCTCAATGAATGAGCGCGGAGGCATAACTATCTATGTTGGAGAGTAATCAGGCATCACAGGTCGGATCATCATGTACAAACATCTGCTCATCGCCACCGACGGCTCGGAACTGGCCGGCAAGGGCGTCGCCCAGGGCCTCATTTTGGCCAAGGACCTCGGCGCCGCCGTCACCTTCGTCACCGTTTCGGAACAATTCCCGATCTTCGCCTGGGGCGGCGCCATGGCCGGCTACGCCGCCGGCGATGAACTGGCCGTCTTCCAGGAAGAATCGCGCCGCTATGGCAGGGAAGTGCTCGACAAATGCAAGGCATCCGCAGATGCCGCCGGCGTCTCCGCCAAACTGGTCCATGTCGAGGACAAACGGCCCGCCGAAGCGATCCTGGACCTGTCCAAGACGCAAGGCTGCGACCTGATCGTCATGGCCTCGCATGGCCGCCGCGGGCTGGGCAGGCTGCTTCTGGGCAGCCAGACGGCGGAAGTGCTGTCCTACACCGAGATTCCGGTGCTGGTGGTGCGGTAGGTCCCGCAGCTCACTTTTTACAAAATGGCGCCTCCGGTCAGGGCTGCTTGGCGGGTTCATTGGTCAGCGCATATTCAACCCGTGGCGGGTGCCCGAAGAGCTGTTTGTAGGCCCGGCTGAAGGCGGCTTCGGACTCGTAGCCGATGCGCAAGCCGATCTCGCCCACGCGCGCGTCCCGCCTGGCCAGCAGATCGCGGGCCAGGCCCAGGCGCCATTCATTCTGGTAGCGCAGCGGTGAACGCCCGACGAGCGCCGCGAAGCGCTCGCAGAAGCTCGAACGCGACATGCCGGCCTTGTCGGCCAGTTCATTGATGCTCCACCGCTGCAGCGGCCTTTCGTGGATGGCCTTCAGGGAACGGGCGATGCGGGCATCGGAAAGCCCGCCGAGCCAGCCCGTGGCGTGCCCTTCATGGACCCAGTTGCGCAAGGTGCGGATGACCATGAGATCGATGATGCGGGAAATCATCAAGGCAGCACCCGGCTGGGCGCCGCTGGTTTCGACCATCAGGAAAGGCAGCATTCCATCGACCCACCCTGCCCCCTGGGCGCGCTGGATGTGAATGCATTGCGGCAAGGCGAAGATCATCCCCCGCAGGCTGTCCGGATCGAACCAGAAGCGGCAGACGACGATCGCCACGGGTGGATGCGATGCCACCAGCCGCGACGCGCCGGGACCGCGAGGCAGCAGCACGAGGTCGCCGGCCTCGATGACGGCGGCGGCCTGGTCCTCGCTCTGCATGCGCAGCGCGCCGGCGGTCACCACGACGATATGAGCCTGCCCCTCGTCGAGATCGAGTTGCTCCGCCTCCGCCAGCGTGCGTGAAAAAACCTCGTCGCCGGTAAGCCTGATCTGCGCCAGCACATGCGAGAGAAGGTCGCCGGAGACACCCGCACGCGGCCCTCCATCCGGAAGAATGGTCAAGTTTTCAGGCGATTCAATCATGGATATGGCCGACCGGTTCTCATACATTCCTTGGCAAGGATAGCGCATTCCTATTGATTATGCGCTGTTTTCGCCTTGGCGCAAAGCCATTCCCGCGCCGAGGGCGCGAGAATGGGCTGTTCCAATCATCCAACCCTGAGGGCGTGATCAAGCGGGTCAACCTGCCGCCTCTCAGCCTCGGGCCATCCAACAAGACAGGACGTTCCAATGAGCACTCAAACCATCCAGGCGCCCAGCGGCGTTGCCGCATCGCAGTGGCTGAAGTCATATTATTTCCTCCGCGCCGGCTTTTCGGTCGCGTGGGTGGCGGCGGCCTTCACCCTTGGCAAAAGCGCGCCGCCGGTCGCGGCGATACTGCTGGTCGCCTACCCGGCCTGGGACGCGATCGCCAATATTCTGGACGCGCAGCGCAGCGGCGGCCTGAAGGCCAATCCCAGCCAGGCGCTCAACGCGGCGGTCAGCACGATCACGGCGATCGCGGTCTTCATCGCCCTTGGACAGGGCCCGCACGCGGTCCTGGCGGTGTTCGGGGCATGGGCCATTCTCTCCGGCCTGTTCCAGCTTGCGACCGGCGTGCGCCGTTGGCGGGCGGGCGCGCAATGGGCGATGGTGCTGAGCGGTGCGCAGTCGGCGCTTGCCGGCGGCTTCTTCATCAAACAGGCGATCGGCGCCGCCACGCCCGGCATCACCGATATCGCGCCCTATGCCGCGTTCGGCGCCTTCTATTTTCTCGTCTCGGCCATATGGCTGAGCGTCATGCAGGCACGCAAGCGCACCGCTTGATCCTTCAAAGTGCCGGGCCCCGCCGAAACACTCGAAAGAGGTTTTGGGGCCCGGCTCTTTTAGCCCTGCAGCGCAGCCTCCAACGCGAGATAGACCCCGAGCGCCAGCAAGCCGGCGAAGAACACCGTGCGAAAAGTCTCGACGCTCATCCTTTGGCGCAGCGCCTGGCCGACGACCATGCCGGCCAGCGCCGGCGCCAGGGCCAGCACCGACCCAGCCAGTTGCGCCGTCGGCGAGGCAAGCGCGCCGGCCCTGAACAGTCCAAAGCCGAGGGCCAAGGTCGATACGGTGAAGGACAGGCCAAGCGCCTGGATCAGGTCTTCCCGGCCCAGCCGCAACGATTGCAGATAGGGCACCGCCGGAATGACGAAAACGCCGGTGGCGCCGGTGACCAGCCCGGTCGCCACGCCGACCAGCGGCGATATCCAGGCCTCGTGGCGCGCCGGCGTGGTGAAGCCGGCCTTGGCCAGGCCGACAAGCGCATAGAGCATCAGCGCGATGCCAACCCCGGCCGAGGCCATCGTCGTGTGCGCGCCGGTCAGCAGGCCGGCGCCAGTCACGGTGCCGACGACGACACCGGCCATCATCGTCCACAGCCGTTTGCACAAGCCGCCGAAGGACGGACCGGTGAACAACTGCCACAGATTGGTGACCAGCGACGGAATCAACAGCAAGGCGGCGGCCTCAGCCGGCGGCATGGCCGCCGCCAGTAGGCCCATCGCCACGGTCGGCAGCCCCATGCCGACGACGCCCTTGACGAGGCCGGCGGCGAGAAACACGAAACCGATGAAGGCGACGGCGCCGATGCTTAGCATGGATGGCCGCTCAGCATCGATGGACGTTCCTTGGCATAGAGCCCGGGCACGCCGGTTCCTTCAGTCATGCAACAACATGTCCGTCGCCTCGGCATCCTGGCTTGCCGGCACGGCATCGCGGTTGACGGAAGCCGCCGCCACGGCGCATCCCGGCAAGCCAGGCTGCGCTTGCGCCATGGCAAGCGAGGCCACCGCGATCGCCAGCACGATCGCCGCGCTTTCAAGAATGCCGAGTCCTTGCCGGCCTGATGTTTTTTCACGCATAGCTTATCTCCGTCGCAAATGATTTGACTGACATGCGGGCCGCCCACAATGTGGAAGTTGCGCTGCCAGCCTTCGGCGTGAACGAAGGCTGATGCTGGCGCGGCACGATTTGCGGGAGCGAAAAATGCGATTCGACCTCACCGATCTCCGGCTGTTCCTGCTGGTGGCCGAACGCGGTAGCATCACCCATGGCGCCGAACTCGCCGGCCTGGCGCTGGCTTCGGCCAGCGCGCGCATCAAGGGCATGGAGGAAAGCCTCGGCGCGCCGCTTCTGGAGCGGCGCCGGCGCGGCGTGGTGCCGACGGCGGCCGGACAGGCGCTGCTCCACCATGCGCGCGCGGTGCAGAACCAGATCGAGGCGATGGCCGGCGACCTCGGCGCCTATGCCACGGGCCTGCGCGCCCGCATACGGCTGATGGCCAACACGGCGGCGACCAGCGAACTCCTGCGCGACACGCTGCCGGCCTTCCTGGTCGCGCATCCCGGGATCGACATCGAGCTCGACGAACGCCCCAGCCATGAGATCGCCGAGGCGGTGGCGAACGGTGCCGCCGATCTTGGCATCGCCGCGACCTGGGCCGGCCTTTCGCATCTCGAGCAAAAACCGTTCTTCGTCGACCGCCTGGTGGTGATCACGGCGCGGAACAGGCCCGGCCTCGAAGGCCAGACCGCCAGCCTTGCCGACCTTCTCGGCGAAGCCTTCGTCGGCTTGAGCGCCGGCCATCCCTTGCAGGAGCACATCACCCGCCAGGCCACCCGGCTCGGTGGCCACCTGCACTTCCGCATCCGCGTGCCCGGCCTCGACAATGTCTGCCGGCTGGTCTCGCAAGGCGCCGGCATCGCCATCGTGCCCGAAAGTGCCACGCGCCGTTCGGCCCGCACGCTGCGCAGCCTGCAGCTCGGCGATGACTGGGCCACGCGCCAGCTCAATCTGTGCGCCCGCCGCTTCGAGGCGCTGACGCCGCAGGCGAAACTGCTGGCGGCGGCGTTGGCGTGAGGACAAGCCGCCCTACCCTGCTCACACCACTTCGAGCACCTTGCCGGTGTCGTGCTGGCGCACGAAGTCGACGCGGCCGCCGTCCCAGTGGTAACTGTAGTGGCGGCCCTGGACCGGGACACCGATGACGTCGGGCCAAAAGATGCCGATACACTCCCCGTCCGGCATGCGCACGCTGTTCCACACCAGCCCGTCGCTTCCCGAGGCCCGCAGCGCCCGCCCTTCCGCCTGCGACGCCGTGTAGTCGTCGGGGTCGAGCACGCCGGGTACCGCGTTGACGTCGTCGAGGTCGCGGTCGACGCTGCCGATCAGCACGCGGAAATCGGCCGTCCAGCCCGGCGCCTCGTTGGTGGCGCGCATGAATTTCTGGTGATGGTGGATGGTTTCGGCCAGCGCCACGTCCTCGCTGTCGCCGGCATAATAGATGCCGTAGCTGCCGTCCGAGAAGCGGCCGGGCCGCAAGGTCGAGCAATGCACGAAAGGCGCCATGACGAAGCTGGCGCCAGGACCCGAAACCCGCCTTGCGGCCGGCACCTTGCCGAGATCGCCGAGCTCGAGCCGGATGCGCGGATTGGTCTTCTCCTCGACGGCGGCCAGCGCCTCCCAGTCGCGCGGGTCGGCGATGTCCTCGAACAGGTCGATCGGCGGATGGATGGAGCGGATGATGCGATAGGTCTGTGGCCAGTGGACGCGGCGCCGGACCGCGAGCCCACTCACCATGCACCACGCTCCGCGTCGAGCCATTCGCGCATCGCCGCGAGATCGGAGATATCGCCGCGCAGCATCAGCTCGAGCGCCGATTGCCCGCCGAAGGTGGCATTGGGCTTGCGGATCCAGGCATAGCCGCGCGCCGGCTCGGTGAAGAGGTAGCGCAGCCCCTTGTGGATGCCCATCAGGTGCGCCATGCGGGTGCGCAGGTCGCGGTCGATCCGGCCGATGCCGCCCTCCTTCCACCGCGCCCAGGTGCGGGCCGAAATGCCGCCAAGCAGGACGCAGGCCTCGAAGTCGGTGAGGTTCCAGGCCTTGAACAGATTGACCGTGGAGCGCGCCAGCGCACCGGCCTCTTCATCCGATATGGCCGAGCCGACCGCGGTCGGCGTCGTGGTGATGGCTTGAAGCTGCATGTTTAGACCTCGCTAATGGCAGATATATAGCATGTATCTGCCAATTGGCAAGGATGGGGGGTATGGCTGAGCATATCAGTGTGGGCCTTGTGACCGAGACCGCTAATCGCCGAGGTCGGCGCCGCCCCTCATTGTCCTGCCGGACATTTCTCCCCGTATAGTGACGGGGAGAAAGATGCAGGCCGCAATGCCGGCGCCGCCTTCGCAATGCTGGAGATTGGCGAAATCATCCGCGAAAGCGTCCTTCTCCCGTCACTATACGGGGAGAAGATGCCGGCAGGCAGATGAGGGGCGGCGCCGGCCCCTCTCCAGCTACGCTGCGGCCAAAGAACTACTCCGCCGCCTCATAGCCCGCGATGCCCTTGATCTCGAGGAAATCCTCGAGCCCGTATTCGGCATATTCGCGGCCGTTACCGGACTGCTTGTAGCCGCCGAAGGGCAGGCCGGCGTCCCATTGGGGATAGTTGATGTAGACATTGCCCGAGCGCATGCGCGCCGCCACGTCGCGGGCCTTCTGCAGGTCCTTGGCCTGGATGTAGGAGGCAAGGCCGTAGACGGTATCGTTGGCCTGCTCGACCGCCTGCTCGACCGTGTCGTAGGGCAGGATCGCCAGCACCGGGCCAAAAACCTCTTCGCGCGCGATGCGCATGTCGTGGGTGACGTCGGCGAACACGGTCGGCCTGACATAGTAGCCGCGGTTGAGTTCGGCCGGGCGGCCGGGGCCGCCGGCGACCAGCGTCGCACCCTCGTCGATGCCGCTCTGGATCAGGTCCTGGATCTTGTCGAACTGGACCTGGCTGACGACAGGGCCGAGCTTGGTGTTGGCGCCGTCGGCCGGGCCGACGGTGAATTTTTCAGCCGCGACCTTGGCGTATCCGGCGGCCTCGTCGTGGCGGTCGCGCGGCACGAACATGCGCGTCGGCGCGTTGCAGGACTGGCCGCTGTTGCCGAAGCAGCCGGCGACCCCCTTGCTGACGGCGGTGGCGAGGTCGACATCCGGAAACAGGATGTTGGCCGACTTGCCGCCAAGCTCCTGATGCACGCGCTTGACGGTGTCGGCGGCCGCCTTGGCCACCAGTATGCCGGCCCGCGTCGAACCGGTGAACGACATCATGTCGATGTCGGGATGGCTGGACAGCGCTTGGCCGACGCCCGGGCCGTCGCCGTTGACGAGGTTGAACACGCCCTTCGGCACCCCGGCCTCGTCGATGATCTCGGCGAAGATGATGGCGTCGAGCGGCGCGATTTCGGACGGCTTCAGCACCATGGTGCAGCCGGCGGCGAGTGCCGGACCCACCTTGCAGGTGATCTGGTTCAGCGGCCAGTTCCACGGCGTGATCAGGCCGACGACGCCGATCGGCTCCTTGACCACGAGATGGTTGCCCTTGACATGGCGGAACTGGAAATTCTTCAGCGTCTCGGCCATCTTCTGCAAATGCGCGAGACCGACGCCCACCTGGCTGTCGAGCGCCATCTGGCGCGGCGCGCCCATCTCGCGCGATACGGCGAGCGCCAGGTCCTTGCTGCGCTTCTTGTAGATCTCGATAACGCGGTTGAGGATATCGAGGCGCTCCTCGACAGAGGTGAAGCCGTATATGTTGAAGGCGCGCTTGGCGGCGGCCACCGCCTTGTCGACATCGGCCTTGGAGCCGAGCGAGATCTGCGCGAAGGCGTCTTCATTCGACGGATCGATGACGTCGAGCGTGTTGGGCACCACAGGATCGACCCACGCGCCATCGATATAGAACTGCAGATCGTGTGACATGGTTTTCTCCCTGGGGGTGCCGCATGGCCGGTCCGGCCGTGATATCGGGCTAGAAATAACGATGCGCGAACGGCGCTGTCAAACGCAACCCCAGAAATGGTTGAGCCAGCGCGCCAGGGATTGAGCCAGAGCGCCAATCGTTGATCAGGGGCCGGCGATGAGCTGCCTAGAGCAGCGTATGCCCGGCTTCGCCCAGAAATCCTCTAGCCGCGGGCTCGTCTGTCGCCTTCACCAGCAGGTGGTCGCCATCGAAGGTCGATACCAGGAAGATGCCCAAACCGTTTTCCGACAACGGCCTGATGACGGACAGCACAATGCCGGTTTCGTCGAACGCAAACGGCCCCTGCAACTTGAAGGCGACCCAGTCGCGATCGTGCTTGACGGCATCCGGCACGCGATCCTGAAGGCAGGTGATCGAGAGCTCGTCGTCGGTTCTGGTGATGCTGACGAAGCCTGGTCCGTCAGCCCAGGCAGGAATGCCGTCACCGGCTTGAAGCCGCGAAATCGCATACAGGCCGGAAAGTTGCTTGAGCTTGATCCTGGCAGCCATCCTCACGCTCCGGTTGGTGGGCATCCAACAAGCCGCTTGCTCATATAGACCGTCGTTCCGTTCAGGAACGGCTCCTCCCGGTCGACCGTATAGCCAAGCTTGCGATAGAGCGACAGATTGGCTTCGAAGGCGCCGTTGGTCAACAGGCGGAGCTCCGCGCGTCCTGCCGCGCGCGCCTTGCTCTCGGCGCGCTCCAGCAGCAGCCGGCCGATGCCCCTGCCCTGCGCCTGCGGCGCAACGCAGACATTCTCGACCCACAGGTGATCGTCGGCGAGCAAAGTCTCGATCATGCCGACGATGCGGCCGTCCTCGACGGCGAGATCGAACGGATGCTCGGCGACAGCCTTGTCGTAATCGGCACGCATCGGCAGCGGCTCGCGGCCGATCACCGGCACCCATCTGGCATAGGCGGCACGCACGATATCCCTGATCGCGGCGGCGTCGGCAGGCTCGGCCGGCCGAAACCGGATGGAAGGATTGGCAATCATCAAAAGGCTCCAGACATGAAAACCCCGCCGGCTGATGGTGCGGGCGGGGCGGGAAACGAACAAACCGGATCTATCGTGTCGGATTTATCGTCGCGCAATCAGCCTGCCGCTCCGCGCTATGCAGGAGCGGCGTCGCTTGGTGTTGGCGGGCGCGCGAGCGAACATGGCGGCAAGCTGGCGCAGGAAGAGCGGTGCGTCAAGATCTGGGGATTGACCCAAGCCCCCGACTTCGTCATCCACGGGCGAAGCAATGAGCGTAGCGTCGCGGCGCAGACCCGAGGATCCATGCCGCGACTTCCAGGCGCCGCAGCGGTGCAGAATCGGGCTCCGCTGCACCTGCCACCAAGGTCGCGGCATGGATCCTCGGGTCTTCGCGACGCCGCTACGCGGCTGCTCCGCCCGTGGATGACGACGGGGTTGATGTTTCCACCGATCGTCCGAGCATGTGGGTCATGAACGCAAGCGAGCCATCGAACTGTCAGCGCTGTTTCAACACTCCTGCGCCGTCGGCCTAGACAGGATCTTGTTGATGTCGACCTCATCCGACTGGGTCGTAGAGCGCGCACGCCTACTGCGACATCAGCCTGCTCGCTGCTGGTCGATGCATTCCGGTACCGGGCTGGAACGTCTGGACTGTGCCCACGGTCGTTCTATCTTCCGGTCGAGCATGATCTCGTCCAAGCGTCAGCAACGGAGCCATCACCGTGACCGAAACCGATCTCTATCGAGGCTATATCGACTGCCTCAACAACCAGGATTGGCAAAGGCTGCACCGCTTCGTCCATGACGAGGTGCACTACAATGGCGACCGCGTCGGATTGTCAGGCTATCGCGACATGCTGGAGCGGGATTTTCGGGAAATTCCGGACCTCAATTTCGATGTGCAACTGCTGATCTCCGATCCGCCTTTCATAGCCAGCCGCCTCCAGTTCAACTGCACGCCCAAGGGAACGTTCCTCGGCCTGCCCATCAATGGCAAAAAGGTCTCCTTCAGCGAGAACGTCTTCTATGAATATCTGAACGACAGGATCAGGAACGTCTGGTCGGTGATCGACAAGGCGGCGATCGAGGCGCAGCTTTGATGTCATGCGCCACCTGGCCTCCTTGCAGCCGGTGGTAAACTTGCCTACTTTGCCCAGGTAGGAGAACCCGCCGATGGCGAATGTCGAGAAAGTGAGCGTTGCCCTCACGCCCGAAATGGCAACCATGATGCGCGAGGCCGTTGCGGCGGGCGAATACGCTTCGGCGAGCGAAGTCATGCGCGAGGCCTTGCGCGAGTGGAAGTTTCGTCGGATGCAACGCGACCAAGCCATCGACGAGCTAGGCCGGCTTTGGGACGAAGGCATGGCAAGCGGCGATCGGGTCGACGGCCGCGATGCCTTCGCCCGGATCAAAGGCAAGCTTGATGCGAGGATTGCCGAGCGCACATCGCGATGACGCTACGCCTTCGACCGGAGGCCGAAGCTGATATCGAAGCCATCGCGCTTTATATAGCCGAGGACAGTCCTGCGGCGGCGTTGCGTTGGTATGACGAAATCCATCCCCATTGCGAACGCATCGCCGACATGCCGGGCATCGGCATTGCCCGGCCGGAAGTGCGACCGGGCTTGCGCACGTTCCCTGCGGGAAACTACTTGATCCTCTATCGCCAAACGGACGACGGTGCGGAGATCGTGCGTGTCATTCATGGCGCACGGCGATGGCAGGACTTGTTGTAGCCCGACGGATTGCGTTCTCGCAGCTCGGTGCGATGCATCGCCAAGCCATGAGCAATGCGCACACGCTTCCTTGAGACCGTTTGGACGGCCAATCGTTCGTAAAAATAGATCATTCCAACCACAATAATTCGTTGGAAAGATCGATTATGAAATGGCATTTCCCCGAGATACCCGCCTGGAGAATTGCATTGTCTTCCCTGACCCGCATCGCGAACGATATTCCGAAAAGCAGGATTTCCGCCGATCTGGCGCGGGGCCGCAAGCGCCTCGATTCCCTGTGGAACGGCATCATCCCCGGGATCGTGCTGGTGTCGATGATCACGGCCGTCGCCTTCTCCGCCCGCAATGTCTCCGGCTTCGCCTTGTTCAGCCCGATGATCCTGGCCGTCGTGGCCGGCATGGTCTATTCCAATGTGCTCGGCACGCCGGCGCACGCCAAGGCCGGCATCGCCTTCTCGCAAAAGCGCCTGCTGCGCTTCGCCATCGTGCTGCTCGGCTTCCAGTTGACGCTCGGCCAGGTGGTTTCGATCGGCGCCAGCGGCGTCGGCATCGTGGCGGCGACCCTTGGCGCCACCTTCCTCTTCACCATCACGCTCGGCCGGCTGATCGGCGTCGATGCCAAGCTGGCGCAGCTGATCGCCGCCGGCACTTCGATCTGCGGCGCCTCGGCGATCGTGGCCACCAACATCGTCACCGACGCGCGCGATGAGGACGTCACCTATGCCGTCGCCTCGATCACCTTGTTCGGCACCGTCGCCATGCTCGGCTTCCCGCTGCTGGCGCCGCTGCTTGGCCTCGACCAGCACGCTTTTGGCCTGTGGGCGGGCGCCTCGATCCATGAGGTGGCGCAGGTCATCGGCGCCGGTTTCCAGAACGGCACCCAATCCGGCGAGATCGCCACCGTGGCCAAGCTGACGCGCGTCGCCATGCTGGCGCCGATGGTCATCGCGCTCGGCCTGATGGCACGCCGCAAGAGCGGCGACCCCTCGGCGGCGCGCCCGCCCATGCCGTGGTTCGTCGCCGCCTTCGTCGCCGTCGTGGCGCTGAACAGCCTTGTGGCGGTACCGGCCGAAGTGAAGCAGGCGATAGTGCTTGCCACCACCATCATGCTGACCATGGGGCTCGCCGCCATGGGCCTGCAGGCCGACATTTCGCAGCTTCGCTCGCGCGGCCTGCGCCCGCTGGCGCTCGCCTTCTGCGCCTTCCTGTTCATCGGCGGCTTCAGCCTGATGCTGGTGAAGCTGGCCTGATCCGCCTGTCCCTGCGCGTGAAGGCATAGGGGCACACGGCATCTGTCAAAACAAGGGCTTAGAGCAATTCCAGGAAAAGTGCGTAGCGGTTTTCCCGGGAGAAGCGCCTAGCGCTTCCCCTTCGGAGTTGCGTAAAAACAAGAAGTTAGAGCGGGTCAGAGATTCTATCAAACTCTGAACCGCTCCAGGAGGCCTTGTCTGAATCTGTTTGTGAGCCGGATTCAATCCTCGAACGAACTCGCCGCGACATAGATTGCCGCCAGCGCCTCGATGCCGGCCTGGTCGGCACTGTCGAAACGGCCGGGCGTCGGGCTGTCGAGATCGAGCACGCCGAAGACACCCTCCTCGTCTTCCAGCAGCACCACCAGTTCGGAGCGCGAGTCGGCGTCGCAGGCGATGTGGCCGGGGAAATCATGCACGTCCTTGATCAGCATCGAAGTGCCGAGCTCGACCGCCGTTCCGCACACGCCCTTGCCGACAGTGATGCGCACGCAGGCCGGCTTGCCCTGGAAGGGGCCGAGCACCAGTTCCTCGTCCGATGCCAGGAAGTAGAACCCGGCCCAGTTGAGGTCGGGCACCATCTGGAAGATCAGCGCCGAGGTGTTGGCGGCGTTGGCGATGGAATCGCCCTCGCCCTCCAGCAATGCCTTCAATTGCTTGGCGAGGTCGCGGTAGAATTCGGCCTTGTTGGAGGCGTCGATGGCCTTGGCGGCAAACATGGCTTGTCTCCGTATGCAGAATCGCGGTTCCGTTTTCCGCAAACGCCCCCAATCGACCACCGGACCATCCTAGGCAATTTCAGGAAGGTGCGAAACGGATTTCCGTTCGAAATAGCGTCCGTTGGCACCTCGGCCCAACCTACATTTCCCGGAGGCAAGGATAATCTTGGCCGCGGGAAAATATTCAAAAGTATTATTTCAGCGCTCGCTTTCTCGGTGCCCGCAAAGCGCCAAATAATTCGAAAGATTGAATTTTTCCTGCCGAGCGCCTATTTATCGGACAAGTTCGTTTTGACGATTTCAGCATGAAGGAGATTTGTTCGATGGCCGATGGCAATCAGACTCTGATGGAAAAAGCCCAAGCCCGCTTTGTCGACAAGCAGAAGAAGACGGCGGAGCACAACAAGGCGACCGCTGAATACATGTCCGAGGCGCGTGCCAGGGAGATCAAGACGAAACGGCTGAGGGAGTTGCGGCTGGCCAAGGAAGAAGCCGACCGCGTGGCCGAAGCGCTGAACCCGACGTCGAAGGCGAAACGGGTGGCCAAGAAGGCCGCCGCAACGGGGGTCAAGACATGAGCCTGACCTTCCCCAACCGCAGCCGCAGCTATGACGTGGCCGGTCAACGCATCCGCTTCGTCGGCCATGACGGCATGCTGCAGATTTCCTTCTCCGTGGCCGCCGATGCCATGACCAGGATGCAGCCCGACACCACCGCCGACGAGGCCGGCTATCTTGCCGCCTTCGACAGATCGAGCTCCACGATCCACGACGTCGCCGCCAAGGCCTACAGCCGCACCCACAAGAGCTTGTATGTGCTGACATCGGATGATTTCCGCTGAGAAGCTGCCGAAGCGGTCTTGAGTCCATGAATGCGCACGGCGACCTGTGAGCCCGGCACCGATTGGCCGCGCCCCCGCGAAGTCCGATCGCGCCAGCGACTGCAATTTTTCTCTTGAACAGGTCTTTGATGTGCCCTAGCTTGAGTTGAGAAAAGGTTTTTCCAAACAGTCCCGATCAGGCTCGGCCATTGGCCGGGCCTTATTCCGGCCGATAAGGGAAAACCTTTTCCCAGCTAAGGATTCTTGCCGCGATGGCATCGGACGATCAGCCAGTTCCGGTCTTTCCCAAGCCCGTCACCTTGCGCGACGTGGCCGCCCGGGCCGGCGTCAGCGTCGCCACCGCCTCGAAGGCGCTCAACGGCCAGGGGCGCATGACGGCCGAGACCCGCGAGCGCATCCGCGAGACGGCGCGCAGCCTGGGATTTCGTCCCAACAGCCTGGCGCAGAGCCTGCTGAGGCGGCGCTCCTTCACCGTCGGCCTGCTCACCAACGATACCTATGGCCGTTTCTCGCTGCCGCTGATGTCGGGCATATCGGACGCCCTGGTCGATGCCGGCGTTTCGGTGTTCCTGTGCAATGTCGAGGAGGATCCGCGCCTCGGCCAGCTCCATGTCGAGGCCATGCTCGACAAGCGCGTCGACGGCATCATCGCCACCGGCAAGCGCATCGACCGCCATTTGCCGGTCGACCTGTCCAACCTGCGCGTCCCGGTGATCTATGCCTTCACCCAGCCCGATCCCGACGCCGTCGCCTTCGTCTCCGACGATGGCGGCGGGGCGCGGCTGGCGATCGAGCATTTCCGCCGGCTCGGCCGCAAGCGCATCGCCCATGTCACTGGCCCGGCGAGCTTTGCCGTGGTGCACGAACGGGCGCAGGCTTACCGCGCCGTCCTGACGGAGAACGGCCTGCCGGTGATCGAGCCGCTGCTCGGCGCCTGGTCGGAAGCCTGGGGACATGACGCCGTGGCGAAACTGTTCGATGGCAACGGCGAAAAACCGGACGCTGTCTTCTGCGGCAACGACCAGATCGCGCGCGGCGTCATCGATGCTCTGCGCGAACGCGGCCTCGGCGTGCCCAATGATGTCGGCGTCATCGGCTTCGACAATTGGGAGATCGTGGCCGAGGCGACCCGCCCGCCGCTGACCTCGGTCGACATGAACCTGGCAGCATTAGGCCGCGAGGCCGGGCTGACCCTGCTTTCCCTGGTCGGCGGCAAATCCGCCGCGCCAGGCATCAGAAAACTGCCGTGCCGGCTGGTGGTGCGTCAGTCCTGCGGCCGTCCGCCGGACGGCTGAAACAAAGCGCCACGCGATCGGCGCCAAGCCGCGGACAGCGGCCAACCCTGGAGGAGGAGAACATGAGGAACCTGATTGCCAAACTGACCCTGGCCGGTGCCGCTCTGGGCTGCGGCCTGCAACTTGCCGCCGCCGAGACCGCCAACATCTGGGTGCGCGCCGACGGCTCGAACTTCATGCCGAGGATCGTCGACGCCTTCAACAAGGCGAACAAGGACCAGGTCAAGCTCGACATCATCCCCAATGCCGAGATCATCCCAAAATATGGCGCGGCCGCCGCCGGCGGCACGGCGCCCGACGCGCTGTCGCTCGACCTGATCTACACCCCGTCCTTCGCCGCCGCCGGCCAGCTCGAGGACATCACCGACTGGGCCAAGTCCCTGCCCTATTTCGCCAGCCTGTCGCCGGCGCATGTGAAGACCGGCACCTACAAGGACCATATTTACGGCCTGCCCTTCTCGGCCGACGCCTCGGTGCTGATCTGGAACAAGAAGCTGTTCAAGCAGGCCGGCCTCGACCCCGAGAAAGGTCCGACCAACTGGGCCGAGATCGAAGCCGACGCCGAGAAGGTCAACGCGCTTGGCGGCAACATCAAGGGCTTTTATTTCTCCGGCAATTGCGGCGGCTGCAACATCTTCACCTTCACGCCGCTGATCTGGGCCTCTGGCGGCGACATCCTGTCGGAGGACGGCTCCAAGGCGACGCTGGACAGCCCGCAGCTGCGTGGCGCCATCGATCTCTACCGCTCCATGGTCAAGAAGGACCTGGTGCCGGCGGGCGCGCAGACCGACACCGGCGCCAATTTCTTCGCCGCCTTCGCCGCCGGCAATATCGGCATCTCGCCCTCTGGCGCCTTTGCCATCGGCGCGCTCAACACGCAGTATCCCAATGTCGACTACGGCATCACCTTCCTGCCGGGCAAGGATGGCAACTGGTCGTCCTTTGCCGGCGGCGACAATTTCGTCGTCACCAAGGGCACCAAGAAGCTCGCCGTGGTGAAGGAGTTCCTGGACTTCGCCTATTCGCTCGAGGGCCAGACCATCCTCGCCAAATACGGCAGCCTGCCGGTGCGCGGCGACATCGCCAAGGACGCGCTGAAGGATCTCGATCCGCGCTACCAGATCGCCGCCGAGGCGATGGCCAAGGGCAAGACCCCCTACTCGGTGGTGTTCAACGATTTGATCAACTCCGCCAACGGCCCATGGACGCAGATGATCAACGAGGTGTTCTTCGGCGACGACGTCGATGGCGCGATCGCCAACGCCCAGGAAACCATGCAGTCGATCATCGACCAGGCGCCGCAGAAATAGGCGCCTGTCCGGCCGCCCGCCTGTCTCCCTGGGCGGGCGGCCGGAAATTGTTTTGGTTCAAATGGCAGGGCTATCGCGTTGAGAAGACTCGGTTGCATCTCCGCTTCGGAGCGTCGGAGGGTTGGTTCTCCCTTCTCCCCTTGTGGGAGAAGGTGGCCTCGCGAAGCGAGGTCGGATGAGGGGTGCTCCAGCTTGGCAACAAGTTCGAAATCGCACCTGCCTCATTGCTTGGCGCACCCCTCAACCGTCTCGGCGCTGCGCGCCGATCCACCTTTGTATCTACACGAGAGAGATTTCGTGGGATTGAAGCGATTGAGCCAAGGTCCGGGCGGCCGCCCGGACCTTGGCTTGGCGAAGTCGCCCGTACCACCTGAGGTTACAGCCGCGGGAGAGCTTGGGA
>NZ_SRUT01000149.1:0-353 GCF_004791315.1 Mesorhizobium sp. M8A.F.Ca.ET.208.01.1.1
GGAGCCGCATGCCAGGCTCTACCAGCGCCTGTTGGCCGGCGATCCGGACGAGGCGACCGACCATGCCGAGGAGATTCTGGAGGAAAAATACCTGTTCCAGTTCTACGACCAGGTCGCGATCCCCGCGCTGCTGCTCGGCGAGCAGGACCGCATGCGCGGCGTCATGGACGACGAGCAGCGGCAGCAGGTGGCCGAAAGCGCGCTGACGCTGGTCGCCAATCTCGACGACAGCGCCCAGGAGGAGGCCGAGGCCGAAGAGGAGGAGGAGGCCGCCGCTTCCGCCGAGGAGAAGCGGCCCGAGGGCAAGACAGCCGAGGGCAAGGCGCCCCCCGGCAAGGGCTCGCAAGCCAAGG
>NZ_SRUT01000150.1:0-352 GCF_004791315.1 Mesorhizobium sp. M8A.F.Ca.ET.208.01.1.1
CTCAAGCCGGAGCTCTCGCAGACCATCATCAACGAATATTGCCGACGGGTGCGCAGCGGCGAGAGGTTCAGCGTGGGTGAGCGGGCGTCGGGTTTCCTGGGAGGCGGCTTCGACTGTCAGTTCGGTGCGGTCCATCCCGACCATTACCCGGAGCATTTCGGCTGGGACATCTGGTTCTACGACGGACCGGATTTCCGGATTATGCAGCTTATCTTTCCGACAACGGCCGGTGTTTGGCCATGGGATGCCGAAGCCGATGAATGGTTTCGCCAACGGCAGCCGCTGCTTGACACCCCGCCCTAACTAGCGCCCTAACCTTAGCGTCGCGGCCAGAACGCCAGTGCAGCCAGGC
>NZ_SRUT01000151.1:0-352 GCF_004791315.1 Mesorhizobium sp. M8A.F.Ca.ET.208.01.1.1
CAAAGTGAAGATGATTGGGAACAGCCAAATAAACAGTATCTATCTTTTCATCTTCTATAAACGCTTGATAATCTTCATAGACTTGTTTAATATCAAATTGCTTTTGCAATTGAGCTACATTCTCAGGATTACGTCCAGTAGTCACTATGCTTTGTATATGAATTTCAGGTACCTCTGACATCACTGGCAATGCTTCTTTTACAATTTTTCCGGCTCCAACTATGCCTATATTCATAAATTTCCCCTTTTTTATCATAAAAATTTATTGTCTATATTGAAATAACTATGACTTTTTCGAATCAAAAATCAAATCATCCATTACGATCATAAAGGCTGTAATATTTATCTGTTC
>NZ_SRUT01000152.1:0-351 GCF_004791315.1 Mesorhizobium sp. M8A.F.Ca.ET.208.01.1.1
GGAATTTCTCGTTATCGTCCTGGCAATGCTTTGGCAGCCTTGGTCAGGGTCGCGCGACTATTGCCGTGCTTACGGATGAGTTCTCGAACTTGAGCGGGTGTGATGTTGTTCTGCAGGGCGAATAAATTCACCTCATACTCATCGTCAAGCGAGATTTGGCCTGCGGCCCGGAGGTCGGCTCTGCTTTTGTCCTTGGCCATTTGGGGACTCCCTCCGCCAGCTTCCAGGAGTCTTCTATTCGGCCGAGCAATGTGTCTGCCGACGGCGCCACGTTCTGTTGCCGGTGTGGCGACCTCCAGTCTGACCCTCAGAGCGCGCTAGTGATGGGCTCCCTTTGGCGGAAAAGACAAT
>NZ_SRUT01000153.1:0-351 GCF_004791315.1 Mesorhizobium sp. M8A.F.Ca.ET.208.01.1.1
GGTCGGACTGATGCGGCCAGCCGATATCCTTCTTGATTTCCGCCGGCAGCTCGTTCAGCTCGCGCGTCGTGCGGCGGCGCTTGCTGGCCTGTGCGAAGGCGGCGCGGATCCGGTTGAGACTTTTGAACATGGACAGCTCCCATAAATCAGCGGCGCAAAACCGATGCCGCCCCATTCACCCGGCGCCGCTTTTGCGATGCGTCTGTAACCAGCCGATTGCGCGGAAACGGTGAAATGCTTCACGAAGCCGGAGCGGCCTGAAACATATGCATGCAAACTAAAGCGCGTCGCGATCTTTCAGATTCGCTCCATGCGCTTTAGGTCTTTGATTTTGCGCATGTCTTTATCCCG
>NZ_SRUT01000154.1:0-350 GCF_004791315.1 Mesorhizobium sp. M8A.F.Ca.ET.208.01.1.1
ATTAGTGGCCAATGAATTTAAAATATCAGAAAAGTCAGACCGCATGGGCTATCGATTACAAGGTGAAACGATTTCACCAACCACATCGGCAGACATAATATCAGAACCTGTTGCCTTAGGCAGTATACAAGTTCCAAATGATGGTAATCCTATTATTTTATTAAATGATAAACAAACAGTAGGTGGCTATACAAAAATAGCGACTGTTTGTGCATCTGATTTACATAAATTAGCTCAAATGCAACCCAATGATACGATTCGTTTTGAATGGACTACAATCGATGAAGCAGTTAAAAAATTAGAGCAACAAGAAGAAGCATTTAAAAATACAATTAAAAGTATTTATGAAC
>NZ_SRUT01000155.1:0-349 GCF_004791315.1 Mesorhizobium sp. M8A.F.Ca.ET.208.01.1.1
GCGCGTGCCGCATGGCTGCGAGGGCAAGGCGACGAGCGCCGTGCGCGTGCAGATCCCGGAAGGGGTGATTTCAGTGAAGCCGATGCCCAAGCCCGGCTGGACGCTGCAGACCAAGAAGGGCAAATACCAGAAATCCTACCAGCTCTATGGCGAGACGCTGACCACCGGCGTCAAGGAAGTGGATTGGAGCGGCGGCAACTTGCCGGACGAGTTCTACGACGAGTTCGTCTTCCGCGCCTCGCTGGCGGCCGATCTGCCGGCCGGCCAGATGCTTTATTTCCCGGTGGTGCAGGAATGCGGTGACGCCACCGAGCGCTGGATCGAGATTCCGGCGGCCGGCCAGGATGAG
>NZ_SRUT01000156.1:0-349 GCF_004791315.1 Mesorhizobium sp. M8A.F.Ca.ET.208.01.1.1
CGAGCAGCTCGGAAAAGGCGAAAGGCTTGACGAGATAGTCGTCGCCGCCGGCCTCGAGCCCTTCGACCCGGTCGTCGACGCCGCCGATCGAGGTCAGGAATATGGTCGGCGTCGTGACGCCCGCCGCGCGCACCGCCTTGATCATGGAAAGGCCGTCGAGGCCGGGAACCATGCGGTCGGCCACGATGACGTCATAGGCGTCGCGGGTCGCCGCGACGAGCGCGTCATGGCCGTTGCGCAAGAGGTCGCAGGCGTGCCCGGCTTCGCAGAGCCCCCTGACGATGTAGTCGGCCGTCCTTGGGTCATCCTCAACCAGCAGAAGTCGCATGTTGGCGTATCGTCCGGATTC
>NZ_SRUT01000157.1:0-347 GCF_004791315.1 Mesorhizobium sp. M8A.F.Ca.ET.208.01.1.1
ATAGATAAAACAATACCAGTTAACAACATATTACCTGAAACTTTTTCTGTCTTCATTGTCATAAAAGCATCCCCTATTTCAAATAATGATAACGATGAATCCATTCATTCATGCATTTTATAAATTTGAATACTATAATGAGTCATAATACAATTTATAAAAATTCATATATTTAAAATATTATCACTATTTTATAGAAAATTGGGATATTACTCATAAATTATTACTAATTTTCTGATAATTCATTTTAAAAACTTAATTTTTTCTTAAAATTGACAAAATCAAAATAATTTAAGGAAGCAAATGCTTAGCCATTCATAAAATGTAAGCACCTGCTCCCACCTATA
>NZ_SRUT01000158.1:0-347 GCF_004791315.1 Mesorhizobium sp. M8A.F.Ca.ET.208.01.1.1
TTGGCACCTTCAATCCGCTGAAGGTGGCGTTCCACGAGTGGATCGGCATGTTCAAGGATGCGGCTATGCCAGGGCTGTCGCTTGGCCAGCGGCTCAACTATCTGATCCAGCCGCCCGGCTGGAGCCATGACGGCTCGCGCGATACGTCGGAGACGCTGAAGGCCGCTTATGTGCGGAGAAATCCGGGAGAGGCCGGCAAGCCGGGGTTGCCGGATGCGGCTGCCGAGCCGGCGGAGTAGCTATTCCGCCGCCTGCGCCTCCGAAGGCAGACCCAACCACTCGCGACAGTCGGCCAATGCGCGCGCCGTGATCGCGCGGCGCTTGGCGACGGTCTTGTCCTTGCCGCG
>NZ_SRUT01000015.1:0-68561 GCF_004791315.1 Mesorhizobium sp. M8A.F.Ca.ET.208.01.1.1
TCCCAAGCTCTCCCGCGGCTGTAACCTCAGGTGGTACGGGCGACTTCGCCAAGCCAAGGTCCGGGCGGCCGCCCGGACCTTGGCTCAATCGCTTCAATCCCACGAAATCTCTCTCGTGTAGATACAAGGTGGCGCTGCGAAGCAGCGACGGAGTGGGGGAAGCCCTCTCCAAAACCCACTATCACCGAAAATGGGGCACCACCGGCGAGCCTGTGATCCCATGGAGGCGAGGAAGCGGGGGCTGCCTTGCGTTGACCTATTCCTGCCGTGGCGATACCGATGATCATTATATCGAGGAATTTCTCGCATGGTGCAGTACGCGGATGGACGGCCGCTCGGAGACCTGACGCTGCGCACGCTGGCCATGCCTTCGGACGCCAATGCGGCCGGCGACATTTTTGGCGGCTGGGTGATGGCGCAGATGGACCTTGCCTGCGGCATCCGCGCCGCCGAGCGCGCCAGGGGCCGCGTGGTGACGGCGGCGGTCAAGGAGATGTCCTTCGCCAAGCCGATGAAGATCGGCGACACGCTGTGCATCTACACTCATGTCGAACGCGTCGGCCGCACCTCGATGACGCTCAAGGTCGAGGCCTGGGCGCAGCGCTATCTCTCCGACCTGATGGAAAAGGTCACCCACGCGGATTTCGTCATGGTGGCGCTCGACGGCGAGGGCAAGCCGAAGGCCGTTCCGGCCGAGAGCTGATTCGATACCGCCACCGCGCGACATTTGTAACATCGCCCGAGCGGAGCGATGCGCTCAGCGACATCCTGCCGTGGCCTCCACGGCCAATTCTGCTGGCGTCGGAGGAAGACAATGCGTCAACACCTATTGAACGGCTGGCTTGCGGCGGCTCTCGCCGCCCTGGCCTGCCTGCTCGGCATAACTGCTTATGCCGAAGTCAAACAGGACCTCGGGCGCACCGCCTGTTTGCATGACACGACTGGTGTGAAGGAGCGGAGAGCGACGTGCGCGATCTGCAGCCCGATGCCTTGCGGGGCCATGGCGCCAAGAGCCTGATTGGCTGCCTTTGGAATGCGGTCACCGTCGCGGGGCGCGAGCATGCGTGAGGCCGAGCCTCGAGCGCCACAGACAAACTCCCAGGTCTTTTTCAGCGGACCAAGGCGTCTATTTCAGGGAACCATGACTTCCCTGCAAACACGCAGCGTCGCTCGGTGCGAATCCAGGAGCCCTTGCCGTGCAAGGGTTTCAGGCTTGCATCTCGTCGAATCTGGCGCGCGCCGATTGAACGCGCTGCGTGTTCTTGCGCGCCCATTCGCCAAGCGCGCCGACCGGGACCAGCAACTCATGGCCGAGTTCGGTCAGCTCGTAATCGACGCGCGGCGGAATGGTCGGAAACACCTTGCGCGTGACGAAGCCGTCGCGCTCCAGGCCGCGCAAGGTGGTCGTCAGCATCTTCTGCGAGATGCCGCCGACAGCCGCGCGCAGTTCGTTGAAACGCAGCGGTCCGCCGCCCAGTTTGCCGACCACGAGCACGGTCCATTTGTCGCCGACGCGCTGCAGGATCTCCGACACGGCCCGGCAGTCCTCGGTGTTATGCGGGTGCCTCAGTAACAAAAACGTGCCTCCTTGCGCGCCTGTTTGTCAGTATCACATATAGCGCCGGTATCCAAACGATACCAAAAATTCCCGCAAGGAGAGCCCCTTATGTCCAAGCCCAAAATCGCCATTGTCATCGGTTCGACGCGCGCCGCCCGCTTCGCCGACGTGCCGACGCAGTGGATCGCCAAGATCGCCAAGGCACATGCCGATATCGATGTCGAAATTGTCGATCTGCGCGACTTTCCGCTGCCCTTCTTCGATGAGGTAGCGTCTTCGGCCTGGGCGCCGTCGCAGAACGAAGTCGCACAGCGCTGGCAGAAGAAGGTCGCCGGATTCGACGGCTTCATCTTCACCGCCGCCGAATATAATCACGGCCCGACGGCCGTGCTGAAGAACGCCATCGACTACGCCGCCAACGAGTGGAACAAGAAGCCGGCCGGCTTTGTCGGCTATGGCAGTGTCGGCGGCTCGCGCGCCGTCGAGCAGCTTCGTCTGCACGCCGTCGAATTGCAGATGGCGCCGGTCAAGTCCGCCGTCCATATCGCCTGGGGTGATTTCCTTGCCGTGCGCCAGGGCGAGAAGAAGCTGGAGGATCTCGAGCACCTGAACCAGGCCGCCACCGCGCTGGTCAACGACGTCGCCTGGTGGGCCAAGGTACTGAAAGCCGCTCGTGCCGCCGATGCCGTCGTTGGGGAAGCCCAGGCGGCCTGATCTCGTAGCAGATCATCATCCTCCCGAAGGGCGGCCCTTGCGCCGCCCTTTTTCATTGGGGTTCTTGCAAAGAAGTTGCGGCTGCGCCCGCAGTCAATTGCGTCTCTCGCGCCCACTCGCATGATCACGACCGAGTGACTTGCATAATGCAACTAACTTGGCTACAAGTCACTTTCATCTTGAAAGAGACTGTCGATCATGGTTGCGAAAACAAGCTTCGAAACACGCCCGTGCCCGATCGCGCGCAGCCTCGACGATGTCGGCGAGTGGTGGAGCATCCTGCTTCTGCGGGACGCATTCCAGGGGCTGACGCGCTTCGACCAGTTTCAAAAGAGCCTGGCGATCGCGCCCAACATCCTGACGCGGCGGCTGAACAGCCTGGTCGAGCGCGGGCTGTTCGAAAAGCGCGTCTATTGCGAACGGCCGCTTCGTCACGAATATGTGCTGACCGCCAAGGCGCGCGATTTCCGCCCGGTCCTGCTTTCCTTGCTCGCCTGGGGAAACAAGCATCTGGCGCCCGAGGGCCCGAGCCTGGTGGTCGTGGACAAGACTGATGGTCGCTGGGCCGAGCCGGTTCTGGTGGATCGCCAGAGCGGCAGGCAGCTCGACAGCGATGATTTCACCATGGCCACGGGGCCGATGGCCACCGACCGCATGCGCCAGCGATATCGCTTCACCAGCAACGGCTCCGGCCTGCCGCTTGTCGACAACGCGCTGGTTGATCAAAGCCGTGAAGAGGCGCGGAGCAAATGAACAAGGTTCTCTCCGCTGCCGAGTTGCAGCCAGTGCAGCCCTCGACCGTTGAAATTCCCGCGCCGGCAAGGAAGCGCCGCAAGCCGTTGCTGGTATTGGGCGCCCTGGTCGCTGTCAGCGTCGCCGGATGGTATGGCCTCCAATGGTGGCAGGCAGGCCGTTTCCTCGTCTCGACCGACGATGCCTATGTCGGCGGCAACGTCACGCCGCTGGCGCCACGCGTTGCCGGGCACATCGACGAGATCCTCGTCGAGGACAACCAGCATGTCACGGCGGGCCAGCTCGTCATCCGCATCGACGACCGGCCGTTCATGGCGGCGTTGGACCGTGCGCGGGCCGCCGTCCAGCAGCAGCAATCGGCCCTCGATAATCTTCGCGCCCAGGTCTCGCTGCAGAATTCGCTGATCGAGCAGGCGCAAGCCGATCTCGAGGCCAAGAACGTGGCGGCCGTCTTCACCGCCCAGGACGCCAAACGCTATGAGGCGCTGGCCAGCACCAAAGCCGGCACGCAGCAGGACGCGCAGAGAAGCCTTGCCGCCGATGGCCAGGCCAGGGCGTCGGTGACCGCCTCCCGCGCCGGGCTCGCGGCCGCCACGCAACGGCTCGATGTGCTCAACACCCAGATCTCGGAAGCGACCGCCGCGCTCGCGGCCGCCAGGGCCGATGTCGATACAGCGCAGCTCGATCTCGGCTTTACCGAGGTCCGCTCGCCCATCGACGGTATCGTCGGCAACAGGCTGGCGCAGGTCGGCACCTATGTGTCGCCGGGCAGTTATCTCCTGACCATCGTTCCGGCTTCAGGCCTGTGGGTCGATGCCAATTTCAAGGAAGACCAGTTGCGCGACATGACCGACGGGCAGGCGGCGACGGTCTATACCGACATCGCGCCGGACGCGCCGCTCAAGGGTCATGTCACCAGCCTTGGGCCGGCGACGGGAGCGATCTTCAGCGTGATCCCGCCACAGAACGCGACCGGCAATTTCACCAAGATCGTCCAGCGCGTGCCCGTTCGCATCGCCATCGACCAGGACCAGGCGCAAAAGGTCGCGTTGCGGCCAGGCTTGTCGACCACGGTCACGGTCGATACTGGCGCGCACTGAGGACGCCATGTCTGAGCGCGCCGTCCCGCAATCCTTCATCGCCAGCATTCTGCCATTCATGGTGATGTGCGTCGGGATGTTCATCGCGCTTCTCGACATCCAGATCGTGGCGTCGTCGCTGCAGGACATCGGCGGCGGCCTGTCGGCCGCGCAGGACCAGATCGGTTGGGTGCAGACATCCTATCTGGTGGCGGAAATTATCGTCATCCCGCTGTCGGGCTGGCTCACGCGGGTGTTCTCGACACGCTGGCTGTTCACCATTTCGGCGGCCGGTTTCACGCTCGCCAGCATGCTGTGCGGCTTCGCCTGGAGCATCGAAAGCATGATCGTGTTCCGCGCGCTGCAGGGGCTGCTCGGCGCGTCGATGATCCCGACGGTGTTCACCTCGTCGTTCCATTATTTCCAGGGGCCAAGGCGGGTCTATGCCGCAGCGGTGGTCGGCAGCATCGCCTCGATTGCGCCGACGCTCGGGCCTGTCATCGGCGGCTGGATCACCGACACGCTGAACTGGCACTGGCTGTTCTATGTCAACGTCATTCCGGGCACCATCATCACCATCCTCATTGCGCTGCTGGTCAAGATCGACAAGGCCGATCCGTCGCTGCTCAGGGGGGCCGACTATATCGGGATGGTGCTGATGGCGGTCAGCCTGGGCACGGCGGAATACGTCCTTGAGGAAGGCTCGCGCTGGAACTGGTTCGACGATGCCACGATCCGCAATGGCGCCATCGTCGCCGGGATCACCATGGTTCTGTTCGTCATCCGCAGCCTGACCTTTGCGCAGCCGGTGGTCGATTTCCGTGCCTTCGGCAACCGCAATTTCGCCATCGGCTGTTTTCTCTCCTTCGTCACCGGTATCGGCATCTTCGCCACGATCTATCTGACGCCGCTGTTCCTCGGCTATGTCAGGGGCTACGACGCCTTGCAGACCGGGCTCGCTGTGTTCTCCACCGGCGTCGCCTCGATGGTCGGCGTTCCCGTCTACATCTTCCTCGCCAAGCGCTTCGACACGCGCTGGCTGATGATGTTCGGGCTGGCCTCCTTCGGCGCCTCGATGTGGAGTTTCAGCGCCATCACCAGCCAGTGGGGTGCGGCCGAGCTGCTCATTCCGCAACTGTTTCGCGGCTTCCCGCAGGTGTTCGCCGTCGCGCCGAGCGTCAATCTCGGCCTTGGCAGCCTGCCGCCCGAACGGCTGAAATATGCCAGCGGCCTGTTCAACACGATGCGCAATCTCGGCGGCGCGGTCGGCATCGCCATTTGCGGCGCGATCCTCAACGACCGCACCAATTTCCATTTCCTGACGATCGCTTCGCATCTGACGCCGCGGAACGAAGCCGCGATGCGTCTGGTCGACAACGTCGCGCTGCGTTACGGGCAGTTGCCCGGTGCCGTCGCCGACGGTCACACCGCTTCGCTGAAGCAGCTATGGGCGCTCGCCTATCGCGAGGCATCCACCATGGCCTACGCCGACGCCTTCCTGGCGATCATGGCCGCCTTCGTCATCGCGACGGCGCTGGTTCCGTTCCTGCGCAATGTCACGCCGAAGGCGCCGCCGCCGGACGCTCATTGAGGGTGGCACGGGCCAGCAACAGCGCGCGCTCTCTGTCATTGCCGGTCAATTGGGCGGCGTGGCGGAACGCCGCGCTGGCTTCCGCCCGATGGCCGAGCTTCTCCAGGAAATCGCCGCGCACCGTGGGCAGGAGATGCGAGTCCTTCAGGCGCGGCTCGTCCTTCAGCGCCTCGACGATGGCGAGGCCTTGCGCCGGACCGAACGCCATGCCGACGGCCACGGCCCGGTTGATCTCGACGATGGGCGAGGGGGCCGCCAAGGCAAGCGCCTGGTAATAGGCCGATATCGCGATCCAGTCGGTGTCGGCGGCGGTGACCGCGCGGGCGTGGCAGGCCGCGATCATCGCCTGCAGCAGATAGGGGCCGGGCGCCGAGGTCAGGACCATGGCGCGATTCAGGCCGTCGAGGCCGCTCCGGATGAGCGACCAGTCCCAGCGGCCGCGGTCCTGGTCGAGCAGCAGGATCGGATCGCCCGCTTTGCCGGTGCGGGCCGCGAAGCGGGAGGCGTTGAACTCCATCAGCGACACCAGCCCCCGCACCTCGGGCTCGTCGGGCATCAGCGCCGCCAGCGAGCGGCCGAGGCGCAGCGCCTCGGCGCAGAGATCGGCGCGCAGCCAGTCCGGTCCGGCGGTCGCCACATAGCCCTCGTTGAAGATGAGATAGACCACCTCCAGCACTGCGGCGAGGCGCTCGCGGCGCTCTTCCGCGCGCGGCGTCTCGAACGGGATGGCGGCATCGCGAAGGGTTCGCTTGGCGCGCACGATGCGCTGGGCAGCGGTGGCTTCGGGCACCAGGAAGGCGCGGGCGATCTCCGGCGTCGACAGGCCGCCCAGGAGTCGCAGCGCCAGCGCGGCGCGCTGCTCGGCGGGCAGGACGGGATGGCAAGCGGTGAATATCAGCCGCAAGAGGTCGTCGTCGATATCCTCGTCGAGCGCCGTCTCGATGTCGGGCATCTCGCGCTCCAGCTCGGCGAGGTCGATGGCGAGCGTGCGATGCTTGCCGTCGATCATGGTGGTGCGGCGCAGCCGGTCGAGCGCCCGGTTCCTGGCGACCTGCGTCAACCAGGCGGCCGGATTGCGCGGGATGCCGTCGCGAGGCCAGCGCTCCAGCGCCAGCACGAAGGCGTCCTGCGCGATTTCCTCGGCCAGCCCGACATCCCTGAGGGTGCGTGCCAATCTGGCGGTGAGCTTCGGCTGCTCGATCCGCCAGACGGCCTCGATGGTTCTGTTGGCGATCAATCCTTGATCCTGCCGAGACGATCCGCCACCTTCTGGACGTCCTCGGGAAATTCGCTCATTTCAAAGACCTGGCGGATTTCGATCACGTCATTTTCTCCAGCGGGGCAGCGGCGGGCCCATTCGATGGCCTCGTCGCGTGAGCGCACGTCGATCACCCAATAGCCGCCCAGCACTTCCTTGACCTCGGCGAAGGGGCCGTCGACGACCAGAGGCTTGCCACCCTTGTAGCTGACCCGCGCCCCGGCGGACGGCGGATGCAGGCCGTCGAGCGTCAGAAGCACGCCGGCTTTCTTCAGCTCGTGATTGTACTTCATCATCCCTTCCACCGCCTCGGCGCTGGGCATGACATCGGGCGCCGCCTCCGCGTAGCCGCCGGGGATCATCAGCATCATGAACCGCATGGTCTTCTCCTTGGTTGGGTTGGTTCAATCATATGACGAACGGGCCATGGTGAAATCGACAGGCGCGGGAGAAACTTCGAATCCCGGATCTCGAACGCGTGTTGGACCGCCATATCGGCGAGGCTGCCATCTGGCCCCGCCGGTCCGCCCTGATATATCCGGCTGCGATCCATCACATGAGGGGCCTCGTGAAGTCATCTAGCCTGGCAGGCGCCGTTTCTCCCATGGTCCCGGTGCTTGTCTGCGCTCTAGGCATCTTCCTGCTGTCGGGGATGGACGCGGCCATGAAGGTCCTGGTCATCGCGGTAGGCGTCTACAACACGGTGCTGTGGCGCAGCATGCTGGCAACCGTGGTTGCGGGCACAGGCTGGTCGATGGGGCCACGCAGGCTGCCCGCGCTTCCCGTGCTCAGGCTGCATGCGCTGCGTGCCGCGGTCGTCGGCTTTGTCTTGCTCTCCTTCTTCTGGGGGCTCGCCCGCCTGCCACTGGCGGAGGCGATCGGGCTCAGTTTCGTCGCGCCGCTGTTTGCCTTGCTGCTTGCCGCCTTGCTGCTCGGCGAGCGCATACAGCGGCAGGCGATCTGGGCCTCGCTGGCCGGCATAGCGGGCGTCGCGATCATCGTGAGCGGCCAGTTCGGGCAGGCGAACCATGCCAGGGATGCCTTGCTCGGCACGGCGGCGGTGCTGGTATCGACGGTGTTCTACGCCTACAATCTGATCCTTGCGCGGCAGCAGGCGCTGGTGGCCAAGCCGATCGAGATCATGCTGTTCCAGAACCTGTGCGTGGCGGTCATGCTCGGTCTCGCGGCGCCCTGGCTCGCCATTGCCCTGCCGGGCGAGCTCTGGCTTCCGCTCGCCGGGGTGACGGCGCTGTCGCTCGCCGGCCAGTTCCTGATGAGCTGGGCCTACGCGCGTGCCGAAGCGCAATATCTGATCCCGACGGAGTACTCGGCCTTCATCTGGGCGATCGCGCTTGGCTGGTTCTTCTTCGACGAGGCGGTGACCTGGACCACGCTGGCGGGAGCGGGCCTCATCGTGGCCAGTTGCCTGATCGCGGCGCGTTCCAATCCAAGGCTTGCCGAGCCGATCGAAGCCGCGGTCTGAGGGCAGGTTTGCCGCCGGGCTCACACCAGGCGCGCTGCCCGTCTCCCGGGGAAAGCGCGCCTGGCTCGACTTACCACTTGACCTTGAAGCCGACCGTGCCGCCGATGGAGCGGCTGTCGCCGAAGTCTTCCAGGCTGGTGCGTGCCAAGACCTCGCCATTGACGGAATAACGGTCATCGGCCCAGCTCAGCGAGCCGCCGAGACCGAGCCCGCCCGACAGCTGCCGCGACTTGCTGCTGAACACGGTGCCCGAGACATCGACATCGGAGCCGTCGAGGAAGTCGTAATAAAGATTGCCGATGCCGTAGACATGCGAGCGGCTCGTTTTGCCCGTCTTGTCCTTCCATCGGCTTTCATAGTCCGCCGACAGGCCGAGCCTGCCGATCAGGCTGTCGCTGCCGCCATTGGCGACGACGGCGCCGTAGGGGTCGGTAAAGCTGTCGAAATCGACCGAGGAATAGCTGAGCTGCGCCTGCGGCGTCAGCGACCAGTTGCCCTGGAGACCGATCTTCTGCCCGGCTTCGATACCGAGGCCATAGCCGAAGCCGTTATTACCCTTGACCAGCCTTTTGCCGAGCGTGGCGGAGGACAGGTCGCTGTCGAACCAGGTCAGTTCGGCCTGCGCGTCGACATAGAAGCCGCTGTTGCCGTACCAAGTCAGCGTGCCGCCGAAGCCGTAGCCTGTCGTGTCGATCGAGCCGAGGCCGAAAGCCGAGGAGATATCCGACTTCACCGTACCGTAATGAACGGTCACGCCACCGATCAGGACGCCGGAGGCCATTTGCGCGAGCTGGCCGTCGAGGCCCGCCTGCACTCTCCACAGATCCGCGTCGTAGTCGGTGCCGGTCGTGGACGTGCCGGGGTCGAACTTTTTGTGGGCGGCTTCGATGCGGCCCCAGATCGGACTGCCACCCTCGACGCGGTCGTCCGCATCGGGTTGCGCCGCTCCGGTCCATGAGCGGTTGCCTGCGCGCTGCTGCAGCGTTCCGAGCTGGTTGAAACTCTGCAGCACGCCGGCATAGGCCTCGTAGACCGGCACGCTGGGAGCGTAGAGCGGCGACGTCGGGCCGCCGGGATCGACGGGATTGATCAGCGCGGAGCGCAGGTACCAGTCGCCGTCGGCCGGCGTGGAAATGCCGTTCTGATACATGCGGTAGGCATAGGCGCCGGCCACCACGGCCTGGTCGCCCTGGAAGACGTAATCGCCCAAAAGGTTGAAGGTACCGGCCGACGTGCCGCCGACATCGATGATCTTGATGCCGTCGACGGTCTGCGCGCCACCACCGCCGAGGCCAATCACCTTGACGTTGGCGGTGCCCGAGGTGTTGCCGGTGATGACGAGCTTGTCGGTGGAAGAGGCGTCGCCATCGAGAATAGCCTCGATCTCGACCGTGCCGCCCGCGCCGACGAAATTGCCCTGGATGGTCAGCAGGCCGATGGAGTTGCCGGGCGCGATGACGCCGCCGACCTGGAGTGTCGTCGATCCCACGGTGCCGTTGCCGCCAAGCGCTCCGCCACCGAGAATGGTGACGGCCGAGTTGGCAAGGGAGCCATTGACCGAGAGCTTGCCGGCCTCGATCGTGGTCGCGCCGTTCAGCGTATTGATGCCGGTGAGATCGAGATTGCCGGCGCCCCGCTTGGTGAGCGTGCCGCTGCCTTCGATGATGGAGGCAAAGGCGGCGTTGGACGGCTGGTCGAAGACGAGCGCGGCGTCGTTCAGGATGTTGCCGGTGCCGAAGCTCGTTGCCTGGCCGATCAGCGTACCGGCGGAGATCGTCGTGCCGCCGCCGTAGCTGTTCGTACCGGCGAGCGTCGTGCTGCCGGCGCCCTGCTGCACAACTGAGCCGCTGCCGGATATCGCGCCGGCGAGGGTCACGCCGTTGGAGCGGTCGACGATGAGGGTGCCGTTGTTTGTCACGTTGCCTGCTATCGAGCCTGACGTGCCGCCATTGCCAAGCTGCAGCGTGCCGGCCGAGATCGTGGTCACGCCGGCATAGGTGTTGTCGGCGGTCAGGATCGTGGTGCCGGTGCCGATCTGGTTCACCGCGCCGCTGCCGGAGATGACACCGGCAAAGGTCACTGCATCGGAACGATTGAAGGCAAGCGTGCCGTTGTCGGTTACGTCGCCGGTGATCGAACCTGACGTGCCGCCATTGCCGAGCTGCAGCGTGCCGGCCGAGATCGTCGTGACGCCGGCATAGGTGTTGTCGGCGGTCAGGATCGTGGTGCCGGACCCCAACTGGTTCACCGCTCCGCTGCCGGAAATGGTGCCGGCAAAGGTATAGCTATCCGTGCGGTAGAAGGCGAGCGTGCCGTTGTTGGTGACGTCGCCTGTTATCGAACCGGATGTGCCGCGATTGCCGAGTTGCAAGGTGCCGGCCGAGATCGTCGTGCCGCCGTTGTACGTGTTGCCGCCGGTCAGGGCGGTGGTGCTCGAACCCTGTTGGATCACGCCGCCGCTGCCCGAGATGACGCCGGCAAGAACCAAGCCGTTGGAGCGGTCGAAGACGAGGGTGCCGTTGTTGGTGATGTTGCCAGTTATCGAACCCGACAGGCCGCCATTGCCGAGCTGCAGCGTGCCGGCGGAGATCGTCGTGCCGCCGGTGTAGTTGCTGTCGGCCGTCAGGATCGTTGTGCCCGAACCCTGCTGGATCGCTGCGCCGTTGCCTGAAATCGTGCCGGCAAAGGTATAGGTGTCCGAGCGGTCGAAGGCCAAGGTTCCATTGTTGGCGACGTTGCCGGTGATTGAACCTGATGTGCCGCCATTGCCGAGCTGCAGCGTGCCGGCCGAGATCGTCGTGCCGCCGCCGTAGTTGCTGTCGCCGGTCAGGATCAGCGTGCCGGCGCCAAGCTTGGTCAGCGCGCCGCTGCCGGTGACCGCCTGGCTGGCGGTGAAAGCGTTACCGGCGTCGGCGATGTCGAAGCTGCCGCCCAGCAACCCCAAGGTGATGGTGCGGTCGGTGCCGGTGAAGGCGGTTCCGGTCACCTGCAGCACGCCGCCATTGAAGGTCAGGCCGCCGGAAGCATCGCCGAGATTGTTGTCGGCGGAGACCGAGAGCGTGCCGGCGGAGATCGTGGTTCCACCGCTATAGGTGTTGGCACCGGTGAGCACCGTCGTGCCGGTGCCGATCTGGCTCACCGCGCCGCTGCCGGAGATGACGCCGGCATAGGTGTAGGTGTCGGAGCGGTCGAAGGCCAGCGTGCCGTTGTTGGTGACATTGCCAAGAATGCTGCCGGTCGTACCGCCATTGCCGATCTGAAGCGTTCCCTGCGAGATCGTCCAGGCTTGCGTGGCGGTGTTGTCCGCGGTCAGCGCCCAGGTGCCGGCGCCGGTCTTTTCGAGTACGTCGAAGTTCCGGTACTGGCCGGTATCGCCGATCATGCCGTCGAGGACCGCGGAGTTGTCGCCGCCGAGGGTGAGGACGTCATTGGCTCCACTTCCGCCCACGACATTGCCGACGATCACCGAACCGGCCTGAAGTTCAAGCTTAAGGCTCGCTGTCGAGCCTGCGATAAGAGAAATGGCATTGGCGCCCGCGCCGCCGCTAACGGTGCCGCTGTTGACGATGCTGAGCGACCCCGCGACGCTGTTGGTCATGATTGCGGCCGCCCCGGTGCCGCCCTGGATTTTGCCGGTGTTGATAATCGTCCCGACATTACTGGTGCGCACCACTACGCCGATGCCACCGCTGGTCGTACCCTCGCCACCCAGGATGGTACCGTTGTTGGTGAGCTTTGTCTGCGCGCCGGCGGGACTCCCAATCGCAACGCCGATGCCTCCCGGTCCTTGGCTACCGCTACCTCCCTGAATGGTGCCGCCCGCGTTGTTTATCAACTGGCCACCGGAGCTCACTTGCACACCTGGACCGCCAGCCGTGGTGCCGTTGCCGCCTACGATGCTGCCGCTGTTGGCAAGCGTCGAATTGTTCATGACGCTCGCGCCAATTTGTCCGGTGGTGCCCGGAGTGCTGAATGAGGCGCCTTCAACCGATACCTCATTGGTGACGTTAGCCCCATTATTAACCACAAGCCCGGCCACGTTACTCAGTCCGACAACATTGCCGGTTCCGGTCACGATCACCGCTTGTCCACCGCTGAATTGAGGAGCCGTCAGCGTGTATCCATTCGTGTCGATCGTCAGCGGGCTGGTCGAAGTCAGGACGTTGATGCTGGTCGTGATGTCGGCCCTCAGGACGATAACGGGCGTTGGGTCACCCGTCGAAGTGATCGTGGCCAGGGCATTGTTGAGTTCGCCCAGGCTGGCGACGTCGTATTGCGCCGCCGATGCCATCCCTGGAAACAGGCAGGCGACCGCCGCGCCGTTCACACCCGCAAGGAGCGTGCCGTCCCAAATGCGCCGAAGCGCGCCGCCGTTCGCCTTCATCAGTCTGCCCCGCTCGAAACTCTGCTGCCTGCCATGCCGAATGTCGCGGTTCGGGTGGCTCGCGCCGAACCAAACCGGCAATAGGTTAACTCCGGGTTTGATTCCTGTCTCGCAGTTGAAGCGTTCGTTACTGATTTTTTTCTGCCGTTACTTCAACGCAACATTAGATATTCTGAATATAATCAATATATATAAGTAACTCCTTGCATGCCTGGATGGCGGCGAGACTGCCGGGGCGCGACGGGTGCGGCCTCGTTTCGAGGGCCGGAAGGGGGCACCGCTCACGGCAGTGTTCAGCCTGAAATTTCCAAATCCCTCATTTGCGTTTGAAGCCATCAAGCCAGCGTCCTATGCTTATGCCGCGAGGCGATGACATGAAGGCGCATGAAGCGTTGATAGCTTGGAGCGGATGGGACGATCAGTCCCCGACGCGTGGCCATGTCGCCGTCGGCCTCATCGTCGGCGAGGGCCAGGTCGACTGGTCGGCGGGATATGCCAGCACGGGCGGCGCGGCCTTCGAGGCACGCCGCCAGATTCGCGGCGCGCAAAGCATCATCGGCATCTTCAGGGATTTCCATTATCTGGTCGTCGATGAGCGCCTGGATCCCGAGAGGGTCCACAAGGCGTTTCTCGTCATCGACGAGTATGCCGAGATAGTCGGGTAATCAAAAAGCGTGGTTCGCCATCGATGCGGCGGTCGCCGAGATCGGCGACGTGGAAGCGCCAGCCTTGCTCGACCTCGTTCCCGGAGCGGCAATTGTATGGGCTCGCCAAAAAGCAGAGCTCCATCCGTGCGGACCTGAGTCAGGCGGGCCGCAAGTAGACTTCTGCACATCATGAAATTTTTATTAAATATTTCGCCCGCGTGATTACGGTCCATAGACTTTATGTTGGTCTGTTGTGCTGTCCGCTCAGAAAATGTCACCGAATGGTCGATGCTATGACAGACTATGTGGCAAGCTCCTGGAACGATATCGTGCAAGGCAACGTTGGTCCGGATGCGGCCGGCGGGAATCGAACGATGCGAACTGGCCAGGCATCACGAGAAGGGTTTATCCGATGAGCTTCTTCGTCAACGCCGTGGGCGTTCCTCTTCCCTATAGCGGCGCTTCCAGCCATTGGTACTCGGCGGCGGGATCCGGGCCGCACTTGTACGGCAGCACGGGAAATGACTCCTTCTATGGAGCAGGCAATGTCAACGTCACCATGCATGGTGGCACGGGCGACGACATCTATTACCTCTACGGGGCCGGCAACAAGGTGGCGGAGGCGGCTGGCGCAGGCATCGACACGATCAGCACATGGATGAGCTACAAGCTCCCCGACAATGTCGAGAACCTCATCGTCACACACGCCAACAACTATGCCTTCGGAAATGGGTTGGACAACATCATCACCGCCACGGTCGGACACCAGACCCTGGACGGCGGCGCGGGAAACGATGTGCTGATCGACGGCGGCGGCGGTTACGACACGTTCATCGTCTCGAAGGGCAATGGAAGCGACCTGATCGCGAATTTTGCCGCCACCGACACGGTCCGCCTCAATGGCTATGGGTTCACGTCGTTCGACGCCATCCATTCCAACATGATCCAGGCGGGATCGAACGTGCTGTTGAATTTGGGATCCGGTGAGATTCTCGAGTTCAAGGACACGACCATCGACAAGATGCAGCCCGGCCAGTTCGAACTGCCGATCGACATGTCGGCAATGAAGCTGTCGTTCAGCGACGAGTTCAACTCGCTCAATCTTCACAACGACCAGGGCGGCACATGGGATACCAATTTCTCGTGGGGAGCGCCCAACGGCAGCACGTTGACCAACAATGGCGAGTTGCAATGGTACATCGACGCCAATTACGCGCCGACGAGCTCCGTCCACCCGTTCAGCGTGAACAACGGCGTGCTGACCATCACCGCCGCGCAGGCGCCGGCCGACATCAAGCCGCTGATCAACAACTACGAATACACGTCAGGCATCATCACCACGCATGACACCTTCTCCCAAACCTACGGCTATTTCGAAATGCGGGCCGACCTGCCCGAGAACGCCGGCGCCTGGCCAGCCTTCTGGCTGCTGCCGGAAGACGGTTCGTGGCCGCCGGAGCTAGATGTCGTGGAAACGCGCGGGCAGGACCCGAACTCGTTGATCATGACGGCGCACTCGAATGAAACGGGAACGCACACCAAGGTCTCGTCGACGGTGAATACCATGGATACCGCCGGCTTCCACACCTATGGCCTGCTCTGGACACCGGACAAGCTCGTCTGGACCTATGACGGTGTGCAGGTCGCGGAAGCGGCGACGCCGTCCGACATGAACAAGCCCATGTACATGCTGGCCGATCTCGCGGTCGGCGGCTTTGCCGGCGCGCCTCCCGATCATCTGGCGACGCCTGCAGAGATGAAGATCGACTACATCCGCGCCTATACGCTGGACAATGCGCCGGCGAGCGCCCTGCACCTCACCAGCAGCACCGCCACGCACAGCATCGCCAGCAGCACGCTGCACGGCGGTTCCGAATTCGGGGGCCACGTGTAAGGTCCCGGGTCATGCAGCGGCGGGAAATGCGCAAATGACCGGACCGTCCGGCCTGCGCCCAGTGTTCATACGTGCCATCGCCGATGTCGGCGTCTTCTCGCTGTTGATCAACATCCTGCTGCTGGTGATTCCACTCTACCTGCTGCAGGTTTATGACCGCGTGCTGCCGTCCTCCAGCGTCGAGACGCTTGTCTATCTTTCGGGCATCGCGGTTCTCGCGCTCGCCTTCCTCGGGCTGCTGGACGCGATCCGGGCGGTTTACACGCAGCGCGTCGCGGCGACCGTCGACCGCAAGCTGGGTGCCAGCACCTTCGCCGTTTCGCTTGGCGCAAAATATGCCGGCGGCCTTTCGCCGCTGCGCGACCTCGCCTCGGTCTGCGCCTTTATCAGGTCGCGCGGCGTGGCGGTGCTGTTCGACCTGCCCTTTGCCCCTGTCTTCCTTGCGTTGCTTTATCTCATCCATCCGGTGCTGTTCTGGGTGACGGTCTCCGGCGCGGTGCTTCTCATTTTCCTGGTCGTGGCCAACCAGCTTGCTATCGGCCGGAACGACGCCTTGTCCACGGAGCGTTCGGCTCTGGCCAGCCAGGCGGAACAGGCCTTCGCCCGCAATGCCGAGACGCTGCGCGCCATGGGCATGGTGGAGAATGCCTCGCGGGTCTGGAGACGGCACGTAGCGGCGGCGCTCGCCTTCCATGACCGCTCCTCGAGCGCCAATGCGATCTTCAGCGGCGCCTCGCGGGCGTTGCGCATGATGCTGCAGCTGGCGATCCTGGGCTCCGGCGCATGGCTGGTGCTTCAAGGGCAGATGACGGCGGGCATGATCTTCGCCTCGTCGCTGGTCTCGTCGCGCGCGCTGCAGCCGCTCGACCAGCTGATCGGAGCCTGGCGGCAGATCGCCGACGCCCGGCGCGCGTGGACGCGGCTGGAAAAGGCGCTTGCGGCACGTCCGGCCGAGCCGCGAAAACTGATCCTGCCCGATCCGGCAGGCGCGATTTCCGCGCAGGATGTTTTCTTCATGGCGCCGAATGCCCGGCCCGGCACGGAGCCCATCCTCAAGCGGCTGAATTTCGCGATCGGCGCCGGCGAAGTGTTGGCCATCGTCGGCCCGAGCGGCGCCGGCAAATCGACGCTGGCGCGGCTGCTCGTGGGTGCCGCCCAGCCGACCGGCGGCTCGATCAGGATCGACGGCGCCGACCTCGGGACCTGGGACGAAAGCCAGCTCGGAAAGCATGTCGGCTACCTCGCGCAGGAGGTCGAGCTCTTTCCGGGATCGATCGCGCAAAACGTCGCCCGCTTCGATCCGGAGGCGGACGATGCCGCGATCGTGGACGCGGCACGGCGCGCCCAGGTGCATGAGCTGATCCTGGCGCAGCGCGACGGCTACCAGACCATGATCGGCCCGTCGGACAGGGCGCTGTCGGGCGGCGAGCGCCAGCGGATCGGGTTGGCGCGCGCCTTCTACGGCAATCCGCGGTTCCTGGTGCTCGACGAGCCCAGTTCCCATCTCGACGGTAGCGGCGAGGCCGCGCTCGAGGCGGCGCTTTCGGCCGCGCGGACGGCGGGCGTCACGGTCATCGTGATCACCCATCAGCCTTCGATCGCCGCTGCTTGCGATCGCGTGATGCTTTTGCGCGGCGGCATGATCGAAGCCTTCGGGCCAAGCAGCGAAATGCTGCGGCGCTCGGTCGTCGGCAAGGGCGTCCAGCAGAGCACGGTGGTGACCGGGTCGTTCGTCCCGACGATCCGCGCGGGTGGCAGTTTCGGATCGTGAGATGACGACACAGAGCATCGCCTTGGACAGCCAGCCACGCACCGACATAAGACGCGTGGCCCTCACCGGCTATGCAGCCATGGCGCTGCTGGCGGGCGGCTTCGGCTACTGGGCCGTCAGCGCCCCCTTGTCGGGCGCGGTGATCACCCAAGGCACGATCTCGGCGACGGGAGGAAACATCCAGATCCAGCATCGCGAGGGCGGCATCGTCCAGGCGCTGCTGGTCCATGAAGGCGATCGCGTGCAACTGGCCCAAGATCTGGTCGTGCTGGACCCAACGGCCGCGCAGGCCGAGCTCAACCGGCTGACGAGACAGTCGATCGCGCTCAGGGCGAGTGCGGCTCGGCTGGAGGCGGAACGCGACGGATTGGACAGGCTGGCGCCAATCGCCGAAGCGGCGCCGGCACCTTTCCAGCCGGATTTCGAGATCCTGATTCGAGAACAGCAAAAGGAATTCGACGCAAGGCTCGCCCGGTTCCGGTCGGAGCAATCGATCCTGGCACAACGGGTCGCCATGCACAGGCAGTCGGTGGTGGGATTGCAGGCCCAGAAACAGGCCATTCAGCAACAAGCCGAAGTCGTCAAGAAAGAACTCGGCATCAAGACCAGCCTGCTGGACAGGGGCCTCACCAACCGTACCGAATACTCCCAGCTGTTGCGCAGCGAGGCCGATCTCGTCGGGCAAGCGGGGATGCTGGAGGCCAATCTGGCGACGGCCAATACCCAGATCGTGGAGGCCCAGGAGCAGACCGAGCGCCTGACCACGCAACGCGTCGAGGAGGCGCTGACGAAACTCGACGACGTCCGCTCCAATCTGGCCGATGTCGAGGAACAGATCAGGGCGGCGGAGGCGGTGCTGCGGCGAACGACGATCAAAGCGCCGGCGGCAGGCATCGTGGTGTCATCGACCTACAATTCCAAGGGCAGCGTGATTGCTCCGGGCGAAAAGATCATGGAAATCCTGCCCACCGCGTCTGGCCTGGTCGTCGATGCGAAGCTGCGGCCGAAGGACATCGATCAGGTCCGTGTCGGTCAGCCGGCGAAACTGCGATTGTCCGCCTTGAACGCGCGGCTCACGCCAGAGGTTTCAGCCACCGTGACACAGATTTCGGCGGATCGGCTCATCGATCCGGCCACGCGTGAACCCTATTTCCGCGCCAAGCTGACGATTGCCGCCGACCTGCCGCCCGGCGTGCGGCGCGACCAGCTTTATCCGGGGACGCCGGTCGAGGCGTTCATCAGCACGGGCGATCGCACTTTCCTGGAGTATCTCGCGCGGCCGATGCTCGATTCATTTTCGCGCGCTTTCGCGGAGCAGTAGATCGAGGACCGGCAGTCCACCGGCGCTTGGACATTTGAACGGTCAGCGCACCACTTCGCGGTGGCCGCTGGCCAGGCGGGTGGCGATCAGCTTGTCGATGCGGCGGCCGTCGAGGTCGACCACCTCGAAGCGCCAGCCTTGCGCATCGACGCACTCGCCGGTCGCCGGCAGATGGTGCATGTGCGACAGCACATAGCCGGCGACGGTTTCGTAATCGCGGTTCTCCGGCAGGTCGATGCCCAGCACCTCGGCCATCTCGTCTGCCTGCATGTAACCGGCGAGCAGCCATGAGCCGTCGTCGCGCTGGACCGCGCTTTCTTCCTCGCCGGCCTCGAGGTCCGAGCGGAAGACGCCGGTGATGGCTTCCAGAATGTCGGCGGGCGTGACGATGCCTTCGAAATGGCCGTATTCGTCATGCACAAGCGCCATCGGCACGTCGCTCTCCTTCAGCTTCTGCAGCACGTCAAGGGCGTCGGCCTGGTCGTGCACGATGGGTGCCGCGCGCACGTATTTGCGCGGGTCGAGCGCGCGGCCGCCGAGCAGTGCTGCCAGCACGTCGCGCGTCTGGATGACGCCGATCATCGCGTCCACCCCGCCGTCGCCGGCGGGCAGGCGCGAATGCTGGGTGTCCATCAGCAGCTTGCGGATCGTGGTTTCATCGGACTGCAGGTTGATCCAGTCGACATCGGTGCGCGGCGACATGACGGCGCGCACGGCGCGGTCGCCGAGCCGCATGACGCCGGCGATCATGCGCCGCTCGTCGGATTCGATGGTGCCGTGATGCTCGGCCTCGGCGACCAGCATCTTGATCTCCTCGTCGGTGACCTTTTCCTCGCTTTCGCCGCGCTGGCCGAGCAGCCAGAGCACGGCACGGCCCGAAATATCGAGCAGGAAGACCAGAGGCGCCGAGATGGTGGCGAGGATGGTCATCGCCGGCGCGGCTCTCACGGCAACGCGCTCGGGATCGCGCAGCGCGATCTGCTTGGGCACGAGTTCGCCGATGATCAGCGAGGCGTAGGTGATGATGGCCACGACGATGCCGACGCCGAGCGGGTCGGCGATGGTCTCGCGGATGCCTGTCGAGGCCAGATATTGCGCCAGCCTCTGGCCGAGCGTGGCACCGGAAAAGGCGCCCGAGAGCACGCCGACCAGCGTGATGCCGATCTGCACGGAGGACAGGAATTTGCCCGGATTGGAGCCAAGTGCCAGAGCGCGGCCGGCACCCTTGACGTTGCGGTCGATCATCGCCTTCAGGCGAGCCGGCCGCGACGAGACGATGGCGAGTTCGGACATCGACAGAAGGCCGTTCACGCAGATGAGGACGACCACGGTGGCGATTTCAACGTATAACATGAGGGGGTCAATAGCATTGCCGCACGGCTTTCGAAAATAGTCGGCGACCATTTTAAAAAGATGACGGCGATACGGGCCGATCAGGCGGCATCCCAGGGTGGCGACGAGAAATGCGCGACCAGCGCGTCGACGACGACCCGCACCTTGGGCGTCAAGGCTCGTGTCACCGGCCAGATGGCATGGACGGAAATGTTTTCGACCAGCGTGTCCACCAGCACCATTTCCAGCGCGCCGCTCCTGAGGCTGTCCGCCACCAGCCAGGTCGGCAGGAAGGTGATGCCGCAGCCGGCAAGGACCGCGCCCAGCATCGGCTCGCCATTGTCGAGCACCAGCCTTGCCCGCGGCGTGAATTTCGCGACATGGCCATCGGCTTGCCTGATGCTCCAGGCGTGGGCGACGCCGTTGCGGGTGTAGCCGATCAGGTCATGGCCAGCGAGGTCCTCGATCGTCCGTGGCCTGCCGTTTCTGTCGAGATAGGCGGGGGCGGCGCATATGGCCGAGCGCTGGGTATAGAGCCGGCGTGCGGCGAGCGACAGGCTGTCGTCGAGGTCGCCCATGCGGACCGCGAGGTCGATGCCTTCCTCGATGAGGTCGACGCGGCGGTCGTTGAAGGAAATCTCCATGGCCAGATCGGGAAATCGCCTGGAAATGTCGAACAGCACAGGCGCCACGCAGCGGTGGCCGAAGGCCGAGGGCAGGTCGACCCGAAGGCAGCCCGAGGGCACCTGCCGGCGCGAGGCCAGCAGCGCCTGGGCGGCTTCGATCTCGGACAGCGCCCTGACGCAGGCTTCATAATAGCACAGGCCTTCGCTGGTCGGGCTGAGGCTGCGCGTGGTGCGGTTGAGCAAGCGGATGCCAAGCCGCTGTTCCAGTTGCGCGACCGATTTGCCGACCGCCGATTTCGTCACGCGCAGCCGCTCGCCGGCGCCGGTGAAGCTTCCGGCCTCGATCGTTTGAACAAAGGCGACGATGCCTTGCAGATCCGCGGATTCCATCGATCTATTCCCATTGTAGAAATCTGATCACCAACTCGTTTCCGATTATGGATCATGGAAGCGCTTTTTTCCACAGTGAAACGGCGTAGATATCCCGCCAGCCATGCAATCGGGAGCAGACGCAATGAAGAGCGACATCAACAGATCCTGGCGGATGACCGGCTTCGGCCTGCCCAGGCTGGAATTGGCCGAAGGGAGGGTTCCCGAGCCCGGGCCGCATGAACTGCTGGTGCGGATCAAGGCCATATCGCTGAACTACAAGGACAGGATGATCGTCGATGGCGTGCTGATCCCCGACCTTGCCTTTCCATTCGTGCCGACCTCCGATGCCGTTGGCGAAGTGGTGGCGGTCGGCGGCGGTGTCAGCCGTTTCCGGACCGGCCAGCGCGTGCTGGGGCAGGTGATCGCCGACTGGCCGGATGGCGATGCGCCGCCGGTGCTGCACCAGCACACGCTGGGATCGTCGCTGCCCGGCACGTTGAGCGACTATCTGCTCCTGCATGAGGACGCCGCCGTGCTGGCGCCGCCGTCGCTCAACGATGCGGAGGCCTCGACGCTGCCGATCGCGGCGCTGACAGCCTGGTTCGCCATGGCCGAGGCGACACGACCGGTGCCCGGCCAGACCGTCCTGATCCAGGGCACCGGCGGTGTCTCCCTGTTTGCGCTGCAATTCGCCCACGCCTTCGGCCTGCGCGCCATCGTCACGTCAAGCAGCGACGGCAAGCTCGAGCGGGCAAAGACGCTCGGCGCCTGGCAGGTGATCAACTATCGCGCCAAACCGGCATGGGACGAGGTGGCGCGTGAGTTGACGGGTGGCGCCGGCGTCAACCATATCCTCGAAATGGTCGGCGGCGACAATGCGCGGCGATCGCTCGACGCGTTGGCCGCCGATGGGCGGCTGTCGATCATCGGCCTGCTGGGCAGCATGGAACTCAGCTTTCCCATCGTGCCCTTCCTGCGCAACCGTATTGTCGTGCAAGGCATTTCGATCGGCCATCGCCGCGCCTTCGAACGGATGAACGAGGCGATCGAGGCGCTGGCGATCAAGCCGGTCATCGACAAGGTCTTTGGTTTCGACGAGGTGCCGCGGGCCTTCGAGCATCTGGAGAAGGGGCCGTTCGGCAAGATCGTCATCGCCACGGCCTGACCTGTGATCACCGCAACTGCTTCAGCACGCCGACGATCGCCCTGCCATCGGTGAAATAGGGGTCGCCGCCACCGTTGCGGCCGGTTTTGGTGGCGCCGATGCCCGCCAGGTCGCTGGTCGAGGACAACAGGCCGGCGGCATTGAGATCGCCGATCACAAAGTCGCGTTCGGCATCGATGTCGGGACCGATATGATGGGTGATGGCGCCCGTGTCGTGGCTCAAGCCGACACCGCGATCGAAGCTGGCGGCGCCCAGCCAGAGCGGCCTGCCATCGTCGCCGACCGTATCCGTCCGCCAAAAACGGATGCGGTGGCGCCGGTCGGCACTGTCGCCGACCGGCTTTTCGAAAGCGAGTTCCTGGGCGCGGCCCTCGAACAGCAGGCGGCTCACCGGGGCATCGGGATAGGGGCGGGAAAACAGGACACTCTCGCCGATATCGATGGCGGTCCTCAAGGTGACGGCGTCGGCGGTGTCCCAGCCGGCGACGGCGAAAGCGTGCACCAACTCCTTCTCCGTACCGACCAGGCCGACATTGATGGGATCGCCGGGAATGCCTTGCGGCGTGTGGGTGACCATTTCGAAGCGCTGGTTGCGAAAGCCGCGATCGCGCAATGTCCAGAATTCCGGCGCGGCGACATAGGCGAGCGCCACATAGGCGGCCAGACCTGCCACCAGCCAGATCGTTACGCGTCGTCGAAGGCTTCCGTGGATCATCTACTCACTGTCTCGTTGCTGCCACCATGCCTTCGTCATCCTAGGGCGGAGCAAGGAGCGAAGCGACGCAGCGCAGACCCTAGGATCCATGCCACGACAACGGCCGAAGAATACAGCGGTTCAGAATGAGCGGAACTGCCTGAGAGTGGACACACGTTCTTCTGATAGCATCTCACGTCGCACCTGCTCAGGGGTCACGGCATGGATCCTAGGGTCTCCGCGACGTCGCTTCGCGACTGCTCCACCCTAGGATGACGAAGTACCGGCTCCGGCTAAATTCCATCGTCCTTGATTGCGGTGCTCTACCGGCAGGCGCGATAACCGCTCTTGCGGTTCTTGATGTCGAAGTGGAAATGGTTGCGGTGGTCGTAATTGTAGCCGGGGCCGAGCACGGTGGTGAAATACTGGCAACCGTCGGCGCGCACATTGTTGAGGAAGCCCCGGGTGCGGAAGGCGAACAGGCCGGGCTTGCGCACGTCGATGTCATCGCCATTGTTGAGTTCGATGCTCATGACGTCGAGCGCGTTGCCCTTGCCGTGCTCGGACAGCACGCCCTCACCGGCAATGTTGCGGCAGGAATAGCTCGAGCCCTGGTGGATGGTCCTGACGCCGGAGAAATAGCGCCAGCGGGCGGAGGGAACGAGTTCGTTCTTCGTCCAGGCGGCGAAGGTGGCGGCCATGTCGCAGGTCAGCGTCGCGGCGGGTTTCATCTGGATGCCGCCGATTGCGGTGACCTTGACCGGATAGTCGATGCCGCACTGGCCTTCGTGGATCGGCGCCAGGTCGGTGTAGGCGACATCGAGGCGCTTCAGCTGCTGGCGGCAATCGGTTTCGCTGGCCGGCATCTGCTCCACCGGCGACATCGGTTCATCCATGCGTGGATAGGCGGCCTGCGTCATGTAGGGATTGGACGGGACAAACCTCTGCATGCCCGTATATTGCGGCACGGCCGCGGTCTGCGAGCCGACATCGACGGCGGGCTGCAACGACAGCACGCTGCCGGTGTTGCAGGCCGAAACCGCGGCCATCCCCAGACCGGCGGCCAGCAGCGATGCAGGTTTCAGTTGCCGCGCGGCGGCGCGGAAAACGGCGCGAAATGTGCCGGCCATTGGCGGAATCCTGTTGGATATCCGGCATTTTAACGATCAAGGGTAAAGGAAAACTCAGCGCCTGCGTTCACGCCTGCGGCTGAAATGCGGCAGCGAGCCTGTAACAGCCGCATTTATTGGCAGAACGTGCCGCCATGCCGGCGCGGTTCGAGATCGAGATGGAAGTGCAGCGCGTGGTCGGCGTCGGCGCCGGGGCCGAGCACGGTCTTGAATGGGCCGCAGGCGGCCTTGCGCACGGCGTCGAGGAATTTGCCGTCCTTTTCCGGCGGTGTCGGGCCGACCTCGATCGTCTTGCCGTCGGACAGCGTAAAGCTGGCGATGTCGAGCGCGTTGCCGAAAGCATGTTCCGACAGTTTGCGCGTGCCGTGGCGCGGCCGGCAGACGAAGGCGGATGCCTGGCTGATCGATTTCAGGTCCGCGCCGAATTCGGCCTTCGCCGCCGGCTGGATGACGTCGGCGGCAAAACGCACTGCCGCCTCCGCCATCTGGCAGTTGAGTTCGGTGCCGGGGGCAATCGCGATCGACTTGCCGAGCGACTTCAGCACGATCGGGTAGGGGATCGAGCAGCCGATTTCGGGATTGCTCTCGGCTTTGTGGTCCTCGAATTCGACGCCGAGCGTCTTCAGGCGCTCGCGGCAGGCGACTTCCTCAGCCGGCATCTTGTCGGCGGGGAGATCGGCCGAGCGCGGATCGGGCAGCATCTTCTCCTCGTCGCCCGCATCCGCCGGTTTTGGCGTCGGCTGGGGGGCGACGGCCGGCGGCTGAGGCTCGGGCGTCGTGGTGTCTGGCTTAGGCGTCGGTGTTGGCACCACGGCTGGCGGCTCCGGCTCGCTTTCCGTTTCGGCCGGTGGTTCGGGCGGTGTCTGGCTTTTCCGATGGGACTTTTCGTCCTTGAGCAGATCGGGCGCTCCGCCGCTCTTCGGACCTTCGGTGTTCCGATCCTGCGTCTTTGGAGCGTCTACCTTTGGGGCGTCCGCCGGACGTGGCTCGGGCACCGGAACATCGGCGGACGGCTGGGCATCCTGCGTTTTTTGCGGTGCGGGTTTTGGCGCGATATGCTGCCTGACCCGCGCTCTCGACTGTCGCTTGCCTCTTGGCCGCAGCGGCTGGTCGGCCCGCTGCGTCAGCGGCTGATCCACGCGCGGGCTTAGCGGCCCGTGGTGTCTGTGACGATGTCTGGCGTCGGCCGGCGTCACCAGCAGAACCGCCGCCGCCAAAAGCAGCGCCAGAGTGCAGAATCGGGAAAAGCTCAGCGTTGCCATCGCTCGGAAACGGCGCCGGTCGGCTGAAGTTGCCTGGACAGGCGCTTCGACCCGATCACAATCGGTTACCTCCGCGTTACGCGCCGATCGCTTCCAGCCCCTCTTCCAGCAAGTCGGCGAGCAGCGGCATGCCGAGCAGGTATTTCGCCGTGCGTTTGTTGGCGCGCTCCCGCGCCGCCGCCACCGCTTCGGCCCATTCCGAGGCGTCGTAGTCGCCGCGGCCGACCCAGGCCAGCGCGATCAGCTCGGCCGCCTCGTCGATATTGAGGTCGTTGATCAGCTCGCGCAGCTCTTCCTCGGTGAGGTTTTCCGAGCTTTCCTCGGCAAGGCCGTCGTGGTGATGGTTGTCATGCCTGTCGCCGTCGAACTCGACCTCGTGTTCGGCGCCGTCGGCATAGTCCTCGTTGACGGCCGCGCTCAGCGCCTTGGCCTTGAGAATGAACAGCCGCACGGTGTCGGGTCCGATCGTCAGATCCCAGGTCTTTTCACGCCGCCGCTGCACGGGCCTCTCCGTCAGTCGTTTGCCGGATGATACCGGATTTGCGGCATCCGTCACCTCATGTTCTCCAGGCGGGCTTTTTTCCGGGATGAAACGCGGACTGCTCGGCGTTAGTGTGGCATTGTCACAGCCTCAGGAGGTTTCCATGCATAAAAGAGTGCTTATCCAGGCGGCGAGCGCGCTTGTCGCTCTGCAGTTCCTCGCCGTTCCGGCGTTTGCCGCCGGCAGCAGCGGTGGCAGCGACCAGACTGTCACCCAATGCAAAAAGGGCGAGGTCTGGGATAAGAAGAAGCAGAAATGCGTGCCGCCCAAGGAAGGCATGCTGGACGACGACAGTATCTATGATGCGGGCCATGCACTGGCGATGGCCGGCCGCTACGACGAGGCGATCTCGGTTCTCGTTCTGGCCGCCAACAAGCAGGATCCGCGCATCCTCAACTATCTCGGCTATTCGCACCGCCATTCCGGCCGCGTTACCGTCGGCCTCGGCTACTACGAGGAAGCGCTGCGCATCGACCCGAATTACACGCTGGTGCGCGAATATCTCGGCGAGGCGCATCTGCAGATCGGTGACCTGGCCGGCGCCCAGCAGCAGCTGACGGAGATCGAAAAGCGCACCGGCAAGGGTTCGCGCGAATACGGCATGCTGTCCGAGCAGATCGAACATTTCATGAGGAGCTGATCGGGCACCATGGTTTCTCGAAGCGGCCGCGAGCGATCGCGGCCGTTTTTGTTCGCTCCATTCCACAGCCACCTTCGCTGACAAAAGAAGGGATGATTTTTGCAAAACCGATTTTTGAGCGTGAAAAGCCCGCAAAGATTGCTATATTCAGGGAAATTGCGGTGAAACGGTTCCGTTAGCCCGAGGCTGCCGGACCGTTTTCTTTTTGTACCCAACGACAAGGCTTCCCCCGAAACGCGGGGGCGGCGGCAGGAAAGGTCAGGCACTATGAACAAGGTCCCGATGACAGGCGAGGGGTTCGCGTCATTGAAGGAAGAACTGCGTTGGCGCCAGCAGGAAGAGCGGCCGCGCATCATCGAGGCGATCTCCGAGGCGCGCTCGCATGGCGACCTGTCCGAAAATGCCGAATACCATGCCGCGAAAGAGGCGCAGAGCCTCAATGAGGGCCGCGTCAACGAGCTCGAGGATTATATCGCGCGCGCCGAGGTGATCGACGTCACCAAGCTCAGCGGCGACAAGGTCAAGTTCGGCGCCACCGTGGTGCTGGTCGACGAGGACACCGAGGAGAAGAAGACCTACCAGATCGTCGGCGACCAGGAAGCCGACGTGAAGTCCGGCCGCATCTCGATCTCTTCGCCCATCGCGCGCGCGCTGATCGGCAAGGAAGTCGGCGACGCCATCGAGGTCAACGCGCCTGGTGGCGCACGCGGGTACGAAATCGTCCAGGTGCAGTTTATCTGAGGGCGTCGGCTGGGTGCGGCTCCGCGCTGACAGGCGCTATTCGCGCGAAGGTTTGCGCCGCCCCTCATTGCCCTGCCGGGCATTTCTCCCCGTATAGTGACGGGGAGAAAGACGCCCTCGCTGATGGTTTCGCCAATCGCCGGCGCCGCAGAAAAAAAGGCGGCGAGGGTGCAATCAGCCCCTTCTCCCCGTCACTATACGGGGAGAAGATGCCGGCAGGCGGATGAGGGGCAGCGCTGACCTTTCCAATCGTTCGGTCGAAAGTCAGCCTTTTCCGGCGGTTGTCCGGGTAAGCTCTAAAAGTCGTTCCGCCTCCGCGACTACCTGTTCAGGCATCACATGGTCCCCCGGTGCGGCCAGCAGCGTCGATGCATATTGCCCACGCGGCCCGGTCAAACCCGGTTCAGTTGCCAAAAATACCGCCACCGTCGGCAGGCCGAAGGCGCTGGCGAGGTGGGTCAATCCCGTATCGGCGCCGATGACGAGCGTCGAGCGGCCGAGAATGGCTGCGATGTCGGCCAGCGGCGATTTGGGCAGCACGACCGTGGATGGCACGGCCTTGGCGATCGCTTCGGCCACGGCCTTCTCCCGTTCGTTCGACCAGGTGGTGACCGGCGTCATGCCGCACTCGACCAGCAGGCGGGCGGTTCCGATCCAGTCCTCGGCAGGCCATTTCTTGTCCTCGCGGCTGGTGCCGTGCAGCAGGAAGGCCGCTTTTCCGTCGATGCCGGCGATCGTGCCCATCGGTGCGACGATGCCGGAGTCGAGCGTCGAAAGGTCGGGCCGGTAGCCGAGCGCCAACCCGAACAGCCGCCTTGTCCGCTCGATGGCGTGCAGGTCGCGCGGCACGGCGTAGGGGACGTCGTAGAACAGCGTCGCCGAGGGTTCGCGCGCGCTCGACCGGTCGAAGCCGGCGATCGGCGCACGCGCCTGGCGTGCCACCAGGGCCGATTTCAGCAGGCCTTGCGCATCGACGACGAGATCATATCGGCAGGCGCGCAAGGCACGGCGCAGGGCCGCCGCCTGGCGCCAGGTGTTCGTGTCGAAGAGGCTCTTTCGCCAGCGCCTTATCGCCACCGTGTGGATGGTGCCGATCGCCGGATGCAGCGCGACGATGCCGGCAAACGCCTCCTCCACGCACCAGTCGAAAGCGATATCGGGCCGCGCGCGGCAGGCATCCTCGAGTGCCGGAAAGGTGTGGATGACATCGCCCATCGACGATGTCTTGACGATCAGCACCTTCATGCCGCGGCCGGAACTTCCAGCAGCCGGTCCGCCGCCGCGGCGACCCGCCCGACTTCCAATGTCTTGAGGCAGTTGAGGTGGCCGAGCGGACAGATTTTCTGGTGGCAAGGCGAGCAGGACAGGCCGAGCCAGACCAGTTCGCGCCGTTCCGCCAGTGGCGGCGTATTTTCAGGCGAGGTCGAGCCGTAGACGGCAACGATCGGCGTGCCGACGGCGGCCGCGACATGCATGAGCCCGCTGTCGTTGGAGACCGCGAGCCGGGCGGCCGCGATCAGGTCGATGGCGTCCTCCAGCCGCGTCTGGCCGGCGAGGTCGACGACGCCGGGGGCCAATGCGGCGATTTCGGCCGTCACGTCGCGGTCGTTCTTCGAGCCGAACAGGGCGACCTTCAGTCCCTTGCCCATGAATTCGCGGGCAAGGCCGGCATAGCTTTCGCTTGGCCAGCGCTTGGCCGGGCCGAACTCGGCACCGGGCATCAGGGCCACGAATTTTTGCGGCGCCAGACCGAAGCGGTCGAGCAGGGCGGCCTGGTTTTTCGCGTCCACGGTCAGCCGGGGTGCGCGGAAACTGCCGCCCTGGGCGAGGCCGAAATAGGCCTGCGCGGTGCGCCGTTTCACGGCGTCGGACAATGGTACGATGTCGGTCAAAAGGCCATAGCGCATTTCGCGCAGATTGCCGAAACGGCGCGGAATGCGGGCAAAGAACGGGATCAGCGCCGACTTCCAGCTGCCTGGCAGCACATAGGCCAAGTCGTAGCGGCCGCGCAGCAGGCGGCCGAAGCGGCGGCGATGGCTGAATTCGAGCGTGCCGGGCTTCAGCGGAAAGTCGATCTGCTGGCGGATCTCCGGCATGCGCTTGACCAGAGGTGCCGCCCAGGCGGGCGCCAGCACATCGATCGCGGCGTTGGGATGGAGCTCCTTCAGCGCCGAGAACAGGCACTGCGCCATCACCATATCGCCCACCCAGCGTGGGCCGATCACGAGGATCGTTGGGCTTTCAGCCATTCGACATAGTCTCTGACGCCGGTTTCTACTGTGCGGAATTGCCCGTTATAGCCGGCCGCGCGCAAGCGGGACATATCAGCCTGGGTGAAACTCTGGTAGCTGCCCTTGAGATGGTCGGGGAATTCTATGAACTCGATCTCGCCCTTGCCCAGCGTGTCGATGACCGTTTCGGCGATGGCGCGGAACGGCTGGGCGCGGCCGGTGCCGCAGTTGAAGATGCCGCTCGCGCCACGCTTCCATAGCCACAGATTGACGTCGGCGACATCGCCGACATGGATGAAATCGCGGCTTTGCTCGCCCGGTCCGAAGCCGTCATGGGCGCCGAACAGCTTCGGATTTTCGCCGCGCTCGACCTGGTTGAACAGATGGAAGGCGACGGAGGCCATGGCGCCCTTATGCGCCTCGCGCGGGCCATAGACATTGAAGTAGCGCAGCCCCGCGACCTGCGAATGATCGCTGTCGAACACGGTGCGCCTGACATAGTCGTCGAAGAGTTTCTTGGAATAGGCATAGACGTTGAGTGGCCGTTCAAACGCCGGCTCCTCACGAAATTCGGATCCGCCGCCATAGACCGAAGCCGAGGAGGCGTAGAGAAAGGGCACGCGCAGCGCCTGGCAGGCATGCAGCAGCTGTTTCGAATAGGCGTAGTTCACGTCCATCATGAACTTGCCGTTCCATTCGGTGGTGGTCGAGCAAGCCCCCTGATGAAAGACTGCCTCGATGCGGCCGAGCGAGCCGGCTTCCATGCGGGCCAGGAAGTCGTCCTTGTCGAGATAGTCGGCAATGCTGAGATCGGCCAAGTTGGCGATCTTGTGGCCGTCGGTCAGGTCGTCGACGACCAGGATGTCGTCATGACCTTCCGCATTGAGCGCGGCGACGATGTTGGAGCCGATCATGCCGGCGCCGCCCGTGACGATGATCATGAAGGCCTCTGGTTGCGTGCGATTCCGGTCCTTATAAGGGAGGCTGGCCGGGCTGTCGACAAAGCAGGATCCGTGATTAGGCCCAAAGCTGCTGTCTAGCGAGTCGCCATAGGCTTCTTGCTGACAATCACGTCAGGGCAGCGCCGCCCCTCATCCGCCTGCCGGCATCTTCTCCCCGTATAGTGACGGGGAGAAGAAACTGGACGCAACCTCGCCGCCTTCTCTTGCAACGTTGAAAATTGGCGAAACCATCGATGACAGCGTCCCTCTCCCCGTCTCTATACGGGGAGAGGATGCCGGCAGGCAGGTGAGGGGCAGCGCCAACGCCAGAAAAAGGTCATAGGTCGAATTCGAAGACACCCAACATTTGTGGTATCGCCAAAACGGAGACGAAGGGCTGAAGTTAGTAAGCGCTGCCTGTCATAGACCCAACGACAAAGGAACAAAAAATGCCGTCGACCGAACTGCTGATCGCGTTTTTCGCCACCACGGCGATCTTCGCCTATATTCCGGGTCCGGCCATGCTCTACGCCGCCGCGCAGACCATGGCGCGCGGACGCTGGTCGGGGCTGACGGCGGCACTCGGCATTCACCTCGGCGGCTATGTGCATGTCTTTGCCGCCGCCGCCGGCCTGTCGGTGCTGTTCCATGCCGTTCCGCCGCTCTACATGGCGGTCAAGCTGGTCGGCGCGCTGTACCTGATCTGGCTCGGCATCTCGCTGTTTCGCAAGCGCGTGGAGGGCGACGTGGCGCTGCCGGCGATCGAGCGCAAATCGGCTTGCCGAGCGTTCTTCGAGAGCATCGCCGTCGAGGTGCTCAATCCCAAGACCGCGATATTCTTCATGGCGTTTCTGCCGCAGTTCATCGATGCCTCCGCGGCCTTGCCGGTGTGGCTGCAATTCGTCGTGCTGGGCACCATCGTCAACCTGATGTTCTCCTCGGCCGATGTCGTGTGCGTGTTCCTGGCCGGCCTGGTGATCGGCCGGCTGCGCCGTTCGAGCCGGGCGCAGCGGCTGATGCAGCGGGCCGGCGGTGCGGTGCTGGTCGGGCTCGGCGTCCACGTCGCCCTGCAGAAAACCTGACCGGTCCGAGTTTGCCTCCGCCCCGGCGTTGCGCTGCGCCGAATTGCGGTATATCGGCAGGCATGACCGACCGGCCTCGCAAATCTGGTGTTTCGACCTATCTGAGATCGGCGTTTCCCGCGCGTGGCAGATGACATGATCAAGCACAATCCGCCTTCTCCCGAGCCCCTGCACCGCGCCATCGCGCGCTTCGGCGACATCGCCGTGCTGGTGGTCGGCGACTTCATCCTCGACCGCTTCGTCAATGGCGTCATCGAGCGGATTTCGCCGGAAGCGCCGATCCCGGTGCTGCACGGGCGCGGCGAAAGCTCGGCCATGGGTGGCGCCGGCAATGTCGTGGCCAACATCGTCTCGCTTGGCGCGCGCGCCATTCCGGTCTCGGTGATCGGCACTGATCCCGCCGGCGACAGCCTGGCGCGGATCCTGGGCGAGCTTGGCGCAGAGACAGCTGGCCTTTCACAGCAGCGCGGCCGCATGACCTCGTCGAAGAGCCGCTTCAGCGCGCTCAACCAGCAGGTGCTGCGCTTCGACGAAGAAGAGATCAGGCCGCTCGGCGAGGCGGAACGGGCTGAGCTGATCCGCCGTTTCCGGGACGCGCTGCAACAGGCGGACATCGTCATCCTGTCCGATTACGGCAAGGGCATCTTGCTGGACGGCGTCGCCGCCGAACTGATCGCCATCTGCCGGGAGGCGGGCAAGCCGGTGCTTGTCGACCCGAAGGGCCGCGACTATGCGCGCTATGCCGGCGCGACCGCCGTCACCCCCAACCGCAAGGAGCTCGGCGAGGCCGTCGGCCATGCGGTGTTCGCCGATGACGAGATCGTGGCGGCGGCGCGGGAACTGATTTCGGCGCACGGCTTCGACTTCGTCGTCGCCACGCGCAGCGAAAAGGGCATGAGCGTGGTCGGCCCCGAGGAGGCGCGCCACATCGCCACCCAGGCGCGCGAGGTGTTCGACGTCTCGGGCGCCGGCGATACGGTGATCGCGACCTTCGCGCTGGCGCTTGCAGCCGGCGCCGATCCTGTCGCCGCGGCCTCCATCGCAAACGCCGCCGGCGGCGTCGTGGTCGGCAAGCGCGGCACCGCGCGGCTGAGCGTCGAGGAACTCACCGGCGCCCTGTTCCGCTCGCATGGTCCGACCGCCCACAAGGACGCTATCCTGGACGCCGCCTCGGCCGCGCGCATGGTGACGGCATGGAAGGCGGAGGGGCTGAGCGTCGGCTTCACCAATGGCTGCTTCGACATCCTGCATGCCGGCCATGTCAGCCTGCTGCACGCGGCGCGCAGCCAGTGCGACCGGCTGGTGCTCGGCCTCAACAGCGATGCTTCCGTGCGCCGGCTGAAAGGGCCGGGCCGCCCGGTCAACGACCAGCATGACCGCGCCTGCGTGCTCGCCGCGCTCGCTTCCGTCGATGCCGTGGTGGTGTTCGAGGAGGATACGCCGCTGGCGCTGATCGAAGCGCTTCTGCCCGACATACTGGTCAAGGGCGCCGACTACACGATCGACGCCGTGGTCGGCGCCGATGTGGTGCAGAAGGCGGGCGGCCGCGTCGTGCTGGTCGACCTCGTCGCCGGCAAGAGCACCACCGGCACGATCGGCAAACTGCGCGCCGGCGGCGCCACCAACTGAGGGATCTCATGTCCGAATTGAACGACTATCTGGTCCGCTCGGCGGCCGCCATCACTGCCACGGTCGAGCGAGATCTGACCAGCGAGATGGAGCGTGCGGCGAGTGCCGTCGTGTCGGCGCTTTCCTCCGGAAAGGCCTTGCTGGTCTGCGGCAATGGCGGCTCGGCCAGCGACGCCATCCATATCGCCACCGAACTGGTCGGCCGCTTCCTGAAGGAGCGCAAGGCCTACAATGTGATTGCGCTGCCGGCCAATGCCGGGATGCTGACCGCCTGGGGCAATGATTACGGCTTCGACACGGTGTTTTCACGCCAGGTCGAAGCGCATGGGGCCGCAGGCGGCGTGCTTCTGGCGATCTCGACCAGCGGCAATTCGCCGAGCATCCTTGCCGCCGCCGAACAGGCGCGCATGATGGACATGACGGTGATCAGCCTGACCGGCGACACCGGTGGCAAGCTGAAGCCGCTCACCGACATCCTGCTCAACGTACCTTCGACCTCGACGCCGATCATCCAGCAAGGCCATTTGTGCCTCTATCACTATCTGTGCGAGGTGGTCGAAGCGCGCCTGTCGAATGGCTGACGGGATCGGGACGCCGCACCCGCTGACCGAACCGGGGCTCTGGGTGGAGCGGATCGGCGGCCGGGTTTTCCCGGTACGCTCGCCGGCGCTGTTCCTCGACCGCGACGGCACCATCAATGTCGACACCGACTATCCCAGCGATCCGGCCGAGATCGAGCTTAGGCCACGGATGCTGCCGGCGATCGCCGCCGCCAACCTGAGGGGGATACCGGTGATCGTCGTCACCAACCAGTCCGGCATCGCGCGCGGCTATTTCGGCTGGGACGTTTTCGCCAAGGTGAACGCCCGCGTGGTCGAGTTGCTGAACGGGCAGGGTGTGTTCGTCGACATGGTGCTGGCCTGCGCCTATCACGAGGCTGGCGTCGGGCATCTCGCTGTTGCCGATCATCCGATGCGCAAGCCCAATCCGGGCATGCTGATCGAGGCGGGCAGGCGCCTTGATCTCGATCTCCAGCGCTCCCTGATGGTCGGCGACAAGCTGGCCGACATGCAGGCGGGCCAACGCGCGGGCCTGGCGCAGGGCTGGCTGGTCGACGGTGAGGGGGCACTTCAGCCTGGCTTCGCCATCAGGCGCTTGCATGACGACCGCGATCTCGGCGGCCTGCTCGCGGCCGTGGAGACGCTCGGTCGGGACCGCGGCCTGCCGGCCTAGGCCTTATCGTCGCGCTGCGAGGCTTCGTAGAGCTTGGCCTCGGTGGCGAAGGAATAGATCATCACCGACATCGAGTAGACGAAGCCGTGGCGGCCGCACAGGAAGTAGCGCTTGGCCAGGTAGAATTTCAGGAAGTTGCCGAACGGCGACAGCACCAGCCGCACCAGGCCGGGCTTCTTGCCTTTCTCGACCAGCGTGACCGCCTTGAGGCTGGAATAGGCGTTGGCCCGGGCAAGATCCTCCTCGACCGATATTTCACGGCGATGCAGCAAGACACCGTCCTCGATCGTGTCGGTCTCGCCCGGCACGCGAACGGATTCATGCACCCGCGCGGTGAGATCCATGGTGGCGCCTTCCCTGCGGAAAAGCCTGAGCAGCCTGTTGTGCAGGACCCAGCGATGGGCATAGCCGTAGCCCTTCAGCCAGTCGCGGCGGCGCATGTACCATCCGCTGGCCTTGCCGCCGGCCGCCTGGGTGATGGCCACGATCGACTGCCGCAGCCGGCCGTCGACGCGCTCGTCCGGGTCGATCGAAAGGCACCAGGGCTGGTTGGCATGGTCGAGCGCGAATTGCCGCTGGCGGGGGAACCCCGGCCAGTCATTGTGCAGCAGCGTTATCGGATAGCCCTTGGCGATATAGCTTTTCACGCATTCGACGGTGCCGTCCGTCGAGCCGGAATCGACGATGATGATCTCGGCGCAGAAATCGATGCTTTCCAGGCACGGGCCGATCATATCGGCCTCGTTCACGCAGATGATGAGCGCCGAGACCGGGCTTGCAAAACGGGTCATGGTCCCCTTCTCATGCGGGTTCTCCCGGATTTCACGTTGCTCGCGCCATCTGTTCTCAAGCAATTCCGGGCGGAAAACCGTTACACATTTTTTCTGGAATGGCTTGAGAAACCAGTCAAGCGCCCAGTCAAGCAGTGAAGTCCGGCAGAGCCGTTCAGCCTTGTATATCAACGTCTTTCGAATACCAACGCGGCGCCGGTGTGGCGAAGGTCAGGAATTCGCCTATCGCGCGGGCGTCGCCTGGCCTCAGGGTCGCTCGAACGACACCAAACCCTCATCCTTGACGCGACGAATGGTGAGCGCGGTGCGCACCGTGTCGACGTTCGGCGTCGAGGTCAGTTCCTCGATGACGAAGGTCTGGAAGCTGCCGAGGTCGCTTGCCACGCAATGCAGCAGGAAATCGGACTCGCCCGACACCATCCAGGCATCGCGCACGATCGGCCAGCCGCGCGTGCGGTCGGCGAAGATGCGCAGTTCGGCATCGGCCTGGTGATGCAGCCCGACCAGGCAAAAGGCGACGACATCGAGGCCGAGCGCCGGGGCGTTGAGCAGTGCGCGATAGCCACGGATGATACCGGCTTCCTCCAGCCGCTTGACCCGGCGCAGGCAGGGCGGGGCCGAAATGCCGACGCGGTTCGAGAGCTCGACATTGGTCATGCGCCCGTCCGACTGAAGCTCGCGCAGGATCTTCCAGTCGATGGCGTCAAGATCGGCCTTGAGGGGCATCAGGGTTCTCGATGATCAGTGTGGCGCAAGAATCTTTCGCGATTTTGTAATTAAACGACTTTTGTGTCGAAGCCAGCCCTCGTCGACGCGATTTTGGACAGGTAACGAAAAGCGCTGATCGCGCGAATATCCACACGGGCCGAAGCTTTCCGGGGACGACGGTCGGCTCGTCTTGCTGGCGTGGCTGGCAGCCCTTACATTAAGCGCGACATTCCACGTCTTTTTCCAAGGCACACTCGTGTCCGCCCCGCAGAGGCTCCAAATGACCACCAAGCATGCGCCCGTTCTCATCATCGGTTCCGGTCCGGCCGGCTATACGGCGGCGGTCTATGCCGCGCGCGCCATGCTGAAGCCGATGCTCGTCGCCGGCCTGCAGCAGGGCGGTCAGCTGATGATCACCACGGACGTCGAAAACTATCCCGGCTTCGCCGACCCGATCCAGGGGCCGTGGCTGATGGAGCAGATGCTCAAGCAGGCCGAGCATGTCGGCACTGACATCATCAACGACATCATCACCGAGGTCGACCTCAATGTGCGGCCGTTCCGCGCCAAGGGCGATTCCGGCACGACCTACACGGCCGACGCGTTGATCATCGCCACCGGCGCACAAGCCAAGTGGCTGGGCATTCCCACCGAGCAGGACTTCATGGGCTTCGGCGTTTCGGCCTGCGCCACCTGCGACGGCTTCTTCTATCGCGGCAAGGATGTCGCGGTGGTCGGCGGCGGCAATTCGGCGGTGGAAGAGGCGCTCTATCTGTCCAACCTCGCCAAGAGCGTCACCGTCATTCACAGGCGCTCGGACTTCCGTGCCGAGCGCATCCTGCGCGAGCGGCTGTTGAAGAAGGACAATGTCCGCGTCATCTGGGACACGATCGTCGACGAGATCACCGGCCGCCCCGGCAAGGCACCGCTGCCGCCTTCGGTGGAGGGGCTGAAGCTCAGGCATGCCGTGACCGGTGCCGAGAGCCACCTCAAGGTCGACGGCATCTTCGTGGCCATCGGCCATGCGCCCGCGGTCGAGCTGTTCGCCGGCAAGCTGAAGCAGAAGCCGAACGGCTATCTGTGGACAGCGCCGGATTCGACGCGCACCGACGTGCCTGGCGTGTTCGCGGCCGGCGACGTGACCGACGATATCTACCGTCAGGCAGTGACGGCGGCGGGGCTCGGCTGCATGGCCGCGCTCGAAGCGGAAAAGTATCTGGCCGGCATCGAGGTGCATCGCGAGGCAGCGGAATAAGCGGCTCGCAAAACTGTTAAAAGAACGGCTTAGAAGCGCCGTGTAAAAGCCTGATTTTTCATTCAAACGCCAACCGGAACGAGGGGAAATCATGGCGTTGGACTGGGACAAGCTACGCGTGTTTCACGCTGCGGCGGAAGCGGGGTCGTTTACGCATGCGGCCGAGACGCTGCATCTGTCGCAATCGGCGATATCGAGACAGGTGAGCGCGCTCGAACATGATGTCGGCGTGCCGCTGTTCAATCGTCATGCACGCGGCCTTGTGCTGACCGAACAGGGCGAGATGCTGTTCCGCACGGCGCATGACGTGCTGATGAAGCTGGAAACCATCAAGTCGCGGCTGACCGAGACCAAGGACCGCCCGTCCGGTGTGCTCAGGGTGACGACGACCGTCGGCCTCGGCGCCGGCTGGCTGACCGAGCGGGTGCAGGAGTTCATCGAACTCTACCCCGAAATCAGCCTGCAACTGATCCTCGCCAACGAGGAACTCGACCTCACCATGCGCCAGGCCGATTGCGCCATCCGGCTGCGCCAGCCGCAACAGCCGGACCTGATCCAGCGCCGCCTGTTCACCGTGCATTTCCATCTCTACGCGGCACCGTCCTATGTCGCCAAATACGGCAAGCCGGGCTCGATCGCAGAGTTGAGAAGCCATCGCATCGTCACCTTCGGCCTGCCTGTGCCGTCGCATCTGTCGGAGTTGAACTGGCTGGAGACGGTCGGTGATTTCGAGAGCGGCCGGCGCGTGCCGACACTGCAGATCAACGACATCCTGTCGATCAAGCGCGCCGTGCAGGGCGGCGCCGGCATCGCCATGCTGCCGGACTATGTGATCAGCAAGGATTCCGGCCTGGTGCAGCTTTTGCCGGAAACCGAGGTGCCGTCCTTCGACACCTATTTCGCCTATCCCGACGCGATGAAGAACCAGGCCAAGCTGCACGTGTTCCGCGACTTCATCATCGCCAAGGCCAGAAGCTGGTCCTTCTGATCCAGGGTCAGCTCCGCGAGCCTATCCTTTCCAGGGCGTAATCCGCGGCAGCCACCCCGGTACGTTGTGGCGGTAGGCTTTGTATTCGGCGCCATAGCGGCCGGCGAGCGTCGGCTCCTCATAGAGCTTGACGAAGGTCACCATGGCAGCCGCCGCGATCGCCGCGTAGGTGGCGATCGACCAGCTCGAGAACAACAGCGCCTGGCCGATAATGATCGACAGCACGGCGACATACATGGGATTGCGGACATGGCGGTAGATGCCGCCGATCACCAGTCTTTCGGTTGGTGCGACGGGGGCCGGCGTGCCCAGCCCCTCCAGTGCGAAGCGGGCGAAGGCATGTAGCAGCACGGCGGCCGCGGCGACAATGAGGACGCCGCCGGCGACGACAAGGCCGGGCAGGGGCGACCATGGCAGGCTCCAGCGCTCGCTGAGCAGCCAGGGAATCAGCCCGGCGACCACGCCGGGGGCAGCAATCAGGAAAATGCCGCTGCCGGCAATCGCCGAAAACCTACGCATTGGTTGATCTCCGCTTGACTGCCTTGGAATTGAACCGCCGGTGCCTCATTCCACATCATCAGTGTTTTTCGGCATTTTGGAACAAAATCGGTTGGGATTGGCGTTTTCGAGACGACAATGACCCGAAAGTACGCTTCATTTTCACGATTCTGCTGGTCCTATTGGCTCCCTAAATGGGTTGGACCACAGCCTGTGCCTTTTTGCATGCGTGTGTTGCAAAATAGATGCTTGTTTCTTGGGCATGATGAGCACATATATAGATCATCTCCTGGGCGCGTTCTCCTCCCATTAGCGCCCTCGAGTGTTCCCCTCTGGAGGTTAGCCTTAACAGGCACTTCCAATCAAACTCAGCCGGATCTTCGTTGATCCGGCTTTTTTGTTGCCCGGACCCGGGCGGGACGAGCGAAAATTTCATCAGAATTGCCACGTAACAGTGTCATGTAACCTCTGGTAACATGACAACGATGCCTTCCGCTGCTATGTAGATGCTAGGACGCGGTGTGGTTCGGACGGGAGATGGGGGCATCACTCGTACGGCCCGGGCTCAGGCGGCTACCGCGTCCGAACCTTTTCCGCCGAAGTTCGGCGACCTACATGCGGCGGACCTGCCGTTTCTCCTCCCAAGAAAACGGTCCGCACAACAAAACGGCGTCCGGCCCCCCGGGCGCCGTTTTTGGTTTTTGCCCCCCTCGATCCTTCGAGGGGGCTTCTCATGAAACGAGTGAAATCAGGCGGCCTTGCCGTTGGCGTTCATCGCCTCGTCGGCGAGACGGCCAGTCAGCTCGGCCATATGGTCGAAGGCGGCGCGGTAGCTGGCAACGCCTGAAGTGGCCGACCGCAGCTCGATGATCAGATCACCGATCTCGGCCTGCGGCATGGTCGCCTCGACGACATCCCATCCGGGCCAATCGGGCCGCGCGTCATAGCCGAGGATCTGGCCGCGCCGCTGCGGGATCAGCGCGATGATCTTCGATGTCGCGTCCGACGGCGTGACGATCTCGATCTTCATCACCGGCTCCAGAAGCACCGGCGAGCAGGCGGCCATGCCTTCCTTCATGGCGAGCTTTGCCGCCATCTGGAACGCCATGTCGGAGGAATCGACCGCATGGTAGGAGCCGTCCGACAGGTTGACCGCGACGTCAACCACGGGGAAGCCGAGCGGGCCGGTCTTCAGATAGTCGCGTATGCCTGTCTCGACCGACTGGATGTAGGTCTTGGGCACGACGCCGCCGGTGATGGTGTCGGTGAACTGGAAGCCGGAGCCGCGCGGCAGCGGCTTGATCTCGATCACCACATCGCCGAACTGGCCGTGGCCGCCCGACTGTTTCTTGTGACGGCCGCGCTGCTGCACCGGTTTGCGGATCGTCTCGCGATAGGGCACCGCCGGCGCATGGCCTTCGACCGGTATCTGGTTCTTGCCCTCCAGCCGCTCGCGCACCACGCGCAGATGCATCTCTCCGTGACCCGACAGCACGGTCTCGGCCGAGTCCTGGTTGTGGCGCAGGCTGAGCGAGGGGTCTTCCTCGGCCAGGCGCTGGATGGCCGCCGACATCTTGACCTCGTCCTTGCGCTCCTTGGGGCGCAGCGCGAAGGCGAAGACCGGCTGCGGCGGCTCGACATCGAAGAGCTGTTTGATGCCTCCCTTGGCGGAGCTGAGCGTCTGGCCCGTCTTGACCGCGTCCAGCTTGCCGAGCGCCACGGTGTCGCCGGTTCTGGCGGCGGTCAGCTTGACCTGGTCCTTGCCCAGCATCCTGTAGATGCCGGAAACCTTGGCGGTGTCGCCGCCGGGCAGCCACAGTTCCAAGCCGTCGGCGACCTGGCCCGACAGAATGCGCGACACCGACAGCTTGCCGCCATGCGGCGTGTGGATGGTCTTCATCACCTGGACCACCGTCGCGTTGCCGTCCGGGGCACCGAGCCGCTTGCGGGTCGCCTCGATGTCGGGCGCGTCGTGGCGGATCGTCTTCAACAGGCGCAGCACGCCATTGCCTTTCTCGGCGGTGCCGATCAGCACCGGTGTCACCGCGCCGTCGCGCAGATCGGCGGCGAGATCGTCGAAGATCGCGTCCCTGGGCGGCTCGATCTCCTCGAGCAACTGCTCCATCAGCTGGTCGTCATGGTCGGCCAGCGTCTCCAGCATGGAGAAGCGCGCCTCCAGTTCGCGCGCCTTGTCGTCGCCGGGTATCTCGGCCACCTCGCTCTCGGCGTACTCGCGGTAGATGTAGGCGCGCTCCAGCGCCAGATCGATCGAGCCGATGACGACGCCGTCCTTGCGCAGCGGAATCTGGCGCAGAAGCAGCGGCGCCGCGCTTGTCGGCTGCAGCATCTTCAGCGTGTCGCGCACGCCCGCGATCGCCTTGTCGACCTTGTTGAGGAACAGGATGCGTGGCACGCCGAGATCGTCAAGCTTGCGCATGATGAGCTGCAGGGCTGGAATCTTTTTTTCGTCGGCCTCGGCCACGACCACCGCGACATCGCAGGCCGCCAGTACCGGTTCGGCCTCGAAGGAGAATTCGATCGACCCGGGGCAGTCGACGAAGGTGAATTGCTCGCCCATGAATTCTGTGGTGGCGATCGACGCCTCGACGCTCATGGCGTGGGCGCGGGCCTCGAGCGAATGATCTGAAACGGTGTTGCCCGATGAAACCGGATTCTGGCGGGGGATGGCGCCCGTACGGGCCAATATGGCTTCGAGAAGTGTCGTCTTACCGCTTGCGAAGGGACCGACTATGGCAATGCATTTCGGTCCCGTGCGTCGTCCTCCGGCGCGAGTACCCATGGCTGACCTCCACTCAGGCGTTTCCCGTAGGACCGACTGGCATGCATGGTTCAGGCGTGGTCAATCGGTCCTGAGCGGCGGCCGGCCTGTTCGACCGTCGCGGGCGGGGTTCTTTTCATGTCCACCTGCCCTGATGCATCGTCCCACTTGTTTGCCGGCAGGGCAAGAAAAATAGGAAGCCGGCGCGGCTGGCCGGCTCAGGCGCTGAGCGCGAGCGGTTCGACCGAGCGCCCGGCAAACAGCGCGGCCGTCCCATGCGGGCAAGGTTCGTAGTCAAGAAAAATCAGGCCGAGCGGGCGACCCGGCCGGTTGCGTCCGGGCCAATCCGGGCCGAGAATGCATTTGACTTCAAGGGGCCGGCGCCTCGCCAGCTCCGACCAGTTCCAGGAACAGACGATGAAAATAATTGCTTGCGGCAGCGTGCCGACCATCATAGCGCCCGACAAATACTTCACCGGCCGGGTTCTGCAGACGCCGATCATCGAGACCGAGGCGCCGGCGCGGCTCAGGGCCACGCTGGTCAGTTTCGAACCCGGCGCGCGCACCCACTGGCACACGCATCCGCTTGGGCAGACGCTTTATGTCACCGCGGGCGCCGGCCTGGCCCAGACATGGGACGGGCCAATCCGGGAGATCAGGGCCGGTGACGTCATCTCCTTCGCGCCCGGCGAGAAGCATTGGCATGGCGCGGCGCCGAAATCGGCGATGACGCATATCGCCATGCAGGAGGCGCTCGACGGCATCCATGCCGACTGGCTGGAAGCAGTGACGCCGGCGCAATATGGCGGCTGAGTGCTGAGCCTGGATTGACGAACCCGGCGGTAACGCCTGAGCGTTGACGCCGGGTTTTGTTTTGGACTTACCAGATCAGGTCAGGGATGCCGTGAAGCGCTGGATGCGGGTGCAGGCTTCCTCCAGCAGCGTCTCCGAGGTGGCGTAGGAGATGCGGAAGTTGGGGCCGAGGCCGAAGGCCGAGCCGAACACCACCGCGACGCCCTCGGCCTCGAGCAGTTCCGAGCAGAAGGTCTCGTCGGTGTCGATCACCTTGCCGGCCTTGGTCTTCCTGCCAATCAGCTGGGCGCAGGACGGATAGACATAGAAGGCGCCTTCCGGCGACGGGCAGGTGATGCCGCGCGCCTGGTTGAGCATCGAGACGACGAGGTCGCGCCTGCCTTGAAAGATCGCCTTGTTCTTGGCGATGAAGTCCTGAGGGCCGTTCAACGCCTCGACCGAAGCCCATTGCGCGATGGTGCAGGCGCCCGACGTCTGCTGACCCTGGATCATGTCCATCGCCTTGATCAGCTGAACCGGACCGGCCGCGTAGCCGATGCGCCAGCCGGTCATGGCATAGGCTTTCGAGACGCCGTTCATGGTCAGGGTGCGGTCGTAGAGCTTCGGCTCGACCTCGGCGATGGTCTTGAAGACGAAGTCGCCATAGGTCAGGTGCTCGTACATGTCGTCGGTCAGCGTCCAGACATGCGGATGCTTCAGGAGGACATCGGCCAGCGCGCGCAGTTCGGCGTGGGTATAGGCCGCGCCCGACGGGTTGGACGGCGAGTTCATCAAGAGCCATTTGGTCTTCGGCGTGATCGCCTTTTCCAGCACCGCCGGGGTCAGCTTGAAGCCGTTGTCGATCGAAGTGTCGGCAAACACCGAACTGCCGCCGCAGATCGCCACCATTTCGGGATAGCTGACCCAGTAGGGGCGGGGGATGATGACCTCGTCGCCGGGGTTCAGTGTCGCCATGAAGGCGTTGAACAGGATCTGCTTGCCGCCGGTGCCGACGATGGTCTGCTCGGGCTTGTAGTCGAGATTGTTCTCGCGCTTGAACTTTTTCGCGATCGCCTCGCGCAGCGGCACGATGCCCGAAACCGGCGGATACTTGGTCTCGCCACGGCGAATGGCTTCGATCGCCGCATTCTTGATGTTGTCGGGCGTATCGAAATCGGGCTCGCCGGCGCCAAGGCCAATGATATCCCGGCCGGCATTTTTCAGCTCGCGGGCTTTCTGCGTCACCGCGATGGTGGCGGAAGGCTTAACGCGGGAAAGGGTGTCGGCAAGAAAGGCCATGACCTTCTGTCTCTCCAAAGGATAGGCGCGGCCAGGAGCGGCCGCGGCGCTTCTCATGTCGCATCATTCCCCCCAGCGCAAGCCTTGTCGGCTGGGCCAGGTGGCGTGGCGCGGTCAATGAGGCGTGATCGGCAAAAGAAAGTTCATTAACGGGCGGTAGAGGCTTGCATGGCAGGATCGCGGTTCAATTCCGCCAGGTCGCGGAGCGAGGAACCCTTGTCACGCAGCATCGGACTTGCCCATATCATCCGTCATGATGACGGCACCTCGAGCGGTGTCTGGGGCATTTATACGCTGCAAAGCGCCTTCCAGCCGATCTTTGCCTTCAGCGAGGGCAAGCTGTCGGTCGCCGCGTTCGAAGGGCTGATCCGCCCGTTTCGCGACGGCGAGCCGCAATCGCCGATGACCTTCTTCTCGACATGTCCGGCGGCCGACCGCCTGCATGTCGAAGCGCTGACCAGGACACTGCATCTGCTCAATGCCGGCGCCTGCCTGCCGCAGGAGGCATCGATCTTCGTGAATTTCGATCCCTCGGTGTTCACCGAGCGATCGATCGTCGACAACGCCTTGCGTGACATGAGGCTGGTCCTGCACGAAGCCGGTATCGATCCGGGCCGCGTCGTGTGCGAGGTGACGGAGCAGAGATCGGCATCGCAGGAGACCCTGCACAGCTTCGTCACCGCGCTCAGAGCCAACGGCTTCCGGATCGCCGTCGACGACTATGGCGCCGACGATTCCGACATCACCCGCGTCAAGGAGTTGCGCCCCGACATCGTCAAGTTCGATGCGCACTGGATCACGCAACTGATGGAATCGGGCGCTGGTTTCGCGCTGCTGACATCCATGGTCAGGAGCTTCGAGGACCAGGGCATCCGCACCGTGTTCGAGGGCATCGAGGAAGGCTGGCAACTGGAGCTGGCCGAGCGATCGGGCGCCTCGATGGTCCAGGGCTACGTGCTGGCCCGTCCAGAACTCGCGCCGACAAGTTTCCGTGTTTTCGCGATGAGCAGTCCCGAACCTGTCCCCGCCGCAAGCCATACGACCGCTCCCGCCGCGGTTGCGCCGCGCACGGGGCGGCGGGCAAAGGCTTTCGGGCGCAGGATCGTGCCATGAGTGTCGAGCGCCGGCGCACCATTGGCGATGCGATCTTCGTCGATGAGATCGGCATCGAATATGGCATCCATGGCGACTTCCGCCTGCGCAGCGCCTACCAGCCGATCTACGCCCCGCACGGCGGCAGCTTGCACCCGGTGGCCGTGGAAGGCCTGATCGAGCCGCACCGGGCCGGCCGCCCGGGGTCGCCGCGGATGTTCTTCGACAGCGTCGCGGCCTCGGACCGCCTGTTCGTCGAAACCATGTGCCGGATGCTGCATCTCAGGAATTTCCACAATATCGGCGTCGATAGGCTCGACCTGTTCTTCAACTACAATCCACTGGTCAACGACCATGCTGGCCGGGCGCTGGCCGAGATCCGGCTGATGAGCCGGCATCTCGACGAACTCGGCCTGGCGCCCGCCATGCTGGTCTGTGAAATCACCGAACAGGCGGCGGACGATGCGCTGCTGGCCAGGCTGGTGCGTGAAATGCGGCGCGACGGCATCCGCATCGCCATCGATGATTTCGGGACCGGCCATTCGACCGAGGAGCGGGTGAGCCTGCTTCAGCCCGACATCGTCAAGATCGATGGCGGCTGGTTCGCGGAATTCTGCCGCCACGCCGCCGCGGAACGCTTCTTCCGCCCGCTGGTGTCCAGCCTGCACGACCGTGGCGCCAAGGTGCTGGTCGAGGGAATCGAGCAGCCCACCCACCTGCGCGTCGCGCTCGAAGGTGGGGTCGATTTGCTGCAGGGTTTTCTTCTCGGGCGTCCGGCGCTTGCCGGCACCATTTTCAACGAAGAGCCGCTTGCGGTCGATGGGCTGCTGGGCTTCGACAACAAGGTCGTGCCGTTGCATAAGCGGCGCTGATGGTCGCGCCAAAACAAATCATTGGTTGAGGATGCCGCCGCTGCGATAGTCAGCGCAGAAGCAGCGCTCGGGGACCGGCAATGATACTTTACAGCATGATCGACAGCGGCAATTGCTACAAGCCCAGGCTGCTGATGGCCAAGCTCGGCCTCGCTTTCACCACCGTCGAGGTGAGCTCGCATACCGGCGACACGCGCAAAGCCGATTTCGTCGCCAAGAATCCGAACGCCATGGTGCCGCTGCTGGAACTGGACGATGGCCGGCGGCTGGCCGAATCCAACGCCATCCTGCTCTATCTCGCGGAAGGCACGCGCTTGCTGCCGGCCGACAGATACGAGCGCGGGCTCGCCTATCAGTGGCTGTTCTTCGAGCAGTACAGCCACGAGCCTTACATAGCCGTGCGCAAGGCGCTGCTGACTTTTCCCGAACGGGCCGCGGACGCGACGCCCGAGCGGCTGGCGACGACGCTGGAGCGCGGCAACAAGGCGCTCGGCGTCATGAACACGTATCTGGAAAACAACGCCTTCTTCGCCGGCGGCGCCTTCAGCATCGCCGACATCGCGCTTTATGCCTACACCCACACCGCGGAGCAGGGCGGCTTCCAGCTCGACGCCTATCCCGAGGTGGTGGCCTGGCTCGGCCGCGTGGAGGCGGATCCGGGGCATGTGCCGATCGAGTGGGTGGGGTAGGTCTGTCTCGGTCGTTCCGAATTGTGCGTTGGGGTCTGTGTGCTATTTGTAAGGCGGTCGTATTCTGCGTGGCTGCCGATCCATATCCAGTTATAGCCGTCAGCACTTTCCAGAGCCAAGGCACGATAGTTGCTATCTATTCTCGCCGACCAAAGCTCACCGACTTTCTTGAAATGGAGGGAGGGATGACGTGGGTTTTCCCTCAACAATGTAAAGCTCTTGTCGGCTAAACGGCGAGCCGATTTCGGCAAGGACCGATACATCGTCCAAAAACTTGCCGTGGCGCGATGTCTCACAGGTCGCGCAATTTACCGGCGGCAATCTCAGCGCGAGCCTCGGCCACCAATTTGTCCAGTCTGCCTGCCTTGACATCGGCTTCAATCTGCCGATCCCAGATGTCCGCCTGCAGTGCCTCGAACCAGGCGGCAAACGCCTTCAGTTCTTCCGGGCTCAACTCGGTGATGGATTTTTCGATTTGTTCAAGCTTGGTCATGACCTGGATGGTACCATTGTTGGCCATATGGTGCCACCGGTGGGACATAGGCCGGGCTTAGATGGCCAAAATCCAGGCAAATAAAAAGGCGGGATAAATCCCGCCTTCCCATTTCGGTAGCCTGATCGGGAGCGTCCGGTCCGGGCTGGCAGCTATCTGCTGTTCCAGCTTGTCGGGTCTTTCCACTCCGGCGCGCTTCTCGCGCGACCGTCAGTACATCCGTGACTTGCCGCGCGCCCCGAACTCTCGTCCGGCGCGCGCCATTTTCAAAATCAGGCTGCCTTGCTCAGAGAACCAGCGGACGACTTGCCAGTGCGGCGGTCCTGCTCGATCTCGAAGTTGATCTTCTGGCCTTCGACCAGGGTCGACAGGCCAGCGCGCTCGACAGCCGAGATGTGGACGAAAACGTCCGCGCCGCCGCTGTCAGGCTGGATGAAGCCGAAACCCTTGGTGGCGTTGAACCACTTGACCGTTCCAGTTGCCATAAAAATAGTCCTTCACATTTGCTTTGGTATGACCGGACCGAAATCCAGCCGGTGTGCATCGAGATTTTGGAGATAGACGTCAGCAAACGCGAAGATCGCGAGGCCCGGATCGATCGGCCGAAATATCAATGGGGCTGATATAGGCTGCTTTCGCACAAAAAACAAGACTGCGTGAAAAAGCCGTGATCGGGGGCCGCCCAACGGCCGCCCCAATCTGGTGAAACCGTGACGCACGATCGCGCCGTCCCCGGGCGGCGGATCGAGGGGAGAGGACCATGAAAACCATCCTGCTTGCCGCCTGCCTCACGCTGGTGGCCGCCCAGGCGCAGGCGATCTCGCGCTACGACCCGACGCGCATGAGCTGCGGCAAGGTTCAGTCGACGATCGCGCGCCAAGGTGCGGTCATCCTGCGCTATCAGTCGAAACGGGTGCCGGGGCTGCCGCTCTACGACCGCTACGTGCAGAGCCAGCAGTTCTGCACCATGGGCGAGGTGAGGACGCGGGCCTATGTGCCCAGCGCCGACACCAAGTCCTGCCCGGTCTATATCTGCAAGCGGCCGGACAATGAGCGTTTCAGGCATCGCTTCATACGCCGCCACTAGGGTGTGCCGATATTCAGGTGATGCCGGCCTGCAAACCGTGGCTTCCTCCGCTTCCGGTGCTCACGTACTTCAAGTACGCTCCGCTCCGGTTCTCGAAAGCCACAGTTTTCGGCTTGGCCTGACCTGAATCTCAACACACCCGGGAGCAGCTTACTGCTCTCAAAACCCGAAGGACACCTGCGCCGGCGGCGGCGGGCCGACGCGCACGCCTTCCATGGCCAGCATCTTTTCCTTGGTGACGGAGCCGCCGGGCGCCGAGAAGCCGCCGATCTTGCCGCCGGCGGCCAGGATGCGGTGGCACGGGATGACCAGCGGCACCGGATTGGCGCCAAGGGCGGCACCGGTTTCACGCGGCAGGCCGGCATGGCCGGCGCGCTTGGCGAGTTCGCCATAGGTGGTGGTTTCGCCATAGCCGAGTTTTCGTGCGGCGTCGTAGATGGCGAGGCGGAAATCGTCGATGCCGTCGAGATCGACGGGAAAGCCGGTGAAATCGACGTCCTCGCCCGCGGCATAGGCCTTGATCGAGGCAATCAGCTCGACCACCCATGACGGCTGGGCGGTGGAGGCGGAAACACCGGCGTGGCGCATCAGCCGCCGCTCCACCGCTTCGCGGCTGCGTTCGGGCAGGCAGAGCCGGATCAGGCCCTTTTCGCTCCAGGCGATGCCCATGAAGCCGATCACTGTTTCTAACACTGCGTGGCCAGCTGTGATCGAAGAGGTCGTTTCCATGCTGCGCTCCTTTCCGCAAAGCGGCGGAATCCGGGATTCCTGCTGGTACATATCAGGAACAATATGGCATCGCCGCCTGCATCCCGCCACCCGAAAACCACCAGATGGCCCCGATTGCTACCCAAGAATCGCTGGTGTAAGGGAAATCTTAACGACCCGACAAACCGGACTCCGAGCGCGGCTTGCCAGCAAAACAAACCCTTATCGCCATCGGTGTGATCGTCGCGGCAGCCGGCATGAGCGGCTGCACCTCGACCTCGCAGATGAAGGCCGCGCCGTCCCTGACCGAAACCGCGACCATGGCAGGCAGCGATGCCGGCTTCACCGTGCCGCTGCCGGACACGGTTTCGGTGCTGCCTCAATCCTCCGGAATCACGCCGGTTCAGACGGCCGAGTTGACCCCCGGCCCGGCCACCCCGGCACTCGATCCCGCCGCCCAGCCGGCCGCGGCGACCGCCGCCTTTGCCGGGGCAACGCCTACAACGCCGGCAGTCCCCGCCGTGATGACCGCCAATGCCTGGCAGGCGCCGCCGCCGTCCAAGGCCGGCCAGCCGGTCGGGGTCGCCGCGACCTACACGACCGCGGGGCTCATCGTGCCGGCGGTTGCCAAGGGCGGCCAGAAAATGCCCGGCGTGCAGCAGGTGGCCTATGTCGTGCCGCAGAACCCGGCTGCCCTGGTGCAGTTCCCGTCGGCGCCGGTCGAGCCGGCGGAAGAACAGCATGCGACCGGCATGCGCGGCGACGTCGACCGGCTGATCGTCAAATACGCCGCCTTCTACCAGGTGCCGGTGGATCTGGTGCGCCATGTCGTCAACCGCGAAAGCACCTACAATCCCAAGGCCTACAATAACGGCCATTGGGGACTGATGCAGATCAAGCACGCGACGGCGCGCGGCATGGGCTATGACGGGCCGGCCAAGGGCCTGTTCGACGCCGAGACCAATCTCAAATACGCGGTCAAATATCTGCGCGGCGCCTGGCTGGTGTCGAACGGCAACGCCAAGAAGGCCGACTGGCTCTACCAGACCGGCTACTATTTCGACGCCAAGCGCAAGGGCCTGCTGGAGGCGACCGGCCTCGGTGTCGACCGCAAGCGCGGACGTCTTCAGCCCGACGCCTGAGCGCGATGCCCGAACCGCGTCCGCCGGCTCCAAACGACATCCGGCTGCGCAAGATCCTCGACGAGACGCTGGTTGCGCCGCACTGGCCTGACGGTTTTGTCATGCGCAGCTTCGAGCGCGGTGACGCGCTGCCGCTGCATGCGCTGCTGGGCGAAGTGTTCGACGATGGCACAGACGGCCCCTTCGACGAATGGTGGCCACGCATATCCGAAGATCCCGAATTCGACCCGGCGCTGTGTTTCCTCGTCATCGATGCCAAGGGCCGGCTGGCCGCGGCCGCACTGTGCTGGAGCTCGGCATTCGTCAAGGACCTGGCCGTTCATCCGGAGGCACGCGGCAAGGGTGTCGGCGAAGCGCTGATGTGGCACGCCTTCGCCATTTTTCGCGACCGGGGTGCCGCCCATGTCGATCTCAAGACCAATACGCTCGAGAACGCGGCCGCCGTGCGGCTCTACGAGCGGCTGGGCATGCGGCCGGTCGCCTGGGAAGGCTGACCGGGGGCGTTAACCCACCCGTCACCGTCATGGCCTGTTCGACCACTGGTGATGGCCTGTTCGGAACCCAAAGCGCTGCTCCGCATTCAATGAACGGTGGGGTCTGACCGGCTGCCGGTGTTATGCGCCGCCGGCTGCCAAGGAGATCCACCGATGAAGGTTTTCCACGCACTGCTGGCGTTGAGCGTCGCTGCCGTGCTCGCTGCGGGTTCGGCGCGGGCCGTCGAGCTGTCGATCGTGTCGGGCGACACCGGCAACGGCCTCAAGGTGCTGCGCGAGATCCTCGACCGCTATGAGAAAGAGAGCGGCGACAAGGTCACCATCGTCGCCATGCCGTCGTCCGGGACCGACCAGTTCGGCCAGTACAGGCTGTGGCTCGCCGCCGGCAACAGCGACGTCGACGTCTACCAGACCGATGTCATCTGGGCGCCGCAGCTCGCCAACCAGTTCGTCGACCTGACCGAGGCGACCAGGGATGTCGTGGCCACGCATTTCCCGTCGATCATCCAGTCGCAGACCGTCGATGGCAGGCTGGTGGCGCTGCCGATCTTCACCGATGCACCGGCGCTCTATTACCGCAAGGATCTGCTCGACAAATACGGCGCCAAGGTGCCGGCCACCTGGAAGGAGCTGGGCGACACCGCCAGGCTGGTGATGGACAAGGAGCGTGCCTCGGGCAACAGGGATATCTGGGGCTTCGTCTTCCAGGGCAACGCCTATGAGGGGCTGACCTGCGACGCGTTCGAATGGGTCGTGTCGAACGGCGGCGGCCATATCGTCGAGCCGGATGGCGCGATTTCCATCAACAACGCCCAGGCGGCGGCCGCGCTCGACATGGCCAAGGGCTGGATCGGCACCATCGCGCCGCCGGGCGTGCTCGCCTACCAGGAAGAAGAATCGCGTGGCGTCTGGCAGACGGGCAATGCGGTCTTCATGCGCAACTGGCCCTATGCCTATGCGCTGGGCAACAGCCAGGGGTCGCCGATCAAGGGCAGGTTCGACGTCGCGCCGCTGCCGGCGGGCACGGGCGAGGGCGCCCGCCCGGCGGCGACGCTCGGCGGCTGGAACCTCGCGGTCTCGAAATATTCCAGGCACCCGGATGCGGCGATCGAACTGGTCAAGTTCATTGCCTCGCCGGCAATGCAGAAATACCGCACGCTGAAGACCGCCAACCTGCCGACCATCCAGGCGCTCTATGACGATGCCGACATCGCCGGCCAGCAGCCGATCATACCGCACTGGAAGGATGTCTTCCTCAATGCCGGGCCGCGGCCCTCGGCGGTGACCAGGAATAAGTACAACGAGGCGTCGAGCCAGTTCTGGAACGCCGTCCACAAGACCTTGTCCGGCGAAGGCAGCGCCGCCGACAATCTGGCCGACCTCGAGGCGACGCTGACCCGGCTGAAAGGCAAGGGCTGGTGAGCGCGCGACCGTCTGATGCCGCCGACCGGCGCCAGGGCTCGCGGCTGATGCGCCAGCGTGTGCGCTCGGCGTGGCTGTTCCTGGCGCCGATGCTTCTGGTGCTCGCCGTCGCTGCCGGCTGGCCGCTTGCCCGCACGGTCTATTTCAGCTTCACCGATGCCTCGCTGTCCGATCTCGACGCCCGCCAATGGGTCGGCCTCGCCAACTATGTCTCGGTTCTGCGCATGCCGAGCGGCAGGGTCATCCACGACGGGCTGCTTCTCGACCCGGTCTGGTGGGGCGCCGTGTGGAACACAGTGCGGTTCGCGGTGGTTTCGGTGACCTGCGAGACGATCCTCGGCATGGTCGTCGCCCTGGTGCTCAACGCCGAATTTCCCGGCCGCGGCATCGTCAGGGCGGCGATCCTCATCCCCTGGGCGATCCCGACCATCGTCTCGGCCAAGATGTGGCAGTGGATGCTGAACGACCAGTTCGGCATCATCAATGTCGTGCTGATCAATCTGGGGCTGATCGACACCAAGATCGCCTGGACAGCCAGTGCCGACACCGCGATGGCGGCGGTGCTGATCGTCGACATCTGGAAGACGACGCCCTTCATGGCGCTGCTGATCCTGGCCGCGCTGCAGATGCTGCCGCGCGAGATCATCGAGGTCGCCAGGCTCGACGGCGCCAATCCATGGCAGATCTTCTGGCGGGTGACCTTGCCGCTGATCCGCCCGGCGTTGATGGTGGCCGTGATCTTCCGGGCGCTCGATGCGCTGCGCATCTTCGACCTGATCTATGTGCTGACGCCCAACAATGCGCACACCAAGTCGATGTCGGTGTTCGCCCGCGAGAACCTGTTCGAGTTCGACAAGTTCGCCTATGGCTCGGCCGCCTCGACCCTGCTCTTCCTCATCCTCGCCTTGCTCACCATCCTCACCATCCGCGTCGGCCGGATAAGCCTGGAAGGAGGCCGCTGAGATGTGGCTCCTGAAGCGCACGGCCTTCTATCTGCTGGTCGGGGCAATCGTGCTGATCGCGGTGTTCCCGTTCTACTATGCCATCGTCACCAGCCTGAAATCGGGGACCGAGCTGTTCCAGGCCGATCCGTGGCCGAAGGCACCCAGCCTCGACAATTATCGCAACGTGCTGGCCGAGGGTGCCTTCATGCGCAATCTCCTGAATTCGCTGGTCGTCTCGGGCGCGGTGGTGGCGCTCTCGCTGTTCCTCGGAGTCACCGCGGCCTACGCACTGGCGCGTGTCCGTTTTCGCGGCCGCTCGGCATTGCTGTTCGCCATCCTGTCGGTCTCGATGTTCCCGCAAGTGGCGGTGCTGGCCGGGCTGTTCGAACTGGTGCGGATGTTCGGCCTCTACAATTCGCTCTTCGCGCTGATCTTCTCCTACATGATCTTCACGCTGCCGTTCACCGTCTGGGTGCTCACCGCCTTCGTGCGAGACCTGCCGGTCGAGGTCGAGGAGGCAGCGATCCTCGATGGCGCGACGCCGTGGATCATCATCACCCGCATCTTTCTGCCGCTGATGTGGCCGGCGCTGGCGACCACCGGACTGCTGGCCTTCATCGGCGCATGGAACGAGTTCCTGTTTGCCCTGACCTTCACCTCCAATGATGCGCGGCGGACCGTGCCGGTGGCGATCGCGCTGCTCTCGGGCAATTCGCAGTTCGAGATTCCATGGGGCAACATCATGGCCGCCTCGGTGATCGTCACGGTGCCGCTGGTGGTGCTGGTGCTGATCTTCCAGCGCAAGATCGTCTCCGGCCTCACCGCCGGTGGGGTCAAGGGGTGAGCAGGGAACCAGCGCTCAGATATCGGGCGCGTTGCCAATCTTCTGCTTGAGCTCCAGCGCCCAGGCGCGGCCCTCGTCGCCGCCCCACAGCAGCCACGCGACGTATCCGGCGGAGGGATTGTCCTCATTGCCGTAATTCTTGCCGCGCTTGTCGACCTCGTGGCGGGCAAAGTAGCTGACCATGCGGCGGATGGTAGACGGCGCCAGCTTGTCGCGGTTCTTCAGTTCGGTGGCCCGCGCGACGCCGATCTCGGTGCCGCCGCGCCCGAACTGCTTGCGCAGCCGCAAGCCCTTGGTGGCGTTATCGGCCACCACTTGCGGGCAGCGCAGGTCGATCTCGTCGGTCTCGCTCATTTCGTCCCCCCGTGCTGGAAGCTGTAGCCGATGAAGGGAATGTCGCAAAGCCGGAGCGGTTCCGATGCAAAATGTCGGAACCGGCCGGCGTGTCGCGTCCTTAGGGGGTAGAGCACCCTGCCGGGACGCCGGCACGACTTGAAGGAGCAGATCATGATCACCTTTCCCAACGAATCCGCCAAATACCGCACCGCGCGCGAAAAGCTGCTGAAAAAGGAAATCGAGCTGCGCCGCGCCATGGAAGCCGTGGCCGAGGCGCGGCGCACCCTGCCGCCGGGCGGGCTGGTGCCGAAGGACTATGTGTTCGAAGGGCTGGATATCGCCGGCAAGACCGCGAAGATAAGACTGTCGGAGCTGTTCGCGCCCGGCAAGGACACGCTGATCCTCTACCAGATGATGTTTCCGCGCCACCCGCAGGAGACGCGCGAGGTGGCGACCAGCGGCGGCACGGCGAAGCTCGCGCGGCCCGACCAGCCGTGCCCGTCCTGCACCGCGCTGCTCGACCAGTTCGACGGCGCGGTCGGCCATTTGGAAGCCGCAAGCTTCAACTTCGCCGTCGTGGCCAAGACGGCGCTGGAAAATCTGGTCACGCTGGGCCGGGATCGCGGCTGGCGCAACATGCGGCTGGTGTCTTCGGCCAACAACAGCTTCAAGCGTGACTACAACGCCGAGTCGGCCGACGGTGCGCAGATCCCGCTGCTATCGGTGTTTCATAGGGATGGTGACGGCATCAGGCATTTCTGGTCGTCGGAACTCGGCTTCGCGCCAACCGAACCCGGCCAGGACCCGCGCGCCATCGGCACCTGCGAGATCCTGTGGAATCTGATGGATTTCACCCCGGAAGGCCGGCCGGACTGGAACGAGCAGCTGCAATATGGCGAGGCGTGCTGTCACTGAGGCAGGCGCGCTCTTGCTGAAACTCTCGCTCAAGTCGGCCGGAACATCGGAAGACCCGCTGCATTGATAGGAGACGGTTTGCGACCCCTTTCACGGATTCGAAGTGCGACCCACACTTAAAAACGTATGGGACCTGGTGCGAGAAAGCGTGGTTGGCTTTGTCGACGACAATGCGCTTAGTCATGGCGCGGCGATGGCCTTTTATGCCGCCACGTCGCTGGCCCCGGTTCTGATAATTGTCGTCGCCATAGCTGGCATCGCATTTGGCCATGACGCGGCACAGTTGGCTTTGTCGGCCCAGATATCGGGGCTGATGGGTTCGGAAAGTGCGGCGCTCCTTCAGACAGCACTCGAAGGGGCATCCAGCAAATCATCGGGGACCCTGGCGGCCATCATCGGCGTGGCCACTTTGCTCGTCACCGCCTCCGCCGTGTTTGGCGAGATGCAGCAGGCCCTGAATGCAATATGGAAGGTTGAAGCGAAAGGGAGTTCGCTGTCGCGTCTCTTGCGGGCGCGTGCGGCAAGTCTCGGCCTGGTCGCCGCCCTCGGCTTTATGTTGCTGGTGTCCTTGGTGGCGAGCGCGGCGATCTCCGCCCTGGGCAATTTGATCAGCGCTCATTTGCCGTTCGGCGAGTTTGTTCTGAGCGCGATCAACACCCTGATTTCCTTTTCCCTGATCTCGTTGATGTTTGCCGCGATCTACAAAGTGTTGCCGGACCGCGCCTTGGAATGGCGGGATGTCGGGATCGGTGCTGTCGTGACCGCCGCCCTGTTCACATTGGGGAAGTCGCTCATCGGTTGGTATATCGGCACGAGTGCGATCGCATCGTCATACGGTGCGGCTGGAGGGCTGCTCGTCATCCTGCTCTGGGTCTATTATTCATCGGAGATCTTTCTGCTCGGTGCAGAGTTGACCCGCGCCTATTCCGTTCGCCATGGGAGCAGGTCCGACCTGGACGGGTGGGTTCAAACTGCTCCCGCTCTACAAAACGTTGTTTCAATGCGCCGAAAGCCCAGCTCTTCGGGCGCCGTGGCGTTGTTGGCGGTGGCGTGCGTGAGCGCAATGATGACAGCCTTTCTGCTGGGGCCTCGCCGCCCGTAGGGAGAGAGCACGCCGCGGTCGCAAGGCTGCTTCCCCTTCTCCCCGCACGAGAGAAGGGACGCGGCTGGCAACCTCACCGCATCTGCCGCGTTGGGTCTGCGAGGACACCTTCACGGAGCGTTTCGATGAAACCGCATCTCGCCATTGCCATGCTGGCCCTTCTGGCCGGAACGCCTTCGGCCTTTTCCCAGCAGGCGGTCAGCACCTTGCCGGCGGTCTCGGAGAACAAGGTCGACACCGACACCTTCACCAAGACGGTGGTCAGCGCCAACCGCTTCGAGATCGAAAGCAGCAAGCTGGCGCAGAAAAAGGGCGTCGCGGCTGATGTCGCCGATTTCGCCGCGCTGATGGTCAAGGACCACACCAAGGCCGGCCAGGATTTCAAGGCGGCGCTGGAAAAGAGCCAGACCACGGCATCCATCAAGCCCGAAGGCCCGCCGCTGCTGCCGAAAGACCAGGCAATGCTCGACCAGCTCAAGGCGCTGGATGGCGAGGCCTTCCAGGCCAGGTACATCACCTTGCAGACCGAGGCGCACAAGCAGGCGGTGGCGATGTTTTCCACCTACGCCCGCTCCGGCGACGACCCGGCTTTGAAGGAATTCGCCAAGAAGACGCTGGAGGTGCTGAAGATGCACGAGATGTATCTCAGGGATGTGGCGGCGGTGCATTAGGGGCTGGGCGAGTTGTTCGAGTGCAGGCCATCCTTCCGCCTGGTGGAGCCCCCTTCATTTCGTCATCCACGGGCGGAGCAAGGAGCGCAGCGACGCGGCGCAGACCCGAGGATCCATGCCGGGACTTCAAAGCGTTGCTACAGTGCGGAATTCTGTTCCGCTGCGTCCTCGATTGATGTCGCGGCATGGATCCTAGGGTCTCCGCGGCTGCTTCGCCCTAGGATGACGAAGGTGGGGGTGTCAGGCGCTCTACCCCGCGGCAAACCCCACACCCAACCTGGCCCTTTGCCTCCGCCCGCCCCAGATGACGCGGCGACCTTTGAAGGTGCCGGTGTCGAAGTCGTAGGGCGCCAGGCCGGCAAGCGCAGCAATCTCGCGTCGCGAGGCCTGCCCGATCTCCGGCGCCAGCGCCAGTATGGTATGGCTGAGGACTGGACCGGCACCGTGGAAGGACTGGATCAGGCGATCCTTGGCTGCGAGCGCCGGCTGGCTGGCGACGAGTTCGGCCATACGCTTGGCGAGCAGTGCGATATCGAGTTCGATACGACGCAGCCGCTGGGTGAAGATGCGCTTCACCATCGGCTCGCGTAGCTGCTCGAGTTGATTGGCGAGGCTGACCTTATCGTCGCTAAGCTGCCTGCGGGCCACGACCAGATCGGCCAGTTGCTCCGCAATCGGGTCGCAACGCACCGGCCGGGTCGGCAGTTCGGCGGTGTAGCGCGCAATCAGCAAGGCGTCGATGCGATCATTCTTGGCCAATCGGCCAAGGGCGCGGGCATAGTGGCGCAATTTGTGCGGATTGACGTTCCTGGCCGGCAGGTCCGCGCTACGCAGTGCCTTGGCCACACCGCGCTCATAGCCGCCGCTCGGCTCCATGCCGATGGCGCGTACGGTGCGACCCCGCAGCCATCTGACCAGCTTGGCCCATCCGTCCTTGTCGTTGTCGAAACGCGCTTGTTCCTGCGTTTGAAACACCGCCACGTCGAGCCAGCCTTTGGCGACATCGATGCCGATGTCCTGAACCGTTTGCGCTACCATCTCATCGGTCCCTTCCTTGTGTGCGGGGGCTTGCCCCTTGCAACTGTTCGGGTTCACAAAAGAAGGCGGTCGGGCCCCAGCTCATCCACGGTTTAAGCCACCTGAGGGGTGACGGGCTCTCGACCGCCGCCACGGATCAGGCAAGCACCTGGTCCGTGGCACCCTCAACAATGCACGATTCCAAACACACAAGGGGTGTTCCGGCTTGGCGCCACGTTCATGCCGGGCAGCACCTCAGGGTGAAAACGGACGAAACCAGCAACGTCTCGTTCCTTCACGCACCCCTCATCCGTCTCGGCGCTTCGCGCCGATCCACCTTCTCCCACAAGGGAAGAAGGAAGAACGGCGCTGGCGTTCCGTCGCCGCCACGCTCATCCGTCTCGGCGCTTCGCGCCGATCCACCTTCTCCCACAAGGGAAGAAGGAAGAACGGCGCTGGCGTTCCGTCGCCGCCACGCTAAGCTCCCCGCGAAACCCAGGGAGCACACCCATGAAGAAACAAGTCATCGAAGTACCCGTCATGTCGGACAAGGTGCGCTCACTCGGCCTGCCCTGTTCGACGGCGGTGAAGGCCAACGGCTTCGTGTTCATCTCGGCGACGCCGCCGGTCGACATGGTGACCGGCGAGATGGTGCGCGGCGACATCGAGGTGCAGACCGAGGCGTCGCTGAAAGCGCTGAAACATTGCCTGGAAGCGGCCGGCACCTCGCTGGAAAACGTGGTGATGGTGCGCATCTACGCCGTCAATTCCGGCTTCTACAACGCGATAAACAGGGTGTATGCCCGGTATTTCAGCGAGTACCCGCCGGCGCGCAGTTTTGTGCCGGTGGCGTCATGGCCGATGGAGTTCGATATCGAGATTGAGTGCGTGGCGGTGGCATGAGGTTGCGTTGCGGGAGCGCTCAGTCTAGCAAGTAACGGAGGCTTTCGATTTACTGAGTGTGCATGTTAAGCTGCAATCTCGCGGACTATTTTCAAATACTTTTGGGGGGCTGGGATGCATGGATTGCGGGTTGCGGTTTCTAGGATTCTCACAATACTGGCGCTCGGACTGTTGGCTCTGACGACGCTAGCAACTCCGCAGTTGGCGGCCGCAGAATGCCCGGATATTCGGATGGCCGTGGTCGGCCCCATGACGGGACATTTGGAGCTCATGGGCGAGCAAATGCGCCGTGGTGCTCAACTCGCAACAGACGACATCAATGCCAAAGGCGGCATAGGAGGATGCAAGATAGCGCTCACCGTCCATGACGATGAGGCTGATCCAACCACCGCCATCGCCGTTGCCAAAAAACTGGCCGAAGACAGAGTTCGCTTCGTTATTGGGCACTACAATTCAGGGACTTCCATTCCCGCCTCACGGGTATACGCCAAGAACAACACGTTGATGGTCAGCCCGGCATCGACAAATCCCGCGCTCACCGAATTCAAGCTCTGGAACGTTGTTCGGACATCAGGGCGCGACGATGTTCAAGGGACGTTTGCGGCTGAATATATGGCGGATCATTTTCCAGACCGGAATCTGGCTATCGTGAGCGATGGTACGCCCTATGGCGACGGTTTGGCGAACAAAGCCGGGAAGGCTCTGCGAGCAAAGAAGCACCGTGAGGTGCTGGCTGCCAAGATCAAGCAAGGGCAAGGCGATTTCGGGGGCCTCATCAGTAAAATGAAGGCGGCGAAGATAGAAGTTCTGTTTTTCGCGGGACTGGCGGAAGATTTTGGCCAGCTTATTCGCCAGACCAAAGATGCCGGGTTGAATGTTCAGTTCATCTCAGGCGATGGAACCCTCGTTGACGATCTGAAGGTGATAGCAGGACCGGCATTGGAGGGTGTCCTGTTTGTCTTCTCGCTAGAGGACCGAAGCAATCCAGCCGCGGCGAGTGTTGTTGGGCGCTTTCGATCTCAGGGCTTCGAGCCGGAAGCCTACACGCTGAAATCTTATGCAGCGGTTCAGGTGATAGCCAAAGGCCTCGAAATGGCTGGCGTTCAGGCGCCGAGGGCTGTCGCGGCTTCCATAAAGTCTGGGCGGCCAATTCCAACCGTCCTGGGCGACCTGACTTTCGACACCAAAGGCGATCGGCTCAAGCGCGATACGGCGATGTATGTCTGGACGAAGCAGAGCAACGGCGATTTCATCACGGAAGCGGCGAAATAGGGGCGCCTATGCCTCTACATAGGCCAATCTTATGAGCCGGCGCTGCCCCTCATCCGCCTGCCGGCACCTTCTCCCCGTTGAACGGGGAGAAGGGAGCCAATCCTCTAAGCAAAATACTCCTGCAGCGGCCTGACCTCGAGGCTCCCCGCCTTCAGCGCCGCGATCGCCTCTGCCACGGCCGCGGCACCCGACAGCGTCGTGTAATACGGCACCTTCTGCATCAGTGTCGCACGGCGCAACGACTTCGAGTCCGACACCGCCTTCTGGCCGTCCGTGGTGTTGAAGACGATCTGGACCTGGCGGTTGCGGATGGCGTCTTCGATGTGGGGGCGGCCTTCCAGCACTTTGTTTATCTTCTCGGCCACAACGCCGTTTTCGGCGAGGAAGCGTTGCGTGCCTGATGTGGCCAGCACCTTGAAGCCGAGGCCGGCGAGGCGCTTGACCGCCGGCAATATGCCTTTCTTGTCTTCGTCGCGCACCGAGACGAACAGCGTGCCGGAGCGGGGCAGGTCAACACCGGCGCCAAGCTGGCTCTTGGCGAAGGCGAGCGCGAAGTCGCGGTCGAGGCCCATGACCTCGCCGGTCGAGCGCATTTCCGGGCCGAGCAGGATGTCGACGCCGGGGAACCGGGCGAAGGGGAAGACGGCTTCCTTGACCGCGATGTGGCCTGGATTGCGCGGGTCGGGCATGGCACCGTAATGAGAGAAGGCGTCTTCCAGCGTCTCGCCGGCCATGATGCGGGCGGCGATCTTGGCGATGGGCCGGCCAATGGTCTTGGCGACGAAGGGCACCGTGCGCGATGCGCGCGGGTTGACCTCCAGCACATAGACCGTGCCGTCCTTGATCGCGTACTGCACGTTCATCAAGCCGCCGACATTGAGCGCGCGGGCCAGCGCCGCCGTCTGGCGTTCCAGCTCGTCGACCAATTCCGATGGCAGCGAGTGAACGGGGAGAGAGCAGGCGCTGTCGCCCGAATGGATGCCCGCCTCCTCGATGTGTTCCAGAATGCCCGACACGAAGGTCGCCTTGCCGTCGCAGAGGCAGTCGACATCGACCTCTATGGCGCCTGACAGATAGGTGTCGAACAGCAGCGGGTTCTTGCCCAGCAGCGTGTTGATCTGGCCGGTCTTGTCATTGGGGTATTTCTGCTTGATGTCCTCCGGCACCAGGCCGGGCACGGTGTCGAGCAGGTAGCTCTGCAGCATGCTCTCGTCATGGATGATCTGCATGGCGCGGCCGCCGAGCACATAGGAGGGGCGCACCACCAAGGGGAAGCCGAGCTCGCCGGCGACAGTGCGGGCCTGCTCGACCGAATAGGCGATGCCGTTCTTCGGCTGAGTGAGGTTGAGCTTGTGCAAGAGTTTCTGGAAACGGTCGCGGTCTTCGGCCAGATCGATCATGTCGGGCGAGGTGCCGAGGATCGGGATGCCTGCCTTCTCCAGCGCGTCCGCGAGCTTAAGCGGTGTCTGGCCGCCGAACTGGACGATGACGCCGACCAGCTCGCCCGAGGCCTGTTCGGCGCGCAGGATCTCCAGCACGTCCTCCGCCGTCAGCGGCTCGAAATAGAGACGGTCCGAGGTATCGTAATCGGTCGACACCGTCTCGGGGTTGCAGTTGATCATGATCGCTTCATAGCCGGCGTCGCGCAGAGCGAACGCCGCGTGGCAGCAGCAATAGTCGAACTCGATGCCCTGGCCGATGCGGTTCGGCCCACCGCCGAGGATGACGACTTTCTTGCGCGACGAGACCTGCGCCTCGTTGGCGAGCGCGCCGGCGAAAGGCACTTCATAGGTCGAATACATGTAGGCGGTGGGCGAGGCGAACTCGGCGGCGCAAGTGTCGATGCGCTTATAAACCGGATGAACGTCGAGCTTCTCGCGAATCTTCTGAACGACTTCGGCGTCGGTCTTCGTCAGCGACGCGAGGCGGGCGTCGGAGAAGCCCATCGCCTTCAACATGCGCAGATTGACGGCGTCCTCAGGAATGCCGTGCTCGCGGATGCGGGCCTCCATGGCGAGGATGCCGGCGATCTGTTCGAGGAACCACGGGTCGATCTTGCACATGGCGTGCACGTCTTCCAGCGAGGTGCCCATGCGGATCGCCTGCGCCACCATGCGCAGCCGGTCGGGCGTCGGGGTGCCCAAGGCCGCGCGGATGGCGTTGCGGTCGTCGGCGTGGTTGGCCGCCACGGCGCCATGGCCGAGGCCGGGGATCTCGATCTCGTCGAGGCCGGTGAGGCCGGTTTCCAGTCCGCGCAGCGCCTTCTGCAGCGATTCCTGGAAAGTGCGGCCGATGGCCATGACTTCGCCCACCGACTTCATGGCGGTGGTCAGCACCGGCTCTGCGCCGGGGAACTTTTCGAAGGCAAAGCGCGGGATTTTCGTCACGACATAATCGATCGACGGCTCGAACGAAGCCGGCGTCGCGCCGCCGGTGATGTCGTTCTCCAGCTCGTCCAGCGTGTAGCCGACGGCGAGCTTGGCGGCGATCTTGGCGATCGGGAAACCGGTCGCCTTGGAGGCAAGCGCGGACGAGCGCGAGACGCGCGGGTTCATCTCGATGACGACGAGACGGCCATCGGCCGGATTGACGGCGAACTGCACGTTGGAGCCGCCGGTCTCGACGCCGATCTCGCGCAGCACCGCGATCGAGGCGTTGCGCATCATCTGGTATTCTTTGTCGGTGAGGGTCAGCGCCGGGGCGACGGTGATGCTATCGCCGGTGTGAACGCCCATCGGGTCGATGTTCTCGATCGAGCAGACGATGATGCAATTGTCCGCTCTGTCGCGGACGACCTCCATCTCATACTCCTTCCAGCCGAGCACGCTTTCCTCGATCAGCACTTCGGTGGTCGGCGAGGCATCGAGGCCGGACTGGACGATGTCGTAGAATTCGGCCCTGTTGTAGGCGATGCCGCCGCCGGTGCCGCCCATGGTGAAGGAGGGGCGGATGATGGCGGGAAGGCCGACATGGTCGAGCGCCTGGGCGGCGATCGCCATGCCATGGCTGATATAGCGCTGCTTGCGGTCGCCTTCGCCGAGGTTCCAGCGGGTCTCCAGCGCGTCGAGCGCGGCGTCGAGATTGTCGGGCTTCTCCGCCTTCAGCGCGGCGCGCTCGGCTTCGTGCGTCTTGCGGTCGGCATTCTTGACGTCGGTGGCGTTGGCCAGCATCGACTTCGGCGTTTCGAGCCCGATCGTCTTCATCGCCTCGCGAAACAGCGCCCGGTCCTCGGCCTTGTCGATGGCATGGGCGTCGGCGCCGATCATCTCTACTTGATAGCGCTCCAGCACGCCCATGCGGCGCAGCGACAGCGCGGTGTTGAGCGCGGTCTGGCCGCCCATGGTCGGCAGCAACGCGTCGGGCCGCTCCTTGGCGATAATCTTGGCCACGACCTCGGGGGTGATCGGCTCGATATAGGTGGCATCGGCCAGTTCCGGGTCGGTCATGATGGTGGCCGGATTGGAATTGACCAGGATGACGCGGAAGCCTTCCTCCTTCAGCGCCTTGCAGGCCTGGGTGCCGGAATAATCGAACTCGCAGGCCTGGCCGATGACGATGGGGCCGGCCCCGATGATCAGGATCGACTTGATGTCAGTGCGTCTTGGCATGTCTGTGAATTCCGTTCGGCAGCGGGCTTGCACAAAAAACCGGGACGGGAAGACCCGGCCGGTTGTGCTCGCGATTCTGGTATCAGGCTAGGAGGGCCTTATAGGGAAGAGTTTTGCCCGATGTAACCCCGAAAATGCGGGTTTGTGTGGGGTTTTACGGCCGGGGCAAAGGCGTTGGGTTTGAATTGGTACCTTGCGGGGCGTTTGCGCTGCCCCTCACCTGCCTGCCGGCATCCTCTCCCCGTATAGTGACGGGGAGAGGGGCGCTATCCCTGGTGGTTTCGCCAACCTCCGACGTTGCAAAAAAGCGCGGCTTTGCGGACGGCTTCTTTCTCCCCGTCTACGGGGAGAAATGTCCGGCAAGGCAATGAGGAGCAGCGCAAACCCCGGCAATTGAGCAGCCATTGCAAAAGCCGCCTAATCCCCCAGCACCACCGTATCCATGATCTCGAAGCGCTCGGACACACCAATGCGGATCATGTTGAGTTTGCCTTCCCTGCTGAAGCGGAAGTCGCTGCCGGCGTCCGAGCTTGCCGGCAGGCCGGCATCGAAGGAGATGACGCGCCTGCCGCCATCGGGCCAGGTCACGGTCACGTCGGCCTTGTCCGTGCCCTTGCGCGTCACGCTCGCCGCGCAGGGCGCCATGGGCTGTCCAACGTAGCGGGCGCAGGGAATTTGCAGGGTTCCGTTGGCCGCCAGCGCCAGGCCATAGGCATCCTGCATGGCGATCTCCGCCGCGGTTTTCGGCTTGGTTTCGGGGCTCGCCGGCTGGGTCGTGCTGCCCAGCCGAGCGGTCAGGTCGGGTGCATCGGGCGTTGCGCCGGTACCTCCTTCGGCGGGCGCGGCGGCAGGCGTATCCGCGGCCTGGTCGGGCACCGTCGCCGGATTGAGAGGAACGAGATAGCGCGCTGGCGTCCAGCCGGTTGCCTTGGGATTGTCCGATTCGATCTTGCACCAGGGATGGCCGTCAATGTCGTTGCAGCCGAGGTTTCGGACGCTCGCACCGGCGGCCAGTCGGGCCTCGGTCTTGCCGATCGGCGATGGCTTGGCGCGGACATTGAGCAGGTCGTCGGGGGCGAGCCCGGTGACAACGGAGATGAACGGCGCCTCTTCGGCATGGGCCGGCACGACAGCCGGCCACGCCGCCATCAGCAGCGGAGCGGCAATCAGCGCATGCAAACTTTGTCGGAGCGTAATCGTGCGCCTCATCATTTGGCCGTGCGCCGTACTCAAATCACCCTGCCGCGGCGGTCTCGCCGCATGCCCGGCCGGTTTTATAAGGGACGACGCGCCGCCATGTAAGTCTGAAATTCAGGCTAACCATGGTGCTGGGCGGCTTCCGGCATGAAGCCGGTGCGCAGGCCGTGCGCCCATTCGGCGCGTCCCGCCTGTTCGGCCTGACGCGCCGCCGCCTCGTGGTCGTAGTCCACCGCGATCATCTCGAAACGATCCTGCCGACCGGCGCCGCCCAAGGTGACGATGCCGTAGCGCGCGTGCGGCGAGCCCTGTTCGGAGACATGCGCCGGAGGCGTGTCGTCGTCATAGGCAGGGCAGCCGATGCTGCCCGGATTGAAGATGACTGGGCCATTCGGGATGCGGATCAATTCCGGGCGGTGGCTGTGGCCGCAGAGCGCGATGCGGCAGGCCGGGTCGAGCGCCTTCAGCCGGCGCCGGATCGCCGCCAGCGGGGCGCGCACCAAATGGCCATCGGTCACGGCATCGAGCAGATATTTTTCGTCATGGTCGGGGCGGGCGTGGAAGGCGATGACGCCAGGCGCGATCTCCAGGGTCAGCGGCTGGGCGAACAGCGCATCGCGCTGCGCCTGCGTCAGCCGCTTCTGCGCATAGACGTCGGACGCCCACATGGTTTCGTCAGGGGGATCGGCGGCGACGCGGCGGTCATGGTTGCCGCGCACCGTCGGCAGGTTGAGCGCTTCCAGCCGTTCCATCGTCTCGCGCGGCCACAGCGGCCCGGAAACGCTGTCGCCGAGATTGACGGTGAGATCGGCGCCGCCGCACCGCGTCAGGTCCTCGAGCACGGCGTCAAGGGCGAGAACGTTGCCGTGGATGTCGGCAAGGACGGCTATGCGCATGAGGAGATTCCCGGTGGGTGGCAGGACCTGGTTTCCTCACCCCGCTTCGCGAGGGAGAGGAAAAAATCAGGCCGGCATTTCCAAATCATGACCGCCGACCGCGGGCAGGGCGGTGTCGTCCGCGGCCGCGGCGATGACACTGTCGAGCAGGCCGGGGAAGCGGGCGTCGAGATCGGCCCGGCGGAGCGTGATCATGCGGTTGGTGCCGACCACCTCGGCGCGGGTGACGCCCGCCTCGCGCAGTTTGGCGAGGTGGTAGCTGAGATTGGTCTTGGAGGCGAGGTCGAGGAAGCGGCTGCAGTTCAGCGGCACGCCTTCCTTGCTGGCGAGATAGCGCACGATGGCGAGGCGCGTCGGGTCGCCGAGCACGCCGAGTACGACGGGCAGGCTGATCTGGTCCGTATTGGGGTGTGGCAAGGTCATGGCAGGAACCTAAGCACAGTTCGGGCCGATTTCAACGCGTCGATCCTGCTCGGCCCATACACACTGTTTCTCCTTTCGCGTGACCGTCCTGACACAGGGCTGTCAGCATGGTTCAGCTATTTTGCCCTGGCTTCATTGACATCATGGCCTGTTATGTCCAATTGTTCAATAACTTTTGAACTAAGGACGCATCCCCATGGACAAGAGAATCTTCTGGCTGGCGCTTGGATCGTTCGCGATTTCGACCGAAGGCTTCGTCATATCAAGCCTTCTGCCCGACATCGCCAGGGATGCCGGCATCTCCGTGCCGCTCGCCGGCTCGCTGATCACCGCCTTCGCGCTTGCCTACGCGATCGGCACGCCGATCCTGGCAACGCTGACCGGCGAATGGGACCGGCGCCGCGTCATCCTGTGGACGCTGGTGTTCTTCGTCATCGGCAATGTCGTCGCCGCCCTGAGTTCGTCCTTCGAAGTGCTTCTCGTCGCGCGCATCATCATGGCGCTGTCGTCGGGCCTGTTCGCGGCGACCGCGCAAGGCACGGCGGTAGCGTTGGTCGATGACCATCACCGGGCCCGCGCAATTGCCGTCGTCGTCGGCGGCACCACGGTGGCGGTCGCCGTCGGTGCGCCGCTTGGCGCGCTGGTCGCGGCCATCGCCGGCTGGCGCGGCACCTTCTACGCCATTGCCGGCCTTGGCGCGCTGTCCGGCGCCATCCTGTGGTACCGGCTGCCACGCGGCATCATAGGCACCAGGCTGCCGCTGAAGCGCCGGCTGGCGGCGGCGATGCGTCCCGGCGTTATGCCGATCCTGGTGACGACGGCGCTTGCCCTCATCGGCGCGTTCACCGTGTTCAGCTTCATCGCGCCGCTGGCCATCGAAGGCGCCGGGCTGTCGCCGATCGCGCTTCCGGGCATGCTGCTCGCCTTCGGCGCAGGCGCCGTCATCGGCAACATTGCCGGCGGCCAGGCCGCCGATCGTTTCGGCGCGACGCGTACCGTCGCCTGGTCGCTGGCGCTCTCCGCCGCCATGCTCGTCACCTTCTCGCTGATCCCGACCTTCCTGCCGCATCACCTCGCCGGACCGGCGCTGATGGGCATGATGGTGCCGTGGGGCATCGTCGGCTGGGCCTTCCCGCCGGCACAGGCGAGCCGCATCATCAAGCTCGCGCCGGACGCGGCGCCGATCGTGCTGTCGCTCAATGCCTCGGCGCTCTATCTCGGCGTGGCGCTGGGTGCTGTGGTGGGTGGAGCGGTATTGCGCTACGGCGCGCCGGCCGATCTCGGCCTGATCGCCGCGGCCTTCCCGGTCATCGGGCTCGGCATCGTGCTGGCGGGGCGGATGTTTGCCAGACCGGTAGCGATGCCGGCGGAGTAAGACTGGCCCCAGACTTCGATCTATGTTTTTACGCGGCCGCTTCTTCAGCTGGAAGGAGTGGCCGCGGGCAGTTCCAGGTTCAACGCGGCCACTTCATCGAGCGTGGCCCGCAGTTTCGCGGCCTGCTCGGCGCCGATCATGGCCTCGAATTGCCGCTGGGCAACGCTCCATAGCTTGATCGCCTCGTCGAGCTTGGCCTGGCCGGTCGGCGTCAGCCGCACGCGCTTGACGCGGCGATCGTCCTTGTCGGCGAAGGTTTCGACATAGCCGTCGCGAACCAGAGGCTTCAACGTGTGGCCGAGTGCCGAGAGATCCATGATCAACGCCTCGGCAATGGCCCCCATCGCCGGGTCGCCGCCGACACTGATCTGGAAGAGCAGGCCAAACTGCGTGCCCTTCAAGCCGGAAGGCGCCAGCGCGTCGTCGTAGAAGCGGCCGAGCCTGCGCGCGGTGCGCCGCAAGGTGGCATTGTTGCACTGGCTGAAGCCCGGCTGCTGAACGTCGGTCATGTCAACTCCTTGCCGGAGCATTCCGGCGAAACCGCTGGGCGCTTTTGCTGGAATTGCTCTGGCAGGGGCGCTGGCCCTGTCGCAGAAATAGTTTTCGCGGCTGCCGTTGACAAGATAGTGGCATATACCTATTTCGCCGAAAGTGGTATATGCCACTAATTGATATCAGGACAATGGGCTCGACTGTCGGCGCATTCGTCGAAGCCGAATAAGAGCCAACAGAAGGAACGTGACAATGAGCAAGAACGACAACAAGGGGACAGCCGTGATAACAGGCGCTTCCTCGGGCATCGGCGCCGTCTATGCCGACCGGCTGGCGGGGCAGGGCTATGATTTGGTGCTGGTGGCGCGCCGCGCCGACCGGCTGCAGGAGCTAGCCGAGAAGCTGCGCCACGCTTATAGCCGCAAGGTCAGCGTGATCGCGGCCGACCTGTCCGACGACGACGATGTGCGCCGCGTCGAGAAGGCGATATCAGCCGACGAGAGCGTGACGCTGCTGGTCAACAATGCCGGCCTTGGCGGTCAGGCGGTGGTGGCAACCGCCGACGCGGATGCCGCCGAGCGCATGATCAAGGTCAATGTCGTGGCGCTGACCCGGCTGACCCGTGCCGTGCTGCCGGGGCTTTTGGCGCGCAACCGTGGCGGGATCGTTAACATCGCCTCGGTACTGGCTTTCGACACTTCGTTCGGCGGCATCTACAGCGGCACCAAGGCCTATGTCGTCAACTTCACCGAAGCACTGCATCGCGAGGTCGCGGGCACCGGGGTGAGGGTACAGGCGGTGCTGCCGGGCGCGACCCGGACCGATTTTTGGGAGCTTTCCGGCGGCGATATCGATATCCTTCCGAAGGTGATCATCATGACCGCCGACGATATGGTCGATGCCGCTCTTGTCGGCCTGGAGCGGGGCGAGGCTGTCACCGTGCCGGCGCTTGCCGATACGGGAAAGCTGGATACGTTCCTCGGCGCCCGGCAGGCCTTCTATGGCAGCCTGCACGCCGACAAGCCGGCGGCTCGCTACGCGGCGTGAGGCCACTTCGGTCTGGGACTCTGGCGCTTGTGCACATCTTCCGCGACTAGCGTGGCCGATCGGCCCGAGGCTTGATTGCCACGTGGTTCCCCCAATCCGTCGCGGCTTCGCCGCGCCACCTTTCCCCCCTCCGGAGGGAAAGGAAGGGAGCGCTACTGGGCGAGCATTGACGGCAAAAAGCCTGGCGCCTTTCCTCTCCCCCGTCGATCGGGGGAGAGCGACTATCTGGGGTGTCAAGTTGCATTTGCGAATTCGCTTCTCGCGTCGCGTGCTTTTGCGTTGAGGATGACGAGAAGTTTTCTGGCGAGTGCGATGCGGATGAGCATTTTGGGCTTTCC
>NZ_SRUT01000159.1:0-346 GCF_004791315.1 Mesorhizobium sp. M8A.F.Ca.ET.208.01.1.1
GTGACGACTGACAGAAGATGCTGGCCGGACTCCCTGACCAGCCCGACATATTCCTTCTGCCGCGGGTCGCGGAAGGCGCCGAACATTTCGTGCAGCAGCATGTCGGAGAAGCCGATGATGGCGTTGAGCGGCGTGCGCAGCTCATGGCTGACCACCGCCAGGAAACGACCCTTGGCCACTTCGGAGGCTGCCGCGGCGTCCTTAGCCGAGGCAAGCTCTTCGCGCAAGGCCGCGACGTCGTCGTTCTCGCGCAGCACCAGGGTGAAGACGTCCGGCTCGAGCTCGCCGCGCATCAATTCCAGGCGGAACGGGCGGAAATTGTCGGCCGAGCCGCCACCGTCGCGCG
>NZ_SRUT01000160.1:0-346 GCF_004791315.1 Mesorhizobium sp. M8A.F.Ca.ET.208.01.1.1
GTTAAAAGAGCGGAAGAAATGATCGAAGAAGGTGTAGATATAATAGATGTCGGTGGTATATCTACACGTCCTGGCTATGAAGAAATCAGTGTAACTGAAGAATTGCAACGTGTAGTCCCAGTTGTAAAAGCACTCAGCCAATTAGACGTTCAACTTTCTATTGATACATATAGAAGTGAAGTGGCAGAAGCAGCAATGAAATTAGGCGCTACAATGATTAATGATCAGTGGGCTGGATTATATGACGAAAAAATCTTTGATATTGTATCTAAATATGAAGGCGAGATCATATTGATGCACAATGGTGATGGTAATCGAACAATGCCAGTTGTGGATGAAATGCTTC
>NZ_SRUT01000161.1:0-346 GCF_004791315.1 Mesorhizobium sp. M8A.F.Ca.ET.208.01.1.1
TGATGGCGCAGGCCTTTGGCCCGGCGTTTCGCGGCGAGGCCAGCGGCGGCACGCGCATCCGACCCGGCGAAAAAGGTTTTGAGCGGGCGGTCTGCCTCGCGCTGGTTCAAGCGGCGGCCGAGGCCTGCCGGCTGGCCAGCGAACTGTCGCGCCGCGCCGAAAAACTCCTGGCGGTGGCGCCAAAACTGCGCGCCAAAGGCGCCGGCGACGTGATTTTTTTGCTGCTGAATGAAGATGCCGTCGCCGGATCGCTGACGACGAAAAACTTGTCGCGCTTCGCGGCGCGGCGCCTGTTCGAGCGGCTGCAGCAACTTGAGGCCGTGCGCGAGCTTTCGGGCCGCCCGAC
>NZ_SRUT01000162.1:0-345 GCF_004791315.1 Mesorhizobium sp. M8A.F.Ca.ET.208.01.1.1
GTCAATCAGGTCATCATCGAGTTCGAGCCGATGTGGGTGCTCAGGGGGCTGCAGCTGCACTTCCTGGCAAAGCCGCTCGGCTACCAGCGCACCTATGGCAACCAGCAGGTCGTGGCGACGCTGCTCACCTTTACCGACCATACGTTGGAAGTGGTGCGCCAGCGCCGCAACCACTTCCTGCCGGTGCTGTCCAGGGGCTATCCCGGCCAGCTCGGCCTCAGGCAGGCTTCGTGAGGCGGGAGGCGGCCATGACTTACCATCCCGAACCAGAACTGCGCGGCCACACGCTGGTCGTCACGGTATCTTCCCACGACGGCCGGCCCGTGCTGGACAGGCACGCCTATG
>NZ_SRUT01000163.1:0-344 GCF_004791315.1 Mesorhizobium sp. M8A.F.Ca.ET.208.01.1.1
AAGGACTGGAAGACCGTTTCGGTCGCCATGGAAGGCTCCTATGCCCCTTGGAACCAGACTGATGCCAGCGGCAAGATCGTCGGCTTCGAGGTCGACATCCTCAACGACGTCTGCGCCCGCGCGAAGCTCGAATGCAACATCGTGGCGCAGGACTGGGACGGCGTCATCCCCGGCCTCACGGCAGGCAAGTTCGACATTGTCATGGACGGCATGTCGATCACCGAGGAGCGCATGAAGACGATCGACTTCTCGATCCCCTACGCGTCCTCGCCGGTGGCTTTCCTTGCCGACAAGAACGGCCCGCTGGCCAACATGTCCAACAGCGGCAAGATGATCGATCTGTC
>NZ_SRUT01000164.1:0-344 GCF_004791315.1 Mesorhizobium sp. M8A.F.Ca.ET.208.01.1.1
ATGCCCGGGCCATGATCGAAGCGGAGATCGCCTTCGCGGACGAGGAGGAGGTCCCGGGTTCCGTTTCGGATGCGGTCTGGTCCGACGTGACGGCGATGATCGATGACGTCGGGCGGCACATTGAAGGGTTCAAGGCGGCGGAGATTATCCGCGACGGTTTCGAGGTTGTCATCCTCGGCGCGCCGAATGCCGGCAAGTCCAGCCTGTTCAACGCTTTGGCGCGGCGCGAGGCTGCGATCGTCACCGACGAGCCGGGCACGACCCGCGACCTGCTCGAGGTCGCCATGGATCTGAACGGTTTGAAGGTGCGCATCGTCGATACCGCCGGCCTGCGTGACGCCGCG
>NZ_SRUT01000165.1:0-343 GCF_004791315.1 Mesorhizobium sp. M8A.F.Ca.ET.208.01.1.1
GCCGCTGCCCAGTGCCCAGCGCGCGGCCTGCGGCGGCGTCGCCACCACCATGGCCTTCGGTCCCGGTTTCAGATCGTGGGCGGATGCCCTGGACTCCTTGGGCGTCGTCTTCACGCCGCCGCCGATCGCCTGTGCCGGATCGGCGCCTGCCGGAAGCGCGGCGATGGCCTGCCGCGGCGAGGCCGCATCGACGCCGGACGGATCGTTGAATGCCGAGCGCGGCTCGAGCGAGGCGACCTGATAGTCGCCACTCGCGACACTGGCCTCGCTCGTGGCGTTGGCCTCGTCTAGAACGGCCTTGACTTCATCCGGCTTGACCTCGTCCGCCTTGGCCTCATCCGGA
>NZ_SRUT01000166.1:0-343 GCF_004791315.1 Mesorhizobium sp. M8A.F.Ca.ET.208.01.1.1
GTGAGCTGCATGAAGCGGATGCCGAGATCGTAGAGCATTTCGATCAGGCCGATGTCGTCTTCTATCGGCAGCGGGTTTTGCAGCCCGAGGAAGATCGCCGTCCGGTTCGTGGCCCGCGCCTGCTCGATGTCGCCGGCGTCGTCGCGGCGCGTCCCGCCGTGGTCCTGCTCGACGAGCCCGCCGCCGGCCAGTCGCATGAAGAGACGCTGCGCCTCGGACAACGCATTGCCGAAATCCCGAGACTGTTCGGTTCGGCGGTGCTTTTGGTCGAGCACGATATGGACCTGGTGCGGGCGGTCTGCTCGGAGGTCACCGTGCTCGATTTCGGCCAGGTCATCGCTTC
>NZ_SRUT01000167.1:0-341 GCF_004791315.1 Mesorhizobium sp. M8A.F.Ca.ET.208.01.1.1
GCGGGACATGGACGTGTTCGATTGGATTGCCGATTTTGCGGGCGCGATCTGCGGGCTGGCCATCGCCGCTTGGACAAACAGGATCGCTGGCGGAGCTCGTTGAGTGCCGTCGATACAAAACCGTTCATATAGATTGCGGTGTTTCCAAAAGACGGCCGGAAGGACAGCAACCGAGTTCGGTCCCTCCGCGGCACGCTGTCGCTATCCTCATATCTTACCGGTGAATTTCATGTGCTAAATCGCCAAGCGCGACGTGCTTCTAGGCAACAGAGACCGAGGCGCCGGACGAGCCATCCAGAATGCAAATCTGCCTCGGCCGCGCCGCGGTATCAGCTCTGCAT
>NZ_SRUT01000168.1:0-341 GCF_004791315.1 Mesorhizobium sp. M8A.F.Ca.ET.208.01.1.1
GCCGTGCGCACCGCGCTTGCCGGGAAGCTCGGTCTTGCCGATGCGCCGCAATGGCACAGCCAGCGCGACGCGCTGGCCGAGTTCGCCGGCTGGCTGTCGCTGGTGACCGGCAGCCTCGGCAAGTTCGGGCAGGATGTCGCGCTGATGGCGCTGGCGGGCTCCGACATCAAATTGTCCGGTGGCGGCGGCTCGTCGGCCATGCCGCACAAGCAGAACCCGGTGAAGGCGGAGGCGCTGGTCGCGCTGGCGCGGTTCAATGCCGCGCAGCTTTCCGGCATGCATCAGGCGCTGGTGCATGAGCAGGAGCGCTCGGGCGCGGCCTGGACGCTGGAGTGGCTCAG
>NZ_SRUT01000016.1:0-51745 GCF_004791315.1 Mesorhizobium sp. M8A.F.Ca.ET.208.01.1.1
AGACGTATGAAGCTCGTCCGCCGCAGCGCCGCGCCAACCAAACCGCTTGGCGCTGCGGCGGATGCATAGGGGGAGAACTGTTACCTATGTATCCGGTTCAATCTGTTACCCATCTATCGGCTGGACAAGCCTGGCCGGGGCGGTGCCGGCCTTTCAGAACAAATCAGAACGCCGCAACCGCGACCTAATCGTCCTTCAGCCGCCGCCAGGGCGAATTGTGGTCCGGGCCGCGCTTCAGGTCGTCCTCGCGCGAATAGTCGCCGTCGTCGAGGTCGATGACCTTGTCGCGCTGGCGGCGGAAGCCGCCGGTGGAGAAATTGCTGGCCACGACGATGCGGCCCTTGAGCCTGCTCCAGGCGAAGTCGCGCACCGGCGGCAGGAACAGGAGCAGGCCGACAATGTCCGTGATGAAGCCGGGGATGATCAGCAGGATCGCGGCGACCACGATCATGGCGCCATGGGCGAGCTGGCGGCTGGGGTCGTGGCCGGCGGCCATCTCGGCGCGGATGCGGGCCATGACACCGAAACCCTGGTGCCGCAGCAAAAGCACACCGGCGAAGCTCGAGGCCAGCACCAGGCCGACCGTCGCCAGCGCGCCGACCTCACGGCCGACGACGACGAAACCGGCGATTTCCAGCAGCGGCAGCGCGAGGAGAAAGAAGGGAAGCAGCGAAATGCGCAAGTCTTTACCGACCATTCGATTGTTTTGGCCCGCCGGCGACCAATCGCCGCTGGCACGGAGGCTGTTAGATAGGTATGCCTGCCTTTGATTTGAATGATTGCGCCTTGCGTTCTATATGCTTTGAATGGTGAACGCTATGCGACCGCGGCCTGTCGGCTTGACGGTCCGGCCTAGAGGCAGGGATTGATTGGCGGAAAATATGGGCTTCTTCGACTTCGGCACGATTTTCTTCCTGATCGCGGCGGTGGTGATCTTCTTCCAGCTGCGCAACGTGCTGGGCCGTCGGACCGGTAGCGAGCGGCCGCCCTTCGACCCCTACACGGCGGCGCGCACCGACAAGGAGGCCACGCAGAAGCCCGAAAACGTGGTTTCGCTGCCGCGCAAGCGGCTGCCCGGCGAGGCGGCGCCGGCCGACGCCTATACGGCGATCGACGCCTTCGCCAAGCCCGACACCGACCTCAACAAGGGCCTGCGCGCGATCAAGGACAACGACCCGTCCTTCGATCCCAAGGGTTTCGTCGACGGCGCCAAGATGGCCTATGAGATGATTGTCATGGCCTATGCCGACGGCGACCGCAAAACGCTGAAGAACCTTTTGTCGCGGGAGGTCTATGACGGGTTCGTCGCCGCGATCGGCGAGCGCGAGGCCAAGTCGGAAAAGATCCAGTCCTCCTTCGTCGGCATCGACAAGGCCGACATCGTCTCGGCCGAGATGAAGGGCGGCGAGGCGCATGTGACGCTGCGCATCATCAGCGAGCTGATCTCGGCGACGCGCGACCAGGCCGGCGCCGTCATCGACGGCGATCCGGAAACCGTGGCCGAGGTCAAGGATGTCTGGACCTTCGCCCGCGACACGCGCTCGCGCGATCCGAACTGGAAGCTCGTCGCCACCGAAGAAGAAGACTGAGCCCGGAACAGGCGGGCTCCGGTGTCGCTGTCGCCTCTCCTTGTTGAAAGGTCCTTCGGCGACCTGCCCGGCTGGAGCGACGACGACCATCTGCCGGCCTTCGAGGCGTTTGCCCGTTCGGCCTTGCATGTACCGATAAAACCCTATCGCAGCGGTGCGCTGGGCGTCGATTTCGGCGCCTTCGCCGAGGGCTATGCGCAAGCGCGCGGCGCCGCGCCGGCGAACCGATCCGAGGCCCGCGCCTTCTTCGAGCGCCATTTCGTTCCTATGCTGGTCCGGCCGGAAACCGGCGCCGGGCTCGTCACCGGCTTCTACGAGCCGCAAGTCGAGGCCTCGCCGGTGCGGACGGCGCATTTTACCGTGCCGCTGCTGTCGCGGCCGGCCGATCTTGTCGACGTCGACGACGCCAACCGGCCGGCCGGGATGGATCCTTATCTCGCCTTCGCCCGCCGGGCCGCCGACGGGCTGGCCGAATATCCCGACCGTGGCGCGATCGAGCGCGGCGCGATCGCCGGCCAGGGACTGGAGATCGCCTGGCTGGCCGACAAGGTCGATGCCTTCTTCATCCATGTGCAAGGCGCGGCGCGGCTCGTCATGACCGATGGGCGGCTTTGCCGCGTCACCTACGCCGCCAAATCCGGCCAGCGTTTCACCGGGCCGGGCAAGGTGCTGAGCGAGCTGGGGGAAATCCCGCTGGCGGACGTGACGATGCAGTCGATCCGCGCCTGGTTCAAGGCGCATCCGCGGCGCGTCGACGAGATCCTGTGGCGGAACCGTTCCTACATCTTCTTCCGCGAGGCCGCGGTGGATGACGCCGCGCTCGGGCCGATCGCGGCCGCCAAGGTGCCGCTGACGCCGGGCCGCTCGATGGCCGTCGACCGGCTGCTTCACACATTCGGCACGCCTTTTTACATCGACGCGCCGACGCTCACCGCCTTCGACAAAAGGCCGTTCCGGCGGCTGATGATCGCGCAGGACACCGGCTCGGCCATCACCGGACCGGCGCGCGGCGACCTGTTCGCCGGCTCGGGCGATACCGCCGGCGAGATCGCCGGCGTGGTGCGCAACGCCGCCGATTTCTACGCGCTGGTGCCGCGCGCGCTGGCCGGGGGCGCATGATGAGCAAGCGTCCGGACAAACTCAGCGAGGACGACCGGGTGCTGTGGAACCTGGTGGCGCGCACCGCCAAGCCGCTCAAGGGCCGCGCCGCCGTCGACATTGCAGACATGGCCGTCGATGCCAAGCCGACGCCGTCGCAGCCGGCCCAGCCCGCCGCCGGCCCGGCTGGCGCGGCAAAGCCGAAGGTGCAGCATGTCACGCACGGGCTCGACGAGCCGACCCTGGACAAGTTGCAGAAGGGCCGGTTGCCGATCGAGGGCCGCGTCGACCTGCATGGCATGACGCAGGACGAGGCCTATTCGCTGCTGTTCTCGTTCCTGCACCGGGCGCATGCCGGCGGCGTCCGCTATGTGCTGGTCATCACCGGCAAGGGGTCGTCCTCGGGCGGCGACGGTGTCTTGCGGCGCGCCGTGCCGGCCTGGCTGTCGACGCCGGCGTTCCGGCCGCTGGTCTCCAGCCACGACCATGCCGCCCGCAACCATGGCGGCTCCGGCGCGCTCTATATCAGGCTGCGGCGGGCGCGCTCGTGACGCCGTTCGGCGAGAAGCTGCGGGCGCTGAGAACCGAGCGCGGCGTCAGCCAGAAGGACATGGCCGCGGCGATCGGCGTCAGCGCCGCCTATCTCTCGGCGCTGGAGCATGGCCGGCGCGGCGCGCCGACCTGGACGCTGATCCAGAAGATCATCGGCTATTTCAACATCATCTGGGACGATGCCGAGGAGCTGGCGCGGCTGGCCGAAGCCTCGCACCCGCGCGTCAGGCTGGACACGTCGGGTCTTTCCCCCGCCGCCACCGAACTCGCCAATCTCTTGGCCGAGAACATCGAGAAGCTGGACGAGGCGGAATTGCGCCGCATTACAGGATCGATCCATGCGGCGTTGGGCCGGCGGGTGTGATCTAGATTCAACAGGATTTTGCGACGGGCGTCCGCCTGATCGCAAACCAGTGCCCGCCGGCGAAACGCCAGCGGGCAGCTGTGGCGCAATCAATATTTGCCGGTCGGGCCACCATTGGTGCTGCCGCCATTGGGATCGCGGCCGCCCTTGTCGTTATGATCGCGGCCACCATTGCCACCGCCCAGACAGTCCGACGCGCCGGCGGTGCCGCAACAACGGCCGGCCCAAAGGTCATTGAGCGTGGTCTTGACGCAGCTCGTGTCGGTCTGACCAGCCAGAGCGGATCCGGTCAGGGCCGATACCGCAGCGACGGCGAGAAGGGTATTGCGCAGGAAAGCAGTCATTTGAAGTCTCCATGGTTTGGGTTTCTGTCGTCCACGGCTGTGTGTCGCCGGGCGAACGGAAATGGTTCACGGAGGGATGAAAAATTTCGAGGGGCCCCAAAGGAGTTCGTCATCCACGGGCGGAGCGGTAGCGAAGCGGACGCGCAGACCCGAGGATCCATGCCGCGACCTGCGAACTCCGCAACGGTGCGGAACCTGGCGGTGCCGACATGAAGATAACCAGCGCGTGTTGCTGGGCCGTTGTGCTCTATGGTGATGTCACGGCATGGATCCCAGGGTCTCCGCGACGTCGCTTCGCGACTGCTGCGCCCTAGGATGACGAAGCGATGGTTACGCCGCCTCAAGCGCTCCCCGGCTGTCGGCCCCTACTGCACCGAACCTACCAGAACCTGCTGGCCGCCGCGGATCGAGACCCAGCGGCCGGTGTTGTCGATCGCCTGCCGCTTGAGGAAGCGGTAGCCGGTCTGGTCCCAGGGCTTGACCTTGTCGGTCAAATTGTCGAGCACATAATCGCCGCCGTCGGTGCGCACCGTCAGCACGGCGTGACCTTCGCCGTCGGGCTTGCGCACCACGGTTATCAAGAGATCGGCGAGCGAAACGCCCATGCGGGACAGCTGGCGCCGCTTCTCCAGCACATAGTCCTCGCAGTCGCCGACGCCCTTGTCGGGATAGGCCCAGACCTCGTCCGTGCCATAGATGTCCATGTCGCTCATCGGCTTGACTGATGCATTGACCCTGGCGGTGACGTTGAGCAGCTTGCGCATCAAGCCGTCGGTCAGGGTGGCCGGCGCGAGGCTGGCCGGACGGATCGAACATTCGCCCGGATGCTGCTTGCAGAAATCGTAGTGGCCGATCGGCTGCGAGGTGAGGCCACCGGTCGCCATCGCGTCCGAAGCCCAGGCCGGTGCCATCCAGCCTCCCGTTACTGCCAGCCCGGCTGCCACGCATACGCGCAGCCTTCGCATGGTTGAGGAATTCATTGTCCCCGCTCGCCCTGTTGTTAACGAAACGTTAAGGGCGATTTACACTCCGTGTCAATTACGACGTCGGGTTGATTTGCAGCATGGTTACCCGCGGGGAGGTACAGCGGCACTTGTGCAACAGAATCGGAGCCGGCCCGGCTCCGTTTCTAGAATTGCCTACCGCTTGGCGGTGCGGACCAGCTTCGGCTTCACCGCCACCCGGTTCTGGCGGCCATAGCTGGTGATGAAGTCGACGATGCGCGGCACGATCTCGGAGCGGAAGCGCGAGCCGTTGAAGACGCCGTAATGGCCGACCGCCGGCTGCATGTAATGCGCCTTCCTGTCGGCGGGGATGTTGACGCACAGGTCCTGCGCGGCCTTGGTCTGGCCAAGGCCCGAAATGTCGTCGTTCTCGCCCTCGACCGTGAACAGGGCAACGTTGCGGATGGCGGACGGATCGATCCTGGTGCCGCGATGCGTCATCTCGCCCTTGGGCAACGCATGGCGCACGAAGACGGTGTCGACGGTCTGCAGGTAGAACTCCGCCGTCAGGTCCATCACCGCCAGATACTCGTCGTAGAAGTCGCGGTGCTTTTCTGCATTGTCGCCATCATGCTTCACAAGGTGCATGAAGAAGTCCTTGTGGGCGATGATGTGGCGGTCGAGGTTCATGCTCATGAAGCCCGAAAGCTGCAGGAAGCCGGGATAGACCTCACGGCCAAAGCCCGGCACCGGCCAGGGCGCGCGCATGACGACGTTGTCGCGGAACCAGTCGATGCCCTTTTCTTCAGCCAGCAGATTGACCGCGGTCGGGTTGCGGCGGGTGTCGATCGGTCCGCCCATCAGCGTCATCGTCGAAGGGACGAAGGGGTCGCCGCGCGTTTCCATCAGCGAAACCGCCGCCAGCACCGGCACGGAAGGCTGGCACACCGCCATCAGATGGGTGTCCGGACCCAGCGTGTGCAGCATGTCGATGATGTAGTCGATATAGTCGTCGAGATCGAAGCTGCCATCGGCCAGCGGCACCATGCGCGCGTCGACCCAGTCGGTGATGTGGACATCGGCATAGGGCAGCATCGCCTCGACCGTGCCGCGCAGCAGCGTCGCGTAATGACCCGACATCGGCGCCACGATCAGCAGCTTCGGGTCGGCCTTGCGTCCGGCGGGAACGGCGCGCTCGAACCGGACGAGATTGCAGAACGGCTTCGACCAGATGGTCTTTTCGGTGACCGCGACGCTCTTCCAGTCGACCACCGTCTTGGCCAGGCCGAATTGCGGCTTGCCGTAGCGGCGCGTGGTGCGCTCGAACAGTTCGGCGCCGGCCGCGATCGATCGGCCCCAGGGTGTGTGCGAGACCGGATTGAGCGGATTGGAGTAGAAGAGCCGGACAGCGTCGGCATAGAGCCGGGCCGGCTGCAAGGCGGCATGGTTCATTTCGTAGAGCTGGTAGTACATCAAGAACCCCGCTGCTGCCTCGACCGAAGGGACGACGAGCAGCGCCGAGCCTTGAATGTCATGCGGGGAGGTTAACAACTAATTGCTGCGATGCAATACGTCACGTGGCGTGACCAATGCTTCTTTCGTCCAAAGCCTTGAAAACCGGCCCCGGACGGCACAGCCGGCTCAATGTGCGCCGCCGAAATGTGTAGGATATGTGTCAGGCCACCGCGCCGGACACCTGACCATGATCGCCGAAAAATACCCGCTTTGCGCGGCTGAGCCGCGGTCCGGGAGGGATCATGGTCAAGAGACGGTCATATCAGACGCGCGCCATGCAGACCGAAGTCTGGCCGGAGCCGATGAAGCCGAGCTGGCCGGCGGCGCCTTTCGACAGGTCGAGCACGCGGCCCTTGATGAAGGGACCACGATCGTTGATGCGCACGACGACGCTGCGGCCGTTGTTCTTGTTGGTGACCCGCAATTTGGTGCCGAAAGGCAGCGTGCGGTGGGCGGCGGTCATCGCCGAGGGGTTCATGCGCTCGCCCGAGGCGGTCCTCGAGTGCAGCGCGTACCAGGAAGCGCGGCCACACTGGCCGGCGGCGGCGGTTGCCGAAGTGGCGGAGGCGCCGACCATCAGGCCAGCAGCGATCGTTACCGCGACAAGCGCGGTCTGTTTTGGGGTCTTCATATTTGGGGGATGGCTCCGTTTTTGACAGACCCCAGCCGTTAGGTCGAGAATAAGGCAGGAAATGCGGCAGTGATCTGGCGGTTCCATGGCGAGATCACACGTTTGGAGTCACCGGGTAACAGTCTGTCAGGGATCTTCTGGAGCGCCGGGATCAGTTTTCGACCTTGTTTTGATCGGCACGAAGGACTTTCATGACAAGATTAGACGTTTATCTTCAAATAGAAACCTGCGCGATCTGGCCACCTCCTTCGGCTCTTTCATCGCGGCCACGGGGCCGCGATCGATCGACTTTCAAAATCGGGTCCGACAATGAGACTGATCAAAAATCTGCTGGCCTTGATCGTGCTGGCCATCGGTGCGCTGTGGTCGCTGCAGGGCATCGGCATGATCGGCGGCAGCTTCATGACCGGCCAGTCGCAATGGCTCTATATCGGCCTCGCCACCATGCTGATCGGCCTGGCAGGGCTGGTGTGGGCGAACCGTCGGCTTCGATGAAAGGTCGACCCCCACTCCGTCGAAGCGGCGACGGAGTGGGGGAAGCCGCTCGTCAATCGCGCCGCCGCCACAGGCCTAACCGACCGCCGCGGCCCTAACCGAACAGCTGGTCGAGAATCCTGCCTTCGAGGCGGGCAAGCTCGGCGGAGCCGCGGCGGCGCGGCCGTTCCACCGGCACATCCAGATCGAGCGCGATCCTGCCGCCGCTTATCACCACCACCCGGTCGGCGAGCGCAACCGCTTCGGCGACATCGTGCGTGACCAGCACGGCGGTGAATTTCTGGGCTATCCAGATACGCTCCAGCAATTGCTGCATCTCGATGCGGGTCAGCGCGTCGAGCGCCCCGAGCGGCTCGTCGAGCGCCAGGACCTGCGGGTGACCGACCAGCGCGCGGGCCAGCGCCACGCGCTGCTTCTGGCCGCCGGACAGCACCGAGGGCCATTCATCGGCTCGATCGGCGAGACCGACCTCGCCAAGGATATCCAGCACGCGTTTCCTGGCCTCCGCACCGGAGGCGATGCCGGTCAACCCGACCTCGACATTTTTCACCACGCTGGCCCAGGGCAGCAGGCGCGGTTCCTGGAACATGAAGCGCGTGCGGCTGTGGCCCTCTTCCTCGGCCCCCAGCGTCAGCGATCCCGAGGTCGGCCGGTCGAGCCCCGCGAGCAAGCGGAGCAGCGTGCTCTTGCCGCAGCCGCTTTTGCCGATGACGGCGACGAACTGCCCGACCGGCACGTCGAGATCGATGCCGTCGAGAACGGTCTTGTCGCCAAAGCGTTTCTCCACGCCCTTGAAGGCGAAGGCACGCCTGCCTTCGACCGATATCGCCGGGCGCGCTGGCGCTGGCGTGGTGACAAAGGAGCGGACGGCGGTCAGACTGGCGGCTGGCATCGAATACTCATCCGTTCTGAAAGGCGGGATGCCAGCCGAGCGACAGGCGCTCGAGCAGGCGGGCGAGACTGTCGGCGAGCTTGCCGAGCAGCGCGTAGATCAGGATCGACAGCACGACGACATCGATCAGCAGGAACTCGCGCGCCTGCATGGCCATGTAGCCGAGCCCGGAGCTGGCCGAGATGGTTTCGGCGACGATCAGCGTCAGCCACATGATGCCCAAGGCGTAGCGCAGGCCGACGAAGATCGCCGGCAGCGCGCCGGGCAGGATGACGCGGAAGAACAGCGCGCGCCGGTCCATGCCGTAGACGCGGCCCATCTCCACCAGTTGCGGGTCAACGCTCTGGATGCCGAGCAGCGTGTTGACGTAGATCGGAAAGAACACGCCGAGCGCCACCAGGAACAGTTTTGCTTCCTCGTCGATGCCGAACCACAGGATGACCAGCGGAATCAGCGCCAGGTGCGGAATGTTGCGGATCATCTGCAGCGTGGTGTCGGTCAGGCCGCGGCTGAGCGTCGACAGCCCGTTGGCAAGGCCGAGCGCGAAGCCGATCGAGCCGCCGACGGCGAAGCCGGCCAGGGCGCGCGCCGTCGAGACGCCGATGTTGCGGATCAGTTCACCGGACAGCGTCAAACGCCAGAAGGCCTCGGCGACGGCGCTTGGTGCCGGAAGCACGTTGGCCGGCATGACGCCGGCGCGGGACGCCACCTCCCAGCCGGCAAGCACCAGCACCGGCAATAGCCAGCCGATGCCGTTCCTGCGCAGGTGCGTGGAAAAGCTCATGACGCGGCCTGCAGGCGGGCCGCGCCATGGAAGCCGACGGAGAATTCGTTGGCGATGTCTTCGCGCGGCTTGAGCCGCCTGGTACCAAGCCCGAGCTTGGGGAAGAGCAGTTCGGCGACGCGATAGGCTTCCTCGAGATGCGGATAGCCGGAGCCGATGATGGTGTCGATGCCGATCGCCTGGTACTCGCGAATGCGGTCGGCGACCTGCTCCGGCGTGCCGACCAGCGCGGTGCCGGCACCGCCGCGCACCAGCCCGACGCCGGCCCACAGATTGGGCGAGACGACCAGCCTGTCGCGGCGGCCGCCATGCAGTTCGGCCATGCGGCGCTGGCCGACCGAGTCCATCTGGTTGAGGAACCGCGCCTGCGCGTTCTCGATCTGGGCATCGGTGACGTGGCTGATCAACCGGTCGGCGGCACGCCAGGCTTCGTCCTCGGTTTCGCGAACAATGAAATGCAGCCGGATGCCGAAACGCAATTCGCGGCCGCGCAATGCCGCTTTCGCGCGCGCCGAAGCCAGCTTTTCGGCGACCTGCGCCGGTGGCTCGCCCCATGTGAGGTACATGTCCACCAGGTCGGCGGCAAGATCGTGCCCGGCGTCGGACGAGCCGCCGAAATAAAGCGGCGGCCGCTCCTGTGATGGCAGAAGGTCGAGGCGGCCATTCTCGACGCGGTAATATTTGCCGTCGAAATTGACGCGCTCGCCGGACACCAGACCGCGCCAGATGGTCAGGAATTCATGCGCCTGCGCATAGCGCTCGTCATGCGGCAGGAAGACGCCGTCGCCGGCAAGCTCGGCCGGATTGCCGCCGACCACGACATTGAGCAGCAGGCGGCCGTTGCTCAGACGGTCGAGTGCCGCCGTCTGGCGCGCCGCGAAGGTCGGCAAGGTCACGCCCGGCCGCAGCGCGACGAGGAATTTGAGCCTTTCGGTCAGCGTCGCCAGTCCAGTCGCGGTGATCCAGGAATCCTCGCAGTTCTGCCCGGTCGGCAACAGCACGCCGGGGAAGCCGAGCCGGTCGACTGCCTGCGCGATCTCCTTGAAATAGCCGAACTCCGGCGGCCGCTGCTGCTGCTCGGAGCCAAGATAGGAACCGTCGCCGTGCGTCGGGATGAACCAGAAGAAATCGAGTGGCTTGGCTGGCGTGGTCAAGGCGGGCCTCCTGGAGGTCAAGGCACAACGGCAACGGCGCCGGGCGTTTCTCCACCCGGCGCCGCGTGGCGAAAGATCAATTGCCCGGCGCTGTCCAAACCGCGTCGGAAATCCGCACCGCCTTGGGGATCAGGCCGAGCTTGTAGAAGCGGTCGGCGGTAGCCTGCTGGCCGGCAACGATCTCGTCGGTGATCGGAAAGATGCCGAACTTGCTGCGATTGGCGGCGATGGTCTGTGCGTCGAGCGGCACCCCGGTCACCTCATGCAGCGCTTGCGCCACCTTGTCGCGATTCTGGTCCGCCCATTTCGCCGCCTCGCCAAGCGCGGCGATGGTCGTGGTGACGATTTCGGGATGCGCCTTGGCGAAATCCTTGTTGGCGAGGAAATAGGTGTTGACCTTGAGCACCTCGCTGGAGCGGGCCAGCACACGCGGCTGGTAGCGGGTTTCGGCGATGGCAAAGAACGGATCCCAGACCGCCCAGGCATCGATCTGGTCGCTGGCGAAGGCGGCGGCCGCATCCGCCGGGCTGAGATAGACCGGCGTGATCTGATCGAAGGCGACACCTGCCTTTTCCAGCGCGGCGACGAGAAGATTATGCGCACTGGTGCCCTTGCCGACGCCGACGCGCTTGCCCTTGAGGTCGGCGACCGCCTGGACCGGCGAGGCCGGCTTGACGAAGATCGCCTCGCCTTCGCCATTGGACGGCAGCGCCGCGGCATAGACGATGTTGGCGCCGGCCGATTGACCGAAGATCGGCGGCGCGTCGCCGGTCCAGCCGGCATCGATGGCACCGACATTGAGCGCTTCGACCAATGGCGGCCCGGCGGTGAACTCGACCCACTTCACGGTGACGCCCTTGTCGCCGAGCGCCTTCTCGATCACCTGCTGCTGCCTGGCGATCACCGGCAGGCCGGTCTTCTGGTAGCCGATGCTGAACTGCTTCAGGTCCTGCGCGGCGGCGCCGAACGACAGCACGACTGTCGCGGCCACGAGGCCAATGCCGAAAACGCGTCTCGTCAGATTGAACATGATCCCTCTCCTTCAATGCGCGGCAGGAAATGTCCTCACCGGTTGGAAGATGGATCAGGCTAGGTAGCTATAAATTTAGTAGAGAAATAATTTGGCGAGATGATTGTGACGGGCGGAATTTTTTTCTACGGCACCTATACCTTCGTCATCCTAGGGCGAAGCAGGAGCGAAGCGACGCGGCGCAGACCCTAGGATCCATGCCGTGACTTTGGTCGTAGAATGCGACGGATCAGAAACGACGCTTACACGCTCACTCACCCGGATTACGCTTCAAACATGACCGGCTATGTCTACATGACCGCAAGCCAGAAACGTGGCACTATCTACATTGGCGTCACCAACGACCTCGGCCGCCGTGTACCCGAGCACAAATCTGGCCAAGGCTCAGGCTTTACCAGTCGCTACGGCGTGCAACGCCTTGTCCGGTACGAAGAGTATTTCGACATCACTGATGCGATCCAACGTGAGAAGTCCCTGAAACGCTGGCCACGCCAATGGAAGATCGAGCTGATCGAGAAAGCTAATCCGGAATGGTTCGAACTCTTTCGCGGAACTGGGTGGTGAGCCGTTTTTGCACCGTTGCAACGCACCACAGTCGCGGCATGGATCCTAGGGTCTGCGCGCGTCGCTTTGCTCCTTGCTTCGCCCTAGGATGACGAAGACGTGGAGGCTAGCGCGAAAGATCGCTAACGCTATGCGTCGGTGCGCCAACCGCCAGCCACTCACTGCGACCAGTACTGCCAGGCCCAATAAAAGCTCTCGTCGCGCGGCGGCAGGCGGTCGTGCCCGGCGCGGAGATGGACCGGCGCCGGCGAGCGCGGGCCGTCCTCGTTTGCCGCTTTGTCGTCGGCGGCAAGGCCGAGCAGCCAGGAGCCGACATGAGCAAACAACACGGCGGTGGAATGGGTCATCGTCATTCTCCTCTTCCGATCATTCACGCCCCGCCCACGGGACGAGCACGCGCTCGATCCGGCGGATGGTGAATTCGAGCACGAAGGCGATGGCCGCGATCACCAATATGCCCATCACCACCACGTCGGTGACGAGGAACTGGGCCGCGGACTGGATCATGAAACCAAGGCCGCGCGTCGCCGCCACCAGTTCGGCCGCGACCAGTGTCGACCAGCCTGCGCCGAGCGCGATGCGCAGGCCGGTCAGGATCGAGGGCAGGGCGCTGGGCAGGATCACGTGGCGGACCACCTGGGCTCGCGTCGCGCCAAGCGAGCGCGCGGCGTTGATGCGCTCCCGCGAGACGCCGCGGACGCCCGAGGCGGTCGACAGGGCGACCGGCGCCAGCATGGCGATGGCGATCACCAGGATCTTCGACGGCTCGCCGATGCCGAACCAGATGATGACCAGCGGCAGATAGGCCAGCGGCGGGATCGGCCGCAGGAATTCGAGCAGCGGATCGAAGATGCCACGCCCGACCGTGCTGATGCCGATGGCGAGCCCCACCGGCACACCGACCAGGATGGCGGCGACCAGCGCGGCAAAGACGCGGCCTAGGCTGGCGACGACATGCTGCAGCAGCGTCGCGTCGACGAAGCCGTCGCGGATGACGACGACGAACTTGTTCCACACGGCGAGCGGCGAAGGCAGGAACACCGGCGACACCAGCTGCAGGCGGGCCGACAGCGTCCAGAGCGCCAGCACGGCCAGGATGGTGACGGCGCTGACCATGCGTGCCGAAACGCCGGTCCGTTTCGTCCGTGGCCTGGACCAGGGCACCGACAGGCCGTCGGTTTCGTCCGTCCCTGAACCGGGCCGTTCCGTGTAGGAGGAAATGGTCATGCCGCCTCTCCCTCGAAGATCGCGTCGGTCAGTTCGCCGCGCGCCGCCGCGAAGGCCGGGTCGTCCTTGATGGCGCGAATGGGCTCGCCGGAGGCATAGCGCCGGGAGAAGCCCGGCTCGAAGGTTCGCACCACGCGCCCGGGGCCGGGCGCCAGCACGACGACGCGGGTGGCGAGCACCAGCGCTTCCTCAATGCCGTGCGTCACCATCAGCACGCCGGCGTGGCTTACCGTCCAAAGGTCGAGCAGCGTCGTCTGCATGCGTTCGCGCGTCAGCGCGTCGAGCGCGCCGAGCGGCTCGTCGAGCAGCAGGAATTCGGGTTCGGCGGCGAGCGCGCGGGCAAGGCCGACACGCTGGCGCATGCCGCCGGACAGCTCCCAGATGCGCTTGTCGCCGGCGTCGCCGAGCTTCACCAGGTCCAGCAGCCGGTCGGCGCGCCGCGCCCGCTCGGTCGGCCTGACACCGCGCAGCCGCAGCGCGAAGGCGACGTTCTCGCGGGCGGTCAGCCAGGGAAACAGTGCATCGTTCTGGAACACCACCGCCCGGTCCGAACCGGGTCCGGTGATCGGCTGGCCGTTGATCGAGGCCGTGCCGCGCGCGGGCGCGACCAGGCCGGCGGCGACGTTGAGCAGCGAGGTCTTGCCGCAGCCGGAGCGGCCGACAAGGACGACGAAATCGTCCTTGGCAACTGCGATCGAGACCCGCTCGACGGCGGGCGCCGGCTGGCCGTCATAGTGGATGGAGATGTTGTCGAGCACGAGATGCGGCATGGGGGCCTCGCCGAGCAATTCCAGGAAAAGTGTGAGGCGGTTTTCCGTCCGGAATTGCGTCAGGGATGAATCGGTTCGGTAAAATCCGCCTGCCCCGAAACCGCGCCTCGTCAGCGGCTCCGGGACAGGCAACGCACGGCGTCAGGGAAGGTGAGCCGCGCGTTAAGCCGTCAGTTCGAGGCCAGCGCCCCGGTGACGTATTTCGACGTCACGTATTTCGAGTAGTCCGGCAGCACGGCGTCGACCTTGCCTTGCTCCTTGAGGAAGGCGGACGCGGCCGCGACCGCCTTGACCGTGCCGCCGCCGAGGAATTTGTCCGAGGCCTGCTCTTCAAGCGTCGGGAACACATAACCCTTCAGGAGCTCCGGCACTTCTTCCAGCTTGGCGCCGGTGAGCCTGGCGATCGACGCGGCTTGCGGCGACGACACCGACCAGGCGTCGGGCTTGGCGAGATATTCGGCATAGGCTGATCCCGTCACCTTGACGAAGTCGCGCACGGCTTCCGGATTCTTGTCGGCGAAGTCGGTGCGCACGATCCAGGCATCGAAGGTCGGCGCGCCCCAAGCGGCGACCTGCGAGGAATCCAGCACCACCTTGCCCGATGCTTGATTTGCCCCAGCGCCGGATCCCAGACATAGGCGGCATCGATATCGCCGCGCGCGAAGGCGGCGGCGATTTCCGGCGGCCTGAGATTGAGGATCTGGACCGACTTCGGATCGACATTCTCATGCTTGAGCGCGGCAAGCAGGCTGTAATGCGTCGTCGACACGAACGGCACGGCGACCTTCTTGCCGGCGAGGTCGGCGACCTTCTCGATACCGGCGCCGTTGCGGGCGACCAGCGCTTCCGACGGCCCGATCAGGCCGACCACGAAGATGGTCTGGATCGGCAGTTCGCGGCTGGCGGCGGCCGCCAGCGGGCTCGAGCCGACATAGCCGATATCGACCGAGCCGGAGGCGACCGCGGCGATGACGTCGGCGCCGGAATCGAATTTACGCCAGTCGATGCTGGCCTTGGTGGCCTTTTCATAGGCGCCGTCGGCCTGCGGCACTTTCGAGGGCTCGATCACCGTCTGGTAGCCGATGGTGATCTTCAGGTCATCGGCCATGGCCGGAGCGAGGAACGCGGCGCCGGCAAGGGCCGCGGAAGAGAGGAGAATGATGCGGCGTGAAATGCTGGACATGAAAGGCTCCTTGAAAAAGGGGAAAACCGGATTGCCCGTTCATAGTCAGCTAATTCTATGGTTCTTGTAGAGTTAAATCCTTCCAAGGAAGAAGGGCTTGTTGGAAAAAAGCTGCCGATGAGAGGGCGCCGAGGCGGAAAGGGCGGCTCCGGCGCCCACCCTGACGTCGCGGCACGGCGTCGGGGGGCGAAATCGTCGGGCTGGGACCGTCACTGTCCACCGAACGGTGGACGACCCGAAATTCCTTTCGTGGTGGTCTGCGTCTACCTCTAGTCCCGATCCAATGGGCACCCATAGATTTCAAATGCTTGGAGAATACGATGACAATTGAGGATGATTGCGAATGCAATACAATTTGCCCGCAATACCAGCACTGTATTTGTATTTATCACCACGACGAAGGATATTGTGACTGCACTTGCGGGCCGCTGCAGATCCTATCCGAGCGCGCCGCAAAGCGGCCGTCGCACAGCATTATAAATATCTGCGTAAAGGGTGCCGAATTGTCGGCCGTGGCGGCGTTCCTGAGCAGGTACAGCGAGGAAGAATTGTTCATCCCGGCCGCGCGCGCGAGGACGAAAATTTCGCTCGAGATCAAAAAGACAACGCTTGCCAGCGTGATCGAGCACATTGGTTTGCGGATCGGACTGCCTGGTTGAAATGAATTCCCGCGACGGGGCCGCTTGAGTTCTTTGCTGGTTGCAACCGGCCCGCGCCGTATGTCTCCCCGCAGCCCGGGGTCTGCTCACAGGGCTACGCCACGCCAGCCATGGGCGACGCCAGCGACGCGGCGAGCTGAACCAGCTCGGCCTGTCGCCGCACCCCGGTCTTCTCGAACAGCCGCAGCAAATGCGTCCTGACCGTGCTCCGGCCGATATTGAGGGCATCGGACGTCTCCTCCACCGTGCGGCCCGCCGCGATCTGCTCGAAGACGCGCGCCTCGGCCGGCGTCAGGCCGAACAGCGCCGCGACCAGCGCGGTCGGCGCGACAAAGGGCGTATCCGCGCGTGCGACAAACACCGCCGCCACCACGCTGGCATCGAACGCCCCGCGCCCCGGACGCAGCGGCAGCACGTGCAAGGCTCCGGCCGAGCCGTCCTTCCAGCGTATCGGAACTCCCAGTCCCTTGCGATCGATGGCGCTTTCGTCCTGTGCCGCCTGCGATACCGCGACGGCCAGCGCGCTGGACACGGCGGCGACCCTGGCGCTGAGAACTCCGTTGCGGATGTTCAGCAACTCGCCCGTGGCGACGATGTCCTGGGCAGCTGGATTGGCATGCACGACATGCAGATCGGCGGTGGTGAGAAGGATCGGCGCCGTCAGCGTGTCGAGCACCGTCTGGAAGGTCGACCGGGCAATCGCCGCCATGTCCAGCAGCCGGTTGATCGTCGCGGCGCGCTGCAGATGCGGGATCAGCAATCGGGCGGCCTCGATCTGCAGATCGCTGATGGGAGCGGCATCGACATGGCGGCTGAAGGACAGCGAGCCTAGACCACGCCCATCCCGCGCGAGCGGCAGCGCCAGGGAATCGATCATGCCTTGCGGTTTGCCGCACTCCACGAAATAGCGGTTCGTCGTGGTGTCGAGGTTGGGATTGACTTGGCTCAACACCGCCGGCCGATCCATCGGCAGCGAGCCTACCACCGCCATCCCACCCCATAGCTCGACGATTTCAGCGCCGTAGCTGGCCATCCGGTCGACATAGGGCTGCGGGATGTTGCTGGTCACGTTGACCAGCACCTCGCCCGACGGCAATGCTTGCAGGCGGATGGCGGCGGTCCCGAAGCCGAGCGCGATGCGCATCTCCTCGATCGCGACGGGCCAGCGCGCGGGATCGATCGCGGCGTCGTAGATCAGCCCGATCAGTTCGGACAACTGAGCCATCGAGAAGGCAGAACGCATCGCCACCATCCTTGCCGCACGGCAACAAAATCCTTGCTGTACCGCAGCAAAATTAAAGCATGATCCGGATCGGGCAAGCCCTTTGATCATCTCCCGACGGGGATGGTCATCCGCCCCCGGGCGCTACCATCGAACTCCGGCCGTCGCTATCCACCGAATGGTGGAAGACGCGGCATTCTCTTTGTGTTCGGTTGCCCCCCGTCGGGTGCTGCGGTCCTGCGCGGAATTCGAGGGCGTCGGTGTTTGCAAGGCGAGTGCTGTTCGGGGACGGCAGCACAGCCGCCAAGTGCGCAACTGCTTGATTGTCAGCCCAGCCATGGACGGAGCCTCTCCGACCGGCCCGGCCAGCGTGCGGGACCGACAGCGCCGGCAGGGGACTTGGTGGATTGTCTGGCAATGAAGCGAGGGCTTTGGGCGTGATTGCAGAAACGATTGGATGCGTGAGCGTATTGGAAGACGCCGCTGCCGAGACAATAAGCGAAACAGTCGCGACAAAGTGCCAAGGGCGAAAAGGCAATGGACTAATGTCGGCCGCGACGGCGGTTTTCGGTGGACTGGCTTCCTCCCAAGTGCCCGCCCTCGGGACGGCAGTGATGGTGGCGATCGCGGCCACCGGCTTTGTCGCCTTCACGCCGGGCGCAGCACGCGCGGGAGTCATCTGCTCGGATTTCAATGGTGTGGACGGTGGAGCAGCCTATGCCGGAGGCTCGACCCGCTCCACCGCATGCGGATATTTCGCCAACAGCAATGGCGATTTCTCGACAGCTATGGGCGATAGCGCGGGCGCCATTGCGGACAACAGCGTGGCGCTCGGCTACCTCGCTAACGCGGGCGGTTACTATGACCCCTATGGCAGCCCCACTATCAACTATGAGAATTCGAACACGACAGCCATCGGCGCCGGGGCTCAGGCCGGGGCCCGAGGGGCGGGCGGGTCAAATGCCACCGCCATTGGCGCTTCGGCTAAAGCGCGCGCTTTGAACTCCACCGCGCTGGGCGCGGGTGCGACCGCCCTCCAAGACAACTCCATGGCGATCGGAGCGGGCGTTACGGCGACGCGCGAAAATCAGGTCATGCTTGGCACGGGCAGCAACACCTACACGCTGGCCGGGATCACTTCGCAGGCGAGCACGGCCGCGCAGGCCGGCCCGACCTATCTGGTGACGACAGACGCCGGCGGCAATCTGGCGGCGTCGACATTCGATGTGGCCACGCTTACGAATTTGCCTGCACAGGTCGCCCAGAACGGCATCGCCATCGCCGATCTGAACAGCACAGTGAGCAGCCACACGACGCAGATCACCGCCAACACCACCGAGCTCGCCGACCACGAAACGCGCATCGCCAACAACACCTCACAGATCAACACCAACACCCAAGAACTCGCCAATCATGAGACGCGTATCACCAACAACACCAACGAGATCGCGGATCTCGATACCAGGGTGACGACCAACACCGCCAACATCACCCAGCTCGACGGCCGCGTCGGCGATCTCGAGGCGGGCTTCCGCGACCTTGGCGACCAGATCAGCGAAAACCGCACCGAGGCCCGTGCCGGCACCGCGCTGGCTCTGGCCACGGCGGGGCTGCGCTATGACGACAGGCCGGGAAAATTGTCGCTGGCCGGCGGCTTCGGCAACTTCAAGGGCCAGTCGGGCCTGGCGCTCGGTCTCGGCTACAATCCCAGTCTGGATTTCCGGCTCAACGCCGCCTTGTCGGCGACCACCAATCGCGGCGATGTCGGCGTCAGCCTCGGGGCTTCGTGGACGCTGAACTGATCACGAGTGCGAGGGGGCCGCTGGCGGCCGCGTTCCCACAGACGCGGTCGCCAGTATCGCCTGCCGCCGGCTCGATTCCGACTTCAGAGGTCACATGAAGCGCCTCCACTGTTCGGCGACAGGGCCGGTGACCCGGGCCGCCCTGGCAGCCTTGCTGTCGGCCGGCTTGATGGCGGCATCCCCGGGCGTTGCCTGGGCGCAGACCAAAAAGGCCGAGAAGGGCGACAAGGTCCGCGCGACCCACCCGGCCAGCATCGACCGCAACGGCGTGCTGATCCTGATCCGCGGCACGCTTCTGGCGCTCGACCAGGCCAACAAGACCGGCAATTACACCGTGCTGCGCGATCTCGGTTCACCGAATTTCCAGGCCAACAGCGCCGCCCAACTCGGCGACATCTTTGCCAACCAGCGCAAGCAGGCGCTCGATTTCGGCGCCGTCGCCGTGCTCGATCCACAGCTGACCTTGCTGCCGCAGATCGAACCGAACGGCATGCTGCACATGGCTGGCTTTTTCCCGTCGGTGCCAATGCAGGTCAATTTCGAGCTTCTGTTCGAGCCGGCCAACCGGCAGTGGAAAATCTACGGCGTGTCGGTCAACCTCACCTCTGGATCACCGCAGGCGCCCGACACGCCGGTCGCCGAACAACAGAAGTCCAACGATGCCGGTTCGCCACCGGACGCGCCTTCGATGGAGGTGCAGCCGAAGAAGCCGATGAAACCCTGACATCCGTCGCGCATCGCGCCGGCGCCAGGGCGGTTCCCAAGGGAAAGCGCTCACACTTTCCGTGGAATTGCCCTATGGCAGCAATCCCACGCGCAGCGCGCTTGCCAGCAAGGACAGCGCGAAGACGAACAGACCCGAACTGAAGCCGAGATTGACGTAGCGCAGGCCGCGCGCGCTCAGCCGCTTTCGCAGATGGTTGGTGGCCAGCGTCAGCGTTGTCCACCAGCTTGCCGAACCGATCAGCACGCCGGCCGATACAAGCGCCAGGGTTTGCCAGGACGGCAAGCCCGCCCCCAGGATCCCCGGCGTGAGCGTGAGGAAACCAAGCAGTGTCATCGGGTTGCCCAACGTCCAGATCAGCCCCGTCAGATAGGCCCGGCCCGACGGCATACGGCGCTGCAGGGACGTGTCCAGCGACGGTGTCAGCCGCGCCGCCGTTGCGGCCATGTAGAGCAGGAACATGCCGGCGCAGAGCTGCAGCCATACGTGCCAGCCCATCAGCATGTGCGCCACCGCCCCGAGCCCGGCGGCGGCAATAGAGGCATAGACCGAATGTGTGGTCGCCGCGCCATAGCCGGTCGCCAGACCGGGTACGATGCCGCCGGCGATCGTGCGCTGCACGCATAAGAGCCCGGTGGGACCGATGGGCGCGGCGACCGCGAACCCCAGCAAGGCGCCCCGCATCATGTTGAGGAGAAGTTCCGGCGTGCCCGACATGCTGACAGATCTTCCTTTGACCGCACGTCGTCGGGGGAGCCCGGCCAGGCAACAGCCTGGGCCAGATGCCAGCCGTGGCCGGCAACGGTCACCCGTTTTCGTGAGCTGCTTCGACATTCTTCCGGTAGGACGGCCGTTGGCGGGGCTGACAAGCCAGTCGTCTTGAATCTCTCCAAGTATTAGCGAAATGTAATGTTCCGTCTCGCGCTATAGAGACGGCGTTCTGTCCCGTGAGTTGAAGACCTGACCGATGTGCCGGCGCATTCACTGGCGGTGGAGAAAATCTAGAATTCTCCTGATGCGCGTCACATGCTTTTGAATTCAGTCCAACCTTAAGCCGGCGCACCCAATCACGAAATGGTCGTCGCGGCGTCCACCATTTGGATTAGGCTTGACACCCAGCTTCTATTTTTTTCTACTGACTTGATCGCGAAATCGAACGAGGATTGATCCCGTTGAAGCGATATCGGCGCAGCAGCACGCCATGTCCGACCGGGGCCGCCAGCCCATGTTGGTCAGCATGACTGCCCGATCCTATCCGGCGGAGCGCATTTCAGAACTCATCGGCACCATCTACGATTGCGTCCTCGATCCTGGCCGATGGCCATCGGTCGTCGACAACATTCGATTGGGAGCTGAAGTTCTGCTACGCGGTTCTCGGGTGTATCCGCTTCCGGGCGGCGAAGTTACGCTCGGCGTCGCGACAGGCATCGATTCGGTGAGGCTCGGCGAGGTTCCCGCCCATGGCCAGGACCTGGTCGCCCTCTGGGGTGGCGACATCAGGGTCAAACAATATCCGCTCGAGGAGCCGTGGCTCAAGGCCACGCGCTATGATGTCGTCTGTCTTCAAGAACTCAAAACCTCGGATGAGAAGTTCGGTTGAGGCGATCGGCGGCGCTGCTTACGGCGAGCTGGCCAGCGGCATTGAGCGAGGCGCTGCGTGAATGTGTGATTTGAGCCGTGAACGACATGGAAAGGGACAGACCTCACCCACGCAAAATCTTGAAGGCACGATATGAACTTTGACATTAGGGCCAGAGTGTCGCTTCTGATCAACGCTAACCCGCAGGTTGTCTTCGACGCATGGGTTGACCCACCTGCGATGGAGCAATGGCTTTTCAAATCGCCGACTAACATCCTGAGGGCAGTGACCAATCCGCAACCGGGCGGGACATACTCGATCATCGAGCACGACGGGGACAGCGTCATTACGCATGACGGCATATACTCGGTGGTCGACCGCCCTGCCCGCTTAGCATTCAGCTTGGTAGTTCCCCAGCACTTCATCGAGATCCTGATTGCGTCCGAGGGTACGCAGTCACGCCTTGATTTCCTGGCCGCCGGAGACGGGCCTGAAGACGCGCAGAACCTTTGGAACCGGATGCTCGCAAATCTCGCCGAGCTGTTGAACCGAAAGTGAGTGGCCAAGGACAGCCACCGCCATTTCTTGGGCTATTAGCAAGTCAACTTTCCGGGGCGGAGCCGAAAGCAGGCGTTCCGTTTTCGGCATGGCTGTTAGGCCGACATTGAGGTTACGCGTGCCGCCGACAGCACAGCCAGCCCTCGTCTTTGTGGCTAAAACGACATAGAGCGATCGCATAAAGGGTCGAGGCATAGCGGCGCGTGACCGCGATGCAACATGATGGGCGTCGAGGGCCGTGGCATCGCCCCTGTGAGAGCAGGATTCCCGAATTAGCTGGCTTGGCGCAATTCCGTACCTCGAATTGGAATGGAATTGACAAACCATTTCGCGCCAGCGCGCATAAGTATAGTAATCTTATCGACATAGAGAATTGGAGGCGACGATGACGGGCCATTTCGAGCGTATCGCGATTGCCGGCGTCACCGAATCCCGGCGGCCGGCCGGTGCGCGTCTAAACCCCGTTTCTGTGTCGCTGGCGTCACAAGGCGGGCCTAAAATCGCCGCAACGGTTTGAAAATCAAGCAAGATCAACCGCAATTGGCTTGTATATCATGTCACTAGAATTTATGTGTCATGGATGGTTCGGCGCGGCGGGGAGGCACGCCGGGCGTTTCGCAACGGATGGCTTCGCGCCGTCTCATGACAGAGAAACGTTCGCTTCATGCTCACCAAAAAAGGCAAGTACGGCCTCAAGGCGCTCGTCCATCTCGCGCGGATGCCGGCCGGGCAACTCGCTTTCGTCAACGACATCGCCGTCGCCAACAACATCCCGAAGAAATTTCTCGACGCCATACTGGGTGAGCTGCGCAATGCCGGCTTCGTCCAGAGCCGCAAGGGCAAGGATGGCGGCTACCGCCTGGCGCGACCCGCCGACGAAATCAAGGTCGGCCACGTCGTGCGCGTGCTGGACGGTCCACTGGCCCCGATCCCCTGCGCCAGCCGAACACAATATCAGCGCTGTGAAGACTGCAACGAGGCGACATGCCAAGTCCGACATCTGATGCTGGAAGTCCGGCAGGCGATCGCCGAGGTGCTCGACCAGCGCAGCCTCGCCGAGATGCGCGACATTGCCGACGACCTCCCGGTCGCGCGGGACGACCTGCCGGTGAAGGTCCTGGCCTGAAGCCGGCGCTTCGTACGGGGCTCGCTCGCGCATGACCGGGCGAACCAACTCGATCAATTCCATCATCATCGTCGGCGGCGGCGCCAGCGGCGTCGTGCTGGCCGCGCATCTGCTCAAATCGCCCAATCCGGACCTGCGCGTCACGCTGATCGAAAAGCGCCCGCATTTCGGCCAGGGCATCGCCTATTCGACACTGCTGTCGGCGCATGTGCTGAATGTCGGCGCGGCCGGCATGAGTGCCTATGCCGACGATCCCGGCAATTTCTGGCGCTGGCTGCTGGAGCGCGGGCTGGCGACAGCAGAGCAGGCGCCGGTCTACGCGCCGCGCAGCCTCTATGCCCGCTATCTCAAGGAATTGCTCGACGATCTGGAAACGCGCGAGCGCGAGACCGGACGGCTGCGCCTGATCCGCGAGGAGAGCCTGTCGATCTCGCCCACCGCGTCCGGGGTCGAGGTGGCACTCGCCAACGGCACCAGCGTGGTCGCCCATCTTGCCGTGCTCGCCACCGGCCATGACGAACAGCCCGCGCAGGGCCATGCGATCCGGATGGGATCGGAGGCCGACACCGCGCTCGATCCAGACAGCCGGATCGTGGTGCTGGGCACGGGCTTGAGCATGGTCGACGCCTTCCTTTCCCTGGAGCAGCGCGGCCATCGCGGCGACATCATCGCGGTGTCGCGGCGCGGCCTGCTGCCCTCGCCGCACCGCAAGGGCAATCCGATCAAGCTCGACGTCGCCGACATCCCGCTCGGCACCCAGCTTTCCTATTTCGTCGGCTGGTTCCGCGACCTCATCCGCGAGAACCAGAAGGCAGGCGTCGACTGGCGCGACGTCGTCGACGGCCTGCGCCCCTTCAACCAGAAGATCTGGCAGAACTGGCCCGCCTCGGCCAAGCGCCGCTTTGTCGAACACACCAAGGCCTGGTGGGACATCCATCGCCACCGCATGGCACCCGAGGTCTACGCCAGGGTGACGGAGGCGGTGCAATCGGGGCGCATCCGGCCGATCGCCGGGCGCGTCGTCGGCGTCACGCCGGGCGACGGCTTCGCGGTGGAGGTCCAATCGCGCCACACCCAGCGCCTCGAAACATTCGACGCCGCCCGCATCTATGATTGCTCCGGCATCGTGCGCGACATCTCGACCTCGTCGAACAGCGTGGTGCGCTCGCTGGTCGACCGCGGTCTGGCGCGGCCCGATCCGCTGCGCATCGGCCTCGACGTCTCGGCCGATTGCGAGATCATCGCCGTCGACGGCACCGTCTCGCGAAAAATCCTCGCCGTCGGGCCGCTGACGCGCGGCACCTTCTTCGAGATCGACGCCATTCCCGATATCCGCGTCCAGTGCGCCAGGCTGAGCAAGCGGTTGCTGGGATAGAGCAATTCCGGCGGCGATCGTATTTTTGGCGACCCGTCTTCGGCTCACCCGAAAGCGGCTTCCGTGATCGCACCATAGTCGGCTGGGTGCAGTCTGGTATTTATTCGGGGCGGCCCTATGTCAGCCGAACAACTTCCGTTCTTAACTATAAGACGGCAGGACTAAAGTCTTGCGTGCCGGTAGACCTTGGTCTGAGGGGCCTTCAAACGTTCCGTACTTGTCCATTGGACGTTCCGTACTTTAGTCAACTGAGATATACGTGACTTGACGCAGACCCGTTGCAAACGGGGCGTGATACCAGCGCTTTCGGTGTTGCTGATTTGCTCGGAAACCCGGTTTCGAGCCGGGCCTTCCTTTTTAGCCCCCAACGGCCAATTTCGACCGAATTTCCCTGACGGCGTTTGCGATGGCGTCAGCGGTCGTGAGGTCGAGAGCCATCCAAAAATGCCTTCCGTTGTCCGGATCGAAAGGATGCCTGGAAGGCCCTTCTCATCCTTGCACCCAGGTTACGATTTGACGCTGGCCTAGGCTGCCAAGGGGGAAAAGAATGGCCGGTGCGGGGATGCTTGGGTTGAAAGCAGGTCGCACCGGCCATCGCGGGTTAGGCTTCGATTTGGGATCGTCCCCCGCATGACCAAGCTATATGTATATTAGCTATAGCTCAACTGAGACTGAAGTCCCTCCCGCAGTCAGCCGGAGGGATAGCGTTCAGCCGCCCAATGCCTCACACACGGCGCGCGCGGTCTCGGCGCCGGAAAAGTTCTGCTGGCCGGTGATCAGGTTGCCGTCGCGCACCGCACATTGCCATGTGCACGTTCGGCTAGCATGGTGAAATCGGCGGCTTCAACGAACGAGATGGTTCGTTGGACGGATGAGACGGTGCCGCAGCTTGGGACCGTTGAGGTCGGCGCCCTACGGCGCCCCCCTCTGGCCTGCCGGCCATCTCCCCCTCAAGTGGGGGAGATTGGCTGTGGCATCGTCTTCGCCAATCGTCGACTTTGTAAAATGGCGCGGCCCGCGAAGCTGTTGATCTCCCCCCTTGAGGGGGAGATGCCCGGCAGGGCAGAGGGGGGCGCTGTCCCGCCGGCGTCCCGGTCCGGCAGCGTATCGCCTCGCCCTGACGGGCGGCTGGAATTTCATTCCCCGTCTGGCCACCGGATTGGCACGATCTATCTTCTTTCCAACTGCGATCGGCTGGAAAAGACGCTAGGTTGATCCATGGAGGCTCCGACATGAGCGAGCACAGAAAAGCCACGGCCGACACTGCCGCCTCGGACGGCGTGACATCCCGCCTGCGCCCGCCCTATGCGTCGGTGCTCGATCTGATCGGGCAGACGCCCATCGTCGAGCTGACCAGGTTCGACACGGGGAAATGCCGGCTGTTCATCAAGCTCGAAAGCCAGAACCCGGGCGGCTCGATCAAGGACCGCATCGCGCTGTCGATGATCGCGGCGGCCGAGAAGGATGGCAGGCTGAAGCCGGGCGGCACCATCGTCGAGGCTACCGCCGGCAATACCGGCCTTGGCCTCGCCCAGGTCGGCATCCCCAAGGGTTACCGCATCATCCTGGTGGTTCCCGACAAGATGTCGCGTGAAAAAATCCAGCACCTGCGCGCGCTCGGCGCCGAGGTGCGCATGACGCGCTCGGATGTCGGCAAGGGTCATGCCGAATATTACCAGGACATGGCGGAGAAGATCGCCGCCGAACTGCCCGGCGCCTTCTACGCCAACCAGTTCGCCAACCCGGCCAACCCGCTGGCGCATGAGACGACCACCGGCCCGGAGATTTTCTGGCAGCTCAACAGTGATGTCGACGCGGTGGTGGTCGGCGTCGGCTCGGGCGGCACGCTGACCGGGCTTGGCCGCTTCTTCGCTGGCGTGTCGCCGAAGACGGAGATGGTGCTGGCCGATCCGGTCGGCTCGGTGCTGGCGCCGCTGATCAAGACCGGCAAGATGGAAGAGGCGGGGAGCTGGACGGTCGAAGGCATTGGCGAGGATTTCGTGCCGCCCAATGCCGATTTGTCGCTGGTCAAGAAAGCCTATTCCATCACGGACAAGCAGAGCATGCTGGCGGTGCGCGATCTGCTGTCGCGGGAAGGCATCCTGGCCGGTTCCTCGTCGGGCACGCTGCTGTCGGCGGCCCTGCGCTATTGCCGCGAACAGACGGTGCCCAAGCGCGTCGTCACCTTCGTCTGCGACAGCGGCAACAAATACCTGTCGAAAGTGTTCGACGATTTCTGGCTGGCCGAGCAGGGGCTGGCCGAACACGAACAGCATGGCGATCTGCGCGACCTCGTCATGCGCACCCACCGCACCGGCGACACGGTGTTCGTCGGCCCCGACGAAAGCCTGCTCAACGCCTATGGCCGCATGCGCCGCTCCGATGTCTCGCAATTGCCGGTGCTCGACAATGGCAAGCTGGTCGGCATCGTCGACGAAAGCGACATCCTGGCCCATGTCGACGGTCCCTATGACGGGCGCTGGGAGCGCTTCAACGGCCCGGTGCGCACGGCGATGACCTCCAACCTGCACACGCTGCAGGCCAGCGAGACGCTGGACGCGCTGCTGCCGGTGTTCGACCGCAACGAGGTCGCCATCATCTTCGACGGCGACGAGTTCGTCGGCCTGATTACCCGCATCGACCTGATCAACCATCTGAGGCGCGCACGATGACCACATCCGGAAAGAACCGCCTGGCGTTTTCGACGCGCACCATCCATGGCGGCCAAAGCCACGATCCGCTGACCGGGGCGGTGATGGTGCCGATCTACGCCACCTCGACCTATGGCCAGCAGTCGCCCGGCGTGCACAAGGGTTTCGAATATGCCCGCAGCCAGAACCCGACGCGCTTCGCCTTCGAGCGCGCCGTGGCGGACCTGGAAAGCGGCTCGGCGGCTTTCGCGTTCGCTTCCGGCCTGGCGTCGATCGCCACAGTGCTCGAACTGCTCGATTCCGGCGCGCATATCGTCGCCACCGACGACATCTATGGCGGCTCCTTCCGGCTGATGGAGCGGGTGCGCAAGCGCTCGGCCAACCTGCAGGTTTCTTTCGTCGATTTCACAAATCTGGCCGCGGTTGAAGCCGCGATCCGGCCGGAGACAAAAATGCTTTGGGTCGAGACGCCGACCAACCCGCTGCTGCGCATCGTCGACCTCGAGGGCGTCGCGGCACTGGCGAGGCGGAAGGGAATTTTGTCCGTCGCCGACAACACGTTCTGCAGCCCCTATATCCAGCGGCCGCTGGAACTCGGCATCGACATCGTCGTCCACTCGACGACCAAATATCTCAACGGCCATTCCGACATGGTCGGCGGCGTCGCCGTCGTCGGCGACAACAAGGTTCTCGCCGACCGGCTGAAATTCCTGCAGAACGCCATCGGCGCCATATCTGGGCCGTTCGACAGTTTCCTGGCACTGCGCGGCTTGAAAACCCTGGCGCTCAGGATGGAGCGCCATTCCAACAATGGCCTGAAGATCGCGCAATGGCTGGAAGCGCGAAAAGATGTGCGCCGCGTCATCTATCCCGGCCTCGCCAGCCATCCCCAGCACGCCATCGCCGTCCAGCAGATGCATGCCTTCGGCGGCATGATCACGGCCGTGCTCGACCGCGACCTCGCCGGCACCAAACGCTTCCTCGAACGCACGCAATTGTTCACGCTTGCCGAAAGCCTCGGCGGCGTGGAGAGCCTGATCGAACACCCGGCGCTGATGACGCATGGCTCCATTCCCGCCGAGAAGCGGGATGAGATCGGCATATCGGATTCGCTGGTACGGTTGTCGGCTGGGATAGAGGATGGCGATGATCTGATCGCCGATCTGGATCAGGCGCTGGCGGGCTGACACGAGCGCTCTGGGCGGCTTATGCCGATACCTGTCGGGTGTCGGTGCCGCCCCTCACCTGCCTGCCGGCATCCTCTCCCCGTATAGTGACGGGGACAGGGCGCTTTCCTCGGCGGTTTCGCCAATCGGCGACGTTGGAGGATTGGCGCCGAGGTCACGGCTGCTTCTTTCTCCCCGTCTCTATACGGGGAGAAATGCCCGGCAGGGTAATGAGGGGCGGCGCCGACGTTCTGGAATGGCAATTGACCACAAGCGCCATCTGTCCGAACTATTGCGCCCCATGGCCACGCGCGACCCACCCGAACCCACCGAGCCCCTCACCTTCGCGGTGCTGGTATTTTCCGGTTTTCCGATGATGGCGTTCAGCTCGGTCATCGAGCCGCTGCGCGCCGCAAACATCCTGGCGAAGCGGGAATGCTACCGCTGGATCATCGTCGGGGCGACACAGGGTCCGGTCGAGGCTTCGAACGGCGTTGTCATCCAGCCGGGCTTCTATGCCGAGGCGGCACCGAAGGTCGACCGCATCGTCGTCTGCTCGGGCGGCGATGCCGATCATCTCGTCGCCGAGGACGCGGCGAGCTGGATCCGCCGCAGCCTGCGCGGCGGCGCCCATATCGGCGCGGTGGCGGACGCGGCCTTCTTCCTGGCGCGGGCCGGCCTGCTCGACGGCCATGCCTGCACCTTGCACTGGACCAGCCAGGCCGCGTTCACCGAAGCCTTCCCGGCGATCGAGCTCAGGCGCGATCTCTATGTCATCGACCGCAAGCGCTTCACCTCGGCCGGCGGCGTCGGCAGCCTCGACATGATGCTGGAGATCATCACCCGGGATTACGGCGCCGAGCTCGCCGCCGGCGTCGCCGAATGGTTCGTGCACAGTCCCTTGCGATCGAGCGTCGACCGCAAGCTGATGCCGCTGAGATTGCGCACCGGCGTCCAGAACGAGCTGGTTCTGTCGGCCATCGCCATCATGGAGGACGCGGTCGAGGAGCGGCTCGGCATGGCGGAGCTCACCCAAAAACTCGGCGTCTCCTCCGACAAGCTCGAACGCTCCTTCCGCTCCGAACTCGACATCTCGCCCAATGGCTACTACCGGCGGCTCAGGCTGAAGCGCGCCGCCGACCTCCTGGCGCACTCGACGCTCGCCGTGCGCGACGTGGCGCTCGCCTGCGGCTTTGCCTCGATGTCGAGCTTTGCCCGGGCCTTTCGCGAGGAGCACGGGCATCCGCCGAAGCTGGCGCGACGGCATTAGGGGCGCCCGCTGAAGCTGTGAGATGTTGGCGGGACAGCGCCCCCCTCTGTCCTGCCGGACATCTCCCCCACATGGGGGGAGATTGGCGGCTTCACCAACCGCGCTTTCTTGTCCAACGTTGGAGGATTAGCGAAGGCCGGGATAACATCAATCTCCCCCTAGGGGGAGATGCCCGGTAGGGCAGAGGGGGGCGCGAAGGATCGCGACGTCGCCTATTTGGCCAGCGGCATCCCGCACAACCCACGCGGTTTTCCGCACAATCCTTCGCCACCGCCTGCGCCATGGTCTGGCCTTGCAACCGACCCAAGGCCAGGCACCCATGAGCATCGTCGTATTCGATCCCGACAGCACCGAGGACGTCGACTTCAAGGACCGCATGCGCCACCCGGCGGCTGCCGATCCGGCCGGCGGGATGTGGCTGTCGGACACCGAGCCGTCCTTCATCGATGCTGACGCCCTGCGCAAAGGCCGGCTGGCGAAACTGCGCGGCTGGATGCGTGAGGCAGGCTATGGCGGCGTCGTGCTGTTCGACCCTTATAATCAGCGCTACGCCACCGGCTCGCGCAACATGTTCGGCTATTTCCTGCGCAATTCGACCCGCTATTTCTTCATCCCCACCGACGGCCCGATCGTGCTGTTCGAGTACCCGCAGAGCTACCATGTCTCCATGGTGCTCGACACGATCGACGAGGCGCGGCCGTCCAAGCTCGTCTGGTCGTCAGTCTCCGGCCGCGACGACGAAACCGCGGGTCCCTTCGCCGACGAGATCGCCGAACTGCTGAAACAGCATGGCGGCGGCTCGATGAAGCTTGGGCTCGACCGCTGCAGCCACCTGCAGGCGCTGGCGCTGGAAAAGCGCGGCTGCGAGGTCCGCGACTGCCAGGGCGAAATCCTGGCTGTGCGCGCGGTCAAGACGCCGGAAGAAGTCAAATGCCTGATGGCGTCGATGGCCGGTGCGGAAGCCGCCGTCTATGCGGTGCGCGAGGCGATCAAGCCCGGCGTTTCGGAAAACGAGCTGTTCGCGCTCATGTATGGCGAAGTCATCCGGCAGGGCGGCGAGTTCATCGAGACACGGCTGTTGACGTCAGGCCAGCGCACCAATCCCTGGTTCAACGAGGCCAGCGGCCGCAAGATCAGGCCCGGCGAGTTGTTGGCGCTGGATACCGACACGATCGGCTGCTATGGCTATTATTCGGATTTCTCCCGCACCTTCCGCTGCGGTCCGGGCAAGCCGACTCCTTACCAGAAGTCGCTCTACCGCATGGCGCACGACCAGGTTCAGCACAACATCTCGATCGTCAAGCCCGGCATGGCCTTCCGCGAGATCGCCGAGAAGGCGTGGAAAATCCCGGACCGCTTCGTCGACCAGCGCTACACCTCGGTCATGCACGGCGTCGGCATGCATGGAGAGACGCCGTTCATCGCGCATGCCATGGACTACGAGACCTATGGCCGCGACGGCCATATCGTGCCAGGCATGGTGGTGAGCGTGGAAAGCTATATCGGCGAAAAGGGCGGCCGCGAGGGCGTCAAGCTGGAGGACGAGATCCTGATCACCGACACCGGCACGGAGCTTCTGTCGCGCTTTCCCTATGAGGAGGATTTTCTGGAGAAAGAGGTTTGATAGCCGCTGCCCCACTCGGTGACGTAGCCTTTACGGTTGGCGCAGCCTCCCATCGTTTCGTCATCCTAGGGCGAAGCAAGGAGCGCAGCGACGCGGCGCAGACCCTAGGATCCATGCCGGGACGTCAACGCGCCTCCCATCGCCTTCGTCATCCTAGGGCGGAGCAAGGAGCGCAGCGACGCAGCGCAGACCCTAGGATCCATGCCGTGGCGTCGATGCCGCGCAACGGTTACCGAATTCTGCTCCGTTGCGCCATTCGATGGACGTCACGGAATGGATCCTCGGGTCTCCGCGACGCCGCTGCGCGGCTGCTTCGCCCGTGGATGACGAAGTCGGGGAGGCTTCGGCCAATCATCACCGCTTGCGCCAACCCGCTAAAAGCAACGATGTCGGCTTTTGACCAGCCTGCCAACCGCCAGGTCGATTCAGCCTGCAACCCAGGCGCCTCCGCATGAAAGCCCCTATCTCCATCAAGCGCGGCACGGTGGCCGCTGTGTTCATCGACCTGCAGGAAGAGCACCGGCACGACCCGCGCTACCTCGTCGAGGGCTACGAAAACATCCTCGCCAACGTCCAGCGCCTGCAGGCGGCGGCGCGGCAAAACCATGTGCCGCTCCATCACTGGGCCTATATCGTCGATCTCGACAGCCAGGACCGGCCCTTTCATCCCACAGGCGAAGACGGCAAGTCGGCCTTTTCCGACAAGAGCGACCCGCTGACCGAGATCTGCCATGAGGTGGCGCCGGCGGAGGGCGAGGCGCTGCTGATCAAGGCCGAGGCCAGCGCGTTCCGCAGCGGTCCGGCTGCCGACCGGCTCAAGGCTTCCGGCATCGAATGGCTTGTTGTCGCGGGCGTGTGGACCGAGGCCTGCATCGACGCCACCGTAAAGGATACGGTGGCGAAGGGCTTTCGCGTGTTGCTGGTCAAGGATGCCTGCGGCAGCGGCAGCGCGGCGATGCACCAGACCGGCATCCTCAACCTCGCCAACCGGCTCTATGGCGGCGCGGTTACCGACACCGACGGCGCCTGCCGGCTGCTGGCCGGCGAGACGGTCACCGTCTGGCAGGTCGAAGGCTCGGTACCCCTGCGCTTCACCTTTGAAAACGCCGCCCGTCTCTATGCCGAGCTTTGACGTGCCCCGCCGACTGAAATGACCGGCCGCGGCAAATACGAAACCCGGCTCGACCCGGCACTCTGGGCCTATATCGACAGCGTCAACGCCTGGTATCCGCCCGAGATATCAGGCCTGCCGGTCGACAAGCAGCGCGCGGTCTATGCCAGGATGTGCCGCGCCTTCCATCAGGGCAGACCGCCCGGGGTCAGGGCCCGCGACAGCCTGGTCGCCGCTTCCAAGCATGGCATCCCGGTCCGCCGTTACCGGCTCGCCGGCGCGGCGCCGCATGCGACGGTGCTCTATTTCCACGGCGGCGGCTTCATCCTCGGCGGGCTCGAAAGCCATGACGACATCTGCGCCGAAATCTGCGCCGGCACCGGCTTCGACGTGCTGTCGGTCGACTACCGGCTGGCGCCCGAGCACCTTCACCCGGCCGCCTTCAACGATGCACTGACGGCTTTCGAATGGGCGGCCGCAAACAGCGACCTGCCGCTGGTGCTGTGCGGCGAAAGCGCCGGCGGCAATCTGGCGGCGGCGGTGGCACAGGCCGCGCGTCACCATCCGCGCGCCGCGATCGGCCAGGTGCTGATCTATCCCGATCTCGGCGGCAACGAGGCGGTGGGCTCCTATGCCGAACACTCTGACGCGCCGCTGCTGTCGACAGGCGATGCCGCCTTCTACCGCGACGTCCGCTCGACCAGGAAGCAATCGCCCGACGATCCGACCTTTTCACCGCTGCGCGACACGGACTTTTCCGGCCTGCCGCCAACGGTGATCATAACGGCCGAGTGCGACCCGCTGTCGTCGGATGGGGAGGTCTATCGCGACCGCATCCTGGGCGCCGGCGGCAAGGCCTGGTGGCAAGAGGAGCCCCGCCTCGTGCACAGTTTCCTGCGCGCCCGCACCACAGTGCCGGCCGCGGCGGAAGCCTTTTCGCGCATCATCGCGGCGCTTGCCGCGCTGGGCCGGGAGGAGTGGCCCTACTGAAGGTCCGGGTTACGACGAGATCGCGGCACTTGCCTCGGACGACGTTGCCTTCAGCCAGAGCGCCTTTTCGCCGAGCGTGGCGACCATGGCGGCGTGCGCCGCGCGCTCTGCTTCGGTCAGCCGCGGCATGAGCGGCGCCGGCCGTTCGGCGACGATGATCTCGATATGGCGGACATTCTCGCCCTGGGCCGGCGCGGTGGCGCTGTCGAGAATGAGCGCCGCCTGCTTGCCGCCGATCAGCTCGATATAGACCTCGGCCAGCAATTCGGAATCGAGCAGGGCGCCGTGCTTGGTACGTTTCGTATTGTCGATGCCGTAGCGCCGGCACAGTGCATCGAGCGAATTGGGACCCATCGGGTGCTTGCGGCGCGCCAGGGCCAACGTGTCGACGACAAGCCCGTTATCGACGGGCGGATGCCCGAGCCGGCCGAATTCGACATTGAGGAAGCCGATATCGAATGTGGCGTTGTGGGCGACCAGCTTGGCGCCTTCCGTGAACCGCAGCCATTCCTCGGCGATTTCGGCGAAGGTCGGCCTTCCCGCGAGATCGGCCGCGCTGATGCCGTGCACGGACTGCGCCTCGGCGTGGATCGCGCGCCCTTGCGGGTTGATATAGTGATGGAAGGTCCTGCCGGTCGGAAAACGATTGACCAATTCGACGCCGCCAAGCTCGATCACGCGGTCGTCGCGCGAATCAAGGCCGGTGGTTTCGGTGTCGAAGATGATCTCACGCATCGAATCAGTTGCTCCAAAGGAGCAGAATCACGAGACCGGAACAAAATGGCAATGGGCAATGCTGACGGCATGCCGTCAGCAGCCCGGCTTATCCCCGAAGTTCGGCAATGATCGAAGCAACCGCGGCACGCGCGGCGTCCAGCCCCTTACCGGTATCGATGACGAAATCGGCCAGCCGTCGCTTTTCGGCATCCGGCACCTGCTTGGCCAGGATCGACGCCAGTTTTTCCTCGCTCATGCCAGGCCGTGCCAGCACGCGCTGGCGCTGGACTTCGGCCGGCGCGGTGACGACGACGACCTTGTCGACCCGGCCACGGCCGCCGGTTTCGAACAGCAGCGGGATGTCGAGGACCGCGATCGATTCGCCCGCGTTACGATGCTTGGCCAGGAAGGCGTCGGCATCGGCGCGGACCAGCGGATGGATGATGGCTTCGAGCTTTTTCAAGGCCGCCGCATCGCCAAGCACACGGGCGCCGAGTTTTGCACGGTCGACGCTTCCGTCAGCGGTGGTGCCGGGAAAGGCGGCCTCGACCAGGGGAGCCGCCTTGCCGGCATAGAGGCGGTGCACCGTCTCGTCGGAATCATGCACCGGCACGCCGGCCTCGGTGAACATCCTGGCCGTGGTCGACTTGCCCATGCCGATCGAGCCGGTGAGGCCGAGCACGATCATGGTTTGCGCACCAGATCGGCAACGATGATCGCGCGGAGCTCCGCCGTAACCTTCGGTCTGACGCCGAACCAGCGCTCGAAGCCGGGCACCGCCTGGTTGAGCAGCATGCCGAGCCCGTCAACCGTCTTCAGCCCCCGTGCCCGCGCGGCGGCGAGCAGGGGGGTCTCGAGCGGCACATAGACGATGTCGTTGACCACGGCACGGTCGGGCAGCAGCGTGGGGTCGGCGGGCAGACCATCATTGCCCTGCATGCCCAGCGCGGTGGTGTTGACCAGAAGGCCGGCGTCGCCCAGCAATTCGGCGGTCGCGGCCGTTTCGTGCGCCGAAACGCCGGCGCCAAAGCGGTCGCGCAATTCGATCGCCCGGGCGAGCGTGCGGTTGACGATGCGGATGTCGCCGAGGCCGCGCTCCTTCAGCGCGTGGATGACGGCGCGGGCGGCGCCGCCGGCGCCCAGCACCACAGCCGGGCCATTGGACGCCCAGCCCGGAGTATAGTCGTCGAGATTGGCGGCAAAGCCGTGGCCGTCGGTGTTGCCGCCCCACAAGGTACCGCCCTCGAGCCACAGCGTGTTGACGGCGCCGATTTCGTCCGCCGCATGGTCGCGGCGCGCGACCCCGGCAAAGGCCGCCTCCTTGTGCGGGATGGTGACGTTGCCGCCGCGATAGCCATTGGCCTGCATGCTCGCCAGGAAATCGGCGAAATCCCGCGGCGCCACGTCGATCGCCTGGTAGCTGCCGTCAATGCCATGTTCGGCCAGCCAGTGACCGTGGATCATCGGCGAGCGCGAATGTTTTATCGGATGGCCGGTGACGAAGGCCTTCTTCATTGCCTCAGCCATCGATGGCTCCCAGTGTGCGCAGTTCCGCCAGCAGCGGCAGCAGCGGCAGGCCGACAATGGTAAAATGATCGCCCTCGATTATTTCGAACAGCTGGATGCCTTCGCCCTCGATTTGATAGGCGCCGACGCTCGACAATGCCTTGGCGCCGACCCGGGCGAGATGGCGTCCGATGAAGGCGGGGTCGAGCTTGCGCATGGTCATCGAGGCGATGCCGACATGGCGCCACAGCACCTTGCCGTCTCGCACCAGCACGGCGGCGCTGTTCAACTGATGGGTCTTGCCCGACAGCGCCAGGAGATGGCGGCGCGCGCCTTCCATGTCGGCCGGCTTGTGGAACACCTCGTCGCCGAGCGACAGCGTCTGGTCGCAGCCGAGCACCAGCGCGCCGGGCCGGCGCTCGCTGACTTCGGTGGCCTTGGCTTCGGCGAGCACCAGGGCGACGTCCTCGGGCGAGGCGCCGCTGTCCTGCAAGGGCGCTTCCAGCGCCCGCTCGTCCAGCGTCGCGGGAACCGCCTCGATGTCGACGCCGGCATCGACCAGCATCGCCTTGCGGAACGGGCTGCCTGAAGCGAGGATGATTTTTTCTGTCATTTTTTGCACTCGGGCGCAGATACAAACGCGGTTGGCGTATGAGGAGCTTTACTCTGTAAGGTTGGCGCCGCCCCTCATTGTCCTGCCGGACATTTCTCCCCGTATAGAGACGGGGAGAAATGGGCAACTTCAGTGCAGCCGCTCTTTCCGGCAACGCTGGCGATTGGCGAAACCATCAACGGCAGCGTCCCTCTCCCCGCCACTATACGGGGAGAGGATGCCGGCAGGCAGGTGAGGGGCAGCGCCCACCTTCCGTTAAGAAAACTCCGAATACCCATTCTTGGCTCATCTATCTCGTCTTCCCCCGCAGGGCAACGATGGCCGCGGCCGTCTCCTCGATCGAGCGGCGGCTGACGTCGATCATCGGCCAGCCGTGGCGGGTGCAGATCTGGCGGGCGTAGGCGAGCTCCTCGTTGATGGCGGCGCGGTCGACATAGTCGGTCGACACGTAGGTGCTCGAATTGCCGAGGATGCGGTTCTGGCGCACATGCGAGATGCGCTCGGCGGTGGCGATCAATCCGACGATCAGCGGTGTTCTGGCGGTGACCAGGCTTTCGGGCACCGGCACGCCGAGCACGATCGGGATGTTGGCGGTCTTGATGCCACGATTGGCGAGATAGATGCTGGTCGGCGTCTTCGACGTGCGCGATATGCCGATCAGCACGACATCGGCGTCATCCATGTTTGCCGGCAGCTGTCCGTCATCATGGTCCATGGTGAAATTGAGCGCATCGATGCGGCGGAAATATTCGGCGTCGAGAACATGCTGGGCGCCGACGCGGCGGCCGGCCGGGGTGCCGAGATAGGACTGGAACACGGTGAGCACGGGTTCCAGCACGGACACGCAAGGCAGGCCCATGGCCGCGCAGCGTTCGTCGATGCCGCGCGCCAGCTTCTGGTCGACGACCGTGTAGAGGATGATGCCCGGCTCCTCCTCTATGTCCTCGAACACCTTGGCTATCTGCTTTTCGGTGCGGATGAGCGGGTAGATGTGCTCGATGGCGCGCGCATCCTTGTACTGCGCCGAAGCGGCGCGGCCGGCGGCGAGCAGCGTTTCCCCAGTGGCGTCGGAAATCAAATGCAGGTGGAAGAAGCTCTGGGGTTTGTTCACAGGGGTCACCTGGGGCTGTGGGCGGATGTGGATAAGGTTGGACAGGCGGGCGTACTGGCCAGAGGCGACTGTATCAGATGCCGGTTTGTCCACAATTCGATGCGCTGTCAGCTTCGCCGGACGGCTGGGGACAAGTTCGTGGACGAGACGTTTTGCCTTTCGCCTGTCCACAGGGGAGGCTTCGAGGGTGGTCGATCTAGCGCATTGACTCGCCTGCGAGATTCCTGATTGTCCCCAGAACCCTGCAAACCGCGATCGGGAGTGCGCGACAATATGCTTGCTGGCGTTTTGGCGGCCAAAGCGGGACAGGTGACAACCACCACAACCAACAGACTCTTAGAATCAGAAGACTCTTTTAAAATAAGATATTTGATTAAGAGGAAGCCGGGAGAGGCGAGCGCTCGATGCCTGCAAGACGGATCATGCTGGATGTCCTGAAGGGCAAGGCGGTGTTTCCTCCTCCGCTCTGGATGATGCGCCAGGCCGGGCGCTATCTGCCGGAATATAGGGAAACGCGAAAGCGTGCCGGGTCCTTCCTGGATCTCTGCTACGACCCCGACCTTGCCGTCGAAGTGACGCTGCAGCCGATCGAGCGCTTCGGCTTCGACGCTTCGATCATGTTCTCGGACATCCTTGTCGTTCCCCATGCGCTTGGCCGCGACGTGCGCTTCGAGGAAGGGCGCGGGCCGCTGCTGACGCCGATTTCCGCGGCCGAGATCGCGGCGCTGGGAAGCGAGATGTTTCACGTGAATCTCGAGCCGGTCTACGAGACGGTTCGGAGGCTGCGGGCGAAATTGCCCGACGAGACGACGCTGATCGGCTTCTGCGGCGCGCCATGGACGGTGGCGACCTACATGATCGCCGGTCACGGTACGCCGGACCAGGCGCCGGCGCGGCTGTTCGCCTACCGCGAGCCGGCCGCGTTTCGGCAGCTGCTGAAAGTGCTCGCCGATCATTCGGCTTCCTACCTGATCCGCCAGATCGAGGCCGGCGCGGATGTCGTGCAGATCTTCGATTCCTGGTCGGGGGTGCTCGACGATGTATCGTTCGAACAGTGCTGCGTCGAACCGGTGGCCGAAATCGTCAGGCAGGTTCGGGCCGTCCATCCCGACGTGCCCATCATCGGTTTTCCCAAGGGGGCAGGAGCGCGCTACCAGAGCTATCGCGCCAAGACCGGCGTGACCGGGCTCGGCATCGACTGGACGGTGCCGCTCGAGGCAGCGAAGGCGTTGCAGCGGCAAGGAGCGGTCCAGGGCAACCTCGATCCCTTGCGGCTTGTGGCCGGCGGGCAGGCGCTGGCCGATGGCGTCGAGGCGATCCTCGAGGCGTTGGGGGACGGGCCGCTGATCTTCAATCTCGGCCACGGCGTCACCCCTGACACGCCGGTGGCGCATGTCGAGGCGATGGTGAAACAGGTCCGGAGCGCGGCACGCTGATGGCTGACAGAGATGACACCAACAGCACCGGCCAGGCGATGAAGCGCATGGCCGTCGGCATCGCAGTCCTGATTGTTCTCACCGCGCTTTTGTTTTTCTTCGCACCGGAAAGCTTCTATCCCTGGGCAAAGGCGATCCATATCCTCGCCGTCATTTCCTGGATGGCCGGCATGCTCTATCTGCCGCGGCTGTTTGTCTATCACGTCGACGCGGAGAAGGGCTCCGTCCAATCCGAAACCTTCAAGGTGATGGAGCGGCGTCTGCTGCGCGGCATCATCAATCCGGCGATGATCCTCACCTGGGTGTTCGGGCTGTGGCTGGCCTGGAAGATCTTCGCGTTCCAGGGCGGCTGGCTGCATGCCAAGATCGGCTTGGTGCTGCTTATGTCGGGCATTCACGGCTATCTGGCCGCCGCGGTGCGCAAATTCGCCGAGGACCGCAACGAAAAAACGGCAAGGCACTGGCGGATCGTCAATGAGATCCCCACATTGCTGATGATCGCAATCGTGATCCTGGTCGTAGTGAAGCCCTTCTGAGGCTTCATCCGGCCCCATCAAAAGGCGGCTTGCTCTTTCAGCCGACCGACGATACAAGACGGGTCTTCCTTCCCGTCATGCGCCGCCCCTCATTGCTTTCGGCCGCGCCCGGCATTTGTCGCATCCCGCCGATTTTTTTCCCCAAAGCCTACCCAGAGTCCGTCTAATGCAAGAAATGAAACTCACCGAGTTCAAGAACAAGAAGCCGCCAGAGCTGATCGCTTATGCCGAATCGCTCGAGGTCGAGAACGCCAGTGTCATGCGCAAGCAGGAACTGATGTTCGCGATCCTCAAGAAGCTCGCCGCCCAGGACATCGAAATCATCGGCGACGGTGTGGTCGAGGTGCTGCAGGACGGTTTCGGCTTCCTGCGCTCCGCCAATGCCAACTACCTGCCAGGTCCCGACGACATCTATATCTCGCCGTCGCAGATCCGGCGCTTTTCGCTGAAGACCGGCGATACGGTCGAAGGACCGATCCGCAGCCCGAAGGAGGGCGAGCGCTATTTCGCGCTGCTCAAGGTCAACACGATCAATTTTGACGATCCCGAGAAGATCCGCCACAAGATCCACTTCGACAATCTGACGCCGCTCTATCCGACCTCGCGGCTGAAGATGGAGGTCGACAATCCGCCCAGCAAGGACATATCGCCTCGCGTGATCGACCTGGTGGCGCCGATCGGCAAGGGCCAGCGCGCTTTGATCAACGCGCAGCCGCGCACCGGCAAGACGGTGCTGTTGCAGAACATCGCGCACTCGATCACCGCCAATCATCCGGAATGCTATCTGATCGTGCTTCTGATCGACGAGCGACCGGAGGAAGTGACCGACATGCAGCGTTCGGTCAAAGGCGAGGTGATCTCCTCGACCTTCGACGAGCCGGCCGTGCGCCACGTCCAGGTCGCCGAAATGGTCATCGAGAAGGCCAAGCGCCTGGTCGAGCACGGCCGTGATGTGGTGATCCTGCTGGATTCGATCACTCGCCTCGGCCGCGCCTACAACACCGTCGTGCCGTCATCCGGCAAGGTGCTGACCGGTGGTGTCGACGCCAACGCGCTGCAGCGGCCGAAGCGCTTCTTCGGTGCCGCCCGCAACATCGAGGAAGGCGGCTCGCTGACCATCATCGCCACGGCGCTGATCGACACCGGCAGCCGCATGGACGAAGTCATCTTCGAAGAGTTCAAGGGCACCGGCAACTGCGAAATCCAGCTCGACCGCAAGGTGGCCGACAAGCGCATCTATCCGGCAATCGACATCCTCAAGTCCGGTACCCGCAAGGAAGACCTGCTGGTGTCGCGCCAGGACCTGCAGAAGATCTTCGTGCTGCGCCGTATCCTGGCGCCGATGGGAACCACCGACGCGATCGAATTCCTGATCGACAAGCTGAAGCAGACCAAGACCAATGGCGATTTCTTCGATTCGATGAACACTTGAGTTCGGAGGGGGTTCGCCCCCTCCTCTTCGTTCTCGGATCTGCGCCGTGTCCGCTTCCTGCCTATCATCTCGCGGCGAGTTAGGGTCGCCGCAGCAATCCTTCCAGCTCATCCGGATCCGTAACCACCGGCAGGCAGACCTGGCCGGTGCAGAACCAGGCGCCGCGCCGGTTGGTCGGCGGCAGGATTCCGCCGGGCAGCAGGGGTCGATTCGCCGCCGTACCGATCGGCACGACGATATCGACGCGACGCGGATCGGGATTTCGATTCGCGACCGGAATGAGCTTCGGATCGTCCGGCCCATCGACGATGACCAGTTTCAGCGGCTCGATGACGAGCGCGCAGGCATTGACGATGCCCGTCTGGCCATAGGCCTGATGCGCGGCGCGGCCGGCGGCGTGCTCGGCGGTTTTCCACGCCTTCTCCTGCAAGTCGAGATTGCCGGTGAGGGAGGCGAGCCGGAGCTGCGCCTCGATGATCTGGCTGGTCGCCGACGGAATGGCCTCGTCGACATCCCCCCTGATGCGGATCGGCACGTCGGTGCTGTCCGAGGCCGTCAGATAGTAGCCCGCCCCTTCGGCGTCGGCGTGCCAACGGTCCAGTTGTTCGAGGAACTGGCTGGCCTTTTCGACATAATTCCAATCGCCCGTGGCTTCGAACAGCGAGATCGCGGCGTTGGTCATAGCGGCATAGTCGCTCGACAGAGCGGGAAACAATTTCCGGGCGCCGAGCATGGAATGCGGCAAGCGATTGTCGCGGCTGGCGGCGCTGACATGGGCAAAGGCCTTTGCCGCCGCCTCGACCCAATTCGGGCGGGCCAGCGAGCGGCCAGCTTCGGCGAGGGCGGCGATCGTCAGGCCGTTCCAGTCGGTAAGGGTCTTTGCATCCAGGCCCGGCCTGACGCGTTCTTCCCGCACAGCGAGAAGCCTTGCCTTGAGCGGCACCAACTGGTCCCGGTCCCCCACACCAAGCGCTTGCTGGGAGAGGGTCTGGTGGACCACTGGCTTGCCTTCCCAACCGGGCGGGCTGGAAAGCGTGAAGTATTTGAAAAACAAAACTGAATCGCCGCCAAAGACGGATTCGATCTCTTCCCTGCTCCAGGTGTAGAACAGCCCTTCCTCGCCATCGCTGTCGGCGTCGAGACTGGCGGCAAAGGCGCCGCCGTCGACCCGCATTTCGCGCAGCAGCCAATCGACCGTGTCTTCGATTCGTATCCGGAACAGATTGTTGCCGGTAGCCGCGTGAGCCCAGTTGCAGAAACGGATGAGTTGGGCGTTGTCGTAGAGCATCTTCTCGAAATGCGGCACCAGCCATTCGGCGTCCGTCGAATAGCGGCTGAGCCCGCCGCCGATGTGATCGTAGATGCCGCCGCTCAGCATATGTTCGAGGCTGGTGAGAACGTCGTCACGATGCGCGGCATTGCCGTCGCGCAGCCAGGACAGCCACAACGTTTGCATGAACGGCGCGTTCGGGAATTTCGGCGCGCCGGCGAGGCCGCCGCGGTCGCGGTCGACCATGCCGCCGATGCGGCCGGCAAGGTCGGACAGCGTATCGCGATCGAGAAGCGCCTTGGCATGCGTGGCCGAGAGCCGTGCCTCGACATGGGAGGTCAGGCCATCGGCGCTCTGGTGCAGGCTCGTCCGCTTGTCGCGCCAGGCCTTGTCGACCGCTTCCATCACCTGGATGAATCCCGGACGGCCATAACGCGGCTCGCGCGGGAAATAGGTGCCGCCCCAGAACGGCTTGCCGTCCGGCGTCAGGAACATGGTCAGCGGCCAGCCGCCCTGCTCGCCCATTGAGGACAGGGCCGCCATGTAGATCTGGTCGATGTCGGGGCGCTCCTCGCGGTCGACCTTGATATTGACGAACAGACGGTTCATGACGGCGGCGACGTCGTCATTCTCGAAGCTTTCATGGGCCATGACATGGCACCAGTGGCAGGCGGCATAGCCGATGGAGAGCAGGATAGGCCTGTCCAGCGCCTTTGCTTCTTCCAGCGATGCCGGCGACCATCCCCGCCAGTGCACGGGATTGCCGCTGTGCTGCTGCAGATAGGGGCTGGCCTCGTCGGCAAGCAGGTTTCGCGCGGGCAAAGTCACAAGGGCCAAACTTTCGGGGCAATCCGGGGGCGGTGATGAGGCGGAAGCTAGGGCGGTTCGGTAGAGCGGGCAAATGATTTCGGGCGAATCGATCGTGGCGCTGTCGAGCGGCCGGCTCCCCGCCGGCGTCGCAGTGCTGCGCATATCCGGCCCACGGACTCGATTCGTTGTCGAAACGATTGCCGGCGGCGTGGTTAAAGAGCGGAGCGCGGTTCTGCGCAGGTTCAAGGCGGCGGATGGAACGCTGCTCGACAGCGGTTTGGTTCTCTTCTTCCCCGGGCCCGCGAGCTTCACCGGTGAGGATGTCGCCGAGTTTCATGTTCATGGCGGCCGCGCCGTGGTGGCCAGGATGCTGGAGACGATCGCTGGCTTTGACGGCGTCAGGCATGCCGAACCTGGAGAGTTCACGCGCCGCGCGTTCCTCAATGGCAAGGTCGACCTGGTCGAGACCGAGGCGCTGGCCGACCTCGTCAACGCCGAGACGGAAGCGCAGCGGCGTTTTGCTATCCAAAATGCCGAAGGCGCGCAGCGCGAGCTCTACCTCAATTGGCGTCGTCGCCTGATCCATGCGCGGGCGATGATCGAGGCGGAGATCGACTTCGCCGATGAGGATGACGTACCGGGTTCCGTTTCGGATACGGTTTGGTCAGACGTGCGGTCGATGATGTCGGAAATTGACCGCCACATAGCGGGATTCCACGCCGCCGAAATCATCCGCGACGGCTTCGAAGTCGTCATCCTCGGCGCGCCCAATGCCGGCAAGTCCAGCCTGTTCAATGCCTTGGCGCGGCGCGATGCGGCTATTGTAACGGATGAACCCGGCACCACCCGCGACCTGCTGGAGGTGGTGCTGGACCTCGAAGGCCTGCGTGTCAGGCTGACCGATACGGCCGGGTTGCGGGATGCGCCGGGGAAGGTCGAGGCGATTGGCATAGGGAAGGCGAAAGCCAAGGCGGATCGCGCCGATCTCGTGCTGTTGCTCGAGGACGCCGCCAACCCAAGGGATGCGGGTCCGCTGACAGTGACGGCGCCGGCATTGCGCGTTGGCACCAAGCTTGATCTGCTTGACAGCGAAGCGGCTCACAATGGGGTTCGGCGCTATGAGTTTGGCATATCGGTGATCGACGGGACGGGCGTGGATGGATTGCTGGCGGAGATCGGGCGCCGCGCCAGTCAGGCAGCGGGCGCTGCCGGCGATGTGCTGCCGTCGCGGCTACGCCATGTCGAGCTGCTCAATGCCGCGAACCGGCATCTGCACCGCGCCGCCGATGAACGGACCGCGCAGGAACTGCGCGCCGAAGAACTGCGCCTGGCAGCCGACCGGCTGGGGCGAATCGTGGGCGCCGTAGACGTCGAGGACTTGCTGGACGTGATCTTTTCCCAGTTCTGCATCGGAAAGTGACTCACGTGAAACACTGCGGTCGCTGGCAGGGCCTCCTCCGACTGACTCACGTGAAACAGTCTTGGGGCCGTGATTCACGTGAAACGCGGACAGAAGCAGCCTTTCCCTGTTTCACGTGAAACGTCGCGCGGAAGTTTTCTTGACAGCATGGCCTCGCAGGGACATGTGTCGCTCATCTCATTGAGTCCGGGACCTATGTAAAATGACCGATCACTATGATGTGGTTGTGGTGGGCGGCGGCCATGCCGGCTGCGAGGCTGCCAGCGCGGCCGCGCGCGCCGGCGCCAGCACCGCTCTGGTATCGCTGCGTTTCGACACGATCGGCGTGATGTCGTGCAACCCGGCGATCGGCGGTCTCGGCAAGGGGCATCTGGTGCGCGAGATCGACGCCATGGACGGGCTGATGGGCCGCGTGGCGGACGCCGCCGGGATCCAATTTCGTCTGCTCAACCGCCGCAAGGGGCCAGCGGTGCGGGGTCCGCGCACGCAGGCCGACAGGAAGCTCTATCGCCTTGCCATGCAGGAAGCGATTCGGCAGGAGAATGATCTCGACGTCGTCGAGGGCGAAGTTCTCGATTTCGAAATGCCAGATGGAAAGATCGCCGCGGTTCTGCTGGCGGACGGCCGCCGGCTTGCCTGCGGCGCCGTGGTGCTGACGACGGGAACCTTCCTGCGCGGTCTCATCCACATCGGCGAGAAGAAGATCGTCGCCGGCCGCATGAACGAGAAGGCCAGCATGGGATTGTCGGCGACGATGGACCGCGCCGGGTTCAAGCTCGGGCGGCTCAAGACCGGCACGCCACCGCGGCTCGATGGGCGGACCATCGACTGGGCATCGCTCGACAGCCAGGCGGCGGACGAGCATCCCGTGCCGTTCTCCCTGATGACCGACCGCATCGTCACACCGCAGATCGATTGCGGCATTACCCGCACGACGACGGCGACGCATGAGCTGATCCGCGCCAATCTTGGCCGTTCGGCGATGTATTCCGGCTCGATCGAAGGCGTCGGGCCTCGCTATTGCCCGTCGATCGAGGACAAGATCGTCAAGTTCGGCGATCGGGACGGGCACCAGATCTTTCTCGAGCCGGAAGGGCTCGACGACCACACTGTCTATCCCAACGGGATTTCGACCTCGCTACCGGAAGACGTTCAACTCGATATCCTCAAGACCATTCCGGGGCTGGAGCGTGCGGTCATGCTGCAGCCCGGCTATGCCATAGAATATGACCACGTCGATCCGCGCGAACTGCATCAGACACTGGAGACCAAGCGCGTCGCCGGGCTCTTTCTCGCCGGGCAGATCAACGGCACGACCGGCTATGAAGAGGCGGCTGGACAGGGCCTGCTCGCCGGCCTCAATGCCGCGCGGCGCGCCGGAGGCGGCAAGCAGGTCGTCCTCAGCCGCACCCAGGCCTATATCGGCGTGATGGTCGACGATTTGACCAGCCGCGGCATCAGCGAACCCTATCGGATGTTCACCTCGCGGGCCGAGTTCCGGCTGTCGCTGCGCGCCGACAACGCCGATGAGCGGCTGACCCCGCTGGCCGACAAGCTTGGGATCGCCTCGGCGCGACGGATGCAGCGTTATGCCGATGTCATGCGGCGGCTCGACGAAGCGCGCCAGCTGGCGCTTTCGCTGACCATGACGCCGAACGAGGCGGCACGGCACGGTCTGGAGATCAACCGCGACGGCGTGCGCCGGTCCGGCTTTGAACTCCTGGCCTATCCTGGTGTCGACGTGGCCTGGCTGGCCAGGGTCGAGCCGAAGTTTCACGACATCGACGCCAAGACCGCCGAGCGTCTCGAAACGGAAGCGAAATATTCGGTTTATCTCGATCGCCAGAGCACGGATGTCGCGCAGATCCGGCATGAAGAGAGCCGGCTGATCCCGGAGACGGTCGATTTCGCCGGCGTGCCCGGACTGTCCAATGAGCTGAAACAGAAGATGCAGGCGAGGCGGCCGCGCTCCATCGCGGATGCCCAGCGCATGGAAGGCATGACGCCGGCAGCGCTGGCGATCATCGTCGCGCATGTCCGCCATTGGGAATCAGCACAAAAGGCCGAGCAGAGGGACGTTGCGTGAGCTCGTTTTCCCTGAAGAGCCTGCAGGACGCCGCCGGCCCGGTTTCACGTGAAACATTCGAGCGCCTGGTGGCGTTCGAAGACATGTTCCAGAAATGGAATCGCAGCATCAATCTCGTGGCACAGTCGACCGCGGCCGATGTCTGGCAGCGCCACATACTGGACAGCGCCCAGCTCGCACGGATAGAGCTTGAAGCCAGGCATTGGGTCGACATCGGTTCCGGTGGCGGCTTTCCTGGGCTTATCATGGCCTTTCTGCTCGCCGAGCGCCCGGGGGCCAGCATCGATCTGGTCGAAAGCAACCGCAAGAAGGCCTCTTTCCTGCAGACCGTCATCGGTCAATTCGGCTTGCCGGCGCGCGTCGTGGCGCGCCGTATCGAGGACAGCCATGTGCTTGTTTCTAAGCCGCAAATCGTCACGGCGCGGGCGCTGGCTTCGCTTCCGGTCCTGCTCGACCTGTCCGCGCCATGGCTGACCTCGGGCGCGCGCGGATTGTTCCACAAAGGCCGGGATTACCGCGCCGAAGTGCAAGAAAGCGTTAACCGGTGGACCTTCGATCTGGTAGAACATCCGAGCGTGACCGACGCCAGCGGCGTCATCCTCGAATTGTCCAATGTGCGGCCTGTCTGAACCGAGACCGGCCTGATTATTCGGCGACCCAAAGATGAATTTCTGGCATAAGCCCATGATGAAGAACGGCCCTCGAATCATCACCGTAGCCAACCAGAAGGGCGGTGTCGGCAAGACGACCACCGCCATCAACCTGGCCACCGCGCTGGCGGCGATCGGTGAGAAAGTGCTGATCGTCGACCTCGACCCGCAAGGCAATGCAAGCACCGGCCTCGGCATCGACCGCAAGGACCGGACGGTCTCGTCCTATGATGTGCTGACGGGCGAACTGGACCTGGAAGCCGCGGCCATTCCGACCGCGGTGCCCGGCCTGTCGATCGTGCCCTCGACGCTCGACCTGCTCGGCATCGAGATGGAGATCGCATCGGCGCCCGACCGGGTCCTCAAGCTGCGCAATGCGCTGCGTGCCGCGACCGAGCGCGGGGCGCCCTTCGGCTATGTGCTGATCGACTGCCCACCCTCGCTCAATCTTTTGACCTTGAATTCCATGGCGGCGGCCGACTCCGTTCTCGTGCCGCTGCAATGCGAGTTCTTCGCGCTGGAAGGCCTCAGCCAGTTGCTCGAAACCGTCGAACAGGTGCGCCGCTCGATCAATCCGGATCTCACCATCCAGGGCATCGTGCTGACCATGTATGACGGCCGCAACAACCTCGCCAACCAGGTGGTGCAGGACGTGCGCGAGCATATGGGCGATAAGGTCTATGAGACCATCATACCGCGCAATGTGCGCGTGTCCGAAGCGCCGTCCTATGGCAAGCCGGCGATCCTCTACGACCTGAAATGCTCTGGCAGCCAGGCCTATCTGCAGCTGGCCTCCGAAGTGATCCGCCGCGAGCGTAAATTGCGCGCCGCTTGATTAGGCCAGATGCATAATCAACAGCCGATTCGATACCGAAACGATTCGAAATAGACGTGGAATAAAGATGAACGAAGATCTCTCGAGGAAAAGACTGGGTCGCGGGCTGGCAGCTTTGATCGGTGAGATCGACCGCCCGGCCGCACCGGAAAAACCGGGCATGAGCGCCGATGGCAAGGTGCCGATCGAGTTCATCAGCGCCAATCCGAAGAATCCGCGCCGGCATTTCGGCGATGCCGAACTGACCGATCTCGCCCAGTCGATCCGCGAGCATGGCGTCGTGCAGCCGGTGGTGGCGCGGCCGTCGCCCACCCAGGCGGGCCGTTACGAGATCATCGCCGGCGAGCGTCGCTGGCGCGCGGCGCAGCGCGCCGGGCTGACCGAGATCCCGGTCATCATCCGCGATGTCAACGACCGCACGGCGCTGGAGCTGGCGATCATCGAGAACGTCCAGCGCGCCGACCTCAATCCGGTCGAAGAGGCGCAGGGCTACCAGCAGCTCATCGACGACCATGGCTATACCCAGGCCGATCTCGGCCAGGTGATCGGCAAGAGCCGCAGCCATGTCGCCAACACGCTGCGGCTGTTGAAGCTGCCCGACGTGATCCGCGACATGCTGGTCAACGGCGCGCTGTCGGCGGGCCACGCCCGCACGCTGGTGACGGCCGAGGACCCGGCGGGCCTTGCCAAGCGCATCGTCGAGGAAGGCCTTTCCGTGCGCCAGGCCGAAGCGCTGGCGCAGATGCCGGCGGGCACACCTTCCAACGGCGCCAAGCCCGCCGCGCCGGCCGCCGAAAAGGACGCCGACACGTTGGCGCTGGAAAAGCTGCTCACCGACACGACCGGCATGATCGTCACGGTCGACCACAAGGGCAAGGGCGGGGTGCTGCGGGTTGCGTATCGGAGCCTGGAGCAGCTGGATGAGCTGTGCCGGAGGTTGAAGCAGGATTAGAGGTGGCCCCGGTGATTCACTGGACTACCAATCCGTTCTGACTGTTGTTTCCACGCAGTTAGAGTAATTCCAGGAAAAGTGCGTAGCGGTTTTTCCGGGAGAAGCGCGTAGCGCTTCCCCTTGGGAATCGCGTAAAAACAAGAAGTTAGCGCGAGAGGCCGCGACAAACTTTTCCCGGGATGCTTGGTATTTAGCCGGCGAATGTTTCGCGCGGTTCTCCCTTCTCCCCTTGTGGGAGAAGGTGTCGCCGAAGGCGACGGATGAGGGGTGCTCCAGGGAACGCCAACGTATCACTCCGCTGAAACACCCCTCATCCGTCTCGGCGCTACGCGCCGATCCACCTTCTCCCACAGGGGGAGAAGGAATAGGGCGCCTACCACTGCCCCAGCCTCGCGCTCTCCACGGCGATCCCCTGCAACGCCTCTCGCCAGCCCTGGCGCTCGCGGCTTGACAGTGCCGGGCAACGGTATAACCTCAATTAGAGATGGCTTAAATTATCTGCCCTAGCGTGCCGGTCAGCCGCGGCGAGGGCTGTCTGCCATTCCTACATGCCCATGAATGGCATCGCCTCGCCAAAACAATATGCCGACGCGCCTGACGCAAACGGGAGGTGCAAATGGCAGTCCGTTGGCAATTGTCCGGAAGTTACTTCGAAAATTGTAGCTGCGATGTCGTGTGTCCTTGCCTGCTGTCCACCAACGCGCAGCTGACATCGAAGCCGACGAGAGGCGTTTGCGACGTTGGTTTGGTCTTTCACATCGATACCGGCAATTACGGCGACGTTCGATTGGATGGGCTGAGCGTCGCGATGGTTGCTCACACGCCGGGTCCGATGGCAAACGGCGACTGGACGGCCGCCGCCTATATCGACGAACGGGCCGATGACGGGCAAACAGAGGCGCTAGGTGCCATCTTCACTGGCGCGGCCGGCGGCCCCATGGCGGTATTGGCACCCATGATCGGCACCAACCTCGGCGCCAAGAAGGTGCCGATAAGCTACCGGATAGACGGCAACAAGCGGTCGGCGGAGATTGCGGGCATCATGCGGATGGCTGTCGAGCCACTGCCGACAATGCGCGAGGATGGGCAGATGTGGGCGGCCACCGGCCATCCTGTCAATCCCGACTGGCTCGCCATGGCGATGGGGGCGGAAGGCAGCACATTCAGCGACCATGGCATGAGCTGGGACAATTCCCGCCGAAACGGACATTACGCCCCGATCAATTGGTCTGGCCAGCAGTAGAAGCTGGCCGCATGGTACGGAACGTACTTGTCCATGGCGCCGACGTTCCAGCGATACATCATTCTCGCGCTGCTGATCTCCATCGCCGCGGCGGCGTGGGCCCTGCTTGTCTGGCAACAGATGGGCATGGACGCGGACATGCGCGTGGAAATGTACTCACTCACCATGGGCATGAGGGCGCCGCTGTTCCTTGCCGTCTGGATGATCATGATGATCGCCATGATGTTTCCGACGGCCGCGCCCATGATCCTGACCTTTCACACGGTCCAGGCCGGCAAACGGGGCCGCGGCGAGACCTTTGTCTCGAGCTGGGTGTTCGTGGCAGGGTACATGCTGGTTTGGGGCGTGATGGGCGTTATCGCCTTTGCCGGCGCGGCGGGTGCGGAGATGCTTGCCGGACGTGTGGGATTGTCCACGGCGACGGCCGCGCGCATCGGCGGCGCGCTGCTGATGGTTGCCGGCGTCTATCAACTCTCCCCGCTGAAGGATCTGTGTCTGGCCAAATGCCGCACGCCGATCGGCTTCATCCTGACCTCATGGCGCGACGGTTACTGGGGCGCGGTTCGCATGGGCCTGGAGCACGGACTTTTCTGCCTGGGCTGCTGCTGGCTCTTGTTTCTCGCCCTCTTTCCTCTCGGGATCATGAACGTCGCCGCAATGGCCGTGGTCACCTTGCTGGTCCTTGCGGAAAAGACCCTTCCGGCAGGAGATCGGATCGCAAAGATGTCGGGTGTCGCTCTGCTCCTTTATGGCGCGGCGGTGCTGGTCTTTCCACAGGCGCTGCCAACCTTTCAGCCGGTGGGCGCCATGAGCATGAATTAACCAGCGCTCGGCACCGAAAAGGGGAGATCGCTCTGCTACCTTTGCGCCAGCCGCGCGCTTTCCACCGCGATCCCCAGCAGCGCCTGCCGAGCCAGCGCCACCGACAGGTCCGGCCGGCGCCGCGTCTGCAGCACGGCTGACTGCAGGCGGTTCAGCGCGCGGCCGAGCGCTTCGCTGTTCCAGCGCTCCAGCGTCTTTTCCACCAGCTTGCGCCTGGAGAAAAAGACCGGCGGGCGGGCGGCGGCGACGACGGAAGCGGCGTTGCGGCCGCCGGTCTCCATCTGGCCGCGCATGACCTGGATCTGCTGTAACTGCCGCATCGCCGAGGACAGCACCAGGAAGGGCGGGCCGCCACCCTGGCAATGGCGGGTGAAGGCGGTGTCGAAGTCGCCGACCTTGCCTTCGAGCAGCGCGTCGACGGCGTCGTCGAACGAGGCGCCGGACACGTCGCCGGACATGGCTCGCACCTCTTCCAGCCCGATTTCCTTCTGGCCGTGGGCGTAGAGGACGAGTTTCTCGATCTCGCCGCGCGAGGCCAGCCGGTCGCCGCCGAGATTGCGGCGCAGCGCTTGCCTCGCCTCAAGCGTCATCGACATGCCGGCCTTGCGCAGCTCGTCGTCGATGACGGTGTCGATGTCGCGGGCCTCATCGGCGTAGCAGGGCAAAGCCATGGCATTGTCGGCGCCCTCGACCACGGCTCGCAGGCCGACGCCTTTCTTCAAGTCGCCGGCCTCGATCAGGATGATGGCGTCCCTCGCTGGCTCCGCCGTCAGCGCCTTGACGTCGTCGGCCAGCGCCTTTTGTCCGGTGGCGTTGCGCACCCAGAGCAGCCGCCGGTCGGAAAACATCGGTACGGTGCGGGCCTCGTCGAGCAGGCGGCCCTCGTCGCGGTCGACCTCCGAACCCTCGAGCCTGACCACCGAGAACGGATCGTCGAGCGGCAGGCCGGTCTTCCCGGCAAAGGCCTTCGCCCGCTCCGAGACAAGGCCGCGATCGGGGCCATAGAGCAGGACGATCGAGATGCGCGGATCAGGCCGCGCCAGCCAACCATCGACCTCGAAAGCTTTCTTCTGTGCCATGCAGGGTGGTTAGCATGATGCGGGGAGGGAGTGAACGGCGATCCGCACCGAGCGCTCTTTCCCTTCTCCCCTTGTGGGAGAAGGTGGATCGGCGCGGAGCGCCGAGACGGATGAGCGACTATCTGAGGTGTCAAGTTGCATTTGCGAACTCGTTTCGCGCATCGCGTGCTTTTGCATTGAGAATGACGAGCAGCTTGCGGGCGAGCGCGATGCGGATGACCATTTTCTCCTTTC
>NZ_SRUT01000169.1:0-341 GCF_004791315.1 Mesorhizobium sp. M8A.F.Ca.ET.208.01.1.1
ATTAGCTAGTAGGGATTATGAAAGACATACGAAATTATTAGAACGTACACGGCAAGCAGTTAAAGTTAAAAAAAGAAAATACTGAAAGGGTGTTGTTTTATGAAAGTAATAATGGTTTGTTCAGGTGGCATGTCTAGTTCTATGATTGTGGATGCTGTGAAGAAAGAAGCTGCAAAAGAAAATTTTGATTTGGAAATTGTAGCAGTTGGAACCGAAGCATTTGAAAATGAAATTGCTGATTACGACTTAGGTTTAGTAGCACCTCAAGTTAGACATCGATTAGATAAATTTAAAAAAATCGGTGAAGCAGTTAATAAACCTGTAGATGTCATAGATCCAAT
>NZ_SRUT01000170.1:0-341 GCF_004791315.1 Mesorhizobium sp. M8A.F.Ca.ET.208.01.1.1
TTAAAACTTCTTTATTATGTTCAAAATATTGTTATCTTTGGTACACCGAGTTTTATTATCTTATCTCAATTATTAACAACTTTGAATTATGAGAAAATAACATTTAAATATTTATGGTCTAGATTTAAATATATCTTTATTCCTTATTTAACCATCGGGTTATTTTACTGTTATACAGAATCGCTTAAATTAAATAGTCCATTTTTACATCAATTTTATGAAAACGTTGTTTTAGGATATTGGTATGGTTATTTTATTATAGTTATTTTACAATATTTTATACTAAGTTATTTTATATATAAAATTTCAAGTAAGATTTTTGAAAGCGAGGTAATACTATT
>NZ_SRUT01000171.1:0-341 GCF_004791315.1 Mesorhizobium sp. M8A.F.Ca.ET.208.01.1.1
GCACGCCTCGAAGCAGCCGACGTTGCCGCAGAAGCAGCGGTCGCCTGCGCCGGTGATCGCCATGTGGCGGATCTCGGCCGCGAGCCCGCGCCTGCCGTGGTAGATGTGGCCGTCGGCGACCACGCCGCCGCCGATGCCGGTCGACACCGTGACGAAGACCAGCGAGCCGGCGCCGCGGCCGGCGCCGAAGCGCCATTCGCCGAGTGCAGCCGCATTGGCGTCGTTCTCCAGCCGCACCGGCAGGCCGAACTGGCGGCTCAGGATGTCGATCAGCGGCACATTGTGCCAGCCGGCCAGCGTCGGCGGCCCGATGACGATTCCCGCCTTGGGGTCGAGCGGTC
>NZ_SRUT01000172.1:0-341 GCF_004791315.1 Mesorhizobium sp. M8A.F.Ca.ET.208.01.1.1
TTATGCCGAGGCGCCGGCCACGCTGAAAACCGAGGTCGCCGCAGTGAAGCGACAGACGGCGGGCGCGGGAATGTCGCTGGTTGCCGAGCTGCCGCTCATCGTCAAGCGGGAGCCGAAAAAGGATGGCGCGGCCGCTGACGAGCCTGGAAAGAACGGCGATGGCACGAGCCATGGCAAGCCGGGACGCCTTCGCGCGTATGAGCATTTCGGTTTCGTCGATGGCGTCTCGCAACCGATCGTCAGAGGCACGGCACGCGCCAACAGAGGTGCGGCCCCGATGCATCTGGTGGCGCCTGGCGAGTTCCTGTTCGGCTATCGCGACGAGCATGGCTTCTATCCGG
>NZ_SRUT01000173.1:0-341 GCF_004791315.1 Mesorhizobium sp. M8A.F.Ca.ET.208.01.1.1
GTCGCACAAAACAGGCTGGACTGGCGTATCATCGGTGCCATTCCGGCCATTGTCGCGAGAGGCGGGTAGACGGCTCCGCTCTGGCCTGTACGATACCGGATGCGAACCGGGCGTATAGCCGTATGGTTCGATGGATTTCGCGAGACGTGCAGCAGGATGAAGGGGAAGCATAGCGCTTCCCAAGGCAAACCAGCGCCCTGAGACAGTCAGGGCAAAGGTGGAGAACGGAGGATAGGACGATGACGGAACTGACGCCATCTGCGATCGACGGCCAGGCCGCGCAGACGAAAGCGGCAGCCGTTAAAAATACCGTCCTGACCAAAGAGCTGCGAACTGCCAAC
>NZ_SRUT01000174.1:0-340 GCF_004791315.1 Mesorhizobium sp. M8A.F.Ca.ET.208.01.1.1
AATAGAACAGGAACCCGTGGATGATGTGCGAGAAGGTGTACCAGTCGGCGATGTGCTGGGAATTCTCCGAGCTGTTGACCACGCCATGCCAGAGCTTGACGTAGCCGCAGGTGCAGATCGGCGGATGGCCCATGCCGTACAAGGCACCCGCCTGAAAGATGATCAGGGCGAGCACGAGCAGCAGGCCCATGCGCCAGCTGTCCTCATAGGCCGAAAGCGTCTTATCCTCTCCGGATGCGGTCATTGCCTCAGTCCCCCAGATTTTCGTCGTCCTCGGCCGCATCGACGGCCATCAGCACGACGTCCCCATATTGCGAATGCCTGCGCCCGATCGACCTGA
>NZ_SRUT01000175.1:0-339 GCF_004791315.1 Mesorhizobium sp. M8A.F.Ca.ET.208.01.1.1
TGCCCATCAGGTAAGCGCGCAGTATCATGGCTTCTCGCCGAGCCAATTCGGCTTCCGCGTGATCAACCCGCCATTGGTCAAGGTCGAGAACCGTTTCCTGAAAAGCCGCATCGTCTTTGAGCGCACCGACGCCTATCAGGTTACGACGCGCATCCAGAAGGTGCTCAAGGGAAACGGTGTCGTGCTGATGACCAACACCGTCTATGCCGGCTCGGCCTTCGCCGAGGCCGCGATGGGCGAGCGTGGCTGGACACACCTTGCCTCGGCGCCGGCAAACTTCGCCGCGCGTGCCGGCGCGGCGCTGTTTCATATGGCGACGATCGAGACGGTCCCGTTTCG
>NZ_SRUT01000176.1:0-339 GCF_004791315.1 Mesorhizobium sp. M8A.F.Ca.ET.208.01.1.1
GTCCTAGGCGATCTGAAAGGCACAAATGGCTGCCTGCACGGCCGGTCGCCGGTCCTTCATGGAGTTGCTCGGGCATTATGGCCTGACGGAAATCCTTGCCTACGCGGAGGAACTTCATAATTACGCCGAGCGGCTCACGCGCGCTTAGATCACCGAGCTACCCGATGCCTGGTCGAATCGACGCCGCTGTCGGGCATGGCGGTGGATCCGAAGACCTCGCAGGTGGTCGGCGAGGTCGGCTTCCTGCCGCCGCCCTCGCCGCTGCCTGGCGGCGGCTACGGCCACGGGCTCGCGATCGGCACCAAGGCCAATGCGGACGACGCTGCGAGATCGGAAGAG
>NZ_SRUT01000177.1:0-339 GCF_004791315.1 Mesorhizobium sp. M8A.F.Ca.ET.208.01.1.1
TTTGTCCGCGATAGGACATTGGGCAGGGACGGCTACACCGTCATTTGTTGACGGGTCCAGAAGATCGTTCTTCCGGTTCGGGCGGCGACATACAGCTATTTCGGCGCTTTGTCACATCTTCGAGGCATATTTTTTGCGCTTGATGGCCCCATGACATGGCCGCCGTGACAGGTTGCGCGCGCGCCGCAAGCTTTCTAAGCGGGGGAAATGAGTCTTTTCGATGCCGCCTTGCTGTTTCTCGCGGGTTTTGTCTCCGGCGCCGCCAATGCGGTCGCCGGCGGCGGCACTTTCCTCACCTTTGGCGCCATGACGCTGGTCGGGCTGCCGCCGATCGTCGCC
>NZ_SRUT01000178.1:0-338 GCF_004791315.1 Mesorhizobium sp. M8A.F.Ca.ET.208.01.1.1
ACACGACCTACTGTGTCATCAGATTTATAAGTTAAGATCTCTTGAAGTGTGTAAGCAGCACCATAAGCTTCAAGTGCCCATACCTCCATCTCACCGAAACGTTGTCCACCAAATTGTGCTTTACCACCTAGTGGTTGTTGCGTAACAAGTGAGTATGGTCCAGTTGAACGCGCATGTAATTTATCGTCAACCATGTGTGCAAGTTTCAGCATATACATAACGCCGACTGAAATTCTGTTATCGAATGGTTCACCTGTACGTCCATCATATAATACTGTCTTACCATCACGTGCCATACCTGCTTCTTCAATCGTTGACCATACATCTTCATCACTCGC
>NZ_SRUT01000017.1:0-44732 GCF_004791315.1 Mesorhizobium sp. M8A.F.Ca.ET.208.01.1.1
GAAAGGAGAAAATGGTCATCCGCATCGCGCTCGCCCGCAAGCTGCTCGTCATTCTCAATGCAAAAGCACGCGATGCGCGAAACGAGTTCGCAAATGCAACTTGACACCTCAGATAGTCGCTCATCCGTCTCGGCGCTCCGCGCCGATCCACCTTCTCCCACAAGGGGAGAAGGGAAGATCGCCGCACTAATCCAAAAACGGCTTGGCCTTCATCGTCTCGGGTATTGCCACGCCCAGCCGCTTCAGCACGGTCGGCGCAAGCTGCAGCTGGTCGAGCAGCGTGTCGGCCTGCGGTCCTTTGCCGGCGCCGAAATAATAGAGCGCGAAATCCTGCATCTCGTCGTCATGGCCGCCATGGTGGCCACGGTCGGTCTGGCCGTGGTCGGCGGTGACCATGATCTCGTAGCCGGCCTCGATCCAGCCCGGCAGGAAGGCCGCCAGCATGCCGTCCATGGCGTAGCAGGCATGGTCCATCTCGTGGCAGTCATGGCCGAAACGGTGGCCCATCGAGTCCAGCGTGCAGGTATGCAGGATGCCGTAGTCGATGCCATGGCGTCGGGTGAGCATGGTCAGCGTAGCGAACAGGTCGACATCGCTCGGCGTCATCTGGTTCTTGAGATTGTAGCCGGTCATGGTGTGGAAGCGGCCATGCGTGATCGGCCCACCAGGCTCATCATACTCCATGTCCTCAACGAGGTCGAACGGGTAGGAGCGGAAGAATTCGGACCAGTAGGAATGGGTGACCGCACCTGTCTTGCCGCCGGCCTTGCTGACTTCCGAGAAGATGTCGGGCTGCCCGACGCGAAAGCGGTTCTCGTTGGACAGGATGCCGTGCACCTGCGGCGACACGCCGGTGTGGATCGAGGCATAGCAGCAGGCCGAGGTCGACGGCAGCACCGAGCGCATCTTCCACACCCGCGCCTCGCCCGACTGCACCCAGCCTTCGAGATTGCCCATTAGCCGGCGCCAGTTGCGGTAAGGCACGCCGTCGAGGATGATCAGCAGAAGCTTGGTGTCGAGCGCCACGGGCGGCTCCATGGGATTGTCGGTTGAAACGAGTGCGCCGCGTGTCGCACGAACACGCGGCGCTTTCAGTGTCAGATGGACATCAGGCGTTCAGCCAGCACTCGGCGAGCGCGTAACCATCCATCATTTCGCCGATCGGGCTCTTGGCGAAGCCGCCGATCTTGTTGGTGGCGACGGCGTCGATGAACTGGTTGAAGAACGGCACGATCAGGCCGCCTTCGTCGCGCATCAGCACCGCCATGTCGTGGTAGATCGCCTTGCGCTTGTCCTGGTCGAGCTCGCCGCGCGCCGCAAACAGCATCTTGTCGAACTCCGGCCGCTTGAAGCGTGTGTCGTTCCAGTCGGCGGTCGAGACATAGCCGGTGGAGTACATCTGGTCCTGCGTGGCGCGTCCGCCCCAATAGGAGAGCGAGAAGGGCTGCTTGTTCCAGACTTCCGACCAGTAGCCGTCGCCCGGCTCGCGCTTGATCTCAATCTTGATGCCGGCCTTGGCGGCGCTCTGCTGGTAGAGCTGGGCTGCATCGACGGCACCAGGGAAGGCGACATCGGAGGTACGCAGCAGGATCGAACCGCTGTGGCCGGACTTCTTGTAGAGCGCAGCCGCCTTTTCCGGGTCGAACTTGCGCTGTTCGATGGCGGTAAACAGGGGATAGGCCTCATTGATCGGGAAGTCGTTGCCGACCGAACCATAGCCGCGGAGGATCTTCTCCAGCATCTCGTCACGATCCATGGCGAGCTTCAGCGCCATCCGGAGATCGTTGCTGTCGAAGGGCGCCGTGTCACAGAACATGTTGAACGGATAATAGCCCTTGCCGGACGCATTCTCGATGCTGACGCCGGGAATGCGCTTGACCAGGTCGACGACCTTTGGCTCAACGCGGTTGATCATGTGGACCTGGCCGCCCTGCAGCGCGGCCAGACGGGCCGTCGCGTCATTGATGACGACGATCTCGACCTGGTCGGCATGGCCGGCCTTGTCGCCCTGCCAGTAATTGGCGAAGCGCTCGCCGCCATGGCGAACGCCCGGCTGGTTGACGGTCACCTTGTAAGGCCCGGCGCTGATGCCGGCATTCGGGTTGTCCTTGCCGCCATTCGGCTGGATGACGAGGTGGTAGTCGGCCATCAGATATGGGAAGTCGGCATCGGCGTCGCCGAGCGTGAAGATAACTTCCTTGCCGCTCGCCTTGACGCCCTTGATGTTCTTGAGAATGCCGAGCGCGCCCGACTTCGATTTCTCGTCGGCATGGCGCTCGATGGTGGCGGCGACGTCCTCGGCGCCAACCGTCTTGCCGTTATGGAATTCGATGCCGTCGCGAATCTTGATCGTCCAGGTCTTGGCATCCTTGGAGGCGCCGATATCCTCGGCGATCAGGTTCACCAGCTTGTTGTCGGGGGTGAGACGGACAAGATACTCGCCCCACTGCTTGCCGAAGCTGAAAGTGACCTGGCTGAGGTTCAGCGCCGGGTCGAGGCTGTTGGTCGATTCACCGCCTTGCAGGCCGGCCTTGAGGATGCCGCCCTTGACCGGGCTCTGCGCGAAGGCTTTCCCGGCCAGCGTCGTTGCCAGCGCGGCGGACGCGCCAAGTGCGGCTGTGCGGCCAAGAAAGTCGCGACGCGATATCCGGCCCTGGCCAGCGAGATCAGCGAGATGGTCGAGTTCAGTCTTCATGTCCTGCCCCTTGTTGAAAACAACGTCGCACCAGTGGCGCCCGTCCGAAGGACGTGTGGCGCCCTAGTGTTGCATGCGGATGACGGCCGCCATCTCCCCTGGCTGGCGGCTGCTGGCTGGCTAGTTCCCCGCGCTGGCCATGCGCCGCCCCTTGATCGCCTTTTCCAACCAGCCGATCTCCATCTCCGGAACGGACGACAACAACAGGTCGGTATAGGCGTCGAAGGGCGGTGTGAGCACCTTGCTCTTGGAGCCGTAGCGCACCACTTCGCCGCGATACATCACCGCGATCGAATCGGCGATCGACTTCACCGTCGCCAGATCGTGGGTGATGAACAGGTAGGCGACCTTTTCGTGCTGCTGCAGGTTGAGCAGCAGCTTGAGGATGCCGTTGGCCACCAACGGGTCGAGAGCCGATGTCACCTCGTCGCAGATGATCAGCTTCGGCTTGGCGGCGAGCGAGCGGGCGATGCAGACGCGCTGCTTCTGGCCCCCCGAAAGCTCGGCCGGATAGCGGTCGACGAAGCCCTTGCCCATCTCGATCTCGTCGAGCAGCTCGGCCACACGCCGGTCGCGTTCCCTGCCGCGGATGCCGAAATAGAATTCGAGCGGCCGGCCGATGATGGTGCCGACGGTCTGGCGCGGGTTCATCGCCACGTCGGCCATCTGGTAGATCATCTGCAACTGGCGCAGATCCTCCTTCGTCCGGTCGGCAAGCCGGTTGGCCAGCGGGCGCCCGTCAAAGGTCACATTGCCCTGCTCGGGCGGCAACAGGCCGGTGATGGCGCGCGCCAGCGTCGATTTACCGGAACCGGATTCGCCAACCACGGCCAGCGTCTGGCCAGGATAGATGTCGACCGAAACGTTCTTGAGCACTTTGACCTGGCCGCCGCCATAGGCGGCGGTGACGTTCTTGACCGACAGGAACGGCGTCGCGCCCGGGTTCTGTTCGGCATGCTCGATCTCGTGCACCGAGACCAGCGCGTTGGTGTATTCCTGGCGAGGCTCCTTGATGATCTGGCGGGTGCCTCCCCATTCGACCAGCCGGCCGTGGCGCAGCACCATGATCTCGTCGGAGACCTGGGCGACGACGGCAAGGTCATGGGTGATGTAGAGCGCCGCCACATGCGTGTCGCGGATGGCGTCCTTGATCGCCGACAGCACGTCGATCTGCGTCGTCACGTCGAGCGCTGTGGTCGGCTCGTCGAAGACGATCAGGTCGGGTTCGGAGCACAGCGCCATCGCCGTCATGACGCGCTGCAGCTGGCCGCCCGACACCTGGTGCGGAAAGCGTTCGCCAATGGTTTCCGGATTGGGCAGGCTGAGCTTCTTGAACAGCGCGACGGCCCGCTTCTCGGCCTCCGCGCGGGTTGCCGTGCCATGCAGCAGCGTGGCTTCCACAACCTGGTCCATCAGCCTGTGCGCCGGATTGAAGGCGGCTGCCGCCGATTGCGCGACATAGCAGACCTCGCGGCCGCGCAGCTTGCGGAATTCGTCCTTGCCGCCCTTCAGGATGTCACGGCCGTTGAGAATGACTTCGCCGCCGGTGATGCGCACGCCGCCGCGGCCATAGCCCATCGACGACAGGCCGATCGTCGACTTGCCGGCGCCGGATTCGCCGATCAGGCCCAACACCTTGCCCTTCTCCAGCGTCAGCGACACGTCGTGGACCAGCGTGATGGTCTTCGGCGCCTCACCAGGCGGATAGACCGTCGCCTCGATGCGCAAATTGCGGATGTCGAGCAGGGGAGTGGACTTTGCCTTGCCGTCAGCCATCAGCCGCGTCCTCCCTTGAGGCTTGTCGTGCGGTTCAGTACCCAGTCGGCCACTAGGTTGACCGAGATCGCCAGGGCCGCGATCGCGGCCGCGGGAATGAGCGCGGCGGCGATACCGAAGACGATGCCGTCCTTGTTCTCCTTGACCATGCCGCCCCAGTCGGCGTCTGGCGGTTGCACGCCGAGACCGAGAAAGGACAGCGTTGACAGGAACAGCACCGCGTAGATGAAGCGCAGACCGAGCTCGGAGACCAGCGGCGACAGCGCGTTGGGCAGGATCTCGCGGAAGATGATCCAGGCGCTGCCTTCGCCGCGCAGCTTGGCCGCTTCGACATAGTCCATGACGTTGATGTCGACGGCGACCGCGCGCGCCAGGCGATAGACGCGCGTCGAATCGAGAATGCCCATCACCAGGATCAGCGTCACCAGGTTGGTCGGCAGCACGGAGAGCACGACCAGGGCCATGATCAGTGTCGGGATCGACATCAGGAGATCGACGAGGCGGGACAGGATCGTGTCGAACCAGCCGCCGAACACAGCCGCCGAAAAACCCAGTATGGCGCCGAGCGAGAACGACAGCGCGGTGGCCAGCACGGCGATGAACAGGGTGATCCGGGCACCGTAGATCATGCGCGACAAGAGATCGCGGCCAAGATTGTCGGTGCCAAGCCAATGCGCCGCCGACATCGGTTCCCAGACGTCGCCGACGATCTCGGCATTGTCGTGGGGCGAAATCCACGGCGCGAGGATCGCCGCGAGCACGAACAGGGCTGTCAGCACCAGGCCGATCAGAGCGGGGATGGGGATGCGTTTTATATCGAGCATGCCCGCCCCCTCACTTTGGATGTCTGAGACGCGGATTGGCGACGATCGCCGCAATGTCCGCGATGATGTTGAGGCTGATGTAGACGGCGGCGAAGATCAGGCCGACCGCCTGCACCACCGGCACGTCGCGCTTGGTGACGTGGTCGACCAGATACTGTCCCATGCCGGGATAGACGAAGATCACCTCGACCACGACGACGCCGACGATGAGATAGGCGAGGTTCAGCATGACGACATTGATGATCGGCGCTATGGCATTCGGGAAGGCGTGCCTGCGGATGACGGAGAAGGCTGAAAGCCCTTTGAGTTCCGCCGTTTCGACATAAGCCGACTGCATGACGTTGAGGATCGCCGCACGTGTCATGCGCATCATGTGCGCGAGCACTACCAGCGTCAGCGCCGTGGCCGGCAGCGCGATGGCCTGCATGCGTTCGCCGAAGGGCATGCCATCATAGACGGTGGAGATGGCAGGGAAGATCTGCCATTTCACCGCGAAGAAATAGACCAGGAGATAGCCGATGAAGAATTCCGGGAACGAGGTCGAGGCGAGCGCCAGTCCGGAGATCAGCTTGTCGACCCAGCCATTGCGATAGCGCACCGCGATCAGCCCAAGGATGATTGCCAGCGGCACGGCCACGATCGCCGCCCAGAAGGCGAGGAACAGCGTGTTCCACAGCCGGCCCTTGATTGAGGTTGCGATATCCTGCCCGCTCGACATCGCCGTGCCGAGGTCCCCGGTCAAGACGCCGCCGAGCCAATGGAAGTACCTGATATAGGCGGGGTCGTTCAGTCCAAGCTGCTCGCGCAGATTGGCGAGCGACTCCGGTGTCGCCGATTGTCCCAGAATGGCTTGCGCGACGTCGCCGGGCAGGATTTGCGTGCCGGCAAAGATCAGGACCGAAATGGCCAACAAAAGGAGGATGCCCAGCGCGATGCGCTGGGCGATTAGTTTCAGGATGGGTGAAGACATATCCGCAAAGCCGGACTCAGGCCTGCAGCCAGCACTTCGCCAGGGCGTAGCCGTTCATCAGCTCCTGATGCGGGTCGTCCACCCAGCCATCGACCTTGGCGCCGGTGGCGTCGATGAACTGGTTGAACATCGGCAGGATCAGACCGCCTTCGTCGCGCACCATGACCGCCATATCGTGGTACATCTGCTTGCGCTTGGCCTCGTCGAGTTCGGCGCGCGCCGCCAGCACCATCTTGTCGAAATCCGGGCGCTTGAAACGCGTGTCGTTCCAGTCGGCGGTCGACAGGTAGGCGGTCGAGTACATCTGGTCCTGCGTCGAGCGGCCGCCCCAATAGGAAGCGCAGAAGGGCTGCTTGTTCCAGACCTCGTTCCAGTAGCCGTCGCCGGGCTCGCGCTTGAGCTCGATCTTGATGCCGGCCTTGGCCGCGCTCTGCTGGAAGAGCTGGGACGCATCGACAGCGCCCGGGAAGGCGACGTCCGAGGTCCTGAGCAGCACGGCGCCGTCATGACCGGACTTCTTGTAGTGGAATTTGGCCTTGTCGGGATCGTATTTGCGCTGCTCGATCTCGGTGAAAAGCGGATAGGACGCGTTGATCGGGAAGTCGTTGCCGAGCGAGCCATAGCCGCGCAGCACCTTGTTCAGCATCTCCTCGCGGTCGATCGCCAGCTTCAGCGCCATCCTGAGGTCGTTGTTGTCGAACGGCGCCGTGTTGCAATGCATGATGAACACGTAATGGCCCGGACCCGCATGGTTGCGGATGGTTACACCAGGCACGCGCTTGATCAGGTCGACGATCTTCGGCTCGACGCGGTTGATCATGTTGACCTGGCCACCCTGCAGGGCCGCCGTGCGCGCAGTCGCATCGTTGATGACGATGATCTCGATCTGGTCGGCATGACCCATCTTGTCGCTCTGCCAGTAATTGGCGAAGCGCTCGCCGCCATGGCGCACGCCGGGCTCGTTGGTGGTGACCTTATAGGGTCCGGCCGAGATGCCGGCGTCGGCCTTGTCCTTGCCGCCGTTCGGCTGGACGATCAGGTGATAGTCGCTGAGCAGGTAGGGAAGGTCGGCATTGGCCTCCTTCAGCGTCAGCACCACTTCCTTGCCGCTGGCCTTGATGGTATCGATGCCCTTCATGTAGCCGAGCGCGCCGGATTTCGATTTCTCGTCCGAATGGCGCTCGAGCGTCGCGGCGACGTCCTCGGCGGTCACTTTCTTGCCGTTGTGGAATTCGACGCCGTCGCGGATCTTCAGCGTCCAGGTCTTGGCGTCCTTGGACGAGCCGATCTCCTCGGCGATGCGGTTCTCGAGCTTGCCGTCGGGCGACAGCTCGACGATCATTTCGCCCCAGCACTTGCCGAAGGCGAACGGCACCTGGGTCATGAACAGGGCCGGATCGAGACTGTTGGTGGATTCACCGCCGACCAGGCCGGCCTTCAGCGTGCCGCCCTTGACCGGACCGGCCGCCCGCGCCGCGCTTGAAAGCAGCGAGTTGGCGAAGGGTGCGGCGATGCCGAGCGCTGCCGCCCGGCCGAGAAAATCACGACGGCTCAGCTTGCCTGCTGCAACGCGCCGGCTAAGGAATTCGAGTTCATTCGACATTTTGAGTTCCTCACTCTGTTGGTTCGACTCTCTGGTCGATTTTCTTGCTTCTTGTGAGGGGAATAATGACCGCAAGGGAAAGCGGTAAGCAAGACCGAATGCGACATGCCGTGGCGTAAATCGCACGTCGCATTTGGACCAACGGTTTCAGCACTCAGACCAGCGCGCGCGGGACCCTTTCGTCGAAATCGCGCTCGAAGACGAGGTTTTCGCCTTCGTAGGCCTCGATTCTGGCGCTGACGATGAAGTTTTGCGCATCCGACCGCATCTGCGCCCATGTCTCGGTACGGACCGACCATCCATTTCGCGACAGGGTCTGCGTCCAATGTGTTTTCCCGGAGGCTGACAGAGGATCGTCAGGATGGATGGTCCAGGTTTCGCGGGCGATGCTGCCGTTGACAAGGCCGTGGTCGAGATCACGCACCTCGCCGAAATCATCCGCAATGGAAAGCGTGACGATTCCCGTCTTTTCGTCGCGGTCGACATGGCGTTCGGACTTGGCGGGTCGAACCGTCTCGGTCGCCCAGGGCGTGGCGCCTTCCGGTTCGCCGAAGACGACTTCGTCGCCTGTTGCGAGCAGGCGCAGCGGCACTGATAGCGAGGCCGCCGACAAGGTCAGCCGTACCGGCTCCGGCGAGGGCCAGATGGCAGGCCAGTAGGCGGTCGAAACGGCGACGCGCAAACGATGCCCGGCCGGCACGCGGTAGGCACATTGATCGAGCACGACACGCGCCGAAACCGTCTCCCCTGGGACCAGCGCCTCGGGGAATTCATGCGACTTGCGGTGCGTCAGATTGAGCACGCCATAGGAGATAAGTTCCGAGGCGCCGTCGGGATGCACGTCGCAAAGCCGGACCGCGATGTTGGCCTGGGGCCGATCGGAGGCAAACTGGATCTCAAGCTCCGGCGCGCCGACGATCTCGATCGGCTTGGTGAGCTCAGGCTGGTCGAAACACGCCGACAGCCCGTCGTCAGGGCGCTGGTCACCAGGCAATTCCGGGCCGAAGGTGAAGGGAAAGTATTCGCCGCCGGCAAGCCCGCAGGTCTGCGGCGAAGCGACGATGGAAGGTCCTGCATCAGCGGAAACGAGTTCGATCGTTTCAATCGTTATGTTGGACGACGGCCATTCCTGCTCGGCTATCCAGCGGCCGGGCCGCTCCGGATGCCAGCGAGCGGGGCGCACGCTGTCCATCACATAGGCGCGATAGTCGGGATCGGCCTCGACGCCGGTCTCGGCGCCCTTCAGCCAGTGGTCCCACCAGCGCAGCGCTTCCTGCAGGAAGCCGATGGCCGGCTTGGGGCCCGCATAGTGCGGGTATTTGTGTATCCACGGTCCAACGATGCCCTTGACCGGTGCCTCGATGTTGGTGACGAGGTGCGAGATCGTGTTGCGGTAGCCGTCATGCCAGCCGCCGATCGACAGCACTGCGGCTTTGATTGCGGAAAAATCCTCGCAGATCGAACCGCGTTTCCAGTAGGCGTCGCGATGCTGGTGGCTGAGCCAGAGCGGCAAAAGGAAGGACTGGTTCTCCAGCCGTCTCAGCCACAGATCGCGCCAGCGGTTGTCGCCGGCAATCAGCGGATCCGGTGGCCGCGACGAATAGGACAGCATGGTCGAGGCCCAGCCGAAATTCTCGTTCAAAAGGCAGCCGCCCTTGTAGTGGATGTCGTCGGCATAGCGGTCGACGGTCGAGCACAGGCTGATAACCGCCTTGAGCGCCGGCGGCTGTTTGGCCGCCACCTGCAGGCAGTTGAAGCCGCCCCAAGAGATGCCCATCATGCCGACATTGCCGTTGCACCAGGGCTGCGCCGCCGCCCAGGCGATGACATCGCAGGCGTCCTGCAGTTCCTGCTCGGAATATTCGTCGTCCATCAGCCCTTCGGAATCGCCATTGCCGCGCATGTCGACGCGGATCGAGGCGTAGCCGTGGCCGGCGAAATAGGGATGGGTAAGCTGATCACGAAAGATCGTTCCGTCGCGCTTGCGGTAGGGCAGATGCTCAAGGATGACAGGTACCGGATCGTCGCCCGCATCCTCCGGCATCCACACCCGCGCCGACAACCGGCAGCCATCGGGCATGACGATACCCATGTCGGGAAATTCGACGACCTTACGGGGAAATTCGGTGATGGTTTTCATGGCAGGCATAACGCTCCGCGGCACGAAAACTTTCAATCGCCATTCGCGACTGGAGCAGCGAAATATGCGACTTGTCTCATACCATCAACTCAGCGGAATGTCGTTTGCGGCCTTGTTCGCCTGATAGGCGTCGGACAGTTCGTCATAGCGTGCGGAAATCCTGCCGATCCGCGTCTCCAGCCTCGCGCGCTCGGCCTCGGGGAGGGCCCGCACCAGCCGACGGATCGAAAAGCTTTTCCAATAGGCGTTCTCGGCATTGTAGCCGCCAGGGTCGAGAGTGAAGACCTCTTTCAGAATTTTGAGATCATGCGGGATGGCAAAACTGTCGCGCGAGTCCTCGTGGCTGAACAAATAGTAGAAATTGTCGAAACCGGTCCAGGTGATCGCCGACAGGCAGAGCGAGCACGGCTCATGCGTGGCAATGAAGATGGCCTCTTTCGTGTCGACGCGTTCGGCTCTGGGCATCTCGTAAAAACGCTTCAGGCAATGCACCTCGCCATGCCAGAGCGGGTTTTCCATCTCGTTGTTGGTCTCGGCCAGCACCAGCGACCGGTCGTCCTTGCGCAGGATCGCCGCGCCGAACAGCTTGTTGCCATGGGCGACGCCTTCTGCCGTCTTCGGCACGATGTCGTGCTCGATCACGTCGAGCAGGCGGTCGATCAGCGAAATGTCGGTCATGATGAAATCTCGGGCTTTCTGGGAAGGTGGATTTCGTAAGGGTGCGAGAAGTGAAACTCTTCGAGGTTGGAGCCATCGCCGCCGCGATCGACGATGAGGAAATCCTGTTCCTCGCCGATCGGCGTCAGCACACCGTGCCAGAGATTGCGCTTGTAGTTGATGCCCTGTCCGGGCGCGGCGATGAAGCCATGCGGTTCGCCCGGCCCGTCCTTGGTATCGTGGCAGACGACGACCAGAAACGGCCGTGGCGACAGCGGGATGAAAGCCTGGCTGCCGAGCGGATGGCGCTCGACCATGGTCAGCTTCAGCGGCATTTCATAGGGTGTGCCGCGCACCATCGAGATCAGCACGCGCGCATTCGGCCCAGCGGCCTCGGCGGTGGCGAGATCATGATAGCGGATCGCCTTGCCGCCATTGATTGGGTAGCGGTTGTCGCCGCCCATATCGATGACGTCGCCGAAGGGCGCGAAGTTTTCGCGGCTCAGCGGCTGCGCGACGATGCGGCTCACCGCGCGCGGCCCCCGAGATAGCCGCCGAGCTTGGCGTGCCGGTTGACGTCCTTGTAGAGCAGATAGCGGAATTTTCCGGGGCCGCCGGCATAGCAGGCCTGCGGGCAGAAGGCGCGCAGCCACATGAAGTCGCCGGCCTCGACCTCGACCCAGTCCTGGTTCAGCCGGTAGACCGCCTTGCCTTCGAGCACGTAGAGCCCATGTTCCATGACATGGGTTTCGGCGAAGGGAATGACCGCGCCCGCCTCGAGCGTGACGATGGTGACGTGCATGTCGTGGCGCATGTCGTCCGGATCGACGAAACGCGTCGTCGCCCAGCGGCCCTCGGTGCCGGCCATCGGCGTCGGCGCCACCTGCTGGTCGCTGCTGAAGAAGGCTTCCGGCGCGTCCAGGCCGTCGACCACCTCATAGGCCTTGCGGATCCAGTGGAAGCGCACGGCAGCGCTGCTCTCGTTGCGCACCGTCCAGCCGCTTGCCGGCGGCAGGAAGGCAAAGCCACCGGCGGCAAGCACATGCTTTTTGCCGGCGAGCGATACGGTGAGTTCCCCCTCGACCACGAACAGCACGCCTTCGGCGCCGGAGTCAGGTTCCGGCCGGTCGCTGCCGCCGCCCGGCAGAACCTCGACGATGTACTGAGAAAACGTCTCGGCAAAGCCCGACAGCGGCCTTGCGATGATCCAAGCCCTGGTCTTGTCCCAGAACGGCAGCGGGCTGGTCACGATGTCCTGCATCACGCCTTTGGGGATGACCGCATAGGCCTCGGTGAAGACGGCGCGCCCGGTCAAAAGCTCGTTCTGGCCGGGATGGCCCCCCTGTGGGGCATAATAGGTTCGCTCGGGCATCCTGATCGTATCCATGGGTTTAAACCTATTGTGGAAGCATGTCCTTGAGGCGCAGCAGCGCAATGCGCTCGACCTGTTTGCAGGCGGTTTCGAATTCGACGCCGCGGCCGTTGCCGATACGGGCTTCGAATTCGGCGAGGATTTCCTCCTTTGTCTTGCCTTTCACCGCGATGATGAAGGGGAAGCCGAAGGTGGTGACGTAGGCGGCGTTGAGCTTGGAGAACAGTTCGCGTTCCTTGTCGGTCAGCGCGTCGAGGCCGGCGGAAGCCTGTTCCCGGGTGGATTCCGCCGTCAGCCGCCTGGCCTTGGCCAGTTTGCCGGCGAGGTCGGGATGGGCGTTGAGCACGCCGAGCCGTTCGGTTTCGCTGGCGGCGCGGAAGATGCGGCAGAGCGCATTGTGCAGGCCCCCCGCCGTGTCGTGTGCCGGACCGAGCTCCAACTCGTGGGCCCGTTCGGCAATCCAGGGCGAATGTTCGAACACGGCGCCGAAGGTGTGAACGAACGTCTCGAATTCCATCTTCGACGGGCGCAGGGCGGCCGGTTTGTAGGGATGGTTCTCCTGCCAGTGCTTGGCGATGTCGATGCGCCGCGCCAGCCAGACCTTGTCATGCGATTTGACATAATCGACGAAGCGCTTCAGCGCCGCCACCCGGCCCGGCCGCCCGACAAGGCGGCAATGCAGGCCGATATTCATCATGCGCGGCCTGCCTGCCTTGCCTTCGGCATAGAGCGTGTCGAAACTATCCTTGAGATAGGCAAAGAACTGGTCGCCCGAATTGAAGCCTTGCGGCGTGGCGAAGCGCATGTCGTTGGCATCGAGCGTGTAGGGGATGATGAGCTGCGTGCCGCCGCTATGCTCGAACCAGTAGGGCAGTTCGTCGTCATAGGTGTCCGAGACGTAGTCGAAGCCGCCTTCTTCCGCCACCAGGCGCACCGTGTTGACCGATGTGCGGCCGGTATACCAGCCGGTCGGGCGCTGGCCGGTCACCTCGTAATGCAGCTTGATCGCCGCCTCGAGGTCGCGGCGCTCGTCCTCGGCGTCGTGGTCGCGGTAGTCGATCCATCTCAACCCGTGCGAGGCGATTTCCCAGCCGGCTTCCTGCATCGCCGTGACCTGGTCGGGGGAGCGCGCGAGCGCCGTGGCGACGCCATAGCAGGTCACGGGCACTTGCGCCTCGCCGAACAGGCGCAGCAGCCGCCAGAAGCCGGCTCGCGCCCCATACTCGTAGATCGATTCCATGTTCCAGTGGCGCTGGCCCACCCAGGGCGCCGCGCCGACGATTTCCGAGAGGAAGGCTTCCGAAGCCTTGTCGCCGTGGAGCACGCAGTTCTCGCCGCCCTCCTCGTAATTGACGACGAACTGCACGGCGACATGCGCGCCGCCAGGCCATTTCGGATCTGGCGGATTGGCCCCGTAGCCACGCATGTCCCTGGTGTAACGCATCGTCCCTCCGCGCCCGGCATCACCGGAAGTATGATCAGAATATCGAAAGGGTGCTTCTCGCATTCCCCTCAAAATTTTTGAAAGTGTTTTTGTCGCACTCCGCTCGACCGGGACTTATGCATCGCCTTTAATTGGCGCACAATTCATCAGCAGTGCTCGATTATATCGGCCAATTTGTTCGTACTGGAAATGGGAGGCGGCCAATGGCAGAAACGTCGAAAGCCGATGGCGGGCGTCTGACGACCCATGTCCTGGATACCGCGACCGGCAGGCCGGCGGCGGGATTGTCGATCGCGCTCTACCGTCTCGACGGTGCTGCTCGCACGCTTCTGAAGACGGTCGTCACCAATGCAGACGGCCGCTGCGACGCGCCGCTGCTGGCAGGCGCCGACTTCCGCACCGGCGAATACGAACTGGTGTTCGCGGCCGGCGACTATCTGCGCGGTCAGGGAACGAAGCTGCCGGAGCCTGCCTTCCTCGACAGCGTGCCGATCCGCTTCGGCATGGCGGAGGCGGTGCACTATCATGTACCATTGCTGATCTCGCCCTACGGCTATTCCACCTACAGGGGGAGCTGAGGCATGGCCAAGGTCAATATCCGCAACGAAATCCGCTTCATTCTGAATGGCAGGGATGTCGCGCTGTCATCCGTGGCGCCCGACGCGACCTTGCTCGACTGGCTGCGGCTCGATCGTTCGCTGCGCGGCACCAAGGAAGGCTGCGCCGAGGGCGATTGCGGCGCCTGCACCGTGCTGGTCGGCAGGCTATCGGCCGCCGGATTGGTCTATGAAAGCGTCAATTCCTGCATCCGCTTCCTCGGCTCGCTCGACGGCGCCCATGTCGTGACGGTCGAACATCTGCGCGGTGTGTCAGGCCGGTTGCATCCTGTGCAGCAGGCGATGGTCGATTTCCATGGCTCGCAATGCGGCTTCTGCACGCCGGGTTTCGTCATGTCGCTCTACGGCCTGTGGATGAAGTCGCCGGACCCGTCGGACGCGGCCATCGAAAAAGCCTTGCAAGGCAATCTCTGCCGCTGCACCGGCTACGAAGCGATCATGCGCGCCGCGCACGCCATATCGAGCTATGGCAAGGCGGCGAAGGACCCGCTGGCGGCGGAGCGCCGGGACATCACGACACGGCTGCAGTCGTTGCGCGATGGCGCCAGGGTCGAGATTGGCTCCGGCAGGACGCGGCTGGTCGTGCCGGCCGACGCCGACGATTTCGCTTCTGTCTTCGAGAAGGAACCCACCGCGACGGTCGTCGCCGGTTCGACCGATGTTGGCCTGTGGGTGACCAAGCACATGCGCGATATCTCGCCGGCGATCTTCATCGGCAATCTGCCGGGGCTTTGCGCCGTCACGGAAGAAAACGGCGTCATATCGATTGGCGCCGGCGTGACCTACACCGAAGCCTTTTCGACGCTGTCGAAACGCATCCCTGCGTTGGGGCCGTTGTTCGACCGCATCGGCGGCGAACAGGTCCGCAACATGGGCACGATCGGCGGCAATGTCGCCAACGGCTCGCCGATCGGCGACACGCCGCCGCCCTTGATCGTGCTCGGCGCACGGCTGACATTGCGCAAGGGCAAGAAGCGGCGCACGATCCCGTTGCAGGACTTCTTCATTGCCTATGGCAAGCAGGATCGCCAGCCGGGCGAGTTCGTCGAGGCCGTGCACGTGCCCGTGCCGGCAAAGGACGTGAAATTCGCCGTCTACAAGGTCACCAAGCGCCGCGACGAGGACATCACCGCGACCTTGGGTGCCTTCTGTCTGGCTCTGGCCAAGGACGGCACGGTGGCCGATATCCGCATCGCCTATGGCGGCATGGCGGCAACGCCGAAGCGGGCGTCGGCGGTTGAACGGGCTTTGATAGGCAAGATTTGGAGTGAAGCGACGGTGGCGGCAGCGATGGCCGAATACGCCAAGGATTTCACGCCGCTCACGGATATGCGCGCGACCGCCGAATATCGAGCGCTGGCGGCAAAGAACCTCTTGCTGCGTTTTTACGTCGAGACGACCGGAACGAAAGCGCCGTTCCAGGTATCACGCAGCGAGGCGGCCTGATGAACAAGCACGCACCATCAAACCTCAAGGCCGAGAAGATCGTCGGCGGCGTCGCTACCGACCAGCGGCATGATTCCGCCCACAAGCATGTCAGCGGCGGCGCCGTCTATATCGACGACATGCCGGAGCCGGCCGGCACCCTGCATGCCGGCCTTGGCCTGTCCAAGGTGGCGCATGGCGTTCTGAAAAGCGTCGACCTCTCGGCGGTGCGCGCGGCCCCTGGTGTCGTCGACGTGCTGACTTATGCCGACGTGCCGGGTGAGAACGATGTCTCGCCCAGCAACATGCATGACGATCCGGTTCTGGCGGAAGGCAAGGTGCAGTTCTTCGGCCAGCCGATCTTCGCGGTGATTGCCGAGACGCGCGAAGCAGCCCGGCGCGCCGCGCGCCTGGCCAGGATCGAATATGACGAGCTTCCCGCCGTGATCGACATCTGGGACCTTGATCCGGCGAAGGACAAGCAGGTGACCACGCCGCTGATCTTGCGGCGCGGCGATGCGGCTGCGGCAATCAAGGCAGCGCCCCGCCGCATCAAGAACCGGATGTGGCTTGGCGGCCAGGACCATTTCTACCTCGAAGGCCAGGTGTCTCTCGCCATCCCCGGCGAGGACGACGAGGTCACCGTCTATTGTTCGACCCAGGGGCCGAGCGAGACGCAGCATCTGGTCGCCCACACGCTTGGCGTGCCGAGTAACGCGGTGACGGTGGAAGTGCGCCGCATGGGCGGCGGCTTCGGCGGCAAGGAAACGCAGGCCAACCAGTGCGCCGCGATCGCCGCGATCGCCGCCAAGAGGCTGAAGCGGGCGGTCAAGATCCGGCTCGACCGCGACGAGGACATGACCGCCACCGGCAAGCGGCACGATTTCGCCATCGACTACGAGGTCGGCTTCGACGACGAGGGCAATATTCTCGGCGTCGATTTCACTTACGCCTTGCGCTGCGGCTTCTCCGCCGACCTGTCCGGCCCGGTCGGCGACCGTGCGCTGTTCCACTGCGACAACGCCTATTTCTATCCCGCGGTGCTGGCCAAGTCCGCGCCGCTCTACACCAACACCGTCTCCAACACCGCGTTCCGCGGCTTCGGCGGCCCGCAAGGCATGGTCGGCGCCGAGCGTGTCATCGACGAGGTCGCCTTCGCGGTCGGCAAGGATTCGCTCGAAATCCGCAAGCTGAATTTCTACGATCCGATGGAAGCGATCGGCGGCCGCAACGTCACCCCTTATCACCAGAAGGTCGAGGACTGCATCATCCAGCGCATCGTGGCGGAACTGGAAGACAGCGCCAACTATGCGCGCCGCCGTCGCGAGATTTCCGCATTCAACGCCAACAGCCGCTTCGTCAAGCGCGGCCTGGCGCTGACGCCGGTCAAGTTCGGCATCTCCTTCACCAAGACCGAGGCCAACCAGGCCGGCGCGCTGGTGCATGTCTATGCCGATGGTTCGGTGCACATGAACCATGGCGGCACCGAAATGGGGCAGGGCCTGCATCTCAAGGTGGCGCAAGTCGTTGCGGAGGAGTTCCAGATCGACCTCGATCGCGTGAAGATCACCGCCACCACCACCGCCAAGGTGCCCAACACCGCGCCGACGGCTGCGTCCTCGGGCGCCGACCTCAATGGCATGGCGGCGCAGAACGCGGCGCGCCAGATCCGCCGCCGGCTGACCGACTTCGCCGCCGAGAAATATCAGATCCCTGTCGACCAGGTGTTGTTCCTGCCAAACCGGGTGCGCGTCGGCAACCAGGAGGTCAGCTTCAACGATCTGGTCAAGCAGGCCTATATCGCACGTGTGCAGCTCTCGGCCGCCGGCTTCTACAAGACGCCGAAGATCCACTGGGATCGCAGCAAGGGCCAGGGCCACGCCTTCTATTACTACGCCTATGGCGCGGCCTGCGCCGAAGTGTCGGTCGACACGCTGACCGGCGAATATGTCGTCGAGCGCGCCGATATCCTGCACGACTGCGGCCGTTCGCTGAACCGGGCCATCGACCTCGGCCAGGTCGAGGGCGGCTTCATCCAGGGCATGGGCTGGCTGACGACGGAGGAACTGTGGTGGGACGACAAGGGCCGGCTGCGCACGCACGCGCCGTCGACCTACAAGATTCCGCTGGCGTCGGACCGACCGAAGATCTTCAACGTGGCGCTGACCGACTGGTCGCAGGCCTATGAGCCGACCATCCATCGCTCCAAGGCGGTCGGCGAACCGCCGCTGCCGCATGGCATGGCGGTGCTGCACGCGCTGTCGGACGCAGTGGCCAGCGTCGCCGACCACAAGATCTGCCCGCGTCTCGACGCGCCGGCGACACCCGAACGCGTGCTGATGGCGATCGAGCGGCTGAAGCGGGAGGCTTCAGAGCCTTCCTGAGGCCAAAACGTGCAAATCGCGCCGAAAAATACTATATTTCCTGGATGGAAGTGCAGGCGATGAACTCGAAGGTTCAAGAGCTGAAAGTGTTTCTCGACCATGCCGGTCGGGTCGCGCTTGTCGAAGTTGCGGCGGCAAAGGGTTCGACGCCGCGCGAGGCCGGTGCGTTCATGCTTGTCTCGCCATCGGCGATTTTCGGCACCATTGGCGGCGGTCAGCTCGAATATATGGCGATCGATAAGGCGCGGCAGATGCTGGGCTCTTTGCGCTCCGCATCTTTCAGCGAGTTTGCCGATGTCGGCGCCGCCCCTCATCCGCCTGCCGGCACCTTCTCCCCGTATAGTGACGGGGAGAAGGGAAGCGGCCGTAACGCCGGCGACCCCCTCTCCCCGTCCTTACGGGGAGAGGGTAAGGGTGAGGGGCAGCGCGACGCTGACGAAGCTGGCGTCACGCTCGACGTTCCGCTCGGGCCGGAAATCGGCCAGTGCTGCGGGGGTCGGGTCAAGGTGTTGATCCGCTTGGTCGACGGCACAATCGAGGAAAAGCTGATGGCGCACGCTGAATCGGAGGAGGCGCATCTGCCGCATGTCTATATCTTCGGCGGCGGCCATGTCGGCCAAGCGCTCGCGTCGACCATTGCGCTTCTTCCCGTGCATGGCGTCGTCATCGAGACACGCGCCGAGGCATTGGAAGGCATGCCGGAAACCGTCGAGACGCGGCTGACGCCGATGCCCGAGGCAGAGCTGCGCAACGCCCCGGCCGGCACCGCCTTCGCCGTCCTTACGCATGACCACGCGCTCGATTTCCTGATCGTCGCCGAAGCGCTGAAACGCGACGACGCGGCCTATGTCGGCATGATCGGTTCGAAGACCAAGAAAGCGACCTTCAGGCACTGGTTCCTGAAATCGGCCGACGGCACGGAGACCGAATTCGCCCGCCTCGTCTCGCCGATCGGCGGCGACGCCGTCAAGGACAAGCGTCCGCCGGTTATTGCCGCGCTCGCCGCCGCCGAGATCATGACGGCGCTGGTCATCCACAATGCGGCTTCGAACGCAGAGCATCACGCTCCGCATGACAGGGTGACCGCCGGCTAGCTCGGTCGCCTGAGGCCCAGATGCGCGCGCAGCGTGGCGCCTTCATACGCCTTGCGGAACAGGCCGCGCCGCTGCAGTTCCGGCACGACCAGCGTGGCAAAGGCATCGAGTTCGCCGGGAAAATAAGACGGCATGACGTTGAAGCCGTCGGCGGCACCGCCTTCGAACCGCGCCTGCAACTCGTCCGCCACCTGGACCGCGGTTCCCACGATGCGCCAATGGCCGCGCGCGCCGGCGAAATGCCGCGCCAGTTGGCGAATGGAAAGGCCATCGCGGCGCGATTGCTCGACGACCAGGGCCTGCCGGCTTTTCATGCCCTCGCTCTCGGGCAAGTCGGGCAGTGGACCGTCGAGCGGATGGCGCCAGAGGTCGGATATGCTGAGATAGCTGGACAGCAGCGCCACGCCGACGTCGTCGGGGATCAATTCCTGCAATTCCTCGAATTTTTCGCGGGCCTCGGCTTCGGTCTCCGCCACCACGGGCGCGACACCGGGCATGATCTTGATGTCATCGGGTTCACGCCCATACGCCGCCATGCGCCCCTTGAGGTCGTCGTAAAAGGCCTTCGCTTCCTCGAAGGTCTGTGCCGCCGTGAACACCACGTCGGCGGTGCGGGCGGCGAGGTCGCGGCCGACGTCGGAAGCGCCGGCCTGGACCATGACAGGCGCGCCTTGCGGCGAGCGCGGCAGATCGAGCGGATCGCGGACCGAAAAACTCTGTCCGTCATGGCCTGCCTTGCCGCGCCACAACCCTGTCACCGCCTCGGCGAACTCGCGCGCCCGCTCATAGCGGTCGGCATGAGGCTTGAGGCCGGCTGCGCCGAAATTGGCGGCTTCGATCTGACTGGCCGAGGTCACCAGGTTCCAGCCGGCCCGGCCGCCGCTCAGGTGATCGAGCGAGAGGAAGGTCCGCGCCAGGCCGTAAGGTTCGTTGTAGCTGGTCGACGCGGTGGAAACGAGGCCGATGCGGCTGGTCTGGACAGCCAGCGCCGAAAGCAGGCTGATCGGCTCGAAGCCGATCGAGCGCGACGTCTGGCTGGCAATGTCGACATTGGCCTCGCGCAGGCCGGCGGCGTCCTCGCAGAAGATCATGTCGAACTTCGCCGCTTCAGCCGTGCGCGCCAGCGCCATGTAGTGATCGATGTCGATGCCAGCTTTCACATGCGCCTTCGGATGGCGCCAGGCGGCGATGTGATGGCCCGTCGCCCACAGGAAGGCGCCGAGCTTCATTTGCGCGGTCATTGGTCACCTCCGCCGGCAAGGCCGAGATGCGAGCGCAAGGTGGTGCCGGGATGGTTTTCTCGAAGCAGCCCGCACCGCCGCAACTCCGGAAGAACACGATCGATCAAATCGTCGAACACCGAAAGCTGCGCCGGCAAGCGGATGTTGAAGCCGTCGCAGCTCTTAGAGAAGGATTTTTCTTCCAGCCTGTCGGCCAGCCCGCTGACGCCGTCAGCGGTGAGCGAGATATCAGCCAGTATCTTCACCGCATCCGGCTCGCGCCCACAGGCGGAAACCCGGCGCTTCAAATCACCATGACACGCCTTGTCTTCTGCCGCCGCCCGTTCGTCCAGCAGAACGACATCGGCGGTGCGGGCGGCAAAGTCGAGGTCGCCTTCGGTGAGATCGGACAGCACCAGCACCGGCGCGTCCTGCGGCGACCGCGCGACATTCAGCGGCCCGCGCACGGAGAAGAACTCGCCCTTGTGGTCGAGCAGGTGCATTCCTTGCGGATCATGGAAGCGGCCGCCGTCCCTGTCGAACAGCAGCGCGTCCGCGTCCCAGCCCTGCCAGAGCCCTTGAACGATGCCGATATATTCCTCCGAGCGGCGGCGAAAATCATCGGCTGAAAACCCGTCGGGCCGGCTGAAATTGGCGGCCTCTCGCGGTGTCTGCGCCAGCGTCGCGTTCCAGCCCGCGCGGCCATGGCTGATCATGTCGAGCGAGGCAAAGCGGCGCGCGAGATTGTAGGGCTGGTGAGCGATCGTCGAGGCGCTGGCGACGAGACCGATCTTTTCGGTCACGGTCGCCAGCGCGGCGATGAGAGTGGTCGCCTCGAACGGACTGCTCGGCGCGGCGCCATGCGGCGCGGAGTCGTCGAGGATGATCATGTCCAGCCCCGCCGCCTCGGCCTCCCGGGCGAAGCCGGCCAGATCGCTGAAAGTGAGCGCTTGCCCGGTTGCGAGGGCAATGTTGAGCGAAGCGGCCAGATGCGTTGTGGCGCCGTCGGTCATGGATGGTTCCTGGGGGAAGGCATGCGGGAACTATGTTCGCCGCATGCCCCAATGGCAACCGCTGGCGCTGGGCCAACCGCCGGCCATGTGCCGGCCAGCAGTCACGTTTCGGCTGGCTCTCAAACACCTCGAAAATTAGCTGAAACATCCGCCGCGTCGTCATCCACGGGCGGAGCAGCCGCGAAGCGGCGTCGCGCAGACCCGAGGATCCATGCCGCGGCGTCAAGGCGCTGCCACGGTGCAGAATTCTGCTCCGTTGCACTTTACGGCGAAAGTCACGGAATGGGTCCTCGGGTCTGCGCTCCGCTTCGCGTCGCTCCGCCCGTGGATGACGAAGTCGCGGGCCTTCGGCCGATCCCGTAGCAACGCGACCGCCCCTCACTTGCCCGCCAGAATGTCCTTGATCAGCCTTTGGCAACGCTCGGCCATGAAGTCGAGCAATAGCCGCACCTTGGGATCCTGCAGCTTCTTGTGCGGATAGACGGCGGCGAACTGCACCGGCGTTGGCGGGGTGCTGGTCAGGATCACTTTCAGCCGCTGGTCGCGGATGAACGGCTCGACCTCGAAGCGCGGTTTGTTGATGATGCCGCGCCCCGACAGCGCCCAGCCGGTCAGCACGTCGCCATCATCGGTGTCATAGGGCCCATGCACCTCGAATTTCTGCGGGCCGGTGGGCGTTTGCAAGGTCCAGACATATTCGCGCGCGCCGGAATAGCGCAGCATCAGGCAGTCATGCTTCCTGCCGATCAGCTCCTGCGGCTCCGTCGGCTCGCCGCGCGCTTCCAGATATTTGGGTGCGGCGACCAGCACGCGCTCGCATTCCATGATGCCGCGCATCCTGAGGCTGGAATCCTCGATGATCCCTAACCGGAAGGCGACGTCGATGCCTTCCTTCATGATGTCGACATTGTGGTCCGAGAGCCTCAGCCGCACCTCGACGTCAGGGTATTTGTCGTGAAAATCGGGAATGCCCGACGCCACCAGCCGGCGCCCGAGGCCGAGCGGTGCGGTGACGCGGATGGTGCCACGCGGCTGGCCGGACAGCGCCGAGACGGCCGCTTCCGCCTCGGTGATCGCCTCCAGCACCTGCTTGGCGCCGGAATAGAAAACAGTGCCGTGCTCGGTCGGCATCAATTGCCGGGTGGTGCGGTTGAACAGCCGCACGCCGAGATGCTTCTCCAGTTCCTTGATGCGGTTGGAGGCGACCGCCGGCGAAATGCGCATGTCGCGGCCGGCCGCCGACAGATTGCCGAGCTCGACGACGCGGACAAAGACGGCGATGTTGTCGAGATAGGCCATGCGGATCGGCACCCTTCACCGGTTTGCGGTGATCAACCTAGTATTTTCCATTTTTTTTTGAAAGTCATCGTACACCTCGCCTCTTTTCGTTTGCGCCCCACACCGTAAAGTCATCGGATCGGCAGGGACGATTTCAATGATGGATTTCGCGATTTTCTGGGACTGGCTGAGCTTCGCCGTGCGCTGGCTGCACGTCGTCACCGGCATCGCCTGGATCGGCTCGTCCTTCTACTTCGTCGCGCTCGATCTTGGCCTGCGCCAGCGGCCCGGCATGCCGGTCGGCGCCTTCGGCGAGGAATGGCAGGTGCATGGCGGCGGCTTCTACCACATCCAGAAATACCTGGTGGCGCCGGCCGAGATGCCCGTGCACCTGACCTGGTTCAAATGGGAATCCTATGCCACCTGGCTGTCCGGCTTCGCCATGCTGTGCGTGGTCTATTACGCCGGAGCCGATCTGTTCCTGATCGATCCCAATGTGCTGCCGATGTCGGTGCCGGTGGGCATTCTGTTGTCGATGGCCACGATCGGCGTCGGCTGGGTGGTCTATGATCTCCTGTGCCGCTCGCCGCTTGGCAAAAGCGACACCGGCCTGATGCTGGTGCTCTATTGCGTGCTGGTCTTCATCGCCTGGGGGCTGACGCACCTGTTCACCGGCCGCGCCGCCTTCCTGCATCTGGGCGCGATTACCGCGACGATCATGTCGGCCAATGTCTTCATGGTCATCATTCCCAACCAGAAGATCGTCGTCGCCGACCTCATCGCCGGCCGCAAGCCTGATCCGAAATACGGCAAGATCGCCAAGCAGCGCTCGCTCCACAACAATTATTTGACGCTGCCGGTACTGTTCCTGATGCTGTCGAACCACTATCCGCTGGCATTCGGGACTGAGTTCAACTGGGTCATCGCCTCGCTGGTGTTCATCATCGGCGTCCTCATCCGCCACTATTTCAACACCGTGCACAAGCGTGCCGGCAACCCGCACTGGACGTGGCTCGGCGCCCTTGTCCTGTTCATCATCGTCATCTGGCTGTCGACCGTGCCGAAGGTGCTGACCGGTGAACCGAAGGTGTCCGCCTCGGCGCAGGTCTATATCGCCTCGGCGCATTTCCCGGCGGTGCGCGACACCGTTCTCGGCCGCTGTTCGATGTGCCATGCGGCCGAGCCGGTCTATGAAGGCATCTATCATGCGCCCAAGGGCGTGATGCTCGACACCGACGCCGGCATCGCCGACCATGCCCGCGAGATCTATCTGCAGGCCGGCCGCAGCCACGCCATGCCGCCGGCTAATGTTAGCCAGATCACCGACAAGGAACGGGCGCTGCTGGTCGCCTGGTTCGAAGGCGCGGGGAAATAAGCATGACCTCGACACTTCTGCGCGGCCGCACCCTGTCCTTCGTGCGCTGGCCGCAAACCATCGACGACCACTCAGCCTGGCGCTACGAGGAGGATGGCGGCCTGCTGATAAGCGATGGCAGGATCGTTGCATCAGGCGCCTATGCCGATGTCGAGAAACAGGCCGGCGAGGGCGTCAAAAAGATCGACCATCGGCCGCATCTGCTGCTGCCGGGTTTTATCGATACGCATGTGCATTTCCCGCAGATGCAGGTCATCGCCTCCTATGGCGCCGAACTGCTCGACTGGCTGAACACCTACACCTTTCCCGAGGAAACAAAATTCGCCAACGCGCAGCATGGCCGCCGCATCGCGCGGCTGTTTCTTGATGAAACGGTGCGCCACGGCACAACGACGGTTGCCGCCTACTGTTCGGTGCACAAGGCCTCGGCGGAAGCCTTCTTCGCCGAGTCGCACGCGCGCGACATGCTCAACATCGCCGGCAAGGTGATGATGGACCGTAATGCGCCCGAAGGCGTGCTCGACACGCCGCAGACCGGCTATGACGACACCAAGGCGCTGATCAAGGAGTGGCACGGCAAGGGGCGGCAGCACTATGCCATCACGCCGCGCTTCGCCATCACCTCGTCACCGGAGCAGATGGAGATGGCCGGCGCGCTGTGCCGCGAACATCCCGACCTGCACATGCAGACGCATCTGTCGGAAAATCACGCCGAGATCGCCTTCACGCAACAGCTTTATCCCTGGTCGCGCGACTACACCGACGTTTACGAGCACTATGGGCTGCTGGGCAAAAAGAGCCTTTTCGGCCACTGCATCCATCTGTCGGAGCGCGAGGCGGACGCGCTGGCGGACAGCGGTTCGGTGGCCGTGTTCTGTCCAACCTCGAACCTGTTCCTCGGCTCGGGCCTGTTCGACTACCAGCGCTTTCGCCGCCGCGACAAGCCGTTGCGCATAGCGGCCGCCACCGATGTCGGTGGCGGCACCAACTATTCGATGCTGCGCACCATGGACGAGGGCTACAAGGTGATCGCCCTGAACGGCGAGAAGCTCAACCCTTTCCAGTCCTTCTGGCAGATCACGCGCGGCAATGCCGAGGCGCTATCTGTCGTCGAGAAGATCGGCACGCTGGAGGAAGGCACCGATGCCGACATCGTCGTGCTCGATGCGAGGGCAACGCCGGCCATGCGGCTCAGGATGGAAACGGTCGAGACGCTGGCGCAGGAACTGTTCCTGCTGCAGACGCTGGGCGATGATCGAGCCGTGCGCGAGGTCTATGTCGCGGGGCGAGCGGCCAAGAGCGACATCGCAATTTAGCGCTGCGGTGTGTTGCCTGCTTGACCCGGCGGCAGCCATCGGTCAAAGCGTGCGGCGAAGTTGACAGGGGAACGACATGACCGTTGCTGACGACATCGCTCTGATCAAGAAACAGGAAGAGACCCTTGTCTTCACGGCCTTCGACGAGGCCGTCGCCTTCAAGCTCGGTTCGGCGATCCGTGATCGCGCGCTGGCTGAGAACCTGCCCGTTATCGTCGACATCAGGACTTTCGACCGGCCGCTCTTCTATGCCGCCATGCCGGGGTCGAATGCATCCAATCCCGACTGGGCGCGGCGCAAGATCAATGTCGTCAAGCGCTACCTCAAAAGCACCTACCGTCTGGTTCTGGAGCAGCAGCGTCCCGACCGCACCTTCAAGATCGGCGAGGGGCTGGATATTGCGGACTATGTGCTCGCCGGCGGTGGCTTCCCGGTCGCGGTCAAGGGTGCCGGTGTCATCGGCGTGATCGCGGTGTCCGGCCTGCCGGAGCGCCAGGATCATGGCGTGGTGGTCGATGCGCTGTGCGATCACCTGGGCATAGACAGGCGCAAGCTGGCGTTGTCCGCGGACCCCGAATGACCGTGCCCGATCCCAAGGTTTTTCTTACCTCGATCTTCAATGCCGCCGTCGCCGCCGCCGATCCGGAGCGCACCATCCGCGACCATTTGCCGGCCAGACCCAGGGGCCGCACCATCGTCATCGGCGCCGGCAAAGGCTCGGCACAGATGGCGGCGGCCTTCGAGAAGGTCTGGGACGGCCTGATCGAAGGGCTGGTCGTCACCCGCTACGGCTATGGCGCCAGATGCGAGCGCATCGAGATCATCGAGGCCGCGCATCCGGTGCCGGACGCCGCCGGGCTCGAGGCCTCGCGGCGGCTGCTGGAGAAAGTGCAAGGGCTGACAGCGGACGACCTGGTCGTGGCGCTGATTTCCGGCGGCGGTTCGGCCCTGCTGCCGTCTCCGGCCGCCGGCCTGACGCTGGCCGACGAAATTGCCGTCAACGAGGCGCTGCTTGCTTCCGGCGCGCCGATCGCGGCGATGAACACCATCCGCAAGCATCTCTCCGCCATCAAGGGTGGCCGGCTGGCCGCTGCCGCATGGCCGGCCAAGGTGGTGTCGCTGGTTGTCTCCGACATCCCCGGCGACAATCCGGCCCTGGTGGCGTCCGGCCCGACCGTTCCCGACACTGGCAGCCGTGAAGACGCGCTGGCGTCGATATCCGCCTATGGCATGAAACTGCCGGACGCGGTCATGGCGCACATCCAGTCGCCGGGGGCCGACGCACCAGGTCCCGACGATCAGCGCTTTGCGCGCAACGAGGTGCATCTGATCGCCTCGGCCGGCGTATCACTGGAAGCGGCGGCGGCGGAAGCGAGGCGGCAAGGCATCGAAGCCGTCATACTCTCCGATGCCATCGAGGGCGAAGCGCGCGAGGTTGGCGGCGTCCACGCCGCCATCGCCCGCGAAGTGGCGACCCGCAACCGACCGTTCTCGAAGCCGGTGCTGATCCTGTCGGGCGGCGAGACGACCGTAACGCTCCGTGCCCCCATTGACGGCATAAGGGGCAAGGGCGGCCGCAATTCGGAATTCCTGCTCTCCTTCGCCATCGGCATCAATGGCGTAGAGGGTACTCATGCCCTTGCCGCGGATACCGACGGCATCGATGGCTCCGAAAACAATGCCGGCGCCTTCGCCGACGGTTCGACCGTTTCGCGCATGCGGGCGGCGGGTGTGGATGCCAAGGCGATGCTGGCCGGCAACAATGCCTGGACGGCCTTCAATGCCGTCGGCGATCTCTTCGTGCCCGGCCCGACCGGCACGAACGTCAATGATCTCAGGGCAATTCTCGTCCGTTAAAGGCTGGTGCGTCCCCTCTCCCAAACGCAAGCGCTGCCCCTCATCCGCCTGCCGGCACCTTCTCCCCGTATAGTGACGGGGAGAAGGAAGCTAACTGCGTCTTGGAGCTTTTTCTTGCAACGATGGTGATTGACGAAAGCGCAGGGCACAGCCCCTTTCTCCCCGTCACTACACGGGGAGAAATGTCCGGCAGGACAATGAGGGGCGGCGCCAACCGCTCGATCCTTATCCAGCGCTCGGACCTGATGGATCAAGTCGACATAAGCTTCCTCACCTGCTTCATATCCTGCAAAAACCGCTCGCGTTCGGCTTCTTTATCCGCGTGATCCCGGATGCGCAGGATGAAGGAGGGGTGGATGGTGATGAAGACGCGCAACCCGTCCTCGCGTTCGACCACCTGGCCGCGCATCTTGGTCACCGGGATCGCCTTGCCAAGCAGGGACAGCGCCGCCGTCGCGCCGAGCGCCACCGCAAGCTCCGGCTTGACCAGCTCGAATTCCCTGTCGATCCACCAGCGGCAGGCCTGAACCTCGCCGGCATTCGGCTTGGAATGGATGCGGCGTTTGCCCCGTGGCTCGAATTTGAAGTGCTTGACCGCGTTGGTGACATAGACCTCCAGGCGGTCGACACCGGCATCGTCCAAGATCGCATCGAACACCTTGCCCGCGGGGCCGACAAAAGGTTTGCCGGCGAGATCCTCCTGGTCGCCAGGCTGTTCGCCGACGAAGATCACCTTGGCATTGTCAGGTCCTTCGCCGAATACGGTCTGCGTCGCATCGCGCCAAAGCGGACAGCGGCGGCAGCCCTTCGCGGCTTCGCGCAACTCGGAAATCGTGTGCGCGGCATCGCCGTCAGGCGTTTCGGCTGGCTGATGCTTCGGCCAATGCTTTGCCTGCACCTTGGCGTGGTGCGGCGCGGGCGTTGTCGGCATTCTGGCAATCATATCCTTGGCGGCCTTGTCCGCTCCCGCGATCAAGTCAGGAATGAGCGAGGCCTCGGGAAGGTTCCGCCAATATTTCTTCGGCATCTCCTTCTGCATGGCTTTCACCTTCAGCCGCGCCGGATTGAAGATGTTCGCGAAGTAGGTCCGCCACAGCGCTTCGGTGTCGTCCTGGTCAGGCGCGTCGGTCTTGGCGGCGCCCGGTCCGATCGCTAGCCTTTCGCCATCCCAGTCGGCGGAGGCGTAAGGCGTCAGGATCGTCCAGCGCATGCCGGTAAAACGCCGGACGAAGAAATCCGCATTGCGCTCGACGATGAAATGGTCGGGCTCGAACCAGGCGACATAGCGTTCCTCCTCGCCATCGCCGATCTTCCGGAAGCGGACGAAGGCATGCATCTTGTGGCTATCGCGCCGCACCGCCTTTTCCATCGCCTCGAGCCGCCTGGTATCGGGATCCGATGCGATCGCCAGCAGCTTGGGCTCCGCACGCAGCCGCCACAACAGCCGGTAGAGGAAGGCGAAACGGCCGGGGTCGCAATGGCAGAAGGCGGTTTCAGTGTGATCGATGAAATCGCGCGGCACAACGAGCTGCGCGCCCTCGGGCACGTCAGGCAAATCGCTTTGCGGCCGGTCGGAACCGGCTGCGACATGCCAGCCGATATCCTCGGGTCTGACCTCATTCAGCGCCAGCCGTCGAGCCGCGTCGCGCCAGCCGGCGAAATCGGTCTGGCTTTCAAGCCAAACTGTGTAGCGGGCGAGGTCGAGCTCCGCTGGCAGCATGGTCAAAACAGCGCCAGTTGTTCGCAGGATCGCTCGATCTGGCCGCGCAGGCCGGCCTTGTCGGTGAGCGCACCTGGCGACCAGCCTTCGGCGATGATGAAGGGCCGTAGCTTGGCGATCGAATGGCAAATCCGCCCGACATCTTCCAGCCGCATCCGCCGGTGCCGGCGGGTCTGCAGGATTTTCGTCACCACCTTGGTGCCGAGGCCGGGCACTCGCAACAGCGTCTCACGGTCGGCGCGGTTGATGTCGACGGGAAACTGCCCCCGGTTGCGCAGCGCCCAGGCAAGCTTCGGGTCGATAGCGAGATCGAGCATGCCATCGCTGCTGCCGGCCAGGATTTCCGGTTGAGAAAATCCGTAGAAGCGCATCAGCCAGTCGGCTTGGTAGAGCCGGTGTTCACGCATCAGCGGCGGCTTCTGCAACGGCAGCGAAGACGAGGCATCGGGGATCGGACTGAAGGCCGAATAATAGACGCGCCGCAGGTGGTAACTGCCATAAAGCCGGGCGCTGGTGTGCAGGATGCCGTCGTCGGAGGTCTTGTCGGCACCGACGATCATCTGCGTCGACTGGCCGCCGGGCGCAAAGCGTTCGCGCTTTTTGGTCCGCAGCGTCGGCTCGGCCTTCTCCTCCATCTTCCGGCGCAGGTTGGCCATCGAGAGCCGGATTGTCTCCGGCCTCTTTTCCGGCGCCAGCTTCTTCACGCCCTCGTCGGTGGGCAATTCGATATTGATCGACAAGCGGTCCGCATAGAGCCCGGCCTGCTCCACCAGGTCCGCCGAACTTTCCGGAATGGTCTTCAGATGGATATAACCGGAGAATTTTTCCTCCAGCCGCAGCCGCCGCGCCACCTCGACCATTTCGCCCATGGTTTCATCAGGCGAGCGGATGACGCCCGAGGAGAGGAAAAGGCCTTCGATATAATTGCGCCGGTAGAAATCCATGGTCAGCTTCACCACCTCGTCGATGCCGAAGCGGGCGCGCCGGACATTCGACGACGAGCGGTTGATGCAATAGCTGCAGTCGTAGATGCAGAAATTGGTCAGCAGGATTTTCAGCAGCGAAATGCAGCGGCCGTCCGGCGCGTAGGAATGGCAGATGCCCATGCCTTCGGTGGAGCCGACGCCGCCGGACTTCAGCGAATCCTTTTTTGCGGAGCCCGATGAGGCGCAGGAGGCATCGTACTTGGCGGCGTCGGACAGGATTGCCAGTTTTTCACGGATGGTGAGAACACTCATTTGTTCATGATATGTTCTGATCAATCATCACGCCATCTCATTTGATGGTGACGGCGAAAAAGTGATCGCCGCCGGGTCGCCCAGCCGTCAGACTTCGTGCAGGTAGAGGTGATAGTCCAGTTCACTGACCGTGCGGGCCACGCGCAGGTATTCGGACTGCTTGATCGCAACGAAGGTGCGGTGCAGGTCCTCGCCGAGCGCGCCCTTTAGGAAACTGGACGCCCTGGCCGCTTCGATTGCCGCGCGCCAATCGGCTGGCATCGTCGTACGGGTGACGGCAGCCTCATAGCCATTGCCGGTCGTTTCGGGGCCCGGATCGAGCCCTTCGTCGAGGCCTTTGACGATGCCGGCGAGCACCGTCGCGGCGATCAGATAGGGATTGGCGTCGACGCCGGACGGCCGGTGCTCGATGCGCCGGTTTTTCGCATCGCCCGCCGGCACGCGCAGCGCCACCGAGCGGTTGTTGACGCCCCAGGTCGGCGCCACCGGTGCGTAGGATTGCGAGACGAAGCGGCGCCAGGAATTGGCGTGCGGCGCAAACACCAGCATCGATTCCGCCATGGTCTGGATCAGGCCGCCAAGGCCACGCAGCAGCGGCAGCGACCAGTTCTCGCCGGTGGCTTCCGAAAAGACGTTTCGGCCATCCTTGTCCTGCAGCGACACGTGGAAATGCATGCCGGAGCCGGCATATTTCTCGATCGGCTTGGCCATGAAGCAGGCGGTGACACCGTGACGGCGCGCCTGCGCCCGCACCAGCCGCTTCAGCATGACCAGATCGTCGGCCGCCCGCATCACGTCCTTGCGGTAGTTCAGCGTCAGCTCGTACTGGCCAGGCGCATATTCCGAGATCACCGTCTCGGCCGGAATGCCTTGCGCCTTGGCGGCGGCGTAAATGTCGGAGAACAGCGGCTCCATGCCATGCAGATGGTCGACGGAATAGACTTCGGTCTTGCCCGAGACGCGGCCATCGAGCACCGCGCGCGCCGGCTGCACCTTGCCATCGGCATCACGCTCATTGGCCAGCAGAAAAAACTCGAGTTCGAAGGCGCCGGCCGGATGGAGGCCCTTGGCAGCCAGTATGTCGACCTGCCGGGCGAGCGCCAGCCGCGGGTCCGACGACATTGGCTGGCCGTCGAGATGATACATAGCCATCAGCACCTGGCCGCGCGGCGGATTCGTACCGTAAAGCGGCACCAGCGTGCCGGGAATTGGCCAGGCCCGGAGATCGCCGTCGCCGCTGTCCCAGATCAGCCCGGTTTCGTGCACATCCTCGCCGGTGATGTCGAGGCCGAGGATGGAGATCGGCATATGCCGGCCGCCTTCGAAAATGCTTTTCAGCTCGTGCCGGCGCACGATCTTGCCGCGCCCGACGCCATTGGCGTCGGTCAGCACGATATCGAAGGCCTCGATCTCGGGATGGGCGTCGAGGAAGGCTTGCGCCTCGGTGGGCGTCGAGCCCGAAGGTGAAGTCATGATGGAACTCGGGTTGGCTTGAGGGGCTTGTCTCATGCCGCAAGCTTTGCCGCAACCGCTCCAAAGGCGCTGATCAGCCGGTTGACCTGGGCACCTGACGTCGCCGGCGAGATCAGCATCATGTTGTGGAAGGGTGCGATCAGCACGCCGCGATTGACCAGCGCGACATGGATGGCGGCTTCGAGTTCCGGCGCATGCGCACCCTCCGCCTCGGCGCCATTGCGCAGCGGACCGGGCGCGCAGATGAACTCGACACGGGCCCCGACACGGGCGACATGCCAGGGCAGGCGGTAACGGTCGATCACGCCGGTCAGCCCGGCATCGAGCCGGCGCGCCAGATGATCCATGCGGTCGTAATTCTCCTGCGTCATCACCTCCTCGAGCGTGGCGCGCATGGCGGCGAACTGCAGCGGGTTGGCCGACAGCGTCGTGCCCATGCCGGAATAGCCAGGCTCTTTCGTCCTGTTGTAGTCGGCATAGCGCGAAGCGACTTCATGGCTCATGCCCCAGACGCTCGCCGGCACGCCGCCGGCAATCGGCTTGCCCAGAACGAACAAGTCCGGCTCCAGCCCATATTTCCTGGTGTAACCGCCCGGGCCGGTCGAGATCGTATGCGTCTCGTCGATCAAAAGCAGCGTGCCGGCAGCACGGGTCAACTGTCGCAGCGCCTCGTGGTAGCCGGGATCGGCAAGCACCATGCAGGAATTGGTCAGCACCGGTTCGGCGATGACGCAAGCGACATCCCTGTCGTTGAGCGCGGCTTCCAGTGCGGCGACATCGTTGAACTCGATGACCTTGGCCATACGGGTCAGGTCGCGGAATTCGCCCGCCAGTCCTGGCCGGTTGACCTGGATACCGTCGATCAGCCGCACCATCGTCTCGTCCACCGAGCCGTGATAGCAGCCGTTGAAGACCAGGATTTTCTCCCGTCCAGTGATGGCGCGGGCGACGCGCAGCGCGAAGCGGTTGGCGTCGGTCGCCGTCGTCGCGATCTGCCAGAACGGCAGGCCGAAGCGCTGCTGCAGCAGCGGTCCGATGGCCAGCGCATCTTCGGATGGCAGCATATAGGTCAGGCCGCGCCCGGCCTGGCGGCGAATGGCGCGTGCCACTGCCAGCGGCGAGTGGCCGAACATCGAGCCGGTGTCGCCGAGGCAGAAATCGTCGAGCCTGTTGCCGTCCACGTCGGTGATCGTGGCGCCCCTGGCGCTGTCCACCAGGATCGGAAACGGCGTCGGCCAGTCATTCATCCAGTGCATTGGCACGCCGCCGAAGAAGCCGGGCAGGCCGTTGCCGACCTTGGCCTGCGATTTCGGCCGCGCCTTGCGGAAGGCAGCCCCTTCCGTCTCACGCAAGTGCGCGATGCGGTCGCGGCTGATGCCGCCGATGGTCTTTGAACTATCGCTGCTGTGCATGAAAACCCCTCTGGCTCATTCCTCTTAGCCAATCCACCTCCGCAACGGCAATTGGCCGTGCGTCTGTTCTGCATTGGCTCAGCCTTGGCCGGCGGCGCTTGACGCTCCGTGCGAAGTCGGCGCCAATGTGGACGGTAATTGGGCAAGGGAAATGCGGACGATCATCTGCGTGACGATACTGTTCCTGTCGACCGGTACGGCGTTCGCCACCGGCGGCATCTGGTGCTCCGTCGATGATCCACTGGTCAAATTCCAGGTCGATGCCGGCGTCACCACCGGGATGGGCGGCCCGACCTTCAATTTTCGCGGTGATCTCGAAATCAAGGCAAGGCCCGCCGGCGATCAGCTGCGAAAGACCATTTTTGAGAACTCCAACCTCACCCAGTACTGGCTGGACAACAAGGAACTGCGGCTGAACATCTACCGCGAGCAGGAGGTGGCCAAGACCTACAGTTCGGTCGAACTGACGATCCTGACCAAGGCCAGCGACGAAGGCGTCTATGATGGAAACTACAAGCTCGCCGTCTATGACAGCACGGCCGACAAGGACAGCGATGGCAAGCCGGTCGATCTGACCGGCAAGGTTTCCTGCGGCGCCGAGTAATCCGCTGGTTCGAAACTAGGCAGTGATGTCGATGACGCCGCAGTCGCCGGCGGCACTCCCGAAGGCGACGCGGCGTTCTTCCTTGTCCCACATCATCGCGGTGATGGCGCCCTTGCCCGGGCGCCGCAAAAGCACTTCCTTGGCGTCGGAAAAGCGCACGGCCATAACCATGCCGTCATCATAGCCGACGGCGACGACATCCTGGCTCGGGTGGCAAGCAACCGCCGTCACCATGGCGTTGCCGCGCGTGCCGAGTTCCAGCGGCGCCTTGCCCATCGGCCCGTCCTTGGCCGAAAACGGCCAGACGATCGCCGCCGGCGCGCCGGAACTGGCCAGCCACTTGCCTTTGACGCTCCACGACAGGCTTTTGACCTTGCCGGGATAGCCGCTCATGCGCATGTGCTTGCCGTCGGCGAGCTTCCAGCCATGCAGGGCGTTTTCCTGCATGGTGGTGACCAGAAAGGTGCCGTCCGGCGAGAAGGTGATGCCGGTGTGGGCGCCGGCCCATTCGAGCTCCACCGGCTTGCCTTCGGCGGCCGGGAAATGCAGCGTCGCGCCATTGTAGCGGGCGACGCCGAAGCGCATCCCCTTGGGCGAGAAGGCCAGCCCCTCGACCGAGCGCGGATGGGCAAATTCCCGGATCTTGCCATCGGCGAAGCGCACGAAGGCCGTCTTTCCCGTGGCATAGGCGATGGCGCCTTGCGGCCCGGCGGCAACGCTGGTGATCCATTTCTTGCCGGCGCTCGCCACCTCCCGGGTCTCACCTCCGGCTTTCACGGCAAACACCTTGCCGTCCTCGCCGCCGGTGATCAGCCGGTCGTTTGCCGCGTCATGGAAGGCCGCGAGCAGCCCGTCATTGGCCTGTACAGTCTTGTGGCCATTGTCGAGCCGGTGGATAGCGCCATCGGCCAGCGCGAAATGCGGCACATCGCCAAGGAAGACGGCGGCGACGCAATGGCCTTCGAGATCGAGCGGGGCGACTGTGGGCATGATTATCTTTGTTCAGCTAGATGACAGTACAGAGGCGGCTTACTCGACGTTTGCGGTTCCGGCAACCGGAGGATCAGCGAAGTGCGAGAGGCTGTCATCAAAGCAGCCCCTTCGCCCGCAGATCGGTTGCGAACGTCGCCAATGGCATCACCAGGGTCAGATTCGATCCTTGGAGGCGCTCGGCTCCGTAGCTGGCATACCATCTTGCGGCCCGCTCGCTCTTGGCATCGATCATGAGCAGGATTCCGCCACCTTCGCCGGCCAGTCGCAAGCAGCGCAATGCCGCGGCGGCAAGCAGCTGACTTCCGAGCCCCTGTCCGGCGACTCTGCGGTCGGTCGCCAGCCGGGCAAGTTTGAAGCCGGAAACCTCGTGCCGCGCCAAACCTCTCGTCATCGCCTCGGGCACGGCTTCATGAGCAACGGCTGAAGGTGCGATCGTATAGAAGCCGAGGATCTGCTCCAAAGCCGCATCGTCGATCGCACAGAAGGTCTTGGCGGCATTTTGTTCGTGGCTTTGCCGCGCGTACCGCCGCAGAAAATCGTTCATCTGCGCATCGCCGCAATCGAACGAGGCCCGATCATGGCGTTTCGCGATCGGCTCCTCGTGCCAGGACGGAAGTGTCACAGAGTATCCGGCAAGGCCGCGATCGCCGCTCGGAGCTTGGCATTTGGTTTCGGCGGGTTCTCCAACAGGTCGAGTATACGTGTGAAATCGCGGTCGGATACTTTCGCAACCTCGGCTGCTTCGATTACCGCCTGTGCTTCGGGAACCACCTTGTTGAGAATGAAGTCGGTAACGTCCTGATGAGACAGTGCGGCAGCGCGCGCGATCATCGCCTTCTGCGCAGGCGCGATGCGGATTTGATAGCGCTCAGTTTTATTGTCTGCCGACCTGGGCATCGGAAATCTCCTCAAACTCATGTACACATCCTATGTGTACATGAAGTCGACATCAACCCTTCAAGATCATCAATACGACTTTACGATGCCTGGCAGGCGTCAAAGCTCTTCTTCAGCCGTTCGGCGTCGAGTTCGCGGCCGATGAACACCAGCCGGCTCTCATGCTTTTCGCCGTCTTTCCAGGCCCGCTGGTGGTCGCCCTCGATGATCATGTGCACGCCCTGGATGACATAGCGCTCGTCATCGCCCTTGAGCGCGATGATGCCTTTCAGCCGCAGGATGTTGGGGCCTTCCATCTGAGTGATCTTCTCGATCCACGGGAAGAATTTCTTCGGGTCCATTTCGCCGCCGCGCAGCGACACCGACTGCACCGTCACGTCATGGATATCGGACGGATGCGCGTGATGGTGGTGGTCGTGCCCATCGTGGTCGTGATGATGATGGTCGTGATCATGATCATGATCATGGTCATGGTCATGGTGATCATGGTCGTCATGCGCCTCGAGAAAATGCGGGTCGTTTTCCAGCGCCCTGGACAGGTCGAAGGCACCGCGGTCGAGCACTTCCGACAGCGCCACGCCGGCGCGTGTCGTGCGGTGGATCCTGGCTGCCGGATTGATGGCGCGGATCGTTGCCTCGACCTTGGCGAGTTCTTCGGGGGTGACGAGGTCGGTCTTGTTGAGCACGACGACGTCGGCGAAGGCGATCTGGTCCTCGGCCTCCTTGGAATCCTTGAGCCGCAGCGGCAGGTGCTTGGCGTCGACCAGCGCCACCACGGCATCGAGCTTGGTCTTGGAGCGCACGTCGTCGTCCATGAAGAAGGTCTGCGCCACCGGCACCGGATCGGCGAGCCCGGTGGTTTCGACGACGATGGCGTCGAAGCGGCCGGGTCGCCGCATCAGGCCTTCGACGACGCGGATCAGGTCGCCGCGCACCGTGCAGCAGACGCAGCCATTGTTCATCTCGTAGATTTCCTCATCGGATTCCACGATCAGCTCGTTATCGATGCCGATCTCGCCGAATTCGTTGACGATGACGGCGTAGCGTTTGCCGTGGTTCTCCGACAGGATGCGGTTGAGCAGCGTAGTCTTGCCGGCGCCGAGATAGCCGGTGAGAACGGTTACGGGAATCTGCGTCTGTGCGTCGCTCATGGCTTGCCTCGAAATGACTGGGCCCTGAAATCCAGGCCGCGAAAAGGGATTGTCGGTTCCATATAGGATGTGCGCCGGGTTTTTGCACGGGCAAACCATGGGCCAAAGTTGCCGGCTGGGATTCGTCCTGACATCGTGGCCGCGAAAAGCCATCGCCGCCCCGGCGATGGAAGATCAAGACGACGTCCTGTCCGGGGGCCGCCGGTCGTGGGATCGCAGCCGCAGCGAATCCGTTCCCCGCCAAACTCGTTTGTCATCTAACTGAAATAAACATCTGGCATCACCACGGCGGACACCGCAATGCTTGCCGGCAAAGCTGTTTCGAATGCCGGAATCTTTCGATCGTCGATTGCCAACCGGCCGGCTGCGTCTATGCTGTGCGCACCGGTACGGCCGAAGAGGGATGACCATGGCCAAGGCGGACAAGACTGCAACGATGAGCCGGCTGCATTCAGCGGCAAGGCTGGCAAGGACCGCGCTGGCGGCACGGCTCCTGGCGCATGGCTTCTACGCCGGCCAGGACCAGATCATGCTGGCGCTGGACCGTGAGGACGGCCAGACACCGGGCAATCTCGCCGGGCGTCTCGGCGTGCGCCCGCCGACCATCACCAAGACCATCAACCGGCTGCAGGCGCAGGGTTTTCTGGAAAAACGCGCGTCGGAATCCGATGCCCGCCAGGCGCATATCTTCCTCACCGATACCGGCCGTGAAACCATCCGCGCCATCGAGAAGTCGGTGAAGAAGACCGAAAAGCAAGCGTTGAAAGGCCTCGACAAGAAGGACCAGAAGGCGCTGTTCAAGCTGCTCGCCCGCATCGAGGCCAACCTCTCCAATGAGGAACTGGTGCTGATCGACGACGACGCCGAGTCGGACGACTGATCTCTTCGGCAATCAGGCTGCCGCGGCAGCTCCATGGATCAAGGACGACCAGCGTCCCGGTGTCATGCCGAACGCTTTCTTGAATTGCCTGTTGAAGTGGCTCTGGTCGCTGAAGCCGGCTTCGATCGCGATCTGCGCCAAGGGCTCGCCGGCGGCGATCATCCTGCGCGCGCGCTGAAGCCGGCGCATCACCAGGAAACGATGCGGACTGGTCGAGAAGGCCGTGCGGAAATGTCTCGACAGGGCATAGCGGTCGAGACCCGTGACGGCTTCCAACTCGCCAGAGCGCACGGGCCGGTCGAGGTTTTCCGTCAGATACTCGCGCGCCAGCGTCGCGGCCCGCCGCGCCGTCCCGGCTATCGGCTTTGCCGGCTGGCCGCCATGCCGGGCCAGGCTTTGCATCAGCTGCGCCAGAAAGTCGTCGACGAACAGCTCGTCGAGTTCCTGCTCCAACGGCCCGAGCGCCGAAAACAGCGTCGCGCAGAAGGCATCGTCCGTCACCACCCCGTCCCCGACGAACGGCAGCGCCGCGCCGCCGAGACAGTCGAGCATCAGTGACGGCTCGAGATAGAGCATTCTGTAGCGCAGGCCTTCCTCGGTGCCCGCGCCGCCATCGTGCAATTCGTCGGGATGCAGCACGATGACCTGGCCAGGCAGGCTCAGCCGTGCCGCGCCACGATAGCGGAAGGTCTGCACGCCGCGCAGCGTCACCCCGATCGCATAGGTGTCGTGGCGATGCGGATCGAAGGCGCTGCCGTGAAACCGGGCCTCGATGCGCTCCATCCCGGCGGGATCGGGAGCCGAGATGATGCAGTTTTCAGCGGCATCTGCGCACAAACGTCCAAGACCCTCGAAGGCCTGGCTGCCTAGATCGTGCAACATCGTCTCCTTCACAGCCTCGCTATCGGGGCCTAACCTCGAATGGCCATTTTGTCATGTTCGATACGAAATTTGCAATCGTACTGCGAGAAGACTTGCCCGTCTGGCAGAAACTCAACGTCACCGCCTTCCTGACCAGCGGCATCGTCGCGCAATTCCCCGACATCATCGGCGAGCCCTATCGCGACCGCGCCGGCAATCTCTACAATCCGCTGTCGATCCAGCCGGTTATCGTGCTCTCGGCCGACCAGGCGACGCTCGGTGCGATCCACCGGCGTGTGCTGGAACGCGGCGTGACGACTTCGCTCTATGTCGAGGAGATGTTTTCCACCGGCTTCGACGCCGCCAACCGCGCCGTGTTTGCCGAATTCGCGCCCGAAGACGCCAAGGTGGTCGGCATCGCGCTGCGCGCCGAGAAGAAGGTTGTCGACAAGATCACCAAGGGCGCCCGAATGCACACATAGCGCCCGCGGACTAAGCCTGACGGCGGCTGTTGTTGTACCAGCGACCCCAGGCGCGGCAGCGGGCGACAATTGGCTTGCCGGCAAGCGACAATTCCCGCAAAGGTGGGCTCCAGCCCAGCTTTTCCCCGGCCTGCACGTGAATCCTTCCCAAAGACAGTCAGAAAGCGCGACGCCGCCGGTGGCGATCCTGTGCATGCTGACCACCTATGTCTTCTTCACCTTCCTCGACACCTCAAGCAAATATCTCGTCCTGGCCGGCGTCTCCGTCCTGATCGTCGCCTGGGTGCGCTTTGCCGTGCATGTCGTGCTGGTTGGGGCGCTGCTGCGGGGCTGGCGCGAGCCGGCGCGGTTTCGCCCGGTCAACCTGCCGGCGCATGTGATCCGTGGCGCCTTCCTGTTCGGCTCGACCATGTTCAACGTCCTGGCGCTGCGGTCCCTGCAACTGGCCGAGACGACGTCGATCTATTTCTTCGGGCCGATGGTGATCACCGCCCTTGCCGGCCCGCTGCTCGGCGAATGGGCCGGCTGGCGGAGGTGGCTGGCGATCCTGGCCGCTTTCGCCGGGGTTTTGATCATCACGAGGCCAGGTGTCGGCGTTTTCGGCATCGGACACCTCTTTGCGCTCGGCTCGATGCTGTCGAACTGCTTCTATGTCATCATGACGCGACGCATGTCGGCCACCGAGACCTCGGAAAGCCTGATCCTGTTCTCGGCGCTGGCGCCGGCGGTGCTGCTGTTGCCCATGCTGCCGTTTTCCTTCTCTCTGCCGCACGATGGCTGGCACTGGTTCGTCTTGCTCATGCTCGGCGTGTTCGGCGGCGTCGGCCACTGGCTGCTGGTCCAGGCCTATCGGCGGGCAACGACCACGGCGCTCGCCCCCTATCCCTATTCGCAGATGGTGTGGATGATCCTTTCCGGCTGGCTTGTCTTCAAGCAGTTCCCCGACCGCTGGACGCTGGTCGGCGCCGCCATCATCGTCGCCAGCGGCCTCTACATCGTCCATCGCGAACACCGGCTTCGGCTGCGCAGCCGCGCCGCCTCGGATGTCGAGGCCGAGGCGCTGGCAAAAAAACTTTGATTTGGCCCCGATCGATGGCATAAGGCCGCCCTTAAACAGTTTAAAAAACGACGGGGAGCGAAAGCCTGGCACAGAAGATCAAGCTGTCGACGATCGCGGATGCGCTTGGCGTGTCCACGGCCACCGTGTCGCTGGCACTGCGCGACAGCCCGCTGGTTGCCGGCTCGACGCGCGACCGCATCAAGGAACATGCGCGCGCCATCGGCTATATCTACAACCGCCGCGCCGCCAGCCTGCGCACCTCGCGCTCGGGCATTGTCGGTGTCGTCGTGCACGACATCATGAACCCGTTCTTCGCCGAGATCCTGCGCTCGATCGAGAGCGAGCTCGACCGCAGCCGGCAGACCTTCATCCTGTCCAATCACTATGATCAGCTCGAAAAGCAGCGCACCTTCATCGATACGCTGCTGCAACTCGGCGCCGACGGCGTCATCATGTCACCGGCCATCGGCACGCCCGCGTCCGACATCGTCATGGCCGAGGAGAACGGCCTGCCGGCGGTGCTGATCGCACGCACCGTCGAGGGCGCCGACGTGCCGGTGTTTCGCGGCGACGACTCTTATGGAACAGGCCTCGCCACCAACCATCTGATCTCGCTCGGCCACAAGCGCATCGCCATGATCGGCGGCACCGATCAGACCTCGACCGGCCGCGATCGCTACCAGGGCTATGTCAACGCCATGGAGGCGGCGGGGCTCGAAGTCAGATCGTCCTGGCGCATCGCCGGCCCGCGCACCAAGCAGGCGGGCTTCGAGGCGGCCGGGCAATTCCTGGCGCTGAAGGACAGGCCGACCGCCGCCTGCTGCTGGAACGACCTCGTCGCCATCGGCCTGATGAACGGCATTGCGCGCGCCGGCCTGGTGCCGGGCATCGACATCTCCGTCACCGGCTATGACGATCTCGAGGAGGCGGCGATCGCCACGCCGGCGCTGACCACCGTCTGGAACGGCCAGCGCGAGGTTGGCCGCCGCGCCGCCAGCGCGCTGCTCGACAAGCTCAACGGTCAGACGGTGCGGCCCTCGCAGGAATTGATCAAGCCGGAACTGCATGTGCGCCAGTCGACCGGCAAGCCGGTGGAGCGTGCATGACCAGGGCCGAAGATCTGCAAGCCGTTGCCATTCTGGTGCCATCGGATTTCAGCGGCCATGCCGCCGATCGCATCGACCGGACATTCAGGCGCGTCGGCATCGAGCGGGCCGATCCGGCGCTGGTCACCGAGGAGATGCGCCGCGCCGTACGTGGCGTCGCTTCCTTTGCCGGCATCAGCGCGGCGATGATGGATGCGTTGCCAAATCTCGAACTCATCGCCTCTTTCGGCGTCGGCTACGATTCCGTCGATGTCGGCCATGCGGCGGCGAAGAACATCATGGTCACCAACACGCCCGACGTGCTGACCGAGGAGGTCGCCGACACCGCGATCGGGCTGCTGATCAACACGGTGCGCGACCTGCCGCGCGCCGAGACCTGGCTGCGTGACGGCAACTGGATGCGCAAGGGCAACTATCCGCTGAGCCGGCTCACCTTGCGCGCGCGCCGCGTCGGCATTTTCGGCATGGGCCGCATCGGGCAGGCCATTGCCGGGCGGCTGGAGGCCTTCGGCCTGCCGGTCGCTTACCACAACCGGCGTCGTGTCGAAGCCCTTGCCTACCAGTACCATCCGACGTTGAAGGGCTTGGCCGAGGCGGTCGATACGCTGATTTCGGTGGCGCCCGGCGGAGCTTCGACGCAGAAAGCGGTCAATGCCGAGATCCTGTCGGCACTCGGCGCGAATGGCGTCTTCGTCAACATCGGCCGCGGCAGCACGGTCGACGAAGCGGCCCTCGCGGCCGCCCTTGCCGACGGCACCATTGCCGCCGCCGGGCTCGATGTCTTCGCCGACGAGCCGAATGTCCCCAAGGCGTTGCTCGACTTGCCAAACACCTCTCTGCTGCCGCATGTCGGCTCGGCTTCGGAGCACACACGCCGCGCCATGGCCGATCTCTGCGTCGACAATCTGGTCTCCTGGTTCAGCGAGCGCCGGGCGCTGACGCCGGTGCCGGAGACGGTCAATGTGAAGGCTCGCCCTTGAGCGGTCGGGCTGCCATATTTATTAACGTCTGCTTAACCCTTTGAAATCATTCTTCATCCTGTCTGTATGCATGGGTGAAGATCAGTATGAAGGCGCTTTCCGCGGTAATCGCAGCCGCAGCCTTGGTTGGCGGCGTTCAACTGTTTCATGACGGCAATGGCGAAAGCGTCGCCCTAGAGGCTACGCCGTCCAACACCTACAGGCTGGTCGCCAATGGCGACGGGGGGGCCTGCGCGGTCACGCGCGGCGCCTCGGTCTCGGATGGTCTGTCGCTGTTGACCGTGGCTCCGAATTGCCGACGGCTCCTGCCAGGCATCGAGCAGGTGAAATTCTGGCGCCAGCAAAACGACGGAACGGTCGCCTTCAGTGCCGACGGCGTCGATCCGATCGTCACCTTTGCCGTGGCTGACGGCGATGGCTACGAATCCTATGCCCCGGCGCTACCGTTGTTGTCGCTCGCGGCGGATGGTGACTTGAAGCCGCGAGACTGAACTACTCCGCCGCGGCCCGCGCGCCGGCTTTCGCGGCGGCGTGCAAACGCACCGCATCGCCGAAGGCGCGGAAAATCTTGGCGGAATTGCTGTCCGACTTGACCCAATATTCGGGATGCCACTGGACGCCGACGGCGAAGGCGCGGGCGCCCTTGACCGAAACCGCCTCGACCGTGCCGTCGGTGGCGACAGCCTCGATCTCGAGCTTCGACCCCAGCCGCTCGATCGCCTGGCGATGCAAGGAATTGACCTTGATGTCGCCGGCACCGAACACGCCGGCCAGGCAACTGCCCGGCTTGATCGAAATGGTCTGGTGAATGGCGAAGCGCTCGTCCTGTTTGTCGCTCATCGCCGCACGGTGGTCCAGCGATCCCTCGCGCTCCTGGATCTCGGTGCCCAGCGTACCGCCAAGCGCCACGTTCAGCTCCTGAATGCCGCGGCAGATGGCGAGCAGCGGCACGCCGCGCTCGATCGCCTTGCGGATCAGCGGCAGCGTCGTGGAGTCGCGCGCGGTGTCATAGGGGCCATTGGCTTCGCTGGCATCGCCGCCATAGAGCGAAGGGTCGACGTTGGATTTCGAGCCGGTGAGCATGACGCCGTCGACCGACGACAGGAGTTCGTCGAAGTCCAGCCGGTCGCCGAACGAGGGCACGAGCAGGGGGAAAACACCGGCACCCGCGATCGCCGCTTCCAGATATTGTTGCGGCGCGGCATGCCAGGTGTAGTTGTCGAATTGACGGACGTCGGTCGATATGGCGACGAGCGGCTGCTGCATTTTGGGTCTGTTTTCCATCTGGCAAGGAATGTCCTGCCCTCAAAATAGGCGATGTCAGGGCATTTTTCCATGCCAAGTTTCAGCGTGTCGCATAGGCCACGAAATCCCCTGTTAGACTATAGTTGCAGGCCCCCATGGCCCCGTCGCCAAATACGGTGGCCGTGCTGGACTCGACCCCCTGCCTGTGTATTGTTTCGCCAGCCGATGCGGGTACGGAGGATGTCTCCGGCGTCGGTCTGTTGATCCAAAAGGGAGGAACTGCATGGATCGTCGTTCATTCATCCGCAAGGCCGGCGTGACCGGCGTCGGTGCAGCCGCGGCGGCGGCCACGCTCGCCGCACCGGCCATAGCCCAGTCCAACCCCAAGGTGACATGGCGGCTGGCGTCGTCCTTCCCGAAGTCGCTCGACACCATCTATGGCGGCGCCGAAGTGTTCTCCAAGATGCTGTCTGAAGCCACTGACGGCAATTTCCAGATCCAGGTCTTTGCCGCCGGCGAGCTCGTCCCTGGCCTGCAGGCCGCCGACGCCACCACGGCCGGCACGGTCGAGGCCTGCCACACGGTGGCATATTATTACTGGGGCAAGGATCCGACATGGGCGCTGGGTGCCGCCGTGCCCTTTTCGCTCAATGCGCGCGGCATGAATGCCTGGCATTATCATGGCGGCGGCATAGACCTGTTCAACGAGTTCCTCGCCACGCAAGGTCTGTTCGGCCTACCGGGCGGCAACACCGGCGTGCAGATGGGTGGCTGGTTCCGCAAGGAGATCAAAACCGTCGCCGACCTCTCCGGCCTCAAGATGCGTATCGGCGGCTTTGCCGGCAAAGTGGTGCAGAAGCTCGGCGTCGTGCCGCAGCAGATCGCCGGCGGCGACATCTATCCGGCGCTGGAAAAGGGCACCATCGACGCCGCTGAGTGGGTCGGCCCCTATGACGACGAGAAGCTCGGCTTCTACAAGGTCGCGCCCTATTACTACTATCCCGGCTGGTGGGAAGGCGGCCCGACCGTCCACCTGATGTTCAACAAGGCGAAATACGAAGAGCTTTCGCCGACCTACAAGTCGCTGCTGCGTACATGCGCCCAGGCCGCCGATGCCAACATGCTGCAGAAATACGACTACGTGAACCCTCCGGCGGTGAAGCGGCTGGTGGCCGGCGGCGCCAAACTGCGCCCGTTCAGCCAGGAGATCATGACCGCGTGCTTCGAGAAGGCAAACGAGGTCTATGCCGAAATGGAAGCCTCGAACGCGCCCTTCAAGAAGATCTGGGAATCGATCAAGGGCTTCCGCAAGGAGCACTATCTCTGGGCGCAGGTTGCCGAATACAATTACGATACCTTCATGATGGTCCAGCAGCGCAACGGCAAGCTGTAGGGTTGAGCCTTGTCCCTTCTCCCCGTCACTATACGGGGAGAAGGTCCCGGTGTCCGAACCGGATAGATAGGTAACAGAATGGACCGATAGCATGGGTGACAGTTTTCTTGTCCGCCGGGAGGACCGGCGATGGTTTGGCGAGAAACTGGGATCATGGACGAGCGGCTACGGTTTGTT
>NZ_SRUT01000179.1:0-338 GCF_004791315.1 Mesorhizobium sp. M8A.F.Ca.ET.208.01.1.1
GGCGCCTGCGTCAAGCTGGAGCAGGTCGGCGACATCATCGTGCGCAACCTGCTGGTGCATGTGAAGCAGAAGCTGGAGCGTGGCCTGGAATTCACGCCGGAAGGCTGGCGCGAGCTTTGCGCCTTCCATGCCTCGGTGCTGGCCAATGCGCGCCTTGCCTTCAACGTACTGGTTTCGCGCGATCCGGAAACCGCGCGCCAGCTGGTGCTGGAAAAGGACCAGCTGCGCGACCGCGAGAAGGAAGCCAGCGCCAGCCATTTCATCCGGCTGCGCGATGGCACCGCAAGAAGCATCGAAACCAGCTCCATCCACCTCGACACCATCCGCGACCTGAAGCA
>NZ_SRUT01000180.1:0-337 GCF_004791315.1 Mesorhizobium sp. M8A.F.Ca.ET.208.01.1.1
GGGCGCGTGGCCGGATCAGCCTGTTGCTGGTCACCTGCTCGATGGCATGCGCCGTCCAGCCAATGCTGCGGCCGAGCGCGAACAGGCGGAAGGGGGCGTCGGGGGGCAGGCGCAGGCTGCGGGTCATCGCGGCGAGCGCGAAATCGATGTTCGGATGCAAGCCGGTTGCGGCGAGGACCGCCTTGCGCAGCCGCGATAGGCCATCGTCGATTTTGAGGCCGGAAAAAAGCCCTTCGGCGCGCGGATCGCCTTCCGGATAGAGCGGGTGGCCGAAGCCGGGCAGCGGCCGGTCATGCGCCAGCCAGCGGGCGATTGCTTCATCGGGGCCCAGTCGCTC
>NZ_SRUT01000181.1:0-337 GCF_004791315.1 Mesorhizobium sp. M8A.F.Ca.ET.208.01.1.1
CGAACGCGACTTCCCGCACGTCCAGAAGATCGGCAAGCTTACGGATATGATCCTCAACGATGAGGCGGTCGACAATGTCGCCAGGGCAAGCCGTCAAATAGCCTTGGTCACGCCATAGCGGGTAAGGCGCACTATCGTTATCGGCTCGCCTACGAATGCCTTCCTCGGGCGCGAACGACTGCACATGCAGCGCGTAACGGCCGACGTCTATCTCGATGCAGGCCGCCACGGCACACAGGTCAGTCCTCTTCGCCAAATCCACGGCCAACCAGGCCGGCTTACCACGAAGGGATTCAAGATCGACGGGGCTTGTGCACTCGTCCCAAATGGATAAGTC
>NZ_SRUT01000182.1:0-336 GCF_004791315.1 Mesorhizobium sp. M8A.F.Ca.ET.208.01.1.1
GCCGTCGACCATCTGCATCAGTGCTGTGTTCATGGCAATGAAGTAGCTGCCCGCACGGATAGCGATCGCGTCAGGACGAAGGTCGTCGACGCAGTCGATGCTGTCGTCGGCGTCGCGATCAATGACCTCGGGCTCGCCGTCATAGATCGCTTCCGGAAGAAGAGAGATCGCTTCGGAAAGAGCCTGCTCGAGGTCGACGCCTTGGCGCGGCAGACAGGTGTAAGTATCGCCGAAGGGACCGGACTTCGTGGCGTGGCTGCCGAGCACGAAATCGGAGTGCCTCGCGAACCAGCGGTTCAAGCGGATCGCGCTATCGTCGCGATCGGCTGGGCGGAC
>NZ_SRUT01000183.1:0-336 GCF_004791315.1 Mesorhizobium sp. M8A.F.Ca.ET.208.01.1.1
GTCTTGACGTGCATCGGCCGGAACACAATTAACCCGCATCATCTGCGCGATGCCGCGCGCATCGTTGCGGTCGCTCTTGTTGACCTGCGCCTTGAGAAAGGCCTTCGCATGACGGGTTACGATGCAGATTGCAGGTAGTCCGGCTCCCGCCAGACCACTGAACAACCATTTGATAAGGGACCAGCTTCAAGCCCGATCCGGGCCAAATTCCAGGCGGGGTTCTTCAACGCCTCAACAAGATCGTCCGGATGGCTCGCAACCTTCATCTCTCGGCAAATGCGGCCTCCTTCATCCACGATGCAAACGGCCGTCTCTTTTACGGAGACGTCCAGTCCG
>NZ_SRUT01000184.1:0-336 GCF_004791315.1 Mesorhizobium sp. M8A.F.Ca.ET.208.01.1.1
GCGGTGGCCGCCGGGGTGCGCCGTATCGCGGCGCTGACCGGCGAGGCGGCGCGCAGGCACCTCGACGAGCAGGACAAGCGGCTGAAGGCCGCGGCGGCGACTTTGAAGATCTCGCCGGCCGACGTGCCGGCGCGCGTCGAGACGCTGCTCGGGGAGCGCAAGAAGCTCGAGAAGGATCTTGCCGAGGCACGCAAGAAACTGGCGCTCGGTGGCGGCACGGCCGTTGCCGATGCGCCGGGCGCCAATGAGACGGTAGCCGGCGTCGGCTTCCTCGGCAAGGCGGTCAGCGGCGTCGCGCCGAAGGACCTGAAGCCGCTTGCCGATGCCGGCAAGAAG
>NZ_SRUT01000185.1:0-335 GCF_004791315.1 Mesorhizobium sp. M8A.F.Ca.ET.208.01.1.1
GGCAAGCCGAAACACCGCCCATGCCTTCATCAAGGAAATGCAGCACTATAATTTCATCGGAGTCGGGCCAATGGCCGACGACGGCCGCATTCGCCCCCTGCACCTGCCCGCCATAACCCTGGAGCCGTTGATCGGCTGGATCCATATGCATCTGAGCACGCTTGATGCTCTTGACGGCGCGAACCGGCTGGAAACGTTCCAGGCAAGGCCGCAAATGCTGGCGCAGCTGCAGCCGCTGATCGCGGACGGGCTGGTCTCCTCCGTTCCGGTACGCGAACCGGAAAAGACATTCTCGCTGTTCACCTGGCTCAACAATGGTGGCGTCGTCATGGACT
>NZ_SRUT01000186.1:0-334 GCF_004791315.1 Mesorhizobium sp. M8A.F.Ca.ET.208.01.1.1
GGCCGACATCTCCAGCCATTCCTTGACCTGCGCGCCGGTGATTTCGACGGCTCGCACAGTGTTGGGATAGAGATAGAGGTCGGCGACGTTTTTGATGGCGATGTCGCCCACCGGGACGTCGGTGTAGTAGTCGGCGCCGCTGCGCCCGCCCGCCTTGAAGGGTGCGGCCGCCGACAAAAGCGGCACGTCCTTCCACTGCGTGCTCTTCAGTATGTCCTTCAGGTACCAGCTCTGCGCCTGGTTGACGATCTGCACCGACGGATCATCGGCCACCAGCGCGAAATAGGAATAGAGCGGCGCCGAGGTCTTGCCGACGGGACGGCGCACATAGGCG
>NZ_SRUT01000187.1:0-334 GCF_004791315.1 Mesorhizobium sp. M8A.F.Ca.ET.208.01.1.1
GGCGCATGACCCGCTATTTCATGACGGTGGCCGAGGCGGTCGATCTCGTCATCATGTCGGCCGCCGATGCCGAGCAGCGCCAGGGCTGGGACGACTACGCCATCTATATGCTCGACATGGGCAAGCCCGTGCCGATCCTCGAAGTCGCCGAAACCATGATCCGCATGGCCGGCAAAAGCCCCTACACGGACATCCCGATCCGCTTCACCGGCATCAGGCCCGGCGAGAAGCTGCACGAGGCGCTGCATGGCGAGACCGAAGAGGTCGTCAAGCTCGACATCGCCAAGATATTCGGCCTTAGGGGCGACGTCGTGAAATGGCCCGGGATCGAGGC
>NZ_SRUT01000188.1:0-334 GCF_004791315.1 Mesorhizobium sp. M8A.F.Ca.ET.208.01.1.1
AGTTCAGGGTCGACCTCGCTCAGCGACTTCGGCCCCGGCGCGCTCTTCGGCGCGGCGTAGTAATAGATGTCCTGGAAGTCGATCTTCGGATAGTGGACGCGCGCCCAGGTCGGCTCTTCCAACGTCAGCCAGCGGCGATAGGCCCCCAGACGCCATTCCAGCATCCAGTCCGGCTCGCCCTTCTTTTCAGAGATGAAGCGAATGATGTCTTCGCTCAGGCCCTTGGGGGCCTTGTCCATCGCGATCTCTGTCTGGAATCCGTATTTATACTGGTCGACGTCGATCTTTCGAACCCGATCGATCGTCTCCTGCACAGCAGGCATAAGCGTTCTCC
>NZ_SRUT01000018.1:0-44229 GCF_004791315.1 Mesorhizobium sp. M8A.F.Ca.ET.208.01.1.1
GCTCATGCTCGAGTTCGACCAGCGGGTTGGACGTGCCGGAAATGTTGCGGGTGCCGCCGGCGCCAGAGCCCATCTTGCCGGCCGCGCTCTGGAACGCGGCGATGACGTCGGCGTGCTGGCCCATGCCGAGATAGTCGTTGGAGCACCAGACGGTGATTTCCTCGGCGCGGCCGTTGGAACGCCAGATGGCGCGCGGAAACTTGCCCGCGATGCGCTCGAGGTCGGCGAAGACGCGGTAGCGACGCTCGGCATGGAGCTGGTCGATCGCGTCCTCGAAGAACCGCTGGTAGTTCATGTCCGAATTTCCTTATTTGCTCGCGGTTGCGCTGCGGGCATCAGCTACACCGAACTTGGCAAGGTTAGACGTAACCGTTTGCGGGAGCGGAAGACCTTGATTTATGTCAAAACCACGATTTGGAGGTGTCACCTCCTCAGTTCGATATGAACCGATGCAATGATCCGCTGCGCAGCACAGAACGCGTCACGCCGCCAAAGGTCCTCTCCAGTACCCGGCTATGACCGTAGCCACCGAGAACGATGAGATCGGCCGCAATATCCTGTCCGATCTGGAGGAGGATTTCCGCCGGTTCGGAGCGGCACGCATCCAAGATTTCGGATCGCGCCTTCACACCGTGGCGCGTCAGAAAGAGTTCGACATCCGCTGCATTTTCCCTGGGTCCAGTATTCCCATTGTCCACGGTGGCGATCACGACATCCCTGGCGGTGATCAGGAAAGGCATAGCGTCGACGACGGCACGTCGCGCTTCCCGCGTGTCATTCCACGCAATCAGGATGCTTTCGGCTCTTATCGGCGCAAGGGGTTCCGATGCCACGAGTATCGGACGGCCCGCCGCAAGGATGAGACTTGCCGGATCAAGCACACGATGACGGTCGACCACCAGATCGGCCGTCGGCGGGCCAGCGAGGATCAAGTCGGCGGCACGCGCATTGAGTGCAAGTTGGCGCGTGGGATTGCCTACCTCTCCGCGCCACGAGGCACGATTGCTGCCGTTGACGATGCTCAGGAATTCCTCCCTCAGGCAGTCGAGGCGACCTTCTATCTCCTCTACCTGGCGCCACAACGCCTTGGTCGCGGCCTGGTCATCAGTGCTGGTTGGGAGGACAAAATGCGGCTCGGCGGCGCAGAAGCCGATCAGGTCGGCCTCGATCCGTTGAGCAAGATCCCACGCCATCGCGATGCGTGGCGCTGCGATTGCGTCCACGTCCAGTTGAACCATGATCGTCTTGAAAGCCATCGCGTCATTCCATCTGCGGTTGACGCGACTTGGCCATCAAATAGAGGCAAGCACCTTGATGCGGGTCAAACCGCAACGAGACCGGTTGGTGCCGGGGCGCTCGTACAGTCCGCAAGGTCAGAGGGTTGATCCTGATCAAGGACACGGCGACGAATGGCGTCAACGTTGCGCTGTGGAGATTATGTTCGCATGCCTCAGGATGGAGTAGTCGATAATGCACACTCAGCCCGAGCCATCCTCATTCGGCACACAATTGTTGCCGATTGCGGGAAATGGCCAGACGTTCTTCCTTGCTGCCGCGTCTCTTCAAGTCCACGCCTTCAAGGCGATGATGCGCTATAACGTCGAAACGCTGGCATTTCTGAAGCATCGTTGCGAACAGGACATCAAGCTGGCCGACGATCTCATCACCTGTCCGGAGTTCAATGACGCTTTCGACATCTTCTCTGCTTTTCTGCAGAATGCGACATCGCAATACGTCAGCGAAGCCGGCAAGGTCGCCGCACTGACCTCCAGGCTTGCTTCGGAAACGGCCAAACGGGTCCGCGAGGAAGCCAGAACCGCGATCGAGGACGCAGCGGCGAAGACAGTCGCGTAGATCGGCAATGCAGAGGTCGTCAGACATGAACAGCTTTTGTGGGCATCGTCGTCTGCCGGCTTCCGTCCTTGCACTGATGCTGCTCGGATATGTGCACCCAGCCCGTGCCGATAGCCTAACGGATCACGGGAAGGCGTTGGTGGAAGTCAATTGCGCCCGCTGCCACGCCATTGAAAAAACCGACAAGAGCAGTCATCCCGACGCCCCGGCGTTTCGCACCTTGTCAAAGCGCTATCCGATCACCGATCTCGAGGAAGCCCTCGCCGAGGGGATTTCGACGGGCCATCCGGACATGCCTGAGTGGATCGCCAGCCCCGACCAGATCGATGCAATAATCGCTTACATCAACACCTTGCAGAAACCGTGATCGGAGCTGCGGACGCAGCTGGCGACCAAGCCTGATGCTCTCCTTGAGGCTACAAGTGAGGAATGAGCGCAATCAACCCGGTGAGGCGTCCTCACCGGGCTAAGACTCCAGCGTTGCCAGAATCGAGCCTGGTTCGATGACGGTATTCGCGGTGGCGACAATCGTCGCGCGGCCGCCTGCCGGCGCTACAATCTCGTGCAGCGCGTCTTCAACGCGAACTTCGGCTATTCGCTCGCCGGCCTTGATTGTGTCGCCGCTCGTAATGAACCAGCGCTCCAGGATGCCTTCCGGCAACATGCTGGAGGCCCACAGGGCTTCATCGGCCTTGATATAGTGCATCCCAATTCTCCCTATACCGCCTGATGATATGCGCTTGCGCAGCACGGTCCTTGATCCCGATCAATCGGCGTCCAGCGTCGCGATGGGCGCCGGATCAGGTATCAGCGCTGCGTTGGCAATCAATTGGGCTGCCCGCGCCATGCATGTGATTGGCACCGATGACGATATGGCGTCTGCCGCAGCAGCTATTAGCCAGATCAGCTCGACGCCCGGCAACGCGCATGCCTATTCGGCGATTCCAGAAAATGATGCAGATCAATGCGCAACGCACCGTTTGCGAAGATTTTGATGCGATGTGGAAACCAATCCTAAGCGCTCCGTTTGGTCGCGATCTCGAACTCGCCGTCTTCGACGAAGACGGCGAGCACGCGCTTGTGTTTGCCTGCAGAAGGGTGACGGAGGGTTGGAAGAATGCTGCCAGCGGTGCCCGTGTCGACATCCGGCCGACCCACTGGCGCGATTGGGACTTGGAGCGGGCCCAGGTCGGAATTCGCAAACCTCTTGAAAACTCTTCCTAGGGTCGGGATTCCACGATCAGCGCCATGCGCACAAGATGTGACAAGCTGCTTGCGCCCATTTTGCTCATGACATTGGCGCGATGGATTTCGACCGTGCGCGGGCTGATGCCCAGATCGTAGGCGATCGTCTTGTTAGGCAGACCCGAAACAAGTCCATCCAGCACCTGCCGCTCGCGCTCTGACAAGGCCGACAGACGCGTGCGGATATCCGCAGACTGGGGATGCGTCGCGTTTGCTTGGTTCCGATTGGCCAGCGCGGAGCGAATCGCTTCGATCAGCATTTCGTCGTCGAACGGCTTCTCGATGAAATCGGCAGCGCCTTCCTTCATTGCCTGAACGGCAAGCGCCACATCGGCATGGCCCGTCATGACAATGACGGGAATTGTATGCCCGCCCGCCCTGAGTTGCCGCAGGAACTCAATACCGTCTATGCCCGGCATGCGTACGTCGGTGACAATGCAGCCCTCGAGGTTGCCTTTTGCCGTCGAAAGAAATGCCGTGGCCGATTCGTGCAGGCGTACCGCGAAGTCCGCTGTGGCCAGAAGAAAACCGAGCGACTTGCGGACGTCGACATCGTCGTCGACCACGTGCACCAGATCACTGTCGGCCATTTGTGACCTCTTCCTTCTCTACGATGCGCAAGGTGAACCGGAAAGCGGTTCCGCCGGCCGGCGTTACCTCGGCCCATATATGGCCACCGTGCGATTCAACGATGGTACGGCAAATGGAAAGGCCAACACCCATGCCTTGCTTCTTGGTCGTTACGAACGGCTGGAAGAGCTGGGCCGAGACCTCCGGCGCGAGACCCGGACCTGTATCGATTACGCTTACCTCGGCCATCCCATCATCCCGGGCAACGGTTGTGACTTTCAATTCGCGTCGCGTCGCGTCCTGCATAGCCTCCACCGCGTTGCGCATCAGGTTGAGCAGAACCTGCTGAATCTGGATGCGATCGGTCAAGACCAGTTCGGCGGCAGGGTCAAGCTTGTAGCTGACAAGGAGATTTATCTCCCTCGCGCCGACCAGGGCCAGGGACGCGGCTTCCTCGATGAGAACCGGCAGTCGTTCGACCTGGCGCTCGCTTTCGCCCCTGGCCACAAAATCCCTCAGATGACGGATGACGTCGCCTGCTCGCAATGCCTGCTCAGCTGCCTTTTCGACAGCATCCCGAAGCATAGGCGCATTCTGGTCCTGGCTTTTCTCGAGCAGTCGACGACTGCCTTTGAGGTAGTTCGTGATCGCCGTCAGTGGCTGGTTGATCTCATGAGCAAGCGTCGAAGCCATTTCGCCGAGTGCTGTAAACCGCGCCATGTGCAGCAGTTCCTGCTGCTGCTCCTGGATTCTTGCTTCTGCCCGGTGGCGTTCGGTGAGGTCGCGGCAGAAGCCGGTAAAGAAACGTCCGGTCCCCGGATGCATCTCGCCGACGGAAAGCTCCATTGGGAATGTCGTGCCATCCTTGCGCGCGCCGGTAACGGTGCGGCCGAGTCCGATGATCCGGTGCTCTCCCGTCGTCAGATAGCGAAGCAGATAGGCATCATGCTCGTCGCGGTAGGGCGAGGGCATCAGCATTCTCACGTTTTGACCAATGACGTCGCTTGACTGATAGCCGAACAGCGTTTCGGCAGCGGTGCTGAAGGACTGGATCCGGCCCTGTTCGTCAATGACGACCATTGCGTCCGGCACTGTTGCCAGGATGGATCGCAAATGGTCCTCGCGCAGCCGAAGTGCGGCGTTTGCAAAGGAGAGTTCGCTGACATCCGTGCCTTCAATGAAGATCGCGGTGATACGGCCATCGTCAGCCTTGATCGGCTGATAGACAAAATCAAGGATGCGCTCTTCGACCGGGCCGTCGGCTGTGTTGCGAAGGCCAACCTTCACCCCGTGGCCCCTATAGGGCTCGCCGGTCGTGTAGACTTGGTCCAGATGGTCGAAAAACTCATATCCTTCGAGCTCGGGAAAGGCATCCTGCACGGACTTTCCGATCACTTGCCTGTTGCCGATCAATTGCTGGTAGGCGGCATTGGTCAGTTCGAAAACGTGACCTGGCTCGCGCATGAGCGCTATAAATCCCGGAGCCTGATCGAACATTCGCGACAGCAGTGATTTGAGTGTCGTCCCGCCGGGCGACAAACTGAGCGCTTCGTCTTTGATCACCTGAGGTTCCTGAGTTCGAGACGGTGCTACCGGGGCTAATTATCACTTCTCGCCGCTCACGCAAAACGGATCGAGCCGACGTTTTCGTGCGCAGGCGCAGTTGGCGATCTTTGACGCGCGTCAAGGCATTGGACGCTGGCGAATGCAATTCATCACGCATTCCATAGTTCAGCGAAAGGCGTCCGCAATGTCTTACAAGTCAATCATCGTCAACCTCGCCATCGATGCGCCTCCTGCACCTATTGTAAAGGTGGGGGTCGAACTCGCGGAACGGTTCGGAGCCTGTCTTATCGGCTTGGCGGCAGCCGATGTTCCGCCCTTGGTCGCGACCGGCCAAGGCATGGTCTACGAAGGCGAGATCATGCAGATCCAGCGAACAGAAATCGAAAAGCGGCTTGCCGAACTGCGTGCCGAGTTCGAGAGGCTGGTTCCTGCTTCGATCTTTAGCGAATGGGGCCAAGCCGTTTGCAGCCCGACCCGGTTCCTCAGCGTTTCGGCCAGAGCAGCCGACCTTATCGTTACCGGCCAGGCAGGAGACAATGTGTTTCGCGCCGTGGATGTCGGCAGTCTGACACTGGGCGCCGGGCGTCCGGTTCTGGTCGCCGCAACCAACGTCGAGCACGTCCTTGCAAAAACTGTTCTCGTAGCGTGGAAGGACACTAGGGAGGCTCGGCGAGCGATGACTGACGCATTGCCTTTCCTGGCCAAAGCCAGCGAAGTCGTGATTGCCACGATCGACACCGAGCGCGACGAAAGCATTCGCGACAGCCTCGCCGATGTCGCGGTCTTTCTCGAGCACCATGGCATCAAGGCGCGAACCGAGCTGATCGCCGGTAAGGCTGATGGCGACCGGTTGCTGACATTCGCACGCTCGATCCATGCGGATCTCATCGTCTCGGGCGCCTATGGCCATAGCCGCTTGCGGGAATGGGCGTTCGGCGGCGTCACCCGCACGCTGATCGAAGAGAGCGGCATCAACCGCTTCATGTCGTATTGATGATAGGCGAAGCTGGCCAGCAATCCGTCTCGCCAGAGGACGGTGCCTATTGGTCGATCGAGACCAATGACCTCTTGTTAGGTCTTGAGACCTCAGTCTCGGGGCTTGCTTCGTCCGAAGCGGCATCGAGGCTCGCAAAATTCGGCCGAAACACACCCGCGTCGACGTCAGGCGCGTCGGCCCTGGCAGTGTTTGCCCGCCAGTTCCGCAGCCCGCTGGTCCTGATCCTCATTTTCGCGGCCTGCGTATCAGCCTTCGTCGGGGAGGGCCAGGAGGCTGCGATCATCGGCGCGATCGTGCTGGCAAGCTGCGTCCTGAGCTTCACCCAAGAGTACGGTGCGTCGCTGGCGACCGAAGCACTGAAACAGCGCATTTCGCGCAAGGCTATTGTGTTGCGCGACGGCGCCGAGTGCTCGGTCGCCGCCGAAGATATCGTGCCGGGCGACGTGATCCGGCTTTCGGCCGGAAACCTCATTCCCGCGGACGGTATCATTCTGGACGCGCGCGATTTCAATGTCAGCGAGGCTGTACTGACCGGCGAAACCTTTCCCGTCGTGAAGGCACCGGGGCGGTCGGCGCCCGAGGCCTCCATAGCACAGCGCAGCAATGCCGTTTTCACGGGCACGTCGGTCCGCAGCGGCACTGCAACCGTGCTTGCGGCAGCGACCGGCGCCAGCACTGAATTCGCATCGATCGCCGCCGCCCTGGAGCGACAAATCCCCGAAACAGGGTTTGCCCGGGGTATCAGGCTGTTTGGCTATCTGATGACCGAGATCATGCTGGCAATCGTCATCCTGGTGTTCTTCGCCAATCTGCTGCTGCATCGACCGCTGATTGAATCGCTGCTGTTTTCGCTGGCACTGGCGGTTGGTCTTACGCCCGAACTTCTCCCGGCCATCATCAGCGTGACGCTGGCTCGAGGGGCTCGCGCGATGGCAGCCAATGGCGTCATCGTGCGCCGTCTCGATGCCATCGAGAATCTGGGCAGCATGGATTTGCTGTGCACCGACAAGACGGGGACGCTGACGGAAGGCGTTATCCACCTGGATGGATGGCTCGATGTCGACGGCAATCCGTCAACCGATATCCTGCTCTGGGCACGTCTCAACGCGACCCTGCAGACCGGACTGAAGAACCCGCTGGACGAAGCAATCGCCGGTGCGCCGGGCGAAGGCGCATTATTGGCGGCCTTCACGAAAGTCGACGAAATCCCCTATGATTTCATTCGCAAGCGGCTATCCGTTGTGGTCCGGACCAAGGACGCCCAGAACCTTCTGATTACCAAAGGTGCCGTACAAAATGTCCTCGAAACCTGCAGCTTCGCCCGAACAGCCACCGGGCTGGAACCCCTCGATGAAACGCACCGTGCGGCAATCGACGAAAAATTCCGGCGCTGGAGCGCGGACGGCTACCGCGTTCTGGGCCTGGCAATCCGTCAGTTCGAGAGCCAGAAAACGTTCAGCAGGAAAGACGAGATCGATCTCGCCTTCGCTGGCTTCCTGCTTTTCCTCGACCCTCCAAAGAAGGGCGTCAAGGAGACGCTTGCCGAGTTCGCCCACCGCGGCATCGCGGTAAAGGTCATTTCTGGCGACAACCGTTACGTTGCCGCGCATCTCGCCCAGGCGATCGGCTTGCGCGCCGACAGGATCATGACCGGCGAGGAGCTTTCGAAATTGACGAAGAGCGCGCTCTTCGCGGGCGTGCAGCACACCGACCTCTTCGTCGAGATCGACCCCAACCAGAAGGAGCGCATCGTTCAGGCCTTGCGGAGCAGGAGCCATGTCGTTGGTTACCTTGGCGACGGCATCAATGATGCGCCTGCCCTTCATGAGGCAGACATAGGCATCTCGGTCGACACCGCTGTCGATGTCGCGCGCGAGGCGGCCGATATCATCCTTCTCAAGCAGGACCTCGGCGTATTGGTGCGCGGCGTCGACGATGGCCGCAAGACCTTCGCGAATACGATGAAGTACATTTCAATCACCACCAGCGCCAATTTCGGCAACATGATCAGCATGGCTGTCGCCTCGCTGTTCCTGCCTTTCCTTCCGCTTCTTGCCAAGCAGATCCTGCTCAACAATTTCCTCTCTGACGTTCCTTCACTCGCCATTGCAAGCGACAACGTCGATCCCGACCAACTGCGCCGGCCTCGCCACTGGGATATCCGTTTTGTGCGGCGGTTCATGATCAGCTTTGGCCTGGTCAGTTCGCTGTTCGACTTCGCGACCTTCGTTTTCCTTCTGTTTTTTGCGCACGCCACGGAGGCCGCATTCCAGACCGCCTGGTTTGTCGAGTCGTTGCTGACGGAGCTTGCCATCGTGCTCATCGTGCGCACGCACAGGGCTTTCTGGGCGAGCCGTCCAAGCCCGTTGCTTGCCTGGCTTACATTGGCCGTCGGGATTATGGCGATCATGATCCCCTATCTGCCGTTTGCAGCCTGGTTCGGCTTCGTGCCCTTGCCTCTGCCCGTACTTGTCGCGCTTGTCGCGATTACCGCACTCTACCTATGCGCCTCGGAGGCGACCAAGCGCTGGTTCTTCGGACAAGAGAGCCGGGCCCGCAAGAAGTTGCTTGCCGGTCAGCGGTCCTTTCTCGATCGCCTTGTGGCCAAGGTTTAGCGCCATGCTCCCTGTTTGGGGCTCAGGGATCGGCAACGATACCGCCTGTTGATCGAGATCAACGCCCCCTGCCGCCAACATGCCATGATGGCCAGCAGGCAGGAGTGATTACCATGACCTTTCTCGATTACCTGATTTCAGTTGATGCCAGAACCACCTTGATGGACCGCATGATGCGGAAGCTCGGCGTCGACAGACAGTTGAAAGTCGTAGCCGACCATGCCGCCGTCACCAGCAGGGCAGTGGATCGCTGCCGTTCCTGCGGACATCAGGATGAATGCTCGGTCTGGCTCGACGAACATCAGCAAGCCAATAACCCGCCAGACTATTGCCGCAACGGCGACCTGATCGCTCGACTGCAGCATGCGGCCGGCCAACGCTAGTCATTCGAGTACTCAGCCTGGACGATGTCGTGCTGCCCGTGTTTTGACAGAGTCAACGCAAACCGAGTCTTGCAGTTGACAGGTTTGCATTCCACGGGACCAGGCAGTTGGACACCCTATTTTTTCTGGAGGCATTCCTGCTCTTTGTCGCACCAGGGCCAACCAACGCTCTTTTGCTGACAGGGTCGGTCAAGCGGGAGAAAGCGGTCAAGCTCTTGGCCGCTCAGGCATGCGGATACGGGATCGCATCCGCGTGCTGGTTTTCACTGCGTCCCTTCGTGTCGCCTGACGCCATTCAAATACTCAGGCTGGTAGCGGCCGGGTGGCTCGTCATTCTTGGCCTGCGTCTTACGGCAAGCGCCCGGATCAACGCTGCCAAAAGCGGCGACGCCATTTCTGTTGCGGTGACCAGTGCTCTCAATCCGAAGGCCTTCATCTATTGCCTGGCTATCGTGCCGATGAACATCGAACCGCGCGAACTGGGGATCTTCTGGATTGCGCTTCTGGTGATGACAGCTGCCAGCGGATCGGTGTGGCTTTTGCTGGGGCGGCGCTTCTGCGGAGGCAAAACACTGGCAGAAAAAGTTGCGGGCGCCGCACTTCTTGCCTTTGCCCTGTTACTCCTTCGACCATTGATTCCCCTGGTCGCGCCCTAAGCGCGGCGAAGCCTTGGGCAAGGACCAGCAACACAGAGAGGCAATGGTGCCTCGCTGCGGACCAATGTCAGCTCCGCTACGAAACAAGGACGACCGACACGGGATCGGCGCAGAAGAGATTGTCCTTGACAGCATTGACGCCGGCGACGTTTTCGGCGGCGACTGTCGCTGCCTGGCGCTCGCGTTCGTCGAAGATGGCGCCGCTCAGTGTCACCACACCCTTGTCCACCGTCACGTTGATCAAATCGTTGCCGGCCCATCTCTGCCTCGCAAGCTCGGTAGCGATGTTCTGCCGAATCTGTTCGTCATCGATGACCGTAGCGGCTCCATCCGGAAGGACGCCGAGCAATGCCCGCAGAAGATCAGAGCGGGTGATGATGCCAACGACTTTCCCAGCTTCGACGACCGGAATGCGTTTGACATGGTGACGCGTCATGAGCTCGACGACTTTCGCGAGTGATGCTGCAGGGGATGCCGTCACGACATCTTGCGACATCACCTCTTCAACCCGTCGACCATTGGCGCGGACATATTCGTCGGCGGCCTTTCCGGGGCTGACGAGAAACTCCAGCCAGCGCGAGCGCTTGCGCTCCGTGCCCAGTTCCCCGCGTCGCAGGAAATCGCCCTCGCTGACGATCCCCACCAGCCTGCCGTCGTTTCGAATGACGGGGAGGCCGCTGACCTTTTTGGAGAGCATCAACCCGGCAGCCTCGGCGATCGATGCGGACGGGTCTATGCCGACGACTGGCCTGCTCATTATGGCTTCGGCTTGCATGGTCGTTCTCCGGAGTTTTTCCAACCTCCGGCTTCTTAGATTGCACATGCACGAAGCGCCTTGATCTGAATCATTTTTCGGTCGAGGCAAATGGTCATCCAAAATTGCAACCTTGAATGACTGGGCGCGAACCGGTCAACCAGCGACCGCGGTCTTGGCGACGTTGACACCAAGTTCGTAGACAAGCAGCCCACCATAGTAGGCTGTCGCAGTGACCAGGAATGCACCGCAAATTTCGATCAAAGGAATGGCGATCGTTACAGCCCGCATGTCACGGTTCCGCATCCAAAGCGCGAACCGCACAAGTCCCCAGACCAGGAAGGCAAAGGCAGTGATACCTCCCAGGCTTTCGTGGATCTCCGCGATATCGCTGCTGAAGCCGGCCGCTTCGGCATGATCCAGGGCAAGACCTCCAAAGAACCAGGTCCCAATGGCGAACACTCCGGCAGACAGGGCTACGAAAGTAGAGATCGTACCGGCGCCAGATCTCTTGGTAACGGCGCTGCCGCCAACCAGCGCCACAAGGTCGATAGCCACAAGCATGTAGATCAGAACAATAGGGAAATGAACAAGAATTGGGTGGATATGTTGAATAGGGATCACGAAAACTCTCCAGAAATTGGCAAGGAGCTTGGAAAATTTGCCGACTTTGCAGCGAGCCTTGGCCCACGACATTGGCAACCGTCATATGCGGTGGCGGCCACGCGCCGTGGGAGACCTAGTCGTTTTCGTCGGCCTCATCGCCTTGTTGGTCGTCACACGCATCGTCGCCACCCTTGATGGCTTTCGGGGTGGAGGCGTCCTGCATCGGGATGGCCTGCAGATCGATCGGACCGGATGGGACAACAGACGATGACGCCCCACATGATCCTTCGTCCGATTCAGCGGCCGCCGGCAGCGCGAAGATCGTGAGGCTTGCAAGTGCTGCAAGGACAAGCATGGAATTGCGCATGGTCTCGTATCCTTCTTGGCGCGGCCATGATTGGACGCGATGATGCCCTGATATGGTCCCCTTGCTTGCTGTGGGCTGAGGATAACTGACAGCAAATTGAAAGCTGCAACGTGCGACATGCCTTGCCGATGAAAAGACAATGGAAGCGTTTGGCGGTGCTGGTTCTCGCGGGACTTGTCTTGGCCATGCCTCTCGCTGCCCGTGCCGACGAGGACGATGACGGCGACCATGACCGGGCGCGGGATTTGTACGAACGCGGCGAAATCAAGGGCCTTGCCAATATACTGGACGTTGTCCGCACCAAAGCTCCCGGCGATGTTGTTGCGGTCGATCTCATCCGCAAGGCCGACAGATGGGTCTACCGTTTTCAGGTCGTGGGTGCCGATGGCCGGCGAAAGACCGTCGACGTCGACGCCGGTGCCGGTGTCATCATGCGCGATGGGGAGGGTGACTGATGAAGATCCTCCTGGCCGAAGACGAGCCCCGTATCGCTGCCGATATCGCGACCGCCCTCAAAGCATCGGGAATGGCGGTCGATATCGTAAAGGATGGTGAAGCTGCCTGGTTCGCAGGCGATGTCGAGAATTATGACGCCGCGATTCTGGATCTCGGCTTGCCCAAGCTCGATGGTCTTACGGTCTTGAAACGTTGGCGGGCGAATGCGCGCAGGTTCCCGGTTCTCATCCTGACCGCAAGAGGCATGTGGACCGAACGCGTCGACGGCATCAATTCCGGTGCCGACGACTATCTTCCCAAACCTTTTGAAATGGAAGAACTGCTCGCCCGGTTACGGGCAATCCTGCGTCGCTCGGCCGGGCAGGCGGCACCCGTGTTGAGGTCCGGGCCGTTGCTCTTGGACACACGCCAGATGCGCATTTCGCTTCGCGGCATTCCCGTTGCGCTGTCGCCGCTGGAATACCGGCTCCTGGCGTTTCTGATGCACCACGCCGGCCGGGTGGTGGCGCCGACCGAACTTGCCGAGCATTTGTACGATTCAGGCAACGACCGCGATCCGAACACGATCGAGGTGATCGTCGCGCGCCTGCGTCGCAAGCTCGGGAGCGACGTCATCGAAACGAGGCGCGGATTCGGGTATCTGATGCCCGACGATTCCCGCTGATGGGCAACTCGATCCGGTTCAGGCTCTGGTTGGCGGCAACGATCTCGATCCTGGTTGCTCTTGCCATCGCCGGCGTTGGATTGCGCTATCTGTTCGAACTTAACGTCGAGCGGCGCGTTGTCAGCGAGCTGACAGTCGACCTGAACGATCTTATTGGCGCGACCAATTTTGCCGCCGATGGCCGTCTTTCGGTCCAGGCGACCTTGGCCGACCCACGTTTCTCCATTCCCTTTTCCGGCCACTACTGGCAGGTGCAGGATGCCGGATCCGGCAACCTTGTCCGCTCGCGTTCACTATGGGACGCGACGCTTGCCTTGCCTGATCGCGCAACCAACGGCGAATTCAGGGAGATCAAGGAATTCAAGGGGCCACAAGGGGAGCTCACCATCGCCGTCGAGCGCACGATCATCGACGCCAGTGGGCGATCGTTTCGCGCCGTCGTGGCGGAAGACCATCAAACGGTGAAGGAATCCGTCGATGGGTATGTCCGCGACCTTGCGCCAGCCCTTGTTCTGCTCGCCATTGCCCTCATGGCCGCCTTCTTCATCCAGATCACCGTCGGTCTTGCGCCTCTGGAGACCTTGCGGGTTTCGGTCAGAAACGTGATTGCGCAGCGATCAGCACGGCTCGATGTGGTGGCGCCGAGCGAGGTGCAGCCGCTCGCGGACGAAATCAATCGTCTTCTCGATGCCCAGGAGAAGGCGCTTGCGCGAGCCCGCTCGCGCGCCACCGATTTGGCGCATGGCCTCAAGACACCGCTGCAAGTGCTGTCGGCCGACATCCGGGCCTTGCGCAAGAAAGGCGAGACGGTTCTGGCTGACGAGATTGAAAAGAGCGCCGGAGCGATCCGGCGCCATGTCGAGCGGGAGCTCGCGCGAGCGCGCCTCGCCCCCGGCGTTTCCGGCAAGGCATCCTGCCTTGTGTCGGACGTCGCGGCTGGCGTCATTGCCGTCGTCAAACGGACACCAAGCGGCAAGCAGCTTTCTTTCAAGCTGGATATCGCGGAAGATTTGACGGCCCCAATCGACGAAGGCGACTTGTCAGAAGTTCTCGGCAATCTGGTCGAGAATGCCGCGCGCTATGCAAAATCCTCAGTCCGTGTCGGTGCATCCACTGCCTGGGACGAGGTGACCGTCAGTGTTGCTGATGATGGCCCAGGTATACCGGATGCCGATCGGGAGTCCGCGATGTCACGTGGTGTCCAGCTCGACAGCAAAGGAGGCAGCAGCGGTCTTGGCCTGGCCATCGTTTCCGACATCGTCGAAGCCTATGGCGGACGCCTTGCCATGGCTAACGCCGATCCGGGCCTTGTGGTGACCATTTCCTTGCCGCGACACAGTTGAGCCTGCTTCAGGCAAAACCCGGGAAATAGTCGACCTTTATCTTCGAGCGGCGAACGCCCATGGCCAGCAGTTTCTGGCGCAGCGCCTTGACCATCGCTTGCGGGCCGGAAATGTAGAAAGTGCGCTCGAGGTAGTCGGGTATGGCCAGACGGATCAGGCGCTCGTCGATATATCCGGGATATTGCCCGCGCTCGCCACCGTGCGCCACAGCGTGGATCGTCTTGATGCCAAGCTCCTGCCTGGCCGCGCCAAGCACGTCGCGATAAGCGATGTCCTGCTGTCTCTCTGTTGCGTAGAGGATGACGATCGGTCGCCACTCCTTGCGGTCGATGAGATATTGCAGCATCGAGCGGAACGGCGTGATGCCGATGCCTCCGGCCAGGAACGCGATCTTGGTTTCACGCCGGGCGGGCAGCGTGAAATTGCCGGCCAGTTGCGCGGCATGGATCGTGCTGCCTGGCTTCATGGTCATCAGCTCGCGCTTGAAGGCACTTGATTGCGGATAGAACTTGACGCCGAGGCGGACTGTTTCCTCCGTCGGCGCCGAGGCGACTGTGAAATAGCGGCGGTTGCCGCGATTGTCGGCACGATCGAGGCCAAGCGTCCATTCGAGGTACTGGCCGGCCTCGAATGCGAGCTTCCGTGGCGACCGGAAGACGAAGTCAAAACTGTCGACGGCCGATTGCTCAATGCGTTCCAAGGTCAGCACGAAGCGTGCCTTGGGGCCAGCCGCATAGGCAAACACGTTGCCGGCAAGCAGCGCCAGTTCCGGCGTGAAATAGAACGAGCCGATATGGATGTTGGGAGCAAACAGAAAGCCGACAATGGCGGCAAAGGCGATACGCGGCCAACGCATCGTCGGCGCGGTCAGCGGCTCGGTCAGCATCACGAAGGCAAAGAACAGCAACGGCGATGAACCCAGTGTCTCTGCAAGCGCGGTCCAGTATTGCGATGGGTCCGTGGTTGCCAGAATGGTCGCCAGCGCCACGACAACGAAGGTCGAGACAAGGTCAAGCCGGCGCAGTTTCCGGACAATGAGCATGCCGCCGACGAGCACGATCGGAAGCAATGGCAGATTGCCGCCCACCCACCAGGTGGCTGGCTGGTCGAGCAGCAGCGCGGACAGCGCCACGCCCAGCGCAGCCGGGTTGAAAAGGTGCTTCCGGCCGATGGCGAGAATGAATTTGGATGAAATCGCCCAGACGGATGTGAATACCACTGCCGCAATCCCCTTGATGTCCGTGACCGCAACCGGATCGAGGATAAGCGTCAGGATGAGTGCGGTGATGTAGACGGACTCGTTGTTGGCCGGAACTGCGAAGACATGCGCAAAAACCTTGTTGGTGATCCAGCAGGCGGCCAGCGCAAGCGTTGTGGTGAAGGCAAGCGCAATCGGATCGTGTGGCACCAGCTTGACGAAGCCGAGCACGAACGCTGCGCCGACCAGCGTCATCAGATAGTAGAGGACCAGCCTGTACATGGTCAGGTGATCGAGAAATCGGTCGATGGTCTTGATCATGGCAGGCAAAGGGCTCCGAACCCGGTTGTCGGCGTGGCGCGGCCATTGGCGTCGACGAGATAGCCTTCCAGGCCAGGCGTCTGCTCGATGAAGACAATGCCGTCACGTCCCATGGCGAAGGCCGCGGTGGCGAAACGATCGGCTTCGAGCACATCGGCGCCGATCACGGTCAGGCTGACGATGTCCTGTATCTGACTGCCAATTCCATGCGGATTGTAGATGTGTTGACCGCGGACATAGGTGCCGGAGGTTGCGACGCCGCGACCGCGGGGATAGACGATCTTTATGATCTCGTCCGCATTGAAGGGATTGCGGATGCCGACGCTCCAGTCATGGCCCGATGCATTCTTGCCGCAGGACTGGATATCGCCTCCCGCCTCGATGAAGAAATCGCTGATGCCGGCTCGCTGAACAATCTCCGCTGCATTGCGAATGGCCCAGCCCTTCACGATGCCGGAAGGATCGAGCGACCCGTCGGGCTTGCGAATATCGAAGTATCCGTCCGTCTCGTCTTTCGTCTGTCGGGCGAGAGCGAACACTTCCATCATCTCGCCGCTCCAGTCGACGACCGGAACGTCGCCTCGGTTGATGGCCGTGATTTCACTGTCGGCCCGGTAGGTGCTGAAGCGCCGGTCGATGTGCTCGAAATAGCCGAAGACGGCTTCGATCAGTTCAGCATTCGACGCGCCGCCGAGGTCGACGGTAATGGGCATGCCCATCAGAATTCGCGTGTCGCGCATGGACCTACGACGACGCTTTCTTCAGCGCGCCGCGCAGCGACTGGATGAAAGCCCTGCTGGTTAGCGTCGCGCCCGAAATAATATCGACATCGGCGCTCTGGGCGCTGATCGCTTCGTCGCGCAGCATGGGGAGCGCCTGCCTGTTGATGTTGACGGAGGTGCGGCGGTCGGAGGGATATTTCAGCACTTTCAGCGCCGTCAGTTGCCCGCCCTGTACGAGGGCCTGAATCTGGATGATGCCGTAATAGGCATCGGCCGTCGGGCCGGTGTAGACGCCGTCGGCATAGCTCTTTGCGGCGAGCTTCATGCCCACCCGGACGACCCGTGCTGGTGCATCCGGATATGCCGGCCTCGGCTGCGGGACTGGTATGTAGACGGCGGGCGTAACGGCGAAGGAAGGCGCTGACGAGGCAGGATCGGCGACAGACGGCGCCACTGGCGTTGGGGACGGTTGTGGCGCCACCGGAACCACTGTCGGCTTGACTGGATCATTGGGGCGTTCGGCAGGCGTTCCTATGCCAGCTGTCGTTTCCCCGGAAATCGGGAACCTTGTTCTAAACCGGAGATCGAGGGGCGCCGGCGAGGTGCGAAGCAGCTGCAAAGCCGCAGCGGATGCGGGTTCTTTTGGCTGCACGGAAGGCGCTTCGGCTGCGTCGGCCGGCAGCGCCTCGCCGAGCATATCGTTTGCCGAATCCTTGCCGGCCTGATCCCAGACATAAACGCCCGAGGCGGCGATCACCAAAAGTGACAGGGCAATCTCTTTCATCGGAAGTGCTTCCACATTGAACCTTGCAAACGCGACCCGTCTGGTCCGCTTCGGAGGCAATATCCCACAACCAAGCTGACAACTGGCTGTCAGCCGAGGTCGAACTGCGAGGGGACAGTGAAAGCTTGTCTTATGACTTTCGTTGCCGAAGGGTCGAGAATGGACCGCCGGGAGAGGGTGTCAGCCGGTAGATTGGCTTGTCCTAGATCAAGATTGCCGCATGAGCGGCGATGTAGGAAGGTTCTCTCAAACCAGGTAAACTGCCTATGATTGTTGCCAACAAGCCAGCCGGATACACCGGAACCCAGATATTGCTGCATTGGACAATTGCGGCGCTGGTCAGGATGCTGCGACCTGAACGGCGGGGCGCCGTGATATCATGAGCCGGCTGCACAATGAAAACCATCTTGTATCCCGCGTCGGCTGGTTGCGCGCTGCCGTGCTCGGCGCCAATGACGGCATCGTGTCGACGGCAAGCCTGATCGTTGGCGTGGCGGCAGCCGATGCCGCGGCCTCCAATGTTCTGGTGGCCGGCGTCGCCGGACTGGTCGCCGGTGCGATGTCGATGGCGGCAGGCGAGTATGTCTCGGTCAGTTCGCAGTCCGACACCGAACGAGCCGACCTTGCGCGTGAGAGAGAGGAACTGGCGACACAACCAGATTTCGAGCGGCAGGAACTTGCAGAGATCTATGTCAGACGAGGCGTCGAGCCGACCCTTGCCTCGCAGGTCGCCGACCAATTGATGGCGAAGGATGGGCTCGGCGCCCACGCTCGCGACGAACTCGGCATCTCCGAAGTCACCACGGCCAGACCAATCCAGGCCGCGCTGACCTCGGCGGCAGCATTTTCGGTTGGCGCGGCCATGCCTTTGGCGATGGTGCTTGTTTCGCCGGCCGCTTGGCTTGCCGCAACGGTGTCTGTTGCCTCACTCCTGTTCCTGGCGGTCCTGGGCGCCATCGGAGCCAAAGCCGGCGGAGCCAATGTGCTGAAAGCAACGGTTCGCGTCACCTTTTGGGGCGCGGCGGCAATGGCGCTGACCGCAGGTATCGGCGCGCTCGTCGGTACTGCCATATGACGGCGCGGCAGCCATATCCGCTCCGATGGCTGCGAGTACTTTTTCGTCACGCAAGATAGTATTGCCTCAAGACGTTTCAGCGCTGGTTCCATGAAGTTGCGAAAGCGCAACGAAGCCGTCCCCTGAGCGAACTATGACGAGGGCTTCGCAAATCGCGGAGGACTGCGTCGTGAAGAAACCCAGGTCTATCACTCCCAATACGGTGGTTGACGAGATGATGAGGAAATGGCCGGCAAGCGTGGCCGTGCTGCTCAGCTACAGGATGCTTTGTGTCGGCTGTCCGATCGGCACGTTCCACACCGTGGCCGAGGCGTGCCATGAGCACTGCGTGGATGAGGCGCGTTTCCTGGCCGATCTGGACGCGACTATCCGGGGCGAACGGTGATCGTCAGTGTTTGCCCGGGTTCTCGGCGAGAACCACAAGGCGATGGGCATCCTTGACCGTGACTTTCTGGCGGCCGCTGGCGATTATTCCGATGTCTTCCCACCTGCTGAGCATCCGGCTGACGGTGTGCAGCGTCGTGCCTGTCATCTCGGCGATGTCCTGTCTCGAAATCGGGAAGTCGATTTCGATACCGCTTTCGGTCTTTCGGCCGGTCTGGTTTGCCAGCCGCAACAAGGCATGCGCGATCCTTTGCTCGACCTGTTCGGTCGACATCTCCACCACCCGCGTCTGGGTCTCCTGCAGCCGGGTACCGACGGTTCTGTAGGTGGTTGCCCCAAATGCCGGGAATCGTCGCGCCATCTCCGCCCACAGAGCGTTGGGCCACGTCAGTACCACGCAGTCGACGGCCGCGAGGGCGCTGGCGGGATAGGTCGTTCGGCCGAGCGCCGCGGCGACACCAAAGATTTCGCCTTCACTGATGTATCTGGCAATGACCTGTTGTCCGTCCGGCGTAGTGCGAACGACGCGGATATGGCCAGAAATCAGCACAAAAAACGAATGAGCCTCTGTCTCCTGCTCGAAGATCGTGGATTCCTTGGCATAGCGTGACGACCGTGCGCTTCGCAGGATTTCGCTTTGTTCTTCCGCAGTCATCCCCTGGAAGAGCGGCAGCTGCGATATCAGAGATCGGTCCAGAGCAGCCAAACGTATCTCCTCACGACCCCAAGACACCGCGCCAGCACAGTGCCAACCATTCTTATCGCGAGTTTGCGCCAGCGCAAATTGTTCGCGGGGGCATCAGGCTAAATGAGAGGGAACGGCGCAACGCCGCGAACATGAGACAAAGGACAATTCGATGAAACGCACTATCTTCGCCGCCGCAATCTCCCTTCTCGCGCTCGCTGGCGGCGCAAGCGCCGAAGAGCACGTCGTGCAGATGCTCAACAAGGGCGAAAAGGGCGCAATGGTTTTCCAGCCGGCTTTCGTCAAGGCCGCACCCGGCGACACCGTCAAGTTCGTGCCGACCGACAAGAGCCACGACGCCGAGTCGATCAAGGGCATGATCCCGGATGGCGCCGAGCCTTTCAAGGGCAAGCCCAGTGAGGAAATCACCGTCACGCTGACCAAGGAGGGTGTCTATGGCGTCAAATGCGCGCCCCACTACGGCATGGGCATGGTCGCGATGATCGTCGTCGGCAAGCCGGTCAATCTCGATACCGCGAAAGCGGTCAAACATCCTGGCAAGGCAAAGACGGTGTTCGCGGATCTGTTCACCCAGATTCCCGCCAACTGATCGGCATGAGATAGCCTGCCTGCCACAAACGGGCGGGCATGGGCCGGACGGACCGAGGGCGGCGGTTCATCCGGCCCTGTTCATTTCAGGATGTAGGTCATGGCAATTCCACGTCTGCGGGACTATTCCGGTCCGGCTTTTCTCTCCTATGGGTTCAGACCCTTCTTCTTTCTCGGGTCGCTTTATGCGGGGCTCTCCATTCTGCTCTGGCTGCCGATGTATGCGGGCGGCCTCGAAGCCCATAGTGTGTTTGTTCCGGTCGACTGGCATGTCCACGAGATGCTGTTCGGCTATCTGCCGGCGATCGTGACCGGGTTTCTGCTGACAGCCATCCCCAACTGGACCGGCCGGCTTCCCGTGCAAGGACTGCCGCTGCTGGCGCTGGTCGTCCTATGGCTTGCCGGCCGCGCCGCTGTCTTCTTCTCGGCAGACATTGGCTGGGAAGCAGCAGCTATGGTCGATGGCTCATTTCTGCTTGCGGTGGCTGCCGCGGCAGCCCGCGAAATCGTCGCGGGACGCAACTGGCGAAACCTCAAGGTGCTGCTGCCGCTCGTCGTGCTGGCGTCCGCGAACGGCGCGTTCCACATCGAGGCCCATGTTGAGGGCGTGTCGGACATCAGCCGAAGACTCGGCATGGCTGCCGCGATCCTGCTCATCTCGCTGATCGGCGGGCGAATTATTCCGAGCTTCACACGCAACTGGCTCGTGCGCGAAAATCCCGGCAGGCTGCCGGCGCCATTTGACCGATTCGACATCGCTTCGATAACCATCTCGGCCATCGCATTGGCAACATGGACGTTCGCCCCCGACAGCGCCACCTCAGGAACGCTCATGGCCATTGCCGCAACCTGCCAGGCGTGGCGTTTGTCGCGCTGGGCTGGCGAGCGCACCTTGCCGGATCCGCTGGTGCTCATGCTCCATCTTGCATACGCCTTTGTGCCGATCGGTCTCGCCTTGGTTTCGGCGGCGATTTTCTTTCCTGTTATCGTGCCGGCCGCTGCAGGGCTCCACGCGCTTGGAGCTGGTGCGGTCGGCGCCATGACGCTTGCTGTCATGACCCGCGCGACGCTCGGGCACACCGGCCGAGAGCTGAAGGCTGGAAAAGGCGCCTTGTTTATCTTCGTAGCCATCCTTCTCGCGGGATTATTGAGAATTCTGGCCGCCTTCGTCCCCTATGGCGCGGTAATCGACATGGCGGGCGTCGCATGGGTCGCGGCATTTGCCGGCTTCATCCTGGTCTGCGGGATGGCATTGATGACGCCCAAGGCGCGGTGAGGCGGCAGAGCAGGCGACCCCCAAGACGAGAACGGAGCGGAGCTATTCCTGATTTTGTCAGCCGAAGCTGAGGTGGGCGAGGATACGGCCCACCCACCCCCGATGGTCCAAGACCAACCTGAACCCCAGATTGTCGGGAGGCAAACCAACGGCGCAACCTCCGCTTTTCCCGTCGCTGACGAAATTCGACATATAGGCTCTGTGCAGGCCTTCCAGGACGTGAACCCCGCAATTGTTGACCGAGCTCGCAACATCGCTGCCGTCTTCGGCGAGCGTCGTGCGGACATAGCAGGTTGAAGTCCACTCCCAGACGTTGCCGGAAAAGTCGGCAAGACCGCGCGAATTCAGTCCGAAAGAGCCGCGGCTCCTGGGCAACGGGTCGGGTTTGCGATTGAGTTCGACCTCCGCCTGATAGCTGGCCAGCCAACGCCTGGCGGGGTTGTTGGCATCGTTTTCGACACCCTCGAATTCGCCAGCGAACCGCTCGGCTGCCGCAAGGGCCCATTCTTCGTCGGATGGCAACCGCCACTGACTGCCGGTTGCTTCAGTATACCACCGGGCGTAGGCAACGGCGTCGAGGTAACTCACGCCGGTTGCGGGTGCGTCACGCGGGACTGAGCGGGTTTCCTCCGCCGGCCGACAGGCGCCGGCCGACACACAAGCTGCGTAATCGGCCGCGCTGACTTGGTACGCCATGACCTCCAGGGGGCCTTCCAGGTGCCGCTCAACCTTGGGATTGGCCTGAGGGCGTCCGTCCTTAAGATACTCGCCCGGCATCGGATAGACGATCGAATGGGGATCAATGCTGACCGTCCTGGCAACGGCGTCGGGCGGCCGATGACCGCCGGCTGCCTGCATCGAGAGCCCAACCGGCAAGGCTAAGGCTGCCACAGCGATCGGAACGAGCTTCATTATGAGAGGCGACATGTGTTTTCTCCATGCCCGGAGAGCGTCTCTGTCCGGGCATATCGGAGTGCCATTCAATTGGTGGCGATGGGTTTGGGCGCTTCGACCTGCGTCATCAGGTCGTCATCCCACTCGCCCTCGACCTTGAAATGAGCGGTGGCTCCAAGTTCGACGGCCTCGATCAGGTTGTGGTTGACGTAGGCGTAGACGCCCGGTTGCAGGAAGGTGTAGAGCGCCGAGCCGGCAGAACCGCCACGGATGAACCATGTCTCGAGATCCTTGGACGGCGGGTTGGCGAATTTGCCCTGTTCCCAGACGTAATCGCCGTGGCCGCCGATCAGGTGCGGCCGCGTATCGCGGTTGGCCTGTGAATGGACGATAAGCACCGTTTCGCCGACCTTCGACTTCATGGCGTTGTCGCCGGTCAGGGATCCGACCTTGCCGTTGAACACCACATGCGTCGGAACGAGACCGCGCATGACCTTGACGGTGTCGTCGTAGCCGTCGCCGGCGGATTCGTAGCTCTTGAAATTGCCCTTCTCGTCGCGCGGAATATAGAAATCACTCTCGCCGATGTAGAAGATCTTGTCGTACTTGACCGGTTCGCCCTTGTCGTTCCTGAGCCCGTCACGCGGCAGCACCATGATGGCGCCGTTCATGCCGGAAACGACATGCCATGGGATCATCGCGCCCCCAGGTGCGCAGTGATAGACAAACGTTCCCGTCCGCGTCGCCTTGAAGCGAAGGGTCACCTGTTCACCGGGATTGATCAAGGTCAAGCCGCCGCCACCCAGCGCGCCGGTAGCCGCGTGGAAATCGATATTGTGGGCTAGCGAGTTGGTATCGGGATTGATGAGCGTCAGCTCGATATAGTCGTCCTGATGCACGACCATCAGTGGGCCAGGGATCGAGCCGTTGTAGGTCATCGCATTGAGCTTCGTGCCTTCGGCATCGATGACGACAGGCTTTTCCTCGATCGTCATGGTAAATTCGACGATCTTCGGACCGCCCTTGGCGATCTGATCATGCGGATGCACGAACGGTGGTGCTACGAGCGTGATCTTCTCGCGGGGCAGCCCGCGAATCTCTGCCTTTGTAACCGTGGCCGACAATGCGGGCAGTGCTGCAACAGCAACAGCGCCAAGCGCGGCTCCAAAGAGGGCTTCGCGTCGCGTAATCATGTCAATCTCCTGTCTCTCGACCGTTGCGGATGAGCAGAAGGTACATGACCTGACGCTAGCCCTCTTTGCGCTGGCTCAAACTGTGTTGTTAATCGCAGGAACAACAGCTCGGGATACAGAGGTCTTGTGGGTCACGATTTGACATGTGAAAGTCCGGTGTCGCGGTTTTCAGTAACGGTGCGCTGCCACCAGCGTCTTTCTGAATATCAGTCGCCGCTTTTGTCTTCCAGATCAATCAGGATTCGCTCGGCGGCTCCGTCGAGATCTTCGTATTGGCCACTCTTCAATGCCCACAGGAATCCCCCCAAGCCAAGCGCACCAAGAAAGAGAGCGACGGGTATGAGGTAGGTGAGAGTGGTCATGACGATCGGACCAGGTTGTTGAAGTTGGACACCCTGTTGCGGCGAACATCCTTGGCCGTTGAGAACGGTTGCGACGATCGCAGGCGTAGAGCATTGCCAATGACAAGCAGCGATGAGGCGGACATGGCGATCGCCGCGATCAGGGGCGTAACGTGCCCGAGGATCGCTATCGGTACTGCGACCGCATTGTAGACGATCGCGATGACGATGTTCTGCCGGATCAGGCGTCCTGCCTGGCGCGAGACGTCCAACGCCAGCGGGACGGCCATAAGGCTCTCGCGCAGGAAGACGAAGTCCGCAGCGTTGCGGCCAATATCAGCGGCGGTCGCCGGTGCAATCGATACATGCGCAGCGCTTAGTGCCGGCGTGTCGTTGAGACCGTCGCCAACCATCAGAACCCTGTGTCCGTCTTTCGCCAAGGTCTCGATGCGTTCGACCTTGCCGGATGGCAGCAGGCAGGGGACAAAGTCTTCGACACCAAGCACCTTCGCAACGTCGGCGCAGGCTGCCGCTGTATCCCCTGACAGCATTTCGACAGATACCCCGGCGTCGTGTAACCGATCGATGGCTGGTGTGGCATCGGCGCGAAGCACATCGTCGAAAATGAAGGATGCGACAATCATCCCATTCTTTGTCAGGACCGTTCCACCGTATCCGTGTTTGCCTTCGCCGCCAGTTCGAGCCTTCCAGCCGGCCCATCCGCGTCGGCCCAGGCGCCATGTGCTCCCGGCTGCAGTGGCCTCGATTCCGAACCCAGGATGCTCGGTGACGGCCTCGAATTTGAACCGGCCGCCCAGAGTGGCAAAGCCGGCTATGGCCTTTGAGAATGGATGGCGCGAATGCGTGGCCAGGTCGGCCGCCAGGGCCAGCATATCTGGGCTGACCGATGGCGCGTTGACGAGTCGGGGCTGGCCGAGCGTCAGCGTGCCGGTCTTGTCGAACACAGCCGTGTCGATTGTTGCCAGGCGCTCCATGGCCGAGCCGTCCCTGACCATGATGCCGTTCTCGAACAGGCGCCGCGCGGCGACCACCTGAACGATCGGCACTGCCAGGCCAAGCGCGCAGGGGCACGTGATGATGAGAACAGCGATAGCGATCGTCATGGCCCGGTGCCAGTCGCCGGTCGCCGCCACCCAGCCAAGGAATGTCAAGAAGGCGGTGAGATGCACTACAGGGGCGTAGAGCGCCGAGACGCGGTCGGCGATGCGGCGATAGTGCGCGCGGCCGCCCTCCGCGGCCTCCATCAGCCGCACCATCTCCGCCAGGAACGAATCCCTTGCGGCGGCAGTGGCTTCGATGGTCAGCGGGCCGGTGATATTGAGCACGCCGGCCTGCACGGCTTCACCGGGCCCTACGTTTTTTGGCGTGCTTTCGCCTGAAGCCAGCGAGCAGTCGAGATCCGACGCTCCCTGGATGATCTTGCCGTCGACGGGGATTCTTTCGCCAGCTGCGATCAACAACCGCATGCCCGGTTCGATCTCGCCGACTGGTAGATAGTCGCGCGCACCATCGCCGCGAACCACCATGGCGCCACGCGAGGCCAGCTGCGACAGGCCTTTCACCGCGGTGCGGGCACGTTCCCGCATTACGTGATCCAGCGTGCGGCCGATCAACAGGAAAAACAGCAGCGATACCGAAGCATCGAAATAGGCGTGCTCGCCATGGTTGATCGTCTCATAGAGGCTCATCGCGTAGGCAAGTGAAACACCGACCGCGATCGGAACGTCCATGTTCATGCGGCCATGGCGCAGCGCATTCCAGGCCGATCGGAAAAAGATACCGCCGGCGAAGGCGAGCGCCGGAATGGCGATCAGCGCGGAGACCCAGTGAAACAGGTCGCGGGTGGCCCCTTCGGCGCCTGACCAGACCGAGACCGACAACAGCATGATGTTTCCGGCCGCGAAGCCGGCAACGGCGACGGCGCGGATCAGTTCGGCAAGCGTTCTGTCTCTCCTATCAGCGTCGGCTTCGAACAGGTGCGCCTCGTAGCCTAGCCTGCCAAGCGCGGCGACGAAGGGTGGCACCTCGTCCCCACGCCACCGTATCGCGACGCGTTTCGTCGAAAGGTTGACACGCGAGCCTTCGACATTGCCGAGCTTTCCCAGCGCCGTCTCGATCGTCTGGATGCAGGCGGCGCAATGAACCGTCGGCACTGAAAGATCGGTCTGCCGAAGATTGTCGCCAAGCGAGCGGCTGGCGAGCCGGATCTCCTGGCTGGATGGCAGCGTCGATGCGGAGCTGCCCAGGTCCAGCGCCATTTCGGCGCCCGGTGCACAACAACTCATTGCAGCGTTCCATGGGAAATCATGATTCGACGGACGTCTCGGTACGGCCTGTCCAGGCCGGCATCGGCGTCGACCTCGACGATCCAGACGCCGTCCTTTGGCATATGCTGCGCCGCGAATTCCTGGCCTGAAGCAAGGGCCAGCGTGACCGACTTGTCCTCCTTCTCGTATGCGGGATGACGAAACAGCATCTTCACGCCGTGCAGAGGAACTGGCTTGCCGGCTGCGTCGGCGATGCTGTAGCGGACTTCGCCCCATGCGATGGTTAGCTTGCCTGTCCAGCCGAGTGCCGCTTGCGCGCGGCCCTCCTGCGCCTGCTTGTTGAATTGCTGGCTCGCAACATAGGTATTTTCGACGACGAGGCCGGTCCAACTGGTGTTGGCAAGCGTTGCCATGGTCAGGTTGACCGCGATCACCACCCCGAAAAAGGCGAGGACAATGACCAGCATGTGCCGGCCCGTGAATTCCCGAGGCTTCTGGGCATTGGCGGTCATCTGGCGGCCTCTGGAGCGTTGAAAGTGGCGGTGTATTCGTTGGACTCGAAGCTGGCCTTGTCCTCGACGCGGAATTTGAAGGTCTGCGCCGGGGCGCGGATCTGGTCCGCCGGCTGGCGGACGAAGACCTTCAGCATTTTCAGGCGGTCGGGTTCGACCGGAATGGCGAAGGAGCGGCCTGCCGGGATGTCTTCGCCGACCACGCTCATGTCAGCTCCATACAAGCCTTGAATCGTGACGACGATCGTCCTCGGCTCGGGGATCATGTTGAGCAGTTTGACGGTATAGCCATTGCGGATAGACCCGTCGGAAAGCGTGACGAACTGAGGATTGCGATCATGCAGCACGTTTAGTTCGAGCCGATCGCGCGTCAGCAGGGAATAGAGCAGGCCAAGGCCGATCAGCGACCACAAGCCCATGTAGACATAGGTGCGCGGCCGAAAGATCTTGCGAATGTGAAAATGCGCTACCTTGTCGGAGAAACCGCCGCCAGCGGTCCTGACGAGCGATGGATTGACTGGGCTGGAGCCGCCTGCTGTCGCCAGCATCATATTGGCGTTGTAGTCGGACAGCGTCGCATAAGCGATCAGCCCATGCTCCCTGCCGAGCTTGTCCATGACACCGTCGCAGGCGTCGATGCAAAGCGCGCAGGTGATGCATTCGAGCTGCTGGCCATCGCGAATGTCGATCCCCATCGGGCAGACCGCGACACAGGCGTTGCAGTCGACACAGTCACCTGCGGGCTGGCCAACCGCCAGCACTTTCTTGGCGTGACGCGAACGCGGTTCGCCGCGCCAGTCGTTGTAGGTGACGGTGAGAGAATTTTCGTCAAGCATGGCCGCCTGAATGCGCGGCCATGGGCACATATAGGTGCAGACCTGTTCACGCATCAGGCCGCCGAACGTGTAGGTGGTTGCCGTCAGCACGGCGATGGTGATGTAGGCCACGGGTGCGGCGCTGCCGGTCCAGAGCTGGCCGAGCAGTGTCGGTGCGTCAGCAAAGTAAAAAATCCAGGCGCCTCCAGTCGCCGCGCCGATGACCAGCCAGATCGCATGCTTTGATACGCGCAGCACCAGTTTGCGGGCGGTCCAGGGACCCGTATCGAGCTTCATGCGGGCATTGCGGTCGCCTTCTATCGCGCGTTCGACGACGAGGAACAGATCGACCCACACCGTCTGAGGGCACGCATAGCCACACCAGGCACGGCCGACAGTCGAGGTGATCAGGAAAAGACCGACGCCGGCCATGACCAGGAGGCCCGCCACATAGAAGAATTCCTGCGGCCATATCTCGATGAAGAACAAGTAGAAGCGCCGATTGGCGACATCGAGCAGCACCGCCTGGTCGGGTGCAAACGGACCACGGTCCCAACGCAGCCACGGCGTCAGATAGTAGATGCCAAGCGTGATCGCCATCACCAGCCATTTGAAGCGGCGAAAGCTGCCTGAGGCGCGCTTTGGAAAGATCTTCTTGCGCGGCGCATAAAGAGGCTGACGGATCTTGGCGGAATTGACCGCCTCGGCTTCCAACCGCTCTACCTGCGTATTGTCCAGCAACGACTTTTCTCCGCTCTACACGCAGACGGCGATTTGAATGCGCCGGGCAACAATGCCGCCCGGTGGACCTGCCCGCGTTGATGCAAGTCAATCTTGGCGTTGCGGAAAAGAGTCGAGGCCCGGCTGGGCCGGGCCTCGTCGCCTGGAAGGTGAAGGGTCGAGAACAGGTCCCCGCTTCCTATTCCCCACCGCCAAGCGAATGGATGTAGACGGCCAGTTCCTTGACCTTGGTTTCGCCAAGACGCGCTCCCCAGGCTGGCATGACGCCCTGCTTGGGTGCGCGAACCTGGTCGGCGATTGCCGTCTCGCCTGAGCCATAGAGCCAGATCGCGTCGGTCAGGTCGGGGGCGCCGAGCTCCTTGTTGCCTTTCGCGTTGTCACCATGACAGGCAACGCAGTTTTCTGCGAAGACCTTGGCCCCGGGCTGGATCAGACTAGCATCGTGGACCTTGCCGGACAGGCTGGCGACGTAGGCGCTGACCTGTGCGATCTGGTCGGCGGTTATGATGTCGGCAAAGGCCGGCATTTCCGACAAGCGCGTGTCCGGATCGGACGCGAAGCGGATACCATGCGTGATCGTCTGCTGGATCTGCTCAGCCTTGCCGCCCCAAAGCCAGTCGTCGTCGTTGAGATTGGGAAAGCCCTTGGAGCCCTGGGCACCCGAGCCGTGACATTGCACGCAATTGACCTTGAATGCGGCGCCACCTGCAGCGACTGCGAATTCGCGCAAGGCATCGTCCGCGGCTATCTCCGAGACGCTCTTGGATTGCACCGCCGCGACATATTTGCCTTTGGCGGCTTCAGCCGTGGTCAGCTCGTTCTTGACCTCGCCGCGGCTGGAATAGCCGAGCACACCCTTCGTCGCCGAGTGCAGCAGTGGCCATGCCGGATAGGCGATCGTGTAGCCGATCGCCCAGACGATGGTGAGGTAGAAAGTCATGACCCACCAGCGCGGAAGCGGATTGTTCAGCTCCCTGATGCCGTCCCATTCGTGGCCCGTGGTTGAGACGCCAGAGATTTCGTCGATGTGCTCGTCGCTCATGATTACTCGTCCTCAAGGGGAATCCGGGCAGCCTCGTCGGCCAGCTTGCGACTGCCAGGGCGGAGGGAGAAGACAATTGCCCCGACAAAGAAAAGCGCCATGGCGACCAGGCCCCAACTGTCAGCAAACTCCCGCATCAAATTGTATTGCATGGATAACTCTCCTCAACGGTAGCCGGCGGCTTCGTCGTAATTCTTGAAATCGACCAATGTGCCGAGCATCTGCAGATACGCAACGAGGGCATCCATTTCGGTCACCTTTTGCGGATTGCCGTCGAAGTCGCCGACCTTGGCTTTGGGATATCTTTTCTGAAGGCCGGAGGTGTCGGCATTCGGGTCGGCCTGCGCCATCAGATCGGCGTTGGCGTTGGCGATCATGTCATCGCTATAGGGGACACCGACACGCCTGTTGGCGATCAGGTGCGTAGAGAAATCCTTCACCTCGATCTGCGCGTCCTTCAGGAAGGCATAGCTCGGCATGACCGATTCCGGCACCACCGAGCGTGGGTCGGCAAGGTGCGCGACGTGCCAGGCATTCGAATAACGGTCACCAACCCGGGCGAGATCTGGCCCGGTGCGTTTGGATCCCCACTGGAAGGGGTGGTCGTACATCGACTCCGCAGCCAGGCTGTAGTGGCCGTAACGCTCGACCTCGTCGCGAAACGGCCTGATCATCTGGCTGTGGCAGAGGTAGCAACCTTCGCGCACGTAGATGTTGCGCCCGACAAGTTCGAGCGGCGAATAGGGGCGCATGCCTTCCACCTTCTCGATCGTGTTGTCGAGGTAGAAGAGCGGCGCGATCTCGACGATGCCGCCGACGGTCACCACAAGAAGCGAGCCAACGAGAAGAAGCGTGGCGTTCTTCTCGATGAGTGCGTGTCTGTCCATCAGGCTCATTCTCTGGCTCCTTATTCGGCAGGCTGCAGGGAGGGTGCGGAGCCCGGCATCGGCTCTTCCGCGCGCTTGTATCCAAGGATGGTCATGGTGATGTTCCAGGCCATGATCAGGGCGCCGGAGAGGTACATGGCCCCGCCGATGGCACGCATGACATAGTATGGGTGCATGGCGGCGACGGTTTCAGCAAAGGAGTAGACCAGGAAACCCTGCTCGTCGTATTCACGCCACATCAGACCCTGCATGATGCCGGATACCCACATCACCGCCGCGTAGACAACGATGCCGAGCGTCGCCAGCCAGAAGTGCCAGGTGACCAGCCGCAGCGAATAAAGACGTTCACGGTTCCAGAGCTTCGGCACCATGTAGTAGATCGCGCCGAACGAGATCATGCCGACCCAGCCGAGCGCACCGGAATGGACGTGGCCGACGGTCCAGTCGGTATAGTGCGACAGTGAGTTGACCGTCTTGATCGACATCATCGGTCCCTCGAAGGTGGACATGCCGTAGAAGGCGATGGCCATCACCATCATGCGGATGATTGGATCGGTGCGGATCTTGTCCCAGGCGCCCGAGAGCGTCATCAGGCCGTTGATCATGCCGCCCCATGACGGCATCCAAAGCATGATCGAAAACACCATGCCCAATGTCTGCGCCCAGTCGGGCAGGGCCGTGTAGTGGAGGTGGTGCGGACCTGCCCAGATGTAGAGGAAGATCAGCGCCCAGAAGTGAATGATCGACAGCCGGTAGGAATAAATCGGCCGGTTCGCCTGCTTGGGAACGAAATAATACATCATGCCGAGGAAGCCGGCCGTGAGGAAGAAGCCGACGGCATTGTGGCCGTACCACCATTGCGTCAGGGCGTCCTGGACACCCGAGAACGCCGAGTAGCTCTTCGATCCAAGGAAAGAAGCCGGCATCGACAGATTGTTGACGACGTGCAGCATCGCGATGGTGACGATGAAGGACAGATAGAACCAGTTGGCGACATAGATATGCGGTTCCTTGCGCTTCAGGATCGTGCCAAGGAACAGGATGAGGTAGGCAACCCAGACGATTGTCAGCCAGATGTCGACATACCATTCGGGTTCGGCGTATTCGCGGCTTTCGGTGATACCGAGCAGGTAGCCGGTCGCGGCCATCACGATGAAGAGCTGGTAACCCCAGAACACGAACCAGGCGAGATCGCCCCCGAAGAGCCGGGCGCGACAGGTGCGTTGCACGACGTATAATGATGTGCACAGCAGCGCATTGCCGCCGAAGGCGAAGACGACGCCCGACGTGTGCAGCGGCCGCAGGCGGCCGAAATTGAACCAGGGCTGGATATTGAGATCAGGGTAGGCAAGCTGCAGCGCGATGACGACGCCGACCAGCATGCCGACCACCCCCCAGAACATTGTGGCGATGGCGCCGTAGCGGATGGGTCCGTCCATGTAAGCGGAGGGGTCGACCGGCGCGGCCACGTCGAATTTCGTGTTGCGGAGGAGGATGGCGACAAAACCGAGCAGCACGAAAAAAAGCACCCACATATGCTGTCGGAAAGGCTCATCTGCACCGAAGCCGGCGGCCACCAGAGCCGCAAATGTGAACAGGCCCAAAGCGAAGATTGGTGTGCCGAACTTCATGAGATGCCCCCGACCTTGGATACCGATGCGCGGACGCCAATCCGCGTGGACACCAATTCAGCAGTTGCGTTGTCGCCGCCTTGATCCATGTCAAAGCTCAGTGCTTTCGGATTGGGCAGCGTTGGTCTGCAAATGACTGGAGGGTCGCCGTTGAGCCGGAAGAAAGGGCCAGGATCGTCGCTGTTCGAAGTACGCGATGGAGATGCCGCACCAGTTGACCGATCCACAGAAGTGGTCCCGGCCGCGGTGATGAAGCGCGCGCACAGGGAAAAGTTGCAACTCTGCGATGCCTTGGAGAGAATCGCGGATGCATTGCCCAGCGTCGATCGTCTGAAGTGCCTCGGCACGGCCAACGCCATCGTCCCGCTGCTGCGCGACATCCATCGATATGAAGAGACAGTCATCTTCCCCGCCTACGAGGAGGCCGTGGTCGGCAGTAATGCGAACCTTGCTTCAACCCGGCGACTGCGGGCTGAACATGTGGAAGATGAGTGCTTTGCCGGTGAGGTGACCGAAATTCTGCTGGCCATCGGTCATGGCGAGACAGTCGAGAACCCCGAGGCCATCGGTTTCATGTTACGCGGCCTGTTCGAGAACTTGCGCCGGCACATAGCGTTTGAACGCGAGCACGTCCTCCCTATGATCGGGATCGTCGATTGATCCTAGGCGCCGGAGCGTCGCTGCAGCCGGTCCAAGCTATCCACGACAACATGCCGATTGTTCTCTATCCGGATTACGCTATCTGATCGCAGCCTGGTCAACTGGCGGCTGACGGTCTCGATGGTCAGACCAAGGAAATCGGCGATGTCGGCGCGGGTCAAAGGCAGATCGAAACTTGTCGACTGGGCGGCCGGGTCAAGCGTGGGGTCGATGTTTCTGGCGATCATGAGAAGAAAGCTCGCCACCTTTTCCGAAGCACTCTTGCGGCCCAGCGTCACCATCCAATCGCGGGCGTCATCGAGTTCATTCAGCGTCTGCTTGAAGAGACGGTGCTCCAGTTCCGGCGATTCCTTCATCATCCGTTCGATGGCGGCCTTCGGAAACGAGCACAGGGAGACTGCCGTTGCGGCTTCGGCGTTGATCGCGCTTTCCACCTTGAAGGGCCGGCCCAGAAAATCGGGAGCAAATTGAAGCCCGACAATCTGCTGGCGCCCGTCCGAAAGGCTCTTTGTAAGCTTGACCACGCCGGAAAGCACGTTCGAGTAACTGTCGACGGTTTCGGCGTCGCCAATCAATTCCACGCCCGGTTCAACGGTATGCTTCGACGAGGTCTTGGCGAGGCCGACCAATTGTTCGGGATCGAGCGCTCCGCAAACACCGTGGTGCCGCGCTTCGCATGATTGGCAAAGCACGGGAATGCCGGCGCTGTGTACATCCTGGCGCACTGTCATCGTGGTCGTCCGCGGAACCAAAGGTCCCGTCAGGATATAGCATCGGCCCAGCAAAAAGCCTTGCGGCAGTTTGTCCGCAGCCGATGGGCATTGACCGAGATCAAGGCGGTTGTCGCCCCTGGTGAGCAGTATCGCGCGACACAGCCCGGAGTTGATTGCGACATGCGGCCAGATCTAGTTGCCAGACTTGGTGAGAACGTGCCGCGCTATACCAGCTACCCAACGGCGCCGCATTTTCATCCGGGCGTCGATGCTGCCGCTTGTCGTGGCTGGCTGCAGGCGCTCAACGAGGGCGACGAGATCTCGCTCTATTTGCACATCCCCTATTGCGACAAGCTTTGCTGGTTCTGTGCCTGCCATACCAAGCAGACGCGCCACTACGAGCCCGTGACGGCCTATCTTCGCTCACTGCATGCCGAGATCTCTACCGTTGCCAGTCTTGTCGGAGGCAAGGGCCGCGTGCATGCCGTCCATTTCGGCGGCGGTTCGCCGACGATGCTCAAACCGCAGGACATAGTGGCGCTGGCAACAGTGCTGCGCAACAGCTTTGCATTCCTCCCCGGCGCCAAGATCAGCGTCGAAATCGAACCCAACGACATGGACGAAGCCCGCCTCGACGCGCTTGCCGAAATAGGCATGACGAGAGCGAGCCTCGGCGTCCAGGATTTCGACCCCAAGGTCCAGAAGGCCATCAATCGCGAGCAGACCTTTTTGCAGACCAAAGCCGTCGTCGACGGCGTTCGCTCGCGCGGTGTCGAATCGGTCAACCTGGACCTGCTCTACGGTTTGCCGCACCAGACCAGGGAGAGTGTCCTATCCACGGTCCAACAGGCGCTGTCGCTGGAGCCGGACCGGATCGCGCTTTTTGGCTATGCTCATGTGCCATGGTTCAAGAAACATCAGACAATGATCGACGACGCCTGGTTGCCAGGCCCGGAGGAGCGGTTCGCCCAATCGCAACTGGCAGCGCGCGCCATCCTCGACCAAGGATATGAAGCAATTGGGCTCGACCATTTCGCAAAACCAGGCGATGCGCTGGCGCTGGCCGCGCGCTCAGGGACGTTGCACCGCAACTTCCAGGGCTATACCGAGGATCGCTGCGAAACCTTGATCGGCCTCGGTCCGTCATCCATCAGCCAGTATCGGCAAGGCTATGCACAGAACATGCCTTCGACCACAGAGTATGGCCGCATGGTGGCTGACGGCGGGCTGGCGACCGTCAGAGGCATCGCGTTCTCCGTGGATGATCGCGTTCGCGGCTGGATCATCGAACGGCTGATGTGCGATTTCGCCTTTTCCGCGATCGACTTGGTTGAGCGCTTCGGCGAAGCCGGCCAAAAGCTTCTCAGCAAGGCAAGCTCGACCGCCCTGCTTGATCCAGCGCCGATGCTTGAATTGAACGGTGACCACTTCGTCGTGCCGGTGGAAAGCCGGCCCTTTGTCAGAAGCGTCGCCGCGAAGTTCGACAAGTATTTCGAAACCGGCAAGGCGAGACATTCGGTAGCGGTCTGAGCGGCGGCTTGGTCGCGAACCGAATGCGATGGGACCGAACGTTGTGTCAGGGCCGTCAAGCCTATGACGGCCGTGTCCATGACCCGATGGATGACCCACATCCTCATCTGACAGCGCAAATCGTCGACCGCGTCAGGAATCGCTTCTCGCGTCCATTGTCGAGCGAGAACATGCCGCCGCGACCAGCCACCACGTCGATAATGAGATCGGTGTGCTTCCAGGCTTCGAATTGCGAGGCCCCGATGTAGAATGGCGCCTCACCGATGTGGCCGAGTAACACATCCTGGTCACCGATGATGAAGCCAGCCACCGGATAGCACATTGGCGAAGAGCCGTCGCAGCAGCCACCGGACTGATGGAACAGCACCGGGCCATGATCGGTGACGATCTCCGTGATCAGTTCAAGGGCTGCCGGCGTCGCTGTGACTTTTGCATGCATGGTCTTATCCGGTTTCCAGTCATGCGCGCGGTCCCTTGGGGCCGCGCGCATGGGCGCAGCGATCAGAAGAAGCCGAGCTTCTTCGGGCTGTAGCTGACCAGCATGTTCTTGGTCTGCTGGTAGTGGTCGAGCATCATCTTGTGGGTCTCCCGGCCAATGCCGGACTGCTTGTAGCCGCCGAAGGCCGCATGCGCGGGGTAGGCATGGTAGCAATTGGTCCAGACGCGGCCAGCCTGGATTGCCCGGCCGAAGCGGTAGGCGCGGTTGGCATCGCGTGTCCAGACGCCTGCGCCCAGACCGTAGAGCGTATCGTTGGCAATGCTGAGGGCTTCGTCGTCGTCCTTGAAGGTAGTGACCGATACCACCGGCCCAAATATTTCCTCCTGGAAGATGCGCATCTTGTTGTGACCCTTGAACACCGTGGGCTGGACGTAGTAGCCGCCGGCGAGGTCGCCCGGCAGAAGATTGCGCGCCCCACCGGTCAGCAACTCCGCTCCTTCCTGGCGGCCGATGTCGATGTAGGACAGGATCTTTTCCATCTGCTCAGACGAGGCCTGAGCACCGATCATCGTCGCCGGATCGAGCGGGTCGCCCTGCACGATCGCCTCGACGCGCTTGAGGGCGCGTTCCATGAACCTGTCGTAGATTGATTCATGGATGAGCGCCCGGCTGGGGCAGGTGCAGACCTCGCCCTGGTTCAGCGCGAACATGACGAAGCCTTCGATAGCCTTGTCGAAGAAATCGTCGTCTTCGGCGACGACATCCTTGAAGAAGATGTTGGGTGACTTGCCTCCCAGTTCCAGCGTGACGGGAATGAGGTTCTGGCTGGCATATTGCATGATCAGCCGACCCGTCGTGGTCTCGCCGGTAAAGGCGATTTTGGCGATGCGCGGTGACGAAGCGAGCGGCTTGCCGGCCTCGAGGCCGAAACCGTTGACGATATTGAGCACGCCTGCCGGCAGCAGATCGCCGATAAGATCGGCCCAGAGCAGGATAGCGGCCGGGGTCTGCTCGGCTGGCTTCAGCACCACGCAGTTGCCGGCCGCAAGCGCGGGAGCAAGTTTCCAGCATGCCATCAGCAACGGGAAGTTCCACGGGATGATCTGACCGACCACGCCGAGCGGCTCATGGAAGTGATAGGCGACGGTGTCGTCGTCGATCTGCGAAAGGCTGCCTTCCTGGCCGCGCACGGCGCCGGCGAAATAGCGGAAATGGTCGATGGCCAGAGGCAGGTCGGCCGCGGTCGTTTCCCGGATCGGCTTGCCATTGTCCCAGGTTTCTGCACAGGCGAGGAGATCGAGGTTCTCCTCCATGCGGTCGGCGATGCGGTTGAGGATAAGCGACCGCTCGGCCACGCTGGTCCGTCCCCAGGCATCCTTGGCGGCATGGGCCGCGTCCAGGGCCGCATCGATGTCCTGGGCATCTGAGCGCGCCACCTCGCACAGCAGCTGCCCGTTTACCGGCGAGTGGTTCTCGAAGTAACGGCCGGACCGCGGTTCGGCCCATTTGCCGCCGATGAAATTGCCATAGCGCTTGTCGAAGGGCGCCTTGACCGAGCGTGAAAATTCAACCTTGTTCATGTGTCTTCCTCCCAAAGCTGACGTCGCGGGATGCGACGCTTCGGAAGAGACTTGCGATTTTCGCCCGTAGTTGTCACCGCACTGGTCACCGTGGTCGGACATGATGTGTCGCAGAATTGCGACAGTCATGGTCGCCAAGGGAGTTCAGTGAGACCGATGGACATCCAGGCGGTTGAGCTTGCGGTGGAGCGTCGCGCGGCTGATCCCTAGCGCCTGAGCTGCAGCCGAGACATTTCCGTCAGCGCGCGCGAGTGCACGCTGGAGAGCCCCGCGCTCTGCCTCAGCGAGAATTTTGGAGCCGCGCTCAGCCCAGCCGAACAAATCGGCGGCGGGCATCGGCTTGTCGAGACACTGCTGGGTAATGCCAAGCGCCAGGCGCGCCGAACGGGTCGCGCCGACCACGAGATCGTCCGCGTCAACGGCGATCAGCGCTCCGGAGCCTTTGTCAGTCACTGGGGCGAGCAGAATTCGCGCCTTTGGGAATGCCATCTTGAAGTTTTCACCTTCGATCCGACGCACCGCGTCGACCACAGCCATCGAGATGAGATTGGCGAAGGCTTCGGTCAGATCAGCCCGGCAGGAAGACACGTCAAGCGCGGCTACAAGATTCCCTTCATGATCGTGGATAGGAGCGGTGGTGCAACTGAGCAGCGTGTTGCGCGTATGGAAATGCTGGTCACGGTGAATTGTGAGAGCGCGCCGCTCGACCAGACAGGTGCCGATCCCGTTGGTGCCTTGGCTTTCCTCGTTCCAGACGGAGCCAGTCCACAAACCCCAGGAACGAAACGTCTCGTCATCGACGGGCGCACCGCGCCGTTCGACCGGCACCCCGTCACGATCGGCAAGCAGGACACAGCACCCGACGCCGCCAACCGCGAGATAGAGCCGGTCGAGACTCGATTGGGCAGCTTGGACGAGAGGTTCGATGCGTTGCCCGGCCTGTCCCAGTTCCGCCTCCGTCAGATAGCGTGGGGGGCTACAGTCGGCTGGATCGAGCCGATGCAAATTGGAAGACCGTCGCCAGGAAGCAACCAGTGCGGACTTCGCTGCAGCGTCCGAGGCAATCGCCGCCTGGATGCGGTCGGCATGATGGCCGTATAGATCCTCGCCCATGCTTAAATCCTCCCAACCTGATGTCTTTCCTCCCGATCTGACCGGTCTGCGGTTCCCGTAGCACATAGTCAATTCGTCGAAAGAAGCAGAAAGCGGATGTCTTCCTCTCGCCTGTCTCTGAGCAATTCGTGGTTACCATCGACAGAAAGCCTACCGACAGATTGACGCGCGTTCATTGATCGGGAGCAAATGGGAGCATCTGCTGCGGTCAAAAATGCTCGCCGGCCTTGAACGGCCCGATGCGGGTGCCTGCTGCTATCAGGTAGGCTGTCGACCAGCCGATTAGCAGGAACCCGTTCACGCCCTCGAGTGCCGCCAGGACGCGCCACGCATGGGCGGGCACGATGTCGCCGTAACCAACCGTCGAGAAAGTGATGGTGGAAAAGTACAAGGCAGTTTCGAAATCGGCGAAGATGTCGAGCATCCGGTATAGCCCAGCCCAAAGCCAGACCTCCGTGGTCATGACGGCAAAGAGACCCATCACCACGCTGATCATCGCGACGATGCGGCTGCGGCGCCCGTGCATGCGAAAGCGGGACACAAGGTATCCCATCGCATGTGTGACGGCGATAAGGCCAAAGGTATGAACCAGCACCGTCAGGCTTATGACGAATGTGCCGATGAGCAGATTTAGAACCATAGATAATCATACCGATCGAAATCACGACCCAATTTGTGCCAGATCAAATCTGCAGTGCAGGGGGTGTCCCGGCCTTTTTCGCCAAGTCTCGCAGTGGCGTTGTCACAAAGCGGGCCGGATTCGGAAGTGCCATCAGGCGCCGGGTTTGCCGCTAGCTCTTAGCCTGCTTCATCTTGAGTAGTTGCTGCGCGGCGGCCGCGTTGTCGCCGCCACCCTCCACATGCACGGTGGGAACGGCGAGCTTGATGCCGTTCTCGTCAAATGCCTTCTTGATCATCATGAACGCTCGCCGCTTGATGCCGAACTGACCTCCCGGCTTGGTCATCAGCTTCATCCTGATGTCGATCCCGGAATCGCCAAAACTGTCGACACCTTGCATTTTCAGCGGCTCGATCGTATCGGCCGCGAACTCAGGATCCGCGGCCAGCTCCTGACCGATCTTCTTGATGAGCCTGCGAGCGAGGTCTATGTCAGAATCGTAGGTGATGCTGAGAGCCATCTTGTCCATCACCCAGTCACGGCTCATGTTCTGGATGGCGCCGAGCTGGCCGAACGGCACGGTGAAAATTGGGCCGCGGTGATGCCGCAGCCTGACTGATCGCAGGCTGAACGATTCGACGGTGCCCTTATAGCTGCCGCTCTGGATATACTCACCGACACGGAAAGCGTCGTCGAGCATATAGAAAACGCCGCTCAGCACGTCCTTGACCAGTGTCTGCGAACCGAAGCCGATAGCGACGCCGAAAATGCCCGCGCCGGCGATCAAAGGTGCAATCTGCACGCCCAGTCCGGACAGGATTGTCAGCACTGCGACGGCCGCGATGAAGACAGCAAGCACGTTGCGGAATATCGGCAGCAGCGTACGCAGCCGGCCGCTGCGGGCAAGGTCGTCCGCGCTTGACCCGTCTTTTGACGCGAGCTCCATCCGATAAGCGATCAGCGCCTTCGCCAGCTGCCACAGCAGATCCGCTACCAGGAGGATGATGATGCTATTGAGCAGGCCCGAAATCACGATCGCGCCTGTTTCACTGCCGGCAAGGGCAGCTGCCCTGATGCGCCAGACATAGGCGAGCCAAGCGACCGCCGCGCCAATCATCGCTGCCCTGGCTCCCCTGACGATCAGCACGTTCAGCATGATGCCGAGGGCGCCGCTGCGCTGCGCTCTGCTGGCGAAGGCCTGTGCGACGTTGCCAACCCCACGCACCGCCACCGGCAATAGCAGCGCATAGAGGCCGAGCCACAGCACGCCGAGCAGTCCTGCCACCCAGGCCAGCCAAAGCGCGATCAGATAGAGCGTCAGCAGCGAATGCCTGGCAGCGGAAGCTGCGCTGCCCGGCCGCCGCCAGACGATTTCGATGGCGATGGCCAACATGCCCAGGCCACAAAGCAGGGCAACCACCCGCGCCACGTCGACCGAGAAACCGATGCTCGGCATGAGGCTGACCACGGCCCAGCCAAACAGCAGAAAGCCGGCGATGAGGCTCACGCGCCGAAGCCAGAAACGCTGCGCGGTCGAGTTTGCAACAGGAACTGTTGTCAGCGTCTCATCCGGCGTCCTGCTCTCCGCGCCGGCGAGTCCAAACAGCAACCTGACAATTGCGCGGACGACACGCACGGCGATGAAGGCGAGCAGCAAAGTCAGCACGATGCGGCGCAGCAAAGGCGGCCAGTCGAACGCGAGGAACGAGCCGATGGCTGCCAGAGCAAATGTCAGCAAGGCAGCGACCTCGGACAGGGCTGCCTGTCCGGGATCAATTGTTGGGTCAGAACCGCCAGGCGACAAAGCCCGGCGGACCAGCCACTCGGCGCCGAAGCCGACGACAGTCAGCACTGCCAGGATCAGGATCACCAGCCCGGGCCTACCTGAATTCACGTCGCGCGAGACGACGCCGGCGGCGTTAGCTGCCTCCTGCGGGATGCGAGGAATGGCATCGGTGAGCGCGACGAGACGTGCGCGAACGGCCAGCTCCCAGTTCGAGATTGCGTCGGCCAGCGATGCGGCAGACGGTTCCTCGGCGGCTACCGGTATCTTTCCTTCGAGCCATACCTTGACCTCCGGATCGGACAGCAGGTCGAGGAATTGCCGTGCCTTTTCGGGCGGCACGCCGTCTGGAGGCTGCTGGGCCCAGGAAGCTCCAAGGAGCACCCAAAGGAAAATCGGAATGACGGCCGACAGTAGAAGACCAATTCGAGTGGGCAGTGCATTGCTCATCGAGCGCTCCGGCAAGTTTCGATCGACAGTACGACCAGACGTTCCCGCAATCGAACGAACCATGCCGGATCGAACGCGGAACCCTGCTACTTGACCACCTCAAACTCGCCCGGCCGCCAGGTCTTGTCAAACCAGGGTTCGAGCGGGCCATAAAGCCGAAGAATCGGATACCATCCATCCCTTCCCGGCGACGGTCTGGACCCAGTTCGCCTCTTTACCTTCAGGGGCCTTCGGGCCGAAATAGAGATCGACCGAACCGTCGGAGTTCTCGGCGAGCTTGTCGCGCTTGTTGTTCTTGCTCGGGAAGGTCTGGCCCGTCTCAAGCTCCGAGCGCGTCTGCGGATCGCCGATCACCACGGACCAGAAATCCTTGACCGGCGGATTAGCGGGAATGTGGAGGCTGTACGTCTTGGCACCGTCCAGATAGTCGCCGTTCACGTCGGTTGAGGCATAGGCGTATTGGGAACCGACGCCGATCATTTTCTGCACCATGGCGGGCGTGTTCACCGTCGCCTGGTAGAAGAACATGGTCCTGGAGTCGAGATTGCGGCCGCCCTCGCCGCCGTCCCGGAGCCATTCATAGCTGCCGTCCACGAAGCCGCGTTCCAGGAGCTGTTTGGATAGAGTTGGGCGCCGTCGAGGCGAGGGCGGAAGGCCAGCGCGCGGGCGGTTGCGTTGCCGATAGCGAGCGCTTCGACCTGCAGCTTCTTCATCCGCTCGTCCGGCGCGAAGGGCTTGCCCTTCTGGATGCCGATGGAGGCAAACAGGCCCAGCATTTCCGGATCGAGCATCGAACTCGGCTCACGCTCGATGACCGTGTGAAGCTCTTCATAGAACTCGTAGTCGATGGCGTGGATGGTGTTCACCGGCTTCCGCGATCCGCTGATGAATTCCATCTTCGGCGGGTTATCGCGTTTGGGCCTCGCGGGGCAAGACGCTGGACTGCGTGTACGACAACAACAGCGCGACCATCGCTCGCGACGGATTGGAGCGGACGCTGCGCCTTTTGCTGGCCAGCGATGCCGATGAAATCAACGTCCTCGCGCATTCGATGGGCAACTGGGTAACCGTCGAGGCATTTCGGCAAATCGAGATATCGGGAAACCTCACTTCCGCCAGCAAGCTTGGTATGGTGATACTCGCCGCCCCCGACATCGACGAGGACGTATTCAAATCGGAAATGCAGCGAATTGGGAAACCAAAAAAGCCGTTTTTGATCATTGTCTCGCGCGACGACAAAGCATTGGGTCTGTCGAGGCTTATCGCTGGCGGCAAAGATCGGATTGGGGCGAGCAGCAACACGGCGGAACTCGCAGAACTCGGCGCGATAGTCGTTGACTTGTCTGATGTGAAAGCCAACGATGCGGCCAATCACGGCAAGTTCGCCCAAGTCGCGGAAATTGCGCCGGATCTTCGCAAGGCCCTGGCGCAGGGTATTCCAGATCAGGAAGAGGGCGGGCTGGCCGGCGCCACGACCCGCGTTCTTACTTTACCCGTCGCGGCGCCGATAAAGATCCTGACGGCCAATAGCGCTTGCCGCAGGTATTTGACTTATAGAGAGGATGAACGATGACAAGACTTAGCTTGAGATTGGCCGGTGGTGCGGCTGCGATCGCCGTCGCCATGATTTTTGGCGGACTGATCGACACAGTTGTTCCGCTCCCCTCTTTCGTCGGCGACGCGCAGGCGCGAGTTGGCCATCCGCTCACGCCCGGCAGCGTCGCTGGCGTTGCGAGGCGCACCACCCGCCGAACAATCCGTCGGACGAGTATCTACGTGAACAGCCTCCCGGCCGCATGCGTGAAAACCACCGTCTACGGCCCCGTACTGTGGCACTGTGGCGGCAGGTATTATCAGGCCTCCAGCGGGCGCTACGTCGTCGTCAACATACAGTGACTTTGGGTGGCTTCTGGCAATAGTGCTCCCGGACAGGCGCGATGCGCCTGTCCGTTGGGGCCGTGCCAGCCTTCTGCGGTCCCACCGTCCCAGTTTGCGCCGAAGGAGCCCCATTTGTTCCGGAGCGCAGCGCTGTTGCTGATCACGGGACGTTCACGCGCGCCTTTCGCTCCTGGGCGGGGATGCCGCCGAGGAGCTTCAGCCGGCGATCCGAAACGGCCACTAATTAGCACGATAGGTTTGTCGGGCTTCTTGCTCTCGTAGCGCGGAGAAAAGTCGAAGATCCCGCGAGGCAACAGCTTTGATGATCGTGTTTACATCGAACCGATCAAAATTCACGTGTAACCCACAGGAAGTCCGTCGTCCCTTTCAAATCGGCACCCGGAATAAGACCGACCGCGCCGTTGAGCGCGACATGTGTGCTAAGCGCATCCACTTCCGTGCCGATCGTCCACTTTTCCGCGGGCTGATAGATCAAATTTACGCCGTATCGCTTCGTTCTGATCGAGGGGTTGGTCGCGAACAGGTCGAGATTCACCGCGACATAGCTTACGAACGCGTTCGACTCCCATTTGTCCGACCATTCATGATGGTACGAAGCAACCCTGTATCGGGCCGACGGTGGGGAAGCGCGCGGCGAAAGCGGCGGCGTCGGCTTCGGTGCCAAGGAAAGCAGGCGCGTCTACCGAATAGGCAAGGCCGGCGCTAAAATTATCGTCTTCACCGGCAAATCTAACCGGCGCCGTAAGGCCGGCTGTCGCTGCCCAACCGAATCGGCTGCCGGCCGACAAATCGAGCAAGCGCGCGGCCGGCGTCTCTTGCCGACGAGCGGCCGCCGAAACCTGCATGATCCAGTCGTCTTTTTCGTAATGGAGCTGCGCCGTGAAATACGGCGGCGTCTTGGGGAATTCCCAGGTGGTTGCACCGCGGCTGGTCGGAGGACCGGCCTCAACCGCCGCAGAGGACGATAGATCGTCGGTGATCTCGTATTTGTAGGAAGCCAGATAACTGCTCAGCGACGGCGACGACGCGGTGAACTGGAAATCGCCCGACCAGGCGTTCATGAGGGATTCAGCGTAGCCAACTTTTACCCCCGCGTATTCGATTGTTGCTTCGGACAAGGTGGACGCTGCGTCGAAACCATCGTCGGAGTTATAGCTCCAGGAAGTACCGAAGACGAACTTGAACGGTCCTGATCCCGTCAGCCGCGCAGCCGCAAGGCGCAAATCCGCTTCGGAGCTGAAAGTCCGGGCGGTTCTTGAACCAGGTCCCAAATGCGGCTCCGGAGCATTGGTGTGTTGCAGGGTGCCCTGCAGGCTTCCGGATAGATCGTAGCAAACGCCGTTGACGAGGTAGCGATGCGACCCCGTGCCATCGGTTGCGCTGAGCGGTTTGCTTTCCGAGCCGGACCCGCCGACATCGATGTCGCACACGGCGCTATCTTCTTCGTCCTCGTCCTCGCCATCGTCCTGCGCGAAGGCCGGCGACAACAAGCGAAAGAGACACAAGCAGATCATGCAGAAGCGGCGAACGTGGCGCCCAAATACTACCTCGCCGGAGTTTTGGCGCAGTCCCATGGATCCCGACACACCGTCATGCGACTTGTTTGCGTCAACGGATGAGCCAGGCGCACGTAAGACGCCCAGCTTCCGCCGGCCCTCTTTGTCATCCTGCGGAAGGCTTGCAGCGTTCGAGAACGACCGTGCCACGGGCGCAACTGGCGGCGGGTTCCGCTTGCCAATCAGCATGCCGGGCTTGGCACACGCCAGAGCAGGAAGCGAACGGCCCGAACCATGCCAGCGTTCTCCTTCAATCGACGCGTCACTCGTATTCTAAAGCAAAAAGCGTCAGATGCCGCCGCCATTGTCATATTGCTCTTCGGCAATGTCACGCTCGTCCAGCCAGTGTTCCAGGGTATCTACCATCTCTTCGGCCGACTTGCCGAGCGTCTTGAGATGGATCTCCGGTTTCT
>NZ_SRUT01000189.1:0-333 GCF_004791315.1 Mesorhizobium sp. M8A.F.Ca.ET.208.01.1.1
GGAATCGCGGGCAGCGCACCGGCTACAAGGTGGTGCGGCTGAAATTCAAGGACGGCAAGCCGACCGGCGAATACGAAGACTTCGCCACCGGCTTCGTTATCTCCGATGACGAGGTCTGGGGCCGGCCGGTCGGCGTGGCGGTGGCCAAGGACGGCGCGCTGATCGTCACCGAGGACGCTAACGGCACCATCTGGCGCATTACTTATGGCGGGTAACCTCGACCCTCCGCTGAGGTCCCCCTCACCCGGATTGCCGGCGCCAACCTCTTCTCCCCTTCTTGTGGGAGAAGGTGGCCGCGTAGCGGCCGGATGAGGGGGCTGGCGCAAACGAATT
>NZ_SRUT01000190.1:0-333 GCF_004791315.1 Mesorhizobium sp. M8A.F.Ca.ET.208.01.1.1
ATGGCATCTACGATGCGGCGGCCCGGAAAACGATAACGCACCAGCACCCAGGCAACGAGCGTACCGAACACGACGTTGACGGCAGCGGCGATCAAGGCAGCGCCGAAGCTGATTTCGAGTGCGTTCAGGGTGCGGCGATCCATGGCGATCGCCCAGAAATCGGTCCAGCCGAGCGCTGCCGAGCGCCACACCAGCCCTGAAAGCGGGATAAGGATGATGAGCGTGAGGTAGGCAAGCGAGAAGCCGAGCGTCAACCCGAAGCCCGGAATGACACTCGGCTGTCTGAACAGCATGACCACAGCACCCGCTCAGGCAGGGTGGCGGTTCAGACAG
>NZ_SRUT01000191.1:0-332 GCF_004791315.1 Mesorhizobium sp. M8A.F.Ca.ET.208.01.1.1
CGGCAGGCAACCCTTCCCTGCACCGCTAGCCGTCTAGGCAAACAGGCGCGGGGCTCATCTAGTCGATCCGAAAGCGAATGCCAAGCCATATCGGCATCGTGGCGACTTTTGCCGCGGATGGCGCGAAGGCAGGGGTGGAAAGGGCGATGCGTTCGAATGATGTGCACAGGCCGCTCGCCGCTGCCGGCGATGCTTGACTTCGGCTCCGGCCGGCTGTCGACTGCGCTAAATCCTTGTTTTCATGCAATCCCGGTTGGAACGGTTGCGAGCTTTCCCTGGAATTGACGGTTCGGTTTTGCAATTCCCGACGGAAGGCGGCTCAGCACTTTCCT
>NZ_SRUT01000192.1:0-332 GCF_004791315.1 Mesorhizobium sp. M8A.F.Ca.ET.208.01.1.1
CGCTGGGCGACCGATTGTCATTCCGGCGCTTTGTCGGGCTCGGGCTTGAGAGAGCATCCCCGATCACACGGTGCTGTCGCGCTTTCGCAACCTGCTTGTTGGCGAAGGGCTGATGGAGAAGTTGTTTGGCGAGTTGGACCGGCAGTTGGAGAAGGCCGGCGTGATCCTGAAGCGCGGCACGATCCTGATCGCGCAAGGCCTCGCGCATGAAGAGCAGGATCGGATCGTCTATCGCGCCAACATGCTTTCGATGTTACGGCAGCGCGAACTGAACCGTGTTGCCGGGCAGCTGTCGGAGGAGCTTGGACTGTCTTATGTCGAAGCCCGGTCTG
>NZ_SRUT01000193.1:0-331 GCF_004791315.1 Mesorhizobium sp. M8A.F.Ca.ET.208.01.1.1
CCGCTATCCGCGCGGCAACGGCGTCGGCGTTGACATGCCGGAGCGCGGGGCGGTGCTCGAAATCGGCAAGGGTCGCATCCTGAAGGAGGGCACCAAGGTCGCGCTTCTCTCCTTCGGCACGCGGCTTCAAGATTGCCTCTTGGCCGCCGAGGAACTGGGCGCCGCGGGTCTCTCCACCACCGTCGCCGACGCCCGCTTCGCCAAGCCGCTGGACGAGGATCTCACCCGCCGTCTCGCCCGTTCGCATGAGGTGCTGGTCACCGTGGAGGAGGGCGCCATCGGCGGTTTTGCTGCCCAAGTGCTGCATTTCCTCGCCCATGAAGGCCGCTTT
>NZ_SRUT01000194.1:0-331 GCF_004791315.1 Mesorhizobium sp. M8A.F.Ca.ET.208.01.1.1
ATCAAGGATTACAAGTATTATAAAAATAAATACGTTGCTTTTAGAACAGAAAACAGAAATCTAAATCATTCCAAACAACTATATCATCTCCTTGAATAAAGGTGATTAACAAATATTTTTTGAACTAAAGCTTATGCAAAGTCCCACTGCCTCAAATAATATGAGAAGTGGGACTTTAATTGCCAATTAAATGTTAAAAGAAATTGGGACAGTTGGTTTTCTTCAACAGCATAATGTCTATTTGTAAAGCATACAAATACAACATTTTTCATGTAAATACTTCTCTTATTTAACTCTTGTAAATCTTTGAACTTCAGTTTGCTAAGCATCC
>NZ_SRUT01000195.1:0-331 GCF_004791315.1 Mesorhizobium sp. M8A.F.Ca.ET.208.01.1.1
CATAGGCCGACCAGCCGAGGTAGTAGGCCAGATAGAGGTTGTAGGTGTCGTTGCGGGCGACGCCGAACGTATCGGCGGTCTTGGAATGATACCAGCCGACGAAATCGACAGCGTCGGCGAAACGGCTGCGGCGCGCGCCCCAGTTCCCGGTCTCCATCTGATATTGCGACCAGGTGCCGTCGAGCGCCTGCGAATAGCCCGCAGCGCTTGAGACATGCTTCCAGGGAATGAAGCCGAGGAGCTTGGTGCGCGGCGGCCGGGCATTGCTCTTGAAGCCGGATTCCTTGCGCACCGTCGCCATCAGCACTGGAACCGGAATGCCGTATTTCTG
>NZ_SRUT01000196.1:0-331 GCF_004791315.1 Mesorhizobium sp. M8A.F.Ca.ET.208.01.1.1
GTCGCATACAAGGAAGGGGTGACATTCTTCGACGCAGGCGCGAATACGGAAAGCGTCCATTGCGCCTTCTGCGGAGGCGACCTTGAGGATTGGTGGGGCGATGCCATGGGCCAGGCAGCCGCTTCGGATTTTAGCAATCTAACGATCGTGACGCCTTGTTGCGGCAAGTCCACATCGCCCATCGATGTCAGCTAGGGAGGGCGCGCTGCGTTCGGCACGTGCGCTCTTACGGTCGTCAATCTTGGCGCGCCGTCGCTTGGTGCCGACCAATTGCGGAGAATCGAGCTGGCGATCGGCTCGCCGCTCAAGGCGATTTGGCAACATCTCTGAG
>NZ_SRUT01000197.1:0-330 GCF_004791315.1 Mesorhizobium sp. M8A.F.Ca.ET.208.01.1.1
GGAGCATCGGCAGGCGATAGGCGTCGGCCCAGGCGCGCCAGTCGGCGGCCACGTCGTCGAGATCGTCGGCGACAAGCAGAGGCACCGACAGCATGGGATCATTGTGCAGGAGTTCCAGCGTCACGGTGACGTTGCCGTCCGGATCTTCCATGGCGCGGGCGGCGACGCCGCGGAACGCGTTGGCGGGCAGCGCGATGATCGCCGGCACGCCGCTCATCTCCAGCGTACGGCGGATGATGGCGCCACGCTGGTCGATGGTGAAGGTAACATCACCATAGTCGTCGCGCGTGGCATAGCTCACCATCTGCGGCAGGCGAAACGGGTCGAGAC
>NZ_SRUT01000198.1:0-329 GCF_004791315.1 Mesorhizobium sp. M8A.F.Ca.ET.208.01.1.1
TGCCAGGTCGCGGCGGCGGCGGAGGGGCCGTGGCGTGATATCGATGCGGACACGCAGCCACAAAAAATCCCGGACAGAGGTCCCTCCGAATCGAGAGCCGTAAAATTGTATTGCGGTCCGTTACCGATCCTTAGGCATGGTTGAAACTGCTCTGCGGCGTTAACGCCACGGTTGCGCTGCCTCTGCGATAGTGCCGCTCGCACAATATGCAAACGCAAGGGGTGGGGCCTCCATGATCGACCAGATTCGCTCGCTGCTCGAGCAGCATCCGATGATTCCGCTGAATTTCGGCGCGCTCGCCGACGATGCCAATCTCTACGACGCGGGGC
>NZ_SRUT01000019.1:0-15971 GCF_004791315.1 Mesorhizobium sp. M8A.F.Ca.ET.208.01.1.1
CGCCATAGGCACCGATATTGAGGCCGACGGATATGTAGCCGGCGGTGAAGTTCGGAAGCGTTATACCAAACAGCGGCAACACGAAGAAAATCCAATATAGCTGCACTAGCAGCGACGTTCCGCGGAAAATCTCTATGTAAACAACACTTGCACTCCGGATCAGCCAGTTGCTCGACAGTTTGCCGATGCCTGCAACCCCAGCGGCAGCTACAGCTACCAGCGTAGCAAGCAAGAATTGTACGCATGTGGCCAAGGTTCCCTGTAAGAACGCCTGGCCATAGCCTTGAAGAAACTCAAAGATCGACATTCGCCATCCTGCGTCACGCATGGCCGGGAGGCAAGCCTCCCGGCCATGCGTGCGCCTAGCGGTTGGCGCAAACCCACTCCGCACTCTTGTCGTTTGGTAGCAGCTTTGCGTCGTAGCCATAAGGCTCGGCAGCCTTCATCATCTCGGGAGTGCCGATGTATTTTTTCTGGGCCTCGTTGAACTTCTCCACAAAGTCCTTGTCCGACTCCCGGAAGGCTATGCTCACCCAGTTTTGAGTTGATTCCGGCATTGCATCCGGGTCTGTCACGTCAAGTTTTCCACCCGATTTGCCAGCCACAGACCGAGATAAGAGGTATCCTGATGCCCCGGCATCTGCTCGTCCCGCCTCGACCGCTGCGAGGATTTCTGCCTGTCCCGGCACTTGCATGATCTGAGATTCCGGAACTCCTGCCTTTTTAGCTTGCTCTATATTGCTATATCCTATGCCAGTCACCATAGTCGCGCCCTTGGCCGCAATATCTCCATAATTGTGCAGCCCTTTAGGATTGCCAGCTTTGACGATAAGCGCGTCCGTCACTTTCGCCAAAGGCTCGGAGAATGTAACGCTTTGGCACCTTGATTTAAGGATGTAGAGACCCCCCGTAGCCATATCAAACCGTCCAGACTGCAGTCCCGGTATAAGTCCGCCCCAATCTGTCACGACGGTCTCTACGTTTTCGTAACCCATCTGCTGAAGCACGCCGAGAGCAATCGCGTTTACGAATCCTACCGGGCGACCGTTGCTGTCCGGAAAGGCGAACGGCTCTTCGTTTGCGAACCCGATGCGGATCGACTTGCCGTCGGCGATACGGTCGGTCAATTCTCCTGCGTGGACCTGTACCGTGGCAGCCGCGACGGCAAGGCCCAAGCCAGCCGCAATGTATGAAAGTCTGATCTTCATTTCTCGTTCCCTTCTTGTTTCGTTGAATTATCCAGCAACGCCCGGGATGGGCGTTTCAGCTTTGTAGAAGCTTTTTTTGCAGAAGCTGATCTCCTATCTGGTTGAGTATACAAACCGGTGCTGGGCGATTGCGGCACGCTCTGGGCCGCCAAGGCGTTTTTACGCTAGGTCGATGGGCGCAAATCATCAGTCGATGACGACCAAGCGGCGCTCTACATCGCAGAAGCGCTGGCCACCTTTCGCTGTGACCACGAACGGTTCTGAGATCGCTGCGCCGAAATCGTCGAGCCACACTCCGGACTGGAAGTGGAAGCACATTCCTTCCTGCAATAGCGTTGTTTCACCCGCGCGGATGCTGATAGTGCGTTCGCCCCAGTCCGGCGGGTAACCAACACCGATTGAGTAGCCGACGCGGCTGTCTTTGCTGTAGCCATTCCGTTTCAGTATACGTTGGAATACGGCGGCCACCTCTTCGACGGCCACGCCCGGCTTGGCCGCTTCGAGTGCGAGATCGCCGCCTTCAACGATCACGGATGCCAGACGCGAGATCTGTTTTGGCGGCTGCCCGACGTGAATCGTGCGGGTGAGCGGCGTGTTGTAGTGGCGGCGGGCCGCGCCAAGCTCCATCACCACTAGGGCTGACTCGGGGATCGCCTGGCCGGTCCATGTGAGGTGGCAAGTGCTTGTCCCCTCACCAATTTGGATTAGGGGACACAGACCAGTGTAGTCGCCGAACTTGCCCTCGCCTAGAATCTGATTGCGGTAAATGTCTCCCACGACTTCATAGTCGCGCACCCCCGGCTTGAGCTTCGCAATCGCCTCCCGCATTGTTCTGCTGATGATGCGGCCCGCTTCTCGCATATAGACAAGCTCGGCTTCTGACTTGACGAGCCTCGCCCAGTTTACAAGTTCCCGACTATCCGAGATCTTCGCATTGGGCAGGCCTCTAACGAGGTGCTGATGGGCCCGCGCAGTGTAGTAGTGAGTGTCGAGCTCGACGCCGATGTGGTCGGAACCCCAGCGCTTGGAATTGATGAGCCCGCACAAATCATCGAACGGATGATTTTCCGGATGGTGAACCAAAGTCTCCGAGAACCCAAAGATGTTCTCGGCCGGCAGGTTTGTTGTGACAGTAGCTGACTTTGCGTCGATCGGGCGCCCGAACCAGAAAGGCATATCCTCGTTGACATGGACTAGCACTGCCTGCGGCGTGTAGAAGGACCAGCTGTCGTAGCCGGTAAGCCAGTACATATTGGCTGGATCCTGGCAGACGAGGAGATCAAGACCAGATTTTTGCATCCGCTTCTTCGTGTCCTGGACGCGTCGGTCGAACTCCTCGCGCAGAAAAGGTCTTTGGTAGCTCATGCATATGATCCTTCTCGAAATTGAGCATGTGCGCTCTTGAGTGCGCCCATTTCTCGTGCAGCCCTCCGGGCAACCGCTGCCGGGCCGACGCCCGGAAATCTTGATGCCTATTCTCACTGTGGCATCCCGCACGTCCGTGCTTTTGCTTGTGTTGCGGGAGCTCAGCGAGCATTTGTCCCGAGGCATTCGCAGTCAAATGCAGTGTTTATATCGGCACCATCTCGCTTCGAGATGCAGGCGCCTGCATCAAGAAATTTGCGCGTTGAGGAATGCTGCTGGATCCGGTTTAAGGGGGGACGACAACGCCTGACCTACTGGACCCATCTGAATCGCGATGGTGCTGATAGGAATTCGTCTTGGGCTTGGGCGTCCAGCTGAGGCTGTTAGAGCTTGACGTCCCGATTTGGTGGTTGCGATGCACGTCGTCAGGGCGAAAAACCAAGCGAAAATTAGAGACATCCTGCTGGCGCTGGGCACCCACGCATTCTGTACGACAACCAGGCCGCAATCAGGGCGCGGGCGCGGGAACGCTTGTGTCTCGGGAACCGCTGCCTACCGGCCTGGTATCCACGAGGACGTCGGCATCCTCACTCGGTCGCTGCCTGTCATTTCTCGACGCCTGTTGGCACATGCTGGTTCCGGTGGACGGAAAGCGCTTGCCCCTGGCGGCGTTCAGCAGGCGCTTCTCGAGCCGCCGCGCATTCCGCGCGAAAGAAATGGCCGAGGTCGCCTAATATTCTTTTCAAACTCCCCTGCCGTCGCGGGCTGTCCCGATCTATGCGCAAAGCGGAGATGCGCGCGAGATCAATGCAGACAAGATGATCCTGCAGGCTCTCGATCTCCTTCCGTACGGCCTGATCCACTGAAGGCAGAATTCGGTGTCGGAAATCGAAGTCGCCCGGAGATCCAATGTTCACGACAAAATCGGCGCACAGATTCGCCAGGCTGCACACGAAAAATCGGCAATGACTTAGGGTTCCAGGCCCAGCTCAAAGCCGATCCAGCGAGGTATCGCCCGGTGCTGCACTTTGACGTGTATGTCCGCAATAAAGATTTTTCCGGGTGGTTAACAGTTACACCGAACATTCCCTTGGATACGATCGACGACCACCATAGTCTTCAGGCTCTTTTCTCCGACGTTCTCAATAGAGCTTGCGCGTGTATTGTTTGTGATTCTCCAGGCTCCACGCGGTGATATAGAGCACAACCTTCGCCTCACCCCTTGTATAACCCGGTCGCAATGTCGGGTGCCGATCTCGGCGCGTTCCCGCTCCAGGGTCACCATTACGATCTTCTGGCTGCGTCGGCCGGCGGCCTTTGCAGTATCGCCACATCACCGTAGTCCCTTCTGCTGGAGTAACGCTGCATTGGACGACCTGATGGCGCAGAAATACTGCTGTCCTGGCATGCAGATCGGCGGGAATCAGGGCATCTCTGATAATAATTTATTGGCCACAACCCGCCTTAGCCGGCGCTTTCGCTCCAAGCTACAACAGGTTTCAAATGGCCAGCAAAGTACCATCGCATGTCAAATACGTTGTCATCGGAGGCGGCATTATCGGCCTCTCGATAGCCTATCACCTAACGCGTCTCGGCCACCGCGACGTTCTGCTTCTGGAGCGTGACCAACTGACATGTGGCACGACCTGGCATGCTGCAGGTCTCGTGACACAACTCCGCGCCAATGAAACCATGGCCAAGCTCGCTCAATACTCTGCGGATCTGTTCACGGACCTCGAAAATCTGACCGGTCAGGCAACTGGTTTTCGGCAAACCGGCTCCATCACTGTCGCCGCGACCCAGGACCGGCTTGAAGAGCTTAAGCGCGGGTCTTCGATGGGCCGCTCGTTTGGCTTGGACGTGGAAATGATAAGCGCTGCGGAAGCCCAGCGCCGCGTCCCGTTGCTCGATGTCAGTGATGTCATTGGGGCTGCATGGATCGCTTCCGACGGGATGACTAACGCAATCGATACGGCCCGTGCCTTCGCAGTTGGGGCGCGCCAGGGTGGAGCAACTATCCTTGAGCGGACCCCGGTCACACGCATCCTCGTCGAGAAGGGCCGCTTCCTCGGCGTGGAAACCAGTCAGGGAACCGTCCGAGCTGAACGGGCGGTCATCTGCACCGGCCTATGGACGCGGAATATAGCTGCTGAACTCAACTGGTCGGTGCCATTGCAGGCTGCCGAGCATTTCTATGTTGTCACCGAGGCGATTCCCGACCTACCTCATGACCTACCGACGATCCGCGATATGGACGCGCGCGTATATGCAAAGGCAGACGCCGGGAAATTGCTCGTAGGTTTCTTCGAGGCCAATGGCAAACCTTGGGGGATGAACGGCATCCCCCAGGATTTCAGCTTCGATTCGTTGCCCGAAGATTTCGACCACATCGAACCGTATCTCTCTGCGGCCATCGAGCGCATGCCCGTCCTGGCAAATGTCGGCCTCCAACTGAATTTCAACGGCCCTGAGAGCTTCACGCCTGATAACCGCTTCCACCTCGGGCCATCACCTGAAATTCAAGGTCTGTATGTCGCCTCTGGATTCAATTCCTGCGGTATCGAATCCTCGGGTGGTGCGGGCAAGGTCATGGCAGAGTGGATGTCGACAGGCTTGCCAGCGGGAGACTGCTGGGAGATGGACGTCCGGCGGTCAATGCCCTTCCAGCGGAACAGGCGGTATCTTTACGACCGCACGGTGGAGGCGGTCGGCAACCTCTGGTCGCTTCATTTGCCGCATAAGTCGCCGAAGACGGCACGCAACGTCCGCGTATCCCCCCTGCACGATCGCTTGTCCGCGGTCGGCGCGAATTTCGGTGAAAGTGCTGGTTGGGAACGCGTTCAATGGTTTGGTGCACCTGGATCCCCAAATGAAAGCCATGCAACCTATCGCCGGGACGAATGGTTCGAGCGAAGTGGCGCGGAGCATACCGCCACCCGCTCCGGCGTCACTCTGTTCGACCAAACCTCCTTCGCGCACCTTCTGGTGCAGGGTTCGGATGCCCTTGCGCTGCTACAGTGCTTGTCCACGAACGACGTGAACGTAGCGGTCGGCCGTGTTGTCTATACGCCGTGGCTGAACGAGCGAGGCGGTATGGAGTCCGACGTCACTATCGCACGCATCAGTGACGAGGAATTTCTTGTCGTGACAGCGGCGGTCCAACGCACCCGTGATCTCGCCTGGCTGCGCTTGCATGCCAAGGGAGCCGGCCACGTCTCGGTTGCCGACGTATCATCCGGATATACCACCCTCTCCGTGATGGGTCCGCGATCGCGTGAGTTACTGGAGCGCGTCAGTCCTGCGGATTTTTCTAACGAGGCATTTCCCTTCGCAACGGCTCGTGAAATCGAGGTCGGGTATAGCCTCGCGCTCGCATTCCGGATGACCTTTGTCGGCGAGTTGGGCTGGGAACTTCACATCCCGACCGAACAAACACTAGGGGTTTACGACGCCCTGGTGGCCGCCGGTGCCGATCTCGGCCTAGGCCACGCCGGATATGTCGCTCTCAACACGCTGCGCCTGGAAGCGGGCTACCGTGACTGGGGTGCAGATGTTGGTGATGAGGACACCCCGTTGGAATCGGGACTGGGGTTCACGGTTGCCTGGGATAAGCGCGAGGATTTCATCGGACGCGCTGCACTCGAGGCCCAGCGCGGCAAACCCTTGCGCCGGCGGCTGGTCCAGCTCGCTGCCCCAGATGCCAAATCGTTGATGTTCGGGACCGAGCCTGTCTGGCGTAACGGCAGCCTTGTCGGATACCTGCGATCGGCTGGATTTGGCCACACTGTCGGCTGTGGCATCGGCATGGGATATCTCACGGCAGAAGCCGGGGTGACGGCTGATTGGCTGTCCGGAGGCTCATTCGAAATCGAGATCGCTGGGGAGCGCTATTCCGCCATAGCTTCTCTGCGGCCATTCTATGACGCCGGACGCAGCCGCGTGAAGGGCGAGTGGCGTGCTGTGGAGGAGTTGGTGGCGAAAGAGCTCCTCAAGGCCTGAAAACTAGACTGCGCAATCTTGGACGACTGAGCTGCGCCTCTGGTCGACCAGCACGCGCTGCATCGGGTCGCGCATCGATTGGGGATAAGATGCCCACAACGCGGCCCGCTATGACGTCGTTGCTACAGGCCAGCTTAACGCTGGCCTCGTTTCAACGGCCCTCAGCTAGGGCAACGGTATTTGTGCTCTGGCTGGCATAACGTGGGCGAACGGCAGCTCATGGGCTTGTCTCGCAATCGCATCGGCAATTTCGTGCAACCGTATTGGATTTTAGCGCAGTGAAGGCCGCCAAACCTATCCATGCTTGTGAGACGCTCGGTGTCCCAGATGTATACGCCATCCGCTTGCCATGACCCGGTTTCGGGTCGCACGCCGGCCATGCTCGGCCAGTGCGTGGATGGAGGGAACAGCCTAGTTCCTTATCTTGAATTTGCACGGCGCCGAGATTGCTCAGTCTGACGACGGAGCTGGATTGTCATGCCTCGCGATGGCGCGCCCAGTTAGCTAGCTGTGAGCTTTCAGGAGGTTGTCCATTCGGCCCTGACCGAGAAAGCTGAGGTTGTCCAAGCTTCAGTGTTTCTCGGAGGACCGAATGAACATCCACAAGAATGCCCGTCTGACGCCGCTGCGTCGAGAGGAGATGGCCCGCGACGTTGTTGAAGGCCGTCTTTCCAAAGTCGATGCGGCGCGGACATACGGAGTGACGGCGAAGGTGGTGGGCGCGCTGGGTGGAGCGCTTTCGGGCCGAGGGAAGCGCCGGCATGATCGACCGTTTCTCGCGGCCGAAGACAAGCCCGAAGCAAACCGAAGCCGCGGTGGCGGACGCGATCGCAGCGCTGCGCCGGCAGCGCCTGACCGGCAAGCACATCGCCATGCAAACCGGCGTGTCCGAGGCGACGGTGAGCCGGGTGCTGGCACGCGCCGGCCTGTCGCGGCTGAAAGACCTGGAACCGGCCGAGCCGGTGCGCCGCTATGAGCGCGAGCATCCCGGTGAGCTCATCCATCTCGATATCAAGAAGCTGGGCCGGATCGGCTCTGTGGGGCACCGCATCACCGGGCGATATCCTGGCGCCGTGGCATCGGCTGGGAATTCGTCCACGTCTGCATCGGCGATGCCTCGCGCGTCGCTTTCGTCCAAGTCATGCCCGACCAGCGCAAGGAGAGCGCTGTCGCCTTCCTCGAAGCTGCCATCGCATATTACGCCAGCCTCGGCATCAAAGTGCAGCGCGTGATGACCGACAACGGCTCCTGCTACCGATCAAAAACTTTCCGGGCAGCCTGCAAGCGTCTGGGTCTGCGTCAGATCTTCACCAGGCCGTACACGCCAAAGACCAATGGAAAGGCTGAGCGCTTCATTCAGACGAGCCTGCGCGAATGGGCTTACGCCCGAGCCTACAACACTTCTCATGAACGCACCGCCGAACTGCCTCGGTGGCTTCATCGCTACAATTGGCACAGGCCACATGGCAGCTTACAATCAAAACCACCCATCAGCCGCCTCGGCGTCGATCGGGACAACCTATTGAGGCTCCACAGCTAGCAACCCTGCGTACCTATCTGAGGTGCGCGCGGGCAGAGTTTAAGAGACTATGCAGCGCTAGCAGGCCAAGCCGCCTTCCACCAAGTTGACCCAGTAGCCGATCCCGTAAGGGATTGCATTGTCGTCGAAGTCGTAGGTTGGATTGTGCAGGCCCGCGGTAGGTCCGTTGCCAAGGAATAGGAACGCGCCAGGTCGCGCCTGCAACATGTAAGAGAAGTCCTCCGAGACCATCACCGGCTTGACCTGTTCGTTGACTGCCTCTCGCCCCACGAGACCCCGCGCGGCTGCGGCGGCCAATTCGGTCGCCTCTGTGTGGTTGAACGTCAGCGGCTCGAGACGCCTGTGCCGATATTCCACTTTAGCCCCGAAAGCTGCCGCGATATTTTCAGCGCAGACCTTGATTTGTTTTTCCGCAAAATCACGCAATGCTGGCGATAGGCTCCTAACCGTTCCGCCCAGCGTCACGGAGTCAGGTATGATGTGGTAGGATTCACTTCCGGTGAATTTCGGCACTGACACAACGAGCGCTTCCGTCGGATCGAGGTTTCGGGAAACCAAGGTCTGGAGCGCCGTGACGATCTGTGCTCCGACGACCACCGGATCTATAGTAAAATGAGGCGTTGCAGCGTGTCCGCCCCGGCCTGTGACAGTGATGTCAAACTCGTCGAGGGCCGCCATAATCGATCCGTCGCGAATACCGAATTTGCCAACGTCAATACCTGGCATGTTGTGCATGCCGAAGACTTGGGAGATATTGAACCTGTCCATCAACCCTTCTTGCACCATTCGCCCGGCGCCCTGCCCCTCTTCCTCGGCGGGTTGGAAAATGAGCGCCACCGAACCCTTGAAGTCCCGAGTGGCGGAGAGATGCTTAGCAGCACCCAGCAGCATGGCGGTGTGGCCGTCATGACCGCAGGCATGCATCTTCCCTTCGATCTGGGAAGTCCAGGGCTTGCCGGTAGCCTCGACGATCGGCAGGGCGTCCATATCCGCGCGCAGGCCAATCGTCGGTCCGTCCCCGCCGGCGCCTTTGATCACCGCAACCACACCGGTCTCGGCTATGCCCGTCTCGATATGGTTTATCCCAAAGGAAGTGAGCTTTTCGGCGACGAAGCGGGCGGTGTTGTGCACGTTGTATCCGAGTTCCGGATTCTGGTGGAGGTGACGGCGCCAAGCGATAGCCTCATCATGAATATCCCGGAAATCATCGATGCTGCGCATTCTTGTCTCCTGCACCAAAAATGAGCAGCCCGCGCCTCGCGTCTGCCGGCTTGAACCGCATCTGCGCAGCGGGGCTCGGCATCCTAGATGCGCGGTTCCGCGTCGCGTGTTCTATCCCTGGAAAACTTCCAGGGTTGAACCCCTACAGTCAAATGCATTGTGTGTATTGACCCCATCTCGCTTCGAGATGAGGCAAACTCCTCGCGTTCACGTGGGCGATAGACTTCTAGATGATCGGCGGTCAGCTGGTGTTCCCGGCTATTCGGCAAGTTCCGAACCAGCCAGATTGATAGCGAGCTGAAGTGACCGGTGTGCCTTGCGGCCGCTTGAGCTTGCAGAATTCTACTTGACCAACGACACCTTCATTGCTGCCCCGCGTTCTTGAAGTATGGCGTCAGACATTTTCTCGGCGACCATAATCGTTGGGATGTTCGTATTTGCTCGCGGGCAGAATGGCATCACCGACGCATCGGCGATTCTTAAACCGGATAGTCCATGAACGCGGCCTGTCGGATCCGTCACACTGTTCGGATCATGAGCAGATCCCATTCTGCAAGTTGAAGTGGGATGAAAATTCCCAAAAACGTTTTGTCGTACAAAGTGATCAAGAAGCTCGTCGTTATTTAGAAGGTCTGAGATGCTGCGACCATCAGTGATAGCGAATCTGATCAGGCTTCGACGAAGCGACGAGGAACTATCCATAACGGCCGCGAGCAAGGATGTGAGACCGTAGTTCAGACGGTTGTACTTGCCGATCCGCTTTGCTCGTCCAGTCCAGGTAGAAGGAAAAGGGTCGAGCGCCGTATTCGCCAAGGCCTTATGATTAATCAGTCTTGCAACGAATCGAAACGCGTTTTTCAATCGCTCCGCGTCGCGCTGGTCGCTCAACATGTCGAAGTTCACTTCTGGCTCAATGAAATGAGAGGAACTCTTGAGCGAGACAGTTCCTGTCGAATAGACGCGATTAACCCAGAAATTGAGCGTCCCTAGGCGTTTGCCAATGGGATGCCAGGCAGATTTCGCCAGAACCGAGATGGCCATATCGGTAGGCGGGCAACCGTCGTGACCGGATGAATACCGAGCATGCATCTGGATATATCCGGTCGCGGTCGGCAACATCCGATCCTCTGGCTTCAAGTACGCCGAGATGGCGACCCCGGCATGCTCCTGCAGGTTTTTTCCGACTCCTTTAATATCTGCGATGACTTGAATGCCGAGCTCTGATAAGGGCTTGGCCGGGCCAATACCGGATCGCATCAGTATTGCGGGCGAATGAATAGCGCCAGCACATAGGACCACAGTTGGTGCGCTATAGGATTGGCGACGACCGGTCTTACTCTCCGTATCGACGCCAGTTATTTTGCGACTTGAAAGAGTTAGTTTTACGACCGTAGTTTCTGCCAAAATTGTAAGATTTGTCCGAGCGCGGACACTCTCTGGCAAATAAGCCATCGCAGCTGACACTCGGCGACGATTGAGGTTTGTTAGTGGAACAACTGAGTGGCCATCGCGGAACTCACCGTTGAAGTCAGGCCAGAAGGGTATATTTTCATCTTCAAAAGCCGTCGACACCGCGTTCACGAATCCTGACCACTCTCCTTTGTCGGCACGGCTAATCGGCAACGGCCCGCTGTTGCCGTGGAAGTGATCGCGAAAGTCCAGATCGCATTCGAGTCGGCGGAAATATGGCAGGACGCCTTCCCAATCCCAACCCGTTGCCCCGGTGGAGGCCCACTCATCATAATCGGCGGGTCCACCCCGATTGGCGACTTGAGCGTTGATACTGGAGCCTCCACCTATGACTCGAGCTTGCTCATAGTGCACACGTCTGTCGCTATTTCGCGCAACGGCTGCAGTAAGTGACGGCCACTGATATCGTTGATTGTAGTAAGCGCGCGTCGGGTTCCCATCTAGAATATCATCAGGAATTTCGTTGGGGAGAAAGTCAGGCCCAGCTTCGACGAGCAGGACGTGACTACCATCGGCCGACAACCTGTTCGCCATAACGCATCCGGATGAGCCACCACCTACAATTATATAGTCAAAAAGCAACGATTCCTCCCCATCTTGCGGCAGCAAGCTAGCACAGTTCTAGAGCGGAAATTTGCGAATGAGATCATTCCTGGGCAGGAAAGCCCCGATTTTTTGCGATTTCCGCAGAAACACGCGATTCTCCTGCACGTTACGAAGAGAGCGAATTCCTTCCCCTTACAGACATTAAAAGCACCCATCTTGACAGAAGCCGTGGGAAGAGTTTCCACACGCGCAATGAGCGGCAGGAGTGCTGCTCCCTTGTCTTTTCGAAGTTTCGGCTGCCAGTCTTTGCAGCCGTTTCCGGTCTTCGAGTTTCGTCAGCGCTCTGCTGAAGGATTTTGAGGCAATTGCAGTGGCGCGGCTTTTCGCGAGGCTATCTCGAGGCTGCGGCATTGCTAGCGCGTCGGACGTTCAGATTGAATCGCGAGGGATTCCAATAAGGCGTGGTTCACGATTCACGTCCGTGAGGAGGTGATTTGTCAGCACTTTGAGTCACTCACAAGGCTTCGCGCCGTGGACCAGCAGCTGACCCCACCGGATCAGCGCGCCGGCGGTAGATGCGCGATCTGCGCACCGAGCTCATAGTAACCCTCTCTGATGGCCCGGAAGGAGGCGTTCTGCGCCGGGGACACGGGCAGGAACATCGCATCGAGCCGCAGCTCGCCGCTGATATGGCGGGCGAGCTCGCGGCCGAACACGGTGCCCGGCGCGATGCCTCGTCCGTTGAAGCCCGTCAGCGCGATCATGTTTTCCGCTGGGGCGTGAAGGCGTGGTAGATGGTCGTTCGTCATGCCGATCCGACCGTACCACTCATGCTCCAGCTCGACCTCACCGACCTGCGGGAAGAGCGCCCGGATACGCCGCCGTGCCCAGTTGCGATGGATCACGGTTCCGGCGCCGCGGAGCGCGCCGACGCTGCCGACGATGAGGCGGCCGTCATTATCTGTGCGAAAGGCGGTCAGCACGGTGCGGGTGTCCCATGCGCCGTGCCCTTCGGGCAGAATCGTGTGGCGAATTCTGTGGCTCAGCGGCGCAGTCGCAACATGGAAGAAGGGGAGCACCACTTGCTCGCCACGCAGCTCGGGGAAGATGCGCGACGTGTAGGTGTCGGTCGAAAGAACCGCCCACTTCGCCCGGACGGTTCCACCTTGCGTGGCGAGCCGCCAGAGGCGGCCCTCGCGCCCGATGTGCTCGACCGGGCTCGCCGTAAAGACGGTCGCGCCGGCGGCAATCGCCGCACCAGCGAGGCCGCGCACATAGGCGAGCGGTTGGATCGTCCCGGCACGCAGGTCGAGGAGGCCTCCGGGGAAGGCCGAGGTGCCTGTCTTGGCACGCGTCTCCCCGGCGTCGAGGATGTGCACCGGGGCGCCGAGCGCCTGCCACTGCCGAGCTCGCTCCGCGATCTCGGCAACGCCCTTCTTATCGGCTCCACAATGGATCGTGCCGGCCCGCTTCAGCTCGCACTGCAAGTTGTGCTTGTCGACGATCTCGAAGACGGTGCGTGGGGAATCGCGCAGCAAATTAAGCAAACGATCGCCATAGAGCGGACCGAGCGTCTCCTTGAGCGCCGAGGGCATAACCCAAAGGCCCGCATTCACCAACCCGGTGCTTCGCCCGGCGGCGCCAAAACCAATTTCGGCTGCCTCAATCACGACAACGTCCAGGCCCCGCTCGGCAAGGTGCAGCGCAGTGGACAACCCGGTGTAGCCGGCGCCGACGATCGCGACATCGGCGACGAGGTTGCCTCGCAGATTCTCCGTTGCAGGCGGCGGCGGAGCTGTCCGCTCCCAAAGCCCATGGGACCGTCTATCGTTCAGCATTCATCCGCTCTCATAAGGCTGGACGCTGGCTCAGTGCGCACACAACTCAGGACGCCCGGCAGGAGACTTAGCTCGCTGCCGGGCAGGTGCGCCTTGGGAGGAGGCGTATCTTCCAAACGTTCTGAACCAGCCGCATCAGGCCCGCTTACAATAAGAGGACCGGACCGCTCAGAGCGCCCTTACTGAATGTAGCGCATGTAAATGGCCGATCTATTCGAATGTTCCGCGTTCACGCAGGAAATCGGCTTTGTGCGGCGACATGTGCATAAAAGCGGAGGTAGGCGAGCGCGTCGGCTCTAGGAAGCAATGACGCCCGTCAGCATAATGGTCACCTCGCGGATGGCCAATTCACCCTAGACCGCATCGTCTCCTGCACTCGATTTCACCAATATGCTGCGATGAGTACCTTTATCTGTCACCATCTCCGCACCAGGTGGAAGGTAAGGGGCCACAGCGTGTTCCGTTTCGCCAAGGGCAGAAACCGACGTGATCGACCAATCAATCAAGGCAACGGCGTGCTGAAGTATCGCGTCGGTCTGAGGGCGGCTCGGGGAAGCGGCGATGACGTGTCCGATCGTGTCTCGGTAATCGCCTTCCCTGACGATAGGTGTCTTAGGCTGAACATGCAATTTGACCTCCGAGACACCTTCTATGGCAGCCGCTCGACTGGCGCCATCAATCCAATCGAGGATGCCATCACCCTCCGGGAGGAGGAACCGAGCGCCCGCGACATGCGAACGCGTACTTCGCAAATCCGATTCTTCGCCGATAACCACTTTGATGTGCTCGGTAACTAGATCGATACCATAAACCAATTTAACCATTTGAGGACCGGGCGCGCCAGCAAGACGCGGATTGACCTCGATGACGACTGGGCCACGCCTTGTCCAGCGGAATCCAATGTTCGATGGCCCCCAGCCAAGGCTGAGAGCCTCCAAACAGCTTAGCGATACATCGGCGATACGCTGCTGCTCGACGTCAGTAAGCACCGCTGGATAGGTGCACCCACGATGGACAAAATGCGGTGGGCGCCCGAAGTCAGCGCCGCCAATTCCAATGACCTCATTCCCCATTATGTCAGCCCAATAATAGGGGCCTTGTGCGAATTCTTCGACCAGTATCCTGGGCGAAGCCCGCCATTTGTGCTTCCCGCCCAACAGATGGATCGTATGTTTTGCTAGTTCGTCGACGTCGCGGCACAATAGGACACCGCTGCTGCCGCTGCCCACGGCAGGCTTAAGAATTACCGGGAGGTTGATTTCCGCGGCACAGCTTTGTACGTCCGCGGCATTCGATGCTAAGCGATAGGCCGGCATAGGAACGCCGGCCTCCGCGAGGATCTGACGTTGAGTGAATTTATCGCAGCATCGTTCAATCGAACTGGGGTTCGGCCCTGGCAGAGCGAAGGATCGGCATAGCTTACCAACTGTAGCATAGGCTAACTCATCGAGACCCGTAAAGCCGGTGATGCCAGCAATATCATAAGTTGCACGCACCCGGGAACATTCGCTGATCAGGGCATCGAGGTTGTCCGTATCGACGCGGATTGTCTCCATATCGTCTGCTGCAAGATAATCGTACTGGGTTGGGTCAGCCGACAAGGTAATTGGATGAAGGCCAAGACGCTTGGCCGCTTTAACGTATAGCTCACCAGTACTTCTGTTACCTTCAACCAGGATGAGAGCTCTTTTTGTCATTGCCGTCGATCTCCGCAGTGTGCAGTGCGACGGCCTGGGGGTAAACAGGCGTCGACTTGTTGTTCGGCCTGACGTCAGCCTCCAAGAGAAGCTACCATGCTCAGCGATCTGATCTCGCGAAGATTTTGTAAAGTTAGCTGAATGATTTGTTGCGATTTTTGACCACCCGGCTGGGATCCGGTTGGCTCTCGCTGAATAGTCGCTGGGGCGGTGCTTGCCTGTCTCCGTTGTTTGGCCAGCAGCCGTCGGCGCGCTGATGAGGCCGTCGATGTCGCCGGCTACCGTACGCGCACTTTGACAGGACCTTCAACATCAGCAGATCACCGGTCCGCGAGCGGGCTAGATATCGACGAGGCAAAGCCAGTGGATGGAGGAGCAGGGCTCAGCGCCAATCAGCGACGCACGGATGACGCCGGGGCTTCGCCTCGAGACTACTTAGCGGGCATGAGCACGCGACACTCCCTCGTGTCACCTTGCGCCCGATGCAGATCACGACGTCCTGGTCGATCGTCGCCTAGAAAGGGGCAAGCAGGAGACGCACTGGAATGCTTGGAATGCCCGCTCGCTGGCCGACGACACGACATGGGTAATCCTCGACCGGATGTTGTTCGTGAGGCTCAGCCGCAAGACCACCTCGATCTCGATGCACGCGCTGGACCGGTGGGAATATCCGGCGAGATTGACAACCCTGTGCCCTCCCGCAGCTTTCAGGGGAGTAGGGGGCTCATGCGCCTGCATCCGGCTTGGTTCAATTTTTCCAAATCGCAACTACGGGTTCTCAACATTTCTGAAAGTTACGACGAGAGATACTGTGCCGGTCGGGTGCTAGGTCAGCGTTCTGGTGCGCGATGTGCCCTGTGAAGACCCCAGACCAGCATCGACGACTAAACCTCCGCCGCAAGACTTCCCGACGGCGGATTGGCGACTAGCAATAACGATCGGATCGGTTCACGGCGGGCTCGCTGTTGCCCGAACCAGACAAGGGTTGTGAGATCCGGATGCCAATATTTCTGGTCTGCACGTAGCCATCAAGGGCTTCCTGACCCTTTTCCCTGCCGTAGCCAGACTTCTTCACTCCACCGAACGG
>NZ_SRUT01000001.1:0-289941 GCF_004791315.1 Mesorhizobium sp. M8A.F.Ca.ET.208.01.1.1
GGAAAGCCCAAAATGCTCATCCGCATCGCACTCGCCAGAAAACTTCTCGTCATCCTCAACGCAAAAGCACGCGACGCGAGAAGCGAATTCGCAAATGCAACTTGACACCCCAGATAGTCGCTCTCCCCCCGCTTCGCGCGGGGCGAGGAAACCAAGCTTTCCAAGGACAGCCCTCATGTCCCGTCACGTCACCTTCATGACCATCGACGATGCCGCGCATTATTCGCCCGGGGAACGTGCGGCGATCGTCGCCGCCTCTCGGATATTCTGTTCGAGGTGATCGTGCGGAGGTTCAGGCCCGCGGCGGAGGAATAGCCCGACACTTTGCTCGGCGTCGAAAATCTGCACCTGTCGGCTCTATCGAGCCAAAGCCCGCCTCGGCTCGCGCCGAGGCGGGCTTTTTTGCATTTGTGGCTCCCGACCGGCCACTGCTATATCCCGACGCAAGGCTGCCGCGTTCGCGGCGGCGTTGATTCAGCTTGGGTTTGCGGATGCACATTGAACGATATGACGGGGACCGCGACGCGTTGCGGCCGCTGTTTGCCCTTGCCGACGATTCAGCCATGCAGATCTCCAGCTATATCGCTCAGGGCGAGGTGCTCGTCGCGCGGGATGGCGGGAGGATCGTCGGCCATGCGCAGATCATCGAGACAGGCGACGGCGGTGTCTTCGAACTCAAGAGCCTTGCCGTGCGTCCGGCAAGACAGAGCGAGGGGTTGGGGCGTGCCCTTGTCGCGGCGGCAATCACCCGCTGCAGCGAGTGCGGCGGCCGACGCCTGATCGTTTCGACGGCGAGCGCCGATATCGGCAACCTGCGATTTTACCAGCGGCAGGGCTTTCGGATGTACCGCATCGTTCGGGATGCGTTTGGGCCATCGACCGGTTATCCCGAAGGCCTGCTCGTGAACGGCATTCCGTTGTGCGACCAGGTGGTCTTTGAACGGGATCTCCGCGCCGATTGACGATGGCGGATTGCCCGCATGTGTTGCAATGCCATTGGACTAGCGACAGCCATCGCACACAACCAATAGCCCGCTCCGGTTCGCCGGGGCGGGCTATTGGTGTTTCTGGGCCTAACGCGCATCTTCGGATTTTTCATGCATGGCGTGCTCCAAAGCCGGGTTACTTCGGTAGACCTGCCTTAGGCCAGGATGTTGACGGCGCGGGCCGCGACCAGCGCGATCGTCAGCAGCGAGATCATCGCCTCCGCCATCATCAAAAGCTTGGCGCGCCGGGAAAGCGGCAATGTGTCGGTTGGTGAAAACGCCGTCGCATTGGTGAAGGCGAGGAAGAAATAGTCGACGAAGCCGGGCAGCCAGTCGCGGATCTCGCGATCATTCAGGGTCATTTGCGGAAACAGGAAATCGGCATGGGCGCGTTTGACCAGGCCGCAGGTCGGCGGCCCGCCCCGGTCGGTGCTCCAGAACCACAAGGCAAAGACGATCACGTTGGTGACCCAGATGTTGAGCGCGTCGACCAGCAGCGTCTGGCCGCTGGAGCCGGCATGGCCAGCCAGCAAGGCACGCACCAGGAGCACCAGCGAACCGCAATTCATGACGCTGACGACGCCGGTCATCACCAGGGCCGTCCGGCGGATCATGACGCGAAACCGTCCGACCAGATACCAGTGCTCCTCCTCGACCGCTTTCTGGGTGGCGGCCTGCGTCCAGGCGGTGGCCACGGACAGCGGCGCGAGCAGGGCGGCCTCCAGCGCCGGCGCCAGCCAGCGGGGACCGAATGAAAGATCGTTGATGACCAGAAGCTGCAGGCAGATGATGACGAGGACCGCCGCGCGCGCCAGCCAGAAGTCGAGCGCGCGGTGGTGGATGACGGCATGTGGATGACGCATCGAATATCCGGGATTTTCAAGGGGGATCAGGTGTGCGGGCTGTTCTGCCCGGTAAGGGCAACGGGACGCCGAACTTCCCGCTCAATCTTGGTCTTGCAATGACCGGCATGTATACTTTTTTGTAAGCTTTGACGTTGGGGCTGTTCGGCAAACCGGGCAATGTGGTTTAAGCCGCGCATGGCGGGAATTGACGACTCCATCGATCGTTGGGTGCCGGCAGGGCTGCCTGCCGTGGCGCTGGACTCGTCATCGTTCTGGTCCGCCCTGCTTCGGCACCCCTGGGGTTTGCTGGCACTTTTGTGTCTGGTGCAGACGCTGTGCTGGACCGTGGTGCCAACACTCATCGATCCCGCACCGCCCGGTGATGTCGTGGAAGGCTTCATGTGGGGCCGCGAATGGGTGCTTTTGACCTACAAGCACCCGCAGCTCCCCGGCTGGCTGCTCGAGGCCAGCCATCTCCTGACCGGATCGTTCCGCTGGCCGCAATATCTGCTGGCCCAACTGACGATCTCGGCCACGTTCGTCCTGGTCTATCTGCTGGCCCGCGACATGCTCGGACAACGCCGCGCGCTGGCCGCCGTGCTTTTGATGCCATCGGTCTATTTCTTCGGCTGGCCGACGCCGCAATTCAATCACGACTATGCGCAGATGCCGTTCTGGGCCGCGATCTGCTGGCTGCTGTGGCGCGCCGGCCGCGGTGGCGGGCCAGGCTGGTGGCTGGCGCTCGGACTGGTGTCGGGCGTCGGGCTTTATGCCAAGTTCTCCACCGGCCTGCTGCTTGCCTTCGGCGCTCTCTGGCTGCTGTCCGACGCGCGCGCGCGCAGTCGGCTGGCGACGCCCTGGCCGTGGCTTGGCCTGGCCGTTTGTCTCGCGGTCGCCGCGCCGTTGGCCATCGCACTCTACCGCATCGATTTCCTGCCGTTGACCTATTTCGCCGGCCGCGATGCCTGGGTAACCGAGCACCGTGCGCGCCTCTACTATATCGGTGTCCAGCTGGCCGGGTTTTCCGGCTTCCTCCTGGTGCTGGCGATATCAGGGCTGCTGCGGCGCACGTCGGCTCCGCAGGACCCCGTCGAGCGCGGTAAGCTGGTCTATCTCACCTGGATGGGACTTGGGCCGGCGACGCTGATCATGGTCGCCTCTTTGTTCACCGGCACCGGCGAGGCCTGGGGCGCGCCGATGTACAATCTCGTCGGCGTCGTCGCGCTCGCCTTTCTCGGTCACCGGCTCGGTGCCCCCGAGATGCGAAGGTTGGCGATCTGCGCCTTCATCTGCATCGTGGCCATGTCGGGGGCCTATGCGGTCATCCGCTGGACGGATTGCAATGTGCGCGGGCGGATGGACGCCGTCTGCTGGCCGGCGCGGCCGATCTCGGACGAGGCCGAGGCAATCTGGCACGCGGCGGTGCCGGGCCGGCTCGACATCGTCGGTGGCGACACCAATCTTGCCATGCTGGCGGGCCTCAACGCCTATGACAAGCCGTCTATCTTCACCGATCTCGATATGCGATTCGCGCCCTGGATCACGAGGCAGCGGTTGCGCGACCATGGCATGCTGATGGTTTGGTCGGGTCCTCACGTGCCGTCGCAGCTGCGGGCATGGTTGGACAACGTTCCGGTCAAGACCGTTCTTTTCAACTGGTCGCGCGAGGCGCCGCCTGTGGCGATCAGTTTTGCAGCCATTCCGCCTGGTATCCGATATCTGCCGGTCGCCGCCAGCAGCCGGACTCGGCATCCACGCATCTGAGGTGCCCCCCGTTCTTTAGGGGGCGCCTTTCACCGGTATTGCCGAATGGCCGCTCGTCCGACTGGACGAAGCAGGCGACAATGCCCATTTATAAGACTATCCAAATTTGTTGTCGCGCAATTCCCCGGAGAAAGCCGCCACAGTTTTCCCGGAATTGCCTTTTGAGGAGACGTTACATGACGACTTCGAGCGAACGTGCAGTGCTTGCCGGCGGCTGTTTCTGGGGCATGCAGGATTTGATCCGGCGCATGCCGGGCGTCCTCGCCACGCGTGTCGGCTACAGCGGCGGCGACGTGCCGAATGCCACTTATCGCAATCATGGCACCCATGCCGAAGCCATCGAGATCAGCTTCGATCCGGCGAAAATTAGCTTCCGCCAGCTTCTGGAATTCTTCTTCCAGATCCACGATCCGACGACGCGCAACCGCCAGGGCAACGATGTCGGCATGAGCTATCGCTCGGCAATCTACTACACCAGTGAGGAGCAGAAGCGTGTGGCGGAGGACACCATCGCCGATGTCGATGCCTCTGGCCTGTGGCCCGGCAAGGTTGTCACCGAGCTCGCTCCAGCCGGAGCGTTCTGGGAGGCCGAGCCCGAGCACCAGGATTATCTGGAGAAGTATCCGAACGGCTACACCTGCCATTTCGTCAGGCCGGGTTGGAAACTGCCGGTTCGTGAAAAGGCCGTTTCATAAGGCTCGCTGATCAGTCTTTGCGGCAGTGGGTTTAAGCGCCCGCCGATTGCCGCGAGGCCATATCAATAGCGGCTGTCAGCCCCGCCCGGCGGTTGACAGTCCGCGGCGCTGCTGACCAACTGCGCGGGTTGATTGATTTCAGGGGGAGCATGAGGAAACTCTACGAAAAACCTGTGTTGGTGAAGCGGGAAAGGCTCTCAAGTGTCGCCGCGGCAGGACCGCTTTCTCCCAAACCAGGCTGACGGCTCGGCCGGCCTTTTGGTCCTGACCGGACGGGTCCGTGACGGTGCTCGGATTGCCGGGCGATGTCTTGCCCCGCCGGATTTGAAAAGATGATTTCTTTCGAGCCTGTGGCCGGCGCCCGGCAGCTCAATGCAGTTTTCATCCTGGATGTTTCTGCTTACACCGGGCCTCTGCTTTCCGGTTGGATCGAGGCGGGAAACCGTATTGGCGCGATCATCGTGCCTGGCTTTCAGCGCCCATCCAGAGGCTTCAGCATTGGCAATTTTCGACGCCGGCTGAGGCGCCAGCTTCTGCTCAGGCGCTATCTCGGCAACACGCCGGTAAAGTTGATCGAATTCGGCCGGCCTTACGACTGGGATGAGCTTGGCCGGCAATTGCCTGACATCGCCGCGGATGTACTGATCTGCTACGCTTTCCCGACCTTGATCCCACAACAACTGCTCGGCCTCTTTCCCAAGGGCGGGCTTAATTTTCATCCGGCGCTGCTGCCCAACTACCGGGGTCCGCATCCTCTCCATCGCCTGGCCGCGGACGGCCAGCATGCCGTTCATGGCGGCGTGACATTGCACAAGATGTCCGCCAATTTCGATGACGGCGACATCCTCGGACAGGTGCCGTTCTCGGAAGCGCACTGGGCAACGCGGCGGGATGTGGCCGACAGCGTGGCGACCGCGATGCGCGCGTTGGTGCGCGAGGTGGCGCCAGCCTATTGCAAGGATTTGGTGTCCGGGACGCGGCAGCCAACTGGTGATTTCGTCTGGGCGCGACTTGAGCGGAACCACATGGCGATTTCATCCGACATGTCGATCGAGCACGTTGCCCGATTGTGGCACGTCCTGGGCGGCAATCCCGGTATCTATCTGGACGTTGCCGGCCGCGAAGTTCGGTTGGCCTTTCAGATCGCGCGACTGGGCCCGCCAACTGGAAAAGGTCCGGTCAGGCGATGGGGGAGGGTGGAGTTCGATCTTGCCAATGGCCGGGTTCGATACCTCACTTATGGCCGCCTGCTCAAACGGCTGATGAAAATGCACACCGCATTCGCACGGCCAAAAGCCGGAAAACCGTGCCCCGAAATAAGAGTGTTTGGCAAAGTGATCAGCGAATCGGCGCCAGAGGTACCGCCAGCCGGTCGTGGCGGATAGTGAAACCAATGCGCATGGAAAGCGCGGAACTTGCATCCGCGCTTTCCCTGCTGCGAAAACTACGTACCGCAGTTCTTGTCGTTCACGGTCGGCGCGGTCGCCCTGCCATTGGCATCCGTCTGCGCGCTGGTCGGGCAATTCTGGTCCGCGTTGGAATTCATTCCGCCCGGCGTGATGGTCGGGCTGTTGGTTGCACCCGGATCGAGCCAAATTCCCGGGCGCCGGCACCCGGTTGTGCCCGCGCTGGCGCAATGCTTTTGGCGCAGCTTGCTGAAAAAACAGCTTCCCCAACCGATCGAATGGTGCTTTAACGCCGCCATCCACAGGGGTGCTCCGTACGGTCGGGGCTGAGACGGGGGCGGCAAGCCCACAGACCCTAGAAGCTGATCTGGGTAATACCAGCGGAGCGAGGCGGGCGATGTTTTCAGGCGCACAGGTTTCCCTATATCCCATGGCCGACGATTTTGTCGGCGTCATCCTGGGTGCGCTCGGCGCGCTCGATCCGTATCGCGACAAGCTCAGGATCGAGACCGACGACATCTCGACCTTGCTGGTCGGGCCCCCCGAGGTGCTATTCCCGGCGCTGCGCGACCTTTTCGTGGCTGCGTCTGGCAGCGGTAAGCATTGCGTGCTGTCGGCGACCATTTCGCGTGGTTGCCCAGGTGAGCCAGACGATCCGATCTGCCGCTCCGACACGTTTGGCGGCCCTGCCGGGCCACTCGGCCCGCGCAAGCAAGCCGCCATTTCCGCCGTGCGCGGCGCGCCCGCCACTGGGCAGCCAGCGGCGGCGCAGTTCTCGCTCTATGTGATGGGCACGGACGACCACATGGACGAGATCTATGGCTGCATCGATTTCCTGAAGCAGTCCGGCGTCTACGATCGCTCCAAGAATTTCTGCACCAAGCTGCGCGGCGATGCCGGCGCGATCTTCTCGGCGCTCGACGAAGCCTTCTGCCGCTTCGGACCAGGCGCCGGCCACGTAACCCTCGACGTCACGGTTTCGGCCAACAGTCCCACTGCCGTTTGAACCGTTCGCGCCGACGCGCGCCGTCAAGGTCATCCTCTCGTGGCTTCATCGTCGTTCAACCCGCGTCAACTCACGGGCTTCCTCGCCCAGGCGGCGCCGGCCGTGATATCGATCGGCCTGGTGCTCGTGGCGTGGGAACTCTACGCAAACCATTCCGGCATCAAGCCGACGGTTCTGCCGGCACCCTCGCGCGTCTTCGAACAGGCGATGCTCAATCGTGACGCGCTGCTCGACAACGCCATTCCCACCATCCGCGCCACGCTGATCGGTTTTGCCTGCTCGCTCAGCGCCGCCTTCGCGCTGTCGATGCTGGTCGACTTCTTCCAGCCTTTGCGGCGCGCGCTGTTTCCTGTCTTCATAGTCAGCCAGACCTTGCCGCTGGTCGCCATCGCGCCATTGGTGGTGCTGTGGTTCGGCTTCGGGCTGACGCCCAAGATCATGCTGGTGGCACTGGTCACCTTCTTCCCGATGCTGGTGGCCCTGGTGCAGGGCTACGAGGCTACCGAGGTCGAGATCGGGCAGATGCTGAGCGCCATGGGAGCAGGGCGCTGGCGGGTCTTCATCCTGGCACGGTTGCCTTCGGCGCTGCCTTATTTCTTCGCTGGCCTCAGGATCTCCATCACCTATGCCGTCGTCGGCGCCATCTTCGCCGAATATGCGGGCGCGGCCAAAGGGCTGGGCATCTACATGCTCAACGCCAAAAACAATTTCCGTCCCGACCTGGTGCTCGCCGCCGTCGGCGTCAGCGCCGCCCTTACCCTCGTCCTGTTCGGGCTGACGGTGGTGCTGCAACGACTTGCCATGCCCTGGGAAAGAGCCGCTGGCAGGCAAGCCGCCCGAAAAGGCCCGCAAGCATGAGCCGGCTCGAATTGCGGCATATGCGCAAGGCCTTTGGCGGGCTCGAAGTGCTCGCCGACATTTCGCTGCGCGTGGATGCCGGCGAATTCGTCTCGATCCTTGGGCCTTCGGGTGCTGGCAAGTCGACGCTGTTCCAGCTTCTGACCGGCGCCGAGCATGGCGAGGGCGAGATGTTTTTCGACGGCGCGCCGCTCGACGATCATGGCAGGCATTTCGCCTTCATGCCGCAGCGGGACGCGCTGATGCCGTGGCGGCGCATCCTCGATAACACGACGCTCGGGCTCGAGGTGCAGGGCCTCGGCCGCAAGGCGGCGCGGACGCGTGTCGCGCCGCTGTTTGCCGAGTTTGGGCTTGCCGGCTTCGAGCGGCATTTTCCGGCGCAGCTTTCAGGCGGCATGCGGCAGCGCGCGGCACTGCTGCGCACTGTCGTGCAGGAACGCGACATGTTGCTGCTCGACGAGCCGTTCGGCGCGCTCGATGCACTGACGCGCGCGGCCATGCAGCGCTGGCTCGAACAGATGTGGCGGCACCATCGATGGACGGCGTTGCTGATCACCCATGACGTGCGCGAAGCCGTGTTCCTGTCAGACCGCATCTATGTGCTGTCGGCCCGGCCTGCCCGTGTCGTGCGCGAGATCCAGGTGCCACTGCCGCGCCCGCGCGATCCGACCAGCGCCGCCACACGGCAGGCCGGGGCACTCGAGGCCGAGATCCTCGACATTCTGCTCAACCTCCAGCCAACCAAAGGACATGACCATGACTGACTTGACGCGAAGGCAGGCTCTGCTGCTCACCCTTGCCGCTAGCGTACCGCTGGCCACCGGATCGAGCCGCTCCTTCGCGGCAACGCAAAAAGTCACTGTCGCGCTGGACTGGACGGTCAACACCAACCACATCGGGCTGTTCGTCGCGCGCGAAAAGGGTTTTTATCGCGAGGCCGGTCTGGAGGTCGATATCGTGCCTTACAGCGACACCGGCGCCGGCACGCTTGTCGCCAACCGCGTCGCCGATTTCGGCATCAACGGCACCATCAGCCTGTTCACCCAGAAGACCGCCGGCGCCGACTTGAAGGCCGTCTATGCCGTCGTGCAGTCCGAAACTGGTCGGCTGGTGTTCAATGCGGCGCGCAGCGAGATCAGGAGCCCGAAGGATCTGGATGGCCTGACCTATGGCGGTTTCGGCAGCGCCTGGGAAAACGCACTGATCTCGACCATCATCCGGCATGATGGCGGCAAGGGCGATTTCGAGACGGTGACGCTCGGCACTTCCGCCTATGAGGCGCTGGCCAACGGTTCGGTCGACTTCACGCTCGAAGTGTCGACCTGGGAGGGCGTCGAAGCCGAACTCAAGGGCGTCAAGCAACGCAGCTTCGTCTATGCCGACTATGGCGTCCCCGACGAGCACACGACGCTCATCTCTTCGAGCGAAGCGTTTCTCCAGGCAAATCCCCAACTGGCGTCGTCCTTCATCCAGGCAACGCGGCGCGGCTATCAGTTCGCGGTGGATCATCCAGAGGAAGCCGCGACGCTGCTGATCGCCGCCAACAAGGATGCCCTCACCAATCCGGCGTTGATCCAGGCTTCGCTGAAGGCACTGATCGACGGGCACTATCTGCGCGGGCAAGACGGCACCATCGGCATCATGGATCCCGCCAAGATGGAAGCGATCGGCTCCTACCTCCTCGCCGCGGGTATCCTGCATGATGCCGATGGCAAGGTTGTCGCGCAACGTCCGGATTTCGTGGGATATTTCAGCAATGGGTACCTCAGATAGGTGCCGACGCTGAGACTGCGAAAAGGTCGTATCGTCCGATGCTGGAGGCGAGGATGTCGCTAGGTCGCAGCCCGACAAAACCGCGGCTACGGCCTTCACCTTCGACCCGGTTTGATGCCGATCTGATCTTCTCGGTTAACGGCACGGCAATGGTTACGTGCAAAAGTCGCCCCCGAGGGATCATCGGGATGCTTGCCTTGCTCATGTCAAAAAGTGAAGCGCTTTCGCGTGCGCCAGACAAAAGGCTTTTGTCGGCGGCGCGCAAGCACGAGATCATGCTCGACTTGCGCGAAGGCTTCTTTCGCGCCTGTGCGCTGCTGTGCGCGGCGCTGTTCGTCTATCGCGGCGTCTATCAGCTTCTCGAGGATCCGACCCGGCTCAACACCGCGCTGGTGGCGATTTCCGAGATACTCACCTTCACCTGGCTGCTTCTGTCGCGGCGTCCGGTCACGCGTGACTGGAATCTGCTTACCGTCATCGTTTCGGTGACAGCCAGTTTTGGCGTTGCGTTGATCAGTCTCAAGCCAGGCATTGCGCTCATCCCTCTCTACGTCGCCGCGCCGTTACAGATCATCGCATTGTTGTTCGTTATCTGGGGCAAGATCTCGCTGGGGCGCTCTTTTGCGATCCTGCCGGCCAATCGCGGTGTGATGACGGGCGGTGCCTATCGGCTGGTGCGGCATCCGATCTATGCCGGCTACCTCGCCGGCCATGTGCTCTACCTCCTGTCGGCCTTTTCCTTCCACAATCTCGCTGTCTATGCGGTCATCACCTACATGCAGCTGTATCGAATCCTGCGCGAGGAGGCCTTGCTGGCCGCCGAGCCGGAGTATCGCGCTTACATGGAACATGTACACTATCGGCTGTTCTACCGGTTATTCTGAAGGCCAGGCTGTGAGGGTTGGCCAACAGGCTCCTCAGCGTCCAGTGGTCGGAGCTGCTCCCTAGGCGAGGGCGCTGTAGCTCGGCGCTTCGGTCGGCGGCAGCAACGGCGCGAATGCCGTGGCCAGCGCCAATATCGGAGATTCGGGCGGCATCAACGCCGGGCTCGGTGCCAATGCTGGTGGAACAGGCGGTATCAACGCGGGGCTTGGCGCCAATGTTGGCGGTACTAGTGGTGTCGGCGTCGGCGTCGGCGTGGGCATCGACAACGTAACCAATCCCAGCAACCCGTCGAACGTGGGCATATCGCCCAACCCTAGCCAGCTCAACGGTCCGCGTGCCGTGGCCCAGATGTCGAGCTCCCAGCTGAGGCGCATGAAGAAGCGCTGCGTCGACGTTCTCGGCAGCGAGGGGACTTATGACCGCGACCTGCGCCAGCTCTGCCTGCTGATCGCACGCCGCTGAGGTTGAAGGAGGCTGCGGAACCAGCCCTGAGGCTTTGACCGCACTCTCCTGGCCCCCGACCGGTCGGAAAGCCCGCCGTCCAGGCGGGCTTTCTGCTTTGCGGGCTGGATGCTCCGTAGCCGGGATGGCCCGGCGGAACGCCAGCTCCCCTAAAACGTTCATACCTTACAACATCTGAAATAGCGCGATGTTGAAACGGCGCGAAAGCGCGCATTTAGGAGCTGGGAAAGTCATGGGTCTCGGAACAATACTTATCATCATTCTAATCCTCGCGCTGCTTGGCGGCTTCAGCGGTATCGGTGGTGGTCCGTTCTACGGAACCGGTTATTATGGTGGCGGTGGTCTCGGACTTGTGCTGATCATCATCATCATTCTTGTCGTCCTGGGCCGCATTTAGCAGTTCGATCACGGGAGCAATCGCGACCGCGTGACCGCGCTTACGTTGCCGAGCACCGGATTGTGATGCATCACGCATTTCGCGGGGTTCAGGTATGGTGATCGCGGTCCACACCTCCCGTGAAAACAAGAGGAGAGGGTCCACCCCTTCATCCTCCCCAAGGCCCGCTCCGGCTTCCCGGAGCGGGCCTTTTTTCGTCAAAGCGGTTCCTCGAAGGGCGGCTCCGGGCGAATTGCGATGAAGCGTCCCTGCGCTGGTGGTTGACAGAATTGGCTTGGCACGGTCATCGGGGACCAGTTCGTCGCCGTGTTCACTGGCCGCTCGGGGAAGCACTGTCCTTCTTCCTGCTCGCCGTCGTGCTGGTCATCCTGGCGGTGGCTTCGCCGCTGCTGCGGAGGGTGGCGTGATGGCGACGACGCACATCCTCGAATGGCTGGGTCGCCTCTATGTCGGGCTGCTGCTCGCCTTCCTTTATTTGCCTATCATCATGGCGCTGATGTCGTTCAACGTCTCGCCCTTCTATCAGCTGCCGTTCGAATGGACGACCGAGTGGTACGCCTCGCTGTGGCAGAACGACCAGCTGATCGCGGCGACCTGGAACAGCATCGAGATCGCGGTCATCACCACGATCATTTCAACCGTGCTCGTCTCGGCGGCGTCGCTGGCGCTCTTTCGTCATGAGTTTCGTGGCAAGAAATTCCTGCAGGCGCTGCTGTTTCCGCCGATCGCCATTCCTTGGCTGATCACCGGCACGGCGATGCTGATCTTCTTCTTCGGCGTCGGGCGCGGCCTGTTCGCCATCCTGCTCGGCCATGTCGCGCTGGCCAGGGGCAGGCTGGGCCGTGCGGCCCGAGCGCATCCGCATTGCCGCCGATGCCGGGGCCATGGATTCCGCCAATGTCAACATGCTCGAGGGGCAGGTGTCGAAGCGCATCTTCGCCGGCAATAACAGCACCTATTTCGTCGAGCGCGCCGGACAGACGCTGAAGGTCATCGTGCAAAATACCGGTGCCGACAGGCTGGCGGAGGGGCAGGATGTGGTGCTGCGATGGTCGCCGGAGAGCACGGTGTTGATTGGCGGTTAGGATGGAGTCGACGATTGGGATGGTTGGTGTTCCTTGGCGCCCCCCTCTGCCCTACCGGACATCTCTCCCACGAGGGGGGAGATTGACTGTCATCGCCGGTTTCGCAAATCTCTCACGTCGCAAAAAACGAGCGCCAAGGCTGAAGCCGCCGATCTTCCCCTCGTGGGAGAGATGCCCGGTAGGGCAGAGGGGGGCGCTGTCCCGCCATACGGTCGGGTAGGCCTAGGAGCACATCGATGACGCTTGAACTGGATGCCCGCGACCAATCCATGCTCGGCGGCGAGCACGGCCCGTCCGCTGCGGCGGCCATGAAAATCCTGGCCGCTTTTTCCAACGCGATCGGAGCAAACAGCCTGCTCGACATCACCGGCGCCCATATCGACGGTTGCCTCTATCACGGCAAGGCAGGGCTCGATTTCGTCGAACGGCTGGTCGAAGGCGGCGGCCGTGTTCAAGTGCCGACGACGCTCAATGTCGGGTCGTTCGACCTCATCCATCCCGGCATGGTGAAGATGCCGGCGGCGGAGGAAGCACCGGCGCGGCGGTTGATGCAGGCGCATCTCGAACTTGGCTGTCAGGCGACATTCACCTGCGCGCCTTATCAGACCCGCTTCCGGCCCGAATTCGGCCAGCAGATCGCCTGGGGGGAATCCAACGCCATTGTCTTCGCCAATTCGGTGATCGGCGCGCGCACCAACCGCTACGGCGATTTCATCGATCTGTGCTGCGCCATGACCGGACGCGCACCGGCCTGGGGCCTGCATCTCAGCGAAAACCGGCGCGGCCGTGTCCTGTTCGAACTGGACGCTGCCGAGCTGGAACCGACTGACAGCCTGTTCGTCGGCGTCGGGCTGATCATCGGGCAAGCCAGCGGCGACCGCGTTCCGGTGATTGCGGGCCTGCCCAGGCCGCGCGACGAGGACCAGTTGAAAGCGCTCGGTGCCGCGGCGGCAACGACAGGCGCGGTGGCGCTGTTCCATGCGGTTGGCATCACGCCGGAGGCCGGAACCGGCGACGAGGCGTTTCAAGGCATGGTGCCCGAGGAGATCGTCCGCGTCAGCCGTGCCGACATCGACCATGCATTGGCCAGGCTGTCGATGGTGCCTGACGGCGCGCCGCTCCGCGCCGTGTCGCTGGGCACGCCGCATTTCTCGCATGAGGAATGGATGCGCCTGCTGCCGCTGCTGCGTGAGGCAGCACCCGGCAAGGGCATCCCGATCTACGTCAACACCGGACGCGCGACGCTGACGCGATTGCAGGAGGAGCGGGCGCTCGACGGCTTGGAGGCATTCGGCCTGATCCCGGTTGCCGATACCTGCACCTATGTCACCTCGATCCTCGAACGTCTCGACGGCGTGGTGATGACCAATTCCGGCAAATGGGCGCATTACGCGCCGGGCAATATCGGCGTGACCGTCGCCTTCGCCGAGATGAGGGACTGCATCCGCTCCGCGGCCGTGGGGCATGTCGTGCGGGGTGTGTCGTGACGCGGCGGATTGAAACGGACGCGGCTGACCGGCTGGGCACTTTCCAACTGGCCGGCACCGCCGAAGGGCAGGCCTTGGTGTTCTCGCAGCCGCTCAGCTTCTGGGGCGGCATCGATGCCGAGACCGGCGACATAATAGATCATTCGCATCCAGGCCTTGGCCAGAATGTCGCCGGCAGGATCCTCGTCATGCCGAGCGGCCGGGGATCGTCATCCTCGTCCTCGGTGCTGGCCGAGGCGATCCGCATTGGCACGGCGCCTGCGGGTATCCTTCTGGAGCGGCCGGACCCGATCCTGGCGGTGGGCGCGATCGTCGCCGAGTTTCTCTACGACATTCGCATGCCGCTTGTGGTGTGCGATATTTCCGGCATTGGTTCCGGTGGTCGGATTTTCATCGGTGTTGGTGGGGATGGCGCTGCGGTCGTTCGCAAGGTCTAGGAACATGCGTTCCTAATCAAGCTCAGCGCGGACATCGCGGATGGAAGCCGCCGCAGCTTCCCAAATCTCATTTCTTCCAAGACGGCTTCCTCTCGAACAAACCTGCCGGCGCGGCCCCGAACATTGGCACGATATTCTAAGCTGCGCGGTTGACCGTGAACGTGCCCTCAGGCGTATAATTCTACTAAATTCATAGACTAACTGCCGGTGCCTGGGCGCTTGCAGCTTGACCTGTGAAAGCCAGGCTGAAGGGAGAGCATCGATGCCGAAGACAGAATCCAATCCGATCGAGCTTGGCACCAGGGCTGCCGACTTCCTGTTGCCCGACGCGCATGGCGTGCTGCACCGGCTGGCCGATTTCGATGTCAGGCCGGCCTTGCTCGTTGCCTTCATTTCGAACCGTTGCCCCTTTGTCGTGCTGATCCGCGAACAGCTCGCCGCATTCGCGAGAGACTATGCGGCCAAAGGGCTGCAGGTGGTGGCGATCAACGCCAACGACCATCTGGAGCATCCCGAGGAGACACTGGCGCGGATCGGCGAGGAGTCTGAAAAGGTCGGTTATTCCTTCCCCTATCTGAAGGACGCCTCGCAGCAGGTGGCGAAAGCCTATGGCGCGGCCTGCACGCCCGACTTCTTCCTGTTCGGCGCCGATCGCCGGCTCGCCTATCACGGCCAGTTCGACGACGCGCGGCCAGGCAATGGCAAGCCGGTGACCGGTGCTGATCTGCGCGCGGCTGTCGACACGGTGCTGGAAGGCGGCAGGCCCGCCGCAAGCCAAGTGCCGTCGATCGGCTGCAACATCAAATGGAGCGCCGGCAATGAGCCGGTGTGGTTCTCCGGTGCGGCCCGCGCCGCATAGCGCCGGCCACGTCGCACTCCTTCGCCGAGCATCCATGCCCAAGTCGCAAAAATCAGCTTCCGACAACTTGCATCTGCAGGCCGATGTGCTGGTGCTGGGCGGCGGTCCGTCGGCTGCCTGGGCGGCGGTCGCCGCGGCCGAGAGCGGCGCCAAGGTGGTGCTTGCCGACAAGGGCTATCTTGGCACCAGTGGCGCCACCGCGCCATCCAACACCGGCACATGGTGCGTGCCGCCGGGCGACAACAGGCATGCCGTGGTGGAGCGGCGCTGGCAGCGCACCGGCGAACTCGCCGACCAGCGGTGGATGCTGCGTTGCGTCGACACCGCCTACCGCAATCTGCTCAGGCTTTCGGAGTGGGGTTATCCCTTCCCAAGCGAGGATGACGGACGGCTCTACATCGCCAATCTGCGCGGGCCGGACTACATGCGCTTCATGCGCCGCCGCGTGCTGCTGGCCGGCGTCACCGTGCTCGACCATCATCCCGCGCTCGAACTCCTGTCCGACGGCGATGCCATCGTCGGCGCAGGCGGTGTCGCCCGGCAGGCGGGCCATGACTGGCGCGTCGACGCCAAGGCCGTGGTGCTGGCGACCGGCGGCTGTGCGTTCCGCGAGCGCATCCTCGGTGGCACCGGGCTGACCGGGGACGGCTATCTGATGGCGGCGGAAGCGGGCGCCAGCCTTTCCGGCATGGAATTCACTGGCAAGTACACGTTGGCGCCGTACGGTTCCTCGCTGAACAAGGGGTTGCCGTTCCGCTGGGCCTCGTTCCATCGCGAGGATGGCTCGCCGATCCTCGGACCCACGGGCGAGCCGTTGCGGAACGGCATCGGCGACCGCGAGGACGAGGTGGCGCGCGCACTGATCGACGGTCCAGTCTATGCGCGGCTCGACCAGGCCGAACCGGCGCTGCAGGGCTGGCTGCGTCAGGGTCAGCCGAACTGCTTCGTTCCCTATGACCGGGCCGGCATCGATCCGTTCAGCGATCTGTTCCGCATCACGCTGCGTGCCGAAGGCACGGTGCGCGGCACTGGCGGCATCGACATTGTCTCCGACGATTGCGCCACAGGCGTGCCTGGCCTCTATGTCGCCGGTGACGCCGCAAGCCGCGAGATCATGACCGGGGCGGTGTCGGGCGGGGGCGCCGTCAATTCCTCCTGGGCGCTGGCCAGTGGCTGGTGGGCAGGCAAGGGCGCATCGACCCATGCCAAGCGCCGCGCCGGCAAGGCGTTTCGGGGCACCGTGCAACCGCTCGGTCAGGCCGGGCTGCGTCCTGCGGCAACGCCGCCCGCCGATATCGCGGCGGGCGAGGTCATCGAGGCGGTGCGTAACGAAGTGACGCCACTCGACAAGAACTTCTTCCGCAGCGGCGCAAGCCTGGAGAAATGCAGCGAGCGGCTGGAGAGCGTCTGGCGCGATGTGCGCGACCATCTGCGGGGCGAGGGAGCGGACAAGGTCCGCGCACGCGAGGCGGCATCGATCGCCGCTGCCGGGCGCTGGTCCGTGGCCTCGGCATTGCACCGCACCGAGAGCCGCGGCATGCACCGCCGCACCGATCTGCCGGGCAAGAGCCCAGCCTTGGCGCATCGGCTGATCATCACCGGTGTCGACGCGTTCCGTATCGAAGGGACGCCCGAGCGGCCGGCGGAGCTGGCATCATGATAGAGATCGTCTCGGCCACGCGCTGCGTGGAATGCGACATATGCGTCAAGGTATGCCCGACCAATGTCTTCGACGCGACCGAGCATGGCGCCCCCGTCATCGCACGCCAGGACGACTGCCAGACCTGCTTCCTCTGCGAAATCTATTGCCCGACCGACGCGCTTTACGTGGCCGAGTTCGCCGAAGGGCCGACCGGCATCACTGAGGTGGAGGTCGAGGAACGTCTTCTGTTCGGCAGCTATGCCCGCGCGCTCGGCTGGGCGCGCGGCAAGGCCGGCGGCTCCCAGTTCGACCCGACGCACCGCATCCGCGTGGCGCAATAGGAGGCGAGGGACCATGGACCGCATCGTCGTCAACGACATCAGCAAGACCTTCCAGCTCAAGCCGGGGCAGTTCGTCACTGTCGACGGCGAGGCAAGCGACCGCGTCACCGTCCTCGACGGGGTCGATCTTGCCATCCGCAAGGGTGAGTTCATCACGCTGGTCGGTCCGAGTGGTTCGGGCAAGTCGGTGCTGCTCGACATCATCGGCGGGCTGACGCAGGCGACGGGTGGCGAGGTCCAGCTCGACGGCATGCGGATTACAAAGCCTGATCCGAAGACCGGCTATGTCTTCCAGCAATATGCGCTGTTTCCCTGGCGCACGGCACTGGCAAACATCGAATATGCGCTGGAAGTGCGCGGCGTCGCCAAGGCCGAGCGGACGGCGACGGCCCGGCATTTGTTGTCGCTGTTCGGCCTTGCCGGCTTCGAGGACCGTTTTCCCAATCAGCTGTCCGGCGGCATGCAGCAGCGCGTGGCGATCGCGCGCGCCTTGGCCAGCAATCCGGAAGTGCTGTTGATGGACGAGCCCTTCGCCGCGCTCGACCAGCAGACGCGTGAGCTGCTGCAGGGCGAGCTGTTGCGCATCTGGGGCAAGATCAAGACCACTGTCATCTTCGTCACCCACTCGATCGACGAGGCGATCTTCCTGGCCGACCGCGTGGTGGTGATGACGGCGCGGCCCGGCGCGGTGAAGGAGATCATCGATATCGACCTGCCAAGGCCACGCGACGGCGATATCCGCGCCAGCACCGAATTCAACCTGTATCGCGCCCGCGTCTGGGACGTGCTGCGCGACGAGGTCAACAAGGCGCAGAAGGACTGGACGCTGTCGCCGGCCTTCAGCCATTGAGGAGCTAGACCCATGGCCTATCTGACCGAAAAGCTCGGCCCCGCCATCGGCTTTCGCAGCACTGCCGGCGAGGCTGCGGTTTCGACGAACGTCCCTGCGATCAAGACGCGCGGTGTCGCCGCAGGTGCCAAGGTTCGCGGGAAGGGAGCGCACGCCGGCACCTTCCTCTATGGCTTGCCGCTGCTCGGCCTGTTCTTTCTCGCCTGGGAGATCGCGCCGCGGCTCGGCTGGCTGAACCGCATCTTCTTCCCGCCATTGAGCGAGGTGCTGATCGCCTGGTGGGCGTTGCTCGCCTCGGGCGTGCTGGTCGAACATATCGGCATCAGCTTGCAGCGCGCCGCGATCGGCTTTGCGCTCGGTGTGGTGGTGGCCATACCGCTCGGCCTCTTGATGGGCCGCTATGCGCTGTTCGAGAAGGTCAGCGATCTTCTGGTGCAGACGCTGCGCAACACCTCGCAATTCGCGCTGCTGCCGGTGTTCATCCTGTTGCTCGGCATTGGCGAGGAATCGAAGGTGGCGATCACCTTCTACTCCTCGGTGTTCTTTCTCCTCGTCAACACTATCAGCGGGGTCAAGTCGGTCGATCCGCTGCTTATCAAGGCGGCACGCTCGATGGGTACGTCCGACTTCGACCTGTTTCGAAAAGTCATCCTGCCGGCGAGCATTCCCTCGATCGTCGCCGGCGCGCGGCTGGCGGTCAAATCCTCGCTGTTCGCGGTGATCGGCGCCGAGATGCTGGCGGCCAAATCCGGTCTCGGTTTCCTCATCCAGAACTCGCAGCTGATGATGGAAACGGCCGACATGTATGCCGGCATTTTGACGCTCACTGTCATCGGGCTGACCGTCAACTACCTGCTCGTCTGGTTCGAGCGCTGGGCCACGGCCTGGAAGGGGCAGTCCGAGTCTTCGCTCATTTAAGCCATCCATTCATACCAATCAGGAAGGATTTTTCCATGACCAGCATCGCATTCGATGGATTTCGCCGGCTGCTCCTCAAGGGCGCCATTGCCGTCGTCATAGGCCTTGGCGGCATGCCGGCCTTCGCGCAGGACAAGCCCGATGTCATCCGCATCGGCAGCACCGCGCCCGGGCATCTCAAATTCATCCTCGCCCAGAAGGATGGCTGGTGGGAAAAGGAATTCGCCAAGGACGGCATCAAGGTCGAACTGGTGACCTTTAATGGCGGCTCGGAGGCAACGACGGCGCTGGCGACCGGAGCGATCGAGTTCACCTACACCGGCAACAACCCGGCGCTGCGTGTCGCCGCCTCCGGCGCCGACGTCAAGCTGATCGGCCTGTCGAGCTATGTCAGGACAGGCGGCTCCTACATCGTCGTCAAGACCGATTCTCCGCTGAAGACATTGCAGGACCTCAAGGGCAAGAAGGTCGCCTATCTTACCGGCACGGTGCGGCATTCAAATTTCAGCAAGGCGTTGAACAGCGTCGGCCTGACGACGAATGATGTCGAGGGTCTGAACCTGCCTTTCGAGGCATCCGGCCCGGCACTGCTGCGCGGCGACATCGACGCCATCGTCGAGACGGATTCGACGGCGGCCAAGCTGGTCGATACCAGCGAGGCCCGCATCCTCTTCGACACCGGCACCCATCCGGAATGGAACGTGCCCAATGTCATCTCGGTCAACGGCGCCTTCGCGGCGAAATATCCCGATCTGGTCAAGCGCCTGCTGAAGGTCGATATCGAGATTTCGCGCTGGGCCGACGCTCATCCCGATGAGACGATCAAGACCTTCGTGGAGGCGACCAAGTCGTCGGAAAAATCGGTGCGCAAAACTTATGCCGATGGGGCGTTTCACCAGGACCCGAAACTCACCGACGATGCGATCGAGGCCCTGAAGGGCGAGGAAAAATTCATGGCCAGCGCCGGGCTTTTGAAAGGCTCGATCGATTACGGCAAATGGATCGACAAGAGCTTTGTCGACGCCGCCGCGGCGGAAGTCGCCGCTGTCCAGTAAGCCGGAGTGATCGGGGCAGCGCGCGTTCGCGGCGCTGTCCCGTTCGTCCGAGGATATCAAATCTCCGGGATGTTCTCCTTGAAGATCACCTGCAGCCTCGGCTGGTGCAATTCATAGGGCAGCCCCCGGACGGCATGGGTCAGGATGTTGAGCGCCTCGCGGGCCTCGACGCGCGGGTTCTGGTCGATGACCGCGTCGAGCGTCCCGTCGAGCAGCAATTCCTTGGTGCCGTCCGTCGCCTCATGGCCGAGGAAAACCATGGATCGCGCACGGCCGCGCTCCTTCAGCGCGCGCGCGATGCCGGTGTTGCCGGCGCCGACATTGTAGATCGCGGCAAGGTCCGGGTGCCGCTCCAGAAGGGCTGACGCCTCCGAATAGGCCTTTTCGCGGTCGTCGAGCATTTCGCGCATCTCGACGATCTGCAGGTTGGGTGACTCTTCCGTCAATATGTGCCGGAATCCCATCTCGCGTTCCTCATGGCCGCGATAGGACAGCGAGCCGGCGAACAGTGCCACCTTGCCGGGGCGTCCAGACCCCATGAAACGGTTGAGCAGATAGCCGGCCAGCCGCCCGGCAGCGCGGTTGTCGATGCCGATATAGGCGACTCTCGGCACATGCAGGATGTCGGAGGCGATGGTCACCACCTTGACGTCGTTGGCCGACAGCGAGCGGATCGCCTCGCGCACCGTCGGATGGTCGAGCGCGATGACGCCGACGCCTTGCGTCTGGCCGCGCAGATCCTGCAGCAGGCGGGCGAGCCGGTCGGGATTGAAGCCCTCTATGGTGGCGATGTGGACGTCGAGATCGGGGCGCGCCGAGGCCTGCGCCTCGATGTGGCGGTGCAGCATCTTGATGAACGAATTCGTGCCCGCCGGCAGGGCGAAGTCGAGCCGGATGATCTCGCCGGGCAGGGGCCTGGGCGGCGCGCCGTTCGGGCTCTCGGCGATGTAGCCGAGGCGCTGCGCCATTTCGAGCACGATCTCGCGTGTACGCGCCCGCACGCCGGGGCGGTTGTTGAGCACACGGTCGACGGTGGCGGCGGAGACGCCGGCTTCCCGGGCTATGTCAGTCAGGGTGGAACGCACCGTCTTTCATCTCCTCAATGCATCAGGATCACGCAATGCGGGCATCCGGCCCGATGCTGCCAACGCCTCGCTATCCGCGATTCTGATGGGAAATGATGTATCCGGCCTTGGCCGATGCGCAAGCCGCCAGGCTAAATCAAGTCGCCCGGAGCGATCGTGCCGGGAAGGGAAAACACATTTCCCATCAAATCGAGGCATCTGGAGAGGTGTATGAACTCCGGTATGAAGCATTTCCTCGCCTCATTGCGATGTTGTGAGGTGTTTTGATTATTTATGATGTTGACAGCCTTCCGATACTGCCGTCAATATCCCTCATGGGCTCGTGGAGGAAACGTTGGCCCTGAGGGAGGAATTCCAATGTCTGATCTGATCCGCATCTCGCGGCGCCGATTGTTGGCGTCCGGAGGAAAGGCCGCGGTGTTCGTCGCCGCGACCGGTATCGCACCGCAATTCATTCGTCCCGGCCGCGCTTTTGCAGCCGATGCACTGGCGCCCGGCATGATCGGCGGGCCGACCGGCTTCGACGGCGCCGAGCGTTATCAATACGGCCCCGACACGCCCGAAGGCCGTGCCGTCGAGGCCGCCAAGGCGCTGAAGGGCGCCGGCAAGGCGCCAGCCAAGATCGTGCTTGGCCTGTCGGACGGCTCGATCGGCCAGCTCACCCAGCCTTTCCCGGCCGGCGCGCCGTCGATCAAGGAGCTCTGGGAAAAGGAGACCGGCATCCCGATCGAGATCGTCGGCCTGCCGAACGGTCAGGAATTCACCAAGACCATGCAGGACATCTCCACCAAGGGTGGAGCCTACGACATCTACTCGACCGAGTGGAACCGCCTTGGTGATCTCGCCGAGACCGGCGGCATCGCCAAGCTCGACGACTTCGTCGCCCAGTACAAGCCCGAATGGGACGATCCCAAGACCGGCTATGTCGACGGCGCCAAGGGCGTGTCGCTGCTCAACAAATATCGCGGCTCGAACTACGGCGTGTCGCTGGACGGCGACTTCCAGACCTGGGTCTACCGCACCGACCTATTCGGCGACGAAGCTGAGAAGAAGGCCTTCAAGGACAAATACGGCTACGATCTGGCGCCGCCGAAAACCTGGAAGCAGCACGGCGATATAGCGGCCTTCTTCCAGCGCCCGGACAAGGGTCTGTTCGGCTCCACCGACCTGCGCAACCAGGGCTGGGGCTACACCAACTGGTACCAGCGCTATGTGTCGATGGCCTCGCCCAACCAGTTCCTGTTCGGCGATGACGGCAAGCCGCAGATCAATTCCGAGCACGGCATCGCGGCCACCAATGAATATGTCGAATCGCTCGCCCATCATTCGCCGGATGCGATCTCGTGGGGCTGGCCGGAGCAGTACGGCAATTTCGCCAAGGGCGGCGCGGCGATGACCTGCGCCTTCTCCAACCTGCCGAAATTCCTCGACAATGCCGGCAACAAGGACTCCAAGGTCACCGGCAAGATCGGCACGATGCTGCCACCCGGCCGCGAGATCGACGGCAAGCTGATCAGCCGCTCGGTGCTCTGGTTCTCGCTGACCGGCATGGTCTCGTCGCAGTCGAAGAACCAGGAGGTCGCCTATCTCCTGCTGCAATGGCTGGGCTCGGCGCGCATCTATGCCTGGATGAGCGCCAACCCCGGCGGCTATCTCGATCCGTTCCGGCTTTCGGATTTCTCCGATCCGCTGGTGCGCCAGACCTATCATGCCTACCACATGGACGTGGTGCGCGAGACGGTCGCCCGAACGGTGCCGACCATCAACTATCCCGGCGCCACCGCCTTCCACAACGCGCTGGACGAAAACCTCATGGCCTCGCTGACCAAGGCCAAGACGTCGGAGCAGGCGATGGCCGACACCGAAGCCGAGTGGAAGAAGATCGCCCGGCGAATTGGCGAGGACAAATTGCTCGAAGCCATCAGGACCAACAAGGAGGCCTGGCCGACCGTTCTCGATCCGATCAGCTGATCCGTCTCCCCGGATCAGAGCCGGAGGGGAGGCGCGAAAGCTCGTCCCCTCCGCACTGGAGCATGATCCCGAAAAGTGGGACCCGGTTTTCGGAAAAGATCATGCTCCAACAAAGAGTTAGATCTAGCGCCACCAGCAAAAGCAGCCAGATGAAGCGTTCCGTCCCCTTCCAGATATTCCGCTACGCCGCGATCCTCGCGGCGATGGCCGTCACGCTGGTGCCGATCCTGTGGATGGTGTCGATGGCCTTCAAGCCGATCGCCGAATGGTCGGCGACGGGCGCGGATCTCACATGGTGGCCGAAGAACCCGACGCTCAGCAATTTCCAGTTCGTGTTCGGCGAATCCACCAACAATTTGATCGTCGCGCTCGACCGCACCGCGCTGAAGCCGATCCTGTCGTCACTGCTGTCGGCGGTGTTCGGCACCGCGATCGCCATGTCGGCCGGCACGGCCGCCGCCTACGGCCTGTCGCGCTTCGGCTCCGGACAGAACCTGCCGCTGGCGCTGATCCAGCTCAGGCTGTTTCCGCCGATGGCCGTCATGATCCCCGTGATGATCATGTGGGCTTTCCTCAACTTCACCGACAGCTGGTGGGGTCTGGCGCTGATCTATGGCATCGTCACGCTGCCGTTCGCCTTCTGGCTGATGAAGACCTTCTTCGACGACATGCCGCGCGAGATCGAGGAAGCCGCCTTGGTCGAAGGCTGCTCGCGGCTGCGCGTCTTCACCCGCATCACGTTGCCGATGATGCGCGCGCCGCTGGCTAGCGCTGCCCTCTTCGTCTTCATCCTCAACTGGTCGGATTATCTGATCGCGTTGCTTCTGACGACGCGCGAATGGGTGACGATCCCGGTCTACATGGCCTCACTGTCATCCTCGATGACCGGCCAGCTCTATGGCGCCAAGGCAGCACTCGGGCTGATCGCCGCCGTGCCGCCGGTCATCATGGGCATCGCCATCCAGCGCCATCTGGTGCGCGGGCTGACCTTTGGGGCGCTCAAGCAATGAGCGCCTTGACCGCAACGATTTCGGAGGACGAGATGGGCGCCGTGCGCGGCAAGCCAGTCCTGCGCGACGAAGGCACGCGGCTGGGCTTTCGCCTGACCTTGCCGGCGCAAATCCTGGTGCTGTTTATCTCGGCCTTTCCGCTGTTGATGCAGCTCTACATCAGCGTCACCGACTGGTCGCCGCTCTCGGGCCTCGGCTGGTGGAACGCCTGGGAGATGTGGGACAGCTTCGCCAACTACACCGACCTCGCCGCCGACGCGCGCTTCTGGAGCGCGCTGAAGCGCACTGCCATCGTCATGATCGTCTGCGTGCCAGCCGAGTTCCTGCTCGGCCTGGCACTTGCGACGCTGTTCGCCGACGATTTTCCCGGCAAGCGCATCTTCTATTCGATCCTCTTGATGCCGATGATGGTGGTGCCGGCGGTGGCCGGCTACATGTTCTTCATGCTGTTCCAGTCGGGCGGCCCGGTGAACGACATCCTGTCGGCAGTCACCGGCACGCAAGTCACCATTGCCTGGCTGTCGGACCCGACGCTGGCGCTGATCGCGGTGATGATCGCCGATATCTGGCAGTGGACGCCGCTGATGTTCCTGATCCTGCTTGCGGGCCTCGTCGGCGTGCCGGAGGACCAGATCAAGGCGGCGACGCTGCTCGGCGCCAATCCCTGGCAGCGCTTCACCACCATCGTGCTGCCGAAGATGAAGACGATCATCATCATCGCGCTGGCGATCCGGGTGATCGAGAACTTCAAGATCTTCGACACGCTCTACATCATGACCGGCGGCGGCCCCGGCGTCGCCACCGAAACCATCTCCGTCTACATCTACAAGGTCACCACGCAGGATCTGATCTGGGGCTATGTCGCGGCGATCGCCCTCGCCATCCTGGTCGTGCTCTCCATCGTCGCCGTGTTCGCCATGAAGCGCATGGCGCGGGCAAGGCAGGTGCCGGCATGAGCACGATCCAACTCAAGCACCTCACCAAGACATTCGGCGACTTCACGGCGCTGAAGACCATGGACCTCGACATATCGGATGGCGAGTTCATGGCGCTGCTCGGGCCGTCCGGCTGCGGCAAGTCGACGACGATGAACATGATCGCCGGCATGGAAGAGCCGAGCAGCGGCAAGATCCTGTTCGGCGAGCGCGACATGGCCGGGGTGCCGATGGGCCGGCGCGGCGTCGGCTTCGTCTTCCAGAACTATGCCATCTTCACCCATATGACGGTGCGCCAGAATCTTGCCTACGGGCCGAGGATGCGCGGTGCCGCGAAAGCCGAGATCGACCGGCGCGTCGGCGCCATCGCAGAGCTGTTGCAACTGACGCCGCTGCTCGACCGCAAGGCCGACAGGCTTTCGGTCAATATCCTGCAGCGCGTGGCGATCGGCCGCTCGGCGATCATGGAGCCGGCGATCTTCCTGCTCGACGAGCCGCTGTCCAATGTCGACGCGGCCTTCCGCGCGGTCATGCGCACCGAGCTGAAACAGCTGCAGCGCCAGTTCAAGCAGACCATGGTCTACGTCACCCACGACCAGTTGGAAGCGATGACCATGGCCGACCGCATCGCGGTCATGGACGATGGCGTGCTGCAGCAGGTCGGCACGCCGCTGGAGGTCTATAACAATCCGGCCAATGTCTTCGTCGCCCGCTTCATCGGCGCGCCGGGCATGAACCTGCTCAAGGGCAGGCCGGCGGAGAGCGACCGGGGTCTGGTCGTCGATCTCGGCCCGCTGGGCATCACGCCGCCATTGCCGGATGAGCTGGCGGCCAGTGTGCGCGGCGCACGCGGCGAGGTGCTTTACGGCTTCCGGCCGGAACAGGTGGCCTTGGCCCAAGACGGGCGCGGGCTTGCCATGCTTGTCACCTTCGTCGAACGCATCGGTGCACGTACCATCGTTCATCTCGGACAGGGCGAGGGCGCCGTGAAAGCGGTGTTCGACAATGATGTCGGGTTGTCGATCGGGCAGGCCGCCGTCGTCGCACCCGCGGCGCCATCGGTGCGCGTCTTCGACGCCGTCAGCGGCCTTGCGATGGGGGCGGGCTGAGCCATGGCCGATATCGTCTTCCGCAATGTCACGAAACGCTACGGCGACACACTCGCCGTCGACGATGCCTCGTTCACCGTCAACGACAACGAGTTCTTTTGCTTCTTCGGGCCGCCGCTGTCGGGCAAGTCGACCATCCTGCGGCTGGTGCTCGGGCTGGAGACGCCGGATGCCGGCGAAATCCTCATCGGTGGCAGGCCGGTCAACACCGTGTCGCCGGCCGAGCGCAACGTGGCGATGGTGTTCCAGAACCTGGCGTTGTTCCCGCATATGAGCGCGCTCGACAATGTCCGCTTTCCGCTGGTCGAGCGGAAGGTCGCCGACGTCGATATCAAGCGGCGCGTCGCCGATGTCGCGGCCAAGCTGCATATCGGTCATATCCTGCACAAGCCGCCGGCACAGCTTTCGGGCGGCGAGCGGCAGCGCGTGGCGATCGCACGGGCGCTGGTGCGCGATCCCAATGCCTACCTGATGGACGATCCGATCTCGGCGCTCGATGCGCGGCTGCGCGAGGAGACGCGTGTCGAGTTGAAGCGCATCCAGCGCGACCTCGGCAAGACGCTGATCTATGTCACCCATGACCAGGAAGAGGCGATGTCGATCGCCGACCGCATCGCCATCCTGGACAATGGCAGGATCAGGCAGATCGGCGCGCCGGCCGAGATCTATGACCGCCCCGTCAGCACCTATGTGGCGCGGCTGCTCGGTTCGCCTGTCATGAACATCCTCAAATCCGTTCGCGGCGAGAGCGGCGTCGAAGCCGCCGAAGGCGCGCTCAGCATCGCCGACCGCGCGGCTCCGGCCGACGCAGTCGAGATCGGACTGAGGCCGGAGGACATCAAGGTCAGCCCCTGGAGCGACAACGAGAAGGCGGGCCGGGGCCGCCCGGCGCGGGTGTTCGAGGTCGAGCCGCTTGGCGGCTACACCGTGGTGACGCTCGCCGCCGGGCAGGCGCGGCTGAAGGCACTGCTGCGCGGCCAGCCCGATATCAGGCCCGATGCGATGGTGGCGATATCCTGCGAGCCGGCACGCGTGCATTATTTCGGACAGGGCGGAGGCGCGTTGGCAAGATGAATGCGGCCGCAAGGACAGAATTTCGGGAGGAAGGCATGACAGGCAAGGGCTTCGAGCCGGATGTGAAGGTCCGCACGAAGGAATACAGGATCGGCTGCGTCGGCGCCGGCATGATCATGGCCGAGTGCCACCTGGCCGCTTACAAGGAGGCGGGGTTCCCGGTGGTGGCGATCGCTTCGCGCACAAAAGCGAATGCGCAAAAGGTCGCCGACCGTTGGAGCATCCCGACCGTCCACGACACGCCTGAACAACTGATCGAGGACGCAAATATCGAGATCATCGACCTTGCCTTTCCGCCCGACCAGCAGCCGGCGCTGATCCGCCATGCGCTGAAGCAGAAGCATATCAAGGGGATCCTGGCGCAGAAGCCCCTGGCGCTGTCGGTCGAGGAAGCCGTCAAGCTGCGCGACGAGGCGGCGAAGGCCGGCAAGATCCTCTCGGTCAATCAGAACATGCGTTACGACCAGTCGATGCGCGTGTTGAAGCAGATCATCGACAGCGGCGCGCTGGGCGATATCGTCTTCGCGCAGATTGACATGCATGCCATCCCGCATTGGCAGACTTTCCTTCAAGGTTACGACCGGCTGACGCTCGCCAATATGAGCGTGCATCACCTCGACGTGCTGCGCTTCCTGTTCGGCGATCCCGACGAGATCACGACGCTGACGCGTAAGGATCCGCGCACGCAGTTCGACCATTCCGACGGCATCACCGTCTCGACGCTGCGTTTCCCCACAGGCGTGCTCGCCGTGTCGCTGGAGGACGTCTGGTCCGGTCCGCGCCAGGAGGGCTATCGCGACGACCAGCACATCAACTGGCGCGTCGACGGCACCAAGGGCGTCGCCAAGGGCACGATCGGCTGGCCGACGGGTGCCGCCTCGACACTGACTTACGCCTCGGCGGAGACGACCGGGGGCGAGTGGGTCAGCCCGAGCTGGGAGACGATGTGGTTCCCGCATGCCTTCATCGGGGTGATGGAGCAGTTGCAGCATGCGGTGAAGACCGGCACGCCGCCGGCGCTCACTGTTGCCGACAACGTCAAGACCATGGCGCTGGTGGAGGCGGGCTACCGCTCCATCGCGTTGGGCCGCACCGTCAAGCTTTCCGAAATCTCGACAAACTCGATCAACTGAAAATCACTGGCAGCTGAAATCACTGGCAGCTGAAATCACTGGCAACTGAATCGCTTACAGGGAGGAATTCACATCATGATGCAGGCAGGTATTTTCACGGGCTATTTCCCGTACGGCCTTGAAGAGACGGCGAAGAAGATCCGCGGGCTCGGTTTCAATACGGTGCAGCTCGACCTGCATTTCAGGGATGTCGACCTGTCGGCCGGCCAGATCACCAAGGACAAGGCCAAGAAGGTGCGCGACGTCTTCCGCGACAACAATCTGCCGGTCTGCTGCGTGTCGGGCTACACCAACATCATTCATCCTGACAAAGCCGAGCGTGACAAGCGCGTCGGCTATCTCAAGGAGATCATCCGTAACGCCCGTCATTTCGGCTCGCCTTACGTGATCTCGGAAACCGGCACCTACAACACCGAGTCCGACTGGGTGCATCATCCCAAGAACAAGACCGAGGAAGGGTTCGAGGAATGCCGCAAGGTGATCGCCGACCTCGCCCAGACGGCCTATGACCACGGCGCGGTGTTCCTGCTCGAAACCTATGTCAACAACGTCGTCGGCTCGGTCGAGGAGACGGTCAGGATGTTCGCGCAGGTCGATCATCCCGGTCTCGGCCTGCTGATGGATCCGACCAATTATTTCGAGACCCACAACATCGACCGGATGGACCAGATCCTGAACCAGGTGTTCGACACGCTGACCGACAAGATCAAGATCGCGCATGCCAAGGACGTCAAGCGCTCGGGCGACGACAAGTCGGAGAAGCATGCCGACATCGGTGACGCCGACGCGATGGAAAGCCACACCTTCCGTGGGGTTGGTGAAATCGAACTGCCGGCGCCCGGCCTCGGTTCGCTGAACTACGACCTCTATCTCCAGCGGCTGGCTGAAAAGCATCCGAACATCCCTGTGATCATCGAGCATCTGTCGGAGGACGACGTGCCGCGCGCCAAGACGTTCCTCGACGGGAAGTTCCGCGCCAACGGCCTGTGACGGCTAGCCGCGCCGCCCGGTGCATGGCGGCGCGGCGTCAAACAAGGGAGGAAAGAATGTTGAAATTCGCTTGGAAACTGGCTGCCGCCGCGACAGTGCTCGCCGGCGTCGCCCTTGGCACGACGGCGCGGGCGCAGGACGGCCAGAAGACCTTCTATCTCTTGTCGCATGGCGGCCCGTCGGATGCGTTCTGGATCGACTGGAACGCCGGCGCGACCAAGGCCTGCGACCAGCTCAAGGTGACCTGCAAGATCTCCTTCAGCGGCGGCGACATGGCGGCACAGAAGGAGGCCTTCAATTCGGCGCTTGCCGCCAAGCCCGACGGCATCGCCACCACCTCGGCGCAGCCGGGCCTGTGGACCGAAGAGGTGAAAGCGGCAAAGGCGGCCGGCATCCCGATCGTGTTCTTCAACACCGACGATCCGGCGACCGGACGGCAGGCCTATGTCGGCGCGGATCTCAAGGAAGCGGGCGTCACCTGGGCCAAATACCTCGTCGAGCACAAGATGGTGAAGCAGGGCGACAAGGTGTTCCTGCCGGTCGAGGTTCCCGGCGCCAGCTATCAGCAGCTCGAGACTGAGGGCATTGCCAGCGTTTTCGATCCGTTGGGGATCAAATATGACGTGGTCGATTGCGGCACCGACCCGGCCGGCATCATCGCCAAGATGACCGACTACATGGTCGCCAACAATCCGCCGGCGATCATCGCGCTCGGCGATTCCGTGGCGGCCAGCGTCAAGCGCGTGTTCGATGGCGCCGGTGTGCCGGCGGGCAAAATCCCCGTCGTCGGCTGGGGCAATTCCAAGGAGACGGCGCAGGCCGTCAAGGATGGCTTCGTCAACGCCGCCGCCTGGCAGTACCCGTCCGCGCAGGGCTTCATGCCGGTGGCGCTGCTCGGGCTCGCCGCCTCGGGCGAACCGATCGGCTACGACATCCATACTTTCGGTCTCTACGACGCCGCCAGCGTCGAGCCGATCCTGAAGCTCTACGACAAGAAATGAGAGGCCGGCGCCCGCCTAAAGCGGCGGGCGTTTTTCCAAGCATGGTCCAAGCAGTCATGACAATTGCCGCAGAAGACGACGCGCCGAGGGCGAAAGGTAGGTCCAGCCTGCTGCGCTCGCCGCAATTCTCCTCCTTCATCATCCTCATCGTGCTGCTGGCGGTGTTCGCTGTCGCCGACGCCAATTTCCTGTCGCCGCTCAACATCTCCAACATGATGGCGTTCCTGCCCGAGCTCGGCATCATCGCGCTCGGCATGACACTGCTTTTGACGGCAGGCGAATTCGACCTTTCCGTCGGCGCCGTGTTCGGGCTGGCGCCTGTGGTGGTGATGCTCCTGGTGCAGAATGGCGGCGTCGATATCGGGGTCGCGCTGCTGGCAGGACTTGTGCTGTGCATCGCGATCGGCGCGATCAACGGGCTGATCGTCACCAAGATCGGCATCTCGTCCTTCCTGGTGACACTGTCGATGCTGCTCGTCGTGCGTGGCGCGGCGCTTTACATCACGCAGGGCTTTCCGCTGAAATCCTGGGACCAGCCCGGCTTCTTCGTGACACTGCTCGCGGGCAGTTTCAACATCGGTTCATTCCGCTTCTACACCTCGCTGTGGTGGTTCATCGGCCTTTCGCTGTTTGCCATCTACATCCTGCGCTACGCCAAGCTCGGCAACTGGATCAGCGCCATCGGTTCCAACCGCAACGCGGCGGTGGCGCGTGGTGTGCCCGCCGACAGCGTCAAGATCTGGCTGTTCGTCGCGACCTCCGTGCTGGCCGGCCTTGCCGGCATGATCAGTGCCTTCCGCATCTCCGCCGCCTCGCCGGTGGCCGGCACCGGCTACGAGCTGGAAGTGATCGCCATGGTGGTGGTCGGCGGCACGGCGCTGACCGGCGGACGCGGTACGATCCTCGGCACCATCGTCGGCGCGCTGATGCTGCGCGCCATCCGAAACGGCATCGTGCTGATCGGCGTGCCGGGGCTCGCCTACAACATCTTTGTCGGCCTGATCATCCTCGCCATGCTCATCCTGCACGCTTTGCTGCAGAAGAACGCCGCAAGGGGCTGACGATGACGCAAGAAGTACTTCGGCTGCAGAACCTGCAAAAGTCCTTCGGCAGCGTGCGGGCGCTGAAGAACGCCTCGCTGACACTGCGGGAAGGCGAGGTGGTGGCGCTGCTCGGCGACAATGGCGCCGGCAAATCGACGCTGATCAAGGCGATCTCGGGTGTGTTTCCGGTCGATCGCGGCGACATCTATGTGCGCGGCGAGAAGGTCTCGATCCGTTCGACCAGGGATGCGATGGACCTCGGCATCGAGACCATCCACCAGGACACGTCGCTGGCGCCGGACCTCAGCATCGCGCGCAATCTTTTCCTCGGCCGCGAGCCGGTCAATTTTGGCTGGCTCGGCGTGTTCGCGCCGCTCGACCTCGCCAAGCTGCGCGAAGCCGCCTCGGCGTTGCTGAAGCGCGTCGGCATCTCGAAAAAGCTCGACGCGGACGCGCTGGTGAGCACACTTTCGGGCGGCGAACGTCAGTCGATCGCGATCTCGCGCGCCATGCAGTTTGCCGCCAAGGTCATCATCCTCGACGAGCCGACCAACAATCTCGGCGTCGAGGAGACCCATGGCGTGCTGCGTTTCGTCAAGGAGGTGCGCGACGCCGGCCATTCGGTGCTGCTGATCACCCACAACATCCACCATGTCTTCCAGGTCGCCGACCGCATCGTCGTGATGCGGCGCGGTGAGATCGTCGCCGAACAGACGGTCGCCGACACCGACCTCTTGACCGTGGAAAGCATCATCACCGGCGCCGACATGTCGGCCTTGCTCAAGGAGGCGAGGGCAAAGTGAAGGGCGTCGCATGGTAGAGCTATACGGCAAGACGCTGTCACGCCGGCAAGTGGCCGAGCGGTCCGGCATGCTGTCGCAATTCGCCGGCGTGCGGCTGATGACGCTCGGCGACGGCGTGGAGCGCGGCATCCGCATGCTCGAATTTCGCACCGGCTCGGGCCTTCGCTTCACCGCGCTGGTCGACCGGGCGCTCGACATCGCCGATTGCGACTATAGGGGGCAGGCGATCGGCTGGCATTCGCCGAGCGGTTTTCGCCATCCCGGCCTGCACGAGTATGAGGGGGAAGGGGGGCTGGCCTGGGCGCGCTCGTTCTCCGGCCTGCTCGTCACCTGCGGCCTCGACCATGTTCTGGGCCGTGAGACCGTACCCGCCGACAGCTACAACTACCCCGGCAGGAAGACGGTGCTCCATTCGCTGCATGGCCGTGTCGGCACCATCCCGGCGCGGCTGACCGGCTATGGCGAGCGTTGGGACGGCGACCGTTGCGTGCTGTGGGCCGAAGGCATCGTCCAGCAATCGGCGGTATTCGGCGAGGACCTCCATCTCATCCGCCGCATCGAGGCCGATGTCGGCGGCAACGAGATCCGGCTTTCCGACCATGTCGTCAATCACGGCTTCAACCGCACGCCGCATATGTATTTCTATCATGTCAATATCAGCCATCCCTTGCTGGATGAGGGCTCGCGTTATCTGGCGCCGATCCGCGACGTCGTCTGGGCCGGCCATGCCGGCGAGCGCTACGCGGCGCAGAAGGTCGGCTATCGCACGGCGCCTGCGCCGCAACCGGGCTTCAGCGAACAGGTCTGGCAGCATGAGATGGCTGCCGATGCCAATGGCGAGGTGCCGGTGGCCGTCGTCAACGACCGCATCGGGCTCGGTCTCGAACTGGTGACGCGCAAGGACCAGTTGCCGTGTGCCTACCAGTGGCAGAATTTCCAGGCCGGGCAGTACGCGCTGGGGATGGAGCCTTCGACCCACCATGTGCTGGGCGATCTCGCCGCCCGCGAGCGCGGCGAGATGATCTGGCTGGAGCATGGCGAAAGCCGGGCCTACGACGCGGTGTTCCGGGTTCTCGACGGCGCCGGTGAGATCGCGGCGGCCGAAGCCAGGATCGCGGCTATCGCCCGACAGCCCGAGCAGGATTATCCTGAGCCTTCCGGAAACTTTCCAAGACTGGCCGGCAGGACATGAGCGCGACATTCATCCAAAGCAAGCCCTCCGGCCGGCGGACCGGATTGCCAGCGGTGCGCGACGATTGGAGGTCAGTGTGACGACGATGGCAAAGAAGCGCGACTACAGCCTGGTCGGCGAAAGCACCAGGGCGGCGATCGAGACCGGGCTCGCCTCGGCCGAATGGTATCACACCGACGTCTCACGCAAGGCGATGAAGGAACTTATGCAGCGTTCCGACGGCCCGGCGATCCGCGACACCGTCATCTGGATTGTCGCGATCCTGGGTTCGGCCGCCGGCATCGTCTGGTTCTGGGGTTCGTGGTGGACGGTGCCGTTCCTGTTCGTCTACGGCGTGCTCTACGGCTCGTCGAGCGACTCGCGCTGGCACGAGTGCGGCCACGGCACGGCGTTCCGCACGCGCTGGATGAACGATGTCGTTTATCACATCGCCTCGTTCATGCTGATGCGCAATCCCGTGCAATGGCGCTGGAGCCATGCCCGCCACCACACCGACACCATCATCGTCGGCCGCGACGCCGAGATCGCGGTCATGCGTCCGCCGGATCTGTTGAAGGCGGCGCTCGCCTTCACCGGCATTCTCGATTTCCGCTATTCGCTGCCGACGCTGGTGCGCCAGGCGTTCGGCACCCTGTCCGACGAAGAGAAGAGCTATATCCCCGAGATGGAACAGCACAAGGCGGTCGTCGTCGCGCGCTGGCATGTCGCCATCTATCTCGCGACGATCGCGCTTGCCATCGCGCTGAGGTCGTGGATACCGCTGGTGCTGATCGGCCTGCCGCGCCTCTACGGCACCTGGCACATGGTGACGACCGGCCTGCTGCAGCATATCGGTCTGGCCGACAATGTCGTCGACCACCGGCTCAACACCCGCACCGTCTACATGAACCCGATCAGCCGGTTCATTTACTGGAACATGAACTACCATGTGGAGCACCACATGTTCCCGATGGTGCCCTATCACGCGCTGCCCAGGCTGCACGAACTGATCAAGCATGATCTGCCCCGGCCGAACCCGTCGATGTGGCATGCCTACCGCGAGGTTTGGCCGGTGCTGCTCCGGCAGCTGAAATACGAGGATTATTACCTCAAGCGCGAACTGCCGCCGACGGCCAGGCCCTATCGCGGCGAATTCCACGAGGTCGATATGTCGGCGGCGGCCGAATAGCGATCGGCAATGTCCGCAGGAGATTGAGATGGCCGATTGGGTTGAAGCGTGCGCCGTGGATGATGTCGAGGAAGAGGATGTCATCCGCTTCGATCATGGTGGGCGGAGCTTCGCGATCTACCGCTCCCCGGACGACGAATTCTTCGCCACCGATGGTTTTTGCACGCATGAAAAGGCGCATCTGGCCGACGGGCTTGTCATGGACGACATCATCGAATGTCCCAAGCACAATGGCCGCTTCAACTACAAGACCGGCCAGGCCAAGGGCGCGCCGGTCTGCGTCAACCTCAAGACCTATCCAGTCCGAATCGAAGCTGGCAAGGTGATGATCGAGATCGGCTGACGAGCCGCCATCCAGAAACAGGGACAAGAGTTCAATGAGCCGAAAGAGACCGACCGTCGCCGATCTGCGCGCCATGAAGGGCAGGCGGCAGCTGACCATGCTGCGCGTGCTGACACTGGATGAAGCGGAAGCCGCCGAGCGGGCAGGGGTCGACATCGTCTCGGTGCCGCCCGAACTGGTGCTCAATCCGCAATACCGCGATGCGGCGCCCAGCCTGTTCACCATGCCGGGCGACAATTTCTACGAGATCGGCACATCGGACGATTTCCTGCGTTGGGCTTTTCGGCTCTACAAGGCCGGCGCCGACGCGGTCTATTGCAGCGCCGGCTATGCCACCATCAAGCGGATGGCGGACGATGCCATTCCCGTCATCGGCCATGTCGGCCTCATTCCATCGCGCGCGACCTGGACAGGCGGCTTCAAGGCTGTCGGCAAGTCCGCCGACACGGCCATGCAGGTGTTCGAGGCGGTGAAGCAACTGGAGGCAGTGGGCGCCATCGGCGCCGAAATAGAAGTTGTGCCGGTCGAAGTGGCGAAGGCGATCTCGGAGCGGACGTCGCTGATCATGCTGTCGATGGGCGCGGGCACCGGCTGCGACGCGCAATATCTATTCGCCGACGACATCCTTGGCCAGAACAGAGGCCACATGCCGCGCCACTCCAAGGTCTATCGCAACTTCGCCGCCGAGTATGACCGGCTGCAGGCCGAGCGGGTGGCGGCGTTCTCCGAATATGTCGCCGACGTCAACAGCGGCGCCTATCCCGAGGACAGGCACATCGTGCACATGGACCCGACCGAGCTACGCCTGTTTCTCGACAAGGTCGGCCGGAGCTAGGGCCGGCCGCCACGCATTGCCGGCCAGCGCGGCGTGGAGTGCTTCCGCATCGACGCCGAGCGGCCGGTCCTCTTTCAGGGAAGGGACCAGCGCGCGTATCGCCGTGTGGACGGCTGACGTGCCTGGTGCCAGCGTCAACCCATCACGCAGGTCGACGGCCTGGGCGGCCGCCATCAGTTCGAAAGCGATCAACCGCCGCCACAGCACGATCATGTCAGCGCATTTCGAAACCGCCAGCGGCGTCTGCGTGGCGTGATCCTCGACGCCTTCCGAGACGGGCAGGAAGTCGAGCATCACCGGATTGGCCTTGTGACGGATGGCAGCCAGGATCGATGTCACCGTCTTCTGCAGCGGCACGAAACCGGCCGAGGCGCCGCCGACCGGCGACAGATATTTCGGCAGGCTGTTGCGGCCCGAGCCGGTGAGCTGGACGAAGCGGGCTGCACTGGCGGCCGCGCATTGAGCGATTGCCAGGCTGAGCGCCTCGAAGGCGAGCGCCAGCGAAGCGGTGTGGAAGTTGCCGGTCGACAGCACCAGCCCGTCGTCGCTCAGAACCAGCGGGTTGTCGGCGGCGGCATTGAGTTCGATCTCGACGGCGCGTTTTGCCTGGCCGATCGCCTCGGTCAGCACGCCATGGATCGAGGGCATGCAGCGGATCGAGAGCGGATCCTGTAGGGTGGTGGGCGCCGGCGCTTCGTCGCGGGCGAGAAGATCGTGCAGCGCCTTGGCGGCTTCCTGCTGGCCAGCGGCTGGCCGCGCCATGTGCAGGCGCGGGTCGAGGATGGTGCGGTTGGCGCCAAACCCTTCCATGGTCAGCGCGCCGGCCTGCTGCTGCTGGTCAAGGGCCGACAGCGCGTCCGTGACCACAAGCGAGCCGCCGCCAGCGGAGACGGCGGAAGCGTTGATCAGCGACAGCCCATCCTTGGGCGCCAGGCCGATGGGGCCGAGACGGGCCATCATCAGCGCCTTGACCGCCGGCATGCGCCTTCCCTGATAATCGGCTTCGCCTTCGCCGATCAGCAGGCGGGCGATCGCGGTCATCAGCACCAGGTCGCCGGCGCCGATGGAGCCGAGCGACGGCATCACCGGATGGACGCCGGCGTTGAGGACATCGACCAGGGCAACGAACACGGCGGGTGACAGGCCGGAGCCGCCCGCCGACAGCATCGTCAGGCGGGCGAGCATGGTTGCCCGCACGGTTTCGACCGGCAGGGCCCCGCCGACCGCGCCGCTGCGGCCTTCGAGCAACTGGCGCTGGAAGGCGCTGGCGTCACCCTCGACCGACGTGCCGAGATTGGCGCCGAGACCGGTGTTCAGGCCGTAGATCTGCTGGCCCGAGGCCGCGGCCTGGTCGAGCACCTTTCGCGCCTTCTCCAGCCCGCCGATGACATCGGCTCCGATTTCCACCTTGCGCGCCTCGCGGGCGACGGCGGCGACATCGCCGACGCTGACGCCGGCTCCGGTGAGGACGAGCGCGCTCATGCGAAGCGCAGCCTCTGGCCGATGCCTTGCGCCTGTGCCTTGGCCAGCATCGCCTTGCCAAGCGCGATGTCGGACAGCGACAGGCCACGATGCCAGAACAGGATGGTCTCGTCGTCGCTCTGCCGTCCCGGCCTCAGGCCGGCGGCGATCTGGCCGAGTTCGGCATGCAGCGTCGTCTCGCTCAGCCGCCCGGTCTCGACATGGGCGCGCAGCGAGCCGAACTTGCCGCCCTTGCACTGGCCCCAATCGTCGACGACCATCTTCTGCATGATGTCGGTCAGCGACAGCTCCACCGCGCTCATCGTGCCATAGGGCACCACCAGCGCGCCGGGCTTGATCCATTCGGTCTTGAGCAGCGGTTGCGGCTCCGGCAGGCGCGAGGCCTCGACGACAATGTCGGCCCCTTCGACGCAGCTTTTCCAGTCGGCCACGGCGGTGACCGTCTTGCCGAGGTCGGCCGACAATTTGGCGGCAAAGCCGTCGCGGCTTTCCGGCCGGCGCGAGTGGACGCGGATTTCGTCGAAATCGAAGAGATGGTCGAGCAGGCGCACGTTCCAGTAGGCGGTGCCGCGCGCGCCGATATGGGCCAGCACTTTCGAGTTCTTGCGCGCCAGATGTTTGGCGCCGATGGCGGTGACGGCGCCGGTGCGCATGTCGGTGATGACGGTGGCGTCGAGGATGGCGCGTGGGGTGCCGGTGCGCGGATCGAACAAATTGAGGATGCCGAATTCCGAAGGCAGGCCGTGAAGGTAGTTGTCGACATAGTCGCCGACGATCTTGACGCCCGCGGTATCGAGCGGCGCGACGTAGCCGCGCAGGACATTGAAATGGCCGTGGAAGGACGGGTCGGGTTCGAGGTGGACACGCGGCTCGATCACCGTCTGGCCCTTGCCTTGTGCGATGAGCCCGGCCTCGACCGCACCGATGATCTCGGCATTGGTCATGGCAAGGGCTTCGATGTCGAGGGCATTGAGGTAGTCGATATAGATAGGCTTCATGCGTCTGCGTTCCTCGGCCACCCCGCTCATCCATAACAGGCCGCGGCGCGACACGAAAGTTTGTTGGCTGTTGTCTGGACGCCATCGGCCAAATGCTGTTCAAAGCGGTCCGTCATGACTGCCATTTCCGAGACCGAAGCTTCAGCCGACCCAGCCGGGAATTCGCGGCGCGTGGCGCTGATCGTCGCCATCGCCTTCTTCATGCAACTGCTGGATTCGACGATCATCTCGACCTCGCTGCCGCAGATGGGGGAATCGTTCGGCGTGCCGGCGGTGGCGATGAGCATCGGCATCACCGTCTACATGCTGACCATGGCGGTGTTCGTGCCGCTGTCGGGCTGGCTCGCCGACCGTTTCGGCGCGCGCAACATCTTCCTCGTCGCCATCGCGCTGTTCACGCTGGCTTCGCTTGCCTGCGGCTTTTCGCAGAACCTGACCGAATTCGTCATTGCCCGTGCCGTGCAGGGGCTGGGCAGCGCGCTGATGACGCCGGTCGGCCGCATCCTGGTGCTGCGCAACGCGTCGAAATCCGAATTGCTCAACGCCACGGCGCTGATCACCTGGCCGGCGCTGTTCGCGCCTGTCGTCGGGCCGGTGCTCGGTGGCTTCATCACCACCTATCTGTCCTGGCACTGGAATTTCTTCATCAACATTCCGCTCGGTATGATCGGGCTGGCGCTGGTCGCCCGCTTCATCCCCGGTGACCGTGAAGCCGATCCCAAGCCGCTCGATTGGCCGGGTTTCTTCCTGACGTCGCTGGGGCTCGCCTGCCTGCTCTATGGCCTGGAGCGCATCGCGCATCCGGAGGATGGCGCCTTGCCGACGGTGGGGCTGATCGCGGCGGGGATCGTCGTCGGATGGCTGGCGGTGCGTCATCTCCATCGCGCGCCGCATCCGCTGCTCGACCTGTCGTCGTTCAAGGTGCAGACCTTCGCCATCTCGACGCTTGCCGCCGGCACCATCTTCCGGGTTGCGATCAACGCCACGCCGTTCCTTTTGCCGCTGTTGTTCCAGGTCGGCTTCGGCCTCTCGCCCGTCGACGCCGGCATGATGATCCTGGCCTATTTCCTTGGCAATCTCGGCATGAAGACGGTGACGACGCCGATGCTGCGTCGCTTCGGCTTTCGCTCGGTGATGGTCGTCAACGGCATCATCGCGTCGGCATCGATCATGGCTTGCGCGGCGATCTCGCCGCAGACGCCGCAGGCGCTGGTGGTGGCGCTGATGCTGATTGCCGGCCTGTCGCGCTCGATGCAGTTCACCGCGCTCAACACGCTGGCCTTCGCCGATATCGCCGCCGGGCAGCGGAGCTCCGCAGCGACCTTGTCCTCGATGCTGCAGCAGGTGGCGATGCTGTTCGGCGTTGCCGTGGCGGCGGCGATCCTCAACCTGTCGCAGATCGCGAGAGGCCGGCCGGCACTCGATCTCGTCGATTTTCGAGCAGCCTTCCTGGTGATCGGCGTCATCGGGCTGGTGGCGTCGTTTCGTTTCCTGGTGTTGCCGAGGACCGCCGGCGCCGAGGTCTCGGGCCATATTGCCGGGAACTGAAATCGAATTTTCCCGCCCATGGCGGGGTTAAATTCCGTCTTCGCCTTTCGCCTTGGTGTGACGCTTTCGCGAATGGCTGCGATGGTGCAAACAATTGCCAAAAGCGTTTAAGTTTCCGGGCATTGCGCCAGATTCGGCAATCAATGCGTCCACTTTGCGAATCTCATCGCAAGCCCACGTTTTGACCGCGGATTCATTTGACGAAGCGACGCTGAGCCGATTAGTTTTCGACCCAGGGGTGGCAGCGCTGCCATCGGGGTGAAAGCAGACAATGAACATGGCCGGCTGGCTGAACTTCAGGAGCCTGAATCAGGAAGGCATTGTCTTTGCCATAGCGGTGGTGCTGTTCGTCGCCGCCGCAATTGGCCTGCCGGGTTTCATAGATCCCAACAATCTCGTCGCCATTGTCCGCTCGGTGTCGGTGCTGGGCATACTGGCGCTCGGCATGGCCGTCGTCATCATCGGCCGCGGCATCGACCTGTCGGCGGTGGCGATCATGGCCATGTCGGTCGCCTGGTACCTGCAACTGCTCAACATCGGAACGCCGGACGGGCTGGCCTTCGCCTATGTGCTGGCCGGCGTGCTCGCCATCGGCCTGCTCAACGGCTTTCTCGTCGCCTATGCCGATGTGCCGGCGATCTTCGTCACGCTGGCGACCGGCTCCTTCGTCTTCGGCTATGTGCGTTCGCAATTGATCACCCAGGATGCGGTGCCGGTGCCTCAGGGCCATTGGGTGGAACTGCTCGGCGGCCTGCGCTTTCTCGACGTTCCGATCGAGGTGTTCGTCTTCGCCGGGCTCGCCTTCCTGTTCTTCCTGTTCCTGCGCTACACCAAATGGGGCCGCTACATCTATTTCGCCGGCGACAATCCTGTAGCGGCGCGCAACATCGGCATTCCGGTGCGGCCGATGCTGGTGCTGCGCTATGTGCTCTCCGCATTCGTGGCGCTGATCGCGGGCCTTTTGACGGCGGCCAGCCTGCATTCGATCAACACGCGGGTCGTCAACTCGACGCTGCTCTACGACATCGTGCTGGTGGCGGTGATCGGCGGCATCGGATTGTCGGGCGGGCGAGGCGGGGTGCGCAACGTGCTGGTGGGCGCAGCACTGATCGGCATCCTGCTCAACGCCATGACCATCATCGACATTCCGCTGCTCTACCAGAACCTGATCAAGGCGGCGATCCTGCTCGGCGCCATCATCGTCGACGGCATCATCAATCCGCGCGACGAACAGACCGCGCAGCAGGGCGATATTTAGCGCAGATGGGCTAGCCCATCTTGCTCGGGGTACCCGGTGCGATCGGAACGATCTGCCGGCAATGAAAACCGAACCAGAGGATGACACATGAAACTGATCAGAACACTCATGGCGGCTGCCACGGCCCTTGCCGTCACCGCCTTCGTGGCGCCGACCTTCGCCGCTGACGATCCGGGACCGGCGGCTTACGCGCAGGCACTCAAGGGCAAGCGCGTGATGCTGGTGCCGCTGGCGATGGGCTTCGACCTGGCGCAGGGCTGGGCGCATTACCTGAAGAAGGAGGTCGAGGCCTGGGGCGGCACGTTCGAGACGCGCGATCCGAACTGGGTGGTCGATGCCGGCGCGCAGGCGATCACCGATGCGATCTCTTCGGACACAAGACCAGATGTGCTGATCATCCACGCACCGGACCTCAACTCCTATTCCAAGCTGATGAAGAAGGCGCAGGCGGCCGGCACCTATGTGATCCTCGTCGACAATCCGGCGAATTTTCCGGCCGACGCCTTTGTCGGCAGCGACTGGGACCGCCTCGGCCAGCTCGAGGCTGAAGCGGCGATCAAGGGTTGCGGCGAGAACTCGTCCAAGAAAATCGGATTGGTGCAGGGCGACCAGGCCAATTCTTCCAGCCTCTACCAGTATGCCGGCATCATGAAGGTGCTGGACAAGCATCCCGACTTCAAGGTCGTGGCCAAGCCCGACTCCAACTGGGATGCCACGACCTCGCGCAATGTGACCACGACCATGCTGCAGCAGAACCCCGACATCTGCTCGATCATCGATTTCTGGGATGGTGACGCGACCGGCGCATCCGCCGCGATCCGCGACGCCAAGCTCGACGGCAAGGTGTTTTTGGTCACCACCGGCGGCGGCGAAAAGGCGGCCGATTGCGACAAGCTGAACGACGGCACCTATGGCGCCGTGGTGATGACCGATCTTGCCCGCCAGTCGGGCGACATGAACGCCATCATAAAATTCCTGCTGCAGAGCGGCCAGCCAGCCGGAACCTCGCACACCTACATCTACACGCTGGAGAAGGCGACGACCAAGGCCGACCTCAAGCCCGACAGCTGCTGGGACCTGAAGGCGCTGCAGGCCGAGGCGGCGGCGAAATAGTGTCGCGCGGTTAATGTCAGCGAGGTGGCTTGGGCCATCTCTAATCGCTAGCGGTTTGCGCTGCCCTCACCCTTACCCTCTCCCCGTGAAGAACGGGGAGAGGGGGACGCCGACGTTAGTGCGCTTCCCTTCTCCCCGTCTCTATACGGGGAGAAGGTGCCGGCAGGCGGATGAGGGCAGCGGCGAGATCGAGAATTACCCGACGCCATGCCTCGGGAGCAACCCGGCCCTTTTTCTCATGGAATAGCAGCAGCCGATGACCTTTCGCGAACGCCTCCAGTCCTGGCGCTACAATCTTGTGCCCGACCATCTGGTCGGCGAGATCCTGACCAAGCGCTGGACCGACAACGCCATTCCTTTCCTGGCGCTGGTGGTGACATTGGCGACCTTCGGCTCGATCATTCCGGGCTTCTTCAAGCTCTCCTCGCTGCAGGAATCGACCCGTCAGCTCGGCGAGTTCTCGATGGTCGTCACCGGCATGACCGTGGTGATGCTGGGCGGCGGCATCGATCTCTCGGTCGGCTCGATCTTCGCGCTGTCCTGTTTCTCCGCCGTCTATGTCTTCTTCATCCTGGAACAGTCGATCTGGCTGGCGCTGGCCGCCTCGCTCGCCACTGGGTTGATCTTCGGTGCCATCAATGGATACCTCGTCGGGTACCTCAGGCTGCGCGCCTTCCTCACCACGCTGGTGACCTTCATCTTCGGGCGGGCGCTGTTCGACATCCTGGTCACCACCTATGCAGCCGATGTGCAGCTTTCGACGGCCACATCGGATGTGCTCGACTTCATCGGCGACAGCACCTTCTGGGGGCTCTCCGTCTCGGTGTGGCTGGCAATCATCCTCGCCATCGTCACCCATATCGCGCTGACGCGCTCGCGGCCCGGCTGGCATGTGCTGGCGGTCGGCGGTTCCCGCCGCTCGGCGCACAATGCCGGCATCCGGGTGCGCCGCACCGTGTTCATGACCTATGTCTTTTCCGGCTTCTGCGCCTCGATCGGCGGCTTTCTCATCGCCTGCCGGCTGAGCGGGGCGGGGCCGGGCACCGGCCTCAATCTGGAGATCATGGCGCTGACGGCGGCGGTGGTCGGCGGCGTCAGCCTCGGCGGCGGGCGCGGCTCGGTGATCAAGGGCCTGATGGGCGCCATCATCGTGCTGACCATGACCAACGGGCTGATCCGGCTCGGCTACGGCACCGGCACCAACCAGATGGTGCTGGGCATCATGCTTGCGGTGGCTGTGACCATCGACATCCGCTGGCTTAAGAACCGCCACAAGGTGTTGAATGAGGTCTATGTCGCGCCGGTCTATCTCAAGATGGGCGAAACACAGTCCGCGGTGCCGGGCTCGGGCACGCCTTACGCGCTCGACGACCGGTTGTCGTCAGCGGACCATATCGGGCTTGGCGAACTGGAGGGGCCGGAAGACGTCATCCTCGACCGCGACGACAATCTCTATTGCGGCACCCGCCATGGCGAGATCGTCCGCTTCTTCGCGCCCGATTATGTCAGGTCGGAAGTGTTCGCCCATATTGGCGGTTTCCCGCTGGGGCTGGCGTTTGACAAATCGGGCAATCTGATCAGCTGCGCCGGCGCCATGGGGCTGTATTCGGTTTCACCGCAGCGCGAGGTGAAGCGTCTGTCGGCCGAGACGTCGCGTTCCTGGACGTCGATCGTCGACGATGCACGGCTGCGCGATCCCAATGATTGCGATATCGCGCCGGACGGGCGCATCTATTTCACGGACTCGACCAAGCGTTATGACGCGCATGACTGGGCGCTGGACTCGATCGAGAACCGCGCCACCGGCCGGCTGCTGGTCTACGATCCCAGGGATGGCTCGACAAAGACGCTGCTCGACGGCTATCGCTACACCAACGGTGTCTGCATGGCGCATGACGGCAAGTCGCTGTTCTTCGCCGAAAGCTGGGCCTGCCGCGTGCATCGCTACTGGCTGGAAGGGCCGAAGGCGGGCACCGCCGAATGCGTCATCCGCGACATGCCGGGCTATCCCGACAACATCAATCGGGCCTCCGACGGCAATTACTGGATGGCGTGGCTGGGCATGCGCACGCCGAGCTTCGACCTCTCGCTGCGCCATCCCGACATGCGCAAGCGCATGACGCGCCGCCTGCCGCAGGACGAATGGCTGTTTCCCAACATCAACACCGGCGGCGTGGTGAAATTCAACGAGAAGGGCGGCATCGTCGAGGCGATGGGCGACTTGACGGGCGGCGCGCACCCGATGGTCACCTCGATGCGCGAGCACAAGGGATATCTCTTCGTCGGCGGCATCCTCAACAACCGCATCGGCCGCTACAAGATCAGGGGTGCCGACCCGAACTGGACCAGCCCCGCTTCCTATTGGGGGGCGCAGCTGTGATCCTCGATCCGATCCTGGATATGTTTCGCGGCAAGGCAGTGACCATCCCGCCGCTCGACGGCGCTTTCCGGCCGAACACGCGGCTCGATGATGCGCCGGCTTTCGCCGAACTGACCGAGCCCGACAATCTGCTGGTTGCCGGTGGCCGGCTGCTCGCCTCAAGCGGCAACGCCGTCCTTGGGATTGCTGTCGGTGTGGAACCCGCCGTGGTCGAGACCTTTCCGTCTCCTGTCACGGCGCTGTCGCTGTCGCCTTCAGGCGAACTCACGGTAGGGCTGGAGAGCGGCAAGCTGTTCATCGCGGGCAGGGAGGTGTCGCTGCCAGCCGGAATCCGTTGCATCACCGCTCTTGCCTATGCCGAGGACGGCGGGCTTTGGCTGGCTAATGGGTCGGCCGAGCACACGCCGTCGCAATGGGCCGCCGATCTGATGAAGAAGGGCGCCTCCGGTTCGCTTTGGAAGCGGGATGCGGCAGGCGGTGAGTTCAGCAAGCTGGCCGGCGACATTGCGTTCCCTTACGGGCTCCATCCCCTCGGTAGGGACGTGCTGGTGAGCGAGAGCTGGCGCCACCAGCTCGTCCGTTTCGATGGCACGACCGGCGATCGCTCGACCGTGCTGACGCATCTGCCCGGCTATCCAGCGCGGCTGTCGCCGGCCGGCGATGGTGGCGCGTGGCTGGCCCTGTTCGCGCCGCGCAACCGGCTGATCGAATTCGTGCTGCAGGAAACGCACTATCGCCAGGACATGATCGGACAGGTGCCGCCGGCCTACTGGATCGCGCCGGCGTTGGCCTCAAACCGCAGCTTCCTCGAGCCGCTGCAATGCGGCGGCATCCGAACCATGGGCATCCACAAGCCGTGGTCGCCGAGCCGCTCCTACGGGCTGGTGGTCAGGCTCGACCAAAACATGCAGCCGCGGTTCAGCCTGCACAGCCGCGCCAACGGCACGCGCCACGGCATCTGCAGCGTGGCGGAAAGGGACGGAGGGCTGTTGATCGCCTCGAAGGGCGGCGACTGCGTGCTGGCCGTCGACCTTGCCTCGGGAGGTTTCTGATGCAACCGATCGTTCGCCTCGAGAACGTCACCAAGAATTACCGCGGCGTGCCCGCGGTGAAGAACGTCACCTTCGAGCTACGCAAGGGCGAAATCCATGCGCTGCTCGGCGAGAACGGTGCCGGCAAGTCGACGCTGACCAAGATCATCGCCGGAGTGGTCGATGCCACCTCGGGCAAGATGTTCCATAAGGGCCAGGAGATCGCCTACGCCTCACCGCATGCCGCGCTCGAAGCGGGCATTGCCATGGTGTTCCAGGAGACCAGCCTGGTGCCGTCGATGACGGTGGCGCAGAACCTCTATCTCGGTACTGAAAAATTCCTCAACCGGCTGCGCGGCACGTATATTTCAGCACAGCAGTTCCTGCAGTCGCTGAATTTTCCGGTCGATCCGAACGCCATGGTGGCGACGCTGGGCGCGGCCAAGCGGCAGATGGTCGAGATCGCGCGCGCCGTGCACCACAATGCCGAGATCATCATCTTCGACGAACCGACGGCGACGCTGACGCCGGAGGAGAAGCGGCATTTCTTCGCACTGATCCGGCGGCTGAAGGCGAACGGTGTCTCGATCGTCTTCATCAGCCACGCGCTGGAAGAGGCATTGATGATTGCCGACCGCATCACCATCCTGCGCGACGGCGAGCTGGTCATCACCGACGACACCTCGGCCTTCGACCGCGACAAGATCGTCGCCGCCATGGTCGGGCGCACGCTGTCGGGCCAGATTTACCGCCAGCGCGATGAGGCCAGGCTGCGCAAGGCCGGCAAGAAAGTGCTCTCGGTGCAGGACATCTCGATGAGCAATGTCGTGCGCAACAATTCCTTCTCGATCTTCGAGGGCCAGATTACCGGCGTGTTCGGCCTGATCGGCTCGGGCCGCACCGAGACGTTCAAGATCGTGTCGGGCATCTACAAGCGCGATTTTTTGCGCGGCGGTGCGATCGAACTGGACGATAAGCCGGTGCGCTATCTCGTGCCGAGCCAAGCGGTGGCCGACGGCATCGTCTATGTCACCGAGGACCGCAAGAGCGAAGGCATCTTCGAGACGATGGGCATCGCCGAGAACCTGTTCGGCGGGCTGCTGGCGGCGGGCCGTGAAAAGGCCTGGGTGATCAACCAGCAGGAGATGCGGCAGCTTTCGGCGGAATGGACCAAGACGCTGAACATCAAGGCGATCAACGACAATGCGCGAGTCGTCGAACTCTCCGGCGGCAACCAGCAGAAGGTGGTGATCGGCAAGGGGCTGGTGCAGAAGCCGCGCATCGTCATCTTCGACGAGCCGACGCGCGGCGTCGACGTCGGCGCGATCGCCGAGATCCACCAGATCATCAACCGGCTGGCGGATGAGGGATTGGCCGTGGTGGTGATCTCTTCCTATTTGCCGGAGATCATGAACCTGTCGGACCGCATTTTGGTCTGCCGCCAAGGGCGCATCGTCGAGGAGTTTTCGCCGGCGGAGGCGACGGAGGAGAGGATCATGTACGCGGCGGTGCATTAGGTGGCGAGACAAGGTGGATGATCGCACCATTGGATCGAACACCGGAGGCTAGCTGAGGCATCCGTCATTTCGTCATCCACGGGCGGAGCAAGGAGCGTAGCGACGCGGCGCAGACCCGAGGATCCATGCCGAGACTCAGAAGCGCTGCTATGGTGCAGGATTTGGCTCCGCTGCACTCTACGGTGAAAGTCGCGGCATGGAACCCAGGGTCTCCGCGACGGCGCTTCGCGCCTGCTTCGCCCAGGGATGACGAAGTTTAAGTGCTTCGGCCAACCTTCAAGGCGCCACGCCATTGAGCGCCAAAAACCGAGTCAAAAAAGTTGGTTAGCCGCCGCATTTGCTCGAAACTTGTTTCAACGACCTTATTCATCCAAACGAAAGGACCCGATCATGGCCACCACAAAGCTCCTCAGCGATGCCGAGGTCGAGAAAATCCCGGCGGTGAAGGCGGTGTTCGACGACATCAGGGCGACGCGCAAATCGGATTTCGTCAACAATTTCTGGCGTGGGCTGGCCAATGATCCGGCGGCGCTGAAGCGGATCTGGGAACAGTTGAAGGCGGTGATGGTGGCGGACAGCGCCATCGATCCGCTGACCAAGGAAATGATCTACATCGCGGTGTCGACGGCCAATGGCTGCTCCTACTGCGTCCACTCGCACACGGCGGCGGCGCGCGCCAAGGGCATGACCGACGCGCAGCACGGCGAGCTGGTGTCGATCATCGGGCTCGCCGGCCAGACCAATCATCTGGTTACGGCGATGCAGATTCCAGTCGATCCGCAATTCGAGGTGAAAAGCTAGAGCCGTTCCGGGAAACGCGCATAGCGGCCTTCCATCTGAAATTACGCAAAAACAAAGAGTTGGAGCGGTTCGGCAATTCTATCGCACGCTGAACCGCGCCGGCGGCCAGCCGGCCCATCGGCGCGATGGGAACATTTGTCCCCACGCTGTTAAGGAAGTGACATGTAACGGCACTAAGGAAGCCACACGCGAGGTCGCCCGGTGGTTTTCCGGCAGCAGGCTCTCGCAGTGGAGCCGGCATGAAAATCGTCCAGATCACCGATACCCATTTCAGCCCGACCAAGCCGCATTTCAACGGCAATTGGCAGCCGCTCGCCGCCTGGATCGAGCAGAGCGGTGCGAACCTCGTCATCCATACCGGCGATCTCAGCGTCGATGGCGCAGACAAGGATGCCGACATCAGCTTCTGCATGGACCTGATGCGGGAAATCTCAGTCCCGATGCTGCTTCTGCCCGGCAATCACGATGTCGGCCATCTGCCCGGCTCCTTGCAGCCGGTCAATGCGGAACGTCTCGAGCGCTGGCGCCGGCTGGTTGGTCCCGACTATTGGATGGAGGACGCCGGAAACTGGCGGCTCATCGGCCTCGACAGCTTGCTGATGGGCTTTGATGATGCCGAAGAAGAGAACCAGTTCGAATGGCTGCGCGCGGCGCTGGAAAGCCGTGGCGGCCGGCGCGTCGCGCTCTTCGCCCACAAGCCCTTGTTCATCGATGAGCCGGGCGAGGGCGACACCGGTTACTGGAGCATCCGCCCGGCACAGCGGCAGCGTCTCTACGATCTGATTGCCACCCATGATGTCGCGCTGTTCGCCAGCGGGCACTTGCACCGGGCATGGCAAGGGAAATACCAAAACACTTCGCTGATATGGGGCCCGTCGGCGGCCTTCGTCGTCGGCGACATGGAGCGCGACATGCCGGGCGAGCGGCTGCTTGGCGCCGTCGTCCATGAATTCGACGACACGGTCATCAGCGAGATCGTCGCAATCCCCGGCATGATCATCCATGTCCTCGATGACGTGGTCGAGGAGGTCTACCCGCACGAGGCGCACAAGGTCCGCAGGAAGGTCGCGTCATGAGCGCGCTTTCGCTTCGCGGCCTGAACAAGGCCTTCGGCGGCAACGCCGTCCTCAACGGCGTCAGTCTCGATGTCGAAGCGGGCGAGTTCATCGCTCTCGTCGGCCCCTCGGGCTGCGGCAAGAGCACCTTGCTGCGCATCCTCGCTGGGCTCGATCATGCCGACAGCGGCGAGATTTTCGTTGGCGGCAAGGACATGTCGGCGGTCGCCGCGGCCGACCGCAACATCGCCATGGTGTTCCAGTCCTACGCGCTCTATCCGCATTTGACGGCTGGCCAGAACATTGCCGTTCCGCTGGCCATGAAGCGGCTGAGCCGGACGCAGCGCCTGCCGCTGGTCGGCTCGGCCCTGCCGGGCCAGAAGGAGATCCGGGCCGGGATTTCGCGCGATGTCCGCGACATGGCGACGGTGCTCAAGATTGATCATCTGCTCGACCGCAAGCCTGGTCAGATGTCAGGTGGGCAGCGGCAGCGCGTCGCGCTGGCGCGCGCCATGGTGCGCCGTCCCAGCATCTTCCTGATGGACGAGCCGCTCTCCAACCTCGATGCCAATCTGCGCGTCCATGCCCGTGGCGAGATTGTCGAACTGCACCGCCGCGCCGGCGTGCCGACGCTCTATGTGACGCATGACCAGGCCGAGGCGCTGTCGATGGCCGACCGCGTGGCGGTGATGATCGGCGGCAATCTGCTGCAGCTCGCCGCGCCCGAGGCGATCTATAACGATCCCGCCCATATCGAGGTCGCCCGCTTCGTCGGCCAGCCGAGGATCAACATCATACCGGCGCTCGCCGAGAATGGCCGCGTCGATTTCTCGGGCATCCGGCTTGCCCTGCTGGAGAAAGTGGCGAACGGCCCGGTCAGTCTCGGCATCCGGCCTGAATTCGTCAAGCTGTCGCCCAGCGGGCGGAGCGGACTTGCCGGGCGGATCGAGCGTCTGGAATTCCTCGGGTCGGAGGTCATTGCCCATTGCCGGCTCGACGCGTCCGGCGACGTCGTCATCGCCAAGCTTGCGCCGCATGAGGCGAGGGACCTGATTGCGGGAATGCCGGTGGGTATCCTTCTGTCCCCCGAACAGGCCATGGTCTTCGGGCCGGAGGGACGGCGGCTGCGTACGGCAAGTGCCGCGCCAACGCGGCAGGAGCCGGCCTATGTCTAGCATCGTGCTGGCGGGCCGCGCTTCGGATGCAGCGGCACTTCATCGGCGCAGCGAAGACCGCACCGCCTGGCTGCTGGCGGCTCCAGCGATCGCGCTGTTGCTGCTGTTCGTACTGCTGCCGGTGGTTGCCGTCATCTTCCTCGGCTTCACCGATTTCGAACTCGGCTACGGCAAATTTCGCCTGGTCGGCTTCGAGAACTACGCGCATCTGATCACCGATCGAACCTTCCGCAAATCATTGTGGAACACATCGGTCTATACGGCGATCGTGGCGCCGGTCTCGATCGTGCTCGGTCTCGGCGTCGCCTTGCTGATCGAAGGTGAACCGCGTGCGCGCGGCTTCTTCCGCACCGTCTATTTCCTCCCCGTGGCCTCGCTGATCGTCGCCATGGCGACGGTCTGGCAATATCTCTTCCACCCGACGATCGGGCCGATCAACGCGCTGCTTTCCCTCGCCGGCATTCCCGGTCCGAACTGGCTCGGGGCCGCGAACACCGTGCTCTACAGCCTGTCGATCATCGGCATCTGGCAGTCGGTGGGTTTCAACATGGTGCTGTTCCTGGCGGGGCTGACGGCTATCCCGCGCGAGCTCTACGCCGCCGCCCACGTCGATGGCGCGAAATCGGCGCTCGACCGGTTCTTCCTGGTCACCTGGCCGATGCTCGGACCGACGACGCTGTTCGTCGTCACCATCAGCATCACCAATGCGGTGAAGGTTTTCGAGACCGTGAAGATGCTGACCGATGGCGGTCCCAACAAGGCGTCCGAAGTGCTGCTGTTCACCATCTACCAGGAAGGCTTCGTCTATCTGCGCGTCGGCTATGCCTCGGCGATGACGGTCGTCTTCCTGGCGATCCTGGTCGTGCTGATGCTTCTCCAGTACCGCGTGCTCGACCGACGGGTGCACTACACATGACCAGCATCCCGGCCGGCCGCCTCATCCGCTTCGCGCTGCTTTCGCTCGGCGCGCTGATGATCCTTGCCCCCTATATCTTCATGATCTCGACGGCGGGCAAGACGCAGAGCGACATCTTCACCTCGTCGCTGTCGCTCATCCCCGAGCATTTCTACTTCGCCGAGAATTTCGCCAAGGCGTTTGCCAAGGTGCCGATGGCAACGCTGCTGTGGAACGGCGTCATCGTGTGCGGCCTGATCTTCTTCTTTCAGGTGCTGGTCGCCATCCCTTGCGCCTACGCCATGGCCAAACTGAAATTCCGCGCGGCGCGATTTATGATGGTGCTGGTCATGCTCGGCCTGCTGGTGCCGATCCACGCCACGGCGCTGCCGCTCTATGTCGCCTTCGACAGGATGTCGCTGTTGAACAGCTATACCTCGCTGGTGGCGCCTTTCACCATTTCGGTGTTCGCGATCTTCATGTTCCTGCAGTTCTTCCGCGCCATGCCCGACGATCTCATCCACGCGGCGCGGCTCGACGGCATGTCAGAACTGGGCATCGTCGCGCGCGTCATCGTTCCCAACGCCTGGCCGGCCGTCACCGCCTTCGCGATCTTCTCTGTGGTCGCGCACTGGAACGACCTTTACTGGCCGCTGATCGTCGTCAGCAAGCAGGCCTACGCCACGCCGCCGCTCGGCCTGATGTATTTCCGCGCCGCGGAGGCGGGCGACGACTACGGCGCACTGATGGCCGCAACGCTGATCATCACCCTCCCACTCGTCGTCGCCTTCCTGTTCGCACAGAAGCGCTTCGTCGAAGGCATCACCATGACCGGTCTCAAAGGCTGACCGGGTCGAACCAGGAGCACGAGCACATGAAGCAACTTCCCAGGATTCTTGCAGCGGCGGCGGTCTCGCTGACCTTCGCCCTTCCGGCCTATGCCGACACGACGCTGACGGTTCATTATCCGATGCCCGGCTTCTTCAAGAACGTGATGGACACGATCTCGAAGAAGTTCATGGCAGAAGACCCCGACATCAAGATCCAGTTCGCCAGCCCGTCCGCCACCTATGAGGAAGGCATCCAGACCATCCTTCGCCAGGCCGGCACCGACGAGATGCCCGACATCACCTTCATCGGCCTCAATCGCCTGCGCATGCTGAACGAGGGCGACGTTGCCGTCGATCTTGGCCCGCTGGTCAAGAAGGAAGGCAACATGGCGGAACTCGGTTTCTCCGACACGATCCTGAAGCTGGCGCAAGTCAACGGCAAGCAGATCGGCCTCGCCTTCGCCACCTCGAACCCGATCATGTATTACAATGCCGACCTGGTGAAGGCCGCCGGCGGCGATCCGGATAACCCGCCCAAGACCTGGGACGAGGTCATCGCGCTCGGCGGCAAGATCAAGGCGCTCGGCAATGGCGTCGACGGCATCGACTTCCGCTGGCAGGGCGACGACTGGATGTTCTCGGCGCTGCTGTTCGGCGCTGGCGGCAAGATGCTGAACGAGGACGAAAGCAAGGTCGCCTTCAATGGGCCGGAAGGCGAGAAGGCCGTCGAGATCCTGGAGCGGATGGTGAAGGAGGGCGGCATGCCGGTCTTCACCAAGCCGGCTGGCGAGCAAGCGTTCGCGGCCGGCAAGGTCGGCTTCGAATTCCAGACCACCGGCGCCCTGGTCAACACCATCAAGAATGTCGGCGACAAGTTCACGCTGCGCACGGCCAAGATCCCGCTGATCGATCCGGTCAACGGCCATCTGCCGACCGGCGGCAACGCCGTGGTCATCCTGACCAAGGACGCGGCCAAGCAGGACGCCGCCTGGAAGTTCGCGAAGTTCGCCGCTGGTCCTTATGGCGCGTCGGTCGTCGTGCCCGGCACGGGCTATGTCCCCAACAACGAACTGGCGGCGAAATCGCCGGAATATCTCGGCGATTTCTACAAGAAGAACCCGCTGTTCCAGGCTGGTCTGAGCCAAATGCCGCTGATGGTTCCGTGGTATGCTTTCCCCGGCACCAACGGTGTGAAGGTGACACAGACCATCGTCGACAATCTGTCGCGGATCGTCGACCAGTCGGCAACGCCCAAGGAGGCGCTCGGCGACGCTGCAAGCGACGTCGAAGGCATGCTGCCCACGCAATAAGGAAGCACGGCGGCTCTTCCTTCTCCCACAAGGGGAAGGAAGACCGCTGCGTTAAGCCGGCCGATACACCCGCTCCGCCGTATTCCAGAAGATATCCGCCTCGGCGGCCGGACCGTGCTTCGCCACCGCATCGCGGTGCGCCTTGATCAGTTCGGCGTGGCTGGTCCACAGCTTTTCGATCGGGAAGTTCGAGCCGAACATCAGGTGATCGGTTCCGAGAATGTCGATCGCGTTGTCGACGATATAGGCGATGAGAGCCGGGTCGTTGCGGTGGACGAAAGTGCCGAGACCGGAGAGCTTGGCATAGAAATTGGGCGCAGCCGACAGCGTGCGCAGGCCGGCCTTCCAGGCCTCGGTGGTTTCCGTGTCCATGCCGGTCAGCATGCCGGCATGGGTGAGGATGAATTTGGTTTGCGGATTCTCGCCGACCAGCGCCAGTCCGTCCTTCATCTGGGCGGGGAAGAGCTGCAGGTCGAAGGACAGGTCGTAATCTTTCAGCCGCGCGACATTGGCGCGCACTCTCGGGTCGATCACCTGGTCGGCCGAGGCAGCGAAGCGGAAGGCCGGCGTCTCGTGCCAGTGCAGCTGCATGCGCACGCCGCGCAGCAGCGGATATTTTTTCAAGCGGTCGATCTGCGGCCTGACATCGTCGACCGTCATGTCGGCATAGCCGACGATAGCGTGCGGCCAGCCGGTCTCGTCAGCCGTTTTCTGCAGGAAGGCGACTTCCTTTTCGAAATCCTCCTTGGCCCAGTTGGTCTGGACATAGACCGCTTTTTCTACGCCGGAACCCTGCTGGTCGGCGAGAAACTCCTCGATAGGATAATCGCGGCGGATCGGCTCGTAAGGGCCGAAGATGCGCGGCACCATCGGCCCGACCAGCCAGGGCTGGTCCTGCTGGCGCCAGATGTGGAAATGCGCGTCGATGGCTTTCTGCATCACGATACCCTCTTCCAGATTGCCGCCGCCACGGGCGCGGGGCGGGCAAGCGACAGGATGAAATCGGTCAGACCGGCAAGTGACGAGCCGTCAACCAGATCGTCAAGCACTGGCAGGATGGCGCCGAGCGCGGCGGTCTCCGGCCGGAAGCGAGGGTCGCCGGCCAAAGGGGTCGCCAGCGACAACCGGAAGGCGCGGGCGCTCAGCCGGCGGATGGCCGTTTCCAGTTCGGCATGATCGCCGCGCTCCAGCGCGTCGGACAGGATGACGACGGCCGCACCGCGCGCAAAGGAGGAGAAACGCGGCACGGAGAGGAAGGCAAGCAGCGTCGGCCCCATGCGGGTGCCTCCGTCCCAGTCGTCGACCTGGGCGGCCGCGCGCGCCAGCGCCTGGTCCCGGTCGCGGACGCGCAACGCCGTGGTGATGCGGGTCAGACGCGTGCCGAAGGTGAATATTTCTGCCCGGTCAGCACCCTGCACGGCGGCATGCGCCAGCTTGAGATAGTCCGCTGTGTGCAACTTCATCGAGCCTGAAACGTCGATGAGGATCAGCAGCTTGCGCGGCACGGTCTGGCGGCGGCGCAGCAGCGGCGAGGGGACATCGCCATCGGCGCTGACGATTTCCCTGAGCGAGCGGCGCAGGTCGAGCTTGCCGCGTGAATGGGTGCGCACGGTGCGAAACGAGCGACGCGCGGGGAGCGCGGATGACAGTTGGCGGCGAAAGGCGGTCAGCCTGTCGTCGTCGCGCTGGAAGTCGCGGGTGCTCAACTGCTCCAGCGCCGAGGACAGTTCGCCGCCTTCCTGTTGCTGCTCGGCTTCGATCCGTTCGTCGTCGGCGCCGCCATCATCCTTGATGCGGGTCTCGTCGTCGGCGTCGCCTTCGACAACGGCTGATGTGTTGCCGTAGAAATGGCTTTGGAAATGCGCCTCGAATTCGTCGCGGCGATCCGGCGGCGGCGCCAACGTGGCAAGGGCCGCCTCGCGGATATCGGCCATCGAGCGGGGGCCAAGCAAGGTTATCGCCTGCATGAAGCCGGAGGCTTGTTCGGGGGCAATGGCGAAACCGTACTGGCGCAGCAGTCGGGCGAAGCCGAGGAAGGGTGCCGAGGCCGGAGGTAGGCTACGGTCGCGCGGCATGGCAGAAATATTCCGACCGTTGCGTTCCTTCGCGCCCCCCTCTGTCCTGCCGGACATCTCCCCCACGAGGGGGGAGATCGGATGTCATCCCGGCTTTCGCCAATCTCCAACGTAGCAGGATTGAGCGAAGCGCCGAGGTTGCTAATCTCCCCCCTTGTGGGGGAGATGTCCGACAGGACAGAGGGGGGCGCTGTCCCGCCGACGTTAGAGACAGAGGCTCGTTGACTCCCCGCATCACGCCAGCGCCTCCTCGACGATACGGCCAAGCTCCGGCGCGATGTAGGACAGGTCTTCCTCGTCCTTGATCAGCACGCCGATGGCGCGGCGGAAGGCTTCCGGCCAGGGGCTACCGCCTTTTTCAAGAATGGTCGCGGCATTGGCCCATTCGACCGCCTCGGCGATGCCGGGTGGCTTGGCGAGCGGCCGGGCGCGGATGGTCTGTACAGCCGCCGCCACGGCGCGAGCAGTGGCCTGCGCCACATCGCCGGCGCGCAGCATGATGATGGCGGCCTCGCGTTCGGCGTCGGGATAGCCGATCCAGTGATAGACGCAGCGGCGGCGCAGCGCTTCGGCAAGTTCGCGGGTGCGGTTCGAGGTCAGCACGACGATCGGCTGTGCCTCGGCACGGATGGTGCCGCGCTCGGGAATGCTGATCTGGAAGTCGGAGAGGAACTCCAGCAGCAGCGCTTCGAATTCATGGTCCGAACGATCGATCTCATCGACCAGCAGCACACGCTGCTGCGGCGCCTTCAGTACTTGCAACAGCGGACGGGCGATGAGGAAACGGTCGTCATAGATGTCGATCTCGTGCTCGCCGGCATCGCGGATGGCGAGCAACTGGCGCTGATAATTCCATTCGTAGAGCGCGTGCGCGGCGTCGATGCCTTCGTAGCATTGCAGCCGCACCAGATCGCGCCCGAGCAGCGCGGCGATCGCCTTGGCCGCTTCCGTCTTGCCGACGCCCGGCGCGCCTTCGAGCAGCAGCGGCTTGCCGAGCCGGATAGCAAGAAAGATGGCGGTGGCGAGGCTTTCGTCGGCCAGATAGCGCGAGGCGGCGAGATGCTGTGCCACCGCCTCCGGCGAGGTCGCGACAGTCTCGGTGTTCACCTCGGGCATTTTCGGCACTCAGTTCGCTTGCGCCTTCAGCGCCCGCAAAATGCGCTCCGGCGTGATCGGCAGCGTGTCGATGCGCACGCCGACGGCGTCGAAGACGGCATTGGCGACCGCCGGTATTTGCGGGTTGGCGCACATTTCGCCCGGCCCCTTGGCGCCATATGGTCCGTCGCCGGACGGACGCTCCAGAACGATGATTTCGGTCTCGGCGAGGTCGCCGGGACCGGGCATCAAATACTGGTTGAAATCGGTGCCGCCATGGTCGCGGTTGGGATAATAGGGCTCGGTCGTCTCGTAGAGTGCGTGGCTGATGCCCATCCAGGAGCCGCCGACCAGCTGCTGCTCGACGATTTTCGGGTTCAGCGCGCGGCCGATCTCGAAGACGTTCTTCACGGTGAGCACGGTCACTTCGCCGGTCTCGTCGTCGACCTCGACTTCAGCGACCGTGCACGCATGCGCGTAGCAGGTCGACGGCTTCATCGCGCCGGTTTCCTTCTCCGGATAGGAGCGGGGGATCAAAAACATGCCGCGGCCGGAGATCGAGCGGCCGCGTTTGAAATGCGCCGACAGCGCGACGTCGAAGATCGAGATCGACTTTTGCGGCGCGCCCTTGACCAATATGTTGCCCTGGCCGTCGGTTTCGAGGTCCGAGGCATTCACCTCCAGCTCTTCAGCGGCCACTTCCAGCATCACCTGACGGGCCTCCTTGGCGGCCTGGATCACGGCATTGCCAGCGCGGTGGGTGCCGCGCGAGGCGAAGGTGCCCATGCAGTGCGGGCCGGTGTCGGTGTCGGCGGTGTCGACGACGACGCGGTCGGTCGGCACGCCGATTGTCTCGGCGCAGATCTGCGCCATGATCTGCTTCATGCCCTGGCCGAGATCGACACTGGAAAGCGTCACCATGAAATTGCCGGTCGGGGTCGAATGCACCAGCGCCTGGGTCGGATCGCCGCCGAGATTCATGCCCGTGGGGTAGTTGATCGCGGCGACGCCGCGTCCACGCCGGATCGCCATCTCAGGCTCCCTTCTTGTAGGAGGACATCGCCATGTATTTCTCCGCCACCGGCCAGTTGGCGGCGCGCGCTGCTTCCTGCATGCACTCGATCAGTGCCGCGCCCTCGGTCGGCTGGCGATGCGCTTTCATGTCGCCGTCGCGATAGGCGTTGATGAAGCGGAATTCGAGCGGGTCCATGGCGATCAGCCGCGCCAGCTTGTCCATCTGCACCTCCAGCGCGAAGTCGCCGATGGTGACGCCGAAGCCGCGCATGGCCGACGACGGGGTGCGGTTGGTGTAGACGCAGTAGGTGTCGATCCAGACATTGGGAATGGTGTAGGGGCCGGGATAGTGCCCGGCGCCCTTCTGCGCGCCATAGGGCGAGTGGCGAGAGTAGGCGCCGGCATCGGTGTAGCCTGTGACTTTGCGCGCTACGATGCGGCCGTCCTTCATGACGCCGTCTTTGATGACGACTTTTTCGGCCGCGCGCGGCGAGGAGATCTGCATCTCCTCCTCCCGGCTGTAGATAAAACAGACCGGTCGCCCGGTTAATTTTGCGCCGAGGATGGCGATCGGCTCGACGATGACATCGACCTTGCCGCCAAAGCCGCCGCCGACGGTGCCGCCGACGAAATGCAGCTTCGAGCCCGGCATCTGCAGGATGATCGAAGTGTTGTCGAGGGTGAAGAACATCGCCTGGGTGTTGGTGTAGCAGGTGAAGCGATCATTGCCTTCGGGCGCCACCACGCAGCCGGTGGTCTCGGTCGGCGCGTGCTCGATGGGTGACGACTGATAGCTTTGCTCCAGCACGTGATCGGCCTCGGCAAAGCCCGCCTCGACATCGCCGAAGCGCACCTTGCGGCACTCGCCGCTGTCATAGAGGTAATAATTCTGGCCGTGATATTCGTTGACGATGGGCGCGCCGGGCTTCAGTGCTTCCTCCATGTCGAACACCGCTGGCAGCACTTCGTAGTCGACCTTGACCTTGGCGGCGGCTTCCTGGGCGGCCCGCTCGGTTTCGGCCAGCACCGCCACCACGGCCTCGCCCTTCCAGCGCACCTTGCCGTCGGCCAGCACCGTCTCATCCTCGGGTCCGATCTGGATCAAGATCAGGATGGTGTAGACATTGTGCGGCACGTCCTTGGCCGTCAGCACCTTGACGACGCCCGGATGCTTTTCGGCCTCGGAGGTGTCGATCGAGCGGATGCGGGCATGGTGGTGCGGGCTGCGCACCATCTTCAGATGCAGCATGCCGGGGAAGTTACGGTCGGCGAAAAAGGTGGTCTTGCCGGTGACGTGGCCGGGCGAATCCGAGCGTGGCCGGGCCTGGCCGATCTCGTGCAGATCGTCCTTGCGGACATCGGCGAAGTAGCTCTTGCGCAGTTCCATTCTTTTGGTCCCTCAGGCCGCGTTCTGCGAGTTGGCGCGGGCGGCGGTGAGCACCGCCTGGATGATCGGCTCGTAACCGGTGCAGCGGCAGATGTTCCCGGACAGCGCTTCGACGACCTCGTCGCGGCTGGGGTTGGGCGTGTGGTCGAGCAGCACCTTGGCGGCCATGATCATGCCCGGCGTGCAGAAGCCGCATTGGCTGGCGAAAGTGTCGAGGAAGGCGCGCTGCAGCGGGTGCAACACGCCGCCTTCGGCAAGGCCCGATGTGGTGGTGATCGTTGCGCCGTTGCAGGTTTCGGCCAGCGTCAGGCAGGAGAGCCTCAACTCACCGTCGACGATGACGGAGCAGGCACCGCACGTGCCTTGGTGGCAGCCGCCCTTCGGCGAGGTGTCGCCGATCTTGTCGCGCAAGGCGTTGAGCAGCGTGGTGCCGCCGTCTACGAATTCGGCCTTTTCAGAGCCATTGAGCGTGAATTGAACCGGGACCTTTGCCATTCTTCCTCCTTGCGCGCCTGCCCCGCAGGGCAAGCGCGCGCCCCCCGACGTGTTCATTTTTGTGCTTGTCGTTCTCCCAGAACCGCTTCACACTTTTGGGCGACAAGCATCAGCCGAGCAGCAGCCGGCCGAGATGGACCGGCAGCACTTCGGCGCGGTACCAGGCGCTGGCGATTGGATCGGTGATCGGCGCGGTGCCTTCGGTGGCGACGGCCAGCGCTGCCGCGATGCCGTCTTGATCAAGCGTTTTTCCCAGCAGTGCGTTTTCCGCCGCCCTGGCGCGCACCGGCCGATCGGCCATGCAGCCGAGCGCGATCCGCGCCGAGGAGACGGTCCCGTTTCCAGCCTGTTCGAGAACGATCGCAATGCTCAGCACCGAGACCCCCTTGGGCTTGACCCGAGACACTTTGAGGAAGCGGAAACTGCCGGCCCTCGGAAGCATGAAACTGACCGACGTGACGATGGCGCGGCTGTTGTCCCGCCCGGCCAGGAAGGTTTCGATGGGCGTGTCGCCGTCATCGGTGCCGACCGTTGCGTCGAGCGCCAGCAGGGCTACGGCAAAATCACCATAGGGCGACGGCGCGAACAGATTGCCGCCGACAGTCGCCATGTTGCGGATCGCCGGACCGCCGACGGCGCGCGCGGCCTTGGCAAGGGTAGCGAGCTCCGGATGGCGGGCGATCTCCGCCATGGTCGCCGAGGCGCCGATGCGGACCTTGCCGCAGGACAGGGCGATGGTGGACAGGGCTGGGTCGGTGGCGCGGACAAGAGTGGCGACGGAGATATCGCCTTCATTGGCGGCTCGAACTACAAGCGTCCCGCCGCCGAGATAGCGGCTGCCAGCCGCCGTCAGCGCAGCATTGGCGTCCTTTACCGTTGTAAAAGTCTGCAGCGCCAGTGCCATGGCCCGCTCCTTCAGCTCTGGCCGGCGAAATGGGTCTTAAGGGCATTGAAGCCGCCTTGGAAGACATTGGCGCCCATGCCCTCGGCCAGCTTGTCGGCTTCCTCCGGTGCGGCGTCGAAGCTGGCGGTCCATTCGGCATAGGTGCGGTCGCCGTCGGTGACGCGCCTGAGCTGCAGCGTCGCCTTGTGGTTGGTGAGCGGCTGCGGCGTCTCCAGGATGGAATAGCTGACGAGGAAAGCGTCATCGGAAAAGTCGAGCAGTTTTTCGCGCAGGCGCGCGCCGCTGGCGAGCTGGAAGTTGCGCACGCAGCCGATCGCGCTGGCATCCTTGCCGTCCTCGATATGGCTCTCGACCATGCGCGGGTGCCAGCCCGGCAGCCCGTTGAAGTCGCGTATGCGCGCCCAGACCTTTTCGACCGGCGCGTCGATGACGCTGGAGATGGTGACCTTGGGCATATGATGTTCCCTTGCGGATTTTCGTTGCGGCAAGGGTAGGGCGCTAGAGCGGGCAGCGCTTATCAATGCGTCTTGAGCGCGTATCAACCAGTCTGAAAAACAGATGGCGCCGACTCAGGCCGTGGCCCGCGCGGCCTCGCGGTAGAGCGTCGGCGGCACGCCGACATGGTCGCGGAAGAAGCGCGAGAAATTGCCCTGCGTGGTGAAGCCGAGATTGCAGGCGACCGAGATCAGCGGCTCCTGCGACCATTGCAGCTGCCGCACGGCTTCCTCCATGCGCAGCGTGTTCCAGTAGACGTTTGGCGTCAGATTGGTCTGTTCCTTGAACAAGGCGAAGAAATGCGGCCGCGACAGGCCGACGCTGCGGGCTACATCGTCGAAGGAGATGCGCTCGCAGACATTGGCCTTCATCAGCTGGATCGCCTTGCGGACGCGGAAATCCTGCATGGTGTTGATACGGCCGCGCGCTTCCTGCGGCGCCGAGGCGTCGGCGGCATCGAGCACCGAGTCGATGAACCGCTCGATCTCGTAGTTGGCGACGTCGTCGACGCTTTCATTGTCGGTGAGATGATCGAGCAGGCTGGCGGCGGCCTGGTGCAGCCACGGCTCGAGCGCGATCGCCGCCTGTGAGAACAGCGGCGCGCTGGACGGCAGGTCGCGGCGCCGGCGCGCCCAGTCCGGGTCGATGTAGAAGGCCAGGAACAGGCCCGGCCGTCCGTCCTGGGACAGGACGTGGCTATGCGGCTGGAGCGAGTTGATGCCGGCGGCGGTACCCGGGCCGAGGCGGACCGTCTCACGGCCGATGGTCATCTCGCCGGCGGTGCCTTCGAGCCAGATGATCAGATGCGCCTCGACATGGGCATGGGTGACGAAGTCGCTCGCGACATTCAGGACAGAAACATGTCCGAACCGGCCCCAGTAGAGCCTGATCGCTTCCGTCATGGGTATATCCTCCCGCAGGCGACTGGCCTCCCTTCGCCTGCAGGGGGATTGTGCGGCCGGTTTTCGGTATCCGTCAAGGCATCGGTCGTTGGCCGAAACCAATGGCGGTCGGCTTCAGCCGATTTTCAGACTGAGCGATAGGAACCAGAACGAATAGCGCTTCGACGACGTGCTCTCAGTCGCTGCGCCTGAAATTGCGGATGCGGTCGAACAGAACCGCCAGCAGGATGGCGCCGCCGATGAAGGTGCCTTGCCAGAAGGCGTTGATGCCAAGCAGGCCAAGGCTGTTTCGGATCACCTCGATGAGGGCAGCACCGACAATGGCGCCGAAGGCGGTGCCGACGCCGCCGGCCAGATTGGCGCCGCCGATGACGGTGGCGGCGATCACTTGCAGTTCCATGCCGTTGCCGAGATTGGTGGTGACGGCGCCGAGCCACCCGGTCTCGATGATGCCGGCAATGCCGGCTGACAGCGCCGAGATCATGTAGACGGCGACCTTGATCTGCTTGACCGGTACGCCGGTCAGCGTCGCCGCGTGCTCGTTGCCGCCAATGGCGAAGATATGGCGGCCGAACTTCGTCCAGCGCAGGATGAAGCCGGTGATCAGCGCCAGGATGATCATGTAGAGCACCGGATTGGCGATGCCGAACACCCAGGCGCCGCCGCCGAGCGCCAGCAGCTTGTTGTGGTCCGGCCCGAACTGGAAGACGACGGTGTTGTTTGAGGCGACCATGGCAAGGCTACGGGCGATCGACAGCATGCCGAGCGTCACCACGAAGGGCGGAAAGCCCAGGTAGGCGATAAAAATGCCATTGAAGGCGCCGATGACGAGCGCGGTGGCGATAGTGGCCAGAATGCCGATCTCGATCGAATAACCGGCATGCATGGTGACCGCCAGCACCATCGAGCATAGGCACAGCACCGAACCGACAGACAGGTCGATGCCGCCGGTGATGATGACGAAGGTCATGCCGAGCGCGACGATGGCGACGAAGGTGATGTTGCGGGTGATGTTGTAGAGGTTCTTCGATGTGGCGAAGGCATCGGTGGCGAAGGACAGGAAAATACAGGCCAGGATGACGGCGATCACCACCCAGAAAGTCTGGCTGGAGAACAGGCGCGACAGCAAGGTGTGCTGCTTCTGCGCGATCGTCTGGTCAAGGGTGACTGCCATTATCGACCTTTCCTGCGCTGCCGATGCGCGGTGAAATCCGGGTTCGCCATTCTCATGCCACCTGCTCGATGGCGCCGGTGATCAGCCCGGTGACCTCTTCGGGCGAACTCGACGCGATCGCCTTGTCGGCGACCTTCCGGCCGCGCCGCATGACGATGACGCGGTCGGCGACGTCGAAGACGTCGGGCATGCGGTGGCTGATCAGCACGACAGCGATGCCCTGGTCGCGCAGATGACGGATGAGGTTCAGCACTTCGGCGACCTGCCGCACCGAGATCGCCGCCGTCGGCTCGTCCATCAGCACGATCTTGGCCTGAGACAGCATGGTGCGAGCGATCGCCACCGCCTGGCGCTGGCCGCCCGACATCTGCTTGACGAGGTCGCGCGGGCGGGTCTCGGATTTCAGTTCGGCGAAGATCTGGCCGGCGCGCTTGTACATGGCGGCGTAGTCGAGGATGCGGAACGGGCCGACGCCGCGGCGCAATTCGCGGCCGAGATAGACATTGGCCGCCGCAGTCAGATTGTTGCAGAGCGCCAGGTCCTGGTGAACGATCTCGATGCCGTGCTGGCGCGCCTCGACCGGCTTATGCAGGATCAGCTCCTTGTCATCCATCCGCATCGTGCCATGGCTCGGCCGGAAATTGCCGGCTATCATCTTGACCAGCGTCGATTTGCCGGCGCCATTGTCTCCCATCAGGCCGACAACCTGTCCGGGCTCGATCGACAGCGACACGTCGTTGACCGCCTGGATGGCGCCGAAATGCTTCGAGATGTTGGTGAGTTCGAGAACCGCCACCAGTCTTTGCCTCCCATATCAGGCCCATCCGCCCGCGGACAGGCGACGGCATCCATTCGCCTTCCCAACTCCTCCCGGGACAGCGATGCCGTCATTTACGCGAATGGCGTCGCGGGCGTCAATTGTCGACGGGCAATTGTCAGACGAATAGTGGCGTGCTGTTTTTGAAAAATCAGTTTTGTAGGACAAATAGCAATTGACGTTGGCGGCAAGCCGTTATTAGTTGAGCGTCGGAGGAAGACATGCCGGCCTTGACGACGCCATCGGCGGCGCCACCGTTCGGAAGGTTTTGGCGATCGTGCGGCGTCATCGCTGAACTGGTCGCATCTGAAAATGCTTATCGGCCTGGCCGGATTGAATGAGCGCACGCGTCTCAGTCATCTCGCATCCTGGCTGGTTTGTGTGGCGGGCACGCCGTGTCCGTCTGTTTCCAAGGGAGGACTGACATGAGGAAAACAGTATTGCTCGCCGCCGTCGCCGCCATGGCGCTGGGCGCCGGGCCGGCTTTGGCCAAGAAGCAGCTCGTCATCGTGGTGAAAGGTCTCGACAATCCGTTCTTCGAAGCCATCCACCAGGGCTGCGAGAAGTGGAACAAGGAAAACGCCAGCTCGGAATATGAATGCTTCTACACCGGCCCGGCATCGACTTCCGACGAGGCCGGCGAGGCGCAGATCGTGCAGGATATGCTGAGCAAGGCCGACACGGTGGCGATGGCGATCTCGCCGTCCAACGCGCCGCTGATCGCGCAGACGATCAAGAGCGCCAATCCGTCGATTCCGATCATGACCGTCGACGCCGACCTCGCCAAGGAAGACGCGGCGCTGCGCAAGACCTATCTCGGCACCGACAACTATCTGATGGGCAAGAAGATCGGCGAGTACATCAAGAAGGCCAAGCCGAACGGCGGCACGATCTGCACCATCGAGGGCAATCCGGCGGCCGACAACATCCTGCGCCGCGCGCAAGGCATGCGCGACGCGCTGACGGGCAAGGAGGGCCTCGCGGCCCTTGCCGGCGAAGGCGGCTGGACGGAAGTCGCCGGCTGCCCGGTGTTCACCAATGACGACGGCGCCAAGGGCGTTCAGGCGATGACCGACATCCTCGCCGCCAATCCCAAGCTCGACGCGTTCGGCATCATGGGCGGCTGGCCGCTGTTCGGCGCGCCGCAGCCCTATCGCGACCTGGTCGGACCGCTGAAGGACCGGCTGGCCAAGAACGACTTCGTCATCGGCGCCGCCGACACGATCGGCGACGAGGTGGCGATCGCCAGGGACGGCCTTGTCACCGCGCTGGTCGGCCAGCGGCCCTTCGAAATGGGCTACAAGGCGCCATCGGTGATGATCGACCTGGTCACGGGCAAGAAGGTTGACGATCCGGTGTTCACCGGTCTCGACGAATGCACCAAGGACACGGTCGACACCTGCATCCAGAAGTAGGGTTTTCGATCAGGGGCGCCCGCCAAGCGGGCGCCCCTCCACCTCGTCGGATGATTGGGGCAGACGCTTCAGGGGCCAGCGGCTCCGGCTTTGTCGCGCCCATGGTTTGGTTTTTCGGCAACGGGATCGGCGCGCCGCGCGGCTCCGGATCAATCCGGGCGACAGACGGCCGACCTATTGGAACGTGGATGCCGGACGAAAAGGCAAAGAAACAGGCTGGTCGGGCGAAGGCGCAAGCCAACCGCGATACGGCGGTCGTCCGCAGGGCGGATGCGGCGCACTTTCCCGGGTCCAGCGTTCATGCATCGCTCGCCAGCGAGATCGGGCTCAGGATCGTGCGCGGCGACTATCCGCCCGGCAGCATCCTGCCAAATGAGGCCAAATGGGCCGAAACCTTCAATGTCAGCCGTTCGGCGGTGCGCGAGGCGATCAAGATGCTGATGGCCAAGAGCCTTCTGGCATCGCGTCCCAAGATCGGCAGCTGGGTCGAGCCGAAGGAGCGCTGGAACCTGCTCGACCGCGACGTGCTGGCCTGGTACGCGACCGCACCGGATCGCGAGGCGTTCCTGCGCACCGTGCAGGAGTTCCGTCACATCATCGAACCGGAGGCCTCCGCCTTTGCCGCGATGCGGCGCAGCGACGAGGAGATGGCCGAGATCAGCCTGGCGTGCCGCGAGATGGGGGAGGCGGCCAACCTGGCCGAGCGCATCCGTGCCGATACGCGCTTCCACCTCGCCATCCTGCGGGCGTCGGGCAACGACCTGCTGGTGCCGCTCGGCGTGCTGATCGAATCGGCGCTCGACCATCTCTTCGCTTTCACCACGCGCCAGGTCGGCGATCAGCGGCGGGCGCAGAATCTGCACGAGGCGATCGAGAAGAGCATCCGCCTGCAGCGGCCGGCAGCCGCCCGCAACGCCGTGCACAAGCTGCTCGCCGACACCGATGAGGGGATCGGAAGAGGCCGGCGGTAAGGCCAGCCGTCCGGGGCCTCAGATCGTCTGCTTCTTGCCATCCTTCATCGGCATCAGGTCGATACCATTCACCTTGGCGATATGAGTCGCCAGCATCGGCACGAACTGCTCGGCCGGCCCGGTGGCATGGGCGCCGGCGAAGGAATTCTTGGTGGCGTTGCCGAGCGGGTTGGCGATGCCCGCCGCGCCCGCCATCGATTCCAGATAGGTCAGGTCCTTGAAGGCATTGGCGATGGTGAATTTGTGGGCGTCGCGGTCGCCTTCCAGCGTCCAGCGCATGAAGGTCTGGTAGAAGCCGCAATCCATGCGGCCGTTGCGGATGACGCTGTCGAAACGCGGCGGCGAGATGCCGACCTTCTCGGCCAGCGCCAATGCCTCGGAATAGATGGCGGCGTAACCGAGCGAGATGAAATTGTTGAGCAGCTTCATGCGATGGCCGTCGCCGGTGTCGCCGATATGGACGATGCGGCCAGCCCAGGTGTCGATCACCGGCTTGACCCTGGCGAAGACGGCGTCGGGCGCGCCGACCATGGCGTCGAGCGTGCCTTCCCACGCTTCCTTCGGCGTGCGGCTTAGCGGCGCGTCGACATAGTCGACGCCGAGCGCCTTGAGTTCGGCCGCGAGCGCCACCGTCGAGACCGGATCCGAGGTCGAGCAGTCGACGACGACCGACCCCTTCTTCAAACCCTCCTTGAGGCCGCCGGGACCGCGAATAATGGCCTCCACCTCGCGCGAGCCGGTGACGCAGATGAAGACGATATCGGATGCGGCCGCCACGTCTCGGGAGGTCGATGCCTCACGAGCGCCCCGGCCGAGAAGATCCTCCGCCGGCTTGCGGTTCTTGCGGCCGAGAAAGGTCAGGGAATAGCCCTTGTCGACGATGTTCTTGGCGATGCCGTGACCCATCAGGCCAAGGCCGACAAAGCCGATTGTCTCGCTGGTGGCGGTGGTGTTCATGCTGTCTGTCCTGTCCTGTGATTATCGATAATGTTGCCGCTGTTTTAGCCATAGACGGTTGCAGAAAGCAATATTGTCTGACAATAGACGTAAATCCCAGGACTTTCGTGGAGACCAGAAATGACCAAGCGGATCATGTTCACCGGCGGCAGCGGCAAGGCTGGACGCCACGTCGTGCAATATCTGGTGGAGCAGGGCTGCCAGGTGCTCAACATCGACACCAAACCGCTCGACAATCCCAAGGTGCGCACGCTGATCACCGACATCACCGACAGCGGCCAGGTGTTCAACGCGCTGTCGAGCTATATGGGGCTGCACGAATTCGATCCGTCGCTGCGGCCGCAGCCCGTCGACGCCGTGGTGCATTTCGCCGCCATCCCACGCATCATGATCACACCCGACAACGAGGTGTTCCGCATCAACGCGATGGGCACCTACAACGTCATCGAGGCCGCGGTGAAGCTCGGCATCCCCAAGGTGATCATCGCTTCCAGCGAGACGACCTACGGCCTGGTGTTCGCCAACGAGCCGCGCGACCCCACGCACTTTCCGCTCGACGAGGAATATGACGTCGATCCGATGGACAGCTATGCGCTGTCCAAGATCGTCAACGAAAAGACGGCGCGCGCCTTCGCGCAGCGCAACGGCACGGACATCTATGCCTTGCGCATCGGCAACGTCATCGAGCCGCACGAGTATTCGCTGTTTCCGAAATGGTTCGCCGACCCGGGCTTTCGCAAACGTATCGCCTGGAGCTACATCGACGCGCGCGACCTTGGCCAGATCACGCTGCGCGCCATCGAGAAGGACGGGCTGGGCTACCAGGTGTTCAACGCCGCCAATGACGACACCTCGTCCGATCTGCCGACCGCCGAACTCCTGAAGCGGTTCTATCCCGGCGTGCCGGTCAAGGGCGAACTCGGCGAATACGAGACGCTGCTATCGAACCGCAAGGCGCGCAACATGCTCGGCTTCCGGCCGGAGCATAGCTGGCGCAAATACGTCAAGACCGCCTGAGCGAGGTCGAATCGCGCTGGGTTGTGCATAGAAGCCGGCTTTGCCGCCCAATGGCCGCACCGCGCTTGACAGCTTCCCTAAACCGGCCTTTCTGGAATTCATGCGGGACGCGAGGCCGAACAAGGAAAAATCGCCCAAAAAGGCTGAAGCCGGCGAACGCCCGGCAGGTGTTCGCCGGCCCGACGCGGCGCGCATTCCCGGCTCCAGCGTACACACGTCGCTGGCCAGCGAGATCGGGCTCAGGATCGTGCGCGGCGACTATCCGCCCGGCACCATCCTGCCCAACGAAGCCAAGTGGTCGGAGACCTTCAGCGTCAGCCGGTCGGCGGTGCGCGAGGCGATCAAGATGCTGATGGCCAAGAGCCTGCTGGCATCGCGCCCCAAGATCGGCAGTTGGGTCGAACCGAAAGAACGCTGGAACCTGCTCGACCGCGATGTGCTCGCCTGGTACGCGACGTCGCCCGACCGCGAGGTGTTCCTGAGGACGGTGCAGGAATTCCGCCACATCATCGAGCCGGAAGCGACCGCCTTTGCCGCCATGCGGCGGACCGACGAGCAGATGGCCGAGATCAGCCAGGCTTGCCGGGAGATGGGCGAGGCGAAAAGTCTGCAGGAACGGACCCGCGCCGACACCCGCTTCCACCTCGCAATCCTGCGTGCCTCCGGCAATGACCTGCTGGTCCCGCTCGGCGTGCTGATCGAATCCGCCTTCGATCACCTGTTTGCCTACACGACCCGCGAACTCGACGATTTGCAGCTCGCCCAGAAGATGCACGAGGCAATCGAAAAGAATATTCGCCTGCAGCGGCCGGATGCGGCGCGCAATGCCGTGCGCAAGCTGCTGGCCAATACCGACAACGTCATTCGTTCGCGATAGAACTTCAGCGACACAGCCATTTGCGCGGGTGTTTCCGCCTTGCCGGCTCGAAGCAATTGAGGCCGCCACCGTCAAAAAACTCAAAAGCCTGTGTCGGATCGGCCGTGTGATAACCGTCCTTGGGGTATCGAACAGAGACCACGAAGGAGTATCGACATGCCCAGCACCGTTCGTCTGCATCGCGTTCTGACCACCAGCCCGGAGAAGGTCTACCGTGCGTTCCTCGAGGCCGATGCGCTTGCCAAATGGCTTCCGCCGAACGGTTTCACCTGCACGGTCCATCACTTCGAGGGCAAGGTCGGCGGCACGTTCAAGATGTCGTTCCGCAACTTCACCACTGGCGACAGCCACTCGTTTGGCGGTGAGTATGTCGAGCTCGTCGCGGGCGAACTCCTGCGCTACACCGACAGGTTCGACGATCCCAACTTGCCCGGCGAGATCGAGGTGACCGTGACGTTGAAGAAAGTGTCCGTGGGCACCGAAGTGAACATCACCCAGGCCGGTATCCCGGATGTCATTCCGGCGGAAGCTTGCTATCTCGGCTGGCAGGAATCGCTGCGGAACCTGGCCAGGCTCGTCGAACCCGACATCAAGCAATAGGACGCCCTGTCCAGTCAGGAGCCATTGGCGGGCGAGGGCGGCTAGTCCTCCTTTGGCCGCCCGAATGCTTCGCGCAGTTCGTCCTTGGCGTCCTCGAGGACCTTCTTGCGCGCCGCGGGCAGGTTCTTGCCGGCCCTGTTGATGTAGAAATTCAGCATCGATATGGCGGACTGGAAGGGTTCGGCCTTGCGGCGGTGGCTGTGTTCGGCCGACCGCTTGAGCGAGGCGGCAATCTTCTTGGCGTCGTCGGATTCGAAGACATGCTCCTCGAGATCCATCGCATCGCTGTGCTCGGTTACCTCGGCCGACCATTTCTGCTTGGTGGCGGTCATGGCTGGACTCCTTTGCGGGGTTGCTGATCGGAAACTCCACACATGGATGTCGGTTCCCACCTGCCTTTCCGCTCTGGAGCCACGGATTTGCCTGTCGTGGCGCTGCTATGGACGGGGAATGCGCGGATAGTGGCGACAACGGCGACCGGTTTTCGAGACCGCCGACAGGAAACGCCTTTGACCCGAACCGACTTGAGCCGGCCCAGTCCCGGTATCGACAGCTCCTACGCCTGGATGCGGCTGGCCATCTCGATGCTGCTGGCGACAATCGGCGCGGTCGGCATGTGGGCCGTTGTCGTGGTGCTGCCGGCGGTACAGGCCGAGTTCGGCGTCGACCGCGCCGCGGCATCCATGCCCTACACCGCGACCATGGTCGGCTTTGCCGCCGGCAATGTGCTGGTCGGCCGCGCCATCGACCGCATGGGTTACTGGATTCCGGCGCTGTTCTCCTCGATCGCGCTCTCCGCCGGCCTCCTGCTCGCGGCGCTGTCGACCTCGATCCTGCAATTCACCCTTGCCCAAGGGGTGCTGATCGGTCTCGGCACATCGGTGATCTTCGGACCGTTGATCGCCGATATCTCGCACTGGTTCAATCGTCGCCGCGGCGTCGCCGTCACGGCGGCGGCGGCCGGCAATTACCTCGCCGGAGCGATCTGGCCCACCATCATGCCGACGCTGATCAAGGCGGAAGGCTGGCGCTTCACCTATGCGGCAATCGGCGTCTTCTGCCTGGTCACCATGGTGCCGCTGGTGTTGTTGCTGCGGCGCGGCGCGCCGGAAGCGGCTGCCGCCGGCTCGCCCGGAAGCCGGTCGGTGCAGCCGATTCCTATGTCGCCGGGGGCAATGCAGGCGCTGCTGGTCGTCGCCGGCTTGGGTTGCTGCGTGGCGATGTCGATGCCCCAGGTTCACATCGTCGCCTATTGCATGGATCTTGGCTACGGCATGGCGCATGGCGCCGACATGCTGTCGATCATGATGGCGGCGGGCGTCGTCAGCCGGCTTGCCTCGGGCTTCGTCGCCGACCGCATCGGCGGCGTCAAAACCCTGCTCATCGGCTCGGTGCTGCAATGCCTGTCATTGCTGTTCTATATCCCGTTCGACGGGCTCGCCTCGCTCTATGTCGTGTCGCTGGTCTTCGGCCTGTCACAAGGCGGCATCGTGCCTTGCTATGCGATCATCGTGCGCGAGTACCTGCCGGCCAAGGAGGCCGGCCAGCGTATCGGTATCGTCATGATGGCGACGATTTTCGGCATGGCGATCGGCGGCTGGATGTCGGGCTGGATCTACGACCTGACCGGCTCGTACGCCGCCGCGTTCCTGAACGGCATCGCCTGGAACCTCTTGAACATACTGGCGATCGGCCTGTTCATGTGGAAGGCGAGGCACAGGGCCGCCTTAGCCGCCTGAGGAAGGCCAGGCACAGCCACTCGGTGGCTCGGCTTGACAACAGCCAGTCCCTGCGCGACGCCAGGGGCCGATGGGTGCGGCAACAGGCCGGTGAGATGGCGACAGCTGGAAATATCGCATTGCGGGCGCGCTTCGATGGCCATGCGCATGGGCCAAGGCCTTGATCAAGCCGCGCTCGCGCCGGGGCGGTGGCCGCCCGACCATATCGGATGTGGCACGCAAGGCAGGCGTCGGCGCCATCACCGTTTCGCGCGCGCTGCGCGAGCCGGTGCGCGTTTCCGAGGAACTGCGCCGCCAGATCCTGGCCGCCGTCGAAGAACTTGGCTATGTGCCGGACCCGAACGCACGCGCGTTGGCCTCGGCGCGGGCTGAAGTGTTCGGCGTGTTGGTGCCTTCGCTGACCAACAACGTCTTCGCCGAGGTGGTGCGCGGCATCTATGACAGCCTGTCGGACAGCCCCTTCCGCATTCAGCTCGGCAACACGCACTATTCCGGACTGGAGGAAGAGCGGCTGCTGCAGCTGTTCGGCTCCCAGCGGCCGGCAGCGCTGATCGTTGCCGGCATCGACCAGACGCCCACCTCGCGAAAGCTCTTGGAGAATGCCGGTTGCCCGGTGGTTCAGGTGATGGAGACCGGACCCGATCCCGTGGACATGATGGTCGGCTTCTCGCATCTCGACGGCGGCAGGACGGCGACCGAGCACCTGATCGAGGCGGGGTATCGCCGGATCGGTTTCATCGGTGCACGCATGGATCCGCGCTCGCAGCGGCGCCTGGCTGGTTACCGCGCGGCGATGGAGAGGGCCGGGCTGTTCGACCCGCGCCTGGTCACCACCACGCCGGTGCTTTCCAGCGTGTCGCTTGGCCGTGAATTGTTCCGCGACGCCCTTGCCAAGATGCCGACGCTCGACGGCGTTTTCTGCAACAATGACGATATCGCGCTCGGTGTGCTGTTTGAATGCCATCGCGCCTCGATCGATGTGCCGAAGACCATCGGCATCGTCGGCTTCAACGATCTCGAGATGATGCAGGTGGCATTTCCGTCGATCACCAGCATCCGCACCCATCGCTACGAAATCGGCAGGCGCGCTGTCGCCATGGCGCTGGCGGCCATCGCCGGTGATCGGCCGCAGGAGCGTGTCGTCGACCTCGGCTTCGAGCTCAAGCGGCGCGAGAGCACGGCACGCTGAAGCAGTTTAGACCCTGCTGAAATCAGCCTTTACAGGCATTCTTGGTAGCGCTACCATTCGAACCGGCATCAAGTCTAAGCGCTGTTTATTATACATAAGCGACAGAATTTTCCTTGTTTATTATTGATAATATGATACTTTCGTTGCAGCTTAAGGAAGCAACGAGGAGGGAGAGGTCGGTGCTGGCCACCTGACGTGCGTGGCCGGCCAGGGCGGGAGGTGCTGGGGCGAACACGTCATTCTACTGCAGCTAAACAAACAAGTCAGAACTGCAACTGGGAGGAATATCGATGATCAAGTCACTCGTTGGTGGCATCGTTGCCGCCACTGCATTCGTCATGTTGAGCTCAGCGGCGATGGCCGGAGGCCCGGAAATCGTCAAGGGACCGGCAGCCGAGCCGGACTGCTTTGCCCCATGGGCAGCCGATACGCAATTCTTCAAGTTTCCCAAGAAGGCCGGACCATACCGCATTGCGTTGGCCAACGGCTACATCGCCAACACCTGGCGCATCCAGATGGTGCAGACCGCCAAGGCGTATGCGGCACAGCCGGATGTCGCCAAAAAGCTGAAGGAATTCAAGGTTGTGTCGACCGGCGAGGACGTCCCGGCGCAGATCTCCGCGATCAACAATTTCATCGATTCCGGCTTTGACGCGATCGTCGTCAACGCGCAGAACCCGACCGCATTCGGACCAGTCATCAAGCGTGCGAAGGAGGCCGGTGTCGTGCTGGTCGCCTTCGACAACATCCTCGACACCAAGGATGCCATCAACGTCAACGTCGACCAGAAGGGCCTTGGCGCGTTGTGGGGCAAGTGGTTGGTCTCGCATGTCCCGAACGGCGGAAAGGTACTCGAAGTGCGCGGCGTCGCCGGCACTTCCGTCGACACGGACCGTCATGCCGGCATCCACGAGGTCCTCGACGGCTCCGGCAAGAAATGGGAAGTCACCGAGGTGGTCGGCAAATGGGACGACGGCGTTGCCCAGAAAGCCACGGCGGACGCGATTGCCACAAACGGACCGTTCGACGGCATCACCGGGCAAGGCGGCGACACCGGCATCGTGCAGGCGATGATGGATGCCAAGCATCCATTCGTTCCGTTCGGCGGCGAGACGGAGAACGGTTTTCGCAAGTTCTGTGCCGCGCATGCCGGCGACGGCTTGAAGTGCTCTTCGGCTGGCACCGGCCCCGCCCAGGTGGCGGTGGCAATCAAGACGGCAATCGCGGCCCTCGAAGGCAATGTCGTGCCGCAATCGGTGAAGCTGCCGCTGGCTATTGTGGAGGATCCGAACTTCAAGGCTGGCCAGGATTTCTTCCCCGACCAGTCCGACAATTTCTTCGTCGGCAACTCCTTCCCAACCTGCGGCATCAATTTCAGCGCCCAGGAAATCATGGGGCAGACCAAGGAAAACCAGTAGGCTCACTGCTATCGCCGGCGCCGCGGGTCAACCCGCGGCGCCAGCCCTGAAATCCCATGATTGCCCCTGGGAGGGTTGATGGACGGTGCGGCTCCACTCTTTCGCATGGAAGGCATTTCCAAGCGCTATGGCGGCGTGCGGGCGCTGGAAAAGGCCGAGCTGACGGTCGAGACCGGCAGCATCCATGCCATCCTCGGTGAAAACGGGGCTGGCAAGTCGACGCTGATCAAGGTCATGGCGGGTGTCGTGGCGCCTGATGAAGGCCGCATGATGCTGGATGGGCGCGAAGTGACCTTCGCTTCGCCCGGTGCGGCGAACAAGGCCGGCATCGTCTGCATCTTCCAGGAATTGTCGCTGATCCCCGAACTCAGCGTTGCCGACAACATCGTCATTTCGGATCCACCCAAACGCTTCGGCATGATCGATCGCAAGGCGCAGCGCCGCATCGCCGAGGACGCGCTGGCGCGGGCGGGCGCCGCCGACATCCATCCGCTGGCGCTGGTTAAGGACCTGCCGCTGTCACGGCGCCAGATGGTGGAGATCGCCAAGGCCTTGGCGCGCAAGCCGCGTATCCTCATCCTCGACGAGGCGACGTCGGCGCTGACTGCCGCCGATGTCTCGAAGATTTTCGGCGTGCTGAAGCGGCTGCGTTCGGAAGGGCTGGCGCTGCTCTACATCTCGCACCGCATGAACGAGATCGCCGAACTCGCCGACCACTGCACGGTGTTCCGCAATGGGCGCAACGTCGCCAGCTACAAGGCCGGCTCGAAGAGCGACAACGAGGTGGTCGAACTGATGATCGGCCGCGAGTACAGCCATATCTTTCCGCCCAAGCCGCCGGCGGCAGCGGCCAACGCCGCCCCCAGGCTCGAGGCGCGCAAATTGTCCTGGGCCGACCGGTTGGACAACATCTCGCTGACCGTCAGGGCAGGAGAGGTCGTCGGCCTCGGGGGGCTCGACGGCCAGGGCCAGCGCGAACTGCTGCTTGCTTTCTTCGGTGTGCTGCGTGGCCTCTCGGGCGAGGTGCTGATCGACGGCAAGCCGGTGACGATTACCAGCCCGGCGGCGGCCCGCGAGGATGGCATCGGCATGGCGCTCATCCCGGAAGACCGCAAGACCGAAGGCCTGATGCTGCCGATGACGGTGCGCGAAAACCTGTCCTTCGCCGCGCTTGACCGGCTGTCGAAAGGGGGCATCATCGACCGCGCCACCGAGCAGCGGCTGATCGACGACATGGTCGGCCTGCTGGCGATCAAGACGGCCGGTCTCGACATCCCGGTCGGCGCGCTGTCGGGCGGCAACCAGCAGAAGGTGGTCATCGCCAAATGGCTGATGCGCCAGCCGCGCATCATCCTGCTCAACGATCCGACGCGCGGGATCGATGTCGGCACCAAGCAGGAAATCTATCAGCTGATGCGCAAGCTGGCGGACGCGGGCGCGGCGATCCTGTTCTATTCGACCGATTATGACGAGTTGATCGGCTGCTGCGACCGCGTGCTGGTGCTCTATGACGGGGCGGTCAAGCGCGAACTGGTCGGCGCCGAGATCACCGAACGGGCGCTGATATCGAGCGCGCTCAACATCCATGGCGAGGAGAGCCCGGTGGGCCTGGGAGCGGAAGCGTGAAAGATTGGCGCTACTGGCTGGCCGAGCAGCGCGGAACGCTGCTGGCGCTCGGCATCTTCATCGTCATGTTCGTCATCTACACCTCCAACCATCCGGCGGGCTTCACCGCCAATGTCGTGCAGACGGCCGCGAACAAGGGCGTGCTGCTTGCCTTCGTCGCCATGGCGCAGACACTGGTCGTCATCACCTCCGGCATCGACCTGTCCGTCGGCATGATCTTCCTGCTCACCAACTGCCTGGCCTCCTGGCTGGTGGTGGGCACGCCGATGCAGACCACGCTCGGCGTCATCGCCGTGCTGGCGGCGGGCCTTCTGTGCGGCGCCATCAACGGCGCCATCGTCATCTATGGGCGGCTGCAGCCGATCGTCGCCACCATCGCCACCGGCGCGGTCTATTACGGAGTGGGCCTCCTGCTGCGCCCATTCCCGGGCGGCTCGGTCAACGAGGACCTGGCCGATGCCATGACAGGACGTTTTTTCGATCTGGTGCCGGCAAGCCTGGTCGTGCTGCTGGCGGTCGTGCTGTTGATCTGGGTGCCGTTCAGCCGTTCGGTACTCGGCCGTGCCGCCTACGCGGCCGGCTCTTCGGAAACGGCTGCCTACATGTCTGGCGTGCCGATCCGTCGCGGCAAGTTTGCCGCCTACACACTGGCCGGCCTGCTGGCCGCGATCGGCGGGCTGTTCCTCACCTTCTTCACCTATACGGGGGAGGCAGCCTATGCCAGCGGCAACGCCTACACGCTGTTTTCGATCGCGGCCGTGGTGCTGGGTGGCGTCTCCTTGTTCGGTGGCAAGGGCAGTGCCATCGGCGCCATCTTCGGCGCGCTGGCCTTCCGCACGATCGGCGATCTTCTGTTCGTCTTCGACTTCGATCCGCTCTGGCAGCCGCTGTTCCAGGGCGTTATCCTGCTGGTCGCCGTCAGCCTCGGCGCCTTCGCCCTGTTTCGGGTCCGCAACCGGCTGGAGTGGTTCCTGTGAGCGAGACGACCTTGGGCGGCATTGCCGGCCGCATGCCGAAATTCATCCGCCGCGCCGATCCGGCGGTGCTGACGGCCTTTGCCTGCATCGTGGTGCTGCTGTTGGTGGGCAGCCTCTATTCGCGCAGCTTCCTGTCGCCTGAATATCTCTTGCAGCAGCTCAAGGTGGCTTCGTTCCTTGGCGTCATTGCCACCGGCATGATGCTGGTCATCCTGCTCGGCCAGATCGACCTGTCGGTGCCGTGGTCGGTGGCGGCGGGCGCGATGATGGCCTGCGCGGCGGCGGCCTATGGTCCGGCCGGCGTGGCGCTGGCGATCCCGTTCGGCATCTTCTGTGGCGTGCTGATCGGCGTCGTCAACGGCATTGGCGTCGCCTATCTGCGCATCCCCTCGATGATCATCACGCTGGCCACCAACGCCGTCGCGCAAGGGCTGATGGTGGTCTACACCGGGGGATTCTCGCCGCAGGATTCGGCCACTGGCGCCATGCGCTACCTGGCCACCGGCTTCACCATTCCGGGCGTCCCCAACGCGGTCATCATCTGGGCGCTGATCGGGGCCGCGATGGTGTTCGTGCTGACCCGCAGCGGTTTTGGCCGCGCGGTCTATGGCATCGGCAACCGCGAGCGCGCCGCCTATCTCTCCGGCATCGACACAAGACGCGTGGTGATGATCGCCTTTGCCGTCTCCGGCGGGCTCTCCGCCTTTGGCGGCGTGCTGCTGGCGGGTTACGCCTCCAAGGCGGCGCAATCTATGGGGGATGCCTATCTGCTGCCGTCGATCGCGGCCGTCGTGCTCGGTGGCACCTCGATCCTGGGTGGGCGCGGCTCCTATCTCGGCACGGTCGCGGGCGTGATCCTGATCACGCTGCTGCAATCCATCCTGTCGGTCATGCAGATGCCCGAGGCGGGACGGCAGATCATCTATGGCGTCGTCATCGTCGCCATGCTCCTTCTCTACGGCCGCGCGCCGGCGAGCCGCTGACGGTGGACGAAAAGGCAGCGCAGGCGCCGACGGGCGCTTCCGGTTTGGCACCTCCGGCTATCGTGGTGATGGGCGTCGCCGGCTGTGGCAAGTCAGCCTTCGGTCTCGCGCTGGCCGCCGCGCTGGGTGCCGTCTTTATCGAGGGCGACAGGCTGCATCCGCCCGAAAACGTCGCCCGCATGGCGCGGGGCGAGCCGCTCACCGATCAACTGCGCGAGGGCTGGCTCGACGCGATCGGCGAGCAGATCGCGGCGTCGATCGGCAACGGCCAAGGTGTGGTCGCCGCCTGCTCGGCGCTGAAGCGCGGCTATCGCGAGCGGCTGCGCGGCTTTTGCCCCGATATCGTCTTCCTCTATCTGGAGATCGATCCGGCCACCGCGCGGCGGCGCGTCGGCAACCGCAAGGGCCATTTCATGCCGGCAAGCCTGGTCGACAGCCAGTTCGCCATCCTGGAGCCGCCGGGCCAAGACGAGCGGGCATTGACGCTCGACGCGACGCAGCCGGTCGACGAACTCGTCACCCAGGCATTGCGCTCGATGCGCCGCTCATGAGCCTTCTTCTCCGCTGATGCCGATGCCGTCCTGAGCTTCGGTCAACCGCTCATGGCGCGACCAGGACATCATCTGCTCGGGGCACTGCTTCAGCGCCTCCAGCAAGCGGTCGCGTTTCAGCAGGATGTAGTGTGCTTGCAGGGCCATGTTCTTGGCTCCGTCCCTGGTTGTGTTCACTGCCGTGAGCGCCGGTGCTGGCGGCACCAGTTCGGGGCTCAAGACGGCCCGGTATTGCCGGAAGGGCACGTCCTCGAAAGTCGACATGGCAAACAGGGCCGTCTTGCCTCGGGCGGCGAAATTCGCCGGTGCCGAGGCAAGGTGGGTCCAGCCGCTTTCGCCCAGTGCGGTTTCGGTGAAGGTCGAGCCGGCGTGGATGGTGTTGGTCATCAGCACGACGCCGTTCTGCTTCAGCATCTTCTGAATGCGGATGGTGACCTGATAGGCGTCGTCACGGTCGAAGACGATTCGGCTTTTCAGGAACCGGTTCTCGACATGAATCATTGGCGGGTTGAGGAAGCGCTGGCCGAACACCGTCTCGGACACGCCATGCGTGTTGACGCTGACCTGATGCGCTTCGATGCCGGCCTCGTGTATGGCGCGCTTGCCGATCATCGTCTGGGCGGTGAACTGATCGCACCAGAGGATCGCGCCGTGGCCGCGTTGCAAGGCTGCCTGCAAGCCTTCGAGGCCCTCCAGCCGGATCGTCGGCGTCCAACGGCCGGCGACCAGATGCGCGGCAAGTTGCATGCGGCGGCGATGGCGCGCCGTGAGCATTGCCTCGAACAGCTTGCGCGCATCGATGCCGTCGCCGAGCACCGCGCGCGTTGCGGCGGCATAGGCGCGGAAGTCCTTGCGCATATGGCGCTTCAAGCGAAACCTCGACGCCCAATCGCAGATCGGCGACCACCAGCGCACCGGCAGCGCTGCCGCGACCGCGAGGTAGAAGAGGGTAATCAGGCTTTCGCGAAGATCCCTGGTGGAGAAGCGGCGGAGCCTGCCGGGATTGGCCAGCTTGCGGCTGAAGAAGCGCACGTCCTCGGCATATTCGGGAACAAAGACGTCGGCGATGATTTCGGTGCGAAAGCTGGCTGCCGATGGCTGCTTGCGGGCGGCTTTTCGGGATTTCGTAAACCTCGACAGCCTCATCCACCCGGCTCTAGATTTGTGAAGTCAACTCGACCGGGAAATCGTCATTATCGGCATCGCGCATGGCGGCGAGGCTACGGTTGTCCAGCACCTCGGCGATCGCCTGGCGCACTTCCAGCATCATGTGCCGGACCTGGCAGGTCGCCTCGTCGCAATCCTCGCAGCGCTGATACTGCGTGCGGCTGGCGCAAGGTATCGGCGCCAGCGGCCCGTCGAGCACGCGCACGACATGGCCGATCTTGATCTCGGAAGCCGGGCGGGCGAGGCGATAGCCGCCTTCCTTGCCCTTGCGGCTCTGGACGAAGCCGGCGTTGCGCAATTCGCCCAGTATGGCATCGAGGAATTTCTTCGGGATGTTGTTGGCGACGGCGATGTCGTTGACGAAGGCCAGTTGGCCAACCGGAAGATTGGAAAGATGCACGAGGGCCTTGAGGCCGTATTTGCCTTTTTTCGTCAGCATGCCCTGATAACCCGTTGAAGCCCCAACCACCCCGCATCTGGCGGCTGTTTGTGTGCAAATGATGACGGCATTGCTTCCGCACGCCGCCGTTTCGCGAAAACAAAGCCATTGGAACGCATGTTAGGCACAAACGCGTTGATTCTTTGTAACGTTTTGCACGGAGGGCGCCGGATTTGCCTTATCGCCTGCATAAACAAGAAAAGCCGGCCCACGGCCGGCTTTTCTGATCGTTCTAACGGTCCGCGGAGATTTTAGCGGCTGCCATAGGCCTGGTCGAGCAGGCCGCCGGCGGCGAAATGCTCCTTTTGGACCTTGTCCCAACCGCCGAAGACGTCTTCCACCGTCAGCAGGCGCACATCCGGAAAATCGGCCTTGTATTTGGCCGCGACAGCCGCGTCGCGTGCGCGCAAGCCGTTGTCGGCGGCGATGCCCTGGCCCTCGGGCGTATAGAGAAAGTCGAGATAGCTCTTGGCCAGATCGCGCGTGCCGTGCTCGTCGGCGACCTTGTCGACGATCGCTACCGGGAACTCCGCCAGAAGGCTGACCGAAGGCGTGACCTGCTCGAATTTGTCGTCGCCATATTCCTTGCGGATGCCGCGCGTCTCGGATTCGAAGGTGATCAGCACGTCGCCGATCTCGCGCTGCACGAAGGTGGTGGTGGCGGCCCGCCCGCCTGTGTCGAAGATCGGCACGTTGTTGAACAGCTTGGTGATGAACTCCTTCACCTTGGCGTCGTCGCCCTTGAAGGCTTCCTTGGCGTAGGCGGTGGCCGCGAGATAGGTGTAGCGCGCATTGCCCGACGTTTTCGGGTTGGGGAAGATCACCTGCACGTCGTCGCGCACGAGATCGTTCCAGTCCTTGATGTGCTTGGGGTTGCCGGCACGGACGAGAAACGACGGCAGCGAATAGAAGGGCGAGGCATTGTCGGGAAAGTCCTTCTGCCAGTCGGCGGAGACAAGGCCCTTCTTGACCAGGAAGTCGACGTCGGTGACCTGGTTGAAGGTGACGACATCGGCGCCGAGGCCCTCGGCGATGGCGCGCGCCTGCGCCGAAGTGCCGGCATGCGACTGGTCGACGGTGACGCCCGGATGCTCTGATATGAAGGCCTTGTTGACCTGCACGAACAGTTCGCGGCCGACGTCATAGGAGGCGTTCAGCAGCTTGTCGGCCGACCAGGCTTGGGAGGATGCGAGGAGGAGACCGGCGGCGGCAACGCCGAGGAAAAATCGCTTCATGAAAAGGCTCCGGATGTAATGCTCTATTGCCAGACCATAGCCGGGGCGCGAAGGAGCGGCGAGGCATGGATTCAGGACTAGACCAGTGTTGCTAGAAAACTGTTTCCCAAACAGACATATCGTAGTTTTTTCTTTCACCTTTTGAGGTCGGTCCTCTTCAGCCTGTTTCTGATAAAAGCCACAAATAGATACACATTGTGTATGCGCAATGTTATGGTGGCGGAAAGGAGTCTTCCATGACGAAAGCCGCGCCCGAAACCCACGCCAAGCCTGTCAATCTGCGCATCCGAGAGGATATGCGCATACTGATCGACCGCGCCGCGAAAATACGTGGGAAAACCCGCTCCGACTTCATGATCGACGCCGCCTATCGTGCGGCCGAGGACACGCTACTCGACCAGACCCTGATCAAGGTGGATCCGGAGAGTTACCGGCATTATCTCGACATCCTCGATAAACCGCCGAGCGGGGAAGGTTTTGGGCGCCTCATGAACGTGCCCAAGCCATGGCGGGACTGATGCTATCGGCGCCCACGCCCCTGGCAGAAAACCACGATCTCGGCCTTTTCCAAAGCGGAACAGAAAGTCTCGACCAATGGCTTCGCCGCAGGGCACGGGCCAACCAGGTCAGTGGCGCATCGCGTACTTATGTGGTGGCGGAAGGCACACGCGTTGTCGGCTACTACTGCTTGTCTTCGGGCGGGCTTGATCTGGCGGAAGCGCCCGGCATTGTTCGCCGCAACATGCCAGATCCCATTCCGATGGTCGTGCTCGGGCGTCTCGCGGTGGATGGAAGCTGGCAACGGAAGGGGCTGGGCGCGGCGCTTCTGCAAGATGCCGTCCTGCGCGCCAGTCAAGCCGCGACGATCCTCGGTATTCGCGGAATTTTTGTTCATGCCATATCGGATGAAGCGAAAGCCTTTTACGAGCACTACGGCTTTGCGGCCTCCCCGAAAAACCCGATGACCCTGGTGTTGTCGTTGAAGGCCAGGTGAAAGACCGCCACCGACCGGGACATCCCTGGGGCGGATTCACCGTGGTCCGATCGCTATGCAGCCGGGAACAGCTTCCAGCGCCCCGGGCGGAACGCCACGCGGCTCTTCTGCGCTGCCGGATGGTCGACCGGCAGCTCAATCTCGACCCGCTGGCGTTCGCCGCCGATTTCAAGTTCGACGCGCCTTGTGCCGGCGACGCGGCGGCTGGCCGCCACGGTGCCGGCGATGCAGCCGCTGCAGCCGTCCAGCAGTTCGACATCATGCGGACGGAAGTAAAGCATCGCATCGCCCTCGGACGCGTGCGGCGCCGACAATCCGATTGGACGGTCGGCCAGCCAGATCTCGCCATTCTCGACCTTGACCGGAAGGGAGCTCGATTCGCCGATGAAGCCGTAGACGAAGGGCGAATTCGGCGTGTCGTAGATGTCGTCGGCGGTGCCGACCTGCTCGATACGGCCCTGGCTCATCACCACGACACGGTCGGCCAGTTCCAGCGCCTCTTCCTGATCGTGGGTGACGAAGACGGTGGTGTGGCCGGTGGCGTCATGGATTTCCCGCAGCCAGCGGCGCAGTTCCCGGCGCACCTGCGCGTCGAGCGCGCCGAACGGCTCGTCGAGCAGCAGCACCTTGGGTTCGATGGCCATGGCGCGGGCGAGCGCCACGCGCTGGCGCTGGCCGCCCGAAAGCTGCGCGGGATAGCGCTTCTCCAGCCCTGAAAGCTGGACGAGATCGAGAAGCTCGGAAGCACGGCGGCGGATCTCCGCTGCTGGCGGCCGCGACGGTCCGTGCCGCACCTTGAGGCCGAAGCCGATATTGTCAGCCACCGTCATATGACGGAACAGCGCGTAGTGCTGGAAGACGAAGCCGACATTGCGCTCCTGGATCGATTTCTGCGAAGCGTCCTCGTCACCAAAGAAGATTTTCCCGCGTGTCGGCCGCTCCAGCCCGGCGATCAGTCTGAGCAAGGTCGTCTTGCCGGAGCCGGATGGTCCCAGCAACGCAATCAATTCGCCCGACTTGATGTCGAGCGACACGTCGTGAAGCGCCGGAAACCGCTCGAATTCCTTGCGCACGTTGGCAACGCGAACTTCCATACAATGAACCTTCTAATGTCCGCGCGTCGCGGCGAGTTCGGCGCCGTAGCGCATCTCGAGCAGTGTTTTCAAGACCAGTGTGACGAGCGCCAGCCCGGCAAGCAGCGAGGCGACGGCGAAAGCGCCGACGGCGTTGTACTCGTTGTAGAGGATTTCGACATGCAGCGGCATGGTGTTGGTCAGGCCGCGTATGTGGCCCGACACCACCGAAACCGCGCCGAACTCGCCCATGGCGCGCGCATTGCACAAAAGCACGCCGTAGAGCAGGCCCCATTTGACGTTGGGCAAGGTCACAAACCAGAAGGTCTGCCAGCCATTGGCGCCGAGCGAAAGGGCGGCCTCCTCGTCGCCATTGCCCTGTTCCTGCATCAGCGGGATCAGTTCGCGGGCGACGAAGGGGAAGGTGACGAAGACGGTGGCCAGCACAATGCCCGGCACGGCGAACAAGATCTGGATGCCATGTGCCTTCAGCCACTCGCCAAGCAACCCCTGGGCGCCGAACAGAAGCACATAGACCAGACCCGAAATGACGGGCGAGACCGAGAAGGGCAGGTCGATCAGCGTGGTGAGAAACGCCTTGCCCTTGAATTCGAACTTGGCGATCGCCCAGGCGGCGGAGATGCCGAAGACGACATTGAGAGGCACCGAGATCGCCGCGACAAGCAGTGTCAGGTGGATGGCCGAGCGTGCGTCCGGTTCGCCCAGTGCTTGCGTATAGGCGCCGACGCCTTTCGCCAGCGCCTCGTGGAAGACGATGATCAGCGGCAAAAGCAGGAAGATGCCGAGGAATGCGAAAGCGATGGCCATCAGCACGGCCTGCGCCGGGCGGCTTTCGGTCACCGCCGCCGAGCGGCTCTCGTGATACGGTTCGTAGGATTTGATCTCGGGATCAGCCATAGCGCTTGCGGCTCCATGTCTGCACCAGATTGACGACCAGCAGCATGACGAACGACAGCGCCAGCATGATTGCCGCGATCGCGGTCGCCGCTGGGTAATTGTATTCCTCCAGCCGGATAACGATCAGAAGCGGTGCGATCTCGGATTTGTAGGGCAGGTTGCCGGCGATGAAGATGACCGAGCCGTATTCGCCGACGCCGCGCGCGAAGGCGAGCGAGAAGCCGGTGATGATGGCCGGCGCCAGGCCCGGAAAGAGCACGCGGGTGATGATCTGGAAGCGGCTGGCGCCAAGCGTGGCGGCTGCTTCCTCCACCTCCTTGTCGATTTCCTCCATGATCGGCTGCACGGTGCGCACGACGAAGGGCAAGCCGATGAAGACCAGCGCGATGACGATGCCGAGCGGCGTGTAGGCGACCTTGATGCCGAGCGGCATCAGCAATTTGCCGATCCAGCCGTTCGGCGCGTAGAGCGTGGTCAGCGCGATGCCGGCCACCGCCGTCGGCAGCGCGAATGGCAGGTCGACCATGGCATCGACGATGCGGCGGCCGGGAAAGCGGTAACGCACCAGCACCCAGGCGACGAGCGTGCCGAAAACGACATTGACGACAGCCGCGATGAAGGCGGTGCCGAAGCTGATTTCAAGTGCGTTGAGGGTGCGGCGATCGGTGGCGATGGCCCAGAAATCGATCCAGCCGAGAGCGGCCGAACGCCAGATCAGCCCGGATAGCGGTATGAGGATGATGAGGGTGAGGTAGGCAAGCGAGAAGCCGAGCGTCAATCCGAAACCCGGAATGACGCTCGGCTGTCTGAACCGCCACCCCGCCTGCGCGGGTGCTGTGGTCATATCGTCCTGATCTAGGTTTTAGCTCACTGGGCCGGTTTGTAGATCTGGTCGAATATACCACCGTCGCCGAAATGATAAGGCTGTGCCTTCTTCCAACCACCGAAAAGCGGGTCGTCGATGGTGATCAGCTTGATAGGCGGCAGCTTGGCGAGATCCTCGGGCGGAACCAGTTCGGGCTTGGACGGCCGGTAATGGTTCTTGGCGATGATGGTCTGGCCTTCCTTGGAATAGAGGTAGCTCAGATAGGCCTCGGCCACCTTGCGCGTGCCCTTGGCGTCGACATTGGCATCGACCACGGCCACCGGCGGCTCGGCCAGGATCGAGGTCGGCGGATAGACGATGTCGAAATTGTCGGCGCCAAACTCGTCGAGCGCCAGATAGGCATCGTTTTCCCAGGCGATCAGCACGTCGCCAAGGCCTTTTTGCGCGAAGGTCACTGTCGAGCCGCGCGCACCGGTGTCGAGCACGGGAGCATTGGCATAGAGCTTGCCGACGAATTCCTTGGTCTTGGCTTCGTCGCCGCCATCATTGGCGTTGGCATAGGCCCAGGCCGCGAGATAGTTCCAACGCGCGCCGCCCGACGTCTTGGGGTTGGGCGTGATCACCTGGACGCCGTCCTTGACGAGGTCGTTCCAGTCGTGGATGCCCTTGGGATTGCCCTTGCGGACAAGGAAGATGATGGTCGAGGTGTAAGGCGCTGAATTGTTTTCGAATTTCTTGCGCCAATCGGGATTGATCTTTTTCGATTTGGAGACGATGGCATTGATGTCGCCTTCGAGAGCCAGCGTCACCACATCGGCGTCGAGGCCGTCGATCACGGCGCGGGCCTGGGCGCCCGATCCGCCATGTGACTGCTGGATCGTCACCGTCTCGCCGGTTTCTGTCTTCCAATGCGCGGCGAAGGCCTCGTCATAAGCCTTGTAGAGCTCGCGCGTCGGATCGTAGGACACGTTGAGAATGGTGGTGTCGGCAAACGCGAAACCGAGCGTGCCGAACTGGACAGATGTGGCGACCAGTGCGCCGAGCAGTTTCCTGAAATGAGGTTTGATCATTTCTGCCTCCGTTGAACCCGCGCCAAATCTACCGAAATTATAGAAATTAGATGCATTGAATGTTGCCTTTTTTGCCTCCCTGGAGAAAATCTCCGGCGTTCTGCCGCGGCTATGAGAAATATTTTCCTCGCGGTTGCTCCGCGCCGGAGTCGGTCCGCCCTGTGGCCTATCTAGGGACGCGCGGTTGCCGGGCAAGTCTGCTCTGGGCGGGTTACTCGGCGGTCACCGGGAAATCGAAGCGCTGCTTTTGAAATGGCTCTTGGTCGAGCGTAAAATGCCACCATTCTCGCGCGTAGTTCCTGAAACCTCCCGCACGCATGGCATCGACAAGGAGCTTGCGGTTTGCCGCCGCTTCGGTGCCGAGCGGGCGATGCGCGGTCTCACTCGTCCGGTCGAAGCAGTCGAAGCCGGTGCCGAAATCGAGGGTGTTGGCATCGACCGCGCCGCAGGCCGGTTTCGGCACGGACATACTGTCGGCCGGTGCGATGGCGATATCGACGGTCGAGCCGCGCGAATGTGCCGACTGGCGGGCGACATAGCCCTCGGCGATGAGGTCGCCGCGCTTGACCTGCGGATACCATTGCGGGTCAGGCGGCCCGCCTGCGGTCGTCCAATCGCCCATGTCGGCCACGGAGCGGGCAGGGCGATAGCAGTCGAACACGATCAGCGTCATGCCCCTGGCGACCATTGCCTTCTGGACCCCGGCAACGGCTAAGGCCGCCTGCCGGGCGAGGATGCAGACCGGCGCATCATAGCCGCTTACCTTGCGATGCAGAAAATTGTCGGCGCCGGAATAGCGGATGTCCTGGCGGATCGAGGCATCGATGGCGGCCAATCGGACGAAGCCGGTGGGCAGGGGATCGGCCGAGGCGGGAAGAGTGACTGCGAAGAAAGCCGCTAAAATGGCGGCTATACTGCGTAAGGTATGGCGTGGCACGCCCCCCTCTGCCCTGCCGGGCATCTCCCCCTCGAGGGGGGAGATTGGCAGCTTTTGCGTCGCGCGCCGCCGTTGGTCATTGCCGAAAGCGGCCTGGCCATCCGATCTCCCCCCTTGAGGGGGAGATGGCCGGCAGGCCAGAGGGGGGCGCCTCGCACCGGACATCAGGCAATTTATCCCTTATTCCCGGACCTCGAAAGGCCAGTCTCCTGAATCCCTTGACGCAGCCTATTCAACGAACACTTTCACACTGGCCGCCCGTCCCGCCGCGTCGATGACGGTCAGCGTCGAGTAACCCGCGCCGTCGGGCTGCCATGTCGCGGTGCGGCGGCGATCGAGGCCGATGAGCGGCTTGCCGTTGGCCAGCCAGCGGAACGGCGCCCGGCCGCCTTGGAGCTTCAGCACCAGTGGCGACGCATCGGCCGAGTTGGTGGCGAGATCGACGCGGGCGCCATCCGGCGGGAAGATGATGGTCGGCGCGGGTTCGGTCGGGGTCGCCTGCACCAGGCCATCCGCGCCGGCGCCGAAGCGGGCAAGCGTCACCGGCAGGTCCTCGCGCTTGGGGGTGAAGGCGCCGGGCGGTTTGCCCGGCAGCGGTACGGTCGCCAGCCCCGAGCGGACAAAGCCTTCGAACAGGATCGGGGCGGCTGAGACATAGCCGGAAAGACCAGGCACCGCGCCGGCATCGGGCCGGCCGACCCAGACACCCAGCACATAGCGGCCGTCGAAGCCGACCGACCAGGCGTCACGGTAGCCGTAAGAGGTGCCAGTCTTGTAGGCAATGCCGCGCTGCAGGGCGCCTTCGGGTGGCTTCACACCCGACAAAATGTCGACGATCTGCCAGTTGGCCTGGTCGTTGAGGATGGTGGTGGTCGAACTCGCGGCGTTGGCCGGCTCGGTGCCGTCATGCAGCGAATGCGTCTTGCCGCCATTGGCGAGCCCTGTGTAGAACTGGACCAGGTCGCGCAGCGTGACGCCGACGCCGCCGAGGCCGATGGCCAGGCCGGGCGCTTCATTGACCGGCAGGATCGGGTTGACGCCCGCCTGACGGAAACGCGCCGTCAGCCGCGCCGGGCCGACGGCGTCGAGCACGCGGATCGCCGGCACGTTGAGCGATAGTTGCAAAGCCTGGCGGATCGAGACGTCGCCCTGATAGCCCATGTCGAAATTCTTCGGCCTGTAGCCGCTGAAATCGACCGGGCTGTCCTCGATCAGCGTTTCCTGCGCCACCAGTCCCTGCTCGAAGGCGAGGCCGTAGATGAACGGCTTCAGCGTCGAGCCGGGCGAGCGCACGACCTTGGTCATGTCGATCCAGCCGGAACGGCTGGAATCGAAGAAATTGGCCGAGCCGACTTCGCCCAGAATGTCGCCGGTGCGGGCATCGGCCAGCACCATGGCGACGGACAGACGCGGCCCGAGCTTGGTGGCGGCATCGCGCGCCACCTGTTCCAGTCCTTGCTGGACGCTTTTGCGGATCGTCAGCTTGAGCGGCTGGCCGGGGACGGCCCTGGGCAGCATCGCATAGGAGGCATGCGCGGCAAGAGCCGGCAAGGTGCGGCGCAGCCCCGACACGTCGTCGAGCGCCGCGCGCGCCGCCTCGCGTTCGCCGATCAGGCCTGACGAGACCATGCGGCTCAGCACACGATCGCGCGCGGCATGGGCGATCTGGAGGTTGCGGTCGGGTCGGCGCTTTTCCGGCAATTGGGGGAGGGCGACGAGAAGGGCGGACTCGGAAACGGTGAGCCGCTTCGGTTCCTTGCCGAAATAGGCGAGCGAGGCGGCGCGCACGCCTTCCAGGTTGCCGCCATAGGGCGCCAGCGTGAGATAGCGCTCGAGGATGTCGCGCTTGGACAGCCGCCGCTCGATCTGGATGGCGCGCAGCATCTGCTTGACCTTGGAGCCGAGGCTGCGGCTTTCGCGCGGCTCGATCAGCCGGGCAAGCTGCATCGACAGGGTCGAGCCGCCGGAAACGATATGGCCGCTGGTGGCGAATTGGCCGGCGGCGCGGGCGAGAGCCAGCACATCGACGCCCTCATGGTCCCAGAAACGCTTGTCCTCGTAGGTCACCAACATGTCGACGAACTGCTTGTCGACCTGGTCGAGATGGGTTTCGAGCCGCCAGTAGCCGTCCGGGGTGGCGAAGGCGCGCAACAGCTGGCCGTCGCGGTCCTGGACTTCGGCGGAGACGGTCAGAGTTGCGGGCAATGGTGGGGGGAAGGCGCGGTCGAGTTCCCAGAGGGCGGCGGTGGCGATTGCCGCAACGACGGCTAGCGATGCTCCCGCAATGGCGGCCCGCCAAATGAATTTCTTGGAGAGCATGGCGCTGCCCTCATCCGCCTGCCGGCACGACGGCCCTTCGGGCGTTCGCCGTTCGAAAAGCCAAGCAATTGGCTTTTCGTCCGCTGCGCGGACCACGGCTCACCTCCCCGAATAGTGACGGGGAGAAGGGAGCTGTCGCGGCGGTCGGCGCTAGCCCCTTTCTCCCCGTCACTATACGGGGAGAAATGCCCGGCAGGGCAATGAGGGGCAGCGCAAGCCTCACGTTCATATCCGCCAAGGCACCTTACGGCGCCTTGATCTCCATCATGCCGGTGGCGGTGCGGGCCGAATATTGCGGCCGGTACATGTCCTCCACCGTTGCCGCCGGATGGGCATAGGTGCCCGGCGTGACGGCGCGCACGACATAGGCAAGCGTCAGATTGTGGTCGTGGTCGCCGTCGGCCGGGTTGAATGCCGCGACGAAGCGGTCGTCGCGGAACTCCAGATGCGCGGCGTCGGTCTGTGCCAGCCAGGAGAAGTTCGTCAACTGGGCGCTGGAAACCAGCCCCGGATTGTCGATCTCGAAGCCGGCCGGCAACAGGTCGGTAACCAGCAGGCGCGACGGCCAGCTGTTCTGCTCGGTGACCTTGAGCACGACGACATAGCGTTCGTTCTGGGTGGCCTCAGTCACATTGGCTTCCGTGCCATCGAGCTTGTAGTAGGTGCGGCTGATGGTGAAGCCGTCGCCGCCGGCCGGCAAGGGCTGGATCGGCGACGCCACGGTGGTGACGACGGCCTGCAGCGGGGTCTTGCCGGTGTTGGCGATTTCGAGCGGGCTGTCGACCAGGTCGGAGCCGTTGACCTGGTTGGAATAGCCGCCGGAATGCGGCGCGCCGTTGACGGTCAGCGCGATGGAGTCATTGCCCTCCTTCAGCGCACGCGCCGCCAGCAGCATCCAGGAATCGTCCTGGGTGCTGGTCCAGCGGGCGTCGGCGCGTTTCCTTGTCACCAGCTTGATCAGCTCGGGCACGATCGTCGATACCGGCTTCGATTCCGCCGCCAGCGACAGCATCGCCGCGCCGTCACGCAATGCCGAGCCGTAGTCGGAACGGTACCAGTCGTAGTCGGTGCTCGACTTGGCCAGTTGCAGCGCGGTCTTGAACGTCGCCTCCGAACGCTGCGTGTCGCCATAGAGCGCAAGGCTCGCCGCCAACTGGGCGACGGCCATCGGGCTCGAGAAGGCTTCGAGCTGGGTGTCGGCGTAGTAGCGCAGATCGCCGATCGAGGCCTTCTTGTTGCGGGCCAGCACGTAGAGGGCGTAGGCGATCTCGCTACCGCGGTCCTGTACGCTCTGGTCGTAGCCGAGCGAGTTCTGCAGGTTGTTCAGGGCCTGGTTCATCGCCAGAGCCGGCACGTCGTATTTCTGCTCCCGCGCCCTGGTCAGGAATTCGCTGACATAGGCGTCGAGCCACAGATCGCCGGAGCCCGGACCCCACAGGCCGAAGCTGCCGCTCGAGGACTGGTAGCTCAGGACCTTGTAGATCGCATCCTGGATGCGCCCGTGCAGTTCAGGGTCGCTTTCCATGCCGACGCCTGATGCCATCTCGTTGACGTAGAGAAGCGGCATGGCGCGGCTGGTGGTCTGCTCGGCGCAACCATAGGGGTAACGATCGAGCGTCATCAAGAGCGACGGCACGTCGAAGGCCGCAGCCTGCGAAACGCCGACGCTGACCGATGCGCCTTCGAGCAGGCTGGCAGCCAGCAGCTCCTTGTCGACGCGAAGCGCGCCGCCATTGCCCTTGAGGTCGACTACAAGGCGCGTGGTGACCGGCAATTGGGCCGGACGCACCGGGACATAGAGCGTCTGCTCGACCTTGGTGCCGTCCGCATGCGCCAGCTTGATGGTCAGCGAGGCATTGCCCGCCGTCTTTGCGATCAGCGGCACGGTCAAGGTCTGGCGCTTGCCCTGGGCGAGCGTCAGCTTCTGGGGCAGGGGCTTGTCACCTGTCGACAGGTCCCCCGTCGTATCGATCGACAGCGCATAGTCGCCGGCCGGTCCGTCGGTGTCGGCAACGTCGAGACGCATGACGGCGTTGTCGCCAGGCGCCAGGAAGCGCGGCAGGCCGGCGGTGATCACAACGGGATCACGCACGATCACGTCCGACTGGGCATGGCCGATCGCCTCCTTGGTCCAGGCGACAGCCATGACGCGCACGGTGCCGTTGAACTGCGGGATGTCGAAGTCGATCCGCGCCTTGCCGTCGGCGTCGAGCTGGACGATGCCGGAGAAGAAGGCGACCAGTTTTTCAGTGGGCGGGCTGCCTTGCGTCTGCATGTTGGCGCCGTCACCGCCGGTCCTGAGCTTGCCGGTGGTGCCCAGCGAGCCATCGATCAGGCGGCCGTAGATGTCGCGGATCTCCATGCCCAGCATGCGCTGGCCAAAGAACCAGTTCTCCGGATCCGGCGCCTTGTAGTTGGTCAGGTTGAGGATGCCGACATCGACGGCGGCAACGGTGACATAGGCGTTGGTGCCCGGCTGCACGCCGGCCACGGAAACCGGGATCGACAGCTGCTGGCGCGGCATTGTCTTGTCCGGCGGCGTGAGCGTGACGGCAAGCTTCTTGGCGCCCGGATCGACGGTCAGCCATTTCACGCCGATGGCGCGGGCGGGCATGCGCGTTTCCTGCGCGTCGCCCGGCCGGAAAAGGGTTGCCGTGACATAGGCGCCGGCGCCCCAGTCGTCGCCGACCGGGATGTCGACGGTGCTGCCGCCGGCCGGCACGGTCGCCGTGATGGTTTTCAGGAGCTTGTCGGAGCCGATGTTGATCAGTAATTCGCCGGCAAAATGCGGCGAGATTTTCAGCTTTGCCACTTCGCCCGCGGCATAATTGTCCTTGTCCAGGGCAATCTCCAGGCCGTCAGGCGTTTCGGTGGTGGTCGAGGCGACATACCAGCCGGCGTCGAATTCATAGCTGGTCGCCGGCCCCTCGGGATCCGATGTCTCGACCTCGAGCCTGTACTGGCCCCAGTCGACAGGTACGGAGACGGCGGCGTCGCCATCGGCGTTGAGATCGATCTGGCCGTTGGCGATCGATTTGGTGAAGCTCACCGGCTCGTAGTTCCAGGAGTTGTTGGAGCGGTACCACTGATAATTGCGTTCGACCTTGACCAGCGTCCACTGCGCGCCTTTCAGCGCCTCGCGCTTGCCGTCGGGATCGACGGCGATCAGGCTGAACTTGGCCGTGCCGCCCTGCGGCACTTCACCATCGGCGAAATCCGGACGAATGCCGATCATATGGCCTTGCGGGCGGATGCCGATGTTGAGCGAACGCTCGATGGCGCGGCCACCGGTTTCGCGCATGCGCACCGTCACCTTGCCGTCGACCAGCTTGGTGGTCGAGGGCAATTGGTCGACGGAGATCGGGAAGGTCGCTTTGCCGTCGTCGCCGACCACCGGCAGATCGGTGAGCGGCGTGACCGTGGGCTCCGCCGACTGCTCGTCGGCGAGGCCGAAGGAAAAGTCGGGGAAGCGGTCCCAGTCCCGGGACGTCGACAGGGTCAGTTCGCCTTCCAGCGCCAGGCCCGCCGCCGGCGCGCCATAGAGGAAGCGGCCGTCAATGTTGATGTTGGCGGTTTCGCCCCGCGCAATCTCCTGCTTGTCGGCCTTCATGTCGAACTCGATGCGATCCGGCACGAAGTCCTCGACCAGGAACATCTGGCTGGCAACCGCCGGCTGCTTGGGGTCGGTGTGGATCGACACCGACCATGTGCCGCGCATGGCGTTGGCTTCAAGCGGCAGGTCGACGGTGTGACCGCCGGCCGATGCGCCGTCGCTGACGATGCGGCGGTCCTCGACGCCATCGGGACGCGAGAAGATAAAGGTCAGCGGCAGGTTCTCGACCGCCTTGGCCGCGCCGTCGCGGGCAAGCGCGGCGACATGGACGTCCTCACCGGCGCGATAGATGCCGCGTTCGGTCCAGGCATAGACGTCGAGCGCGCCCGGTGCGGCGCGTCCGGTGACGCCGCGGTCGGACAGGTCGAAGCCGGCCTTTGACATATCGAGGAAGACGAAATCATTGTCCCCCTGCTTGGCCATCAGCACGGCCGGCACCATGCCGCCGTCACCGCGCGTCAGGCCGGGGTTGAAGACGGCATGGCCGTTCGCATCCGACGTCGCGGTTCCGAGAACTTCGTTGTTACGGGCAACCAGCGTCAGTTCGGCCCCGGCAATCGGCTTGGCGCTACCCAGCGAACGGGCAAAGACGTTGAGCCCGTCCTGGCCGGTATAGGTCGACAGGCCGATGTCGGAGACGACGAACCACTGCGTGGCCAGCGAGCCGTAGTCGTCGCTCTTGTCGTTGACGGCCTTGGCGGTCAGCACATAGACGCCGGGCTTGCGCTGCGGCAGCGCTTCGTCGACCGGGAACGAGGTGGTGACCTCCTTGTTGAGATCGTTGACGATGTCGAGCTGGCCCTGCCAGACCGGCGCGCCCATCTGCTCGGAAATGTTGGAAATGTCATAGCCGTCGAGCTGGTGCAGGAACTGATAGCCCGACAGCAACTGCGCCAGCGAGCGGTCGCCGATGCGGTAGAGCTTCATCTCGGCGGCGTTCGTGTTGACGGTGACGACCGGGATGCCGCGGCGCGCGCCGGCCGGCAGCACGAAGCTGTCGCCGGTGAAGCGGGCGGATGGCGCGCGGTCCTGCACATAGATCGACAGCACCACGGGGGCAGCGGTCACTTCGCCGATCGCGGCCGGCAGGCCGGCGCGGAAGGTGACGTCATAGTGCTGGCCGTGTTCGAGCCCTTCGACGCAGATCTGCTTGTCCTTGGCCTCGATGCCCTTGGGCGCGGCGTTGTCGACGGTGACGAACTGCGCGTAGTCGACGCCGGTCTTGACCAGATCCTCGGAGAATTGCGCGCAGATGCGCGGCGCGCTGGTGTCGGCATCGACAGAGTGATCGATGACGCGGAATCCCTTGCGGGCCTTCAGATCAGCATAGTCGGCCTGGACCGCGGGCGAGCTTTCCAGCGCAAGGCTGGCTTCATAGGCCTGCAGCGCCGGCCGGTAGAGATCGCGCTTGTCGAGACCATTGCCGAGCAGCGCCAGCACTTCGGCGCGCGTCTTGGTGGTGCGCAGCAACTTGTAGGCGTTGAAGGCGGCCGACGTGGCGTTTGACGGCAAAGTTGAGGCTTCGGAGGTGCTCGCGGCGGGCTGTACGGCCAGCGTTTCGCGCGCCAGCTTGAGCCAGAGCTGGCCGTCATCCGGCATGACCGAGACAGCGGCCTCGTATTTCTGCATGGCGGAGCGATGGTCGCCGGTCTGTACGGCTTGTTCGGCCGAGTTGATCAGCGCCGCCATGCCCTCCGTCGGCTTGTCAAAGGCAGGGCCAAGCAGCTTGTTGCGGTATTGCTGGGCCTGGTCGGCCATCCAGTTGGGGAAGAAGGCGAGTTCCGGCGGCGCGCCGATATCTGGATCGCCGTCGATGTTGACGACCTTGCCGGCGACCGCGCCGTTGAAGGATTTCAACTGGTTATAGTCGGATTTGAGAAAGCACCATTTGGCCTTGGTGTTGTAGGTGAAGGCGCGGCAGGTCGGATCGCCGAGGCATGTCGTCTTGCACTGGTCGAGCGTGACGTTCTGGTCGGACCTGAGATCGAAGCCGAAATAATCGGAATTGTCCGTCGTTGCGATTCTTCGCGCTTCCGCCGCTTGCGCGACGCTACCCCAGGCAAAGAAAAGAAGGACGAGAATCGACAGACCACGAGCCGCGCGCATTGCCATAACACCCTCCAGACAATTGCAGACGTCCGGGCATGTTCAAGCTTCAGTCAGGCTTGTCAACGCGCGGACGCGGCAGGTCTCCGCCTGCCAACGGTTTATTTTCCGGCCAAGGACCGGTATGCGGACAGTAACCTCCACGGGAAGGGGATCACGCTTTCTTGCGGAAACGCAGAAGGTGTGAATTCCAAGCCCACCCTATTTCAGACAATTGGATTGTGGCCCCTTTACGAGCGCTTCAGAACTTCATTCCAATTTTAGTTTTGTAACCTAGGTTGTCTTAATGCCGGCGCATGAAGAGCAGATGTCAGGAGGGACCGCGCCAGGGCGCGTGCTTCCGCGCGCCCTGCTTTTGGCCATGATGTGCGGGACCGCGCTGATCGCCGAATCAAGATCCGTGGCCGCGTTCGAGCTTTTCGGCATCAAGCTGTGGGGATCGTCCAGCGACGAGGACGCGGACATTGTCGATCCGCTGCGCTACGCGGTGACTATCTCCGCGCCCGACGCCGACAAGGACCTCGTCAAGAAGCTCGAAAACGCCTCGGCGCTGAAAGGCGACGAGGACCGGCCCGTTTCGGGTTCGCTCGGGCTGATGGCCAAGGCGCGCGGCGACCGCGAACAGCTGGTCGCCGCACTTTATGCCGATGCCCGCTATGAAGGCGTCGTCACCATCACCATCGACGGCAAGCCGCTCGACGAACTGCCTCCGGACGCCGAGTTCAAGGGGCCGCAGCCTATCCCTGTGGCGATCAATATCGCCACAGGCCCCAAATTCACCCTTGGCGACATCCGGCTGGAGGGCGACGCGGCGGGGCTGATGAGCGCCGATTATGGGCTGATATCCGGCGGCGACGCCGGATCGGGCGCGGTGCTCAAGGCCGAGGCGCTGATCGTGCGGACGCTGAAGGAGCAGGGCAGGCCGCTGGCCAAGGTGACCGACCGGCATATCGTCGCCGACCATGCCACATCGACGCTCGATGTGACGCTGACGGTCGCAGCCGGGCCGGTCGCCGGCTATGGCGCGACCACCGTGGAAGGCACCGAGAAGGTCGACAGGGACTTCACCGAATACATGACCGGGCTGAAGCGCGGCAGGCAATACTCGCCACAGGAGATCAGCGACGCGCGCGACAGGCTGCTGGCGCTCGAGGTCTTCAACAGCGTGACGTTCAAGGAAGCCGACAAGCTCGACGCCGACGGCAACATTCCGATCGGCGTCCAGGTCAGCGAGCGCAAGCCGCGCTTTTTCGGCCTTGGCGGCACCTTCTCGAACACCGAGGGGCTTGGCCTCGAGGGCTACTGGGGGCACCGCAACCTGTTTGGCCGCGCGGAAAAGCTGCGCATCGACGGCGCCATCAGCGGCATCGGCAGCAACAATCTGTCCGAACTGAACTACAATGCCGGCATCATGTTCGAGAAACCCGGCGTGATCGGACCGGCGTCGAAGTTCTTCGCCAGCGTCAAGACCGTGCTCGAGCATCCGGATGCGTACGACCATTTCTCGGTCAAGGGCAGCACCGGCCTGTCCTACGAACTCGACAAGAAGCAGACCGTGTCGGCCGAGGTAGCGCTCGATTATTCGCGCATCCATGACGCCTTCGGCAAGCACACCTACCTGATCGCCAGCATTCCGCTGCAATATGTCTATGACAACAGGGACAGCAGGTTGAACCCGACCAGGGGCTTCAGGGTGCTCGCCTATGCCGAGCCGAGTTACGACATACTGAGTGGTGCGGCCTTCCTCAAGCTGAAGGGCGAGGGATCGGCCTATCAGTCGCTGGATACCGCGTCGAAATTCGTGCTGGCTGAGCGTGTCGCCATCGGCTCGATCGTCGGTACCGGGCTGCAGAACGTCCCGGCCGACCGGCGCTTCTATTCGGGCGGCGGCGGCTCGGTGCGCGGCTATGCCTATCAGGGCATCGGCCCAAAGGATTTCGCCGGCCAGCCGATCGGCGGCCTGTCCTTCTTCGAGACCTCTGTGGAGATGCGCATCGCCGTCACCGACACGATCGGCATCGTGCCCTTCGTCGATGCCGGCACGGTATCGACCAAGTCGGTTCCCAACTTCTCCGACGTCAAGGTTGGCGCCGGTGTCGGCCTGCGCTATGTCACGCCGTTCGGGCCGCTGCGCATCGACGCGGCCGTGCCGCTCAACCGTGATCCCGGCGACCCGCATTTCGGCATCTATGCCGGCATTGGCCAGGCCTTCTGACGATGAAAACGGTCTGGCGCATCCTTCGCATTGTCCTCTACACGCTGCTAATCATGGTCGCGGGCGCGATCGGCGCGCTCGTCGTGCTGACCAAGACCGAGCGTGGGCGCGACAATCTCGCCGGCATCATCTCGCGGCTCGCCTCGAGCGACGATCGCAAGGTCACCGTCAGCGGCATCGACGGCATCTGGTCGGGTAATCTCAGCGTCGACCATGTCGTGCTTGAGGATCGCGAGGGCGCCTGGCTGGTGGCGCGCAAGGTGGCCGTCGACTGGTCGCCGACGGCGCTGCTGTCGAAAAGCTTCAGCGCCGACCGGATCGCCGCCGGGCGCATCGAACTGGCGCGCCTGCCGGTGGCCGGTTCGCAGCCGCCGGCGCAGGGCGGCACGACGACTCTGCCTGTCTCCATCGACATCAAGCAGATCGACCTGCCGGAAATCGCGCTCGGCGAGCAACTGGCCGGCAGCGGTATCGCCGAGCTCGCAGCCAAGGGAATGCTCAGGGCCGATGCCGCGCCACTGGCGGTCCAGACGGTGCTCAACGTCACCCGCCACGACGGCAAGCAAGGCAATGTCGACGCCAAGATCCATTTCGCGCCCGCCGACAACAAGCTGGACCTCGACCTCAAGGCGTCGGAGCCGGCCGGCGGCATCATTGCCAACCTGCTCAAGCTGCCGGATGCGCCGCCGGTCGACATCGTCGTTTCGGGCAGCGGACCGCTTGCCAACTGGAGCGGTGTCGGCACCTTCCTCGTCGACCATCGGATCGTCACCCAACTTACCGGCCGCCACCAGCTCACCGACAAGGGCAATCATGTCGAGGCCAAGGGCGACGGCGATTTTGCGCGCTTCCTGCCGGAAAACCTGAAGCCGCTGTTTGCCGGCAAGACCAGCTTCGATGTCGCGGGCACCGCCACATCGGCGGGCGGCATCAGCATCGACCGGGCCAGCATCGAGAGCGATGCGGTACATGGCACCGCCGCCGGCATTGCCGATCCTGCCGGTGCCAGCGATCTCTCGGTCGAACTCGCCGCCAAGGGCCCGCCCGTGGTGATCAGCGTCGGCAGCAAGGCGCAGCCGATCACGCTCGCGATCAAGAACGCCACCGCACGCGCCTTCGGCGACGGCAAGGCGCCGATCGTCGACATCGGCGCCTCGTTCGTTTCGATCGTTGTCGGCGGCACGCGGCTGGATGATCTGGCGGCGCAAATCCATTCCGATGGTTTCGATATCCAGAATCGCGCCGGCCCGGTTGCCGTCAAGCTGGAGGCGGGCGGCCTGAAAACCGACGTCGCGACACTGGCGCCGCTGATCACCGGCAAGGTCGACGTCGATCTGGCCGGCTCAATCAGCAAGGACGCCATTATTGCCATCGATCAGGGTACGCTGCGCTCCGATGCGCTCAATGCGTCGCTCACGGCGACGGTGGCGCTGGCCGACATGTCGATGCAGCTCAAAATGAATGCCGATGCCGTGGCGACCGCGTTCCCGCAGCAGATCGCCTCGGTGCTCGGCGGGAGGGTGAAATTCTCGGCCGCTGCATCGCGCGATCCGCAGGGATCTTTCGCTGCGAACTCGATCGAACTCACTTCCGGATCGCTCAGCGCCAGCGGTACGGCCAGCATGCAAGGCACGGACATCCAGGCCGACATCAAGGGCAAATTGGGCGACGTTTCGGTGTTGTCGCCGACGGTCGGTGTGCCGGTTGCCGGCGGGGTCGATTTCGCGCTGTCGGCAACCGGCGCGATCACCGCTCCGGATTTCACCGTTAGCGCCGACAGCGACAGCCTGACCGCTTCGGGCCGCACGGTGAAGGCCATCAAGCTGACCGCGAGTGGCAAGGCCGACATAACCAACCCTTCCGCCAACGTCTCGCTGACTGGCGCCGTCAACGACCAGCCGCTCGACATCAAGGCGGCCCTGGTGACCAGCGAGGGCAAGCGCTCGATCAACGGCTTCCTGGTCTCGCTGGGCGACAACAAGGTCTCGGGCGACCTGGCGCTCGACGACAAGTTCATGCCCCTGGGCACGCTGACGCTCGCCGCACCGGCAATCGACCAGTTGGCCGCGCTCGCCGGCCAGGCGGTGACCGGCGACATCAACGGCACCATCCTCTTTGCCAAGGACGGCGACGCATCCTCCATTGCCATCGATACCAAGAGCACATCGGTCGCGCGTGGCGAGGTGACTGCCAAGGCGATCGCCATCAAAGCGCTGATCGCCAATTATCTCAAGGCGCCGGCGATGTCGGGCACCATCAAGGCCGATGCGGTCACTTCGGGAAGCACCGAAATCGGCGCCATCGGCGTCGACCTCAAGCGCGACGGCGACTGGACCAATTTCACTGGCGGCGCCACGATCGCGGGCATTCCTGCGACCGCTGCCGGCCGGGTTAAGATTGCCGAGGGCACCACCAGCGTCGAGATTGCTTCGGGCGAAGCCACCGTTCGCGGCATCAAGGCGGCGATTGCCGAGCCGTCGGCACTGTCCATCGCCAACGGCACGGCCAATATCGACAGGCTGGCGCTCGACGTTGGCGGCGGCCGGGTGGCGCTGTCGGGCAGTGCCGGCGAGACGCTCGATCTGGCGGCGCAGGTCTCCGCTTTGCCTGCCGCCCTTGCCAATGCGTTTTCGCCTGGCCTGGATGCCGCGGGAACGCTTGACGGTATCGCTGAAGTGAGGGGAGCGCCGGCCGCTCCCGACATCCGGTTCAACGCGAAGCTGGCCGGCGCCGAGACCAGCCAGACCCGACAGGCGGGGCTCGGACCACTCGCCGTCGATGCGGCCGGCAGCTACACGATTGCCGGCGGCGTTGTCCTCGACCATGCCACCCTCTCCGGCGACAAGGTCTCCGGCCAGGCCGCCGGAACCATCAACCCGAACGGGGCCAGCGATTTCGCGATCGATCTGACCTCGTCCGGCCCCAGCCTGCCGCTGACGGTCGGAAGCACCGAGAGCCCGGTCAAGATCGAGGTCCGGTCAGTGTCGGCCAAAATCGCGGGCGAAAGCACGCATGCCCGGCTGGACCTTTCCGCGATCCTGCCCTCGGTCGTCACCAGCCCGGCAAAGGTGGACGGACTTACCCTGACCCTGCACTCGGATGCGTTCGATCTCAGGAATCGCGCCGGGCCGGTTTCCGGAACGGTGTCGGTCGACAAGGTTGGGCTCGACAATCCGACGATCGCGCCGCTCATCGCGGGCAAGGTCACGGCGGCGCTCACCGCCCGGCTGAGCGCCGACGCCGTCGCCATCGACAGCGGTACGCTGAAAAGCGATGCGCTCAGCAGCCAGGTCGCCGGCCAGGTATCGCTGCGTGACGGTGCCATCGACCTCAACCTGAAGGCGGATGCGCCATCGTCTGCGTTGCCGGCGGCGGCACGCGGCATGCTTGGCGACCGCGCCCAGATAAGCGCCACTCTGAAGCGCGAGCCCAACGGCAATCTCAACATAGGTGGATTGAAGCTCACTTCGGGCCCGCTGAGCGCCGATGGGCAGGCAAGCCTTGCCGACAACAAGGTGACCGCCGACATCAGGGGTGCGCTGAGTGACATCTCGCGATTGTCGAAGGATGCCACGGGCGCCATCGCTTTCGCGCTGAGCGCGCAAGGGCCGGCCATGGCGCCCGACCTGTCGCTTACCATCAACAGCGACAAGCTCTCGGTGGCATCGCGCGAGATAACCGGATTGAAGCTCACCGCCACCGGCAAGGCGGACGCCGCCAATCCGGCGGCCAATGTCCAGCTTACCGGCAATGTCGCCGGCCAGGCGCTGCAGGGGAGTGCCGTGCTGGCAACGGCGAACGGCAAGAGCGCCATCAATGGCCTGCTCCTGTCCCTAGGCAAGAACAGGATTTCAGGCGATCTGGCACTGGACGACAAGTTCGTGCCCGAAGGTACCATCTCGCTCGACCTGCCCGATATCGGGCCGCTCGCCGCGCTGGCGCTGGAAAAGGCGGAAGGCGACGTGCGCGGCACGATCGCCTTCTCGAAGACCGGGGCGGCACCCCAGGTCGCCATCAAGGCGGCTACCGCCTCGATCACGCGCGGCGACCTCCAGGCGAAGGCCGTTTCCATAGATGCGCTGATCGCCAACTATCTCGCGGCTCCGGTCATCTCGGGCAAGATCCGCGCCGATACCGTCACATCGGGCGGCACCGTGATCCGCGGCATCGATGTCGATTTGAAACGCGACGGCGACTGGACCGGCTTCTCCGGCGGCGCCACGGTGAAGGGCATTCCAGCCAGGGCAGCCGGACGCGTGAAGGTAGCCGGTGGCACCACCACCATCGAGCTTGCGTCAGGGCAGGCGACCGTCCAGGGCATCAAGGCGGCCATCGCCCAGGCCTCGACCGTCAGCATCGCCAATGGCACGACGACGCTGGACAGGCTGGTGCTCAATCTTGGCGGCGGCACCGCGACGGTAACCGGCAAGGTCGGGCAGGCGCTCGACATCAATGCAGTGCTGGCGCGCGTGCCGATGTCGCTCGCCAACAGTTTCTCACCCGGGCTCGATGCAGCGGGTTCCATCTCCGGCACGGTAAAGGTGACGGGCGCACCGGCGAGCCCCGCCATTGCTTTCAACATCGACGCGGCCGGGGTGCAGACGTCGCAGACCCGTAGCGCCGGCGTCGGCGCGGTGAGTGTTGCCTCGACGGGTACCTTTGCCGGCAACAAGCTGACCTTCGACGCCAATGTCAGCGACGGCGCCGGGCTTGGCCTCAAGGGTGGCGGCACGGTGACGACGGTGGGCACTCCGGCGCTGGTGCTCGACTTCAATGGCGCCGTGCCGTTCGGCCTTCTCAGTGAGAAACTTGCCGCGCAGGGCTTGTCGCTGACCGGCAACGCCAACGTGAATGTCCAGGTGCGCGGTCCAGCGACATCGCCGGTGATCGGCGGCAGCGTCAAAACCTCCGGTGCGCGGCTGGTCGACGCACGCTCGGGCCTTGCAGTCAACGATATCGCGGCCGATGTCTCGATAGGCAACGGCGTCGCCACGATAAAACGGTTGACCGGAACCCTGTCGACGCGCGGCAGCCTGTCGGCCAGCGGTACCGTCGGCATCAATCCGGCGCAAGGCTTCCCAGCCGACCTGTCGATCAAGCTCACCGATGGCCGCTACACGGATGGACGCGTGGTGACCGCCAACCTTGGCGGCGACCTGACGATCAAAGGGCCGCTGACTTCGGCGCCGGCGATTGCCGGCACCGTCAACCTGGCCAAGACCGTCATCACGGTTCCGGACAAATTGCCGGGCTCGCTCTCGGCGCTTGACGTCAAGCACAAGAATGCGCCGGGTCCGGTCAAGGCACAGGACAAGGCGCTGCGCCCGGCGACGACCAGCGGCAAGAGCGGCGGCAGCGGCCTTGCGCTCGACGTCACGGTCAATGCGCCGAACCAGATCTTCATCCAGGGCAGGGGTGTCGACGCCGAACTCGGCGGCTCGCTCAGGCTGACCGGCCCGGCCTCGTCGCCGCAAGCCGTCGGCACCTTCACCTTGCAGCGCGGCCGGCTGTCGATCCTTGGCAAGCGGCTGACCTTCACCGAAGGCACGGTCGGGTTCTCCGGCTCGCTGGTGCCTTACCTCAATCTGACGGCGACGACGACCACGACCGGCGCGACCGTCACCATCGTGGTGTCAGGCGAGGCGACAAATCCGAAATTCACCTTCAGTTCGGTGCCGGCGCTGCCGGAGGATGAAGTGCTGGCGCAACTGATCTTCGGGCGGTCGATGTCGAACCTCTCGCCGTTGCAGATCGCGCAGCTGGCAGAAGCGGCCGGGCAACTGGCCGGCGTCGGCGGCTCGACGTCGCTGCTGGAGAATCTGCGCAGCGCCATCGGCGTCGACGATCTCGATGTCACCACCGACGACAAGGGCGGCACGGCGGTTTCGGCCGGCAAATATCTCAACGACCGCACCTATGTGACCATCCAGAAGGGCGACAAGCCGGGTTCCGGCAAGGCGACCATCGACCTCAATGTCGGGCGCGGCGTCAAATTGCGCGGCGAGGCGACGGACGCCGGTGAAGCCAAGGGCGGCATCTTCTACGAGAAGGAATATTGACGGCCTGGCCCCTGCCTTGGCCTCGACTGGCGCTGTCGTAACCGGTGCAAATGTCTCAATTTAATCGCCCGAAGAGATTTTGGCGAAATCTGGGCGCACTAGCAATTTTGCGCCAAGACTGTCGCTATCACGCGAACTGCCCCCCGTTCAAAGTTGCACATTCGCTCACATGTTCCCAATCCATGCCGTCTTTGACATCATGGCCCGGATGCGGAATGTTAATCGGCGGAAAGCCAACAATGGGAGTTAGTCATGACAATTTATAAGAGCAACGGCGACAGCGTTCCGGATCATATCCTGGCCATGGCCGAAGAAGCCAAGGCAGGCAAGGTTGATCGCCGCGAATTCCTGGCCATGGCAAGCGTCTTCGGCGCCTCGACGGCGATGGCTTATGGCCTTCTCGGTCTCGCCGATCCGACGCCGGCAAGGGCAGAAGAGGTAAAAGGCAAGAAAGGCGGCACGCTGAAGGTCGCGCAGTGGATCAAGGATCCCAAGGATCCTCGCAAGGCCGACTGGTCGGAAATTGCCAATGCCGAGCGCCAGGCGCTCGAGCCGCTGGTCAAGTATACGAGCGAATATACGTTCCGCCCTTATCTGCTGGAAAGCTGGGACGTGAACGACGACGCCACCCAGTATACGCTGCATGTGCGCAAGGGTGTGACCTGGTCCAACGGCGACCCCTTCACAGCCTCTGACGTCGTCTTCAACCTGAAGCGCTGGGCCGACAAGAAGGCCGAAGGCAATTCGATGCCCGGCCGTCTCGGCTCGCTGGTCAAGGATGACAAGCTCGACGAAAGCGCCGTGACCATGCCGGACGACCACACGGTCGTGCTCAAGCTCGGCAAGCCTGACATCGCGCTCATCCCCAACATGTGCGACTATCCCGGCCTGATCGTCCACAAGACTTTCGACGAGAAGGGCGGCGACTTCAAGAACTGCCCGATCGGCACCGGTCCATTTGAGCTCGTCTCCTACGACGTCGGCCAGAAAGTCGTCTACAAGCGCCGCGAAGACAACAAGTGGTGGGACGGCGAAGTGTTCCTCGACGGCATCGAATTCATCGACTACGGCACCGATCCGGCGGCCATGGTCAGCGCTTTCGAGGCTGGAGAAGTGCACACCAATTTCGAAACGTCGGCCGACTATGTGTCGATCCTCGACAAGATGGACCTGGTCAAGTCGGAAATCGTCACGGCTTCGACCATCGTCTGCCGCACCAACGTCAACAACAAGCCCTATGGCGACCAGAAGGTGCGCAATGCGTTGCAGCTCGCGGTCGACAACAATGTCGTCCTGCAGCTCGGCTATGGCAATGCCGGCTCGGTCGCCGAAAACCACCATGTCTGCTCGATCCATCCGGAATATTACGAACTGCCTAAGGTTGCCCGTGATCCGGCCAAGGCGAAGGCGCTGATGGCGGAAGCCGGCCAAGCCGACTTCGAACACGAGCTGATCACCGTCGACGAAGACTGGCACAAGAACACCGGCGACGCGATCGCCGCCCAGCTGCGGGAGGCCGGGATCAAGGTGAAGCGCACGGTGCTGCCGGGCTCGACGTTCTGGAACGACTGGACGAAGTATCCGCTGTCAATGACCAACTGGAACATGCGTCCGCTCGGCGTCCAGGTTCTGGCCATCGCCTATCGCACCGGCGAGGCCTGGAACGAGGCTGGCTGGTCGAACCGCGACTGGGATGCCAAGCTCAATGCGGCACTCGCCGTTGCCGACGCTGCCAAGCGCAAGGAAATGATGAAGGACATCGAGGAGATCCTGCAGGCTTCCGGCATCATCATCCAGCCCTACTGGCGCAAGCTCTACAGCCACTCGGTCAAGGCGGTGCAAAACTACAAGATGCATCCGACCTTCGAGCGCGACTACGGCAAGGTCTGGCTCGATCAGGCCTGATCGATCGGGCCGGGGAAAGGGGCATTGCCCCTTTCCCTCCCTCTCTGCGTCGCCATTGCAGGTTCGTCCGCAAAAAATACGGACTCACCCGGGAAGGCCATGCAATAAAAACAGGGTTGATCGCATTCGAGGGCCTGTTTGACGGCCAGTCCGCCGGTGACGGCAGGCGAGGCTTTGAAGCCGGCTCAAAACCCAACCCCATCGGCAGGGGGCCGCCATGCTTTCTTTCGTTCTCAGGCGTCTCGGCACCATGGCATTGACGATGCTGTGCCTGACGATGATCGTCTTCTTCCTGATCAACCTCGAACCCAATCTGAAGAAGCTGGCGATCAGCCAGACGGAAATGCACACTTCGGCCGAACAGCTGGAGGACTGGCTGATCAACCATGGCTACCGGCAGAATTTCTTCGTCCGCTACGGACAGTGGCTGGGCCTGCTGCCCAAGCAGCCGGTGACCGACCCGGCGACCGGCAAGCCGACGCAGCGTTTCACTTTCTGCAACGATCCGGCCGTACCAACTTTCTCCGGCGTCCTCGAAGGGGATTTCGGTTGCTCGACCAAGTTCAAGACGACCGTCGCCTCCAAGCTGTTCCCGGCACTTGGCGCGACCGGGATCCTGATGTTCTGTGTGTTGGCGGTGATGGTGCCGGTATCGCTCTTGATCGGCATCCTGGCCGGCATGCGCGAGGGGTCGCGAACCGACCGCGTGCTTTCGGTGGCCTCGATCGCCTCGACGGCGACGCCGGAATATGTGTCGGGGGTCATCTTCACCGTCATCTTCGCCTCATGGCTCGGCTGGTTGAACGGCTCGGCCGCGTCGGCCAGCCAGGGCATCACCTTCTACAATTTCACCCTGCCGGTGATGACGCTGGCGATCTACGGCATCGGCTACATCGCCCGCATGACTCGTGCCTCAATGGTCGAGGTGATGACGCAGCAATATATCCGCACCGCCCGGTTGAAGGGTATTTCCTTCGGCGGCGTGGTGGTGAAACATGCGCTGCGCAACGCGCTGATCGCACCATTCACCGTCATCATGCTGCAATTTCCCTGGCTGCTCACCGGCGTCGTCATCGTCGAGGTGATGTTCCGCTACCAGGGCTTCGGCTATACGCTGGTCGAGGCCGCCGGCAACAACGACATCGATCTTCTGCTGGGCTGTTCGCTGGTCTCGGTGTTCATCGTCTTGATCACGCAGCTCATTTCCGACGTCGGCTACGCATTCCTCAATCCGCGCATCCGGGTTCAGTAGGGAGAAGGCGCATGCAAGCTCAATATATCGGCGCCTCCACCATCATCCTCGAAGTGCTGTGGCGCTTCTGGCCGGTCTGGGTCGCGCTTTTCATCGTCATGGGAGCGAGCTTCCTCTACAGGAAGAAGCTGGCGCTCTACGGCCAGCTGTTCGACAGCGGCGTCGGCATCGTCGGCGTCGGCATCTGCCTGTTCTGGCTGTTCACGGCGATCTTCGCCTCGACCATCTCGCCCTTCGATCCGCTTGGCCAGATCCCGATCATGAAGGACACGCTGCCCGGCGCCATCGAACCGCAATCGGGGCTTGTCTATCTCTTCGGCGGCGACAAGCTGGCACGCGACGTGTTTTCGCGTATGGTCTATGGCAGCCAGATCGTGCTGATCATTGCGCCGGCGGCGACCGGCTTCGCGCTGATGGTCGGTATCACGCTTGGCCTGCCTGCCGGCTATTACGGCGGCAAGATCGACACGGTATTGTCGTTCCTGGCCAATCTCGTGCTGGCCTTCCCGGTGATCCTGCTGTTCTACCTGCTGGTGACGCCGGGCATCATGGACACGCCGATCCCCTATGCCATGGCCGGCGTGTTCTTCCTGTTTCCGATCATCTTCTTCAGCGTGTTGTTCTGGACACGCTACAAGAACCGGCCGGACCGGCTGTACATCCTGCTCGGCATCACCCTCATCGTCGGCGGCTGGATCTATCTTGGCCTCGTGTTCGACAAGGACCCGCTGCACATCGTCCACATCGATCCCAACCAGCTCAACATCTTCGTGGCGGTGGTGTTTGCCTCCAGCCCGGGCGTGTTCCGCATCGTGCGCGGCCTGGTGATGGATATCAAGACGCGCGACTATGTGGCCGCGGCGCAGACGCGCGGTGAATCGCCCTGGTACATCATGCTGTGGGAGATCCTGCCCAATGCACGCGGACCGCTGATCGTCGATGCCTGCCTGCGTATCGGCTACACCACCATCCTGCTCGGCACGCTGGGCTATTTCGGCCTCGGCCTGGCACCGGAAAGCCCCGACTGGGGCACGGCGATCAAGGATGCCAGCCGGCTGCTGCGCTCCTTCATCCATCCGGCGCTGCCGCCGACGATCGCGCTGATGTCGTTCGTGCTGGGGCTCAACCTGTTGGCCGACTCGCTGCGTGAACAATCGATGAAAGACTGATTGACGGGCTTTGACCCGCGTCTGGTACAATTTGGATTGGAGCGACCCATGAACGAGGCAGTTCGAAATCCCGCCAAGCCGACCAGTGGGCCGATCATCGAGATCGAGAACCTGTCGATCTCCTTTTTCACCCGCAAGGGCGAGATACCGGCGGTGATGGATTTTTCCTGCACGGTCATGCCGGGCGAGGCGATGGGCATCGTCGGGGAATCCGGCTGCGGCAAGTCGACCGTGTCGCTCGGCATCATGCGCGACCTGTCCAACATCGGGAAGATCGTCGGCGGCAGGATCAAGTTCCAGGGCAAGGACATGGGCGAGCTCTCCGACGAGGAGCTGCGCGCCATCCGCGGCAACAAGATCGCCATGATCTACCAGGAGCCGATGGCCAGCCTCAATCCGGCGATGAAGGTCGGCCAGCAGTTGATGGAAGTGCCGCTGATCCACGACAAGGTGTCGAAGGAAGAGGCCTACAAACGCTCCCTCGAAATGGTGAGCGCGGTCAAGCTGCCCGATCCCGAGCGCATGATGCGCTCCTATCCGCACCAGCTCTCCGGCGGCCAGCAGCAGCGCATCGTCATTGCGATGGCGCTGCTGTCGAAGCCGGCGCTGCTTCTGCTCGACGAGCCGACGACGGCGCTCGATGTGACGGTGGAAGCGGGCATCGTCGAACTGGTCAAGGGGCTGGGCGAGAAGTTCGGCACGTCGATGATCTTCGTGTCGCACAATCTCGGCCTTATCCTCGAGACCTGCGACCGCATCACCGTGATGTATTCGGGCGAGGCGGTGGAGACCGGGAAGATCAAGGACGTGTTCGACCGGATGCGCCATCCCTATACGCAAGGGCTGTTCCGCTCGATCCCGCTGCCGGGCGCCGACAAAAATTCACGGCCGTTGATCTCCATCCCCGGCCAGTTGCCGCTGCCGCATGAGCGGCCGAAGGGCTGCAATTTCGGTCCGCGCTGTCACCATTTCGTCGAGGGCGTCTGCAACGCCGCCGAAATCCCGATGGTCGAAGTCGCCGGACACGAGGGCCATTTCTCGCGCTGCGTACGCTTCAACGAGATCGACTGGGAAGCGCTGCCGCCCGGCGCCAAGAAGGTCAACGAAAAGGTCGTGCCCGGCGCGCCGGTGCTCAAGATCGAGGATCTCAGGAAATACTACAAGGTCGGCGGCAGCGAGGTGTTCGGCTCGAGCGAGGGCCGCGTCGTCAAGGCCAACGAGACGATATCGTTCATGGCGCGCGAATCCGAGACGGTCGCCATCGTCGGCGAATCCGGCTGCGGAAAATCGACGCTGGCCAAGGTGCTGCTCGGACTTGAGACGGCAAGTGCCGGCACCGTGACGCTGGGCAACAAGCAAATCCAGTCGACCGGCATCGAGAGCCGCAGCGTCGACACCGTGTCGTCGATCCAGATGGTGTTCCAGAATCCGTTCGATACGCTCAACCCCAGCCATTCGGTCGGGTCGCAGATCATCCGCACGCTGGAAAAATTCAATGTCGGAAAGACGGTCGCCGACCGGCGCAAGCGCATGCTGGAGCTGCTCGACCTGGTGAAGTTGCCGCGCGCCTTCGAGACCCGCAAGCCGCGCCAGCTTTCCGGCGGCCAGAAGCAGCGCATCGGCGTGGCGCGCGCCTTTGCCGGCGACGCCAAGGTTGTCGTGGCCGACGAGCCGGTTTCGGCCCTCGACGTTTCGGTGCAGGCGGCGGTGACCGAATTGCTGATGGACATCCAGCGCAAGAACAAGACGACGATGCTGTTCATCAGCCACGATCTGTCCGTCGTGCGCTACATCGCCGACCGCGTCGTCGTGATGTATCTCGGCTATATCGTCGAGCAGGGCACGACAGACCAGATCTTCGCGCCGCCCTATCATCCCTATACCGAGGCGCTGCTGTCGGCGATCCCGATTGCCGACACCAGCGTGGTGAAGAAGCACATCGTGCTGGAAGGCGACATCCCCTCGGCGATGAACCCGCCCACCGGCTGTCCGTTCCAGACCCGCTGCGGCTACAAGAAGCTGGTGCCCGACAATCTCTGCGAAACCAAGGTGCCGCCGGTGAAGAATCTCGGCGACGGCCATATGAGCCTGTGCTGGCTTTCCGACGACGTGCTCAAGACCATGGAGCCGGTCATCAAGTTCGACAAGGAACATGCCGCGCATGAGGGCGTGCCGGACGATGCGCACGGCACCGGACCGGGCTTGGCGGGGACAGCGCCCAACCGGCCACGTGGCAAAAAGGGCAGCGCGGAAGCCGACCAGATCGGGGACGCCGCGGAGCAGGGCGAGGCGGGCATGCGAGCCCGGCGCCACGAAGTGCGCGACGAGGTTTCGGAGACCGGTGTTTCGAAGCCGAAAGACACGACGCGGCGGCACTAACCTGAAGCAGGTATCAGGAGCCGCATTGCCGTAGCTGCGCGTCATAGTCGCGGGCCATCTTGTCGGTGGCCCGGGCGTAACCCTGCACGCCGGCGTCGCCACGGTTGCCGCGGCCATAGGCGCTCCAGCCGAGATAGTAGGCGAGGTAGAGGTTGTAGGTGTCGTTGCGCGCGACGCCGTAGCTGTCGGCTGTCTTGGAATGATACCAGCCGACGAAATCGACGGCATCGGCGAATTTCGTCCGCCGTGCCGCCCAGTTGCCGGTTTCGCGCTGATATTGCGACCAGGTTCCGTCCAGTGCCTGCGAGAAGCCGGTAGCCGAGGAGACGTGCTTCCAGGGGATGAAGCCAAGCAGCTTGGTGCGCGGCGGCCGGGCGTTGCTCTTGAAGCCGGATTCCTTGCGTACGGTGGCCATCAGCACCGGCACCGGCACGCCGTATTTCCGCGACGAGCGCTCGGCGGCCGACTGCCAATTGTCGAACCAGCCGTCATTCTGGTCGAAGACGGCGCAGACATTGTTGATGTGGCTGGGCGCGGTGGCGCAAGCCGAAAGCGCCAACAGCGCGCAAACCGCTACAATTTTACTAAAACTCGACCTACGCATGGGAGGAGCAATAGGCCGAAATCATAAAGGGAATCTTGCTGCGGCCGTTAACGCTTCGTCGGCACGAGCAGATGAGAAAACATCATATCAATATTCCGACGCACACGGTCGCCTTTTATAAACTGGTGTCGAGAAAATGCCGCCTTGGCTAAAATCACGCCGGCAAACGGCGTATTTCTGACAGACCGGCCGCACTGCCGAAGCTTTGATGCCGGCATGACCGAACCAAGACGCAAGCGCGGCGCCGAGCGCACCAGCAACAGGGGGCCAGCGCCCATCGCGCAGCTGCCGCCCAGACGGGTGACGAATCCCTATCCGCCGATGGCGCTGTTGTCGTCCGACCAGATCGAGGCGATCCATCAGGCGTCGATGCACATATTGGAGAATTTCGGCATCGAGGTGATGAGCCGGAGGGCGCTGTCGCTGTTCGAGAAGGCCGGAGCCACGGTCGACCATGCGACGGCGAATGTGCGCGTCGATCGCGGCATGGTGGAAGAGGCGCTGAAGACGACGCGGACCACTTACACGCTGACACCGCGCAATCCGGCCAAGTCGATCCACCTCGGCGGCAATACCATTAATTTCACCTTGGTCGCCGGGCCGCCGAACGTGCACGACATGGAGCGCGGCCGTCGTGCCGGCAACCTGCGCGACTATGCCGATCTCACCCGGCTGGCGCAGCATTTCAACTGTATCCACATGCTCGGCAATCAGGTCTGCGCGCCGGTCGAGCTGCCGGCCAACTCACGCCATCTCGACACCTACTTCACCAATCTGACGCTGACCGACAAGAGTTTTCATGTCTCGGCGATCGGCCGGGGCAGGGCGCTGGATGGCATCGAGATGATGGCGATTTCGCGCGGGCTGACGCTGGATCAGATGCGCGACGATCCCGGTATCGCCACCATCATCTCGGTCAACTCGCCGCGCCGTTTCGACGAGATGATGGCCGAGGGGCTGGTGACGATGGCCGAATACGGCCAGTCGGTGGCGGTGACGCCGTTCACGCTGATGGGGGCGATGAGCCCGGTGACGCTGGCCGGCGCCCTGGCGCAGCAGAATGCCGAGGCGCTGTTCGGCGTGGTACTGACACAGCTCGTACGTCCGGGCGCGCCCGTCATGTACGGCGCCTTCACCTCCAATGTCGACATGAAGTCGGGCGCGCCGGCCTTCGGCACGCCTGAAAACACCAAGGCCAACATCGCCTCGGGGCAATTGGCGCGGCGTTACGGCCTGCCATACCGGACGACGCCCGGCTCGGCTTCCAACGCCGCCGATGCGCAAGGCGCCTATGAGACGCTGATGGCGCTCTGGGGCGCGGTGCTCGGCCACGGCAATCTCGTCTACCACGCCGCCGGTTGGCAGGAGGGCGGGCTGACGGCATCGTTCGAGAAATTCATCATCGACGTCGAGATGATCCAGCACATGATGGAGTTTTTGCGTCCGATCGTGGTCGACGAGGCCGAGCTTGCCGTCGAGGCACTGGGTGCGGTGCCGACAGGCGGCCATTTCTTCGGCGAGCCGCACACGCTGGAGCGCTATGCGACCGCCTTCTACCAGCCGATGCTGTCCAACTGGCAGAATTTCGAGGCCTGGCAAGAGGCCGGCGGCCTCGACGCGACGGCGCGCGCGACGCGGCTGTGGAAGAAGGCGCTTGAAGACTATGTCGAGCCGGCGATGGACATCGCCGTGCGCGAAGAGCTCGAGGCCTATGTGGCCAGACGCAAGGAAGCGATCGGGCAGGGCGAGCCGTGATTTCAGCGTCCGCTCTTCCCGTCTCGATTCATCTCACCCATCCAACTCATTGATATCAGAGAAAAATCCATGAAATCGCATGCAAAGGTCGTGGTCATTGGCGGCGGCGTCGTCGGATGTTCCGTGCTGTTCCATCTCGCCCGTCATGGCTGGACGGACATCGTGCTGCTGGAGCGCGACGAGCTGACGTCCGGCTCGACCTGGCACGCCGCCGGCGGCATGCACACGATCAATGGCGATCCCAATGTCGCCAAGCTGCAGAAATACACCATCAACCTCTACAAGGAGATCGAGGAGCTGTCCGGCCAGGCGACCGGCGTCCACCTGACCGGCGGCGTGCTTCTGGCTGCCACCGAGGCGCGGCTCGACTGGCTGCGCGGGGTCGTCGCCAAGGGCCGTTATCTCGGCATCGAGCTGGAGGAAATCTCGCCGAAAGAGGCGGCCGAACTGATGCCGCTGCTCGACCCCAGCCAGTTCGTCGGCGCCGTCCGCAACAAGGAGGACGGCCATCTCGATCCCTCGGGCGTCACGCACGCCTATGCCAAGGCGGCACGGAAGCTGGGCGCCGAGATCGAACGGTTCACCAAGGTGGAAGACATTGTGCGCCGTGCAGACGGGATGTGGCGCGTCATTACCAACAAGGGCGAGGTGGTGGCCGAGCATGTCGTCAATGCCGGCGGCCTGTGGGCGCGCGAGGTCGGCCGCATGGTCGGGCTCGAACTGCCGGTTCTGGCGATGGAACACATGTACCTGATCACCGAGGACATGCCGGAGGTCGCCGCCTGGAACGAGAAAACCGGCACCGAGATCATCCATGCGGTCGATTTCGACGGCGAGCTCTATCTGCGCCAGGAGCGCGGCGGCATGCTGATGGGCACCTACGAGAAGGCCAACAAGCCTTGGTCCGAATTCTCCACGCCATGGAATTTCGGCCATGAATTGCTGGCGCCCGACATCGACCGTATCGCGCCGTCGCTCGAGGTCGGTTTCCGGCATTTCCCGGCTTTCCAGAACACCGGCATCAAGCAGATCATCAACGGGCCCTTCACCTTCGCGCCCGACGGCAATCCGCTGGTCGGGCCGGTGCGCGGCCTGCCGGGCTTCTGGGTCGCCTGCGGCGTGATGGCCGGCTTCAGCCAGGGCGGTGGCGTCGGCCTGGCGCTGTCCAACTGGATGATCGAGGGCGATCCCGGCGCCGACATATGGGCGATGGACGTGGCCCGCTACGGCGACTGGGCGACCATGGCCTACACCAACGCCAAGGTGCGCGAAAACTATTCCAGGCGCTTTTCGATCCGCTTCCCCAACGAGGAACTGCCCGCCGGGCGGCCGCTGAAGACGACGCCGGTCTACGACCTGTTGTCGGCCAAGGGCGCGCAGTGGGGCGTCGCCTATGGGCTGGAGGTGCCGCTCTGGTACGCGCCGGAAGGCGTCAAGGACGAGTTCTCATGGCGGCGCTCGAGCGACTTCACCCATGTCGCCGCTGAAGTGGCGGCGGTGCGCTCGGGCGTCGGCCTGTCGGAGATATCGAGCTTCGCCAAATACAAGGTGACGGGCGAAGGGGCCGCGGCATGGCTCGACCGGATGCTCGCCTGCAAGCTGCCGAAGCCCGGTCGCATGACCCTGGCGCCGATGCTCAAGGAAGACGGCAGGCTGATCGGCGATTTCACGCTGGCCAATCTGGGCGCCCAAGATCGGGAAGAAGCGGGCTGGTTCCTGGCCGGTTCCGGCATTGCCGAGCAATATCACATGCGCTGGTTCGAACAGCATCTGCCCGATGACGGGTCCGTCCCCATCGAGGCGCTGGGGCAGAAGCTCACCGGCCTGTCGATCGCCGGTCCCAGGGCGAGGGACGTGCTGGCGAAAGCCACCCGCTCCGACATATCGAATGCGGCGTTTCCGTTCATGGCCATAGCCAAGATGGATGTCGGCATGGCGCCGTGCCTGGTCGGCCGCGTCAGTTACACCGGCGATCTCGGCTACGAGATCTGGGTGGCGCCGGAATATCAGCGCGCCGCCTATCAGGCGCTGATGGCGGCGGGAGAAGAGTTCGGCATCGGCCTGTTCGGCTCGCGCGCGCTCAACGCGCTGCGTCTGGAGAAGAACTACGGCTCATGGGGGCGCGAATACCGGCCGATCTACGGGCCGCTGGAGGCCGGGCTCGACCGTTTCGTCGCTTACGGCAAGGACGCGGATTTCATCGGCAAGGCGGCGGCGCTGGCCGAGCGCAAGCAGGGCGGCAAGCTCAGGCTGCGCGCCTTCATCGTCGACTCCGACGATGCCGACGTCATCGGCGATGAGCCGATCTGGTTCGGCGGCGCGGTGCGCGGCTGGGTGACGTCGGGCGGCTATGCCCATCATTCGAAGAAGTCGGTTGCCGTCGGCTATGTGCCGAAGGAGATCGCCGACGAGAGCCACGGCTTCGAAATAGAGCTACTCGGCAAGCGGCATGCGGCGCGCATGCAGGCGGCGCCGCTGTTCGACGCGAATTTCGAACGGATGCGGGGGTGAGGGCTCACCCCCACATGGGGGATCACGCGTTGCGGCGGTTGTCCAGCGCGAAGGCGCCGGCGCCGGCGAAGACCAGATAGAGGAAGATGAAGCAGAACGAGATCGCCGAATCGCCGCTGTTGTTGATGGGGAAGAAGTCGCGCGGATAGTGGGCCATGAAATAGGCGATCGCCATTTCGCCGGCCAGAAGGAACGCGACCGGGCGGGTAAGTAGCCCCAAGGCGAGCAGAACGCCGCCGGCGAATTCGAGGATACCGGCGGCTAGCGGCAGTCCGCTCAATGCGGCGGCGGCGTGGTCGCTGGCTGGGAAATTGAACAGTTTCTGCGTGCCGTGCTCGACGAACTGCAGCGCGGTCATGATGCGCAGCACGGCAAGCGCCTGCGGCTGGTGTTTGGAGAGGCCATCGAAAAGCTTCATCTAAAACTCCATTTCAGCTTCCCGGCCGGCCATAGATTATCACCGGGCAACGGACCATTCACTTCCCCCGGCCTGCCATCAACAATTGGTGATTGGAAATGTTCCCCGGTCCGGCTTTTGCTGTTGTACCCGTCAGAGTTGCAATTATATCGCTATGGTTGTATTGATTGTGAGTACTCCAGACATGTGGGTCCCTTGCCATGAAAAAAGTCGCCATCAGCCTGTTCGCAATCCTTATGGGCACCAGCCTCGCCATGGCCGAGGACGCGGGCTGCGAAGCTTTTAAATGGCCGGTGACGCGCGAACAGGCGCTGTTTGCAGAGGCACCCTCGACACCGTCTGGAGCGACGCTGGCGGTGGGGGCCGCCGCGGACCTGGCGCTGCTGCCGGCCGAAAAGGCCGGCTTCGCGGTGCCGCCCGAACGCGCCCCTGCGGAGGGCACGTTCGGCGCCGTTGCCAGCGTGGCGGTGCCGCCGGACGGCTCCATCCAGATCAGCCTGTCGGGCGAGGCCTGGATCGATGTCATCCAGGACGGCAAGGCCGTGAAATCGTCCGGCTATAGCGGCGTCAAGACTTGCCCCAGTGTCCGCAAGAGCGTGCGCTTCAAGCTGGCCGCCGGCACAGCCACTGTCCAGTTTAGCGGTTCCAAGAAAGAGACCCTCAAGGTCGCTGTGCTGGCGCCGGAATGAGCCGACGCCAGCACGCGTGGTATCAGCGGTTGGCGTAGCGCTTACCGCACCGGCGCCATCAAAGCGAAATGCGCGCCTTGCGGATCCTGGCATTGCACGACCCAGCTGCCTCCGGGGACCTCCATGGGTCCCATCAGGATCTTGCCGCCATTGTCGGTCACGCGTTTAGCCGCTGCGTCGATGCCGGTGACATTGAAATAGAACTGCCAGACCGGCACCGGAATCTGGTCGGGCTTGTTCATGATGCCGCCACCGGATTCAGGGCCGGCGGTAAAGGTCTGGTAGATGCCCATCGGCCCCATGTCGAATTCGCCTGAATTGGCCCAGCCGAACTGGCTGGAATAGAAATCGAACGCGGCCTTCCAATCGCTCGTGTAGAGTTCGTGCCAGCCGATATGGCCAGGCGTGCTGGCCGGCACGACGGGCTGGTCCGGACCGTTCGGCTGCAGGAACATAAAGGTGGCGCCTTGCGGATCGGCGACGACGGCGAAGCGGCCGACGCCTGGAATATCGTCGGGCCGGCGGTGAACGGCACCGCCTGCCTTTTCCAGTGACGCTGTTGCCGCGTCGACATCCCTGGCGTGGATATAGCCCAGCCATGCGGGCGGCATGCCCATCTTGGCCGCATCCTCGGGCATCGTCATCAGGCCGCCGACGCCACGCTCGCCAACATTCATGACGATATAGCGCGGCATGCCGGGCGCCTTGTCGAAGGGCTGCGCCGTCCAGCCGACCACGGTTGTGTAGAAAGCCTCCGCGGCGTCGAGATCCGACGTCATCAATTCGTACCAGAAGAAGGGCATCGGGGATTTTGGCATGGTCGGTCTCCTCACCGTTGTGCGCCGATCGTCGTTCGATTCATCCTAGGACGATCTCGACGACAGAAATCCGACATCTGGGCTAGAAATCGGGAACGGCAAGGCGCAGCCTCCTGGCAATCTTGCGTGCCTTGCGATTTTCGCCTTTGCTTGGCTTCGAAAAGGGGGGCTCGATCCATGCGGCAGATGTCACTTACAGCTGAGCTTGTTGCACTGTGCCATCGTGAGGAGGCCGATCCCGGGCCTAGCGGCAGCTGGACGCAACTGAGCGACGAGGATTTTCGGAACCTTTCGGCGCGGCTGTTCAATGAAGCCGATGCGGGGCCGCTATGGGTGTTCGCCTATGGCTCGCTGATCTGGAAGCCGGCTTTCGAGTCCGTCGAACGCCAGCGCGCCACCGCCCATGGCTGGCACCGCTCCTTCTGCATCGACATGGTCCGCTGGCGCGGCAGTGTCGCGCAGCCTGGACTGATGATGGCGCTCGAACGCGGCGGCCGATGTGATGGCGTGATCTATCGGTTACCGGAAGGGGAGAAAACTGCTCAGATCGAAAGACTGTTGCGGCGCGAGATCGACGATCATGAGAGCGTCGCTTCGGTCCGGTGGGTTCCGGTGCGTACCGCGCAAGGGCCGTTGCGGGCGCTGGGTTTCTGGGTCGGGGTGACGGGCAGAGGCACTTCGCTCGGGCAGCCGCTGGAAGCCGTGGCACGGGTGCTGGCGCGCGCCTGCGGCCATGTCGGCTCAGGCGCGGAATATCTTTACAACACGGTCAGCCATCTCGAGGAATTCGGCATCCGCGACCGCAATCTCTGGACGTTGCAGAAATTGGTCGCCGATGAGATCAGGTCGATCCATGGCATTGGCATGGACGGCGGCCATATCCTCGCGTCACCGCCACCAATAACTTGACCGCAATTATCATGTTTTTATCCAGTCTTTTCAGCAACTTGCCTCAAAAATTGACCAATTGATAAAAAAATAAAACGTGCTAGCCTTCCCCAAAACGAAAACATGGGGAACTGAAAATGCCAGAGGGTCAGTTCAAAGAGGGTATTGTCGGCGGCCGCCTTGCGGCTGACCAATACGCGGACAATTTTTCCGACCTGCATCCGCCGCTCGATCATCACGAGGCGCTGGTCGAATCCGACCGCTGTTATTTCTGCTACGACGCGCCGTGCATGAATGCATGCCCGACCTCGATCGACATCCCGCTGTTCATCCGCCAAATCTCGACCGGCAATCCGATCGGTTCGGCCAAGACGATCTTCGACCAGAACATCCTGGGCGGCATGTGCGCCCGCGTCTGCCCGACCGAGACGCTGTGCGAGGAGGTGTGCGTGCGCGAGGTGGCGGAAGGCAAGCCGGTGCAGATCGGCCGTTTGCAGCGCTACGCCACCGATGTCGCGATGGCCGAGAATAAGCAGTTTTATCCGCGCGCGACAGCGACGGGCAAGACGGTCGCCGTGGTCGGCGCCGGCCCGGCCGGCCTTGCCGCCGCGCACCGGCTCGCTCGCCATGGCCATGACGTGACCATCCTGGAGGCGCGTCCGAAGGCCGGCGGCCTCAATGAATACGGCATCGCCGCCTACAAGAGCGTCGACAACTTTGCCCAGGCCGAGGTCGACTATGTCACCGCGATCGGCGGCATCGACATCCAGAACGGCAAGGCGCTCGGCCGCGACTACCAGCTCTCCGACCTGATCCGCAATTACGACGCGGTGTTCCTCGGCATGGGGCTGGGCGGCGTCAACGCGTTGCGCGCCGATGGCGAGGATGCGGCCGGCGTCACCAACGCGGTCGAATTCATTGCCGAACTGCGCCAGGCCAGCGACCTCTCCGGGCTGCCGGTCGGCCGCCGCGTCGTCGTCATCGGCGGCGGCATGACGGCGATCGATGCCGCCGTGCAGTCGAAGCTGCTTGGCGCCGAGGAGGTGACGGTCTGCTACCGGCGTGGCCAGGAGCATATGAACGCCTCCGAATTCGAGCAGGACCTGGCGGCCGCCAACGGCGTCACCATCCGTCATTGGCTGCAGCCGAAGCGGGTGATTGCCGAAGGTGGTAAGGTGTCGGGCATTGAACTGGAATACACCGCGCTCAATGGCGACAGGCTTGCCGGCACCGGCGAGACGCTGACGCTGGTTGCCGACCAGGTGTTCAAGGCCATCGGCCAGAGTTTTGTCCCGGCTGCCCTCAATGGCAGCGGGGCATCGATCGACCTCGAAGCTGGCCGCATCAAGGTCGATGGTGAAGGGCGCACGTCGCTCGCCAAGGTCTGGGCCGGCGGGGACTGCATTTTCGGTGGCGACGACCTCACCGTGTCCGCCGTGGCGCAAGGGCGCGACGCGGCTGAGAGCATCCACAGGAGTCTGACCCAGGGATAAGGATCATGGCCACGGTGGAACCGGGCATTGCCCGTCACTACGAGATTTCAGGCCTGGAGGAGCGAATCCTTGCCGCGCTCGCCGGTGCGGGTGTCGATGTTGCCCATTTGCGCGCCGGCGATCTCGAAGCGGTCGACGAATTCCACATTGGCGGCGTGGCCGCCACCAGGGACCTTATCGGCCAGCTTGGGTTGAAGCCAGGAGCCAGGCTGCTGGACATCGGATCGGGGATAGGGGGACCGGCCCGCTTTGTCGCCAACAATGCCGGCGTCGACGTCACCGGCATCGACCTGACGCAAAGCTATGTCGATATCGCGACCAGCCTGTCGAGGCGGACGGGAATGGCCGGCAAGACCCACTTCGTGCAAGGCAGCGCGCTCGACATGCCGTTCGCCAAGGCCGGCTTCGATGCGGCAATGATCCTGCATGTCGGCATGAACCTTCCCGACAAGGCGAAGCTGATGAGCGAGGCCGCCCGTGTGCTGAAACCCGGCGGCGTCTTTGCCGTCTACGATGTGATGCGGCTCAAGGACGACGATCTGACCTATCCGCTGCCTTGGGCATCCAATGAGACCATATCCTTCGTCGCCACGCCCGACGATTACCGCTCGGCCGCCGCAGCGGCGGGCTTCTCGGTGACCGCGGAGCGGCAGCGCGGCGCCTTCGCCATCGAGTTTTTCGCCGCGATGCGTGCCCGGCTGGCCGCCGCGCAAGCCGAAGGCAGGAAGCCATCGCCCGGCCTCGGCCTCGTCATGGGCGAGGACGCCCGCACCAAGATGGCCAACCTCATCGCTGCCCTCGAGGGCGGCATTCTCGCGCCCGTCGAACTGCTTCTTCGTCTCGGTTGAAAGGGACCCCTGTCATGGCTGATATCAGAAACAATTTCGTCGGTATCAAATCGCCCAACCCGTTCTGGCTGGCGTCGGCGCCGCCGACCGACAAGGCCTACAATGTCATCCGCGCCTTCAAGGCGGGTTGGGGCGGTGTGGTCTGGAAGACCCTGGGCGAAGAGGGGCCGCCGGTGGTCAACGTCAACGGCCCGCGCTACGGCGCGATCTGGGGCGCCGACCGGCGTCTGCTCGGCCTCAACAACATCGAGCTGATCACCGACCGCGACTTGCAGACCAATCTGCGCGAGATGAAGCAGGTCAAGATGGATTGGCCCGACCGTGCGCTGATCGCCTCGATCATGGTGCCTTGCGAGGAAGAGAGCTGGAAGGCCATCCTGCCGCTGGTCGAGGAGACGGGGGCGGACGGCATCGAGCTCAATTTCGGCTGCCCGCACGGCATGTCGGAGCGCGGCATGGGCGCGGCCGTCGGCCAGGTGCCGGAATATATCGAAATGGTGGTGCGCTGGTGCAAGCAATACACGCGCATGCCGGTCATCACCAAGCTGACGCCCAACATCACCGACATCCGCAAGCCCGCGCGCGCTGCCCATGCCGGCGGCACCGACGCGGTATCGCTGATCAACACCATCAATTCGATCACCGGCGTCGACCTCGACAGTTTCGCGCCGATGCCCACCATCGACGGCAAGGGCTCGCATGGCGGCTATTGCGGCCCGGCGGTGAAGCCGATCGCCATGAACATGGTGGCCGAGATCGCCCGCGACCCCGAAACGCGCGGCCTGCCGATCTCCGGCATCGGCGGTATCACCACATGGCGGGACGCCGCCGAATTCATGGCGCTTGGCGCCGGCAATGTGCAGGTCTGCACGGCGGCGATGACCTATGGCTTCAAGATCGTGCAAGAGATGATCGCCGGTCTCGAAAACTGGATGGACGAGAAGGGCCACCGCTCGCTCGACGACATTGTCGGGCGCGCCACGCCCAACGTCACCGACTGGCAGTATCTCAACCTCAACTACGTCGCCAAGGCGCATATCGACCAGGACGCCTGCATCAAATGCGGCCGCTGCCACATCGCCTGCGAGGACACCTCGCACCAGGCGATCACCAACATGGTCGACGGCGTCAGGCACTTCGAGGTGATCGAGGCCGAGTGCGTCGGCTGCAATCTGTGCGTCAATGTCTGCCCGGTCGACAATTGCATCACCATGGAGCCGCTGGCGGCGGGCGTGATGGACCAACGCACCGGCAAGCCCGTGTCGCCGGTCTACGCCAACTGGACGACGCACCCGAACAACCCGATGGCCAAGGTGGCGGCGGAGTAGGGTTTCGTCACGAGAAGAGCGCCGAGGGCGCAGCAGCTTTCCCTTCTCCCCGTCATTATACGGGGAGAAGGTGCCGGCAGGCGGATGAGGGGCAGCGCGACCTTTTGAGATAATCTGCGCACCGCACCCGCACCTCGGGCGTCACTGACGATCTGCGCAACCTGCCCTGGTGTTTGGCACCGGGCGATTTTCTATGATCTCAGTAATTGGATCGCAAAGTTGGCGCCGCCCCTCATTGCCCTGCCGGGCATTTCTCCCCGTATGGTGACGGGGAGAAAGACGCTGTCCTCGCCCATTTCGCCGATCATCAACGTGTTCCCGTTCTAAAAAGCAGGACGTTCCATTTTCCTATTGCCGATAAAAATTATCCACGATAAAAGATGTCCATGAATTGGAGATCATCACGATGAAGCTGGGCGAGGGCGTTGAGGCGGCCATCCACTGTGCGGCGACGCTGGCCAGTGTGGACGGCAACAGCACCATGCCGGGCGCGGCACTGGCGGAAGCGTTCGGCCTGTCGCCGAGCTATCTCCTGAAGCATCTCAATATGTTGAGCGCGGCGCGCATTCTGGAATCGGTGCCGGGTCCGGCGGGCGGCTATCGGCTGGCGCGGGCTGCGGAACGCATCACACTGCTCGACATCGTGCTGGCCGTCGAGGGCCGCGAACCGGCGTTTCGCTGCGGCGAGATCCGCCGCAACGGTCCGGTCAAGATCGATGCCTCGGCCTATGTCAAACCTTGCGGCATCAATGCCGCGATGCTGAAAGCGGAGCGCGCCTACCGGGCAGCGCTGGCCGAGGTGAAACTGTCCGACATCGTGGCGGATTACGCGGCGGAAGGCGACCCCAGATCGTTTGCCGCGAGCTGCGCCTTTGTCGAGCGCCATCAGCGGCCGCAGAAATCCAGTTCAACCAACCAAACCTAACCCTCCCGACGATGCGAAAGGAAAGACGATGAAACAGAGAATGCAGTTCTTCGCCAAGGCGCCCGAAATCATGAAGGCGGTCTCGGCGCTCAACAAGGCGGTCGACGAATGCGGGCTGGAGGTGAGCCTGCTGCACCTGATCAAGCTCAGGGCCTCGCAGATCAATGGCTGTTCCTTCTGCGTCGAGATGCACAGCCGCGAAGCCAGGCGCGACGGCGAGACCGAGCAACGGCTCTATCTGGTTTCCGCCTGGAAGGAATCGCCGCTGTTTTCCGAGCGCGAACGCGCCGCCTTGGCCTGGACCGAAGCGGTGACGCTGGTCGCCGACAACGGGGTGCCGGACGAGCTCTATGCGCGCGCGCTGGAGCATTTTTCGGAAGAGGAACTGGTCAAGCTGTCCGTCGCGGTCGGCATGATCAACACCTGGAACCGGCTCTGCATCCCGTTCCACGCCATCCATCCGATGCCGGCCGCCAAAGCTGCCTGATCGGTCCGGATGTTTGTTGGGGCGCCGCCGAAGAAGGCGGCGCTTCTACTGTTTCAAGGGGAGCGTTTGATGCCTGCCGATTTGCCTTCGACCTTGCTGTTTTTCGGCCGCCTGCTGGCCGGCGGCGCTTTCGTCTTCGCCGGCCTGCGCAACATCCAGAACGCGGCCTTCCTGACCGGGTTGATGGCCGCGCGCGGCGTGCCGCAGGCTCGGCTGGCACTGTGGGCAGGCATTGTCCTGCAGGTCATTGCAGAGGCGCTGGTGATATCAGGCCTCTGGACCGTGATCGCCTGCGCGGCGCTGGTGCTGTTCCTGGTCGTCGCGACGCCGATGTTCCACAATTTCTGGGATCATCAGGGTCCGGACCGGGCGTCCCGCATCAACGGTTTCATCGGCAATGTCGCGCTCGGCGGTGGGTTCCTGACGCTGATCGCACAATCCGTTTGATGGCCGAAGTCAGGCCGCGAACCGCAGGCCGCCGTCGCAGGTCAGCACCTGGCCGGTCATGAAGTTGTTGGAGACGAGGAAGGCGATCGCCGATGCGACGTCCTCGGCGCGACCGATGCGGCCGACGGGCGTCTTCCCCGCATATTCGGCAAACACCGCTTGCCTCTGTTCCTCCGGCAGAAAGTCCCACCAGGGCGTGTCGATGACGCCGGGCGCCACGACGTTGACGCGTAGCGGCTTCAGCTCGACAGCCAGGATCGGCGTCACGGTCAGCAGCATGCCGTTGACGGCACCGATGCCGGCGACACCGGGCATGGTGACCTGAGCTGAGACCGCCGAGATGAAGGTGACCGATCCGGATTTGCTCAACGTCGGCAACGCGGCCTGCAGGCAGGACAGTTGCGGCCGCACCTTTTCGTCGACGCCGCCGGCGATGTCGGCGAGATCGAGCGTCTCGAACGGTCCGAGGCCCTTGCCGCCGCTCGCCGCCAGAACGAGGTGGTCGAACGGACCGAGCCGATCGAAGAACTGGCGCACCTCATCGGGCTTCGACGCGTCGAAGGCGGCCTTGTCGGCTGCGCCACCAAGGCTTTTCCAGGCGCTGACGAGCTTGTCCTGGTTGCGCCCGGTGATGGTGACCTTCATGCCCGGGCCGAGCAGTTTGCGCGCTGTCGCCAGGCCGATGCCGGACGAGCCGCCGATGATGACTGTGTGTTCGGTTGTGACGGTCATGACGGTTCTTCCTTCGATTTTGGCGAAGCCAGCCCGACGAGGTCGAGGCTCAGGCTTCGCAATTGCTGTCTTGCCCTGGCATCGTAAGCCTGGGCGTCGGCGCGGGATTCGCGCAGTCCGTCGAAATAGAGGCCGCTGCGGCCTTCGAGCTTTTGCGCGGTGGCGAGGTTCAAGATGGCGTCGGCGCCGGTTTCGACCGAACTCCATGGCTTCACCCCCGCCTGACGGACCATGGTGGTGTTCATGTAGCTCGCCGGATGCAGCGCATTGACGGTGACGCCGCTGCCTTTCAACTGCTCGGACAGATCGATGGTGAACAGGATCTGCGCCAGCTTGCTCTGGCAGTAGGCGCGCACGCCGCTATAGCCGTGGGTCAGCATGACGTCGTCGAAGGCGATCGCCTGCTGGCCGGCGGACGCCACATTGACGATGCGCGCCGGGGCACTTGCCCTGAGCAGCGGCAGCAGTTCCGAGGTCAGCAGGAAGCCGGCGAGATAGTTGACGGCAAAGCGAAGTTCGTGGCCGTCGGCGCTCGTCTGTCGCTTGTCGCCAGCCGTGCCGACGCCGGCATTGTTGATGAGGACGTCGAGGCGGCTCGTCCTGGCGCGCACGGCCTCGGCGAGGCGCCTTACCTCCGCCAGCGACGCGAGATCGGCCGCGAGAAACTCGGCCTTGCCGCCGGCGGCTTCGATCTCGGCGGTAACGGCCTTACCGCGTGTGGCATCGCGGCCATGCACCAGTACCCGTGCGCCGGAGGCGCCCAGCCTTTGCGCCACGACCCGGCCGACGCCGTCGGTCGATCCGGTGATGAGGATGGTCTTGTCTTTCAATTCCATGTTCAGAGCCTCCTGTTGCTGCTCCGAACGCAAGATGGGACGCTTCGCCCACGGCAAACAGTTCAAACTTTATCCTGGTATCAATACTGCTATAATAGCCGGTATGAACGCTTCCATCTCTGCTGCCCCCACCCAATCAGCCGACGAGAGCCGCCGGCGCGAACTCGGCGCCTTCCTGCGTTCGCGCCGGGAAAGGCTGACGCCGTTGGCCACCGGCATCGCAACAGGTCCGCGACGGCGCACGCCGGGTCTGCGGCGCGAGGAAGTTGCGATGATCGCCGGTGTCGGCACCACCTGGTACACCTGGCTCGAACAGGGCAGGGACGTGCGGCCCTCGGTCGAAGTGCTCTCGGCGCTCTGCGGGGCTTTGCGCCTCGACGCCGTCGAGAAGCGGCATCTGTTCATTCTCGCCGGCCGCCAGCAGCCGGAACGTCGTGTGGCGGCGCCCGAGAAGGTGGACGCTACGCTGTTGCATATGCTGCAAAGCCTCGTCCTGCAGCCGGCCCAAGTGGTCGGCCGGCGCTGGGATGTGCTCGCCTGGAACCCGGCCGCGGCGGCTGTGTTCGGCGACTATGGCCTGCTGGACGGCGACAGCAGAAACATCGTCCACATGGTGTTCACCAATCCGCACCATCGCCGCCTGCTGGTCGACTGGGAAGAACTCGCCCGCGTGGTGCTTGCCTCGTTTCGTGCCGAAAGCGCCAAATATGTCGGCGATCCCGATTTCGACAGGCTGATCGCCCTGATGATGAGCTCGAGTCCCGAGTTCCGTGACTGGTGGCCGCGGCGCGACGTGGCGCGCAGGCTGACCGGCGTGAAGCACGTTCGGCATCCCAAGGCGGGCTTGATGGCTTTCGAGCATATGAGCCTGTCGATCGACGACGGCTCGGACATGCGGCTGATCGTCTATACACCGCTTGCCGAGCAGAACTCGGTTGCCAAGCTTCAACAATTGCTCGACGCGATGCCGGCCGAACGGCGCAGCGCCTGAGATTGGCTGGTAGCAGCCCTCGACGTCGTCATTCTAGGGGCTGCGCCGCGTCGCCTCGCTCCTTGCTTCGCCCTCAAATGACGAAACCATTTTAGCCTTTCGGCTTCAGCCCATCCAAGAATAACTGCTCGAGAAATCTCGCGGCGTCCTCGAAACGGCCGTCGCCGCCGCGGTTCGGGCCGAGCACGGCGCGGACCTGGACGTCGAAATCGGCATAGTGCTGGGTGGTCGCCCAGATCGAGAAGATCAGGTGCCAGGGATCGGTCCTCGCGATCTTTCCGGCGCGCATCCAGCCCTTGATGACCGCTGCTTTCTCGTCGACCAGCGTCTTCAGCTCGCCCGCCAGCAGCGGCATGATGCGCGGTGCCCCCTGCAGGATCTCGTTGGCGAACAGCCGGCTCTCGCGCGGAAAGTCGCGCGCCATTTCCAGCTTGCGCCTGATGTAGCTCCTGAGCTCGGTCATCGGATCGCCGATATCGTCGAGTTCCCTCAGCGGCGCCAGCCAGGTTTCGAGCAGCCGTTCCATCAACGTCTCGTGAATGTCTTCCTTGCGGCGGAAATAGTAGAGCAGGTTCGGCTTCGACATGCCGGCGGCTTCGGCGATCTGGTCGATGGTCGAGCCGCGGAAGCCGTTGGTGGAGAACACTTCGAGCGCGGCCTCCAGGATCAGTTCGCGCTTTTCCTGCTGGATGCGGGTGCGGCGAGGGGCTTGCGTGCTGATGGTCACCGTTGCGGACCCTCGCATTGACGGTCATCTGGACCAATTCTCTGGACCAGTTTTTCCCTAGCCTGTGGAACGCACTTCAGGAGCCGCATTTCCGCTAGTAATCCTTGACCGCCGACAGGGCGGTGCTAACGTTTGTCCAATCGGTCAAAATTTGCGTAGCATGAAAGCACGGCAAAGACCAAGCGTTGGACGCACCGAAACAGGTTACAAGGGGAAGTCTTGGTCATGTCCAACCGGCTGAAAGTCACGCCGAACGATCTCAGCGCATTCTGGATGCCGTTCACGGCAAACCGGCAGTTCAAGCAGGCGCCGCGCATGTTCGTGTCCGCCAAGGACATGCACTACACCACCAGCGACGGCCGCAAGGTGCTGGACGGCACCGCCGGCCTGTGGTGCGTCAACGCCGGCCACTGCCGCCCGAAGATCACCGAGGCGATCCAGCACCAGGCCGCCGAACTCGACTACGCCCCGGCCTTCCAGATGGGCCATCCGATCGTGTTCGAACTGGCGAACCGCCTGGTCGACATCGCGCCCAAGGGCATGGACCACGTGTTCTTCACCAATTCCGGTTCGGAATCGGTCGAGACCGCTCTGAAGATGGCGATCGCCTATCACCGCGTGAAGGGGGAGGGCTCGCGCACCCGGCTCATCGGCCGCGAGCGCGGCTATCACGGCGTCAATTTCGGCGGCATCTCGGTCGGCGGCATCGTCACCAACCGCAAGATGTTCGGCACGCTGCTGGGCGGCGTCGACCATATGCCGCACACCCACCTGCCGGAGAAGAACGCCTTCTCCAAGGGCGTGCCGGAGCATGGCGCGGAGCTCGCCAACGAGCTGGAGCGCATCGTCGCCCTGCATGATGCCTCGACCATTGCCGCCGTCATCGTCGAGCCGGTCGCCGGGTCAACGGGCGTCATCCTGCCGCCGAAGGGCTATCTCGAGAAGCTGCGCGAGATCTGCACCAAGCACGGCATCCTGTTGATCTTCGACGAGGTCATCACCGGTTTCGGCCGCCTCGGCGCGCCGTTCGCCGCCGATTATTTCGGCGTCACGCCCGACATCATGACCACCGCCAAGGGCGTCTCCAACGGCGTCATCCCGATGGGCGCGGTGTTCGTCAAGAAGGAAATCCACGACGCCTTCATGACCGGCCCCGAGCACATGATCGAGTTCTTCCACGGCTATACCTATTCGGGCAATCCGATCGCCTGTGCGGCGGCACTCGGCACGCTCGACACCTACAAGGAAGAAGGACTGCTGACGCGCGGCGAGGAACTGTCGCCCTATTGGGAAGATGCGCTGCATTCGCTGAAGGGCGAGCCGCATGTCATCGACATCAGGAACATCGGCCTGATCGGCGCGATCGAGCTGGCGCCGATCGCCGGCAGTCCGACCAAGCGGGCCTTCTCCGCCTTCGTCAAGGCCTTCGAGCGCGGCGCGCTGATCCGCACCACCGGCGACATCATCGCACTGTCGCCGCCGCTGATCATCACCAAGGGCCAGATCAACGAACTGATCGACCATGTGCGTGAAGTTTTGAGGTCTATCGATTGAAGATCTGGGCGCGGATATCCCTCCCCCTCGAGGGGAGGGTGGCCGCGAAGCGGTCGGGTGGGGTCGGTGCGACTGGGCGCCGACCTGATCTTTTGCCGCGAGGCCGCCGTTGATGCCCCGGACTCGCGTGAGTTTCGAAATGCGCCAGAAGGCGCGCGCGCTTCGAGTTCACGCGACCAAGGGCGAATCCCTGCTCTGGTATGAACTGCGCGAGCTGAAATCGACCGGCATCAAATTCCGCCGCCAGTGCCCGATTGGACCGTACATCGTCGACTTCGCCTGTTTTGGTGTGAAACTGGTGGTCGAGGTGGATGGCGATCTGCACGAACACGAAAAGGGCAAACGGCACGACGCCGTTCGTGATGCTTATCTGCGTTCGCTCGGGTTCGATATCTTTCGTGTTGACGAGCCCGATGTCATAAACAGCGCCTGGCATGTCGCGCAGGCGGTCAAGGGGAAGGTCGAGCTTATGTCAGGCGACCCCACCCGACCGCTTCGCGGCCACCCTCCCCTTGAGGGGGAGGGGGACGCCGCGCAATTGGAGAGGTTTTGAATGGCCGCACCCGGCGAAAATCTGCGAATCAATTCAGACCGTTTGTGGGATTCGCTGATGGAGATGGCGAAGATCGGCCCCGGCATTGCCGGCGGCAACAATCGCCAGACCGTGACCGACGAGGACGGCGAGGGCCGGCATCTGTTCAAGCGCTGGTGCGATGCGGCCGGGCTAGAAATGGGCGTCGACGAAATGGGCACCATGTTTGCCCGTCGTGAAGGCACCGACCCCAGCCTGCCGCCGGTCTATGTCGGCAGCCATCTCGATACGCAGCCGACCGGCGGCAAATATGACGGCGTGCTCGGCGTTCTCGGCGGCCTGGAGATCGTGCGCTCGCTCAACGATCTCGGCATCAAGACGAAACATCCGATCGTCGTCACCAACTGGACCAACGAGGAAGGCGCGCGCTTCGCGCCGGCGATGATGGCCTCCGGTGTGTTCGCCGGCGTGCTCGACCAGGCCGACGTCTACGAGCACACGGACAAGAACGGCAAGAAATTCGGCGAGGAACTGGAGCGCATCGGCTGGAAGGGCACCGAAAAGGTCGGCGACCGCAAGATCCACGCCTTCTTCGAACTGCATATCGAACAGGGCCCGATCCTCGAGGACGAAGACATCGACATCGGCGTCGTCACCCACGGCCAAGGCCTGAAATGGCTGCAGGTGACGCTGACCGGCAAGGAGGCGCATACCGGCTCGACCCCGATGCCCAAGCGCCGCAACGCCGGGCTCGGCATGGCGCGCGTGATCGAGCTGGTGCACGAGATCGCCATGGACTACCAGCCCGACGCGGTCGGCGCTGTCGGGCACATGGAAGTCTATCCGAACTCGCGCAACATCATCGCCGGTCGCACCATCTTCACCATCGACATTCGTTCGCCCGAAAAGGAAGTGCTCGATGCCATGGATGGCCGCATCCGCGAAGGCATCGACACGATCTGCGACGCGCTGGATATCAAATACGAGATCGAGCAGGTCGGCCATTTCGATCCGGTCACCTTCGACAAGGACTGCGTCAAGGCAATCCGCGATGCCGCCGATCGGCTTGGCTACACGCACCGCAACATCGTCTCGGGCGCCGGCCACGACGCCTGCTGGATCAACCGCGTGGCGCCGACCGCCATGGTGATGTGCCCTTGCGTCGACGGGTTGTCGCACAACGAGGCCGAGGAGATCACCAAGGAATGGGCATCGGCCGGCGCCGATGTGCTGTTCCACGCGGTGGTGGAGACGGCCGTCATCGTGGAGTGAACTAAGAGATCTACATTCGAAACGCCGCTCACCAAGAAGCGCGAAGAGAACAGGGAACAGATAAATGACCAAAGTCATCAAGAACGGTACTGTCGTCACCGCCGACCGCACGTGGAAGGCCGATGTGCTGTTCAGCCACGGCAAGATCGTCGCCATCGGCTCGGACCTGCACGGCGACCATGAGTACGACGCCACCGGCTGCTATGTCATGCCGGGCGGCATCGACCCGCACACCCATCTCGAAATGCCGTTCATGGGCACCTATTCGGCCGACGATTTCGAATCCGGTACGCGAGCGGCCCTTGCCGGCGGCACGACGATGGTGGTCGATTTCTGCCTACCGGCGCCGCAGCAATCGCTGCTCGAAGCCCTGCAGATGTGGGACAACAAGACCTCCAAGGCTGCATGCGACTATTCCTTCCACATGGCGATCACCTGGTGGGGCAAGCAGGTGTTCGACGAGATGGCCACGGTGGTCGACAGGGGCATCACCTCGTTCAAGCACTTCATGGCCTACAAGGGCGCGCTGATGGTCGACGACGACGAGATGTATGCGTCGTTCCAGCGCTGCGCCGACCTTGGCGCGCTGCCGCTGGTCCATGCCGAGAATGGCGATGTGGTCGCGGCGTTGTCGCAGAAGCTGCTCGCGGCCGGCAATAATGGGCCTGAGGGCCACGCCTATTCGCGTCCACCGGAAGTGGAGGGCGAGGCGACCAACCGCGCCATCATGATCGCCGACATGGCCGGCGTGCCGCTCTATGTCGTGCATGTCTCCTGCGAGCAGAGCCATGAGGCGATCCGCCGGGCGCGCCAGAAAGGCATGCGGGTGTTCGGCGAGCCGCTGATCCAGCACCTGACCCTCGACGAGAGCGAATATTTCGACAAGGACTGGGACCATGCGGCGCGCCGGGTGATGAGCCCGCCCTTCCGCAACAAGCTACACCAGGATTCGCTGTGGGCCGGCCTGCAGGCCGGATCGCTGCAGGTGGTGGCGACCGACCATTGCGCCTTCACCACGGACCAGAAGCGTTTCGGCGTCGGCAACTTCACCAAGATCCCCAACGGCACCGGCGGGCTCGAGGACCGGCTGCCGGTGCTGTGGACCAGGGGCGTCAACACCGGACGGCTGACGATGAACGAGTTCGTCGCGGTGACCTCGACCAACATCGCCAAGATCCTCAACATGTATCCGAAGAAGGGCGCCATCGTCGAAGGCGCGGATGCCGACATCATCGTCTGGGATCCAAAGCGCAAGAAGACCATATCTTCGAAGAAGCAGCAGTCTGTCATCGACTATAATGTGTTCGAAGGCGTCGAGGTGACCGGCCTGCCGCGCTTCGTCTTCTCGCGCGGCGAACTGTCGATCGAGGAGGCAGAGGTCAAGGCGAAGCCCGGCCATGGCGAGTTCGTCGGACGGGAGCCGAACGCCGCGGTCAACCGGGCGCTGTCGACGTGGAAAGAGATCACCGCGCCTCGCAAGGTCGAGCGGACGGGCATCCCGGCGACGGGGGTTTGACCATGCGCGCCATTCATCTTGCCATGGCCGCCGCGGCGCTGTTGTCAGCGGGCCATGCGTCGGCAGCCGGCATCGATCTCAGCAAGCCTTATGGCGACAAGTATGGCTGCATCAACAAGAACGGTCAGGAAGTCGCCGCCGATCAGATGCTGCTTCTGACCGACAAGGAACTGATCACGGCGGCCAGCGCCTGCACCTTCACCGAGACGAAGGCGCAGGCCGATGGCTCGTTGACGATCAAGGCCGAGTGCGAAGCCGAAGGTGAGGACGGCAAGTCGCCGGCCACCTTCACCATCAAGCGCAGCGCCAAGAATGCCAAGAAACTTTCTGTCGTCGACGAGGACGGCAATGTGATGGGTGAAGTCTCCCGGTGCAAATGATGGCGACCACCCTCGCGTCGGTGTCAGGCGACGAGCGCATCCAGTTCCGGCAGCAGGACGACGCTTTCCTGTTCGTTGGGATCGGTGCGGGCAATGACGGCCGAGGAAGGGGCGTTGCTGAGATTGGCCGGCAGATGCGGCACGCCAGCCGGGATGTAGAAGAGGTCGCCGGCCTTGACGACGATGTGATGCTCGAGCCGGTCGCCATACCAGGTATGGACTTCGCCGGAGAGCACGTAGATCGCCGTCTCGTGGTTCTCGTGCAGATGCGCCTTGGCGCGGGCGCCGGGCGGTATGGTCAGCACGTGCATGCAGATGCCGGATGAACCGACCGTTTCGGTCGCGATGCCGGCCAGATAGGTCAACCCCTGCTTGCCTTCATAGGTGCTGTCAGGGCGAATAAGACGACAAGTGGGTTTGGGCGACATCGGGGAAACTCCGGGCGTCGATTGAGTGGAACAAGGTCGGTGGGCCAATGGGACAGGGCAAGTGGAAAACAACATCGCGATAAAAGCAACCGGATTTCAGCCGGCGCCCCGGTGCGGTGACAAGGCAGGCCGCAACCGATGACGGGATCTTCGCCAGCCGTCGTCTCGGCAAGCAAGCTTGGCCTCACCTTCCAGACCAATGACGGCCCGGTCCAGGCGCTGTCCAATGTCGACCTGACCATCGGCAAGGGTGAGTTCGTCTCCTTCATCGGGCCGTCCGGCTGCGGCAAGACCACGCTGCTGCGCGTCATCGCCGATCTGGAGAAGCCGACTTCGGGGATGATTTCGGTCAACGGCATGACGCCGGAACAGGCGCGCGAGAAACGCGCCTATGGCTATGTCTTCCAGGCAGCCGCCCTGTTTCCCTGGCGCACCATCGAGCGCAATGTGGCGCTGCCGCTGGAGATCATGGGCCTGTCCAAGACCGAGCAGGCGGAGCGGATCAAGCGCACGCTCGACCTCGTCAACCTCACCGGCTTCGAGAAGAAATATCCCTGGCAGCTTTCCGGCGGCATGCAGCAGCGCGCCTCGATCGCGCGCGCCTTGGCCTTCGACGCCGACCTCCTGTTGATGGACGAGCCGTTCGGCGCGCTGGACGAGATCGTGCGCGACCACCTCAACGAGCAATTGCTGCAACTGTGGGGCCGGACCAACAAGACCATCTGCTTCGTCACCCACTCCATTCCGGAGGCCGTCTATCTGTCGACCCGCATCGTCGTCATGTCGCCGCGTCCGGGCCGGGTCAGCGACATCATCGAATCGACGCTGCCGAAGGAGCGGCCGCTCGACATCCGCGAGACACCCGAATTCCTGGCGATCGCCGCGCGGGTGCGCGACGGGTTGAGGGCGGGGCATAGTTATGATGATTGAGCGCCCCGGCAAGCGAGCGATCAACCTCGCCTTCGTCATCCTGGGGTGGAGCAGGCGCGCAGCGGCCTGCGCTATGGAAGCCGCCCGCCGCGATTTCGTCATCCTAGGGCGAAGCAAGGAGCGAAGCGACGCGGCGCAGACCCTAGGATCCATGCCGTTACTTCTGAGCTCCGCAACGGTGCAAAACGATGCACCCTCCGCTGTGCCTTCGAAGGGGAATTTTCTCTACTGCTTACACTCCTTGATCGACGTCACGGAATGGATCCTAGGGTCTGCGCGACGCTTCGCGTCGCTCCGCCCTAGGATGACGAGCGCGAAGGTGGTCGACCTCCGCTTCGCTCCGGCCACCCTCTCCCCGATGGGGAGAGGAGGGCGCCTCGCTGGCGAGGCCTCCTGATGGACACCTTCCGCGACAAACTCGTCCCCGTCACCTCGATCCTCGCTGGCGTGGTCGTGCTCTGGTACGTTTTCGCCGTCATCCTCAACGCTCCGTTCCAGCGCGATCTCGACACCCGTGCCAACGAAACCCCCGGCACTGTCGAGTTCATCGGCAAGACGCTGTTGCAGCCGAAGCCGACGTTGCCGGCGCCGCATCAGGTGGCGGTGAATTTCTACGAGAACACGTTTCTGCGGCCCATCAACTCGAACCGAAGCCTCGTCTACAATGCCTGGGTGACGCTGTCCTCGACGCTGCTCGGCTTTGCCTTCGGCACCGCGCTCGGCATCGTCATTGCCGTCGGCATCGTGCATGTGGCGACGCTCGACCGCAGCCTGATGCCGTGGATCATCGCCTCGCAGACCATTCCGATCCTGGCGGTGGCGCCGATGATCATCGTCGTGCTGGCGGCGATCGGCATCACCGGGCTGATCCCGAAGGCGATGATCTCGACCTATCTGTCGTTCTTCCCGGTGACGGTCGGCATGGTGAAGGGCCTGCGCTCGCCCGAGATCATGCATCTCGACCTGATGCACACCTACAATGCCAGCCGCACGCAAACCTTCTGGAAATTGCGCGTGCCCGCCTCGGTGCCGTTCCTGTTCACCTCGATGAAGGTGGCGGTGGCGGCAAGCCTGGTCGGCGCCATCGTCGGCGAACTGCCGACAGGCGCGGTCGCCGGCATCGGCGCCAAGCTTTTGGCCGGCGCCTATTACAGCCAATCGATCGACATTTGGTCGGCGCTGGTCGCGGGCTCGATCGTGGCGGCACTTCTGGTCATGGTGGTCGGCATTGCCGGCCGCATCGTCGACCGCGCCATGGGCGGGAGGCCGGCATGAACTGGCTGAAACCTTCCTGGCAAGCGGTGCTGGCGATTGCGCTGTGCCTGATCGCGGTCGCGCTTGGCGCCATGTCGAGGCCGGAAGCGGCAGCGCTTGCGGACCCGACGGCGAGCATCAACTATCCCTATCTGGGAACGAAGGGCTTGATGCTCGGCCTTGCCGTGGTCGTGGCGCTGATCTCGATGGTCAGGATTCCATCCGTTGCAGAGGCCGTCGTGCTGTTCATCGGCGCGCATCTCGTCGCCTGGCTGCTGATATCGGGGATCGCGGGTTTCGAAGGCACGGCACTGGCGCCGTATTTCCTGCTGCTGACGGCCGTCTGGCTGCTAGGCTGGCGTTGCGTCGCGGTGCTGTCGGGGCTCCGCCCGATAGCGGGTTGGGCGCGGACCGCTTTGCGTCTGATCATCCCCGCCATCTTCGGCGCCTGGATACTGATCATCTGGGAGGCGGTGACGCGGGGCGCCGGCATCCCCTTCATCCTGCTGCCGCCGCCGAGCGCGATCGGCGCGCGCATCGCCAGTTCGCTGCCGATACTCGGCGCCGATGTCCGGCAGACCATCTTCAAGGCGGTGCTCTTCGGCTATGTCGTGGGCAGCGGCGCCGGCTTCATCACCGCGATCCTTGCCGACCGCGTGCCGTTCCTGCGGCGCGGGCTCTTGCCGATCGGCAACATGGTCTCGGCGCTGCCGATCATCGGCGTGGCGCCGATCATGGTGATGTGGTTCGGCTTCGACTGGCAGTCCAAGGCGGCCGTGGTCATCATCATGACCTTCTTCCCGATGCTGGTGAACACGGTCGCCGGGCTCGCCGCGTCCGGCCATATGGAGCGCGACCTGATGCGCACCTATGCGTCCGGTTATTGGCCGACGCTCATCAAGCTCCGGCTGCCGGCGGCAGCACCCTTCATCTTCAACGCGCTGAAGATCAACTCGACGCTGGCGCTGATCGGCGCCATCGTCGCCGAGTTCTTCGGCACGCCAGTCGTCGGCATGGGATTCCGCATTTCGACCGAGGTCGGGCGGATGAACATCGACATGGTCTGGGCCGAAATCGCAGTTGCAGCACTTGCGGGTTCGGTCTTTTATGGCGTGGTCGCCCTTGTCGAAAGGGCCGTCACGTTTTGGCATCCCTCTGTCCGTGGTGGATAGGGGCGGTGGGTTTAGGGCACTAACTTCAGAGGGTAAAAAAATGAAAAGACTTATTATTCCAGTTCTGGCCGGCGCGATGTCGCTGGCCGCGTTCCAGGCAATGGCCGCCGACAAGGTGACCTTGCAGCTGAAATGGGTCACGCAGGCGCAGTTTGCCGGCTACTATGTCGCCAAGGCCAAGGGCTTCTATGAGGCCGAAGGCCTCGATGTCGACATCAAGCCGGGCGGCCCCGACATCGCACCCGAGCAGGTGATCGCGGGCGGCGGCGCCGACGTCATCGTCGACTGGATGGGTGGCGCGCTCGCCGCGCGCGAAAAGGGCGTGCCGCTGGTCAACATCGCCCAGCCCTTCAAGAAGGCCGGCATGGAACTGGTCTGCCCGAAGGATGGACCGATCAAGACCGAAGCCGACTTCAAGGGTCATACGCTGGGCGTCTGGTTCTTCGGCAATGAATATCCTTTCTACGCATGGATGAACAAGCTCGGGCTCAAGACCGAGGGCGGCCCGGACGGCGTCACCGTCTTGAAGCAGAGCTTCGACGTGCAGCCGCTGATCCAGAAGCAGGCCGACTGCATCTCGGTCATGACCTACAATGAGTACTGGCAGCTGATCGACGCCGGCTACAAGCCCGAACAGCTCACCGTGTTCAACTACTCGGCGATGGGCAACGACCTGCTCGAGGACGGGCTCTACGCCTCGGAAGACAAGCTCAAGGATCCGGCCTTCGAGGACAAGATGGTGCGCTTCGTGCGCGCCTCGATGAAGGGATGGAAATACGCCGTCGACAACAATGACGAAGCTGCCGGGATCGTCATGGACGGCGGTGGCCAGGACGAGAACCACCAGAAGCGCATGATGAGCGAAGTCGCCAAGCTGATCGACAATGCCGACGGCAAGCTCGACCCGGCGACCTATGAGCGCACCGCCAAGGCGCTGCTCGACCAGAAGATCATCACCAAGGAGCCGACCGGCGCCTACACCACGGCCATTACCGACAAGGCGGTCAAGTAAGCCGGACTGGCGTGATCAACAGCGCCTGCGACCGGTTTGACGGCTGATACCAAAAGGGGCGGGCGACCGCCCCTTTTCCATGCGCTCCAATCACAAAACCGTGTGCAGGGATACATTGCGCCGCCCATCCGTTGCAATGAAGCATGCGCGCGTCGGGGGAACCGCGACGCATGCTTTATTCAATATTCAATCGGAGGTTCTTCATGCGCGCTCACTCCTTCCTTCCGGCGCTATCGGCGCTCGCTATTTCCACCGCTTTCCTGTTCGCATCACCGGCAATGGCCGAGATGGTGAAATACAAGGCGACCCTCGATGGCGGCCAGCAGAGCCCGGCCGTCACCACCAAAGGCAAGGGGACGGCCACTCTCACCTTCGACACGACCAAGAAGAAGCTCAGCTGGAACGTGAAGTATTCCGGCCTCAGTGGCCCGGCAGTGGCCGCGCATATCCACGGCCCGGCGGCAATGGGTGAAAACGCTGATCCCGTGATCCCGTTCAAAGGCAAGCTGAAGAGCCCGATCAAGGGGTCGGCCACGTTGACCGATGCGCAGGCCGCTGACCTGGAGGCCGGCAAGTATTACGTCAACGTGCACACGGCCGCCCACAAGGACGGCGAGATTCGTGGCCAAATCGAAAAGGCGATGTAGGGTCCGGAGCGCCGCTCGCGCTTGAAGGCCGGCGGGACAGCGCCCCCTCTGTCCTGCCGGACATCTCCCCCACCTGGGGGGAGATCGGCAGCTTGGAATGCAGCACCTTCTCTTTGGAGCCGATCGGTTCCTTCAGCTTTTGTCGCGAATCTGCGTCATCGTGCGGGTCGGCGTGATCGCCTCGGGATCGAGCCGGACCTCGACGATCGCCGGCTTGCCGCTGGCGCGGGCACGTTCGAAGGCAGGCGCAAAGTCTTCGGTCTTCTCGACAGTCTCGCCATGGCCGCCATAGGCGCGGGCAAGCGACGCGAAGTCGGGATTTTTCAGGTCGGTGCCGAGCACACGGCCCGGATATTCGCGCTCCTGATGCATGCGGATGGTGCCGTAGATGCCGTTGTTGACGACGACGACGATGATAGGCAGGTCGTATTGCACGGCGGTGGCGAATTCCTGGCCGTTCATCAGGAAGCAGCCGTCGCCGGCGAAGGCGACCACGGTGCGCTCCGGATAAAGCGCCTTGGCGGCGACGGCCGCTGGCGTGCCGTAACCCATCGAGCCGGAGGTCGGTGCTCCTTGCGTGGCGAAGCGGCGGAAGCGATGGAAGCGATGCACCCAGGTGGCGTAATTGCCGGCGCCATTGGTGAGGATGGCGTCGTCGGGCAATACCTTTTCCAGGTAATTCATGATCGGCCCCATCTGCACCGGGCCGGGGCCGCTTTCCGGCGGCGTCGACCAGTCGAGATAGGCGGCGTGCAACTTTGGCGTTTCTTCCGCCCAGGCCGGCATTCCGGCCGGCTTGCGCTTAGCGAAAGCCTCCACGAAAGCCGCGGGCGATGCATTGATCGCCAGCGTCGGGCGGTAGACCCGGCCGAGTTCGCCGGCATCGGCATGGACGTGCACCAGTGCCTGGTCGGGATAAGGGCTCTTCAGCAGCGTATAGTCCGAAGATGGCATCTCGCCCATGCGGCCGCCGATCAAGAGAACGACGTCGGTCTGCTTGATCGCCGCCGCCAGCTTCGGATTGATGCCGATGCCGACATCACCGGCATAGTTCGGGTGCAGATGGTCGAACAGCATCTGGCGGCGGAAGGAACAGCCGACAGGAACCGACCAGGTCTCGGCGATTTCGTGCATCCGCGCCACAGCGTCCGCGTTCCAGCGCGTGCCGCCGAGGATGACGAACGGTCGCTTGGCGCTGCTCAGCAGCATTTCCAGCGCGTCGAGCTCGGCCCCGCCTGGATAGGTCTCGACCGGCGTATGGGGAAGTGCTTGCGGCGCCTTGACCTCGCTGGTCAGCATGTCCTCCGGCAGCGAGATGACCACCGGGCCAGGCCGGCCCGACGTTGCCACGGCGAAGGCGCGGGTGACGAATTCGGGGATGCGCGAGGCGTCGTCGATCTCGACCACCCACTTGGCGATGTCGCCGAAAAACCTGACATAGTCCACCTCCTGGAACGCCTCGCGTTCCTTGGCATGGCTGGCGACCTGGCCGATGAACAGGATGAGCGGAACCGAATCCTGCATGGCGATGTGGACGCCGGCCGAAGCGTTGGTGGCGCCGGGGCCGCGGGTGACGAAGCAGATGCCGGGCTTGCCGGTCAACCGGCCCTGGCAGTCGGCCATCATGGCGGCGCCGCCTTCCTGGCGGCAGACGATGGTGCGGATCGAAGAGTCATGCAGCGCATCGAGCACCGCAAGGTAGGATTCGCCCGGCACGCAGAAGATACGGTCGGTGCCGTTGGCTTCGAGGGCGTCGACGATCAGTTGTCCACCGGTCTTCATTTCCCAGACTTCTCCAGTTCGGCAAGGATTTCGTCAGTGTGCTCGCCAAGGCGCGGCGAGGGGCGCTCATAGCTGAGCGGTGTGCCCGACATCACCATCGGCGCGCGCACCGACGGCAGGCGGTTGCCATGGCCGTCGTCAAGGTCGAGCCGCATGCCGCGGGCAATGGTCTGCGGATCGGCGAACATCTGGCCGATCGTGTTGATCGGGCTTGCCGGCACGCTGGCGGCTTCGAGCTTCGCCAGCAGCGGATCGCGATCCCAGGTCTTCAGCGCCTCGATGATGCGTGCGCGAAGGTCCACGCGGTTGGCGACGCGGGCGGGATTGGTGGCGAAATCGGGATTCGCCGGCAAATCGTCCAGCCCGACGGCGGCGCAGAATTTGCCGAACTGGCCGTCATTGCCGACGGCCAGGATGATGTGGCCGTCCCTGACCGGAAGCACTTCGTACGGGGCAATGTTCATATGCGCATTGCCCATCTGCACTGGCGACTTGCCCGAGACGAGATAGTTGAGGTTCTGGTTGCCGAGCGCCGAGATCTGGGTGTCGAACAGCGCCATGTCTATGTGCTGGCCCTCGCCGGTCTGTTCGGCATGGCGAAGTGCGGCCTGGATGGCGATCACCGAATAGAGACCGGTGAAGATGTCCGAGATGGCGACGCCTGCCTTTTGCGGCTCGCGGCCGGCCTCACCGGTGATCGACATCATGCCGGCCATGGCCTGGATGATGAAGTCGTAACCGGCGCGTGGCGCATAAGGCCCGTCCTGGCCGAAGCCGGTGATGGAGCAGTAGACCAGGCGAGGGTTGATTTTCTTCAGACTGCCGTAGTCGAGCCCGTATTTCTTCAGGCCGCCGAGCTTGAAGTTCTCGATCAGCACATCCGCCGTCGCGACCAGCCGGCGCACCGTCTCGGCGCCTTCCGGCGTCGAAAAGTCGATGGCGATGGAACGCTTGCCGCGATTGCAGGAATGGTAATAGGCGGCTGACAGGTTCTCGCCGTCATGGCTCATGACGAAGGGCGGACCCCATTTGCGGGTGTCGTCGCCGCCATCCGGGCTCTCGACCTTGATGACATCGGCGCCGAGATCGGCAAGCAACTGCCCGGCCCAGGGGCCGGCAAGAATGCGGGCGAGTTCGACGACGCGGACGCCTTTCAGCGGGGGTTCGGCCATAAATCACCGTGGTTGCCGCAATCACCGTGATTGCCGCGAAAGCAGTGCCTCTATCAAGCCCGGCAGCGGCTGTCACGGTCCTTGCAATGGGCCAACCCGTCACGCTTTCAAGACATTGTCCGCCCAGCTGGCGAAATCGTCCATGATGATGTCGCGGTTCACCTCGTTCAGGCTTTCATGGCGGGTGTCGGCGTAAACCTTTGAAACCAGATTCGAAAAGCCCATCTTGCGCATACGATCGGCGAGATGGGTGATCCCCTTGCCGTAGTCCGCGGCCGGGTCTTTTTCGCCGCCAACGATGGCGACGGGGATGTCGCGGCGAACGGCGGCAAAGCCGGCATCCTTGCCGCCGTTGAGCGCCATGGCGACCACATCGCGCCACATCGAGATGGAGGCATCCCAGCCGCAGAGCGGATCGGCGATGTATTTCGCCACCTCCGCCTCGTCGCGCGACAGCCAGTCGAACAGAGTGCGATGGTTGGGCACCGCCTTGCCCCAGGCCTGGAAGGTGAGTTTCGGCAGCAGGCGCGACGGGACATCGGAGCCGAGCCGCATCCGTTCCCAGGCGAGGATACCGAGCGCCACTTGGCCGAGCAGGCCCTGTGAGAAATTGCCGTTCCAGATCGCGGCGGCATGAATGCGCCTGGAATGGCGCAACAGGTAGTTCAGCGCCACGGACGCGCCCATCGAGTGGCCGAAAAGGATTACCGGCAGGTCAGGCTGCTCGCCGGCGATGAGATCGTGGATGGCGTCGGTGTCGGCGATCACCTTGGCCGGGCCGTCCGTGTCGGCGAATCTGCCGAGCGGCGCGTCGGGCGCCTTGGTCGCGCCATGGCCACGGTGGTCATGAACGTAGACGTGGAAGCCCCGGGCAGCGAGGAAATCGGCGAAGCGGTCGTAGCGGGCGGCATGTTCGGCCAGGCCGTGATTGATCTGGACCACCGCACGCGCAGGGCTGTCGGCCCGCCGGACGAACAGATTGAGGTCTGCGCCGGTCGGCGAGCGAACCACGCGCTGCTGGCTGAATGGCATGCCGGCCGGTCTCCCCCTGGTTCCGCCTTTGTCATGTCCAAACGTGTGCGCCGGTGCCAGATTTGCGTCAATCTGGCCTGCCGGCTTTTCCGCGACGATCTTTCTTGCCACGGGCCTGCAAAATATCGCAATTCTGACATGGAGACAGCTTCAGTCTGTCGCCCACTTTCTTCCAGCCGGGGATTCTCCATGCGCATTGCTGTTATTTTCGGATTGGCCTTGTTGGCGGGCTCGCTGGCAGGCGCGGCGCATGCCGACGTCAAGATGAGCGGCACCTTCGTGGCCGACGCTGCGTGTCCCGCGACTCAGGCGATCAAGAACGGCAAGAACCCCGGCAATGTCTCGACCGATGCCGGACAGAGCTATCAGCTGCTTGCCGGCAACAAGGACACGCCGACCCACTACCTCATCCAGGTGCCGGGCGCCGATCCCGAGCGCCGCTGGGTGAAGGTGAGTTGCGGCCACCTTTCGGGCAGCAGCGCGGCGACCGTGCCGGCGGCGCCGGGTGGGCAAGGCAAGCCCGCCGCCTCGGGAAAACCCGAATATGTCTTCGCCTTGAGCTGGCAGCCGGCCTTCTGCGAGACCAAGTCGAACAAGACCGAATGCAAGGCGCAAAATCCTAGCGAATTCGATGCCACCAATTTCACGCTGCACGGTCTGTGGCCGCAGCCGAACGGCAATTTCTATTGCCAGGCTTCGGCCAGCGACAAGGCCAATGACAATCCGGCCCACTGGCAGGACCTGCCGCCGGTCAACCTCGATGCCGATACCCGCGCGGAGCTCGACAAGGTGATGCCGGGCACCGCCTCGAAGCTGGAACGGCATGAATGGATCAAGCACGGCACCTGCTACGGCAAAAGCCAGCAGGAGTATTTTTCCGACGCCCTCCATCTGATGCGCGAGGTCAACAGCTCGCCCGTGCGCGACCTCTTCGCCAGGAATATCGGTGGCAAGCTGACGGCGGACCAGATTCGCGGTGCCTTCGACCAGGCCTTCGGCGCGGGAGCAGGCGACAGGGTGCGGGTGTCCTGCGTCATCGATCCGTCGAACGGCCGGCGGCTGATCGGCGAACTGACGCTCGGCCTTGCCGGCCCGATCGGCCCGAACAGCTCGCTCAAGGACCTGCTGCTGGCCTCGGTGCCGACCAACAAGGCCGGTTGCCCGACCGGCACGGTCGACGCGATCGGGTTCCAGTAAGTGCGGGATCGCCGTTTCCGGCAAGCCGGCGCGGCCGTCGCGGATAGGGCTAAACCTGGGCTGACCTGGTCCAGGCGATGGCGGCGTCGGCCTCATGCCCGCCGGGTTCACCGACGACTCGGTCGCGTCCGGTCGATTTTGCCTTGTAAAGGCGCTGGTCGGCGAGTGCGAACAGGTCGGCCAGGCACTGCGTCGTTTCGCTGACGCTGGAAACGCCCGCGCTGACGGTCAGTTCGAACCGGCTGGTGGCGGCCGATGCCTTGAGCGCGGTGCGGACGCTTTCGCCAAACAGCCTGGCGACGGAATGCGGACGCGAACTGAGGATGGCGAATTCCTCGCCGCCGATCCGGAACACCTGGTCCTCGGCGCCCGCCGCCTCGCAAAGTACGGTTGCGACCGCCTTCAGCGCCTTGTCACCTTCGGCATGGCCGAAACGGTCGTTGATCGACTTGAAGTGGTCGACGTCGACGATGAGCAGGCTGAGTGGCCTCGCCGTGCGCAGGCTGGCCTGGACGGCGGCTTCACCGTCGGCGTCGAAGCGTCCGCGGTGCAACAGGCCGGTCAGGCCGTCGCGGCCGACATGCTCGACCAGCGCTTCGTAGCGTTCGCGATAGGTCAGCGTCTCGAAAATGTCGGTCAGCCCACGCGGCATCTGGACGTCCCGGACCTCGAACCATTTGAGGTAGGCAACCAGCATGGCGCTGAAAGTCAGTGCCGCCGCCATCTTGGCGAACCAGCCGCCGAAGAAGACCGCGATCGGCGCCCCGGCAACAAAATGCAGCGCGGTGAAGAAGCCGGCCTGGTCGAAGGTGAGCACGCAGGCGACCGAAATCAGGATGCGCGCGAACTGTGCCTTGCGCAGGGTGCGCCCAAGCTTTTCATAGAGCAGAATGATCAGGATGGCGTCGATGACCAGCAGCGTCGTGCCCCACACCATCAGCCAGCCCATCTCGTCGATGAAGCCGATGTCGGGGAGCCGGCCGTCCGGCAGCGGCGCGATGGCGTGCAGGCGAAGCAGCAGCACCAGCCCGATCATCAGCGCATTGCCGAGCAGCAGGCCGTAGATCGGCTGGCGCACGGTGGCGGCGTCTTCCTTCATGTAGAGCAGAAGGAGCATCACGAGCTTGCCGGAAAAGAGCACCGCCGAGCCTGGCGAGACCATGCCGAACGGCAGGGCGACGTAAAAGACGCTGGCGAGATAAGTCTCCAGGAAATGCATGACGCCGAGCGCGCAGACGAAGACACCGAGGCCGATGCGCTTGCGGAAGCGGAAAAGCGTCACCATGACGCTGAAGTAGACGACCGCTTCGGCAAGGAGCAGGAAACTGTTCAGCAATGCCGTCGATCCGATCTCTCTCGCGCCAGGAATCGGGGCAAGCCGGCGATTCCAACCCGATCCTGTTTTGACGCGGAAGGGTTAACCGGAGATTTCCGTGCGCCATCGACCGGTTGAAAACTTGGCTGCCGGTGCACACTTGTCCGTGTGGTTGGCCCGATCTGGCAAAAGCGATTGCCGTTCGCCGCCGCATCGCCTACATAGCGGCCAACCTCCATTCAATTCGGCAAAATCCAGTCAGTTTTTCAGGGAAAGCGCGCGTGGCACGCCAGTTCATCTATCACATGTCCGGCCTGTCGAAGGCCTATGGCACCAAGAAGGTGCTCGACAACGTTCATCTGTCCTTCTATCCGGACGCCAAGATCGGCATCCTCGGCCCCAACGGTTCGGGTAAGTCGACGATCCTGCGCATCATGGCCGGGCTCGACAAGGAGTTTCAGGGCGAGGCTTGGCTGGCCGAGGGCGCGACCGTGGGCTACCTGGCACAGGAGCCGCAGCTCGACAACAGCAAGACCGTGATGGAAAACGTCATGGACGGCGTTGCCAGGAAGACCGCCATCATCGAGCGCTACAACGAGCTGATGATGAACTATTCCGACGAGACGGCGGATGAGTCCGCCAAGCTCCAGGACGAGATGGACCGGCTCAACCTGTGGGATCTCGAGCAGCAGGTCGAGATGGCGATGGACGCGCTGCAGTGCCCGCCGGCCGATTCTGAAGTGACCAACCTGTCGGGCGGTGAGCGTCGCCGCGTCGCGCTGTGCCGGCTGCTGCTGCAACAGCCGGATCTGCTGTTGCTCGACGAACCGACCAACCATCTCGACGCGGAGACCACCGCCTGGCTGGAAAAGCACCTGCGCGACTATCCGGGCTCGGTGCTGATCATCACCCACGACCGCTACTTCCTCGACAACGTCACAGGCTGGATCCTCGAGCTCGACCGTGGCCGCGGCATTCCCTACGAGGGCAACTACACCAGATATCTCGACGCCAAGGCCAAGCGCCTGATCCAGGAAGGCCGCGAGGACGATGCCCGCCAGAAGTCGATCTGGCGCGAGCGCGAGTGGATCCAGTCGTCGCCCAAAGCACGCCAGACCAAGTCCAAGGCGCGTATCAAGGCCTATGAGGAACTGGTCGAGCAGTCGCAGAACCGCAAGCCGACCGACACGCAGATCGTCATCCCGTCGAGCGAGCGCCTCGGCAACGTCGTCATCGAGGTCGAAGGCCTCAACAAAGGCTTTGGCGACGAGCTCCTGATCGAGAACCTGTCGTTCAGGCTGCCACCGGGCGGCATCGTCGGCGTCATCGGCCCGAACGGCGCCGGCAAGACGACGCTGTTCAAGACCTTCACCGGCCAGGAGAAGCCGGACGCGGGCACAGTGCGCATCGGCGAGACGGTCAAGCTCGGTTATGTCGACCAGAGCCGCGACGCACTCGATGCGAACAAGACGGTGTGGGAAGAGATCTCAGGCGGCGCCGAGGTCATCAAGCTCGGCAAGCACGAAATCAACAGCCGCGCTTACTGCTCGTCCTTCAACTTCCGTGGCGGCGACCAACAGCAGAAGGTCGGCAATCTCTCGGGCGGTCAGCGCAACCGCGTGCACCTCGCCAAGATGCTGAAGGGCGGCGGCAATGTGCTGCTGCTCGACGAACCGACCAACGACCTCGACACCGAAACGCTGGGCGCGCTAGAAGACGCGCTGGAAGCCTATGCAGGCTGCGCGGTCATCATCAGCCACGATCGCATGTTCCTCGACCGCATGGCCACCCACATGCTCGCCTTCGAGGGCGACGCGCATGTCGAATGGTTCGAGGGCAATTTCGAGGAATACGAGAAGGACAAGCTGCGCCGCCTGGGCGCGGAAGCAGCGGCCCCGCACCGCATGACGCACAAGCGGCTGACGCGGTAAGGGGTTGATTGGGCGGCGAATTTCTCTGGGATACGAGGAGAGCTCAAATGGCTGATTGGTCCGCCGCCCAATATCTGAAATTCGAGGACGAACGCACACGGCCGGCGCGTGACCTCGTAGCACAGGTGCCGGTCGACTTTCCGCGCCGGGTCGTCGACATCGGCTGCGGGCCGGGCAATTCGACCGAACTTCTGGTCGAGCGCTGGCCGGATGCGCAAGTGAGCGGCTTCGACACCTCGCCCGACATGATCGAAAAGGCGAGGGCGCGCCTGCCCAATGTCAGCTTCGACCTCGCCGATGCGGCGACATGGCAGCCGGCCGCGCCGGTCAACGTCATTTTCGCCAACGCCGTCTTCCAGTGGCTGCCGGAACATCCGGCGGTGTTCCAGCGCCTGATGGGTTTTCTGGCGCCCGGTGGCGCGCTGGCGATCCAGATGCCCGACAATATGGGCGAGGATTCGCACCGCCTGATGCGGGAAACCGCCGCGGAAGCGCCTTTCGCGGCAAAGATACAGGGAGCGGCGCGTGCGCCGCTGCCGCCGGTATCGTTCTACTATGACCTGTTGTCGCCGCTCTCCGCTCGGCTCGACATCTGGCACACCATCTACAACCATCCACTGGCCGACGCCGAGGCGATCGTCGAGTGGGTCAAGGCCACAGGGCTGAAGCCGTTCCTCGATCCGCTGGACGCGGACGAGCGCAAGCTGTTCCTCGACAGCTACACGGCCAAGATTGCCAAGGCCTATCCGAAGACCGCCGATGGCAAGGTGCTGCTACGGTTCCCCCGCATTTTCATTGTCGCCAAACGGGCTGGATAGGCTCGCGTAAATCTTGGTTTAATCCGGCGTAAACCGGCCTGATGAGAAAAGTGTTGCGCCGAAGCGTTTCGGCGCCCACATGAAGCCGCATCGCTCGCGGATGGGACGGACTGAAACATGCATCGCGTCATCATCAGCGGCATCGGCGCCGAAATCCCCAAGCCTGTCATCACGAATGAGGAACTGGTCGCCAGTTTCAACGCCTGGGTCGACACGGAGAACGCGCGGCGCCAGGCTGCCGGCGAGACGCTGCTGCAGAAATCGGATGCCGACTTCATCGTCCATGCCTCGGGCGTGCGCGCCCGCCACGTGATCGAACGGGAAGGCATTCTCGACCCGACCCGCATGGCGCCGCGCATTCCGGCGCGCCCGGATGACGCGCTCTCGCTGCAGGCGGAATTCGGCGTCGCTTCGGCGGGGAAGGCGATCGAGCACGCCGGCATCGAGGCGTCGGACATCGATCTGGTGATCTGCTCGTCCTCGCATCAGCAGAGGCCATATCCGGCGATCGCCATTGAAATGCAGGAGGCGCTGGGTACACGGGGTGCCGGCTTCGATATGGGGCTTGGCTGTTCGTCGGCGGCGGCGGCGCTGCACATGGCGGTCAATCTGGTGCGCTCGGGCGCCCACAAGCGCGTCCTAGTGACCACGCCCGAGATCATCACCGGCCATCTCAATTTCCGCGACCGGCAGACGCACTTCATCTTCGGGGACGCTTCGGTGTCGATGGTGGTGGAGGGGCTCGCCCAGGGCGAGAGGCGGCCGGGCCGCTTCGAGGTGCTGGACACGCGCCTCTGGACGCAGATGTCGAACAACATCCGCACCAATCTCGGCTATCACACCCGCACTGCCCAGGATGATCCCTACAGGATCGACCTGGAGGGCAATCTCATCAAGCAGGTCGGCAACAAGGTGTTCAAGGAAGTCACCGTCGCCGGGCACAAATTCATCGTCGAATTCCTCGCCGAACACGGGCTGACGCCGGAGGCGATCAGGCGCTTCTGGCTGCACCAGGCCAATGCGCGCATGAATGCGATGATCCTGAAACTGGCATTTGGCCATGATGTCGGCCATGACCGCGCACCCATGGTGCTGGAGCGGCTCGGCAACACGGCGGGAGCCGGCGCCATCATCGCGCTGTCGGAGAACCATGCCGACATGAAACCAGGCGATTTCGGCCTGATCTGTGCCTTCGGCGCGGGATATTCGATCGGTGGCGCGCTTTTGCGCATGCTCTGAATGGAGGACGCCGCGCCGCGTCAGGCCGGCGTGAAGGGAACCAGCATCGGCACCCGCCTGGCGTAGTCGTCATAGGCTGGGCCGAGTTCGTCGCGCAGGAAACGCTCCTCCAGCCTGGCTTTCACGACGACGCCGATGATGAGCAGGGCCGCGCCCGCAATGCCCCAGATCGTGCCCTTCGCGACCATCGTGGCGAGCACTGCCAGCAGCAGCCCGGTATAGATCGGATGCCGGACCAGGCGATAGGGGCCCGTGTCGACCACGCGATGCTCCGCCTTGGCGGTGACCGTGGCGGACCACAACCGCCCGAGATGGATACGCGCCCACCACGCAAAGCCGATGCCGACCGCGATCAGGGCAACGCAGGCCCAGGCTTCGGCAAGGGTCGGCGTCCACAATCTCAGCCGGCCTTCATAGCCATGCGCTGGAACGAACAGCAGGACGGTGCCGGCCAGCCAGAAGACGCGATAGCGAGCCTCCGCCCCGATGGTGATGCGCTTTTGGGCCGGATCGGCCCATAGGGCAGCCGCGAGCCATGTGACCACCCAGATCAACCAAAGCGCTGCGATCGCCGCTCCGGGACGCATGAGAACCTCCGTCGACGGTCCCGACTTCACCATGAAGCCGACGCAGCGCGGCGACAATGCTGCGCGGCGCCGTTCTTCGGTAAGAAGGTCGTGATCGAGGCGGTTGGCGACCGGCGTCTATTCATTGGAGCAGCTGAACATCCACTGCACGCCGAAGGCGTCGACCAGCATGCCGAAGCTGGTCCCCCAATATTGCCGGGCAAACGGCACGGTAATCCGGCCGCCCTCGGCCATGCGGGCGAAAAGCTCCTGGCGGGCGAGAACCTCTGGCGCCGCGGCGGGCCCGTCGAATTCGAGCATCATGGCGGAGCCCTTCATCGGCTCCGCGTCGTCATTGTCCGACGCGTGGAACAGCACACCCGGACCTTCGAAGCGAGCATGCAGGACCTTTCCGCGCATGGCCTCGGTGCGCACCGGCATATTGTTGTCGCCCCAGCGCAGCAGGATCGTTCCCCGGCCAAGACCGCATTGTTCGTAGAAGGCCAGCGCGGGCTCGCAGTTGGTGGTGAAGAACAGCGAAGGGGAGAGCCGCATGTTCGTCAATGCGCGGCGGCAGCGGCCGCGATCAGCGCGTCGCCTGTATATTGCCGGTCACCGATGCCCCAGCCGCCGTCGGGCGCGTTGACGATGTTGATCCAGGTGTTTTCCGGCCTGTGCCCCGGTACGCAGAGTTCGGCGACAATTTGGGCGGCGGCAGTGATAAAGGTCTCGCGGGCTTCGACGGAGCCAAGGCCGATATTGGGCAATTTCAATTCGACCATGACGACTGGCCGGTTGGCACCGCCGGCATAAATGTTGCGCGCCGGCAGGACATGGACGGTGCCGCCGACGATCGCGGTGAAGAATGAATTGCCGGCGGCGCCGGAGGCTTCGATGAGGGCAGCGCTCAGGCGTGGCAGGATTTCGCGCTCTCCCGCCGGGGTCAGGACGCCTTCCGGCGCGGTCACTGTGATCGGCATTGCTGCTCTCCTTTTGGGTGTACGGCCTCACCGGGAGGCCATCTTCCGGTTTGCCTAGTTTCGTATCAATCGATATGTTATGTGGGAGAGGCGAGTCAACAGGTTTCGTATCGATCACTATGGAAAATTCGGACAAGCAACGCGGCGGCCGGCCGCGCGCATTCGACCCCGACCGGGCGCTCGATGCCGCGATGCATCTTTTCTGGGAGCATGGTTATGAGGCGACGTCGCTGGCCATGCTGCGCGAAGCGATGGGGCTGACGCCGCCACAGATCTACAACGCCTTCACCGACAAGGAGACTTTGTTTCGCAAGGCGTTGATGCGCTACCACGAGACCGAGATAGGCTTCGCCCTGGAAGCGCTGAGCGCGCCGGTGTCGACGGGGGAGGCGATGCGGCGCTTGTTGCTGGGCGCCGCGGAGGCCTATTCCAGGCCCGGCAAGCCGGGAGGGTGTCTTTTCGTCAGTGGCGCGCTGGCGGCTTCACCGCAGGCACAAGCCATTGCGGATGAACTCAGGACCTACCGCAAGGAAAGCGAAGCGGCGATCGCGGCGCGGCTTGCCAAAGGCAAGGCAGAAGGCGATTTGCCCCAAAACCTCTCTGTCGAAGACTTCGCCAGATATATTGCTGGTGTCATGAATGGCATGTCGATCCAGGCGCGGGACGGTGCGTCGGCCGAAGAGTTGCGCGTTTTGGCCCAAACCGCTCTTGCGGCCTTGCCGGCCTAAGGGCAAAACCAGAGCGCGTCATCAAGGATTGAAGCCCATGCTGGATCTCTTCCCCGAGGCCGAGAAGCCGGTCGAAATCATCCCGGCGAAGAAGCTTTCAGCCCGCGCGGCCGCGCTCTATGTCGCGCCATCGGATCATTTCCAGACGCGTTCGGTGGACGAATTGCGGCTGGGTTTCGACGGCATATCGGGCGATTTCCACGCCGGGCCGACGCGGCGCTCGGGCGGACGCGAGCCGTGGTACCGACGCGGCACCGAGATGCGCAATGAAAGGCAATTGTCCATCGTGGCGGCGGACGAATTGGCCGTTGTCGCCGAACGGATGGGGCTCGCCGAAATCAAGCCCGAGTGGATCGGTGCCAATCTGGTGATCGAAGACGTGCCGCATCTGTCGATGCTGCCGGCCGGCACGCTGTTGTTCTTCAAGGGCGGCGTGACCCTCAAGGTGGACGCCCAGAACGGACCATGCCGTATCGCCGGACGATCGATCGCCGAGAACGTCGGAATGGCCGATGTCGAAGCCGGTGCGCTATTGTTTCCCAAGGCGGCGAAGCGGTTGCGCGGCGTGGTCGCCTGGGTTGAAAAGCCCGGCATCGTCAGCACCGGCGAAGAGATTTCGGTGCGCGTGCCGGAGCAGTGGATCTACCAGGCATAGCTACGCCGCCCGGGAGGCGGCGCAGCAAATACCAGATGTCAGCCCTTGCGGTTCGTGTTGGCGCCTTGCGCCATGACGGAGACGTGGTCCCACTTGTCCCAGGTGGCGAGGCGGTTGGCGTATTCCTGGCGGATCATCGGCAGGCCGCCATCGCCGAAGAATATCCGCAGCGGCGGCTCGGCCGAATCGACGATGGCCAGCATCGCCGGCCCTGTCGCCTCGGGGTCGCCGGCAACCGAGTTGGCGCGGCGCTCGGCCATCTTGGCGCGGGCAGGCGCATAGGCCTCGATCGGCTTGGAGACCTTGGCCGATGCTCCCGACCAGTCGGTGGAGAAACCGCCCGGTTCGACCAGCGTGACATGAATGCCGAATTCCGCGACCTCGATGGCTAGCGACTGGCTGAAGGCTTCCAGCGCCCATTTCGAGGCATGGTAGAGGCCGAGCGAGGCAAAGGCATTGACGCCGCCGATCGACGAGATCTGGATGATGTGGCCGGACCGCTGCGCCCGCATGATCGGCAGGGCAGCCTGGGTGACCCACAGCGCGCCGAACACATTGGTTTCGATCTGGTCGCGGGCTTCCTGCTCGCTGACTTCCTCGATGGCGCCGAAATGGCCGTAGCCGGCATTGTTGATGACGACGTCGAGCCGGCCAAAGCGCTTGTGCGCCTCGGCGATAGCGGCATCGACGGCTTTCTTGTCGGTGACGTCGAGCTTTAGCGCGGCGATGTTGTCGCCGTATTTTTCGACGAGATCGGCGAGCGTGCCTGTGTCACGGGCGGTCGCGGCAACGCGATCGCCACGCGCCAATGCGGCCTCGGCCCAGACGCGGCCAAAGCCCTTCGACGAACCGGTGATGAACCAAACCTTTGATGTCATGATGTGGGATCCCTTGCCCCTGCGGGCGCAATTTCTGGATGGAAACGGAGGCTTCTCCGCTTCCGGGCATATACGGCCTGTCCGGTGATTTTCCAGAGGCGAGGGGAACCTTTTTGAACTCGGGGCTTCCCCGCAGAACAAGAAATCGTGTGAATCAGGGGTAGTTCACCGGGGTCGACCAGGCAGGGTCGTCGTGCTTTTGCCAGTAGAGCGCCATCAGTCGGCTGGTGATCGGCCCGACCTTGCCGTCCGCGATCTCAGCACCGTCGATCTCCGTCACCGGCATGATGCCGCCGGCGGTCGAGGTGATGAAGACTTCGTCGGCGCCGCGCAACATGGCCACGCTGACGTCCTTGGCCGTTGCCGAGAGGCCGGCCTCCGCGCAGAGATCGAAGACAGTGCGGCGGGTGATGCCCGGCAGCACGCCGATGGCCGGCGTCGACAGTCTGCCGTCCTTGACGCGGAAGACGTTGAAGCCCGGACCTTCGGCGACATTGCCGTTGAAGTCGAGAATGAGGGCCGTCTCGGCGCCGCGATCATAGGCATCGTAAAGGCCGCGCACGAGGTCGAGCCAGTGGTAGTTCTTGATCGCCGGATCGATCGAGGCCGGCGGAATGCGCACCTTGTCGCTGATGGCGACACGCAGGCCGCGCTGCAACTGCTCGGCATTGGCGACCGAGCCGAACGGCACGGCGAACGCCATGAAGCGGTTGATCGCCTGGCGCGGGTCGCGGCTGAAGGTCGGCGAAGCGCCGCGCGTGCACAGCATCTCGACATAGGCGGCGCGATGACCCGAAAGTGCTACGCAATTGTGCAGGATCCCGGCCACGCCATCGCGATCGAATGGGATCGTCATGCGCAGCTTGTCGAGCCCGCCGAAGAAACGATCGAGATGCAGATCGAGGCGAAAGAAGCGGCCGTTCCAGACATGCACCGTATCGTAAGTGGCGTCCGAGTGCAGAAAGCCCCAATCCAGCACCGAGACCTTGGCTTGCGACATCGGCAGGTACTGGCCGTCGAGGAAAGCGATGCCGTCGGGATAGGAATGCGGGTCTACGTGGTGGTCGCCGACCTGGGGCAGGGACGGTATATCTTGTGCGATTTGGCTCATCGGCAGCTCCTAGCCATGGCGTCACAAGCTATTGCCGGCAGCCCGAGCGCATAGAGCCAGTGGTCCGACTTCAGTCATCCTCGAGATGAAGACCCGGCCAGCATGACGCGGTGAGCGCCATGCGGCCCGGCACAACCTCATTCCTCCTCGTCATCGGCGTCGAGCAGGCGGGTGGCGCGCCAGCGTGTGAGCACGATGTTGGTCTGCTCGATGACGAAGAAACGCGCCGAGTCGCGATCATAGCCCTCGGCCAGCAGCTTTTCGTAGTCGGTGTGCATGTGACGGATATGGGCAATCGTCGCCAGCCAGACCGCGATCGTGGGCGGCAAGGTCTTCATATGCACCGAGCCGGCGTCGGTGCGAATCTTCTCCATGTCGGCATAGGGGGCCAGCGGCAGAAGTGCTGTCAGCGCCTTGGCGATGGCGCGGCGGCGGCCGGTCGGAGCGGTCATCGCTCCTCGCGCCCCCCAACGGTCGCCTCGGCAATGGCATCGGTCGAGGCGAAATAGGGCTTGATGTCGATGACCGGCGTGCCGTCGAGCACGTCGATGGCGTCGAGGTCGATGCGCCCAGTGGAAACGTCGAGCGCGACGAGCTTGGCCACGTGCAGGCCGACCGGGTTCGGCCGGGCAGGGGAGCGCAACCCGAATACGCCTTTGGCATCAGCCGCATGGCGGGGCTTTTGCACGATCAGATTCCGCGGTGCGTGGTGCAGCCAGGACAGGATGACGACGTGGCTGGCGCGCTCCAGGCCTTGCAGGCCGCTGCGGTAGGGCGCGTCGATGGTCAGCACCGCCGGCTGTCCCGTTTCGCGTGCGGCGCGCATGTTCTTCGGGCAGCTTTCCCGGGTGGTCCAAGGCGAGGCGATACGGCCGATGAAGACGATGCCGCCATCCGGCGGCATCGTCGCCGGATCCTGGTCCAGTCTCCGCTCGCCTTCGCGTGCCTCGAACATCTCACGCGGTTCGCTCATCGGCCGATCTTCCTGCTGATGCATGTCATTGTTCCAAAACCGCTACACGTTTTTGGACGCCATGCACCGAAAAATCACGCATGCGGCATTTTCTTGTCCGGAAGCGACATAGCGCTTGCGTGCTTTCGAAAATCGACATAAACATATGTTTATATCTTTTTCAAAGAGAATACGCTAATGCATGTCTCGCTCGACACCATGGTGGATACGCTGAAGGCGGCGGCCGAATCCAGCCGCCTGCGCATATTGGCACTGTTGTCGCGCGGCGACCTCACCGTTTCCGACCTTACCGAAATTCTCGGCCAGTCGCAGCCGCGTGTCTCGCGGCACCTGAAACTGCTGCTCGAGGCCGGGCTGATCGGCCGTTACCAGGAAGGGTCGTGGGCCTTCTTCCGCCTGTCGGACGCTGATTCCGCGCGGGACTTCGTTATGGGGCTGGTCTCCGGCATTCGGGGCGCCGACCCGCAGGTCGAGCGTGACCTGGAGCGGCTGACCTCGGTCAAGCGCAAGCGCCAGGACCGCGCCACCGAGTATTTTTCGCAGAATGCCGCAAGCTGGGATCATATCCGCTCGCTGCATGTGCCCGACCGCGCCGTGGAGGCCGCGATGCTGAAGCTGGTCGGCAAGCGGCCGTTCCAGTCGATGCTCGACCTTGGCACCGGCACCGGGCGGCTGCTCGAAATCTTCTCGCCGCTCTACCGGCGCGGCATCGGCATCGACATGTCGCGCGAGATGCTGACCGTGGCGCGCGCCAATCTCGACAAGGCCGGCGTTTCGAATGCGCAGGTGCGGCAGGGCGATATCTTCTCGCCGCCGGTCGAGCGCGATGCCTTCGATCTCGTCACCATCCACCAGGTGCTGCACTATCTCGACGATCCGGCCCGCGCCATCCACGAGGCAGCGCGGCTGCTGCGCCCGGCGGGCCGTCTGGTCATCGTCGATTTCGCGCCGCACGCGCTTGAGTTCCTGCGCGACGAGCATGCGCATATGCGGCTGGGCTTTTCCGACCGGCAGATCGGGGAGTGGTTCTCCGAAGCCGGCCTCGATCTCGAGGATGCCCAGGAATTCGAACCGCGCGGCGGCAACGAGGCCAGGCTCACCGTCAAGCTTTGGCTTGGCCGCGACCGGCGCCTGCTGATCGCCGATCCTGCCAACGCCAGCCAGCAGACCAGAGTGAGCTCGATAGGGGAAATCGCCTGATGAACCAGTTTCGTTTTTCCCGCCGTCCCGATATCGGCGACAAGGTCAGGGTTTCGTTCGAGTTCTTCCCGCCGAAGAACGACGAGATGGAGGCAAGGCTGTGGGATACGGTCACAAGGCTGGAGCCGCTGCAGCCGAAATTCGTCTCGGTGACCTATGGCGCCGGCGGCTCGACACGTGAGCGCACGGCGCGCACCATCGGCCGCATCCTGAAGGAGACCAGCCTGACGCCGGCGGCGCACATGACCTGCGTCGATGCCGCCCGCCATGAGGTCGACGCTGTGATCCGGGAATTCACCGACATGGGCGTGAAGCGCTTCGTCGCCTTGCGCGGCGATCCGGCGGAAGGCGTCGGCGCTGCCTACCGGCCGCATCCGGACGGCTACGCCAATGGCGCCGAGCTGGTCGGGGCGCTGAAGGGCGCCGGCGATTTCGACATCTCGGTTTCGGCCTATCCGGAAAAGCATCCGGAAAGCCCTGATTTCGCCACCGACATCGACATGCTGAAGCGCAAGGTCGACAATGGCGCGACGCGGGCCATCACCCAGTTCTTCTTCGACAACGATCTCTACGAGCGTTACGTCGAGCGCGCGCGCCGCGCCGGCATCTACATCCCGATCGTGCCCGGCATCCTGCCGGTGCACAATTTCACCCAGGTCGCCAATTTCTCGGCGCGCTGCGGCGCGCTGGTGCCGGCTTGGCTGGCCGAGCGCTTCGACGGCCTGCAGAACGACCCACAGACGCATGCGCTGGTGGCATCCGCGGTGGCCGCCGAGCAGGTGCTTGACCTGGTCGAGCGCGGCGTTGGTGATTTTCACTTCTACACGATGAACCGGGCCGATCTGGTGTTCGCCGTCTGCCACATGATCGGCATCCGCTCGCACGAGGCGGAGGTCGCGGGTTCCGCTGCTGCGTAACGGTCGGCTGGAAAAGCAAAAGGCCGGGTAAAAACCCGGCCTTTCGAATTGGTTGGACTATTAGGTGCTGGTCTTCCCCGTCTTGGCGGGTTCAGGGAAGGACGCCCATAATGAGGGCGCCGATGAAAGCAAACGCAGCACAAATCATCAATGCGTTGATTGGCCTCGTAAGTCCCATGACATAGCCTCCTCTTAAAGAGCTATGCCCCGGAGTCTAGGTTCATTTGTGCCACAGGCAAGCGGAAAATGTGCTGCATTGCGACGTAAATGTGGAATTCGCGACCTCGGTTTTGCCGTTAGCCGTTGAAACTCTTCGGCAAAAGCCGGCTTCATGCCTGTGAATAAATTATGGCCGGATGGTGTCGTTGGCGTGTCATGACAGCGCTACCGCGATTCGGGCATGCCGCGCACTAACGTCTTCCGAACAGGCGCCCGTCGATGGTGACAAGGCCGAGACCGATCAGCACCACGCCGCCGATCTCGAACAGTTCGAGCCGTTCGCCGAGGAACAGGAAGCCGAGCAGCATGGCGCTGGCCGGCACGATCAGCGTGACCAGCGAGGCGTTGGTGGCCCCAGCCGAGGCGACGAGGTTGAAGTAGAGGATATAGGCGAAGGCCGTCGATAGAAGCGCCAGCGCCAGCACCGCCGCCCACACCGGCGGCGAGGCGGAGAACAGGCCGGCGGGGCCATGGGCGAAGAGCACGATCGGGATCATGATGATGGTCGAGGCCGTCAATTGTCCGGTAGCGACGACCGGCGAGGGCACGCCCTTGAAGCGGCGGGCGACCATCAGCGCAACGCCATAGGAGAGCGATGCGCCGATCAGCGCGAATTTGGCCCAGACCGGGCCGCCGAGCCCGGCGAGCAGGCCGGGACCGATCATCACGGCGGTGCCGGCGACACCGAGCCCGATGCCGGCGAGCTTGTTCCAGGACAGCTTTTCGTCCGAGGTCAGGGCATTGGCGAGGATCAGCGTCCAGAACGGTGTCGTCGCGTTCAGCACCGAGGCGACGCCGGCACCGAGCTGGGTCTGGCCGGCGAAGATCAGCGAGAAGGGGACGACGTTGTTGGTGAAGGCCAGCAGGAAGAACAGGCCGGCATGCGGCAGAGCGAGGCGGAAAGACGGGCCGCGCAAGCCGAGATAGAGCTGCAGCGCGATCGCGGCGATGGCGACGCGAAACAGCACCAGCACCAGCGGGTGAAGTTCCGCCACCGCGATGCGGGCGAAGAAGAACGAGCCGCCCCAGATCGCGCCGAGCAGCAGCAACTGGCCCCAGTCCTTGAGCGCCATCGGTCCACGTGACGCAGATGTAGCGGTCACTGCCATATGAATCCTCCCCCAGATGGCCGGAATGCCAACCACAAGGCAGAAGCCATATCCGGTTCGCCGACAAGGGCCACCCGAAACTGGACCGATGGCCTTCTGACAAGCCAATGCGGCACCGTCAGGGGGCGCGAGACAGAGAATTGTATTCATTGCAGCGCCGCGCGTCTCCAGAGACGCGCAAAGGACGCTGCAAGATGAAAGTCGAAATTGACTTTCGGGGTCATGCGCTAGCCGCTAGCTTGGATTAATTGTGCGCAGTCGAAGTCGAGGATTCGTCCATGCAGCGATTCGAGAATGCCCGCGAGGCGGCACTGGCGCTTCGCCCGGACGATCCGGTCTATTGCTTCCGCCCGCAGGTGCTGAAGGCCGATGCCAGGCAGTTCATGGGCATGTTCCCCGGCAAGACCGCCTATGCGGTCAAGACCAATGGCGAGCAGATCGTGCTGAAGACGCTGGTCGAGGCCGGCGTCACTGCCTTCGACGTCGCTTCCCCAGGCGAGTTCGCCGCCGTGCGCGCTGTCTCGCCCGATGCCGAGATGCTCTACATGCACCCGGTCAAGGCACAGTCCGACATCAAGCTGGCGCTGGAAAAATACGGCATCCGCGTCATTTCGCTCGACCATGAGGACGAGATCACTAAGCTGACCCGGGTGGTGCGGGCGCTCGATATCGATCCGGGCGCGGTCACCGTCTTCGTGCGCGTGCAGACCAAGGGGCATGCCGCCTACGAGCTGTCGAAGAAATTCGGCGCCGGGCCGGCCTATGCGGTCGAACTCGCCGAGCGGCTGAACCGCACCGGCTACAAGGTCGGCCTGTGCTTCCACGTCGGCAGCCAGATCGAGGACCCCGACACCTATGAGCGGGCATTGGCCTCGGCCGACTGGGTGCGCAACCGGCTGACCTTCGACATTGCGGGGCTCGATGTCGGCGGCGGTTTTCCGGCCGAATACGGACATGATCCCAACCGCAAGCAGATCGAGATGCCGTCGCTCGGCCAGATCATGTCGCGGCTCTCCGGCGACCTGAAGGAATATCAATTCGACCAGGTACCGCTCGTGGCGGAGCCGGGCCGGGTGATCGTGGCGCGCTGCCTGTCGCTGATCGTGCGCGTGCTCCTGCGCAAGGGCAAGCGGCTCTACATCAATGACGGCATCTGGGCGTCGCTATCGGATTCATGGACCGGCAAGATCACGCTGCCGGCGCGCTTCATCCCCGATCCGGCGATCCGCACGCGCAATGGCGACGAGAACAACATCGTGCCGTTCAAAGTGTGCGGCGCGACCTGCGATTCCGTCGATATCCTGTCGCGGCCGTTCTGGCTGCCGGAAACCGTCGATACCGGCGACTGGATCGAGATCGGCCATATCGGCGCTTACTCGCTGTCGCTCAGGACACGCTTCAATGGCTTTTATCCCGATACTTTCGTCGAGGTGACGACGCCCTTCGACGAGGGCGACGCGCCACAGGGATTTGCGAGCCTGGAGACGATGGCGGATTAAGCTTTCTTCCTCCTCCTTTTGTGGGCCTATTGCGTAATTGGCTGGTTGTGATTCCCTGAGATGAAGCTCGGAGGAATCGCAATGCGGGCCAGGTCCAGCACCTTCGGGGCGAAGAGTTCTTGCGGCATGGACCTGCGAAAGAGCTACTTGACGATGGACGCTAAGCCGAAGAGAAGTGTCTAGGGCGTCGGTGGAAGTTTGTATCGAGCGGCTACTATGGTATTATATTTCCTTATAGGCGTTATTTTGATGGCGGCTTTTATTATTGCCGTTTCTGGTTATGTTCAAAATGCGTATTATAAAAGGAAATCTGCTCACTGGCCATCTGTCGAAGCGACAGTAATAGATCGTCTTTTGCAGGGATCCGATCCTCCGGATTATTGCCTGGAAGTGCGATACGAATTTAACGGGAGACTTTTCCATTCTATCCTCCGTGACAATTTACACAAAGTTAGTGACAGGATGGATGTGGGGGAAAAATTATTTGTGAAAATAAATCCAGAAAATAATTCTATCTGCTATTTAGGCTGATTTTCGACAGAATCGGAGCGCTGGGGAGGAAATGCGAAAGACCCGCCAGCCACCTTGCCGCCAAGAAAAACCTCCGCCAAGCTGACCCGTTTGCTTCACCGCCATTGCGATTCATCCGAGTTTCATCTCAGAGAATCACAACCAGCCAATTACGCAACAGGCCCACAAGGGGAGAAGGAAGAGGGAGCTACAGCTTTCCCAGCAACTCCGGCGTCGGCCAGCCATCAACCGGCAGGCCTAGCCGCATCTGCTCCTTGCGGATGGCTTCGCGGGTATTGGTGCCCAGAATGCCGTCGACCGTGCCGACATCGTAACCGCTGGCCTCAAGCTTGGTCTGCAGCGCCTTCATCTGGTCGTTGTTGAGACCCGGCTCGGGATTGCGCGGATCGAGGGGCGGTGCGCCCGCCAGCCGCGCGGCAAGATTGGCCGCGGTCAGCGCGTAGGTGAAGGACTGGTTCCATTCGAGATAGACGTCGAAATTCTCATAGGTAAGGAAGGCCGGACCCTTGCGGCCCATGGGCAGCGCCAGGCCGGCCTGCAGGCCCTTGTCGACCAGCGGCGAGCCGTCGGGGTTGGTGACGCCCCACTGCGCCCACTGTGTCAGCGGCAATTTGTTGGTGCGGCCGGTCTGGTCCCATGGCATCTCGTCGGGCACGCGCACTTCCTGGATCCAGGGCTCGTCGCGCTTCCAGCCGCGCGACAGCACCTTGTTGCCGGTGGTCATGATCACGTCCGGCACGCTGTTTCGCAGGTCGATCTTGCCGTCCCCATCGCCGTCGACGCCGCGCGCAAGATAGTCGGATGGCAGGATCTGCGTCTGGCCGATCTCGCCGGCCCAGGCGCCCGTGACGTCGGCCGGCAGCACGCCGCGATCGATCAGTTCCAAGAGCGGGACCAGTTGCTGCCGGAACAATTGCGGGCGGCGGCAGTCATGCGACAGCGTCACCAGTGCGCTCAGCGTGTGGAAATCACCCTGGACGGCGCCGAAATCCGTTTCAAGCGCCCAGAAGGCGGTGATGACAGGCGCCTGGACGCCGAACTGCTGGTCGGCGCGGGCGAAGATATCGGCGTATTTCTTCATGTTCGCCGCACCTTGCTTCAGCCGGTAGGCCGAGATCATGCGGTTAGAAAACTGGACGAAGGTTTGCGTGAAGACTCCCTGGGCGCGGTCGCGAGCCAGAGCCTTCTCGTCGATCCTGGCATCCTCCAGCGCATCGAGACCGACGGCGCCGACACCGGCAGCCTTGGCTTCCGCCGCCACACCCTGTTTCCAGGTTTCGAAATCGCCGCCGCATTCCTGCGCCATCGCCGGCAAGGCCGTGGCGCACAAGAACAGCGCCGCGAGGGCTTGAGAACGCAGTCGCATCAGCTTCCTTTCGAAACGAAGAGGGCTTTGTCGTGCCTGGAGGCCAACGCCCTGAATTACCAGCGGTTGCACTCTTTACCGCTGGTAGTGTCGAAAAGCAGGCGGCAGGCCCGGTGTCAACGGGTCTTCTGCGGTGGCCCTTCTTCCAGACGGCTTCGCTGCCGTTGCCACGGTGTCAACGGGTCTTCTGCCGCAGCCACCAATCCAGCCGGCCTCGCTACCGTTGCCATGGTGTCAACGGGTCTTCTGCGGCGGCCCTATTCCTGGTGTCTTCGCAGCCTTTGCCACGGGGTCAACGTGTGTTCTGCCGCAGCCACTTGTTCCAGGCGGCTTCCGAGCCGTTGAAGACGTTGATGTCGGACTTGCCGGTCATGCCGGGAACGATGCCGGTTCCGGTGTATTGCCAGAAGGTGAAGGGGTGGCTGCCATACTTTTCGCGCGGGTGGCCGGCGACGGAGCGCAGCCAGTAGGGATAGCCACGGAAGGTCGACAGTTCGTTGTCATCAAAGAAATCGACCGAGGTGTAGATGATCGGCTTCTTGCCGTAATGCCGCTCGACGATTTCGAGGAAGGTGGTCATCTCAGCTCGCACGGTGGCCGGGTCGGGGCGCAGGCGGCAGGTCGGCGATTTCGGGTTCCATTCCATGTCGAGAACCGGCGGCATGGCGGAGCGGTCGACAGGCACGTTCTGGATGAACCAGCGCGCCTGCTGCGCCGCCGGAGTGCAGAAATAGAAGAAATGATAGGCAGCGCGCGGAACGCCGGCGGCTCTGGTGCGCGCCCAGTGCTCGCTGAAATATTCATCGAAGCGGTCGCCACCCTCGGTTGCCTTGATGAAGGCGAAGGAGATGCCGCTGGCCTTGGCCGTCGGCCAGTCGACCGAGGTCTGGTATTTGGAGACGTCGGTGCCGTGGACGGCATAGTTCCACGGCGCGCCGCTGTCCCACTCATGCGGCTTGGAATCGGCAAAGCGCGGCGCGCGCACGGCCACCGTCGGACTGCTCGATGCGGACGGCGACAGCGGCGAGAAATCGTCGACGGTCGAGCAGGCGCCGAGCAGCGTCAGCATGAAAAGGACCGCAAGACGGCGCATCGCAACTTCCAAGCCGGAATCAGCCGGTCGCTGATGGGTCTGTGCACCGATGGCCGAAGTTGGTCTGGCCCCCTCCAGGCGATCGCCCCACGCATCGCCCAGCATAGTCGTTTTTCGTGCATGTCGTTGTCCCAAAACCGCTGCGCACTTCTGGGCGACATGCATCCCTGTGATCGCCGATCATGGTTGATAATCCGTTGATGGCGCTCGACAAGAACACCGATTTTGCGGAAGCAATGGCGGCAAATCGATGACATAAGGTCAGGCGAGCGCCTGGGAGGCAATGGATGCGGTTCGTCGTCAAGATCGTCAAATGGCTGCTTGGCCTGATCGTGCTGGCGGTCGCCGCGCTGTTTGCCTGGCTCTATATCGCGCCGCCGGAACTCATCCGCGTCGGCTCGGGCTATTCGGCCAAGATCGTCTGCTCCAACGTCTTCATCGCCGGCCGCGACGCCAATGAGGTGCTGGCCGTCGATGTGCAGGCGCCCGGCCATCCGCTGCTACGGCTGATGCGGGTCTCCGTCGACAAGAACCGGGGGACGGTTTCGGCCGGCCTGCTCGGCTTCCTCGGCAAGAGCGAGGCGGTCGCCCGCGACGGGCTGGGCTGCGCCTCGGTTCCGGACGGCGATGTCGGCAAGGCGCGGCGCACGACGGTCCATGCCGAACCCGCGGCGACAAACCAGGATGCGCCGTGGCCGGAGGGCGAACGGGTCGATGCATCGCAGAATCCAGAGGTCTCGAAGGTCGTCGGCGACGATGCCATGGCCGGCGCCGGCATGCGCGCGATCGTCGTGGTCAAGAACGGGCGGGTGGTCGCGGAGCGCTATGGCGACGGCTTTTCGGCCAAGACGCCGCTGCTCGGCTGGTCGATGACCAAGACGGTCAACGCCGCCATCGTCGGCACGCTGGTCAAGGACGGCAAGATGGCGGTCGACAACAAGGACCTGTTTACGCCTTGGAAGAGGGACGGCCGCGCCGCGATCAGCCTTGCCGACATGATGGCGATGTCGAGCGGGCTGGAATTCAACGAAGACTATGGCGACGTCGCCGATGTGACGCGCATGCTCTATCTCGAACCCGACATGGCGGGTTTTGCCGAAGCCAAGCCGCTCACCGGCGAGGTCGGCAAGATGTTTTCCTATTCGAGCGGCACGGCGGTGATGCTGTCGCGCCTCTGGCAGGACGCGATCGGCGACAAGGCCAAGGCGCTGACATGGCCGCGCACGGCTCTGTTCGAGCCGCTCGGCATGCACAGCGCGGTGCTGGAAACCGACGAGCAAGGCACCTTCGTCGGCTCGTCCTACCTCTATGCCACGGCGCATGACTGGGCTCGCTTCGGCCAGTTCCTGCTGCAAGGCGGGGTGTGGAACGGCAACCAGGTGCTGCCGGCCGGCTTCGTCGACTGGATGCGCGAACCGGCGCCCGCCTCGAAAGTCTACGGCAAGGGCCAGCTGTGGATCGAGGCACCGGGCGACGAGGAAAACCCCGGCGCCGGCGTTGCGGCAGGCCTGCCCAGGGAGACTTACTGGATGGAAGGGCATGACGGGCAGACCGTCGCCATCATCCCGTCCGAGCAATTGGTCGTGGTGAGGCTCGGGCTAACGCCGGCCAAACTCAACTATCGCCCGCGGGCGATGGTGGGGGCGCTGGTGAAGGCGCTGCACTAGCTAGCTGTGTGGCCCAATCACCGCCAGCCAGGCATAGCCACGATAAAGCGTGCGAAAACGGAAGGTTGCGCCGGTTCGCTCGGCCTGCGATTCCAGAACATCACGCAGGGATTCGCGTGGCGTGACGTGGAATTTCTTCAGCCAACCGCGCAGCAACGCGCGGAACCACCCCGGCAGACCTTCCTGCTGGCCGAAATCGACTATGTGCAGCGACCCCGTCGGGGCCAGCGCGGCAAGTGCTGCCGAGACCGTCTTCTCCCAGCCCGGGATCATCGATAGCGAATAGGAGACGAAGACCCGGTCGAAGCTGCCTTTGCCGAATAGTGCCTTGGCGTCGAAATCGGTGGCGTCGCCTCGTGCCAGCACGACGCGGTCCGACAGGCCTTCGCGGTCGATCGCCTTGCTCGCCGTTTCCAGCATTTCGGCCGAAATATCCAGGCCGAAGAAGCGGGCATCGGGATAGGCGCGGGCAGCCAGGATGATATTGCGGCCGGTGCCGCAGCCGAGTTCCAGAACGGCGCCGCCAGGCGGCACGTCCAGCCCCGCGATCAGCCGGTCGCGGCAAAGCAGGTAGTATTTGCGGGTCAGGTCATAGATGTGGCGCTGCCAGCGGTAGACGCCGTCCATCAGTTCGGCATGGTTAGCCTTGAATTCGGGGCTGGCCGGCAGTTCCGTCGTGCTCATGCCGGGCGCTTCACATAGAGGTGGAAGCCGCCATAGATGGCGGAGCGGTCGCGGGCCGAGAATTCGCGCGATGCTTCGTCCTGATAGTCCCACTGATCGAGCAGCGAGGTCGAGACGCGCCCCGGCAACAGGCTGGGCTCGGCGGCGGTGCGGAAGATGACGCGGGCGCCGGCCGAGGCGGTCCGGGTGATTTCCGACCACAACGCATTGAGCTGGTCGTCGGTCATCCAGTCCTGCGCGTCGAGCAGGATGAAGCGGTCGACGGCGCCGGCATCCTTGCCGGCGAGGAATTCGATCAGGTTGGCGTGATGAATGGCGACGCGGTCTATATTGCCGCGGATGGTCTCGTAGTTTTGCCTTTCGAGATAGGCGGGCAGGGCGGCCTCGCCTGGTTCCGGGTAGCGGCGGGCGAAAGCCTGCCAGGCGAAGTAATTGTTTTCCAGGGGGAAATCGCAGGCGAGCTTTTCCAGCCGGGCCTTCAGGACGCTGGCCATGGTGCCGTCGCCGGAGGTGATCAGCGAATCATATTGCGCCGGCGGGATGCCGAGACCGAACAGCGAGGCTTTTCGCGAGGTCGCCCATTTCAGAAGCTTGTTGTCGAAGACCGGGGCCAGTTCTTCGTTGAAGAAGCGGCGCTGTTCGCCGATGTTGCTGGCCTGCATGATGCCCGCTGGGTCGACGCCAAAGAATTTCGCCGTGCGGTGGCCCATGGCGATGAACAGGCCGAGCAGGCCGGTCTGGTAGAAATTACGATCGAAAACGCCGATGCGCCTATTGCCGCGCCAGTTGCGGCGCTCCCAGTAATGGCGGCTGACCGGATCGAGATGCGGGGCGATGAAGCGGTCGTAGGCTTCGGAATTGTGGCTCGTGTCCGCCGCACCGAAGAAACGGAACAGGTCGCCTTGCGAAGGCAGATGGCGAACCGCCTCCAGCTTCATGCGGTTCAGCGCGATGTGGGCCGCGTTGAGGTCGACGGCGTCGATCTGTGCCGGGGAGCGGGTCAGATAGGCCAGGATGTTGCAGCCGCCCGAGGCGATGGTGACGACGCGGTGGCCCTGGCCGAGCTGCATCGCGTCCATGTCGACGTCGGGGTCTTCCCAGATCTGCGGATAGACGAGGCCGGAAAACAGGAAGGCGAACAGCCGCTCGGAGATGCCGGCTTTCGAAAGCGCGCGGTTCTGGTAGACGGCCTTTCCAACTTCCTTGCCGCGGCGAAAAACCAGATCCGAGGAGACGTCCGTCATGGCAAAGTGATTCCCCATTTGCTTTGGCGCAAGCGGGTAACGCAGGGTCATGACAGGCCGGTGACAGCCTGTTGACGCCTTTCTTACAACTTACCGAACCCGCCGGGCGTCGGCGTGGTCACAATGACGGCTTCGCCAGCGTCGAGCACGGTCTGGTCGCAAGCCTTCAGCGTCTCAACAGTGCCGTCGTTGCGGCGCACCTTGGTCGAGCCGGTCTCGCCGTCGCCGCCGCCGTCCAGTCCTTCCGGCGGGCGGTTGCGGTGCGAGGACAGGATCGCGCATTCCATCGTCTCGAGGAAGCGGATGGTGCGTTTGGTGCCGTCGCCGGCATTCCATTTGCCCTTGCCGCCGGAACCCTCGCGAATGTGAAAATCCTCCAGCACCACGGGGAAGCGCAGCTCCAGCACCTCCGGGTCGGTGAGGCGCGAATTGGTCATGTGGGTGTGCACGCCCGACGTGCCGGCAAAGCCGCGGCCGGAGTTCATGTGTCCGGCGGGCGAACCGGAGCAAATCGTCTCGTAATACTGGTACTGCTTGTTGCCGAAAGTCAGGTTGTTCATCGTGCCTTGCGCATTGGCCATCGCGCCCATGGCGCCGAACAGCGCGTTGGTGACGTGCTGCGAAGTCTCGACATTGCCGGCGACGACGGCGGCAGGGTAGGTGGGCTTGAGCATGCAGCCATCGGGGATGACGATGTTGATCGGCCTGAGGCACCCGGCATTCATCGGGATCATGTCCTCGACCATGACACGGAAGGCGTAGAGCACGGCGGCACGGGCGACCGGCTCGGGCGCGTTGAAATTGTTCTTCATGACAGGCGACGTGCCGGTGAAGTCGACAGTCGCCTCACGCTTTTGCCGGTCGACCGTGATCTTCACCTTGATGACCTGACCGGTATCGGTCGGATATTCATAATCCGACGTGTCCGGCAGCCGTTCCAGCACGCGGCGCACGCTTTCGGCGGCGTTGTCCTGGACATGGCCCATATAGGCCTCGACGACGTCGAGACCGAAATGCGCGACCATCTTGCGCAGCTCCGCCACACCCTTCTCGTTGGCTGCGATCTGCGCCTTCAGGTCGGCGATGTTCTGGTGCGGGTTGCGGGCCGGATAGCGATGCTCGGTGAGCAGCGTGTGCAGCTCCGTCTCGCGGAATTTTCCGCGGTCGACGATGCGGAAATTGTCGAACAGCACGCCTTCCTCGTCGACCGTGGTGGCGAGCGGCGTCATCGAGCCGGGGGCGGTGCCGCCAATGTCGGCATGGTGGCCGCGCGAGGCCGTCCAGAAGAGGATGTTCTTCTGGGTATCGTCGAAGACCGGCGTCACCACGGTGATGTCGGGCAGATGCGTGCCGCCATTATAGGGGGCGTTCAAGGCAAAGACATCGCCGGCGTGGATGTCGCCGGAGTTCAGCCTGATGATGGTCTCGACCGAGCGGTCCATGGAGCCGAGATGCACCGGCATGTGCGGCGCATTGGCGACCAGCGCCCCGGTGTGGTCGAAGACGGCGCAGGAGAAATCCAGCCTTTCCTTGATGTTGACGGAATAGGCGGTGTTCTGCAGCGTCACGCCCATCTGCTCGGCGATCGACATGAACAGATTGTTGAAGACTTCGAGCATCACCGGATCGGCTTGCGTGCCAAGGGCGGCGGCGCGCGCTTTCCTTTCCGTGCGGCGTATGACGACGTGATTGAGGTTGGTGATTTCGGCTTGCCAACCCGGCTCGACGACGATGGTCTGGTTCGGCTCGGTGATCAAGGCGGGGCCTGCGACCAGACTGGACGGCCTGAGGTTCTCGCGACGGTAGACGCCTGCTTCATGCCACCGGCCTTCCGTATAGATACGCCGGCTCTCGGAAGCGGCTGAGTTGACCCTTGCAGGTCCGGTGGGCGCATAGGCTTCGGCGGTCGTCTGGCCGGTTTCGGTGCCTTCGACGCCGACGGTCTCGACGATCATCGGCTTGTCGTCATAGACGAAGCCGAATTGCGCCTTGTGGGCGATTTCGAAATCGCGCCTGGCCTGGAAGATCGAGTCTGCCTCGAAATTCACCGGCAGTGCCGTATCTGTGCCGTCATAACGGATGTGCAGCACCGGCCTGGTGGCGACCGAGCCCTCGGCGATGCCTTGCGCCGCAAGCTCCGCGACCACGGCCCTTTTCAAGATGGCGATGAGGTTGCCGATCTCCGCTCTGGATTCCTCGGCGAGCGGCTTGAGCAGCGCCTGCTGGCGTGAGGCAAAGACCGACGCCAGCCCGATGCCATAGGCCGAAAGCAGGCCGGAGAAAGGATGGATCAGCACCGCCTCCATGCCGAGTGCATCCGCGACCAGGCAGGCGTGCTGGCCACCGGCGCCGCCAAAGCAGTTCAGCAGATATTCGGTGACGTCGTAGCCACGTTGCACGGAAATCTTCTTGATCGCATTGGCCATGTTCTCGACAGCGATCGTGACGAAGCCTTCGGCGACCGCTTCCGGTGAGCGGCCATCGCCGATCCCGGCGGCAAGTGACGCGAATTTCGCGCGCACGGTTTGCGCGTCGAGCGGCGCGTCCTGACCGGGGCCGAAGATCGAGGGGAAGAAATCGGGCTGCAGCTTGCCGAGCATGACGTTGGCATCGGTGACGGCCAGCGGGCCGCCGCGCCGGTAGGCGGCGGGGCCGGGATTGGCGCCCGCGGAGTCCGGTCCGACGCGGAAACGGCCTGCCTCGTAATGCAGGATCGAGCCGCCGCCGGCGGCGACGGTGTGGATGCGCATCATCGGCGCGCGGACGCGCACACCGGCGACTTCGGTGTCGAAGGCTCGCTCATATTCGCCATCATAGTGGGCGACATCGGTGGAGGTGCCGCCCATGTCGAAGCCGATGACCTTGTCGAAGCCAGCGAGCTTGGCCGTCTCGACCATGCCGACCACGCCGCCGGCCGGACCTGACAGCAGCGCGTCCTTGCCCTGGAACATGTCTGCGGCGGTGAGCCCGCCAGAAGACATCATGAACATCAGACGAGGCGGGGATTGGCTGATCTCCCCCCTTGTGGGGGAGATGCCCGGCAGGGCAGAGGGGGGCGCGACAGAACGAGACGTTGGCGGGGCAGCGCCCCCCTCTGTCGGCTTCGCCGACATCTCCCCCACGAGGGGGGAGATTGGCGCCGCGCCCAGTTCTCCCGCCACCCTTTGCACATAGCGCGACAGGATGGGCGACAGATAAGCATCCACCACCGCAGTGTCGCCGCGCCCGACCAGCTTGATCAGCGGCGAGACCTCGTGGCTGACCGAGACCTGGCCGAAACCGAGCTTGCGGCAGACCTTGGCCACCGCCTTCTCGTGGTCTGGATATTTCCAGGCATGCATGAAGACGATGGCAACGGCATCGATGCCATCGGCTTTCGCTTGTTCTATGGCCGGCCGGCAAGCCGCGATATCGAGCAGCCGTTCGACGCAGCCGTCGGCGAGCACGCGCTCGCCGACCTCGATGACGCGCTCGTAGAGTTGCTCGGGAAGAATGATCTCCTTGGCGAAAATGTCGGGTCGCGCCTGGTAGGCTATCCCTAGCGCATCGCGAAACCCCTTGGTGACAAGCAACAACACACGGTCGCCCTTGCGCTCCAGAAGGGCGTTGGTGGCCACCGTGGTTCCCATCTTGATGTCGCCGATCAGGCCGGACGGAATCGCGGCGGCCGGTCCAAGGCCGAGCAGATCGCGGATGCCCTGAATGGCGGCATCGGCATAGGCTTCGGGATTCTCCGACAGCAGCTTGCGCGGATGCAGCCCGCCTTGCGGGTCACGGCCGATAATATCGGTAAAGGTGCCGCCGCGATCGATCCAGAAATCCCATTTGGCGGTCATGCGGTTGTCTCCGGTATTCCGTTGTCCGGTGTCGTTGTTAAAGCGCCGAAGCGCCGGCAGCAATGTCGCCTGCATGCCATTGATGTTACAGGTGGAAACGCAACGTTACGAAACCCTTGGCCCGGTCATGCATTTTCCCTTCGACCGTTCACTGCAACGTGAGCGTGTGTTGAAGGAGAGATGTCATGAAAAAGCTCATTCTTGCGTCGGTTTCGGCGCTTGTCCTGCTTGGCGTCGCGGCATGCAGCGATAGCGGCACCGACAAGACCACGACCCAGAGCACCAATCCGCCGGCCGCCGAGCAGCCGATGAAGCCGGCGGCCCCGGCTGACAATTCGACCAAGCCTGCCGAGCCGGCTCCGGCAACGCCTGCTCCTGCGCCCGCGCAGTAGTTTGTAAGCAGTAAGTGTCTTGGGAGGAAGGCCGGCTTGATGTCGGCCTTTTTCTCGTAGGGGCCCTTCGTTCACAGGCCCCACAAGTTGGCCGTTATTGGCTTGATAGCGGGGACCGGTTGGCTCTATGAAGCTGGCCATGTCGATTTGGGACCGCCTCGGCGACTTCATCACCCGGGTTTCGTCTTCAACCACGTCTGGCGTCGCCGACGTGGTCGAGGCTGTGCGCACGGTTTTCTCCGGCGACGCCGACCTGCGCCGCCGCGTCGCCTTCTCAGTGGCGATGATCGCGCTTTCGGCCAAGATGGCCAAGGCCGACGGCATCGTCACCCAGGATGAGGTGCGCGCCTTCCAGGAAATCTTCGAAGTGCCGGCGAAAGAGACGCGCAATGTCGCGCGGCTGTTCGATCTCGCCCAGCGGGATGTGGCCGGTTTCGAAACCTATGCCGAGCGCATGGCGCAGATGTGCGGCTCCGGGCACTCCAATTGCGTGATGCTGGAAGACATACTCGACGGCCTGTTCCACATCGCCAAGGCCGACGGGCTGGTGCATGAGCGCGAAGGCATTTTCCTGCATCGTATCGCCGAGATCTTCCGCATCGATGAGGCGCACTACGAATCGATCATGGCGCGGCATGTCAATCTTGGCGCCGGCGACCCCTATGTCGTGCTCGGTATCGAGCGCGGCAAGCCGTTCGAGGAGGTCAGGAAGCGTTACCGCAAGCTGGTGTCCGACAACCACCCGGACCGGCTGATCGCGCGCGGACTGCCGCAGGAATTCATCAAGATCGCGACGACCAGGGTCGCGGCGATCAACGCCGCCTACGAGATGATCGAGCGGGGCCTGCGGCACGCATGAGCGGCTTCCTGCCCGACGAGCCGAGTGCCGAGGTCAGGGTATCGCCGAATTTCGGGCCAAGGCGCGACAGGCAGAAGCCCGACATGATCGTGCTGCACTATACGGGCATGGCGACCGGTATCGGTGCCGAAGCCTGGCTGTGCGATCCGGCGAGTGAAGTCTCGTCGCACTATCTCGTCCATGAGAATGGCCACATCGTGCAGATGGTCCGGGAAAGCGACCGAGCCTGGCATGCCGGCCAGAGTTCCTGGTTCGGACACACCGACATCAATTCCTGCTCGGTCGGCATCGAAATCGTCAATCCGGGCCATTCGCTGGGCTATCCCGGCTTTCCGCGACGCCAGATCAATGCGGTGATCAGGCTGTGCAAGGGGATTGCAGCACGGCATGCGATCGCCGCCGAGCGGGTGCTGGCGCATTCCGACGTGGCGCCTGGTCGCAAGATCGATCCTGGCGAGAAGTTTCCATGGGCCGTGCTGTTTAAGGCCGGTGTCGGTCATCTCGTGCCAGCCGCGCCCGTCAGGCGCGGAGCCGCGCTGAAGCCAGGCGACTACGGTGCCGATGTCGAGGCGCTGCAGTCGATGCTGTCGCTCTATGGCTATGGTGTCGAGATAACGGGCGTTTTCGACGATCGGACACGGATCGTCGTCGAGGCCTTCCAACGGCATTTCCGGCCGCGCCGGGTCGACGGAGTTGCCGACGGCTCGACGATGCGCACGCTCCAGAGGCTGCTTGCCTCCGTCACGAGTTGACCTCACGTCAAGAGCCGGTCCAAGTAATCCTCCTCAACCGTAAAGTTACAACCTGTCACTTAAAGTGACTTGCCCCGCCTTCATTGGCGCCAAATCGGGCTTCAAAGGGCCTTTCGTACAGTTTGTCGGACGTCCAGCCCCCGGGTGATCCGATATTGATCAAGCGATGCCGCGCGAAAATCTTCGCGTGGTCCCAACAGAACAGGATCACATGCAGAAATTGACCGTTTTAACGGCAGCTCTTGCTGCCGGGGTAATGAGTTTTGCCTCCAGCGCAGCCGACGCCGCGCCGTTAAGCCAGCGGGCCGACCAGGGTCTGGTCGCGACATCCGCCAAAGGCAAGGCCATTTCGGCCAAAAGCACCAAGAGTGCGAAGGCGACGACGAAGCAGGCTTCCGCGAAAGTGGAAAAGGCAAGCTGGACCAAGGCAAGGAAATCCCCCGCCAAAAGGCAGACGAAACGCGGCCGCAAAACCGTTGACATGACGACGACGGCATCGATCGGTCTCAGCAACGTCGCCGCGGCGACCGCGGCAGTGGCGAGCAGCGGCCAATATTCCGCGATTGTCGCCCGCTACGCGGCGAGCTACGGGGTTCCGGTGTCGCTGGCCCACGCCGTGATCAAGATCGAGAGCAACTATCGGCCGAACATGGTCGGCGGCGCCGGTGAGATCGGCCTGATGCAGATCAAGCCGGCAACCGCGCGGATGATGGGTTACAACGGGTCGGCCAAGGGCCTGTTCGATCCAGACACCAACATCAAATACGGCATGAAGTACCTCGCCATGGCGCGCGACCTCGGTGGCGGCACGACCTGCGGCACGATCCTCAAATACAATGCCGGCCATGGCGCCACTCGCATGAACCCGGTTTCCGCGGCTTACTGCAGCAAGGTCAAGGTTCAGCTGGCGGCTGTCGGCGCGCCGGCTTGACGAGAACCGGTCACAATCGGCTTTTTCGGTTGCGTTTTGGGGTGTGAACCCCTTTATACGCTCTGCCAGCTGGCCGGGCGGCCGCACCCGCAAACGCCGAAAGGCCGCGGGTGAGGAAAGTCCGGGCTCCATGGAGACACGGTGCCGGTTAATGGCCGGCGGGGGCGACCCCAGGGAAAGTGCCACAGAAAGCAAACCGCCACGACTTTGTCGGGGTAAGGGTGAAAGGGTGGGGTAAGAGCCCACCGCGCGACTGGCAACAGGAGCGGCACGGTAAACCCCACCGGGAGCAAGGCCGAATAGGGGCGGTGCGAGGGGAAACCCTCGAGGGCTGTTTCCGGCTCACCGTCCGGGTAGGTTGCGTGAGGCGCATGGCAACATGCGCCCAAGATGAATGGCCGCCACGTTCTCGCTTCGCAAGGGGCGAGGGCCATACAAAACCCGGCTTACAGGCCGGCTGGCAATTTTTCTCCATCATATATGGATTAAGTCTTTCGATATCAGAAGGTTGCGCCCCTGGCCGCACCTTCTGATTTAAGGGCGCGGAGCTACTTTGCGTCGCCACAGCCAGAGATCTCCGCCGACTTCCTTGAAACTGGTGCGATTAAATCGTACCATCGCGGCTCATCATCGGGAGCCTATCATGGGTCAGGTGGACAAACGCAGCATCACGCTTTCGCCGGAACTGGCGCGGGCGGTCGACGATGTGGTCGCGGCTGGAGAATACGCCTCGGCGAGCGAGGTGATCCGCGATGCGTTGCGGCAATGGAAGGACCGCCGCGACCTGATGGGCTACACGGTCGAAGAACTGCGCAAGCTGGTGCAGGAGGGGATCGACAGCGGGCCTGCGCAAGACGGCCAGCCAATCATGGAACGACTGCGCGCGAAATACCTGAAGAGGGCCGAGGTCCAAGGCTTCCAGGAGTGAAATACCGACTGCTTCCTCAAGCCACCGTCGATCTCGAAAGCATCGGCGACTACATCGCCAGCCACGACCCGCGCGCTGCTGTTCGCTTCGTGGATGCGCTGGAAAGACGTTGGGATTTGCTGACGTTGCATCCCGTCTCAGGTGCGCCACGCGACGACATAGCACCGGTATTCGTCACCTGGTCGTCGGCGACTACCTCACCTTGTACCGGGTCGGCGGTGATGCGATCGAAATTCTTCGCGTGCTGCATGGTCGCCGCAACATCGAAGCCGATGACCTCGGCTCGTAGTGGATTTGTCAGCCGCTGACCCTGTCCAGCGAGGCCTCGATCGCCTTCCAGAGTTCTTCCACCGGCTCGCAGCCGACCGACAGGCGTACGAAGCCAGCCGGCACCGCGTCGCCTCGCTTCAAACGCCGCTCGGCCGAGGTGTGGACGCCGCCGAAGGAGGTCGCGGCCTGCATCAATTCGCAGCCGTTGATGAAATCCTCGGCTTTCTGCTCGGAAGCGAGTTCGAAGGAGATGAGGAAGCCGAAGCGCTCCATCTGGGCGCGGGCAAGATTGTGCGAGGGATCGCCTTCCAGGCCGGGATAACGCAGGCCCCTGATCGCCCTATGGCCCTGCAGCCGCCGCGCGATCACTTCCGCCGACGAACACATGCGGTCGAAACGCACGTCCAATGTTTCCAGGCCGCGATGCACCAGCCAGGCTTCGAACGGGCCGGGGATGCTGCCCGAGACCTCGCGCCAGCCGGTCACGGCGGCGATGATGTCCGCATTGCGGCTGGCGACATGGCCGAACAGCACGTCGGAATGGCCATTGGGCGCCTTGGTGTCGGCGGCGACAACGATATCGGCACCATGATCGAGAGGGCGCTGGCCGAAGGGCGTCATCGTCGTGTTGTCGACCACCAGCAGCGCGCCCGCCTTGTGAACGGCTTTGGCGATAGCGGCGATATCGCAGATGTCCAGTCCCGGATTGGCGGGCGTTTCGACGAAGGCCAGGCGGTAACCCGCGAAGCCGCCGTCGAGGAAGGTCGATGTCGGCCTGACATCGTAGGTGACGCCGAGCGGCTTCAGGAAGCGGTCGGCCAGCGCCCTGGTGGTGTGATAGCCGTCCGAAGGCAGCAGGATATGGTCGCCGGCCTTGAGCACGGCAAAGAATGCCGCCGAGATCGCCGCCATCCCCGAGGGAAAACCGACGCAAGGCGCGTCTTCCAGATGGGACAACATGTGTTCGACGGCATCCCAGGTCGGGTTGCTGAAGCGGCCGTACTGGTTGAAGCCGGTGGCGTCGCCCGGTGCATGGAAGATGGCGGCCATGGTCAGCGGCAGGGGAATGGAATCGCCCATGGCGAACCCGCTGCGACGCAAATGGGGAAGGGCCGCAGCGCGCGACTTCGCAGTTTCAGGCATCGATTTCAAATCCCTTGGTGATCGGTGAGATGGACGAGACGCTATGCCCGGCCGCGGTTTGCGGCAAGGCGCCTCCAGTTGGGCCAGGCAGGCTCTAAACGCTTCGTTAGGCTTAATGGATCATAAAGACGAGGCGCGCTGTCAAAGCCTTTCTCGTCGGCGTGGCGCGCGTGTTTGAGAAGCCTATTCCCGTTGACGCCCATAGTGCCCCATGATATCCCATTTCGACATCAAAGCCTTCGTTCCGCGTCAGGGTAAAGCGTACGCCAATCGGGCAGCCGCGGCGGCTGTGCGTTTGCCGGTTTTCGCCCGTGTGGACGAGGTGGGTGCGGGGCAGGCAACGCGCGGCGGTGGCGCGTGCGACACGATGAAGAGGGGTGCGGCGGCGCAAGCGGCCGTAACGTGTGATGGACCGGTTTCTGTCGAACACGGTGAGCAGGATCGATGCGAAGGGGCGGGTGTCCGTTCCCGCGCATTTTCGTGCCGTGGTGCAGAAGCGCGGTTATTCAGAGCTCTATGCGCTGCGTTGCCTGGACCTGACGGCGATGGATGTCGGCGGGCTCGACCTGCTCGACCGTTACGAGCAGCGCATCGCCCGGGAAGACCCCTTCCTGCAGACGGCGGACGACATGTCGTTCTTCTGCCATGGCGACGGAGCGTTCCTGAAACTCGACCAGGACGGCCGCATAACCATGACCGATTTCATTCGCGAACATACCGGCATCTCGGCGGAAGTGGCCTTTGTCGGGCGCGGCAATTTCTTTCAGATCTGGGAGCCGGGACGGCTTGCGACCTATGGGGCGCAGGCGCGGGCCAGGCTTTTGCAGCTTCGGCAGGGGACGAAGGCTCACGAGGCCAAGGCTGGGGAGCGACCGGAATGATGGTGGGCCACGGCGATGATAACAACGCCGTTGGCGGATCGGTCCGCCACATTCCGGTCCTCCTTGGCGAAGTGCTGGAAGCGCTGGCGCCGGCGGAGGGCGACATCATCATCGACGGTACGTTCGGCGCCGGTGGCTATACGAAGGCCATCCTGGCGGCTGGCGCGTCCGTGGTTGCGATCGACCGCGATCCGGATGCCATCGCGGCCGGCCGCGACCTCGAGGCGCAGTCCGGCGGTCGGCTGAGGCTGGTGCAGGCGCCGTTCTCGACGCTCGACGAACACATCGACAGCGCCGATGGCGTCGTCCTCGACATCGGCGTCTCCTCTATGCAGATCGACCAGGCCGAGCGCGGCTTTTCCTTCCGCTTCGACGGCCCGCTCGACATGCGCATGGCGCAGGCGGGCCTGAGCGCCGCCGATGTCGTCAACAGTTTCAAGCCGGGCGACCTTGCCCGCATCTTCGGCTTCCTCGGAGAGGAGCGTCACGCCGGCCGTATCGCCCGCATGATCGAGGCGCGCCGGGAAAAACGGCCGTTCGAGCGCACGCTGGAACTCGCCGACGCCATCGAGACGCATATCGGCCGCGCGCCGAAGGACAAGATCCATCCGGCGACCCGCGTTTTTCAAGCGCTGCGCATCTTCGTCAATGACGAGCTCGGTGAATTGGCCAAGGCGCTGTTCGCGGCCGAACGCGCGCTGAAGCCAGGCGGCCGACTTGTCGTGGTGACGTTCCATTCGCTTGAAGACCGCATCGTCAAGCGCTTCATCGCCGATCGCGCCGACGCCATGACCGGCTCGCGCCACATGCCGGAGGCGCAGGCGCGCACCGCGACTTTCCGCAAGGCTGGTGGCGGCGTGACGGCAGGCGACGCCGAGGTTGCGGCCAACCCACGCGCCCGCTCGGCCAGGCTGCGCGCGGCGGTCCGCACCGAGGCGCCGGCGCGCGGCGACGATTTTTCGATTTTCGGCCTTCCAAAGCTTCCCGGCATCGATCGGCCGGGGGAGAGGTAAGCACGTGTTTCGTACCAGCGACATTGTCCTGATCGCCGTCATGGTTTCGGCAGCGGCCCTGACCTACAAGGCCAAGCGCGAGGCCGAGGACCAGTTGGCGGCCGTGCAGAAGATCCATGCCGAGATACGCTTTGAGGAGGACACGATCGACCTGCTCAAGGCCGACTGGAGCCTGCTCACCCAGCCGTCGCGGCTGCAGAAGCTGGCCGAACTCTATAAGGCGCAGCTCGCATTGGAGCCGGTCAGTGGCCGGCAGATCGTGGGCCTGGGCGACCTGCCGGCCAAGGCGCTCGACATCCAGGACATCCTGAACGGGCGCCAGGGCGCCGTGGCCGACAATTCCGACAAGGCGCCCTCGGGCGACAAGGATCCCGTCGTCACCGGAGACATCGCCCAATGATCGGCAAACTGCTGAAGCGCTTCGCCACGGTAGGCCGCGCCAGGACAAGCGAGGACGGGTCGATCGTGGTCGAAGGCGCCCGCAAGGCGACCGGCGGCAAGGGCAAGGCCCGCATCGTGATGACGATGGCGGTGTTCTTCGGCATCTTCTCGACCATATCGGGGCGGCTGGTCTATCTCGGTTTCCAGACACCCGACCTGTCGGGCGGTCCGCAAAGCCGGGTGACGGCGTCACGTCCCGACATTGTCGATCGCAACGGTGAAGTTCTGGCCACCGACATCAAGACGGCGTCGCTGTTCGCCGAGCCGCGCCGCATCGTCGATGCCGATGAGGCTATCGAGAAGCTGTCGACGGTGCTGCCCGAAATCGACTACGAGCAGACCTATCACAAGCTGAAGAGCGGCGCCGGCTTCGTCTGGCTGCAGCGGCAACTGACGCCCAAGCAGCAGGCCGACATCATGCAGCTCGGCATTCCCGGCTTTGGCTTCCGCACCGAAAAGCGCCGTTTTTATCCGAGCGGCGAGACCTCCTCCTACATCGTCGGCCTGACCAACATCGACAACCAGGGCATCTCCGGCATGGAGAAATATATCGATGAGCAGGGCCTGAGCGACCTGCAGGCGTCGGGCCTGGCGGTGGCGAAGGATCTCAGGCCGGTGAAGCTTTCGATCGATCTGCGCGTCCAGCATGTGGTGCGCGACGAGATCGCCGCCGGCCTGGAGCGCTATCGCGCCATGGGCGCTGGCGCCGTCGTGCTCAACGTCAAGACCGGCGAAGTGGTGGCCATGGCCTCGGTGCCGGATTTCGATCCGAACAATCCCTACAACGCGCAGGACAAGGACCGGCTTAACCGGATGTCGGCGGGGCTCTATGAGATGGGCTCGACCTTCAAGAGCTTCACCTCGGCCATGGCGCTCGATTCCGGCAAGGCGACGATGTCGAGCCGCTTCGACGCTTCGCATCCAATCCGGGTCGGCCACCAGGCCATTCACGATTTCCACGGCAAGAACCGTGTGCTGTCGCTGCCGGAGGTCTTCCTCTATTCGTCCAACATCGGGTCGGCCAGGGAGGCCGAGCTGGTCGGCATCGAGGCGCACCGCGAATTCCTGCATCGCCTCGGCATTCTGGAGAAGATGCAGACCGAACTGCCCGAAGTCGCCCGCCCGACCGAGCCGAAGGTGTGGAAGCAGGTCAATTCGTTCACCATCGCCTTCGGCCATGGCGTGTCGACGACGCCGCTGCAAGCGGCTGTCGGCTGCGCGGCGCTGGTCAATGGCGGCTTTCTGATGCAGCCTACATTTCTGGTCCGCAGCCAGGAGGATGCGATGGCGGCGGCCAAGAAAGTGGTTACCGAAAAGACCGTCGAGGGCATGCGCTACCTCTATTCGCTCAACGCCGAGAAGGGTTCGGCCAGAAATGCCCGGGTTCCCGGCTACCGCGTCGGCGGCAAGACCGGAACGGCCGAGAAGGTCATCAACGGCCGTTACTCGAAGGAATTGAATTTCAACACCTTTGTCGCCGCCTTCCCGATGGATGATCCGCAATATCTGGTGTTCACGATCGCCGACGCCCCGCATCCGGAAAAGCCTGGGATGACCGACGTCGCGGCCAACAATGCGGGGGTCATGGCGGGCAATATCATCAGGCGTGCAGCGGCCATGCTTGGCGTGAAGCCAGATTTCAGCCATGAAAATGGTGCAACGCTGGTTTCCTATCAGTGATTCTTGGGGCGCGCCGGCAACTGCGCGCTATTTTGTTGCGGTGAACGGGACTCGATGAAGCTCAAAGATCTAGCCGGTATCCTGCCAGTCGAAGGAACAGCTTCCGTCGATCTGGAGGTTACAGGCATCTCGTCCGATTCCCGCCAGGTGAAACCCGGCGTCGTCTTTTTCGCGCTTGCCGGAACCAAGGCCGATGGCGCGAGCTACGCCGCCGACGCGGCCCGACGTGGCGCTGCAGCGATCGTCACGGGCAAAGGCAGTGGCCTGGCCGATTTGCCGGTTCCGGTGCTGGCGGTCGATGATCCGCGCCTGGCACTGGCGTTGAGTGCCGCCCGCTATTTCGGCAGGCAGCCGCAAACCATGGTCGCCGTGACCGGTACCAGTGGCAAAACGTCGGTCGCCGCCTTCACCCGGCAGATCTGGGAGCAGGCGGGATACGCTGCCGCCTCGATCGGTACCACCGGCGTGGTCGCGCCTGGCCGCAACGAATATGGTTCACTGACGACACCCGATCCGGTCGCCCTGCATCAGTTGCTGCGGGAATTGGCGGATGCCGGCGTTAGCCACGCCTCGATTGAGGCCTCCAGCCACGGGCTCGACCAGCGCCGCCTCGATGGGGTGAAGCTCTCGGCTGGCGGCTTCACCAATCTCGGCCGCGACCACATGGATTACCATCCGACGGTCGAGGATTATCACCGTGCCAAATTGCGCCTGTTCGACACGCTGCTGCCGAAGGGCGCACCGGCGATCGTCTTCGCCGACGATCCTTGGTCGGAACCCACGATAAAGGCGGCTCGGGCCGCCGGGCTCGACGTGCTGACGGTCGGCCGTCATGGCGATTTCCTCAGGCTGAAGCGGGTCGAGCATGAGCGTCATCGCCAGCGTGCCGAGGTCGAAGCCGACGGTGTGATCCACGAAATCGACCTGCCGCTCGCCGGCGATTTCCAGATCGCCAACGCGCTGGTTGCGGCGGGGCTTGCCATTTCCACCGGAACACCTGTCGCCAAGGCCTTGGGGGCATTGGAGAAATTGAAAGGCGCGCCGGGCAGGCTCGACCTCGTCGGTACCACGGCGAGCGGGGCTCCGGTCTATGTCGATTACGCCCACAAGCCGGATGCGCTGGAGAATGTGCTGGCCTCGGTGCGTCCGTTCACCACCGGTCGCGTGATGGTCGTGTTCGGCTGCGGCGGCGACCGTGACCGGGGCAAACGACCGATCATGGGCGAGATCGCGACCCGGCTCGCCGATGTCGTCATCGTCACCGACGACAATCCGCGCTCCGAAGTGCCCGAAAGCATCCGCGCCGCCATTCTTGCCGCGGCGCCCGGCGCCATCGAAATCGGTGACCGGCGCAAGGCAATCCACGAGGCTGTCCGCATGCTGCATGCCGGCGACACGCTGATCGTGGCCGGCAAGGGCCATGAGGAAGGCCAGACGATCGGCTCGGAAACCCTGCATTTCTCCGACCACGAGGAAGTGCGCGCCGCGCTCAGGGAGCGTGCCGCATGAGTTTGCTGTGGACTTCGGAAGCGCTGGTTGCCGCCACGGACGGGCGGCCGCTCGGCCCCATGCCCGAAGGTATATCGGGCATTTCGATCGACAGCCGCAGCCTGCAGCCGGGCGACGCCTTCTTTGCCATCAAGGGCGAGACGATGGACGGCCATGACTTCGTCACCGCGGCCATCAAGGCCGGCGCCGGCGTGCTGGTGGTGGCAGAAGGCAAGCTGCCGTCGCTTGGCCGGCTGACCGCGCCGATCATCGTCGTCGAGGACGTTCTGGTTGCGCTGGAAAAGCTCGGTGTCGCGTCGCGCGCCCGCTCGCAGGCCAAGATCATCGCGGTCACCGGTTCCGCGGGCAAGACCACCACCAAGGAGGCGCTGCGCCACGTGCTTTCGGCCGTCGGCAAGGTGCATGCCTCGGCGCAGTCGTTCAACAACCATTGGGGCGTGCCGCTGACCCTGGCGCGCATGCCCGATGACTGCGATTATGCCGTGTTCGAGATCGGCATGAACCATCCCGACGAGATCCAGCCGCTGGTGAAGATGGTGCGGCCGCATGTCGCCATCGTCACCATGATCGCGGCCGCGCATCTTGGCTTCTTCCGCAATCTGGACGAGATCGCCAGGGCCAAGGCCGAGATTTTTGAAGGGCTGGAACCCGAGGGCGCCGCGGTTCTCAACCGCGACGATGCGCGTTTCAAGCTGCTGGACAAGATGGCGCAAGCTGCCGGCGTCGAGCATGTCTATGGCTTCGGCGAGAATGCGCGCTCGACGTTCAAGCTGGTCAAGTGCGAGTTGCATGCCGACCATTCCGACATCGCCGCCAGGATCAGCGGCCACGATATGATCGCTCGTATCGGAGCGCCCGGCCGGCACATGGTGCAAAACGTGCTGGCCGTGCTGGGCGCCGCGCATCTGGTCGGCGCCGATCTCGACAAGGTGGCATTGGCGCTGGCCGATCTCTCCGCCGAGCGCGGGCGCGGCAAGCGCCATGTGCTGCGGCATCCCGGTGGCCCGACTTCGGGCCAGCCCGGTGGCCCGAGGCACGGTGGCCCGATCACGCTGATCGACGAGAGCTACAACGCCAATCCGGCCTCGATGGCGGCCGCCATGGCGCTGCTCAACGCGACGCCGGTGACGGGCGAGGGCAGACGCATCGCCGTGCTTGGCGACATGCTGGAGCTCGGCGACCATTCGGCAAAGCTGCATGCCGCCCTTGCCGATCTCATCGTCGGCACGGGCACGCGGACAGTCTTTCTCGGCGGGCCGGAGATGCGGTCGCTGGCGGAAGCGCTGCCGGGCGATATCAGGACGGAATACCGCGCCGGCGTCGAGGAGTTGAAGCCGGTTCTGCTCGCCGCGCTAAGGCCGGGCGACGTGGTGATGATCAAATCGTCGAAGGGCATCGGTTTTGCAAAACTGGTCGATGCGCTGCTGGGCAAATTCCCGGCCGAGACGACAACCAGCAACCAGACCTAGTCGGGGGACGAAAGCGCATGTTCACACTGCTGGTCGATTTCGCGGACAAGGTCTCTGTCTTCAATGTCTTCCGCTACATCACGTTCCGCACCGGCGGGGCGCTGATCACCTCGGCGCTGATCGTCTTCATCTTCGGGCCGACCATCATCAATTCGCTGCGGCTCAGGCAAGGCAAGGGCCAACCGATCCGCGCCGACGGGCCGCAGACGCATTTCAAGAAGGCGGGTACGCCGACCATGGGCGGACTGATGATCCTGTCCGGTATCATCGGCTCGTCGCTTCTATGGGCGAACCTGTCCAGCATCTATGTCTGGGTGGTGCTGTTGGTGACACTCGGCTTCGGCTCGATCGGCTTTTATGACGACTATCTGAAGGTGACCAAGCAGTCGCATCTCGGCTTCTCCGGCAAGGCGCGGCTTGCGTTGGAATTCGTTATCGCCGGCATCGCCGCCTGGGCGATCATGCACAATGGCCAGGCGCCGTTCTCGTCGTCACTGACATTCCCCTTCGCCAAGGAATTCATCATCAACCTCGGCTGGTTCTTCATCCCGTTCTCCTGCTTCGTCATCGTCGGCGCCGGCAATGCGGTGAACCTGACCGACGGCCTCGACGGTCTGGCGATCGTGCCGATCATGATCGCGGCGGCGTCCTTCGGCGTCATCGCCTATCTCTCGGGCAACGCGGTCTTCGCTGAATACCTGCAGATCCATTTCGTGCCCGGCACCGGCGAACTGGCGGTCGTGCTTGGCGCGGTCATTGGCGCCGGCCTTGGCTTTCTCTGGTTCAACGCGCCGCCGGCGGCGATCTTCATGGGTGATACCGGGTCGCTCGCCATGGGTGGCCTGATCGGCACGGTCGCGGTCGCCACCAAGCACGAGATCGTGCTCGTCATCGTCGGCGGCTTGTTCGTGGTCGAGATCCTCTCGGTCATCATCCAGGTCGGCTACTTCAAGATGACCGGCAAGCGCGTGTTCCTAATGGCGCCGATCCATCATCATTTCGAAAAGCTCGGCTGGACCGAAAGCCAGGTGGTGATCCGCTTCTGGATCATCGCCGTCATCCTGGCGCTGGTCGGCCTCTCCACCCTCAAGCTCAGATAGGCTGCCATTTGATCCCCGCCGCATCCTTCGCAGGCAAGCGTGTTTCGCTCTTCGGGCTCGGCGGCTCGGGGATCGCCACGGCGCGCGCTCTGATCGAGGGCGGTGCACAAGTGCTGGCCTGGGACGACAATCCCGACAGCGTCGCCAAGGCCGCCGCCACCGGCATCGCAACCGGCGACCTGCGTGGCGCTGACTGGGCTGGCTTTTCAGCTTTCGTGCTGTCGCCGGGCGTGCCGCTGACCCATCCCAAGCCCCACTGGACGGTGGAGCTCGCGCGTGGCGCCGGGGTTGAGGTCATCGGCGACATCGAGCTTTTCTGCCGGGAGAGGACACTCAGCGCTCCGGATGCTCCCTTCATCGCCATCACCGGCACCAACGGCAAGTCGACGACGACGGCGCTGACGGCGCATATCCTTCAAGCTTCCGGGCGCGACACGCAGATGGGCGGCAATATCGGCCGCGCCGTGATGACGCTCGATCCGCCGGCGCCCGACCGGCATTATGTGGTCGAATGCTCGTCCTACCAGATCGACCTTGCGCCCTCGATCAATCCGACGGCCGGCATCCTGCTCAACCTGACGCCCGACCATCTCGACCGCCACGGCACCATGCAGCACTACGCCTCGATCAAGGAGCGGCTGGTGGCGGGCAGCGAGACTGCGATCATCGGCATCGACGATTCCTGGTGCGCTCAGATTGCCGAGCGGCTGGAGCGGGCGGGGCGGCAGGTCATCCGTATTTCCAAGCGGCTGCCGCTGACCGACGGCTATTTCGCCGACGGCACCAACCTGATGGAAGCGGTGCATGGCCGCTACAGCCGTGTCGCCTTCCTCGAAGGCATCGGCTCGCTGCGCGGCCAGCACAATGCGCAGAACGCGCTGGCCGCCGTCGCCGCCTGCCTCAAGGTCGGTCTCGACCTCGGCGAGATCCAGTCGGGGCTCGAAAGCTTCCCGGGCCTCGCCCACCGCATGGAGCAGGTCGGCCGCAAGGACCATGTCCTGTTCGTCAACGATTCCAAGGCGACCAACGCCGATGCGGCTGCTCCCGCACTGTCCAGCTTCAGCCGCATCTACTGGATCGCCGGCGGTCTGCCCAAGGAGGGCGGCATCGAACCGTTGCGCGGCTTCTTCCCGCGCATCGCCAAGGCCTATCTGATCGGCGAGGCCGCCCCCGCCTTTTCGGCGACGCTGGGCGAGGCCGTGCCCTACGAAATCTCGGGCACGCTGGCGGCCGCGGTCGAGCATGCCGCGCATGACGCGGCCAAGGACGACAGCGGCGAGGCGGTGGTGCTGTTGTCGCCGGCCTGCGCCAGTTTCGACCAATTCAAGAATTTCGAGGTCCGCGGCGAAGCCTTCAGGCAAGCTGCGAGCGCTATAGATGGCGTCAAACCTATCGGAGGGGCACGATAATGCAGAGCCGTCTCGACAAAAGTCCGGTCGCAACCTGGTGGTGGACCATCGATCGCTGGTTCCTGGCGGCGTTCCTGTCGCTGATGGGGCTCGGCATCGTGTTGTCCTTCGCGGCAAGTCCCGCGGTCGCCGAACGCATCGGCCTCGACAGTTTCCATTTCGCCACCCGACAGATCATCTTCACCGTGCCCGCGCTCGGCGTGATGTTGGCGGTCTCCTTCCTCGATTCCAGAGAGATCCGGCGCATGTCGCTGATCATGCTGTGCCTCATGCTGGTGCTGATGGTGGCGGTGCTCTATGTCGGCGTCGAGGTGAAGGGCGCGCGGCGCTGGGTCTCGCTCGCCGGCCTCTCGATCCAGCCGTCGGAATTCCTCAAGCCGGCCTTCGTCATCATGTGCGCCTGGCTGTTCGCCGAACACAAACGCCAGCCCGACATTCCCGGCAATCTGTTCGCCATGCTGCTGCTGGTGCTGGTCGTGTCGCTGCTGGTGGCGCAGCCGGACCTCGGCCAGACCATGCTGACCACCGGCACCTGGGGCATCATGTTCTTCATGGCGGGGCTGCCGTGGCTGTGGATCATCGTGCTGGGCGCGGCCGGCGTCGGCGGCGTCTTCGCCGCCTATACGGTGTTTCCGCACGTCGCGTTGCGCATCGACAAGTTCCTTACCGGCGAAGGCGACACGTTCCAGGTCGACATGGGGCGTGACGCGCTGATCAATGGCGGCTGGTTCGGCGTCGGGCCGGGCGAGGGCACCGTCAAGCGGGTCATCCCCGACAGCCATGCCGACTTCGTCTTCTCGGTCGCGGGCGAGGAGTTCGGGCTGATCATGTGCTTCTTCATCATGTCGATCTTCGCCTTCATCGTGCTGCGCGGTCTCAACACGGCGCTGAAGGAGCATGACGACTTCACCCGTTATGCGGTCGGCGGTCTGGTCACCGTGTTCGGCCTGCAGGCCGTCATCAACATGTGCGTCAACCTGCAGCTGGTGCCGGCCAAGGGCATGACGCTGCCCTTCATCTCCTATGGCGGCTCCTCGCAGATCGCCATCGCCATCTCGATGGGGATGGTGCTGGCGCTGACGCGCAAGCGGCCGGAAAAGCGCAAGCAGATGGGTTTTGCGCTGCCGCAGCGCGCCATGCCGGCGGAGTGACATGGCCAGAGGCGTTATCCTTCTCGCGGCGGGCGGAACCGGCGGACATCTGTTTCCAGCCGAAGCGCTGGCGCATGAACTCATCGAGCGCGGCTGGGCGGTGCATCTGGCGACCGACACCCGCGCCGAACGGTTTGCCGGCCATTTCCCGGCAGCGGCCATCCATCCCATCCAGTCGGCGACGTTGGGCTCGAAAAACCCCTTCGCCCTGCTTGGCGCCTTCTGGAAAATCTGGAGTGGCGTGCGTCAGGCCTCCGCCGTCATCGGCAGGATCAAGCCGGAGGCCGTCGTGGGCTTTGGCGGCTATCCGACCTTGCCGCCGCTCTATGCGGCGACGCGGCGCAAGGTGCCGACGCTGATCCACGAGCAGAACGCGGTGATGGGGCGCGCCAACCGGGCGCTGGCCGCCCGCGTCGACGCGATCGCCGGCGGCTTCCTGCCGCAAGATGAGAGTGCGGCCGGCGCCAAGACGGTGACGACCGGCAATCCGGTCAGGCCAGCGGTGCTCGAAGCAGCCAGGACACCTTACGTGGCTTCAACCGGGGATGAGCCTTTCCGCCTGCTGGTGTTCGGCGGCAGTCAGGGCGCGCAATTCTTTTCCGATGCCATGCCGGGGGCAGTCGCGCTGCTTTCCGATGCACAGCGCAGACGCCTCGTCATTACCCAACAAGCTCGCGCGGACGACGTGGCGCGGGTGAAGGCGGCCTATGCCGCGCTCGGAGTCGCCGTCGAGGTCTCGCCGTTCTTTACCGACATGGCGGCGCGCATTGCCGCGGCGCATCTGGTGCTCTCGCGCTCCGGCGCTTCGACCGTCTCGGAGATCGCCGTCATCGGCCGGCCGGCATTGTTGGTGCCCTATCCCTTTGCGCTCGACCACGACCAGGCGGCCAATGCGGCGGCGCTTGCCGCCGCCGGCGGCGGCGAAGTGCATGTGCAATCATCGCTTTCGTCCGAGCGCATCGCGGCACTGCTCGGCGCCCTGATAGACCAGCCGGAGCGGCTCGCGACGATGGCAGCCGCGGCCAAATCGGTCGGCCGGCCGGACGCGGCACGGTTGCTCGCCGATCTCACAGAGGCTATTGCGTCCCGCAAAACAGTATCGGATTTCAGGAAGGGGGCGCACCCATGAAGATGCCGCAGACCATTGGCCTCGTGCATTTCATCGGCATTGGCGGCATCGGCATGAGCGGCATCGCCGAGGTGCTGCACAATCTCGGCTACAAGGTGCAAGGATCCGACCAGGCGGACAGCGCCAATGTGCAGCGGCTGCGCGACAAGGGCATCGAATGCTTCGTCGGCCACAAGGCCGAGAATCTCGGTGACGCCGAGGTCATCGTCGTCTCGACGGCAATCAAGAAGTCGAATCCGGAACTGAAGGCGGCGCGGGAGAAATTGCTGCCCATTGTCCGCCGCGCCGAAATGCTGGCCGAGCTGATGCGTTTCCGCCAGGCTGTCGCCATCGGCGGCACGCATGGCAAGACGACGACGACCTCGATGGTGGCGACCCTGCTCGAAGCCGGCGGGCTCGACCCGACCGTCATCAATGGCGGCATCATCAATGCCTACGGCACCAATGCGCGCATGGGCGACGGTGAGTGGATGGTGGTCGAAGCCGACGAAAGCGACGGCACCTTCCTCAAGCTGCCTGCCGACATTGCCGTCGTCACCAACATCGATCCCGAGCATCTCGATCATTATGGCAACTTCGACAATGTGCGCGAAGCGTTCCGCCAGTTCGTCGAGAACGTGCCTTTCTATGGCTTCGGCGTGATGTGCACCGATCACCCGGAAGTGCAAGCGCTGGTCGGGCGCATCGAGGACCGGCGCGTCATCACCTATGGCGAGAACGCTCAGGCCGACGTGCGCTTCACCAACCACCGCATGGCGGGAGCGACCTCGGAGTTCGACGTGATCATCCGCGACCGCAAGGGGCGCGGCCAGACGACGATAGCGGGCCTGCGCCTGCCGATGCCTGGCCGCCACAATGTGTCCAACGCGACGGCCGCGATCGCGGTCGCGCACGAACTCGGCCTGTCGGCCGAGGCGATCAAGAAGGGCCTGTCGTCCTTTGCCGGCGTCAAGCGCCGCTTCACCCATACCGGTTCCTGGAACGGTGTCGACGTGTTCGACGATTATGGCCACCACCCGGTCGAAATCTCGGCGGTGCTGAAGGCGGCGCGCAGCGCCACCAATGGGCGTGTCATCGCCATTGCCCAGCCGCACCGCTTCACCCGGCTGCACGATCTGTTCAACGAGTTCTCCGCCTGTTTCAACGATGCCGACACGGTGATGGTGGCGCCGGTCTACGCCGCCGGCGAAGAGCCGATCGACGGCGTGACCTCGGACGCGCTGGTGTCGCGCATCCGCGCCGGCGGCCATCGCGACGCGCGCTACATCGAGGGGCCGGCCGATATCGCGCCTGTCATCCGCGACATCGCCAAGCCCGGCGACTTCGTCGTCTTCCTGGGCGCCGGCAATATTACCCAATGGGCCTATGCGCTGCCGAAGGAGCTCGCCGCCTCATGATGAACGGCCAGGCCCTGATCGACAGACTTGGCGACCGGCTGGCCGGCCTGCGCGGCCGCATCACGCCAAATGCCGAGATGGACAAGATCACCTGGTTCCGGGCAGGCGGCCTTGCCGAGGCACTGTTCCAGCCGGCCGACGAGGAGGACCTCGCGGCGTTCCTCAAGGCGGTTCCCGAAGAGATCCCCCTGACGATTGTCGGTGTCGGCTCGAACCTTCTGGTCCGCGACGGCGGCATTCCGGGTTTCGTCGTCAGGCTTTCCGCCAAGGGCTTTGGCGAGGCCGAAGTCATTTCCCCGATCAGGATCAGGGCAGGCGCCGCCGCGCCCGACAAGCGTGTGGCGGCGGTGGCGCTGGAGGCCGGCATTGGCGGCTTCCATTTCTATCACGGCATTCCGGGCGCCATCGGCGGCGCGCTCAGGATGAATGCCGGCGCCAATGGCGTCGAGACGCGCGAACGCGTCGTCGAGGTGCGGGCGCTCGACCGCAGGGGCAACGCCCTGACGCTGAGCAATGCCGAGATGGGCTATGCCTATCGCCATTCGGCGGCGCCCGCCGGGCTGATCTTCACCTCGGCCGTCTTCGAAGGCTTTGCCGAGGACAGGGCGGTGATCAAGACGTCGATGGACGCGGTGCAGAACCACCGCGAGACCGTGCAGCCGATCCGCGAGAAGACGGGCGGCTCGACCTTCAAGAATCCGGAAGGCACCTCGGCCTGGAAGGAAATCGACAAGGCGGGTTGCCGCGGCCTGATGATCGGCGGTGCTCAGATGTCGCCGATGCACTGCAACTTCATGATCAATACCGGAACCGCGACCGGCTACGACCTCGAATATCTCGGCGAGACGGTGCGCGCGCGGGTGCTCGAGCATTCGGGCATCCGGCTGCAGTGGGAGATCAAGCGCATCGGCAATTTCCGTTCCGGACATGCCGTGCAGGAGTTCCTGGGCCAGTTGCTTTAAGGCACAGCGGATTTGGCGAGTTGCTGGTCTGCCGGCCGGAGCCGCCCATCGTTCGAGCTATTGCAGACCTTGGAGATTGGCAGATGTCTCTCCGACTTCGTCATCCACGGGCGGAGCAGGAGCGAAGCTCCGTCGCGGAGACCCGAGGATCCATTCCGTGACCTTGGCCGTGGAGTGCAGCGGAGCAGAATTCTGCACCGCCGTAACGCTTCGCGGTCGCGGCATGGATCCTATGGTCTGCGCCGCGTCGCTTCGCTCCTTGCTCCGCCATAGGATGACGAAGTGATTGGCGCTTCGGCTAATCGCCAAGGCATGCCGTCAATCAACGCAGGCTCAGTCGATCCGTCAGAACTCCTGTGCCGAGGAATTGGCTAGCCGCTATTGAAGTTCACGTGATGCGTGAACTTCAACGGGATAGAAACGCCGTGAATGGTTGCCGCAAAGACTCAGCGAGACGGTTTTCGCATCCGTTTTCTCACAAAGTGAATCCCTCGGAATCATAAGCACTTGCCAGGGAATCAACTCTCTGATTCTCTGCCCTAAAGCGTTTCCTGATTTGAGTCGTTCGACGCGTTACCCGCGTTTTCCGTCTGGGGGGCAACCTGCCGGGAGACTCGGACTCAATGTTGCGGAAATCCTTGGGTTTTTAGTCCGCCGTGAGAGGGGATGACGGGGAATGAAGAACAAGCATGTGGCCGTATTGCTGGGAGGTTTCTCGTCCGAGCGGCCCGTGTCCCTGTCTTCTGGAAAGGCCTGTGCAGATGCGCTCGAGCAGGAAGGCTATCAGGTTACCCGTGTCGATGTCGGGCGCGACGTCGGTTCGGTGCTCGCCGAGCTCAAGCCCGATGTCGCCTTCAATGCGCTGCATGGGCCTTTTGGCGAGGATGGTACCATCCAGGGCATCCTCGAATATCTCGGCATTGCCTACACCCATTCCGGCGTGCTCGCCTCGGCGCTCGCCATGAACAAGGAGCAGGCGAAGAAGATCGTCAAATCGGTCGGCGTGCCTGTCGCCGAATCAAAGGTCGCCAATCGTTTCTCCATCCAGAACAAGCATCCGATGAAGCCGCCCTATGTGGTCAAGCCGGTGAGCGAAGGGTCGAGCTTCGGTGTCGTTATCGTCTCGGAGGGGCAGTCGCATCCGCCGCAGGTCATCGGGTCGTCCGAGTGGAAATATGGCGATACCGTCATGGTCGAGCGCTACATCCATGGGCGCGAACTGACCTGCGCCGTCATGGGAGACGTGGCGCTCGGCGTCTGCGAGATCATCCCAACGGGCCATTCCTTCTACGACTATGATTCAAAATATGTCGCGGGCGGATCAAAACACGAATGCCCCGCAAAAGTTTCACCGAATATTTACCAAAAAATACAGACACTGGCGCTCAAGGCTCACCAAGCTGTCGGCTGTCGGGGCGTTTCCCGGTCGGACTTCCGTTATGACGATCGTCACTCCGAAAATGGCGAGGTTGTATGGCTCGAGGTCAATACTCAGCCGGGCATGACGCCGACGTCTCTGGTGCCTGAAATTGCCGCCCATGCCGGGCATTCGTTTGGTGAACTGTTGAGTTGGATGGTGGAGGACGCTTCGTGTCTGCGTTGAAATGGGGACAGGGCAAGGTGAGGGGCGCGGCCGGGCCGTCGCTGTTCGGCCTGCCATTGTCGTTGGACCATTTCGTTCTGCCGCGCGTGCTTCGCCGCCCGGTGCGCATCCTAACGCGCCTGGGTGATGGTGAATTTCAGGCGCCGCGCTTCTCCGCCGCGATCATGTCGTCGATGCTGCTGGCTTCGAGCGGGGCCTATGGCGCCTATCTTGGCGGTCATGCCGACGGCATCATTCAAAGCATCACCGCCCGTGCCGGCTTTGCCGTCGATCAGGTCAAGGTGGTCGGCAACCGCCAGACTTCCGAGATCGACATTCTCGACCGGCTCGAGCTCGATGGCTGGACGTCGCTGATCGGCTTCGATGCCGAGGCCGCGCGTGAGCGCATCGCTACCTTGCCGTGGATCGAGATTGCCGCGGTGCGCAAGGTCTATCCGCACACGCTGGAAGTGCGCGTCGAGGAGCGCGAAGCCTTCGCGCTCTGGCAGCAGGGCGATGATCTCTCCGTCATCGAAAAGGATGGCGCCGTCATCGCGCCGTTCTCGGGCGGCAAGCAGGTGCTCCTGCCGCTGTTGATCGGCACCGGCGCGCCGGCCAAGGCGCCTGATTTCCTGGCCAAGATCGAGCAATATCCCGACCTCGCCAGCCGCATCAAAGGCTATGTCCGCGTCGGCGAGCGGCGCTGGGACCTCAAGTTGGACAACGGCATCACCGTCAAGCTGCCCGAAGACGACGAGGACCAGGCGCTCGCCGAACTCGTCAAGATGGACCATGACAAGGGGCTGTTGTCGCGCGATATCGCCGCTGTCGACATGCGCCTGACAGACCGGCTGGTCGTGGAGCTGACGCCGCAGGCGGCGACGCAGCGCGAGGCCGCGCTCAACGAGAAGCCGAAAACCCTCAAGCGCAAGCCGGAGACGAAGATATGAGCTGGCTTGGCGGTTCTGGCGATGCCTCGTCGCGCCGGTCCGGCACCCTGACGGTGCTGGATGTCGGCTCGAACAAGGTCTGTTGCATGGTGGCCAAGCTGAAGCCGAACGATGACGGCAAGCTTCTGCGCGGCCGCTCTCACCGGATCCAGGTGATCGGCATCGGCCACCAGAAATCGCAAGGGGTGAAGTCGGGCGTCGTCGTCGATCTCGACCGCGCCGAGCATGCCATCCGCCTCTCCGTCGACGCCGCCGAGCGCATGGCCGGGCTGACGGTCGATTCGCTGATCGTCAACATGACCGCCGGACGACTGAAGAGCGAAGCCTTTTCGGCCACCATCAACCTCGGCGGCCACGAGGCCGACGAAGCCGATATCAAGCGCGTGCTCGGCGCCGGCGCCAAGCAGGCGCTGAAGGCCGAACGCGAGGTGATCCACTCGCTGCCCGTCGGCTTCTCGCTCGATGCGGAGCGCGGCGTGCGCGATCCGCGCGGCATGGTGGGCGATGCGCTTGGCGTCGACATGCATGTGCTGACCGGTGATGCGGCGCCGATGCGCAATCTGGAGCTCTCCATCAACCGTTCGCACCTGTCGGTCGAGCGCATGGTGGCGACGCCCTATGCCAGCGGGCTGGCGGCACTCGTCGACGACGAGCTCGAACTCGGAGCCGCCTGCATCGACATGGGCGGCGGCACGACGACGATCTCGGTGTTTTCGGAAGGCAAGTTCGTCCATGGCGACGCCATCGCCATCGGTGGCAATCATGTGACGCTCGACATGGCCAAGGGGCTTTCGACGTCGCTCGATGCCGCCGAGCGGCTGAAGGTGATGCACGGCTCGGCGCTGCCGGGCAGCGCCGACGACCGCGATCTGGTCTCGATCCAGCCGATCGGCGACGATGGCGACGTGCCGCTGCAGATCCCGCGTTCGGTGATGACGCGCATCGTGCGCGCCCGCATCGACGAGACGCTCGAACTCCTGCGCGACCGGCTCAACAAATCCGGCTACGGCAATGCGGTCGGCAAGCGCGTCGTGCTCACCGGCGGCGCCAGCCAACTGGCCGGCCTGCCCGAGGCGGCACGCCGCATCCTGGGGCGCAATGTGCGCATCGGCCGCCCGCTCGGCGTGGCGGGCCTGCCAGAAGCAGCGAAAGGCCCGGCTTTCTCGGCCGCAGTCGGGCTTCTGATCTATCCGCAGATGGCGAGCTTCGAGAGCCATCCGGCGAAAGGTATTTCCGGTCTCAGGATGACCGGAACGGGTGGAAAACTGCATCGCATGAGTCAGTGGTTGAGAGACAGTTTCTAATTGACGGGGACAGCCCCATAGGCGGCCGCGGCGGCGAAGCGGCGTGAAAGGCAAAGGACGGAGACAATGACCATCAATCTGCAGAAGCCGGACATCACCGAGCTTAAGCCGCGCATCACCGTGTTCGGTGTTGGCGGCGGCGGCGGCAATGCCGTGAACAACATGATCACCGCCGGACTGCGCGGTGTCGAGTTCGTCGTGGCCAACACCGACGCGCAGGCGCTGACCATGTCGAAGGCCTCGCGGCTGATCCAGCTTGGCGCGCATGTCACCGAGGGGCTCGGTGCCGGATCGCAGCCGGAAGTCGGCCGCGCGGCGGCGGAAGAGTGCATCGACGAGATCCTCGACCATCTCACCAACACCCATATGTGCTTCGTTACCGCCGGCATGGGCGGCGGCACCGGTACGGGTGCTGCTCCGGTGGTTGCCCGCGCAGCCCGCGAGAAGGGCATCCTCACCGTCGGCGTCGTCACCAAGCCGTTCCACTTCGAAGGCCAGCGCCGCATGAAGACGGCCGACTTCGGCATCGAGGAGTTGCAGAAGTGCGTCGATACGCTGATCGTCATCCCCAACCAGAACCTGTTCCGGCTGGCCAATGACAAGACCACCTTCGCCGACGCCTTCGCGATGGCCGACCAGGTGCTCTACTCCGGCGTTGCCTGCATCACCGACCTGATGGTCAAGGAAGGCCTGATCAACCTCGACTTCGCCGACGTGCGTTCGGTGATGCGCGAGATGGGCAAGGCGATGATGGGCACCGGCGAAGCTTCGGGCGAAGGCCGCGCGATGGCCGCCGCGGAAGCCGCGATCGCCAACCCGCTGCTCGACGAAACCTCGATGAAGGGCGCCAAGGGCTTGCTGATCTCGATCACCGGCGGCCGCGACCTGACCCTTTTCGAAGTCGACGAGGCGGCGACCCGCATCCGCGAAGAAGTCGACCAGGACGCCAACATCATCCTGGGCGCCACTTTCGACGAGGAACTCGAGGGCGTCATCCGCGTCTCGGTGGTCGCGACCGGCATCGACAAGTCGGCCGCTGAAATCGCCGCCGCGCCGATCTCGATCCGCACGGCGCCGCCGAAGCCGGCCGCCCGGCCGGCCGTCGCCGCGGTGGAAAGCCGCCCGGCGCCGGTCCAGCAGGCCGTGTATGAGCCGCGCGCCGCCGATCCTGTTGCCGAAGCCATCCAGTTGGCCGAAGCGAACGCCGCTGCCATGGCGCAGGCTCGTCCGGCACCGGTCGCCCATGCGGACGATTTCCGCCCGCAGAGCAAGATCTTCCAGGCGCCGCCCGCGCAACCGATGCCTCAGCCTGTTGTCCAGCAGATGATGCAGCCGGCTCCGCAGCCGCGCGAAATGCTGCGTGAGGTCCAGCAGCCGGTGGCGATGGCGCCGCAGCGCATGCCGCGCGTCGAGGATTTTCCGCCGGTCGTGAAAGCGGAGGTCGACGCCAAGAGCCGTCCCGCCGACCATGAGAACAGCGGCCCGATGGGTCTCCTGAAGCGCCTGACCAATGGCCTGACCCGCCGCGAAGAGGAGCCTGCACGGCTGCAGCCGGCGCAGCCGCGCGAGCCCAAGCTGCGCCAGGCCGCACCGGAAGTGCGCCGCCTCGCCAGCCAGGACGCCCAGCTCTACGCGCCGCGCCGCGGCCAGCTGGACGACCAGGGCCGTCTGACGCCGCAGGTGAGGGCGACTCAGGACGATGATCAGCTGGAGATTCCGGCGTTCCTGCGCCGCCAGGCCAACTGAGCGGTTAACGGATTGTAACAATTGTTAACAGGCAGGCAAGAAATTGCTTGCCTGTTAACGTTTAAAAGGCTGTATAATCAATAGGTTATCGTGTCACACAGGTTCCAGTTCGCGGTTACAAAGAGTAAGAAACCGTGATTTGGAGTCTCCCTGCCGGGACATTATCTTCGCTGCCTACCATGGTCGGTATGCGGGGATTTCGGGGGAAGTAGCCCTGCCTGCCGATTTAACAAGAGCCGCGCCCTCGGGCTGGAGAAGCGGACCTAGGCACTACGGGCTTATGGGGATTGTCTTGCACGACCACCAGACGACAGTGAAGACGCGCGCGTCGCTTACAGGCACCGGCGTTCACAGCGGCAAAGAAGTTTCCATCAGTTTCCTGCCCGCGGATGCCGATACCGGCATCGTGTTCCAGCTTCTCAATGGCGACGGGCAGGGCCGTGAGTTCCGCGCCCTGTTTTCCGAGATCGGCGCCACCGACCTTTGCACCATGCTTGGCGATCCCTCGGGCGAGCACATCGCCACGGTCGAGCATATCATGGCCGCCCTGTTCGGGCTCGGCATCGACAATGTCATCATCGAGATCGACGGCCACGAGGTCCCAATCCTCGACGGCAGTGCCATGGCGTTCGTCGAAGCCATCGACCAGGCCGGCATCGAGGTGTTGGCCGTCAAGCGCCGCTATATCAGGGTGGTCAAGCCGGTCCGCATCGAGAACGGCGCCTCCTGGGCCGAGTTCAGGCCCTATGACGGCACCCGCTTCGAGGTCGAGATCGATTTCGAAAGCCCGGCGATCGGCCGCCAGCTGTTCGCATCGGACATCAATGCCGATATTTTCCGCCGCGACATCGCCCGCGCCCGCACCTTCGGCTTCATGAAGGACGTCGAACGGCTGTGGGCCGCCGGCTATGCGCTGGGATCCTCGCTCGAGAACTCGCTGGTGATCGGTGACGACAACCGCGTCATCAATATGGGTGGCCTGCGCTACCCCAACGAATTCGTGCGCCACAAGACGCTCGACGCCATGGGCGACCTGGCGCTGGCCGGCGCGCGCTTCATCGGCTGTTTCCGCTCCTATCGCGGCGGCCACCGGCTGAACGCCGCCGCGCTGCGGCGCCTGCTGTCGGACCGCACGGCCTTCGAGATCGTCGAGACGACACGCCGCGAGCGTGGCCGGGCCGCCGAGATGAACGCCGTCAACGCGCCGCTCTATGCGCCCTGGATGATCTGATTTTCTTAATCTTTTTCGCATTGCATGGCGGTATGGGTGTTGCATGAATGCATCATCCATCAGCGAAATTGCATAGATTTTCGCGCTGCGGTCCGTCGCCACAAAAATGTGCGATTGGCTGGACATAGCGTTGCCGGGCAAGGCGGTTATGGTTTATGGCTGCTGCCGTCGATTAATGCATGTCGCCTAGAAGTGGGGACCATTTTTTGGGACAACAGCATGCAAGAGGCACTAAAATAACGCCGAAAGGGCGCAATCCAATCATGTTCTTCAAGCGAGTCGGTCAATCGAAAGCGCCGCAGCGGTCTGTCTTCCTGGCGCTTTCGGTGGTTGTTCCATCGCTCTTTCTGTCGGCCTGCATGTCGTCGGAGAAAGATATCGACCTTTCGACCTATGTCGACCAGACCGAGCCGGCCGACGTTCTCTACAATCAGGGCCTCGCAAACATGAATGCGGGACGCCTGGACGAGGCGAGCAAGAAGTTCGACGCCGTCGACCGCCAGCATCCCTATTCGGAATGGGCCCGCAAATCGATGGTGATGGGCGCGTTTGCCGACTATCGGAAGGGCAGCTACGAGGACGCGATCCAGTCGGCAAAGCGGTACCTGGCCCTCTATCCGTCCACGGATGACGCACCCTATGCCCAGTACATCATCGGTCTCAGCTACTATCGCCAGATCAAGGACGTGACGCAGGACCAGAAGGAAGCACGCCAGACCGTGCAGACGATGCAAGACCTGGTGACGCGCTGGCCGACGTCGGAATATGTCGACGACGCCAAGGAAAAGATCCGCTTCGCCAACGACCAGCTCGCCGGCAAGGAAATGCAGATCGGCCGTTATTATCTGGAGCGCCGCGAGTACATCGCCGCCGTCAAGCGCTTCCGCACCGTGGTCGAAAACTATTCCAACACCCGCCATGTCGAGGAAGCGCTCGCCCGCCTCACCGAAAGCTATTACGCGTTGGGCTTGACCTCGGAGGCCCAGACGGCGGCCGCGGTCCTCGGCACCAACTATCCCGACAGCTCGTGGTACAAGGATTCCTATAAGCTGCTGCAGAGCAACGGTCTGGCGCCACGCGAAAATGCCGGATCGTGGATATCCAAGGCCGGGAAGCTGATCACCGGCGCCTGACCGCGGAGCTCCGAGCGAAGCGCGCAGTGTGCTTTTTCGGATTGATCCGAAGCTCAAACAAAAAGATAGTGCGGCGCTGCGACTCCAACTGTCGGGTGCCGCCTTAATCTTTTTGTTTTCGTGCCTGTCGTTATCCCGAAACCGGGTCCACTTCTGGGCGGCATGCAATAGGTCCGGTTTCTCATGCTTTCCAGACTGTCGATCCGAGATATCGTCCTGATCGAAAAGCTGGACATCGACTTCCAGCCGGGTCTCTCCGTGCTGACCGGCGAAACCGGCGCCGGCAAATCCATCCTGCTCGATGCCCTGTCGCTGGCGCTCGGCGCGCGCGGCGATGCCTCGCTGGTGCGCCATGGCGCGTCGCAGGGCCAGGTCATTGCCGTGTTCGATGTTCCGCGCAACCATCCGGTGCGCGCGCTGCTTGCCGAAAACGCCATCGAGGATGACGGCGACGTCATCCTGCGCCGCGTGCAGACGGCGGACGGCCGTACCCGTGTGTTCGTCAACGACCAGCCGTCCAGCGTGACGCTGATGCGCGATGTCGGCCGCGCACTGGTCGAGATCCATGGCCAGCATGACGAACGCGCTTTGGTCGATCCGGGCGCGCACCGCGATGTGCTCGATGCTTTCGGCGGCCATCTCGGCGCCGTCCGCGCGACAGGCGAGGCATGGCGGCACTGGCGCGCCTGCGAGCAGGAGTTGACGCGCCATCGCGCCAAGGTGGCGGCCGCCGCCCGGGAGGCCGACTATCTGCGCGCCGCGGTCGCCGAACTGACCAAGCTCGATCCGCAGCCCGGTGAGGAAACCGAACTTGCCGAGCTGCGCGCCCATATGATGCGCGCCGAAAAGATCGCCTCCGAAATCCACGACGCGCAGGATGTGCTTTCGGGCCCGTCCTCGCCCTTGCCGCAACTGGCCAGCCTGCTGAGGCGGCTGCAGCGCAAGGCGACGGAGGCGCCCGGGCTGCTCGAGGACGTGGTCAAGTCGCTGGATGAAGCGATGTTGTCGCTCGACGCGGCGCAATCGGGCGTCGAGGCGGCGCTTCGCGCCACCGAATATGACCCGCAACGGTTGGAGAAGGCCGAGGAGCGGCTGTTTTCGCTGCGCGCGGCCTCGCGCAAGCACAGCGTCGCCGTCGACGATCTGGCGCAATTGCGCGACACGATGGTTGCCGATCTAGCCGACCTCGATGCCGGCGAGGAGCGCCTGCACGGACTGGAAAAGCAGGCCGCCGCCGCGCGCGAAACCTACGACATCGCTGCCGCACAGCTGTCCTCGCTTCGCCATGCCGCGGCGGTCGGCCTGACCAAGGCGGTGATGGCCGAATTGCCGGCGCTGAAGCTCGAACGCGCGGCCTTCATCGTCGAGATGAAGAGCGAGGCCGAGAGCCGCATGGAGGAGGGCATCGACCAGATCGAGTTCTGGGTGCGCACCAATCCTGGCACGCGGCCCGGCCCGATGATGAAAGTCGCGTCGGGTGGCGAGCTGTCACGCTTCCTGCTGGCGCTGAAAGTGGCGCTTGCCGATCGCGGTTCGGCGCCGACACTGGTTTTCGACGAAATCGACACCGGCGTGGGCGGCGCGGTGGCCGACGCCATCGGCCAGCGGCTGGCGCGGCTGTCGAAGCGTGTCCAGGTGCTTTCCGTCACCCATGCTCCGCAAGTGGCGGCGCGCGCGGCAACACATTTCCTGATCTCCAAATCGGGCAGCACCGACCGTGTCGCGACCGGAATTGCCGAGATGGACAGGACGGCGCGGCAGGAGGAGATCGCCCGCATGCTGGCCGGCGCCACTATCACCGACGAGGCGCGCGCCGCCGCCGAGCGGCTGCTGCGCGAGAATACAAACGCGGCATGAGACTATCGGGCGTCATGAGGCGAGTCAGGATATGGCTCCATCCTGCTGTTCAGGAATGATCTTTTCCGAAAACCGGTTCCCACCTTTCACGATCATGCTCTATTGTGGCGCGCCACCGTTCAGGGACAAAAAGCATGGCCGAAAAACCCGTCGATTCGCTCAGCGAAAGCGAGGCTGAAGCCGAACTCCAGCGCCTTGCCGAAGAGATCGCCGGTCACGACCGGCGCTACCATGCCGAGGACGCACCTACGATCACGGACGCGGAGTATGACGCGTTGCGACGGCGCAATCTTGCCATCGAGGAGCGCTTTCCCGGGTTGGTGCGTGAGGATTCGCCCTCGCTCAGGGTTGGTGCCGCACCGGCGGAAGGCTTCACCAAGGTGCGCCACGCCGTGCCGATGCTCAGCCTCGCCAAGGCCTATACCGACGAAGACGTCACCGATTTCATCGACCGTGGCCGGCGCTTCTTCGACCGCGACAAGGACCTCGACATCGCTTTCACCGCCGAGCCGAAGATCGACGGGCTGTCGGCTTCGCTGCGTTACGAAAAGGGTGTCTTCGTGCAAGGTGCGACGCGCGGCGATGGTGCGGTCGGCGAGGACATCACCGCCAATTTGAGGACCATCGCCGACATTCCCGCGAAGCTCAAAGGATCAGGCTGGCCTGAAATCATCGAGATCCGTGGCGAAGTCTATATGACCTATGCCGAATTCGAGGCGCTCAAGGCGCGCTCGGCGGCTGTCGGCGGCCAGGATTACGTCAATCCGCGCAATACGGCGGCCGGATCGCTGCGCCAGAAGGATCCCTCCGTCACCGCCAGCCGCAACCTCAAATTTTTCGCCTATGCGTGGGGCTATACTACGGCCGATCCGGCGCCGACCCAGTACGAATCGGTGCAGAAATTCGCCGATTGGGGTTTCAAGATCAGCCCTCTGATGGTGCGGGCCAAATCGGTCGAGGAACTGGTCGCGCACTACCACCGGATCGAGGAGCAGCGCTCGTCGCTCGGCTATGACATAGACGGCGTCGTCTACAAGGTCGACCAGCTGGAGCTGCAGCGCCGCTGGGGTTTCGTCACCGGTGAGCCGCGCTGGGCCGTCGCGCACAAATTCCCGGCCGAACAGGCGATGACGACCGTGCAGAAGATCGACATCCAGGTCGGCCGAACCGGCACGCTGGCGCCGGTCGCGCGGCTTGCGCCGGTGACCGTCGGCGGCGTCGTGGTGGAAAACGTCACGCTGCACAATGAGGATTATATCAAGGGCCTGGACAGCACCGGCCAGCCGATCCGCGACGGCATCGACGTGCGCATCGGCGACACCGTCGTGATCCAGCGGGCAGGGGATGTCATTCCACAGATCGTCAGTGTCGTCATCGACAAGCGTCCGCCCGATGCCGTGCCATACGAATTCCCGCACACCTGCCCGATCTGCGGCTCGCCGGCGACGCGCGAGATCAACGAGAAGACCGGCAAGGAGGATTCGCGCCGCCGCTGCACCGGCGAACTGATCTGCCCGGCGCAGGCCGTGGAAGGGCTGCGCCATTTCGTGTCGCGCGGCGCCCTGGATATTGAAGGCCTGGGCGCGGAGAATATCGACACGTTCTTCAATGCCGGGTTGATCAAGACAGCCGCCGACATCTTCACGCTGAGGGAGCGCCGCCCCGCCGTGACCAAGGCGCTGGCCGAGCGGCGCGAGGAGCAGGCAAGGCAGCGCGAGGCGGCGTCCGGCAAGACGCGCAAGAATGTGCGCAGCGTCGAGGACCGCAACTATGAAGGCCTGGACAAGCTGTTTGCGGCAATCGATTCGCGCCGCGAGCCGGAGCTCGACCGCTTCATTTTCGCGCTCGGCATCCGCCATATCGGCGAAACCACGGCCGCGGTACTTGCGCGAACCTTCTCGACCATCGAGGAGCTTATCCGAGTCGGCAAGGAGACTGCGGCGGCGGAGAATCCGCATGCGGTCTTCCCATCGATCAACGGCATTGGCGATACGGTGATCGATGCGCTTCGCGATTTCTTCGGCAACGAGCGCAATGACGACGTGCTCGAGAAGCTGCTGCAGCAGGTCAAGCCGAAGCCATATATCGTCACCGTCTCGGCCGACAGCGAAGTCGCCGGCAAGACGATCGTCTTTACCGGTTCGCTGGAAAAGATGACCCGCTCGGAAGCCAAGGCGATGGCCGAGCGTCTCGGCGCCAAGGTGGCCGGCTCGGTTTCGGCCAAGACCGATTTGCTGGTGGCCGGTCCTGGCGCCGGTTCCAAGCTCAAGCTTGCCAGCGAACTCGGCGTCGAAGTCATCGATGAGGACACCTGGCTGCAGCGGGTCGGCAAATCGTGACGGACGGGGCATTCAAAGGGTTCGGCCCAAAGGCCATTCCGTTCCTGAAGGCATTGGATTTCCACCAGAGTCGCGAGTGGTTCCTGGAAAACCGCGACCTCTGTTCGAAAAGGAATTGCGCGACCCACTGGGCGATCTGGTCGAGACGCTTACGCTGCGTTTTGCGCAGGCTGGCCTCGGCCTGCGTGGCGATCGTAAGAAGTCGCTGTTCCGCATCAACCGCGACGTGCGCTTCGCCAAGGACAAACGACCCTATAACCGGCATCTGTCGGCTATCCTGTCGCCGGACGGCACCAAGATGGAGCAGGGCGTCTTCTATGTCCATATCGGGCTGGAAGGTTGCTTTGCCGGCGTCGCCTGGTGGCAGCCGGAGGCCGCGCTGCTGTTGGCGATGCGCCGGGCCATCGAGATGTGGCCAGGGAGGTTTCGCGCCATGGTGAAGGCGTTGAACAAGAATGGCCTCGAACTCGATGCCGAAGGCGGCATGAAACGCACGCCGCGTGGCTTCGAACACGTCGCCGACAAAGATCTTGTCGCCGCCATCCGCAACCGGCACTTCGCCGTTCGCCACGCAATCGACCCGGCTGCTATCCACGGGCCGGAACTGGTCGAGGAACTGGTCGATTTCGCCATGCGCGCCAAACCGTTGCTCGACTGGGGCAGGGCGATCGAGGGCACGGCGCCGGGAAGCTAATGCATGTCGCCCGGAAATGTTCTCGGTTCCGAGACAACGAGATGCATAAAATCATAAGCTTACAGGAGGTCGGCGAATCCAATTCGCCGCGACATACTGTAGCCCAGCGCTGTGATTGCGGCGCTACATCCGCATCAAAAGACCGCCGTCGACGGCCAGTTCAATTCCGGTGATGTAACTTGCCGCGTCGGAGAGCAGGAAAAGTGCTGCGTTGGCCATGTCTTGCGGCGTGCCGATGCGGCCGAGCGGCGTGTAGCTGGCGACGGCGGCGCGCTTCTCCTCGGTGTCCCAGCGCGCCTGCAATGGCGTCAGCGCCATGCCCGGGCAGATGGCGTTCGAACGGATGCGATCGCCGGCCAGTTGCATGGCGAGCGACTTGGAGAGCGCGCAGACGCCGGCCTTCGAGGCCTGGTAGGCATCCTGCGGGGTCGGATCGCCGCGATACCACTGGATGGTCGAGAAATGCACCATGGCGCCGCCGCGGCCGCCCGCGCGCATATGTGGCACGACCGCCCGCGCCGTGTGCACGAAGGATTTCAGGTTGATGTTGAAGACCTGATCCCAGACGTCGAGGTCCATCTCCAGGGCCGACTTGTCTCGGCCGAACCAGAGTACCCCTGCGACATTGGCGAGATAGTCGATGCCGCCGCGCTCGCGGCCTGCCGTGCCGATCGCCTGTTCGACGAAGGCGGCATCGGTGAGATCGCCCTGAGCGAAGATGAGCCTGTCGTCATAGGCGGCGAGCGATGCCGGGCGTTGCTTGATGTCGATGGCGGTGACGGAAGCGCCGGCATCGAGCAGCGCCAGGGTAATCGCCTCGCCCATGCCGCCGCCAGCCCCTGTGACGACCGCATGCCTGCCGGTGAAATTATAGACGATCATCCGCAACCCCTTTTTTCGCCAATCTGCAATCGCCGGACAATAGCGTGCCTTTACGCGGAACTGCATAGCTATTGTGATCTCGCGTCGATATGACGGAGCGCTGCCAAATTCCGGCGTGAAAGGCTTGCCGATGATTTCCGCTGATCGTTTGGCTCAAACGAATTCGTGTGACAAGGCTGGGCATGCCCCCTACATACCGCCACTCCTCATGGAGTGGCCGATGGCGACGGACGTGATTTCAGAGAGCGGCGCGAAAAGCGATTTCTGGCAAGGGGTTAGGCTCTCCATGCCGGTTGTGGTGGCTTCGGCGCCGTTCGCGGTGCTGTTCGGTGCGCTCGCCGTCGACAATGGGTTTTCGGTCCTTGAAGCCTTCCTGATGAGCGCGCTGGTCTATGGCGGCGCCAGCCAGATGGTCGGCATCCAGTTGTTCGGCCAGCATGTCGCGCCATGGTTGGTCGTGCTCTCGATCTTCGCCGTGAATTTCCGTCACGTGCTCTATTCCGCCGGCATCGGCCGGCGCATCGCGCACTGGCCTGTCATCAGCCAAGCACTCGGCTATTTCATCCTCACCGATCCGCAATTCGCGGTCGCCGAGGCACGCGCGCAATCCGGCCAGACTGTGGGCTTCGCCTGGTATCTGGGGCTTGGCCTGCCGGTCTATCTGTTCTGGATCGTCGAAAGCGCGCTCGGTGCGCTGTTCGGCAAGCTCATTCCAGATACGCATGCGCTGGGCATCGATTTCCTGCTGCCGATCTATTTCCTCGGCCTTGTGATGGGCTTCCGCAAGCGGCCGCTGTGGCTGCCGGTGGTCGTCGCCAGTGCCTGCGCGTCCATCATTGCCTACAAGACGGTGGGTTCGCCCTGGCACGTCTCCATCGGCGCCATCGCCGGCGTGCTGCTGGCTGTCATCCTGCCGCCGCACCATAGCGGCGTGGAGACAAGGCCATGAGCACGACATTCTGGATCATCATCGCCGGCGCGATCGCCACCTATCTCACGCGCATCGGCGGGCATCTGGTAATCTCCCGCTTCGACCACATCCATCCGCGCGTCGAGGCGGGCCTCAACGCGGTGCCGGCGGCAGTGCTGACGACGCTGGTGGCGCCGGAACTGCTGAATGCCGGACCGGCGGAGTGGGCAGCGCTGGTCGTTACCGCCCTGGTCTCGTTGCGTGGCGGGCTGATGGCGATGTTTCTGGCGGGTGCTGCGGTGTTGATCGTGGCACGGCAGTTCGTGGGATGAGAAGCCCTGCCGGCGCTATTGCTTCGAAGGTTTGCGCCGCCCCTCATTGCCCTGCCGGGCATTTCTCCCCGTATAGTGACGGGGAGAAAGACGCCCTCGCTGATGGTTTCGCCAATCGCCGGCGCCGCAGAAAAAAAGCGGCGAGGGTGCAATCAGCCCCTTCTCCCCGTCACTATACGGGGAGAAGATGCCGGCAGGCAGATGAGGGGCAGCGCCAGCCTTCCAAAGCTGAATGTCCGACGACTCAAATCTTCGCGTCGTGCGGCAGTGGTGCCGTCGCCTTTTCCAGCCAGGCCAGTGTTTCGCCGTCGAGCATCGGCCCGATCTCGGCCACGACGCGGGCGTGGTAGGCGTCGAGCCAGTGCAGTTCGTCACGGGTCAGCAAGTCCGATCGCACCAGCCTGACGTCGATCGGCGCCAGCGTCAGCGTCTCGAAAGCGTGCATGGCGATGTCGCCGCCCTCGATCTGTTCGGCCGGCGTCACCAGGATGAGGTTCTCGATGCGGATGCCGTAGGCGCCTTCCTTGTAATAGCCGGGCTCGTTGGACAGCATCATGCCTTCGAGCAGCTTTTCTGTGCCGGTGCGGGCGATGCGCTGCGGCCCCTCATGCACGGCAAGATAGGAGCCGACGCCATGGCCGGTGCCATGGGCGAAGTCGCAGCCATGCTTCCACAGCGCCATGCGGGCGACGGCGTCGATCTCGGAGCCGCGCGTGCCGGCGGGGAAGCGCAGCGTGGAAATGCCGATCATGCCTTTCAGCACCAGCGTGAAGCGCTCGCGCATCTCTTCGGTCGGCTGGCCGATCGGCACGGTGCGGGTGATGTCCGTCGTGCCGTCCTGGTATTGCGCGCCGGAATCGAGCAGGAACAGTTCGCCAGCCCGCAGCTTGCGGCTGGTGGCGCGCGAGACGCGGTAATGCATGATGGCGCCGTTCGGGCCGGCGCCGGAAATGGTGTCGAAGGAGACATCGCGCAGCGGCATCTGGGTTTCCTCGCCGGTTTGCCGGCGTGTTTCTTCGAGCCTGGTGACGACCGCTATCTCATCGAGCGAGCCGGGCTTCTGCCGGTCGAGCCAGCACAAAAGCTTGGCCACCGCCGCGCCGTCGCGGCGATGCGCGGCGCGCGAGCCGTTGATCTCGGCCTGGTTTTTGGTGGCGCGAGGGATGCGGGCGGGGTCGGGCGCGGCAATCACCGTGCCGCCATTGTCCTCGACCAGCATGCGCAGCCGGTCGGCCGCCAGCACCGGATCGAGCGCGATTTTCGCGCCGCTTTTGGCAAGTGCTGCGATCGCGGCTTCGAATTCGCCGGGCTCATGCGGATCGGCAAGCTGGGTGAGGTAGGCGGCGACCTGGCGCGAGAACTTGCGGCTGTCCATGAACAGCTGGTGCGCCCCGTCGGCGGCGAGGATGGCGAAGCCGAGCGCCAGCGGCGTGTGCGGCACGTCGCCGCCACGGATGTTGAAGGCCCAGGCGATGGAGGAGGGGTCGGTCAGCACCGCATGGGTAGCGCCTTCCTTGCCGATCGCCGTCGCCAGCCGCGCCAGCTTGTCCTTGGCGAGCTCGCCGGCAAAGCCGATCGGGTGCAGCTCGACCGGGGTCACGGGTGCGCCGGGCTGATCCTTCCAGATGATGTCGATCGGGTTCCTGTCGAGCGGCACGAGCACCGCGCCGATCTTGTCGGCGGAGGCCTGCAGCGCCTTGACCTCGCCGATCGTGTGCAGCCAGGGATCGAAGCCCAGCCGCGCCCCTTTGCCCAGGTGATCCCTGAGCCAGACAGCGGGCGGGTTGTCGACCAGGCTTTCGATCGAGAAGATGCCGAGGTCGACTTCGCCCCGCACCTGCAGCGTGTAGCGCCCGTCGACAAAGACAAAGGCACGGTCGCGCAGCACGATGGCGACACCGGCCGAGCCGCTGAAGCCGGTCAGCCATTTCAGCCGAGCCGAACGATCAGCCACGTATTCGCCCTGGTGCTCGTCGGCGCGCGGAACGATGAAGCCATCGAGGCCATTGTCGCTGAGCCACTGGCGCAGCAGCGCCACGCGCGGTTTGCCGACCGCCGGGTCGCCCGCGGAATCGAAGGTCTGGAACATGGTGGGCCTCCTTGGTATCCGCGCGACCGTAACCTATGGGCCTGGAAATGCGGAATCGATTTCCGGCTGGTGCAAACTGCTACAGCGACTGCCCGGGTGGCAACCAAATGAGGCTGGTCCAGCCATGGCGTGAAAGAGGACGGCGCCAGCATTCTCTCGGCGATGCCGCCTTGCCGATACGCATCAAGTTCTAGGAATTAGCCTGCGAGGACCGGCAACCGCCTTGCCGGCCTCAGTGCTTGAGGTGGATCGTCACCCAGCCTTCGCGGTGCAAAGTACTGATATGGCGGAAGTTCTGGCCGGCATAGGCCGAGATGACCGCGTCGCGCTGACGGTCGAGAATGCCAGACAGCACGATCGAGCCGCCAAGCGCGATATGCCTGGCCATTTGCGGCGCCAGCCGCATCAGCGGCCGCGCCAATATGTTGGCGACGATGAGGTCGAAAGGCGCGCGCCTGGCAAAGATCGGGTGGTGAAAGCCCGGCGCGGTCACTGTCTCGATCAGGCCCTTGACGTGGTTCAGCCGCGCATTGGCGGCGGCGACCCTGACCGCCACCGGATCGATGTCGGTGGCCAGCACCGGAATATGCGCCAGCTTGGCGACCGCGATCGCCAGCACCGCGCTGCCGGTGCCGAGGTCGAGCGCGTTGCGCGGGTGCTCGCGCCGCACGACTTTCTCCAGCATTTCGAGGCATCCGGCGGTGGTGCCGTGATGGCCGGTGCCGAAGGCAAGGCCGGCCTCGATCTCGATGGCGAGCTCGCCGCTGTGGCGCTTCCTGCTGTCATGCGCGCCGTGGACGAAGAAACGGCCGGCGCGCACCGGCTTCAGGCCTTCCAGCGACCGTGCCACCCAGTCGATGTCGGGCAGCGCCTCGCGCTCGATCGATCTCGACAGAGCGAGGCCGGCGAGAATGTCCTTCAGCCGCGCCTCGACCGCGTCGACGTCGCCATCGGCGTAGAGCGAGACCTCGTGGATGTCGGCGTCTTCGTCGACCTCCAGCACGGCGATCGGCAGGCCTTCATCCTCGAAGGCCGTTTCGAGCGCCGCGAAGATGCGGTCTGCCTCGATCTTTCCGGTGGTGAAATGGAGCCGCGTCTGGGTCATGTGAATTTATGTTCCTCCAGACCTGATCTTGTCCGAAAACCGGTTCCACTTTTCGGGATCAAGCTCTAGCCCTTCGCGGCGAGGCGCTTCAGCTTGGCAACGGCAGTGTCGGCACTCTCGCCATAGGCGATCGTGCCGGCGAAGTCGCCCTTGGCGTTGAGCAGCAGCACAGAGGCGGTGTGGTCCATCGTGTAATCGCCATCGCCGGTGTCGACCTTTTTCCAGTAGATGCCGAACGACTTGGCCATGGCGTGGACCTTGTCCGGGTCGCCGGTGATGCCGGTGATGCGGTCGGAGAAATTGCTGACATAGGCGTTCATCACCTGCGGCGTGTCGCGCTCCGGGTCGACCGAGACGAAATAGGCGTGCAGGCTCGTGCCGTCGTCGCCGAGCGTCTTCAGCCAGCCGGAGAGCTCGAACAGCGTCGTCGGGCAGACTTCGGGGCAATGGGTAAAGCCGAAGAAGACGACGCTGGGCTGTCCGCGGAAAGCAGCCTCGGTGATCGGGGCGCCTTTCTGGTCGACCAGGGTGAAGGGCGCGCCGAACGGTTCGCCGCCATAGTGGCCGCGATACCAGTCGAAGGTCAGCCAGCCGATGCCGGCGGCCATCAGAACGAGAATGCCGACCAGGATAGAACGCATCATCAGAAATGTCCGTCTGTAACGTCATGGGGCGCCGGCCAAACCATGCGCGCCTTGTTCGGCCACAGTCTTAGCGGTTCGGCCCCGCGCAGGCAAAGTGCCGCGTTGCCGCAACCGTTGTGGTGTTGACCCATCTGCTTGCAAAGCCGCACAGTCTGCACCACCTGAGACCGGCAACTCGAACCGAGGAGGCTTCTTTGCTCGAACTGATTGGGCTCGAACTGGCCGGGCGAAAACTGATCGGCCGCGCCTTGGCCGCATGCGTCGTGCTTGGCGCCGGCAGCGCCGTTGCCGAGGAAGTCGGCAAGGTCGGCGTTGACTGGATCGGCAACGACATCATCGTCGAGGCGATCAAGGATCCGAAAGTGGAGGGTGTCACCTGCCACGTTTCCTATTTCGATCGCAGCGTCATCGACCGCCTGCACAAGGGCAATTGGTTCGAGGATCCCAGCGATTCCTCGATCTCCTGCCGTCAGACAGGTCCGATCACGATCGGCGATATTGATACGAGCGAAGGCGGCGAGGAGGTGTTCAAGCAAGGTATCAGCCTGATCTGGAAGAAGCAGGTGGTAAACCGCATCTACGACAAGGCCAACGAAACGCTGATCTATCTGTCGCATTCACGCCAGGTGCAGAACGGCTCGGCCAAAATGTCGGTCACGACCGTGCCGCTCTACGGCCAGAACGTGGTGTGGAGCAAGGGCAAACCGAAATAGGCGGGCGAACGTCTTCCTGGTCCTGTTCTGACCGATGATCGGCCCCGGCTTGCGGGACCAATCATCACGGCGTAAAGCCGCCGGCATGGACCGTTCCGAAGATCTCGTCGCGAAAGACCCTGAGCCGCGCATCCACCCGACCGCGGAGATGAAGGGCTGCAAGCTCGGCCGCTACGCCGCGATCGGCGAACGCGTCGTGCTGCGCGAGGTCATCGTCGGCGACTTCTCCTATTTCGAACGCCATGCCGAGGCGATCTATACGACGATCGGCAAATTCTGCTCGATCGCCGCCAACAGCCGCATTAATGCGCTGGAACATCCGATCGAGCGGTTGACCCAGCACAAGGTCAGCTATCGGCCGAACGAATATTTTCGCTGGCTGGGCGTCGATGCGGCATTCCGCGAGCGGCGGCGCTCGAAGGCCGTGACCATCGGCCATGATGTCTGGATCGGCCACGGCGCGGTCATCTTGCCTGGCATCGCCATCGGCAATGGCGCGGTCATCGGCGCCAATGCGGTGGTGACGCGGGACGTGCCGTCCTACACCATCGTCGCCGGCGTGCCGGCGAAGCCGATCAAGCCGCGCTTTGCCCCCGAAATAGCGGCGCGCATCGATGCTCTCGCCTGGTGGGACTGGCCGGTCGAAAAACTCGCCAGGGCGGTTCCCGACATGCAGGCGATGCCGATCGAGGCCTTCCTCGACCGCTGGGAAAACGACGCCGTTTGAGTTCCGGCAGAGAACGGCAGGGCCTGGCCGTCGCGACCGTGCAGAGTATCAACAGGCCAATGCCTTGCGGGTAAGTGAAGCGGCCGGCTGTCTGGGTGCGAGTTGGCTCTTCGGGGAACTATTCTTCGCGCTTTCCGGAATGAAGCCCCTTCCGCCATGCGGGGGTGGCGCGGCGGAAGGGGCTGGAGGTAAACCGCTGTGAAGCGGAGGAACAGGCTCTTTGCCTGCACGGTTACCATGACATTGAACCGATAAGGTGTGTTTTGCGCCGAATGCGCGCTGAGCGTGCATTCAATTGCGCCGGTTACATTCGGTTCTCGATGGGAACCCAAAGGTCCGCCGCTTGTTTCTCAATGCCGCAAACATTGAGGGCGCTCGATACATGGAAAAGCTTTTCACCAAGGCCGCCAACTGGGTCGCCCATATAACCGGCCTGCCGCTGACCTTTGCCGGCTGCTGCCTGGTCGTCATCGTCTGGGCGGTTAGCGGGCCGGTCTTTGGTTTCTCGGACACCTGGCAACTGGTGATCAACACCGGCACGACCATCATTACATTCCTGATGGTGTTCCTCATCCAGAACACCCAGAACCGTGACGGCGCGGCGATCCAGGCCAAGCTCGACGAATTGATCCGGGTCAGCGAGGGCCACAACAACTTTATCGGCATCGAACACCTGACCGAATCCGAGGTCGAGGAGATCCGCGCCAAATGCGAGCGAGCCGCTAAGCGGCACGACGAGAAGATCGCAACCACGGCGGCAAAGAAGGCGGTTGCCCAGAAGCGAGGCGCGAAAAAGAGCGTGGCTTGAAGCTCAGCCTTTCATGAACGCCGCGAATGCGTCCTTGTGGTCGGGATGCCAGCGCGACAGGGCAGGACGGTTTTCGATAATGTCGCCGATTGCCCAGGCCATGCGCTTTTCGTCCAGCGGCCGCGCCGCCTCATTGTCCGGGCACAGGATGTAGAAGTCGCGCCTGACCAGCGATTCCAGCATGAAATCGACGACCTGTTCACCCGTCCAGGCGCCAGCGGGCTTTTCCGTCGCGCCTTCGGTGAGGCCGGTATAGGTGAAGCCGGGGATGAGCAGATGCGCCGACAGGCGGCCGCCGGGCTCGTTCCTTAGCGCGTGCGCCAGGCCTTCGGTAAAGGTCTTCACGCCAGCCTTGGAAACATTGTAGGCGAGGTTGCCGGGCGGCGTGGTGATGCCTTGCTTGGAGCCGGTGTTGACGATCAGGCCCGGCTTGGCCGCCGCCAGCATGCGCGGCGCGAAGGCTTCGACGCCATGCACGACGCCCCAGAAATTGATGTCGAGCAGCCGCTTCCAGCCATCGCGGTTTTCCCAGGGCTTTCCAGGATTGTCGCCGACGCCGGCATTGTTCATCAGCAGCGAGACCTCGCCAAAGGCGCCGAATGCCCGGTCGGCGAGGCGATCGACCTCATCGGCCTTCGAAACGTCCGATGCAACCGCAAGCACGGCGTCGTCGCCGGCGATGGCGGCAACGGCCCGCGAGGCATCGTCGAGGCGCGGACCAGCGATGTCGGCGAGCACGATCTTCATGCCCATCAACGCCAGCCGTTTGGCCGCCGCGAGGCCAATGCCGCTGGCGGCGCCGGTGATGACGGCGGTATTGCCTCGGCCAAGCGCTGGCAGGGCAGTCTGGATCTCGGCGTCGGGGATCATCGGCGGTGGTTTCCTTTTTTCGAACGGCGCCGAACTTAGCGCCGGAACGGGCTTGTGCAAGCCTTTGTGGGGGCTCGTCGGGTTGACCAGTCCGGTCGTGGCTGCGCATGCTGTGACGCCAAAAGGGAGATTTCCGATTGACGGATTGGGTTGCAATTCTGAAGGAGCAGACCGCCACCGGCGACCAGATGGGACGCGAGGTGCCACAGATGCTGGCCAACCCGGATATCAGCGAAGCTCAGGTGAAAACCTTGTTCTCCGCACTGGAAAAGCAAGCGGAGTTCGTCGAGAAACTGCGCATGGCGCTGGAGAAGTTCGGCCATGATTTCTCGATCATCAAGGCGGCGGAGCGGCTGGAAGAGCGCTACGCCGACCTTGCCGCTTCCGTGGCGGAGAAGCTGAAAGCGATGCGCGGTTAAGCAAGTCCAGGAAAGTGTGAGGTGGTTTTCCCTCAGGAATTGCGCCGGACAAAGAAGCTATTTTTCCAATACCCGTGCAAAGCGGGTGTCCGGCACCAGCCAAACCAGGGCGACGGCAACATAGAGCGCCACGCCGATCCACCGGTCGAGGAAGGTCAGCCCAACGGCCGCTACGTAGACGGCAAGCGAAATCCTTCCCTTGCGGTCGCGACCGATGGCCTTGGCGAATCCGGTATCCGGCCCATGCAGCCGATGCAGTGCAATCACCAGCATGCTGTAGGCGGTTGCACACATTACAAGGTCGAAACCGTAGACCGCGACCGGCACCGTGGCGAAATGGTTCTCGCCCATGAAGGCGGTCGTCACCGGCATTAGGGATAACCAGAACAGCAGATGCAGGTTCGCCCACAGCACGTGGCCGTCGACACGCTGCACGGTGTGGAACATGTTGTGCAGATTGTTCCAGTAGATGCCGACATTGATGAAGGAGAGCACGTAGCACAGGAAGATCGGCCACTGCGGCAGCAGGGCCGAAAAATCCTCGCCCTCCGGTACCTTCAGGTCCAGCACCATGATGGTGATGATGATCGCCACCACACCGTCGGTGAATGCCTCGACCCTGCCTTTGCCCATGATCACTGCCTCGGTCCGCGACGAATTGCCGAAAGATAGTAAATCGTTAGCGGATGTTGGCGCGCCGATAAACGGCGCACGAAAAAATCCTCAACTATATCAGGGGAAACCATACGCCCGGACCGGTGATCGTGGTGGTTGGCGTTGGCCACTTGTTGACTTTTCTTGGCGCTGCCTCTCCCCTTGCGATGCAGTCCCGGCCGAAGCAGTCGAACGGCCGGCGACCGAATGGAGGGACTGATGAAACTTCGATTTCTGCTTGCGATAGCGACCATTCTGGCCGCCGTCTTGGGGACGTCCGCCGCCGCCTTCGCCTACGGCGCCCATACCACGACCAGCCTCAACGTGCGCACCGGGCCTGGCGCGGGATACGCCAAGGTCGGGACGCTGCCGGCCGGCTTCAGGGTCGACGTGACCGGCTGCCAGCCTGGCTGGTGCAGGATCCATGGCGGCGGTTGTCAGCGGCTGGGCCAGTTCCGGCTATCTCTCGCGGACCCATGTCGTGCATCCGCCGGTCATCATCGTGCGCCCGCCGCATCGGCCGCCGCACTGGCACCATCGGCCTCATCACCGTCCTCCGCACCACCGCCCGCCGCACAAGCCGCGTCCCGGCAAATGCAAGATCGCGCCCGGCTTTCCCTGCAAGTAGGCCCGGTTTCCTGCAAATAGACCGCTTGCATCCAATACGGCACGAAGGGATGCCGTGACTGATCGGGGCCGCTGGCCCCGATCAGCGTTTTTGGCAATGGGCCTGGTGGGGCAAGGCCCACCGTGGTGTCAGGAGCGTGGCCGTTCACCGGAACGCCTGTCGTAAGGGCGCGTTAACGTCGCGATCCCTGAAACTGGTGACGAGGTTGGCCATGGCCTTTCGCGATTTGGCGCAGACCCAGAACGAGGCCAGCGGCGACGTCCTCGCGATCCCGGCTGTCGCGGCGATGATCGCGGTGCTGTTTGCCGGCAGCACGGTGCTGACGCCTCTCTATATCATCTACAAGCAGCAATTCGGCTTTTCGCAGATCACTCTGACGCTGATTTACGCGGTCTATGTCGTCGGCAATCTCGGCGCCTTGCTGGTGTTCGGTGGCGTGTCGGACGTGGTCGGACGCCGGCCAGCAGCGCTGGCGGCGATGATTGTGGCCATTGTCAGCGCGCTTATCTTCCTGTTCGCCGGAAATGTCGTGTCGCTCGACGTGGCACGCATCCTGAGCGGGCTTGGTATCGGCATCGGCGCGGGGACCGGGACCGCCTGGATTGCCGAGCTTCTGCCGGCCGCCGACAAATCACGTGCCAGCATCATCACCACCAGCACCAACTTCCTCGGTCTCGGTTTCGGGTCGCTGATATCGGGCCTGTTGGCTCAATACGAGCCCTGGCCGCTGCGGCTGGTCTTCATCGTCTATCTCATGGCGCTCGCGGTGGTGGCGGTCCTGGTCTGGCGCACCCGTGAAACCGTGGCGAAACCGGGTGGCCTTGGGCGGATTTCGATGCGGCCGCACCTCTCCGTGCCTGAGAAGATACGCACGCGCTTCGTCGCGCCGGCGGTGACCGGTTTCGGCGCGATGGCGTTGGTCGGCTTCTATGCCGCGTTGGCGCCGAGCATCCTGGCGCAGCAGCTGCACGAGGCAAACCATGCCGTTGCCGGCGCTCTGTTCTTTGAACTGGCGATCGTCGCGGCGGCCAGCATCGTGGCGCTGATGCGTGTGCAGAGCAGCAAGGCCATGCTGGCCGCCCTGGCCTCGATGATCCCAAGCGTGCTGCTGGTGGTGGCGGCGCAGATGCTGGCCTCGATGGCATTGATGATCGTGGCGACGGCCTGCTGCGGTGTCGTGGCCGCCCTTGGCTACCGGGGCGGCCTGCAGGTGGTGAACGAGATCGCGCCGCAGGATCGCCGTGCCGAAGTGGTGTCCAGCTTCTTCGTCTGCTGCTTTGTCGGCAACGCCCTGCCTGTCATCGGCATCGGCGTCGTGTCGACCTATGCCAACCCTGTCGCGGCGAGCCTGGCCTTCGCGGTCATGATCATCGTGTTCGCGCTGGTGGCGCTTGCCTTCGGGCTCAGGCAAAGACGCTGAGACAGCCGTCAACTGGCCGGCAGCCGTGCTTCAGCCGTGCGGCGTTTCAGGCGTCATGTTCGCGCGCTGGCGCGGCATGCCAAGGCCGGTGTCGGGCGGTTCGCCGGCAGCCGGCCTGTTCTCGATCATGTGCAAGCTGCGCCAGCCGCCGAAGCGGTAGTAGGCCGCGGCCAGGACCAGCGAGGCGATCGAACCGGCCGGGAAACTCCACCACAGTGCTTCCTCGCCGATCACGCCGCGCATGTAATAGGCGAAGCCGGTGCGCACGATGAGCACCGAAATCACCAGGATGATCAGCGGCGGCATCACGGCCCCCGTGGCGCGCACCGTGGCGAACACGACGATGGTGATGCCGAACAGGACGAACGACCAGGATGCGACGGTGTTGATGTGGGCGGCGATATCGATGGCGGCGCTGTCACTGCTCAGGAACAGGCCCAGGATCGAGCGGTCGAAGACCCATAGCAGCGCGACGAGGGCGCCGGTCAGGACGAGATTGAAGCCGACGCCGGAGGCGGCAACGCGGCCGATCCGGTCCCAGCGGCCCGCGCCGACATTCTGCGCCGCCATCGAAGAGACCGCGGCGCCGATGGCGAGTGCCGGCATCTGGATGTAGGTCCAGAGCTGCGCGGCGATGCCGTAGGCGGCGGCAACCTGCGAACCATAGGAGTTGACGATGCCCATCACCGTCAGCGCCGCCGCCGAGATGACGATCATCTGCAGGCCCATCGGCACGCCCTTGAAGACGACGATGCGCAGCAGCGCCGGATCGGGGCGCAGCAGAGCGAGATTGGCGCCGGCCAGCCGCAACGGATGCTTGCGCGCGTAGAGCACGACTAGGATGGCGATGACGCTCACGGTCTGGCCGATCAGCGTCGAGGTGGCGGAACCGGCGATGCCGAGTTCGGGAAACGGGCCGATGCCGCGGATGAGCAGGGGATTGAGCACAATGTCGAGCACCACCGCCAGCGCCATGAAGATGAAGGGCGTGCGGGAATCTCCGGCACCGCGCAGCACGGTCATGACGAAGGACAGAAGGTTCATCATCGGCACGGCGACGAAGATGATGCGCAGGTAGGAGCGCGCCAGCGGCAAGGCGTCGGCCGGCGTGCCAAGCGCGCCCAGGATGGTATCGACCCAGATCCAGCCGCAGACCGCGAAGACCACCGAAACGAGGAAGAAGAAGGTGGCACTGGTGCCGACGATGCGGCGCGCCTCCGGCAGGTCGCGGGCGCCGACCGACTGCGCCACCAGGATGGTGGCCGCCATGCCGATGCCGAACACCGTGCCGAGGATCAGGAACAGAACGAGGTTGGCGTTGGAGGTCGCGGTCAGCGCCGATTCGCCGAGGAATCGGCCCACCCAGACGGCATTGACCGAGCCGTTCAGCGATTGCAGCACATTGGAGCCGAGCACCGGCAGGGCGAACAGCAGCAGCGTGCGCGGGATCGGGCCGCTGGTCAGGTCGCCGGTGCGCCGACGCGCGGGCATTTTTTCGTCCATGGCTAAGGCCTATCTCGAGTCCGGTGCGCGATGATCGCAGATTCAACCGGACAGGTCGATGTAGGCGGACGGTCCAAGGCGTTCGCGCCATGATGGGACATCATCGACCTCGACAGCCGGGTCAACGGAGCCCGCCCAGGTCTTCGTGCGGCCCAACCTGTCGGCCGCCGGCAAGATCATGGCCGTGTCGAGCAGGACGGCCAAGCCGATCGATGCGGGCGTGCCGAAGGACGCCGAGTTCTTGAAGTAACTGCCTTCACGACCTGCTCAGGCGGACGCGCCAGGCGCGCCCGCTTGTGCGGTGATCGTTACTTCTTGCCGAGACCCGGCAGCGTCACCCGATAGACCAGGAACATGGTGTCGACATCGGCGCCGTCATCGGCCTTGTAGGGGGCGCCGACCTGGAAGCCGTCCTGGGCGAGGAAGTCATTGTCGTTGCCGACGAACAGGAAATAGTCGTCGGGCAGCTTCGGATCGAGGACGCTGGCGACCGACATCGCTTCCCACTTTTCCGAGAGCTCATTGTGGTCCTTCGCCCCACCATTGTGCAGGCCGAAGCGGCCAAGCTCAGCGGCGTCGTTGATGTCGATGAACGGTGTCAGCTTGGCCGGCGTCACCGACGGGTCGAGCACGCCCTTGGGCGCGACCGGCTTGTCGGCGGCATCGAAAGGCCCGCTGGCGATGTCGGTCGCGCCGGACAGGTCGACGATGTTGATCTGGCGGTAGAGTGACGCGTCACCCTTCTTCAGGCCCTGGCCGTTGCCGCTGTCGCGCGCCAGCATCAGGAAGGACGTGTCCGAAAGCGCCACGATCTCGCTTTGCGCGGCGACCTTGGTCTTGCCCTTGGCATCCTTGAACACCGGCAGCGGCACGACATATTCATGCGCGAGCTTCAGATGGGCGAGGTCGGAGGCATCATAGACCAGCGCCCGGGTGTTCTGCCGTGTCGAGGGTGAATCGCCGCCATCCTGCCTCGGAGCCGACTGCAGCACGGCGATCAGGAACTTGCCGTCCGGCGTCATCGCCATGCCTTCGAGGCCCTGGTTGTTCTGGCGTCCGGTTTCGGGATCCTTCGGATCGGGGTCGGCGGCGCCCGGGCCGGGATTGTCGGAGGAGAAGTTCGGTGTCCCCTTGCGCATCGGAACGAGGGCCGCCGGCGGCTGGGTCGCCGACATCAGGCGGCCTTGCGCGGAGAACCTGTAGATGTTGGGGCCGTACTCGTCGGAGATGAACATCGAACCGTCGGGCAGCCGCACGATGGCCTCATTGTCGAGAGCGAGCTTGCCGTTGGTGGCGACGGGCAGCATCGGCATGTCGCCGGCGGCCGGGCGCACATCCGACAGCGGATCGAGCCCGGTGGCATCGGCGCCCTTGTCGTCAGTAAGAAGCATCGTGTCGGCAAGCGTCGCCTTGACGCCCTTCTGCTCCTGGCCGGCGGCGGGAGCAGCGCCCGGCGCGACAGGCGTGAACTCGATGCCGATGGTGTTGAGACGCGGCCGGTAGTCGGTGGTGCCGGCGACATTGTAGCCACGGTCGGGCAGGAGCCAGAGCGATCCCTTGTAGGTGCCCGCATCATGCGTCCAGCCGGATGTGTCGATCGCCATGCCGGAGCCCGAGCCGAAGGTCTCGCCGAACTTGTCGCGCTGGTCGGCCGGGATGCGGCCGACGCCGACCAGGCCCTTGTTGACGTAGGCCACGCCGTCGGCAAGCGCCGGGGTGAGAGCGGTGAACAAGGCCAGCGCGACGCCGAGCGAGGCGGTTCGGTGCAGGTGTTTCATGGACAATCCTCTTTGTGACGAAGCATGCCGGAGCGGCCGAAGGACAAACGGAAAGAGGTGCCGCATCGATGATGCCGCGCATGCCTCCCCGAAAGCGATCTAAGGCGTCAACATGATGCTTGCGTGACAGTGCGCGACGCCGACCAGCGGCGATCTCCAAGTGCCGATGAAAACGCTGGACGGCATGAGATTGTTGACCGTCCATCTGCAGTATTCAGCGTACTAGACACTTATGTACAGCGCGTATATGGTGCTGCCTCTGACAGACCGGGAGGGAAGCCTTGAAGTCGCACTACCGCGCAGTTGTCATTGGGGGTGGCGTGGTGGGCGCCTCGGTGCTCTACCACCTGACGCGGTTCGGCTGGAGCGATGTGGCGCTGATCGAGCGCGCCGAACTGACCGCCGGCTCGACCTGGCACGCGGCGGCCGGTTTCCATGCGCTCAACGCCGATCCCAATGTCGCTGCGCTGCAGGACTACACCATCAACCTCTACCGCGAGATCGAGGCCGAATCCGGCTGGGATATCGGGCTGCACATGACCGGCGGCGTCAACATCGCCAGTGATCCGGCGCGCTGGGAGTGGCTGAAATCGGCGTGGGCGGTGTTCCAATCGGTTGGCATTGAGACCGCCCGGCTGGTTACGCCCGACGAGATCAAGGCGATCTGCCCGATCGTCGACGTCACCGGCGTGCTCGGCGGCCTGCACGATTCCAACGAAGGTCATCTCGATCCCTACGGCACGACGCATGCCTATGCGGGTGCTGCCAAGAAGCGTGGCGCCGATGTCATCCTGCGTAACCGCGTGGTCGAGCTGAAGGCGCGCACCGACGGCCAGTGGGATGTCGTCACCGAGCAGGGCACCATCGTTGCCGAGCATGTCGTCAACGCCGGCGGGTTGTGGGCCAAGCAGGTCGGCCGCATGGCCGGCGTAGACCTGCCGGTGACGCCGATGGAGCATCACTATTTCGTCACCGAGGACATTCCCGAGATCGCGGCGCTCGACCGGGAGATCGGAATCGCCGTCGATCTCGACGGCTTCTCCTACCTGCGCCAGGAGCGCAAGGGCGTGCTGCTCGGCGTTTACGAGCAGAACCCGAAGCACTGGAACATGGACGGCGCGCCATGGGACTATGGCATCGAGCTGATTCCGGAAGACATCGACCGCATCAGCCCGGAACTCGCCAAGGCGCATGAACGCTTTCCCTGCCTGGCGACGGCCGGCATCCGCAAATGGGTCAATGGCGCCTTCACCTTCACCCCCGATGGCAATCCGATCGTCGGGCCGGTGCGCGGCGTGAAAAATTACTGGGTCGCCTGCGGCGTCATGGCCGGCTTCAGCCAGGGCGGCGGCGTCGGCAAGTCGCTGGCCGAGTGGATGATTTACGGCGAGCCGCAGGCCGACATCTTCGGCATGGACATCGCCCGCTACGGCGCCTTCGCCGCCAACCGCGAATATCTCAGGCAGACGACACGCCAGTTCTATTCACGCCGCTTCGTCATGACCTTTCCCAATGAGCGATTGCCGGCGGGCCGGCCTTTGAAGCGCCCGGGCGCCTATGACGGGATGGCTGCTGCCGGCTGCGAATGGACGGCCTCCTGGGGGCTGGAAATCCCGGCCTATTTCGCGCCGATGGGTTTTTGCGAGAACACGACGCTCAAGCGCTCCAACGCCTTCGACATCGTCGGCGACGAAGCGCTGCAGGTGCGCCGTGCCGCCGGCCTCATCGATATCTCGGCCTATTCGCGCTACGCGATTTCAGGGCCGGGCGCCGAGGCGTGGCTCGACCGGCTGCTCGCCTGCCGGCTGCCGAAAGCCGGCCAGGCGCGGCTGGCGCCCATGCTCGGGCCGGACGGGCGGTTGAAGGGCGATCTGACCGTCATCAACTGGGGCGGCGGCGACTATTGGCTGATGGGCTCCTATTATCTCCGGGAGTTCCACCTGCGCTGGTTCGAGAGACAGGCGCGAGAGGGCGTCACGGTCACCGACATTTCGGATGCCATGAGCGGCTTCCTGCTGACCGGACCGAATGCGCGCAAGATCCTGGAACGAACGACGCATCAGGACGTGTCGGGCAAGGCGCTGCCGTTCATGGCCTGCGGCGCGTTCGATGTCGGCATGGTGCACACGCGGGTTGCCCGTCTCTCCATCGCCGGCGAACTAGGCTTCGAGATCAGCTGCCCCATGACCATGCACGCCACATTGCGCGAAACGCTGCTTGCCGCCGGCGAGGACCTCGGCCTGGCCGAGATCGGCTATTACGCGCTCAATGCGCTCAGGCTGGAGAAGAGCTTCGGCATCTGGTCGCGCGAATTCACGCAGGGCTACACGCCCGGCCAGACCGGGCTCGATCGTTTCATCGCCTTCGACAAGGGCGATTTCGTCGGCCGCGACGCGGCGCTGAAGGAACGAGACGCCGGCGCCGCGCAGCGGATCGTGACGCTGGAGATCGACGCCGTCGATGCCGATGCCAGCGGCTTCGAGCCGGTCTGGCATGGCGGCCGGCGCGTCGGCTTCGTCACCTCCGGCGGATTTGGCTACACGATCGGCAAGAGCGTCGCGCTGGCGTTGGTGGACGACGATTTCGCCGGGGAGGGGACGGCGCTTTCGGTACACATTGTCGGCGTCGAACGGCCTGCGCGGGTCATCTCTGCCTCGCCCTATGATCCCCAGGGCAAGGCGATGCGGCAATGAGGAGGAACTTCCGATGATCGATGAGGCGGCACGAGACAGCAGGCGCGAACGCCGGCGCGGACGCACCGGCGAGGCGGGCAGCGAATCCAGCCGCAAGCCCAATTACCGGTCGCTGAAGAATCCATTCCTCCCGCAGCCGATCTTTTCCGACGACCAGGTGGCGTCGATCCACGACACGGCGCTGCGGGTGCTGGAAGAGCTCGGCATCAAGGTGCTGCTGCCGCAGGCGCGCGAAGTGCTCGCCCGCGCCGGCGCGCTGGTCGATCCCGAGACCGACATGGTGCGCATCGGCCGCGACATGGTGATGGCAGCCTTGGCCTCGGCGCCGCGATCGATCCACGCCAATGCAGGCGCGCGTGCTCGCGATCTGTTGCTCGAACTGGGTTCGATGACATTCCTGGCGGGCTCCGGCGCGCCCAATGTCACCGATCTCGACCGCGGCCGGCGACCCGGAACGCTGGTCGCTTTCGAGGAGCTCATCAAGCTGGTGCAGCATTTCGATGTCTTGCACATGCTGGGGCCGTGCATCGAGCCGCAGGACATCGACAACCGTTTTCGCCACTATGCCGTCAACCGGGCGCAGCTGACCCTGTCGGACAAATTCCCGTTCGTGTTCGCACGCGGCACGCCGCAGGTCGATGACAGTTTCGAGATGATCAGGCTGACCCGCGGGCTGTCCGAAGACGAGTTCCACTCCGGCGCGCATTGCTACACCGTCATCAACACCAACTCGCCGCGCCAGCTCGACATCCCGATGGCGCAAGGCATCATCGATTTTGCCAAGGCGGGGCAGGTGCTGATCATCACGCCGTTCTGCCTGGCCGGTGCGATGGCGCCGATCACGGTGGCCGGCGCCCTGACGCTGCAGCATGCCGAAGCGCTGGCCGGGCTGACGCTGGCGCAGATCGTGCGGCCGGGCGCGCCGGTGGTCTACGGTTCCTTCTCCTCCAATGTCGACATGAAATCGGGCGCACCGGCGTTCGGCACGCCGGAGCATATCAAGGCCACACTGGGCGCGGGCCAACTGGCGCGCTTCACCGGTCTGCCATGGCGCTCGGGCGGCGGCAGCGCGGCCAACATTTCGGACGCGCAAGCCGCGCACGAGACGCAGTTCGCGCTTTGGGGCTCGGTGCTGTCGGGCGCCACCGTCTGCATCCATGCGGCCGGCTGGCTGGAAGGGGGCTTGAGTGTTTCCCTTGAAAAGCTGGTTACCGATATCGAGGCGCTGCAGACTGTCGCCGAACTCTGCGCCGCGACGCCCGGCGACGACGACGCAATTGGCTTCGAGGCGATAGCCGAAGTGCAGCCGGGCGGCCACTTTTTCTCGGCTGGCCATACGATGGCGCGCTACCGCACCGCCTTCTATGAACCGCTGGTGGCCGACTGGTCGAATTTCGGCAACTGGACGCAAAGCGGTTCGAAGAACGCCACCGAACGCGCCACCGGCATCTGGAAGCGCATCCTGGCCGATTTCGAGCCGCCCGCTTCGGCCGCCGCCACGTCAGGCGTGCTCGACGCGTTCATCGCCCGGCGCACCGAAGAAGGTGGAGCGGCACCGGTTTCCTGAAGGCCGGCAAACGCGCACCAAGAGGTCTGAAGCTGGCTCAATTCCAGCAGCCATTGGCAATCCGCGCGTCTCGTGCAGAAATGAGCGGCATGCGCGAAACTTTAATCGCAACGGTGATCTTCCTGTGCCTGGCGGGGGCAGCTTTCGCCGCCATGGCCGTGTGGCCCAGGATGCCGGTCAGGCATCGCGACGACGATACGAATGCCGTGGTCCGGCTCGCCGCCAATCTGTTCGGAGTGATGACCTCGCTGATGCTTGGGCTGATGATCAACTCGGCCAAGAACACCTTCGAATCGATCGATCACAATGTGCATGCCTATGCGACGGAGCTGATCCTGCTCGACAGGACCTTGCGCCAATACGGACCGCAAACCGACGCGGTGCGCCAGCCGCTGGTCGCCTATGTGCAGGGGGTGGTGGCCGATGCCATGCAGGGCGACGAGACGCCTGCCGCCGGCAATGAGCTGTCCGAACATCTGTTGACGGAGATCGGCACGCGGCTGAGCGCGCTGCCCCCGGCCGACGCGGCGCGCGCCTCCGTCTTGCAGGACGTCCGTCAGCGGCTGCAGAAAGTGCTGGAACTGCGCTGGGTGCTGATCGAGCAGTCGGAGGGCACGATCCCTTGGCCGCTGATCGTCATGCTGGTTACGTGGCTGGCGCTGATCTTCGCCAGTTTCGGGTTCAGGGCGCCGAGGAATGCGATCACTGCCGCGACCTTCATGGTCTCGGCCGCGCTGATCGCCGGGGCGATCTACCTGATCCTGGACATGGATGTGGCGTTCTCCGGGCCGATCCAGATTTCGTCGGCGCCGCTGGAGCGGGCCTTGGCGGAATTGCAGCGATGATGCGGAACCGGCGGCATTCCCCAGACATTCATCGGGATGGCCAATGGAGGACGACATGGGTTTCGACCAGTATCACGAACCGCCGGAAGAACTGTCGCAGCAAGTGCGCACCTTCGCCCGCATGATCGCCTCGCTGATCGAGGAGGCGGAAGCGATCGGCTGGTACGAACAGCGCATGTCGGTGGAGAAGGACCCGCAAGCCAAGGCGATCATGAAGAACGCGCAGAGCGAGGAGTTCAAGCATTTCGGCATGGACCTCGAATTCCTGCTGCGCCAGAAGACCGACTGGCGCGCGGAACTGAAGGAAATCCTGTTTACGACAGGGGATATCGTGAAGGCCGGCGAGCGGGGCGAAAAGAAGGTGGATTGAACGGCTTCGCCGGCTTCTTGTCAAAGCTACGGCCCCAACTCACACCGCCGCGACAAACCCGTCCAGCACGCGTTTCTGGCCGGCCTTGTCGAAGTCGATGGTCAGCTTGTTGCCTTCGATGGCCGCGATGTTGCCGTTGCCGAATTTCTGGTGGAAGACGCGGTCGCCGACGCTGAAGGCCGACGGGGTGTCGGAGACGGATTTGGCGACCAGTTCGCCGTCGATGGTGCGGCCCTTTACGCTGGTGCGGCCGGCGCCGTAGCCGGAGTCTGTCTCGCCATAGCCGATGCGCTCGACCTGATGGCCCGAGCGCGTGCCCCAGTTGCGGTCGGTCGCCTCGGTGCGGTTGGCCTGCGCGCGCTGCCAGCCCGGTGTCGAATAGGTGTTGGAGAAGGCACCGGATTTTTCCGCGCCACCCGAATTGCCGCCGATATTGTCGAAGCGCGAGGCGCCATACGGGTTCTGTCTTCCTGCCCCTTGGCTGCCGCCACGGCCGGACGCGAACGAGCCGCCGCCATAGGGATTGCCGTAGCCGCCGTAGGAGTTGCCGGCTTCGGCGACCTCGACATGGGCTTCCGGCAGTTCCTCGAGGAAGCGTGAGGGGATGGTCGATTGCCAGAGGCCGTGGATGAGGCGGTTGGAGACGAACCAGATATGCAGGTTCTTCTTGGCCCGCGTCAGGCCGACATAGGCGAGGCGGCGCTCTTCCTCGAGCCCCGAACGGCCGCCTTCGTCCAGCGCGCGCTGATGGGGAAACAGGCCTTCCTCCCAGCCGGGCAGGAAAACGGTCTCGAATTCGAGGCCCTTGGCCGAGTGCAGCGTCATGATGGAAACGGCATCGAGCCCAGCATTCTGCTCGGCATCCATGACCAGCGCGACATGTTCGAGGAAGGAGCGCAGCGACTCGTACTCCTCCATGGAGCGGATCAGTTCCTTCAGGTTCTCCAGCCGGCCGGGGGCTTCCGCCGAACGGTCGTTCTTCCACATGTCGGTGTAGCCGCTCTCTTCGAGAATGGTCTCGGCGAGCTCGGTGTGCGGCGTGGTTTCCAGCGCCTTCTGCCAGCGTTCGAAATTGGCCGCGACCTCGCGCAGCGCGGCGCGCGGTTTCGGCTTCAGCTCGTCGCTTTCGGCGAGCGTGCCCGCCGCCTCCAGCATTGGGATGCGCATGCCGCGCGCCGTGTCGTGGATCTGCCGGATGGTCGCTTCGCCCAGGCCGCGCTTGGGCACATTGACGATGCGCTCGAAGGCGAGGTCGTCGGTGCCGTTGGCGACGACGCGGAAGAAGGCCAGTGCGTCGCGGATTTCCATGCGCTCGTAAAAACGCGGGCCGCCGATGACGCGGTAGTTCAGGCCGAGCGTGATGAAGCGGTCCTCGAAGGCGCGCATCTGGAAGGACGCGCGGACGAGGATCGCCATGTCGTTCAAATTGTGCTTCTGGCGCTGGTAGGCCTCGATGGTCTCGCCGATGGCGCGGGCTTCCTCCTCCGAATCCCAGGCGGCGTGGACGTTGACCTTGCCATCCTCGGGATCGTTGCGGTCGGTGAACAGCGTCTTGCCGAAACGGCCCTCATTGTAAGCGATGAGATGGGAAGCGGCGCCCAATATGTGTGCGGTCGAGCGGTAGTTGCGTTCCAGCCGGATGATGGTGGCGCCGGGAAAATCCTTGTCGAAACGCAGGATGTTGTCGACCTCCGCGCCGCGCCAGCCATAGATCGACTGGTCGTCGTCGCCGACGCAGCAGATGTTAACGGTGGCCCTGTGGCGCGAGGCGCCCCCCTCTGTCCTGCCGGACATCTCCCCCTCAAGGGGGGAGATCGGCTTGCCTTCCGGTCGCTGCGCGAGCAGCCGCAGCCACATGTATTGGGCGGTGTTGGTGTCCTGGTACTCGTCGACGAGGATGTATTTGAAGCGCCGGTGATAGTCCTTCAGCACATCGGGATTGGCGCGGAAGATGCGGATCGGGTGGCAGAGCAGGTCGCCGAAATCGCAGGCGTTGAGCGTCTGCAGACGCTCCTGATAGGCCTTGTAAAGCTCGCGGCCCTTGCCGTTGGCGAAGCTGCGCGCATCGCCCTCGGCGATGTCGGCCGGACCCTGGCCCTTGTTCTTCCAGCCGTCGATCATCTGGGCGAACTGTTTTGCGGGCCAGCGCTTGTCGTCCAGGCCCTCGGCCTGGATCAGCTGCTTGATCAGCCGCACGACGTCGTCGGTGTCGAGGATGGTGAAGTCGGATCTCAGGCCGGCAAGCTCGGCATGGCGGCGCAGCAGCTTCACGCCGATCGAGTGGAAGGTGCCGAGCCACGGCATGCCCTCGACATTGCCTTCGCCGATCAGGATGCCGATGCGCTGCTTCATCTCGCGCGCGGCCTTGTTGGTGAAGGTGACGGCCAGGATCTGCGAGGGGAAGGCCCTGCCGGTGGCGAGGATGTGGGCGATGCGGGTGGTGAGCACGCGAGTCTTGCCGGTGCCGGCGCCGGCCAGCACCAGAACCGGGCCTTCGGTGGTCTCCACCGCCAGCCGCTGCTCGGGGTTCAACCCCTTGAGATAGTCCGGCGCATTGTTCTGGCCGCCGCGGGCAGCCATGGCGCGCGCGGCAATGCCCGACGGGGCCGTGGGCCGCGCATTGGGTTCGTCGAAAAAGGGCATGTCTTCGGAAAAGCCGGACATCTCCCCCGAATGTAGTGATTCGGGAGGGAAAGACCAGAACTGTCTACGTTTTGTTCTGGGTAAAGTGCCTGATACGGCCACTCGAGCGATATGGCGGCCGGCGTTGTGAACAACCGCAGGGGGACAAGGTTGCCGCCGCGGACCCTTGACCTGCGCTTGACAGGCGCGGCGGTCGGGAGAAAGTTGCGTATGGGGCAGCACGCAATGCCGGGTTGCCTAGGGCCGCACCATGCGCGCAACAGTCGAAGGAGTATCATCTTGGCTGTCACGATCACCTCCCTCATCCTCTTCCTCATCGGCCTGGCGCTTGGCGCCGGCGGCATCTGGTTGGCTTCGCTGGGCGGCAGTTGGTACTACATCATCGTCGGTCTCGCCTTCCTGGTCGCCGCCTGGCTGCTCTACCGGCGCCGTTCGACGGCGCTCTGGCTCTACGCGGCGATCGTGCTCGGAACGCTTGCCTGGGCGGTCTGGGAAACCGGTTTCGACTGGTGGGAACTCGGCCCGCGCGGCGGCATCATCGTGCTGGTGGCCCTGTGGCTGCTGACGCCGTGGGCGCGGCGGGGCCTTGCCGGTCCGGACGGCCGCGCGCCACTGATCCTTGCCGTGCTGGCATCGCTGGCGGTGGCCGGCTATTCGATGACCACGGACCCGAAGGACATCGGCGGCGCGCTCGACACCGACAAGGTGATCCCCAACGCCAATCTCGGCGGCGACGTGCCGGCGGGCGAATGGCACTATTACGGGCGCACGCAGTTCGGCCAGCGCTATTCGCCGCTCGACCAGATCACACCGGATAATGTCGCCAATCTGCAGCCGGCCTGGACCTACCGCACCGGTGACGTGAAGGGTCCGGACGATGTCGGTGAGACCACCTACCAGGTGACGCCGCTCAAAGTGGGCGACACGCTCTATATCTGCACGCCGCACAATTTCGCCATCGCGGTCGATGCGGCGACCGGCAAGGAGAAGTGGCGCTACGATCCCAAGATCAAGCTCGACAAGGACCGGCAGCACCAGACCTGCCGTGGCGTCTCCTATTATGCCGATGCCGCCGGCGCCGCCGGTCAGCCCTGCGCGACGCGCGTCTATCTGCCGACCTCGGATGCGCGGCTGATCGCGCTCGACGCCGCCAACGGGCAGGTTTGCCCAGCCTTTGCCGAGGGCGGCACGCTCAATCTGCTGACCAACATGCCGTATCCGAAGTCCGGTTATTACTACTCGACTTCGGCGCCGCTGATCGCGGGCGGCAAGATCATCGCCGGCGGCGCGGTCAACGACAATTACTCGACGCAGGAGCCGTCCGGCGTCATTCGCGCCTATGATGCGAGCACCGGCAAGCTGCTATGGAACTGGGATTCCGGCAATCCGGACCAGACGACGCCATTGCCGGCCGGCCAGACCTACACCGCCAACTCGCCCAACATGTGGTCGACGCCGAGCGCCGACGAAAAGCTCGGCCTGCTCTATGTGCCGCTCGGCAACCAGACGCCGGACCAGCTCGGCATGGGCCGCAGCGCCAATGTCGAGAGATTCTCTTCCTCGATCACCGCGCTCGACCTCAACACCGGGCAGTTGAAATGGGTGCGCCAGACCGTGCACCATGACCTCTGGGACATGGACGTGCCGGCGCAGCCGAGCCTGGTCGACATCACCAAGGCCGACGGTTCCGTCGTGCCCGCGCTCGTCGGGCCGACCAAGCAGGGCGACCTCTATGTGCTCGACCGGCGCACCGGCGAGCCGGTGGTCGCGGTGAACGAAGTGCCGGCGCCGGGCGGCGCCATCGAAGGCGATCACACATCGCCGACGCAGCCGGTTTCCGATCTTACCTTCATGCCGAAGCCGCTGACCGGCGCCGACATGTGGGGGATCACCATGTTCGACCAGCTGGCCTGCCGGATCGAATTCCAGGGCCTGCGTTATGAGGGCCGCTACACGCCGCCTTCCGTACAGGGCTCGCTGATCTATCCCGGTAATTTCGGCACCTTCAACTGGGGCGGGGTAGCGGTCGATCCGGTGCGGGAGGTGATGTTCGGCATGCCGACCTACCTGGCATTCAAGTCACAGCTCATCCCCCGCGACCAGGTGCCGCCGCCGGATGAGGGGCGCGGCAGCGAACAGGGGCTGAACCGCAATGAGGGCGCCCCCTACGCGGTGGTCATGGGGCCATTCCTGTCACCGCTCGGCATTCCGTGCCAGGCGCCGCCCTGGGGCTATGTCGCAGGCGTCGATCTGAGGACCGGACAGATCGCCTACAAGCATCGCAACGGCACCGTCTACGACATGACGCCACTGCCGTTGCCGCTGAAGGTCGGGGTGCCCGGCATCGGCGGGCCGATGATCACGGCCGGCGGTGTCGCCTTCCTGGGCGCCGCCGTCGACGACTATCTGCGCGCCTATGACCTGACTTCAGGCAGGCAGCTCTGGCGGGCGCGGCTGCCCGCCGGGGGGCAATCGACGCCGATGACCTATACGGTCGCGGACGGGCGCCAGTTCGTGGTCATCGTTGCCGGCGGCCACGGCTCGGTCGGCACCAAGCCTGGCGATTATGTGATGGCCTACGCGCTGCCCAAGTAAGGGGCGGGGTCCAGTTTTCGCGACGCTAGCGCCGCCCCTCATCGCCCTGCCGGGCACTTCTCCCCGTATAGTGACGGGGAGAAGGGGCTGGACGCAACCGCGGCGCCTTCTTGCATCATTGGGGATTAGCGAAATCGGCGATGACAGCGCCCCTCTCCCCGTCACTATACGGGGAGAGGATGCCGGCAGGCAGGTGAGGGGCAGCGCCAGCCATGGTCAGCAAAGCGTCGCAATGCAGGACGTTTTTCTGCCTTCGACCGGGCGGCCGGCGTCGCCGTCTTAGCCGAGCCCCAGATGGCTCTTCAGGCTGGGCACCGAGCCGAGCACCTGGTTGGTCAAATCGGGGCCGGCGGCTGCCTCGGCCTGCTGGACCAGCGTCTCGCCTGCCTTCTGGATCTGCGCCATGTCGAGGCCGGATGCCTTGAGCGCGGCGAGGCCGTTGACCAGCGCGCCGGCTTTCTCGCCGAGAACGCCGCCAAGCGCGCCTTGCAGCGAGGACAGGAAGCCGCCGCCGCCGGCCGGGGCGGCCATGACGTCGTATTTCTGCGCCAGCGCATCGGCGCCCGGAATCTTGGCGAAGAAGGAGGAGGCGCTGGTGCCTTCGGCCTCATGCTCGAGGACCGAGAAAATGGTGCCGACGACCTTTTCGGTCGTAGCCTGGTCGAGACCGGCCTTCTGCGAGACGGTGTTCACGATGTCCTGGACGTCCATGACTTCACCTCACCTTGGGTTTTTCGTGTTTGCCGGATGACGCTGGCGGCTGCGTACCTTGACCATGGACTTGCGGCTCGCCGCAACAACGGCCGCGCGCATCGCCAGAACGGCGGCCGCAACCATGAAAGCTGTTGCGAGCATCGGCGAGGTCATGGTCATCGGCATTGTTCCTTCCAGATCGGGCCTAGAGCGGTTCAGAGTTTGATAGAACCTCCGCCCCACTCTAACTTCTTGTTTTACGCAATTCCCAAGGGGAAGCGCTGCGCGCTTCTCCCGGGAAAACCGCTACGCACTTTTCCTGGAATTGCTCTACCGTGACCGCCAAAAGCGGCCGGCCAGCCAGTTTCCCCCACTATTGTGGCAGCGCCATCAAGATTATTCACCGATGACAAAAACGTGATGATCTTCAGCGGCCTGGCTGGCGGTCTTGGAGGCGGCGAGGTGTCACCGTCCAGTGGACGATGACAGGCTCGCCCCTATCCTGCGGACGGCAAGGAAACCGAAGTCAAGACACCGAGATCGAGGAAGCCCATGACCGACGTCACCACCAAGCCCGTCATCACCCAGGCGATGATCGACGCCTATGACGAATACACCCATCTGACGCTCGATCGCCGTCGCTTCATGGAGCAACTGACCAGGCTTGCTGGATCGGGTGCCGCGGCCGCCGCGATCGCGCCGATGCTGGCGGCGAACTCCGCCCAGGCGGCGATTGTCGCCGAAAACGATGTCCGCGTGAAAGGCGAGGACATCACCTATCCCGGCAGCGGCGGCGAGATGAAGGGCTATCTGGTCAAGCCGGCGAACCAGGCCGGCAAGCTCGGCACCGTCATCGTCATTCATGAAAACAGGGGGCTCAACCCGCATATCCGCGACGTCGCCCGGCGTGTGGCGCTGGAAGGGTTCGTGGCGCTCGCGCCCGATTTCCTGTCGCCGCTCGGCGGTACGCCCGCCGATGAGGACAAGGCGCGCGACATGTTCGGGAAACTCGACCCGGCGCAGACCGTGGCCAACGGCGTGGCGACGGTCGCCTTTCTCAAGGCCGACAAGGACGGCAACGGCAAGGTCGGCGCCATCGGCTTCTGCTGGGGCGGCGGCACGGCCAACATGCTGGCCGTCAATGCGCCCGACCTCGCCGCCAGCGTCGCCTATTACGGCATGCAGCCGAACGCCCCCGACGCGTCTAAGATCAAGGCTGCGCTGCTGCTGCATTATGCCGGCCTCGACCAGCGCACCAATGCCGGGATCGATGCCTTCAAGAAGGAGCTCGACGCCGCGCATGTCGAATACACGGTCTATGTCTATGAAGGCGCCAACCATGCCTTCAACAACGACACCTCGGCGGCGCGCTACGACAAGAAGGCGGCCGATCTCGCCTGGGGCAGGACCGTCGCTTTCCTCAAGCAGAAGCTGGCTTGATCGTCGTCACCTTCCCGGCGCCCAGACCGTCTCGAAAGCCGGCGACAAGGTGAAGCCCGCCGGACGCTCCGATGTCGGCGGCGGGCGCCGCACGCCTTCCTGCAAATAGCGCAGGGCCGAAGTCACCCCGTGGACCGTGTAGGGCTTGGCAATGACCCCGATCGCGCCGGCGAAATGGTCGGGAATGCGCTTCGGGTTGGCGGTCATGAAAACGACCATGGAGTTCTTCCTGTCGTCGATATATTCGGCGACATCGATGCCGGTCGGGCCGTCGGTGAGGTGGATGTCGACAAAGGCGATGTCGGCCCGCGTCGAATCAACCACCTCCCTTGCTTCGGCCAGGGATGTCGCCCAGCCCACCACACTGTGGCCGGCGTCCTGGACAAGGCTTTCCAGCTCCATGGCCAGCAAGGCCTCATCCTCCACGATCAGGACCTTGAGAGGCTCATTCATGACAGGTTCCCTTTGTGCTGTGGTCCGTTGGGCATCGAAATGACAACGCGAGTGCCGGGACCGGCATCGCGCCACTCGATGTCGGCGCGCAATTGGCGTGCAAGCGACTTGATCAGCCGCATGCCGAAGGAGGCGTCCCCATTGGCGTCCGCCATGCCGACGCCGTCGTCCGAGACCTCGATGTTCAAATGGCCGTCCGGCTGGCTCATCTTGATGCCGATGCTGCCCGATCTCGTGCCATCCGGCCCTTCCTTGAACGCATGCTTGAGCGCGTTGGTGAGGAGTTCGTTCACCATCAATGCCACCGGCGTTGCCTTCTCGGCTGGGATGATGATGGACTCGAGATCAAGTTTCGGATTGATTTCCGAGCGTCCCGAAGCCGTGAGCAGCTCGGAGACGAGATCCCTGGCAAAATCCGAGACATCGAACTTGCTGACGTCCTTGGATTGGTAGAGCCGGCGGTGCACGGTGCTGAGCGCCTCTATGCGTTCCAGCATCGTGCCCAGCGAGCGTTTCAGATTCTCGTCACTGACGGTCCGGCTCTGCATGAGGATGAGCGAGGAGATCATCTGCAGGTTGTTCTTCACGCGATGATCGACCTCGTGCAGCAGCGTGGTCTGCGCCTCGAGCGCCGCCTCGAGTTCCGCAGTACGTTCCCTCACGGCTTTCTCGAAGCGATCCTTGTCCGCGGTGATGCGATGTTCCGAACGCTTGCGGTCTGAAACATCGAGCTGGGAAGCAAAGAAGAATTGCAATTCGCCTTTGTCGTTGGAGACAGGGCTTATGTAGAGCGCGTTCCAGAAGCTCGAACCATCCTTGCGGTAGTTCAGGATATCGACGCTAAGATCGGTCTCGTTCTCGATCGCGGCGCGTATCTCTGCGATGGCGGCCTTGTCGCTCTTGGGGCCCTGCAGGAAGCGGCAGTTCTTGCCGATAACTTCATGGCGCTCGTATCCCGTCAGGCGCAGGAAGGCGTCGTTTGCAAAGACGATCGGATTATCCTGCCGGCGCGGATCGGTAATGATCATTGACATCCGCGTGGCACGGATGGCCGCCGCGAAGGGGTCGCCCTTGCCTTGCTCGACATGAAGGTCGTCGGTCATGTGCCATGCGTCGGCGGGTTCCCTGGTCTTTTTCCAGTCCATCGCGTCGCTCCAAGCCATTTTTCGTGGGAGACAACGGCTCAAAGTCGGATTTGGTTCAATCTCGAACGGCCTGTCGCAGTTCGTCGCAGGTGGGAACCAACGGATGCTTTTTGCAACCGACTGGGAGGAAAGGGATTTCTCGACTAGCCGGCGGAGGCCGGCTTGTGGAAGGCGACACCGGCCACCACCAGGGCGATGCCGATGCAGTCGGCCGGACCGGGGATCTGACGCAGCACCACGACTCCGATCACTGTCGCGGTGACCGGCAGCAGGGACAGCATCAGCGCGAAACTCGAGCGCGGCAACCGCGCCATGGCGAGTTGATCGCAGGCATAGGGTATGACCGAGGAACAGATGCCGACGCCGACGGCGGCAATGAGCAGCGGCGGCGAGAAAAAGGCGGGCAGCGCGTCGGTGAAGCCGATCGGCAGCACGACGACGAAAGCGACTGCCATGGCGGCACCCAGGCCGGCGATGCCGTCGGCGGCGCCGGTGCGGGCGACGCGGTGGCCAAGCATGATGTAGCCGACAAAGAGCGCGCCGTTGAGGAAAGCCCAGAACAGCCCGATCGGGTCGCTTGACCATCTGACGTCGGTCAACAGCAAGGTGCCGGTGACGGCTATGGCAAGAGCGACCAGATTGCGGGTGCTCCTGAGGCCGACCAGCGCAATGCCGATGGTGCCGACGAATTCGATCGCCGCCACCAACGAGATCGGCAAGCGGTCGAGCGCCAAGTAGAACGAGCAGTTCATCACCGCCAGGCAAGCGCCGAAGGCCAGCAACAACAGGCGCGTCCGAGTATCGGTTCCGACGAAGGTTCGCCAGGGCCGCGTCAGCGGCGCGAAGATCAGCGCCGCTGTGGCGATGCGCAGCCACGCCATGCCGAGCACGCCGACATGCGGGAAAAGCAGCACGGCGAAGGCAGGCCCGAGATAGTGGAAGACCGCGCTGACCGCGAACCAGAGATGCGGTGGCAGTCTCGTCGCCAGGCTGCCCGGGCCGGCAAGAGCAGGCCTGGTGGCATCGCGACCGGCAGTCGGGACTTGCGCCTGGTCATCCATCGGCGCAGTATCGCAGGCGATCTTTCCGGTTTATATGGACGATGAGCAGCAAGTCCGGTCATTTCTTTCCCGGAAGCAAGGATTTTTCCATGAAACGCCTTCGAAGCGAAAGCGTCGACCTCGACGCCGCCGACATGAAAATATTGCGCTTGCTGGAAGAGGACGCGCGCATCAGCACGGCGGAGTTGGCGCGCTCGGTCGGCCTGTCGGCGCCGAGTGTGGCCGAGCGCCTCAAGCGGCTGCAGGAGAACGGCGTGATCGAAGCTTATTCGGTCAGAATCAATCCCGCGGCGCTTGGCCTGAAACTGTCGGCATGGCTGCGCATCCGGCCGGTGCCGGGGCAATTGGCGGTCGTGGCCGAGATCATCCGCTCCCTGCCCGAGATCGCGCAATGCGACCGGGTGACAGGCGAAGACTGTTTCATCGCGCTGGCGCATGTCGGCTCGGTGGCCGAACTCGAACGGGTGATCGATCGCATCATCCCCCATGCGATGACCAACACGGCGATCATCCAGTCGTCGCCGGTGATCGCGCGCTCGCCGCTGGCGGCGATCAAGCGGCAGGTTTGATCTCGGTGAGATGTTGCTTGAGAAAAATGTCAGCGCCAGACGGCGATCGAAATCGCTTGCCTCAGGCGTGGCCGCGCTTCAGGCGGGCGCGTTTCAGGATGCTGCGCCAGCGAATCATGTCGAATGGGATCGGTTCGTTGTTGTTGGCGATGTGAAAGATCTCGTTGTCGACATTCTTGAGCGAACGCCAGAAATCATAGTCTGATATGCGCGGATCGGCCGCCAGCCTATCCACCTCGACCTTGATGTCGGTTTTCATGCACGTCCCTCGAACCGGCTTCGCCCCGCCGCCCGTAAACAACCCTGGTGCGGACGTTTTCGACCGCTCCGCTGAGTCGTTCAACGGCTCAATTGGCTTGTTCCCGTTAAAACCTCGGTAAGGTTAATGTGGGTCCAGGACCGCTTCAAGCGCTGGCGCCAGTCGATTTGAGGGGGCCGGCGATTTTGGTTCGCGGGTGTGGCTTTGAAGTCGTTCCGTCCTCGAATTTGCCCTAGCCCTGCTTGCGCCTGATTCCGATCGAGCGCCCGGCGCGTTCGGGCATTGGCAGCACCGAATGGGCGGCGCGCATGGCTTCGATCCTGGCCAGCACATCGGCCGGGAAGGGCGCCACCTTCGGCCCCGACATGTCGACATGCAGCGACAGGGTCTCGGACGTGGCGGCGAGCCAGCCATCGACATGGCGGATTTCCTGGTAGGCCCTGAGCCGCTTCTCGTCATGGTCGATGAGTTGAAAGGAGACCATGACCTTGTGGTCCAGGTGCAACTCCTGCACGTAGCAAACATGGACTTCGGCGGTGTAGATGGTGAGCCGCCGCTCTTTCACATAGTCCAGGCCCATGCCCATCGCCTCGAAGGCCTCGTCCGAGCAGCGGTCGAACAGCACGTTGTAATAGGCCATGTTGAGATGGCCGTTATAGTCGATCCAGTCCTTCTCGATGTCCATGGGCTTGGAAACGAAGGGGGCGAGGATGGACATCGAAACTTCCTTGTTCTGGTGCTGGACAGAGCGTGGTCGTGGAGACTACGCATCCATAATCGCATGACAAGCATGCATGCTGGTCCATTCGCGGAGGATTCCATGGCTCTGAGCGACCTCAATCCGGTCGAACGCAACGAGGAAGGCATCGCGGCCGTACTCGGCATCCTCAAGCAGCGTCTGGGCGAGCGCTTCCAGACCGGACAGGCGATCCGCTCGCAGCACGCGCATACGACCACCTATATTCCGACGCAGGCGCCTGACGGCGTCGCTTTCCCGGAGACGACGGCCGAGGTGCAGGAAATCGTGCGCGCCTGCGCGGCACACCGCGTGCCGGTGATCGCGTTTGGCGTCGGCTCGTCGCTCGAAGGCCACACCAACGCGCCGGGTGGCGGCATCTCGGTCGATACGTCGCGGATGAACCGCATTCTTGCGGTCAATCCGCAGGATCTCGACTGCACCGTCGAACCCGGCGTGACGCGCGAGGACCTGAACCGGCATCTGCGCGACACCGGCCTGTTCTTCCCGATCGATCCGGGCGCCAATGCCTCGCTCGGCGGCATGGCGGCGACGCGGGCCTCCGGCACCAATGCGGTGCGCTACGGCACGATGCGCGAGAACGTGCTGTCGCTGACCGCCGTGATGGCCGACGGCGAGACCGTGACGACCGGCAAGCGGGCGAAAAAGAGCTCGGCGGGCTATGACTTGACCAGGCTGCTGGTCGGATCCGAAGGCACGCTCGGCATCATCACCGCGCTGACCTTGAAGCTGCAAGGCATTCCGCAGGCAATCTCGGGCGGCGTCTGCCCGTTCCCGAGTGTCGAGGCGGCCTGCAACGCAGTGATCGCGACGATCCAGATGGGCATTCCGGTGGCGCGCATCGAACTGGTCAACGCGCTGCAGATGCGAGCGATGAAGACTTATTCCAAGCTCGACTATCCCGAGAGCCCGTGCCTGTTCGTGGAATTCCACGGCAGCGACGCCGGCGTTGCCGAGCAGGCCGAGACCTTCGGCATGATCGCCGAAGAAAATGGCGGCGGGCCGTTCCTGTGGACCAGCGTCGCCGAGGAGCGGACCAAATTGTGGAAGGCGAGGCACGACGCCTACTGGGCCTCGCTGACCTTGCGGCCGGGCGCCAAGGGCCTGTCGACCGATGTCTGCGTGCCGATCTCGCGCTTTGCCGAATGCGTCACCGAGACCGAAGCCGATATTGCCGAGATGGGCCTGATCGCGCCGATCGTCGGTCATGCGGGCGACGGCAATTTCCATGTGCTGGTGCTGATGGATGTCAACGATCCCGAGGAAATCGCGCTGTCGGAAAAGTTCGTCGCACGGCTCAATATGCGGGCGATCGCCATGGAGGGCACCTGCACCGGCGAGCACGGCATCGGCCAGGGCAAGATCGGCTTCCTGCGCCACGAACTCGGCCATGGCGTCGACATCATGCGCACCATCAAACAGGCGCTCGATCCGCAAAACATCATGAATCCGGGCAAGATCCTGCCTGACATGGGCTAAGGGCATCGTGAGGCGCCGGTCTTGACCGCGCCGCCATTCGGGTCGAGGCTCCTCAAGTGGCAAGCCTGGAAAACAGGCGTGCCGGCTGAGGAGGACTGTCATGGCCATTTCACGCAAGGAAGAAGCGCGCGCGCTGAGCGCCGACGAAAAGGAATTGGTGGAGAAGTCGCACCATCCGGCGGTGCAGGATCTTTCCGACGCCGACCTTTCCGGCCTGGTCAAGCTGTTGCGGGAACGGCGCGACAAGGCGCAGACCGAAGCGCATCGCCGCCGTCGTGAAATCCGCGGCAAGGGCGCGGCAAAGGGCGCGACCGCCTCGAAGGCTGATGGCGGTTCACAAGTGAAGCTTGCGGTGCTGGCGACGGCGATGCGGCGGCTGAACGGCGAGGCCGAACTGCGCCGCCAACTGGCGGCCCGCATTTCGCTGGTCGGCAACGCGCGCAAGGCGCTGACCTTGAAGCAGAAAGCCCCGAACGGTCCGACGCACAATTCGCGCACGGCGCACAAGGGTATGCGGGCCGTGGCCAACCAGAAGGTTGCAAGCCTGGTCCGACCGGCTGAACTCGGCCGGCAGCGCAAGGCGGCCAAGGTGGCGCAGGCGAAACGCGACGCACGTTGAGGGGCCGCGGATAGAGGCCGCCAGCCGACGCTCTACTGCGCAGCGACAAAGCTTCTCTTACTTCGCCTGCACAAGCGTCTGCAGCATGGGACGGGTGGGGGCGAAGAAGGTCGTGCCGGTGTGCGGCGTCGAGACGTCGAGCAGCCGGTCATAGGCGCCGGGCGGATCGCCGACATACATGCGCTGCAGCATTTTCTCGGTGACCCAGAGATATCTGCTGTAGCCGATGAAGTAGGTTCCGAACTCGTTCTGCCCGGGCCTGCCGAACGGCATGTTGTCGCGCAATATATCGTATTCATTGCCGTCGGCATCCTCGATAGTGGCCAGCGACTTGTGCGACTTGCGCGGCGCGTCGTCATCATCGATTTCGATGTTGTCGATCTTGGTGCGGCCGATGATCGCCTCCTGCTCGGGCGTTGGAATGCGCGCCCAGGCCTGCATGTCGTGCAAATATTTCTGGACCACGACATAGCTGCCGCCGGCAAAGTCGGGGTCCTCTTCACCGACCAGCGCCGAGGCGGGCAAGTCGAGGCCGGCCGGGTTGGCGGTGCCGTCGACGAAGCCGAGCAGGTCGCGGGCATCGAAATAGCGAAAGCCGGTCACTTCGTCGACGACGGTCACACCGGGACCAAGCCTGTCGAGCAGGATACGTTCGAATTCGAAGCACATGTCGGGCCGCTCGGCGCGAATGTGGAAGAGCAGGTCGCCCGGCGTCGTTGGCGCTGAATGGACCGCGCCCTTGATCGGAGCGAACGGCTTCAGCTCCAGCGGCCGCCGGCCGGGGCTGAGCCGGTTCCAGAGATCGCTGCCGATGCCGGCGATGCAGGACAGGCGGCCACCAAGGTCGCGGAATCCGACAGTCTTGACCAGATCGTCGAGTTCGCCAAGCACGGAGCACACCCTGGCCAGGGCCGGCTGTTCGCCGGCGACGGTGACGACAAGAAAAATCGCCGATTGCGAAAGCGGGGCATCGACGCTCTGCGCATCGATCGGCACACGGTCCCAGTTCTTGCCCGACATCCGAGAATCTCCGCTTTTTCCAGGATTTGTTTCAGATCGTCCGGCAGGACGCAACACGGGATGATTTGCCTCTTTATCGACACGCGGATGCGGGTAGAGTGCGGCAGAATTTCAATCAACCTGTTCGGAGCTGATGCTCGCACGCCTGTTCGTGATCTTCGGTGGCTTGTTCGTGCTGGTGCTGTGCGCGGCGCTGGTGGTGCCGTATTTTGTCGACTGGACCGGCTACCGCGCCGAGTTCGAGCGCGAGGCAAGCGCCATCCTGGGCCGCAAGGTGACCGTGCAGGGCGACGCCACGGCAAGGCTGTTGCCGTTTCCCTCGGTGACGTTTTCCAACGTCGCCGTCGCCGGCGGCCCCAACGGCCAGCCGGCCATGACCGTCGAGACGTTTTCGATGGATGCGGAACTCGCGCCCTTCCTGCGCGGCGAGGTGCTGATTTTCGACATGCGGCTGGTGCGGCCGAAGGCAATCATAGACATCGCCGCCAATGGTACCGTCGACTGGGCGATGCGGCCGTCTTCGCCCTTCGATCCCGGACAGGTCTCGATCGAGAAACTGACGGTGACGGAAGGGCAGATCGAACTGCGCCATGCCGCCGGCGGCCGCAGCCACATCTTCTCCGAGATCAACTCGACCATTTCGGCCAAATCGCTGGCCGGTCCGTGGCGCATGGACGGCACGTTGCGTCTCGACGGCTTGCGCGCCACGGTTGCGGCCTCGACCGGCAAGGCCGAACCTTCCGGGCAGCTGCGGCTTCGGCTGAAGGCGGACCCCGATGCCTATCCGCTGGTCATCGAGACCGACGGCAATGCGGGCATCGTCAACAGTGCGGCCGTCTATTCCGGCCAGTTCAAGATTTCGGGCGCCGACAAGAATTCAGCCGAGCTGCGCGGCACGGATGGCGAGACGGTGAAGGTCAGCGCCGGCAAGCCCGATCCGGGCTTTAGGCTGAACGGCAAGTTCTCGCTCGATCACCAGAAGCTTGGCGTCGACGAATTCCGTTTCGAGACCGGTCCGCTGGACAATCCCTATACCGCCGACGGCAAGGCCTCGGTCGATCTCGGCCAGAAACCGAGTTTCGCCATCGAGGCCAATGGCGCGCAGGTGCAACTCGACGAGGCGGTGGGTGCGCCGGCCGGCGCGGGCCTGACGCTGGACCAGCGTATCGCGGGGCTGGAACAGGCGCTGCTCGATCTGCCGAAGCCGACAATTCCCGGCACGGTCGAGGTCAAGCTGCCGGCGGTGGTGGCCGGCGACACGACGGTGCGCGATGTTCATCTTTCCGCCGAGCCGGTCGATGACGGTTGGTCGGTGAAATCGCTCGCCGCGACCTTGCCGGGCCGCACCAAGCTGGAAGCCGATGGCAAGGTCATGCTCAACGTGCAGGGCCATTTCGGCTTCACCGGCTCGTTGCTGCTGGCGGTGGCGCAACCTTCAGGTTTTGCGGCGTGGCTGTCGAAGGATGTCGACGAGGCGATCCGCCGTCTGCCTGCCGCCGGTTTCAAGGCCAAGGTCGATCTCTCGCAAAACCATCAATCCTTTAGCGATCTCGAATTGATCCTGGGCAAGGCGAAGTTTTCCGGCCGCATCGATTCCAGCCAGCCCGACGACGCAAAGCCCTCGGTGCTGATGCGGCTCGAGGGCGGCGAACTCGATGTGGACGGGCTGGCGGCCTTCGCCTCGATCTTCGTCAGCGACAAGGGCGCCAACCGCTTTGCCAGCAGCGACCTCGATTTCCAGATCAAGGCCGGCCCGGTCAGCGCCGGCGGCTTGACCGCCGACACGGTCGATACCGCACTAAGGCTGCGGGACGGGCTGCTCGAAATCGACCGGCTGTCGGTGGGCGGACTGGCTGGCGCCTCGATCAGCGCCACCGGCCGGATCAAGGATTTTCCGGCGAGCCCGACCGGCAAGCTCGACGCCTCGGTGGTCGCTGTCGACCTGAAACCGCTGATCGATGTCGCCGCGCAGCATTATCCTGACAATGCCGTGCTGAAGGGGCTCGCGGGCCGCGCCGCCGCTTATCCCGAGCTGTTCCAGGATGCGCGCATCGACCTCGTGGCCAGTGCCGCCGACAATGGCGACGGCTCCACGGGCCTGGCGATGAGCGGGCAAGGCAAGGCCGGCGGCTCGGCGTTTTCGGCGTCGCTGTCGGGGAAGGGCGCGGTGGGCAAGCTTTCTGACGCCCCCGTGACACTGACGTTCAATGCCAGGAACCCGGACGCAACCGCCTTGCTGGCGCTCTACGGCTTGCCGGCGCTACCGCTCGGCATGCTGGGCGAGGCAAGCACCGATATCCAGGCCAAGGGCACGTTCGGCGGCGGCCTGACGACGAGCTTCAGCCTTGCCGGCAACGACTTCAAGGCCGGCTTCGAGGGAACGGTCGCCGACACGCCGCAAGGACCGACGGCGAAGGGCAAGGTCAACCTCGACGCCTCCGACATCGAGCCATGGCTGATGACGACGGGCATCGGCCTCCCCGGCATGGGAGCCGGCATGTCGACATCGCTGGCCGCGCAGGCCGATTATGGCAACGGCCTGCTGGTGCTCTCCGGGCTCAGCGGCGCCATCAACGAGGCGGCCGTGTCCGGCGACATCAACCTCGATGTGAAGCAGGGCGTGGACGGCAAAGACGGCGTGCCGCATCTGGCCGGCGCCCTGGCGCTCGACGAACTCGACCTTGATCCGATGGCGGTGGCGCTGTTCGGCGATTCCGCTTTTCTCGTGGACAAGAACGGGGCCGACAAAAGTGACAGGGCCAATGCGTGGCCGTCGGCGCCGTTCAGCCAGAAGTCCAGCTTGCCGTTCACGGCCGATCTCGACCTGACCACGGCTTCGCTGGCCGCCGGCCCGCTCGCCACCGCCTATGACGCGGCCTTCTCGCTCAAGCTCGACCCGGACGGCATCCGCGTGGCCGATCTCAAGGCCAAATTCCTCGGCGGGGCGCTGACCGGCCTGTTCGAGTTGAAGAACAATGAGGGCACTGGGCTTTTCACCGGACAGATGAAACTGGCGGGCGCCGATCTGGCAAGCGTCTTGCCGGACGCGGGCATCGGCGGCACCGGCGATTTCTCGACGACGCTGTCGACCAGCGGCAAGTCGGTCGACGCAATGATCGCCGCCCTGTCTGGTTCCGGCACGGCGGCGCTGAAGGATTTGCAGATCGCCGGCGTCAATCCTGATGCCTTCAGCGCATTCCTCGCCAAGGCGGATGCGATCGGCCGCGATATCGACGCGGCCAAGACCGCCGGCTTCGCGCCTGACATCGCCGCCGGCGGCAGCTTCGCCGCAAAGGACGCCGAGGTCGCCTTCACGATTGCCGGCGGCACGCTCAGGGCGCCGCCGATCAGCCTTGAAAATCCGGCGGCGACCTTGTCGGCCGACATCACGGCCGACCTCAACGCCAGCACGGTTTCGGCCAAGGGCGCGGTCACCTATCGGCCCGGCGACGAAGCGCTTGTCGGCTCCGAGCCGGCCGTGAATTTCACCGCCGAGGGGCCGTTCGGCGCCGTGAAACGGCAGTTCGACAGCGAGCCTCTGGCGCAGTTCCTGACGCAGCGCGCGCTGGAAAAAGAACAGCAACGCGTCGAGGCGATGCAGGCCGCGCTGCTCGAGAAGCAGCGGCTGCGGCGCGAGGTACGCTACTACGCGGCACTTCAGGATGCCCGCGACAAGGCCGCCGAGGAACTGCGCCAACAAGAGGAAGCGGCGCGCCTGAAAGCGGAGGCCGACGCCAAGGCGAAAGCGGAAGCCGACGCTCAGGCCCAGGCTGAAGCGGATGCCAAGGCAAAGGCCGACGCGGAAGCGAAAGCCAAGGCGGAGGCAGACGCGAAAGCCAAGGCCGATGCCGAGGCCAAGGCGGCGGCGGAGCAGCAGGCAGCGGACGAGGCGGCCATGGCGCAGGCCGAGCAGGAGCGCCAGAAGGCGGAGGAGGCGATGCGCATTGCCTCCCAGGAAAAAGCCAGGCTCGAGGCGGAGCGCAAGGCGGCGCAACAGGCGCCCAAGGCCGAGCAGTCGCCCGCCAACGACAATCCGCCTCCGGCCAAGCCGAAAGCCAACCCATTCACGGTCGACAATCTGTTGAAGTCGCTGCAGTAGGACTAGGCATTCCGGCTGCCCGCCCGACTGGCAATCGCCTCAAAGAACGAATGTCTCAGCGCCGTCAGCGACGTATCTGGCGTGGCGGAAATCGCGGATGGCGGCGAGCTTGCCGCCCTGCCAACCCAGCAGGATGAAGTATGCCGGGGCTGCCGTGGGATCGTTGGGATCGCGCACGAGGATTGCCGGACGATCTTCGACGAAACCAGGCTGGAAATGCCAGTCTCGCACCCGGGAATAATTGCCGAAATAGGTTGCCACCTCCTTGCGGCCGCTGAGCCTTGCCCTGGCCACCAGTTCCAAGCGTACCTCATCGGCCAGCATGTCCCGCACGGCGTCGAAATCGCGGGCGTTGAAGCGATCGACATAGGCGTCGAGCAACAGGCGCTCCGATGCATTCAGCCTGGGAACAGGACGATCGTCCTGTTCGTCGGCCATCTCACGCAGCCGGCCGCGGCCACGATGCAGCGCGGCCTTGACCGCGGGGATGCTGGTGTCGAGCATGGTGCTGATCTCCCGCAGCGAATAGCCCAGAACATCCATCATGATGACGCTGCTTCGTTGCGCGACGGGAAGGCGCATGAAACTGTGCAATCCGGCTGCCGCGGCCTGCCGTTCGGCGATCGAATTTGCCGGGTCGGCGATCATGTCCGGCTCCTCCTCGTAGAACGTCTTCTCACGGGCGCGGCGGCGCAAAAAGTCGAGCGCGGTATTGTGCGCGATGCGAAACAGCCAGCCTTCGGGATTGGCGATCAGGCCGGCGTTGGGCAAGGCCTCGAGTGCCTTGGCCAGCGCCTCTTGCAAGACATCCTCGCCATCGACGACCGAGCCTGTCATGCGGGCGCAATAGCGATGCAGTTTGGGGCGCAATTCGCCGAACAAGCGGTCGAAAGGCCTTGGGATCTCGCCTGGACTGTTCATGCACCGGCCGTTCTTGCCATGGTTCTATTCAGGCTACTCGTCCAGCATCCGATAATGGCCCACCACTGTCATCACGTCACGATGCGGAGGGTCGATGCAGCGATCCCTGATGCCGTTTTGGAAGGCCTCGAAAGCGGCAAGCCCGGGGATGATGTCAGCATGCTCGTCGGTTTCGATCTCGACGAGATGGACGAAAGTGCCGTCGCCGGAGCGCCAGGTCATGTAGCGAACGCCTTCCGGCGATTTGCCGCGCAGTTCCTCGAACACAGCCTTGACCAGGCGCTCGTTCTCGTCCGCCCGGTCCGGCTTCGTTTTGTAGCGTATCAAATGATGTTTCATCGCATCGGCTCCCTTGGCTGTCGTCTGTCCAAGACGCCTCAGCCAGGCCGAAGGATTCGGATTTCAAAAAAATAGTTCGGTACCGGCCCGCGCAGACGCCGGATGTCAGTCCTGGCCCCGGTCGAGCAGGCGCCGCAGCATGGGTTCGATGCGCGACAGCTCGTCGAGATGCGCGGCAGAGAGTTCGGCCAGGCAATCGTCGGCGCGTTCGGTCAGCCGCAGCAGCACGCGGCGGTGGTCGTCCTTGTCCTGATCGCGTGCGACCAGTCCTGCCTCACCGAGGCGGTTGACCAGTTCGACGGCGCTGTGGTGGCGGATGCGCAGGCGTTCCGCAAGGTCGCCGACCGTCACCGGCCCGCCGCCCGGATATCCCTTGATCGCCAGCAGCGCCTGATGCTGGCGCGGGGTCAGGCCGGCGTCCTCGGCCTGCACCTGGCTGAATTCGAGGAAGCGGCGGATCAGGTAGCGGAACTCGGACAGCCGCTGGTAGTCGGATTGCCTGATGGCGGGGCGTGGGGTCTTGGGCGGCTGCGTCATATCGCAGATGTCTTCGTTTTCCGGTGAAAGCTCAAACGAAATTTCGAACGAAACCAGCTTGAACATATATATCGTGTTACGATACATAGTCGACCGACAACCGGCTGGCCACTTCGACCGTGCCGCAAAACCAGACACGGCCGCCGCCAGGAAGCAAAGCCACCATGAAGACCCACAATTCCAATCCCGGTCATCTCAGGGATTTCACCACCGACGCCAGGGTGCTGCTCGTCGCCGCGATAGCGGTGGTGGTGGCGACCGCCGGGCTGTTTGCCGGCATCGTGCTGCTGAAGCTGATCCGCCTGGCCACCAACATCGCCTATTTCGGCCAGTTCTCGCTTGCCGAGCTGAAGCTGCAGGATACGCCGCTCGGACTTGCCGCCGTCTTCGTTCCCGTCATCGGCGCGCTGATCATCGGCCTGATGGCGCGCTATGGCAGCGAGAAGATCCGCGGCCACGGCATTCCCGAGGCCATCGAGGCGATCCTGCTCGGGCGCTCAAGGCTCGATGCCAAGGTGGCGATCCTGAAGCCGCTGTCGTCGGCGATCTCGATCGGCTCCGGCGGGCCGTTCGGCGCCGAGGGTCCGATCATCATGACCGGCGGCGCCATCGGCTCGCTGATCGCGCAGATGCTGCCGGTCAGCGATACCGAGCGCAAGACGCTGCTGGTGGCGGGCGCGGCGGCCGGCATGACCACCGTGTTCGGCACGCCGATCGCGGCCATCATGCTGGCGGTGGAACTGCTTTTGTTCGAATGGACGCCGCGCAGCTTCATTCCCGTGGCGGTGGCGGCCATCGTGGCGGAGGTGGAGCGCACGATGCTGCACATGCCGGGGCCGATCTTTCCGTTCCAGGGCAGCATGGTGGTTTCCTTCCTCGGCCTTGGCGGCTGGGTGCTGATCGGCATCTGCGCGGGTCTGTTGTCCGGGCTGCTGACGCAGATGGTCTATGCCTGCGAGGACGGCTTCCAGAAGCTGCCGATCCACTGGATGTGGTGGCCGATGCTCGGCGGCCTCGTGGTCGGCATAGGCGGCTTGATCGACCCACGGGCGCTCGGCGTCGGCTATGACAACATCGCCGACATGCTGGACGGCCGCACGATCGCCGCCGCGGCGCTCCTGCTGCTGGTGGTCAAGGCCGTCATCTGGTCGATAGCGCTCGGCTCGGGAACCTCGGGCGGCGTGCTGGCGCCGCTGTTGATCATGGGCGGCGCGATGGGCGCGGTGCTTGCCGGGATTCTGCCGGCGGCGGACCCGGGCTTCTGGGCGCTGCTGGCCATGGCCGCCACCATGGGCGGCACGATGCGCGCGCCGCTGACAGCCACTTTCTTCGCCGTCGAGCTGACCGGCAACACGCATGTGCTGGTGCCGCTGATCGCGGCCTGTGCGGCGGCGCATGCCGTCACCGTGCTGTTGATGAAGCGTTCGATCCTGACCGAGAAGATCGCCAGGCGAGGGCACCATCTGGTGCGCGAATATCGCGTCGATCCCTTCGCGCTTACCAGGGTGCGTGAGGTGATGACGTCAGAGGTCGAGAGCGTGCCGGCGACGATGACGCTGCATGGCGCGGCCGCCTTCCTGACGGCGCCGGAGGCCCGGCATCCGAGTTTTCCCGTGGTCGATGAAAACAGGCAGGTGCTCGGCCTCATCGATCCGCCGGCGATCCTGCGCTGGCGCCGTGCCGGCAAGCACCGGACGACGACGCTCGGCGAGCTGTTGGCCGGAAGCAAGGTGACGCTGGCCTATCCCGACGAATATCTGGAAGGTCTGTCGGACAAATTGTTGACGGCCAATGTATCGCATCTGCCGGTCGTGGCGCGCGAGGATGGAAGGCTGGTCGGCTATGTCGGCTGGAAGGATCTGATGCGCGTGCGCTCACGCAAGCAGGCCGAGGAACGCGAGCGCTCGACCTTGCTTGGCTTTGGCACCAGAGGCAAGAAAGAGGAGCGCACGGCTTCTTCTTAAATCTCGCTGCCGCCGCGCTTCGCCCACTCCAGGACATGCAGCCTGAGCGCGGAGGACAGGTTGGTGTCGCGGGGCCGCGTTTCGTCGACTTCGGCGACAAGGGCGGCGAGCGTCAGCTTCCTTGCCGCCGCCATCGCGACGAGATCGTCATGGAAAGGCTTTTCGAGGGAATAGCTGGTGCGATGGCCGCGTATGGTCACCGAGCGTTTTTCGACCGGGCTCATTGACCGTCACTGGGATCGCCTGGTTCGCCGGGCTTTTCGCGGTGATGGCCCGCGACGAACCTTTCGCTCTTGTCGGCGACCATGCGGTCGCGTTGCTTTTCGGCCTTGGTGCGGCCGTGCAAGGCGCGATTCTGGCCGGCCGCCTGTTCTCTATCGGCCCGCGCCTTCTGTTTGCGGAACTGACGAAGGTTGACGATTTCGGCCATGGCGGGAGCCGCGAGCCTATTTCTTGCGAAAGGCGTCGAGCGAGACCACTTCGGCGCCTTTGGTACCAGCATCGGCGGCGGCGGGCTTTTTCTCCGCTTCGGCGGCGGCCTTCTTCTCGGCCTTCGGCTTCTTCTCGGAGACGATGGCCAGCGGTTCGGGCGCTGGTGCCGCCGGTTCCTCGTCGGGCTGCGCATCGGTCTTGACGTCGAACTCGAGTTCGAAATTGACCGAGGGATCGTAGAAGCCGCGCACGGCCGAGAACGGGATCTCGAGTTTCTCCGGCACGTCGGAGAAGGAGAGCCCAACCTCGAATCCGGTGTCGGTGACCTTCAGGTCCCAATACTGGAACTGGATGACGATGGTCATCTGCTCGGGATAGCGCTCGCGCAGGCGCGACGAGACGCGCACACCCGGCGCACCGGTCAGGAAGGTGATGAAGAAATGATGGTTGCCGGGAAGGCCGGTGCGCGCGACCTCGGCCAGGACCTTGCGCATGACGCCGCGCAACGCCTCCTGGGCCAGAATGTCGTAGCGGATGTGGTCGTCGGCCATGAGTTGGTCGGGTTCCGTTGAATCGTCCGCATAGCTGTAATCAAGCTTGAGGGCGACGTAAACCTGATATAGACCGCCGCCGCGCCGAAGCGAGGACTATTGCCAACGATTTGATCGGCAAGGCGGCTTCGCCGCAACCGCAAATGTTATGCGTTAGCCAGCGCAGTGTGTTTTTTCGCGCCGATCGCGGAAGGGCGCTTGCCGAAAGCGCGCAGGAAAGTGCGCACGCCGTTCGTCGCCGATTGCACCACCTCGTCCTCGCGCGGCGTGCCGCCAAGCATGAAGGTGGTCTGCAATTCGGCATTGACGAGGCCGAGGAACTGGCGTGCCGCCACGTCGGGATCGTCGATCGTGAGATGGCCGCCGTAAGCTAGGCGGGCGAAGCGGGCGGCGATTGCCGGCCATGTCCGGCCCGGGCCCTGTTCGCGCCATTCGGCAAACAGCTCGGGATAGCGCTCGCCCTCGGTCTGGATCAGCTTGCGCAGGAACTTTCCGTCGCGGTTGCAGATGCAGTTCTGGTTCAGGCGCACGGCAAAACCGATCAGGTCGGCTTCGAGGTCCCCGGGCTGATCGGGGAAGGTGGCGATGGTGGCGAAAATGCCGGCGTTGCAGCGTTCGGTCAGGTCGCGCACCACGGCGATGAACAGCTTTTCCTTGTCGCGATGGTGGTTGTAGACGGTCTGGCGCGAGACGCCGGCCTCTGCCGCGATCAGGTCGATGTTGGCGCCGGCGAAACCCTCGCGGCAAAACACGCCGGCAGCGGCGTCGACGATCGACATGCGCTTGGCCTCATGGCCACGTGGCGGGAAAGTGTCAGGAGAAACGCCCGGTCTCATCAAAATCTATATAGAGGTGATTGACGATTTGGACAAGAGTGTCTAAATTTGTGGACACGGTATAAGGGGATTTCACTCCAGAGGGACGAATAAATTCGCTCTGGGAGTAGGAATCCCGCGGGATGGAACGTCCTGGGGTCAGACGTCGCCTGGCGGCGGCAACCAGATTCGAAAGAAGCCAATATCATGAGTCCCAAATTCCTCCGCATCGCGGTCGTGCTCGGCCTGTTGTCGGCCATCGGCCCGTTCGCAATCGACATGTATCTGCCCGCGCTGCCGTCGATCGGCACCGATCTGCATGCCGGCACCGCCGCCGTGCAGATGAGCCTTTTAATCTTCTTCCTGTCGATGGGCTTCGGCCAGATCGTCGTCGGGCCGATCTCCGACATGGTCGGCCGCAAGCTGCCGCTCTATGGCGGCCTGGCGCTGTTCATGGCCGGCGGCATCGGCTCGGCAATGGCGCCGACCATCGAGTGGCTGATCGCCTTCCGCTTCCTGCAGGGGCTTGGCGCCAGCGCCGGCATGGCCATTCCGCGCGCCATCGTGCGCGACCTGCACACCGGCAACGAGGCCGCCAAGCTGATGTCGCTGCTGATGCTGGTGTTCTCGGTGTCGCCGATCCTGGCGCCGCTGACTGGCAGCCAGATCATCGAGAATTTCGGCTGGCGCGCCGTGTTCTGGACGGTGACCGGCGCGGCGGTGCTTGCCACCATCCTGCTAGCGACCTCGCTCAAGGAGACGCGGCCGGCGGAAGAGCGTGTCGGCTCCTCCTTCGGTACCGCGCTTGCCGGCTACCGTTTCCTGATGGGCGACCGTAATTTCCTTGGCCTGGTGGCAATCGCCGGCTTCGGCATTGCGAGCTTCTTTGTCTATCTGTCGAGTTCGTCCTTCATCCTTATCGACCATTACGGGCTGTCGCCTTCGGTCTACAGCGTGTTCTTCTCGATCAACGCCGTTGCCTTCATCGGCATGTCGCAGCTGACCGGCCTGCTTTCCGAACGGTTCGGGCTAAAGCGCGTGGTGTGGGTGGCGGTGACCGGCTATGCCACGACGATGGTGGCGCTGTTCGCCATCATGGCCACGGGGGTCGACCGGCTCGATGTTATGGCGGCCCTGCTGTTCGTCGGCTACGGCTTCCTCGGGCTTGTCATTCCGACCACCTCGGTGCTGGCCATGGAAGAGCATGGCGAGATCGCCGGCACGGCGTCGGCGCTGATGGGCACGCTGCATTTTGCCATCGGCGCGCTCGCCATGGGCGTTGCCGGCGTGTTCTTCGACGGCACGCCGCTGCCGATGGTCGCCGGCATCACGCTCTGCGCGGTGATATCGTTCGCACTGGCGAAGGTCACGCTTGGCCGTTCGCGGCAAGCCGTCGAAGCGCCGGCGGAATAGGCAATCCTCAAATGAACCGAAAGGCCGGGTCAATCCCGGCCTTTTTAATGTCGAAGGCAGTGCGGGCGACAAGCTGCGGTCGTTTACCCGGCGCAAGACGCGCTACCAGCAATGTTTCTTTGCACCGGCCCAACGTTTGCCTGGGTTCACGACCGCGCTCAGTTGAGTTCCTGGGCGAGTCCGATGAGAAGTCCTTCAGGCCCACGGATGTAGCAGAGCCGATACACGTCCTTGTAGTCGACCACTTCGCCCACGAGCTGCGCGCCGCGCGTGCGGAGCCTTTCAAGCGTATCGTCGATGTCGTCCACGGTGAACATGACGCGGAGGTAGCCCAGCGCGTTGACCGGGGCTTTCCGGTTATCCGCGACGACAGGCGGCGTGAGGAAGCGGGAGAGCTCCAGCCGGCTGTGGCCGTCCGGTGTGCGCATCATGGCAATCTCGACATGCTGATCGCCCAGTCCGGTGACACGCCCGGCCCATTCTCCCTCGATCGTGGCCCGCCCCTCGAACTCGAGGCCGAGTTCGCGAAAGAAATCGATCGCCCCTCCGAGGTCCTCGACCACGATTCCTACATTGTCCATCCGCTTGAGCGCCATGTTTTCAACCTCCAGGATGCCGGTTCAATCTACAAGGTGTAGCCTGGTTCCGACAACGCGCATGAAGGGCCGGACCGGGCCGGCCGCTTTATGTCCGCAATGTCGGCGGCAATCCAGCAGCGTCGAGGAGGAAGCGCACGCGCTCCTCGACTGGAGCAAGCGGCAAGGTCACCAATTCATAGCCGAGTTCGGCATAGACGCCTGCCACTGATTGGCAAGTGCGCTCGGCTTCGTCGAGCGTTTGCTTGCGTTGTTCGTCCTGGGTGAAGATTTCCGGCCATGGCGGGGCAATGAAGACGCGGCGCGCATAGCGGAATTCCATGGCGGCGCTGGTGAGGTGATCCGGCGCCGGCAGGCCGCAGAGCCTGAGATAGCCGATCGTGTCCGGCACGCCGCGGTCAAAGAAGACCGGCCCGGCCAGCTCGGCGGCCGCACGATACGAGCGCATCTCCCAGGACAGCATCAGTTCGGCGAACAATGCGCGATCGCTCCAGGGCAGGGCGGTTCCGCCAATGGCGGATTGGTCGCGGATGATGCCGCGTCCGGCCTCGACAGACGTCGCAAAGCCCGCCTGCCGCAAGGCTTCGATCAAGGTGGTCTTGCCGGAGCCGGGGCCGCCGGTCAGCACGAAAAATCGATCGGAATCGTTTTGCATTTTTTGTCCATGGAGAAAGGGCACGCGACGCAGCGGCTTCGTGGCTTCTACAGCATGTCGCGGCGAATAGGATTCGCCCGACCTGCTGTAAGCTTCTGATTTATGCATGTCGTTATCCCGGAACCGAGGACACTTCCGGGCGACATGCATTAGGCCGTGCGAAGTCTTGACGGCAGGAGCCGTTGCGCGTGATGCGAATTGAAGGGGGAGAAGTGGAGGTTTCTGTTGCCAGGTACCTCCGAACCCCGCCTAGAAGTGCGAACCCCTAGGGCTTGATTTGAAGCTATCGCACTGCATTAAGCAGCGAGACGTGCTTCCGCATAGTTGTCGTTGGCAACTATAAGTTTAGCCCGATGACGGTGGTACAATGCCGGGCAAAAGTACGATCTTTACACCTTCGTCGATCCTATTTCGCCCCCAGCAAAAACCGCTCTGTCGTCAACAGCGGCTTTTGGTGGAGGCGCCGGGTACCGCCCCCGGGTCCGAACGGCTTATTTCATCGCCCATTTATCGCCATAGTCGGTCAAGCCGACAAAACGAATATAGGGGGCGTTTGGCGGAAATGAAAGGCCGCAATGATGCTTTGTCCCTGTGTCAAATCGCGACGCCAAGGGTTGACTTGGGCGCGGTCTCAACCGAAGCTTTGCGAGCGGTGAGGAGTTAGCGACCTAGCGCACAAGTTGCGAAGCGCGCCACAGTCCTCATCGATCGGATCCGTGGCGCCGACGAGGGGAATTTTGATGGCCGACTATCTTGCGGATGTGAAGAAGTATGACGCCGCGGCAAACGCCGATGCGGTCGAAAAGATCGTCAAGCATCTGGGCATTGCGCTGAGGAACCGCGACTCCTCGCTGGTGTCCTGCACGGACCCGAAGGAATTGGGGCGGGTCAAGGAGAGCTGGGTGGCCAAGAAGCTCGGCGTCACCGACGGGGCGAAGGCCGACGCCGCGATCGAGAAGACCTGCAAGGCGATGCACGCAGACAACACCAAGAACCGCGTGACCTTCTACTATCTGGTGGCCAAGGATCTGGGCAAGCTCGGCTCTCTGTGACGCTCGCGCATCAGTTTGCGAGGGCTGGTACGGCAGAATAGCCGCTCCAGCTTTTATTTTCGCTTTGTCGGGGGTTTGCGCCGCCCCTCACCTGCCTGCCGGCATCCTCTCCCCGTATAGTGACGGGGAGAGGGGATCTGCCATCGATGATTTCGCCAATGACCAACGTTGCAAAAAGGGCGTCAGCGTAGCGGCCGGCTTCTTTCTCCCCGTCACTATACGGGGAGAAATGTCCGGCAGGACAATGAGGGGCAGCGCCGACTCTGGAAAGAGTGGTGGGTCAAGCGTCGTTTGTACCGTTTTGCTGTGTTCGGCCGCCGGTCTGGCCGCTATAATGCCCAAACACTCGAATCGAGCCGAAACCGATGCGCCAATATCTCGACCTCTTGCAGCATGTGCTGGAAAACGGCGCCGATCGCGGCGACCGCACCGGCACCGGCACACGCTCCGTCTTCGGCTACCAGATGCGCTTCGATCTGGCGCGCGGCTTTCCGGTCACCACCACCAAGAAGCTGCATCTGAAGTCGATCATCCATGAACTCCTGTGGTTCCTGGCCGGCGACACCAACATCAAGTACCTGACCGACCATGACGTTTCGATCTGGGACGAATGGGCCGACGAGAATGGCGATCTCGGCCCGGTCTACGGCAAGCAATGGCGTTCCTGGCCGGATGGCCATGGCGGCTCGATCGACCAGATCGCCAATCTTCTCAAGGAGATCCGCCGCAATCCTCAATCGCGGCGACTGATCGTCTCGGCCTGGAATCCCGCCGAGGTGGAAGCCATGGCGCTGCCGCCTTGCCACTGCCTGTTCCAGTTCTACGTGTCCGAGGGCCGGCTTTCCTGCCAGCTCTACCAGCGCTCCGCCGACATCTTCCTCGGCGTGCCGTTCAACATCGCGTCCTACGCATTGCTGACGCTCATGGTGGCGCAGGTGACCGGGCTGAAGCCGGGCGATTTCGTCCACACGCTCGGCGACGCGCATCTCTACTCCAACCATTTCGAGCAGGCGCGCGAACAGTTGCAGCGCACGCCAAGGGCACTGCCGACGATGTGGATCAATCCGGACGTGAAGGACCTGTTCGCCTTCCGCTTCGAGGATTTCCGGCTGGAGAACTATGTCGCCGATGCGTCGATCAAGGCGCCTATCGCGGTCTGAGCCGCGTTTTTTCAGTCGATGCCGACCATCACGTCCGAGGCCTTGACCACGGCATAGGCCTGCTTGCCCTTTTCGAGCTTGAGATCGGCGACGGCTTCGTTGGTGATCGAGGCGGTGACGATGGCGCCGCCGCCGATGTCGATGCGGGCATGCGAGGTGGTGGCCCCTTTGACGATTTCGGTGATCGTTCCCTTGAGAACGTTGCGGGCGCTGATCTTCATTGGCGTCCCGTTCGCTGTTTATCCCCGGTCGTCTTATCAGAACAATCAGGCAGTACCAATCACAAGACCAGATGGCGTTTCGGCAGACCAGGCCTTCCCTTGTTATATCCATGCGGATATATCGGCCTGCAGACTTCGAGCCGATCGAATTTTGAACCCAGGGAGAGTTTCCGATGACGCGCAAAGGTTTCGGGTTGAGGGTGGTCGCCATTGGCGGTTTTGCGGCTGCGTTGATGGCGGCAATGCCGGCAGCGCACGCGGAAGACAAGGTCGTGGTGTTTGCGGCGGCGAGCCTCAAGGATGCGCTCGACGCGGTGAACAAGGCCTGCAAAGCCGATGTCGGCGAGGCCGCGACCGTTTCCTATGCCGCGAGTTCGGCATTGGCCAAGCAGATCGAGGGCGGGGCACCGGCCGACGTCTTCATCTCGGCCGATCTCGACTGGATGAAATATCTCTCCGACAAGAAGCTGACCAAGCCCGATACCGAAGTGAAGTTGCTCGGCAACCAGATCGTGCTGGTGGCGCCGAAGGATTCGACGGTTGAAACCAAGATCGAGAAGGGTTTTGACCTCGCCATGCTGGTTGGCGACGGCAAGCTCGCCATGGGCGACTTCAAGGCCGTGCCGGCCGGCAAATACGGCAAGGCGGCGCTTCAATCGCTCGGCGTCTGGTCCTCGGTCGAGGGCAAGGTGGCGCAGGCCGAGAATGTCCGTGCGGCGCTCAAGCTGGTTTCGACCGGCGAGGCGGCCCTCGGTATCGTCTATGCCACCGACGCGCACGCCGAAAAGGGCGTCAAGGTGGTCGGCACCTTCCCGGAGGATTCACATCCGCCGATCATCTATCCGGTTGCCCAGACCACCGATTCGAAGGACAAGGATACGATGGCCTTCCTGAAGTGCCTGCAATCCGCCAAGGCCGGCGCGCTCTTCAAGGAACAGGGCTTCACCGTGCTCACGCCGAGCAACTGACTTCGAAAAGGCCCCGATACCGCGCGATGAACTGGCTGCTGGACCTCAGTCCCGACGAATGGAATGCGGTCCGGCTGTCCATCAAGGTGGCAACGGTCGCGATGCTCGCGAGTTTGCCGCCGGGCATAGCGATAGCGCTGCTGCTTGCCCGGGGGAAATTCTGGGGCAAGACACTGTTCAACGGGCTGGTGCATCTGCCGCTGATCCTGCCACCCGTGGTGACCGGCTATCTCTTGCTTTTGACTTTCGGAAGGCGCGGCCCGGCCGGCGCATTCCTGGCCGAGCATTTCGGCATCGTCTTCTCGTTTCGCTGGACGGGTGCCGCCCTTGCCTGCGGCGTCATGGGCTTCCCCCTGATGGTGCGGGCGATCCGGCTGTCGATCGAGGCGGTGGACCGCAAGATGGAGGCGGCCGCGGGGACGCTCGGCGCCAATCCTGTGTGGGTGTTCGGCACCATCACGCTGCCGCTGATCCTGCCCGGGCTGATCGCCGGCGCCATCCTGTCCTTCGCCAAGGCGATGGGCGAGTTCGGCGCGACGATCACTTTTGTCTCCAACATCCCTGGCGAGACGCAGACGCTGCCATCGGCGATCTACACCTTTACCCAGGTGCCGGGCGGCGATGAAGGGGCGCTGCGGCTGACGCTGATTTCCATCGTCATCTCGATGGCGGCACTGGTCGCCTCGGAAGTGCTGGCGCGGCGCGTCGGGCGGCGGATGGACATCGAATGAGCGTCCTTGTCGACATCAGCCACCGGCTTGGCGATTTCGCCATCGATGCCCGCTTCGAGAGCGCCGGGCGGCTGACGGCGCTGTTCGGGCCGTCGGGCTCCGGCAAGACGACGCTGATCAACATGATCGCCGGGCTGATCCGGCCGGACAAGGGGCGCATCGAGATCGACGGCCGCGTTCTGGTCGACACCGGTGCCGGCATTTTCGTGCCAAGGCACAAGCGCCGTATCGGCATGGTGTTCCAGGATGCGCGCCTGTTTCCGCATATGAGCGTGATGAGCAATCTGCGCTACGGCCGTTGGTTCACGCCGGCGGCGGAACGCTACGCGGATATGGACAGTGTCGTCGAACTGCTCGGCATCGGGCCGTTGCTCGGGCGGCGACCGGCAAAGCTCTCGGGCGGTGAGAAACAGCGGGTGGCGATCGGCCGGGCGCTGCTTGCCAGCCCGAGGCTGCTGCTTATGGACGAGCCGCTGGCCTCGCTCGACGAAGCGCGCAAGGCCGAGATCCTGCCCTATATCGAGCGGCTGCGCGACGAAACCAAGATCCCGATCGTCTATGTCAGCCATTCGGTCGCCGAGGTGGCGCGGCTGGCCAGCGACGTGGTGATGCTCGCGCAGGGCAAGGTCACCGCCAGCGGCCCGACCGAGGCCGTCATGCAAAGGCTTGACCTGTTGCCGGCCGAAGAGCGCGGCGAGGGTGGCGCCGTGCTGGACACGAAGGTACTGCGTCACGACGAGACTTTCGGGATGACAGTGCTCGGCTCGGCCGCCGGCGAGATCCGCGTGCCGCGCCTTGAAATGAAGCCTGGGGCTTCCGTGCGTATCCGCATTCGCGCTCGCGACGTGATGGTCGCCACGGAGAAACCGACGGGCCTCAGTGCGCTCAACATCCTGCCCGGCACGATTGTCGCGATCAGCCCGGGCGAGGGGCCGACGGTCGAAGTCGGCATCGACTGCAATGGCGCAACGGTGCTCGCCCGCATCACCGAACAGTCGCGGCAGGCACTGAAGTTGCGTCCCGGCGGCAAGGTTCTCGCGGTGGTCAAGACCGTGAGCTTCGACAGGGCGAACACCGGCGCCGGCTTGCCGCTCGAAGCCGACGGCTGACAGGGGTGGTGATCGCCGCTATATTGTTTTGGAATAACGGTCGCTGAAGCTGAAGCGATCGCGGAGGAGCAGAAATGCCGTCGCTGAGCTTGCGGATAAATCTCGATCCGGATGGACGGATCGGTCCTGGCAAGATCGAGCTTCTGGAGCACATCGCCACGTTCGGATCGATCTCGGCCGCCGCGCGCGGCATGGAGATGTCCTACAAGCACGCCTGGGATCTGGTCGAGGACATGAACCGGGTGTTCGGCAAGCCGCTGGTCTCGGCGCAGACCGGGGGCCGCAAGGGCGGCGGCGCGCAGCTGACGACGGTCGGCCTGGCGGTGGTCAGCCGCTTTCGCGCCATCGAGCGCGCGGCGTCCGCCGCGGCGGCGACGCATATGGATGCGCTGCAGGCGGAGATTGAAGCGGGGTAGGGAGCAAGGGAATAGGCAGTAGGCAGTAGGCCACCCAGTCCAATTTCTGGCCGGCAGAGATCTTTCTTCCGATCATACCTAACGCGCGTCTGCTATTCTTCCCTGCTGCCTATTCCCTACTGCCTACTGCCTATTCTTCCGGCTTCCGCAGCAAATACGTATCCATGATCCAGCCCTTGTCCTTGCGGGCTTCGTCGCGGCGCTTTTCGATCTCCGCGCCGACATCACCGAGGCGGCCGGAGATGATGATCTCGTCCGGTGTGCCGAGATAGGCGCCCCACTGGATGAAAAGATCCTGGTCGGCCAGCGTGTTGAAGGCGCATTTGCCGTCGAGCATGACGACGGCGCTGCCGGCATTGTCCGGCATGCCTTCCTCGGTCAGGCGGCGGCCGGTGGTGATCAGCACGGGATCGCCGATGCGGTTCAGCGCCGTTTTGTGGCTGGCGGCCAGCGCCTGGATGGCTGTTATGCCGGGGATGACTTCCAGTTCGAAGGCGACATTGCCCCTCAGGCGCACGCGCTCGAGGATGCGCAATGCGCTGTCGTAGAGCGAGGGATCACCCCAGATCAGGAAGGCGCCGCAGCCATCCCCGGCGATCTCGTCGCGGATCAGTCCCTCGTAGATGACGGCGATCGCCTCATGCCAGTCGTCGACGGTCGAGCGATAGGAAGACGTTGGTTCGGCGCGCACCGGCACGTCGAATTCGACCCGGCGTGAGGTCGGGTTGGTGACGAAGCGGTCGCAGATGCCGCGCCGCAGGTCGGCGAGCTCTGTCTTGTCGGCGCCCTTGTCGGGAATAAACAGGACGTCCGCCCGGTTCAGGCCCGATATGGCTTGAACCGTCATGTGGTCGGGATTGCCGGCGCCGATGCCGATGACGAGAAGCTTGCGCATGGCGCGAACTCCTGCCCGATCGGAACCTGTTAGTCCAGACCGCGCGTGCGTGTCCAGACCGCATGCGTGTCCAGCCGGTCACGCATGCCCTGGACGCGGAAGGGCTTTGAAACGCCGCATTGAAACGGCTAGGGTCATGAGGGCATTCTCGCCGAGGGGGCTTTCATGCTGCGATATGTCTTGACCACCGCGCTGGCCCTGTCGGCGGCGCCTGCATTGGCCAACGACTCGGTTGCCGAACTTGGCACCGGCGGCCTGATCCTGTCGCGCAGCGATGCCGTGGCGATGCAAAGCGAGGACCTCTTCATCTCGCCGCAAAAGGTGACGGTCGACTACGTCTTCCACAACAACACCGACAAGGATGTCGAGGCGATCGTCGCCTTCCCGATGCCCGACATTTCGGGCGATCCCGAAGAGATGCCGGCGATCCCGGAAAACCAGAGCGACAATTTCCTCGGCTTCGAGGTGACGATCGACGGCGTGCCGGCAAAGCCGCAACTCGAGCAGAAGGTGTTCGCTCTCGGCATCGACGTCGGCGCCGATTTGAAGGCCCAGAACGTGCCGTTCAACCCGTTCGGCGATGCCGCCAAGGCGGCACTGGCGAAGCTTCCGCAAGCGGTGGCCGACGACTGGGTCAACCGCGGCATCATCATCGAGGACACTGTTGACGACAGTGGCGGCCAAAAACCCGGCTATGCGCCGTTCTGGCAATTGCGCTCGACCTATTGGTGGCGCTCGACCTTTCCGGCCAACAAGGACGTTCACGTCTCGCACCGCTACAAGCCTAGCGTCGGCGGCACGTCGTCGGTCAGCTTTTTCAATGAGGGCCAGTTCCAGGGCTCATACGCCGCCTACAAGACCCGCTACTGCATGGACGGCACATTCGAGAATGCGGTGCGCAGGGCGGCGAAGGACAATCCGGACGGCTATCCCAAATTCTACGAAAGCCGCATCGCCTATATCCTGACCACCGGCGGCAACTGGGCGGCGGGCACCATCGGCAAGTTCAAGCTGACCGTCGACAAGGGCAATCCGAAAGCCCTGGTCTCGTTCTGCGGCGACAATGTCAAAAAGGTCGGGCCGACGAGCTTCGAAATGACAGCGAAGGATTTCTATCCCGAGCATGATATCGATATCCTCCTGCTCGAACCGTCGGACAGCAATGGCGGGGACGCAAACTGATGCATGTCACGATCTACGTCGCCATTGCCGAGAACGGTGTGATCGGGCGGGAAGGCGGGTTGCCCTGGCGGCTCTCCACCGACCTCAAGCGCTTCAAGGCAGACACGATGGGCAAGCCCATCATCATGGGCCGCAAGACCTATGAAGGCATCGGCCGCCCGCTGCCGGGCAGGCTGAACATCGTGGTCACCCGCGACAAGGCCTGGCGCGCCGAGGGCGTCGAGGTGGCGCATACGCTGGAAGCCGCGATCCAGCTGGCGACCGTGCGCGGCCGCTGCATGAGCGGCGTCGACGAGGTCTGCGTCATCGGCGGCGGCGAGATCTATGCCCAGGCGCTGCCGCTGGCCGACCGTCTGCACGTCACCCATGTTCTGGCCGCCGTCGACGGCGATGCGCATTTCCCGCCGATCGACCCCGATACATGGCACGTGGTCAGTTCGCAGGAGGTTCCATCAGGAGAAAAGGACAGTCATGCGACGCGCTATACGGTTTACGAGCGCCGCCGCGAGATAGTTTGAAGACAAAAGCGCGATTGTAGGACGACAAAGGGTCGCTACCGGCCCAAATCCGATGAAGTCGGCGGGCGTCGCGTTGAAAGCGCGCCCTGGCGTCCCTATAGAAGAACGACACTGGATTTGCGCCGTAACCGCGGCGCTTGAGGGAATTCCAAGCGAAAGGACATTCATGCCCTGGAACGACAAAGGTGGCGGAGGCGGCGGCCCGTGGGGTGGCGGCGGTAACAACCAGGGCCCCTGGGGGCAGGGACCGAAGGGACCGAGCGGCCCGCAGGGGTCGCCTCCAGACCTCGAAGACATCATTCGCCGTGGCCAGGATCGGCTGAGGCGCGCGCTGCCCGGCGGCGGGGGCGCCAGTCCGGCCGTGTTCGGGCTGATCGCCGCGGTGCTGGTCGTTCTGTGGGCCTTCCAGGCGGTCTATACCGTGCAGCCCGACGAGGTCGCGGTCGAACTGCGCTTCGGCAAGCCGAAGGCCGAGCTTTCCCAGCCAGGCCTGCACTTCCACTGGTGGCCGCTCGAGACCGTCGAGACGGCCAAGATTTCAGAGCAGCTCGTCGACATTGGCGGCGGCAACACCAGCGGCAACGGCCTGATGCTGTCGGGCGACCAGAACATCGTCAATGTGCAGTTTTCGGTGGCCTACCAGGTCTCCGACCCGCGCGCCTACCTGTTCGACGTCTCCGACCCCGACGGCATGCTGCGGCAGGTTGCCGAGAGTGCCATGCGCGAAGCGGTCGGCCGCCGGCCGGCGCAGGACATTTTCCGCGACGACCGGCAGGGCATTGCCGCCTCGGTGCGCGAGATCATCCAGACGACGCTGGACGGCTACAAGGCCGGTCTCAACGTCAACGCCGTCTCCATCGAGGACGCGGCGCCGCCACGCGAGGTGGCGGATGCGTTCGACGAGGTGCAGCGCGCCGAGCAGGACGAGGACAAGTTCGTCGAGCAGGCCAATCAGTATTCCAACCAGAAGCTCGGCCAGGCACGCGGCGAGGCCGCCCAGGTCCGCGAAGACGCGGCCGCCTACAAGAACCGTGTGGTGCAGGAAGCCGAAGGTGAGGCCCAGCGCTTCATCTCGGTCTACGACGAATATGTCAAAGCCCCCGATGTGACCCGCAAACGCCTTTATCTGGAAACCATGGAGAGGGTTCTGAAGGACTCGAGCAAGGTCATCGTCGAGCAGGGCAACGGACAAGGTGTCGTGCCCTATCTGCCGCTGCCCGCATTGCAGCCGAAACCACCGGCACCGGCCGCGCCGGCTGCGAACACGGGAGGTACCCAGTGATGGCCAACCGTCTTCCCATTTTCGCCGTCGTGGCGGCGGTTATCCTTTTCCTGATCTACTCCTCGGTCTTCGTGGTCAATGCGCGCCAGCAGGCGCTGGTGCTCCGCTTCGGCGAGATCGTCGATGTCAAGAGCGAGCCAGGCATCTATTTCAAGGCGCCATTCTCGTTCTTCGACGCCGACACTGTGCAGCTGATCGAAAACAGGGTGCTGCGCTTCGACCTCGACAACATCCGCGTCCAGGTGTCGGGCGGCAAGTTCTATGAGGTCGATGCCTTCATCGCCTACCGCATCTCGGATCCGCGCGTCTTCCGTGCGGCAGTGTCCGGTCAGATCGAACTGGCCGAGGCCCGGCTCAGGACGCGTCTCGATGCTGCCTTGCGCCGCGTCTACGGTCTGCGCGATTTCGAAGCCGCGCTCTCCGAAGAGCGTGCCGTGATGATGCGCGAAGTCCGCGATCAGCTCAGGCCCGACGCCACGTCGCTCGGCTTGCAGATCGAGGACGTCCGCATCCGCCGCACCGATCTGACGGCCGAAGTCTCCCAGCAGACCTACGACCGCATGAAGGCGGAACGCCTGGCGGAGGCCGCGCGGCTGAGGGCACGCGGCAACGAAGCCGCACAGCGCATCACGGCACGCGCCGATCGTGAAGTGGTCGAGATCGTTGCCGAAGCACGCAAGGAGTCCGAGATCCTGCGCGGCGAGGGCGAAGCCCAGCGCAGCGCCACCTTCGCGGGAGCCTATCAGCGTGATCCGGCGTTCTTCGATTTCTACCGGTCGATGAACGCCTATGGCACCGCGCTCGACAACACCGGGACGACGATGGTGCTGTCGCCGGGCTCGGAGTTCTTCCGCTTCTTCCGCGATCCCGACGGCAAGGAAGGGCCGGCGAAACCGGCCTCGCCAGCAACCGCGCCGGCTGCGGCACCTGCCGCGCCGACGACACAACCCAGCACCGGCCAGTAGCGGCCGGTGCAGGATTTCTTCGCGGCGATAGGCCTGGTCCTTGTCATAGAGGGCCTGGTCTATGGCGGCTTCCCCAGCTTTGCGAGGAAGCTCGCGGGCGAAGTGCTGTCGATGCCGGAGAATGCACTGCGGATCGGCGGCCTGGTGGCGATCGCCATCGGTGTCGGCATCGTCTGGCTGGTGCGGAGCGGGTAAAGGCATCCGGTTTGCGGAATAACGCTCGATTTACGCTCCGCCGATAGCCATAGCCGCAAACGTGCCGTATTTCTTGCCATCATGGCGCGACACGGCGTTTTCGTCGAAGCGCTTTTCTCTTTCAGAAATGCCGGGAGGCTTCTCGATGACATCCAACACCCTTTTGCGCGCCGCTCGACGGACGTTGGTCGCCGGCGCCGCAGCGCTTGTCCTGGGCACCGCAGCCGTTCCGTCTTTCGTGACGCCGACATTCGCCGCCGACGGACCTGCCTCGGTTGCCGACCTGGCGGAACGCGTGCTCGGCGCGGTGGTCAACATCTCGACCTCGCAGACGGTGAAGGGCACCGAAGGGCCAAGCGCCGTGCCGATGCCGCAGCTGCCCGAAGGCTCGCCGTTCCAGGACTTCTTCGACGACTTCTTCAAGAACCGCGGTGGCGAAAAGGATGGCGGCTCGCAGAAGGTGCAGTCGCTGGGCTCGGGCTTCGTCATCGACGCCGAGCAAGGCATCGTCGTAACCAACAACCACGTGATCGCCGATGCCGACGACATCGAGGTCAATTTTTCCGATGGTGTGACCTTGAAGGCGACGCTGGTCGGCACCGACACCAAGACCGACGTCGCGGTGCTGAAGGTCGATCCGAAAGGCCACAAGCTGACGGCGGTGAAATTTGGCGATTCCACCAAGATGCGCGTCGGCGACTGGGTGATGGCGGTCGGCAATCCGTTCGGCCTCGGCGGTACGGTCACGGTCGGTATCGTCTCGGCGCGCAACCGCGACATCAATTCAGGCCCCTATGACGACTTCATCCAGACCGATGCGGCGATCAACCGCGGCAATTCGGGCGGACCGCTGTTCAACAGCGCCGGCGAGGTCATCGGCATGAACACCGCGATCATTTCGCCCTCCGGCGGCTCGATCGGCATCGGCTTCTCCATTCCCTCGCAGCTCGCCTCGGGCGTCGTCGACCAGTTGCGCCAGTATGGCGAGACGCGGCGCGGCTGGCTCGGCGTGCGCATCCAGCCGGTGACGGACGACATCGCGGAAAGCCTGGGGATGGCGACCGCCAAGGGCGCGCTGGTGGCCGGCGTCATCAAGGGCGGGCCTGTCGACAACGGCACCATCCAGGCCGGCGACGTCATCATCAAGTTCGATGGCAAGGACATCCACGAAATGCGCGACCTGCCGCGCGTCGTGGCCGAAAGCCCGGTGGGCAAAGCCGTCGACGTGCTGATCGTGCGCAAGGGTGTCGAGCAGACGGTGAAGGTGACGCTCGGCCGGCTCGAGGATGGCGAGAAGCTCGCCAGCGGCGAGAATGGCAACACCGACCAGGACAAGGGCGGCGACAAGGCTCCGGCCGTCTCGACCGCCTCGGTGCTCGGCATGACCGTCGGCGAACTCAACGACGAGACGCGCAAGAAGTTCAGCATTGCCGCCGATGTCTCGGGTGTCGTCGTCACCGATGTGGCCAAGGATTCGGCCGCCGCCGAGCGCGGCATTCAGCCGGGCGAGGTGATCACCGAGATCGCGCAGGAATCGGTCGCTACGCCCAAGGATGTCATGGACCGGATCGGCGCGCTGAAGGAGCAGGGGCGCAAGAACGCGCTGCTGATGCTGGCGTCGAAGACCGGTGAGCTGAGGTTTGTCACGATCCGGATGGATTGAAGTCGGCAGGACTGCAAAAATCTGATTTTGATGGAAAGGGCGGTTAGAGAGCCGCCCTTTTTCTTGCCTGCCAGTCTTGGCGAGGCAACCGGTAGAGCACATGCCGCTTGAGCGCGGGATGGCTGTCCGGAATGTCGGGATGGTCGAAGTCATTGGCCGGGTCGGCGCTCATGCCGAGGCGTTTCATCACGGCGGTGGAGCGATGATTGCCGGTTACGGCGAAGGAGACGATCTCGTTGACGCCCAGCATCTGGAAGCCGTAGGCGAGCCAGGCCTCCGCCGCCTCGGTGACATAGCCCTTGCCCCAGTATTCCGGTGCCAGCCGCCAACCGATCTCGATCGTGCCGGCCGGCAGGGAGGGCACATGATCGGTTTCGAGGAGGCCGACGAAGCCGATGCACTCGCCGGTGGCAGCAATCTCGGCGGCGGCAAAACCATAGCCGTCCTCGGCGATCCAGGATCGGAACTCGTCCATCTTGGCGTCGGCGGTAGCGCGGTCGCGGCGGAACGGAAAGAATTCCATGACGCGCTCGTCGGAGTTGATGCGATGGAACAGCGCGCGGTCGCGCTCCTCCCAGTTGCGCAGGATCAGGCGTTCGGTACGCATCGGTTTCATTGCAAGAAGTCTTCCTTCCGGTAGCCCTGCAGATAGAGCAGTGCGGTTAGGTCGGCATGGTCGATCCGGACTTTTGCCTGTGCCGCCACTGTCGGCTTGGCGTGCAGCGCGACACCGGTTCCGGCCAGGCGGATCATGTCGAGATCGTTGGCGCCGTCGCCGACGGCGATGGCATCGGCCGGCGTCAGGCCAAGGCGCGCGCAGATTTCGAGCAGCGCCTCGGCCTTGGCTGCGCGGCCGAGGATCGGCTCGCCGACCAGTCCGGTGAAGCGTCCGCCCAAGTCGAGCAGGCGGTTGGCGCGGTTCTCCTGAAAGCCGAGCATCTCGGCGATGCGCGTGGTGAAGACCTCGAATCCACCCGAAACGAGCGCCGTCCAGGCGCCGTTGGCGCGCATGGTCTGGACCAGTGCGCGGCCGCCCGAAGCCAGCGTCAGCCGATTGGCGACGATACGGTCGACCACTGCGGCATCAAGCCCCTTGAGCAGCGCCACGCGCTCGCGCAGCGCGGGCTCGAAGGCGATCTCGCCATTCATCGACCGCGCGGTGATGGCCGCGACGCGATCCTTGACGCCGATCTCGTCGGCCAGCTCGTCGATGCATTCCTGGTCGATCATGGTCGAATCCATGTCGGCGAGAAGGATTTTCTTGCGGCGTGTTTCAGCCTGCTGGACGATCACGTCGACTGGTTCGGCGCCCAGTGCGGCACGAAGCTCTGCAGCGATTTCATCAGCCTGCGCCGCTGGCGGCAGGGCAAGATCACAGGCAATGCCTTCGGCCAGCCAGACGACAGCGCTTGCGCCCACCGACCGTGAGGCCATATTCGCAAGCGACGGCGACAGAGCGCGGTCAGCGGGACGGGAAACAAGCGTGGCAATGAGCGGCATAGAGAATTCCGGCGCGGATGCGGGCGAAGGCCGCGTGAAGAACGCGATCCTGATAGCCGGGCCGACCGCCAGCGGCAAGTCGGCGCTGGCGCTTGAGCTGGCCGAGCGCACCGGCGGCGTCATCGTCAACACCGATTCGATGCAGGGCTATTCGGTTCTCGACGTTCTGACCGCTCGGCCGGACGCGGCCGAACTCGCACGCGCGCAGCATTTTCTCTATGGGCATGTGCACCCCGGCTCCGCCTACTCGACCGGCGCGTGGCTACGCGACGTGATGAAACTCATCGACGACGGAACGCTCTCGCGGCGGCCAATCTTCGTCGGTGGCACCGGCCTTTATTTTCGTGCGCTGGCCGAGGGCATTTCGGAAATGCCCGATATTCCGCAGCGGATCCGCGATCGCTGGCGCTATGAGTTGAAGGAGCACGGCGCGGTCAAATTGCATGGCATCCTGCTGCGCGAGGATTCGAAAGTCGCCATGCAGCTGAAGCCGACCGACAGTCAGCGCATCGTGCGGGCGCTCGAAGTGCTCGACGCCTCAGGCCGGTCGATCCTGGACTGGCAGGCCGAGCGCGGCCGGCCGCTGATCGACAGGCAAAGCGCGCATTTCCTGGTCATCGAGCCGGATCGGGCGGCGCTGGTCGACCGCATCGAAAGGCGTTTCGACCGGATGCTGGACAAGGGCGCGCTGGAGGAAGTCAGACAGCTTGCCGCCCTTCGACTCGATCCGGACCTGCCGGCGATGAAGGCGATCGGGGTTCGCGAGTTGCAGGCCGCAATGGCAGGGCAATCGAGCTTTCCCGAGGCGATCGAGCGCGCCAAGATCGCAACCAGGCAATATGCCAAGCGGCAAGCGACCTGGTTTCGACATCAGCTGGGGCCGGAATGGCAGAGATTGCGTCCCGATGACGATCTCGAAACCACGATCCAAACACTTGTTGCTAATGCAACTTAAAAAGTTGACCTTGAGGACAGGGTTCCCGCCGAAGTTGCCGGGATTAACGCTCCGTAAGGCGGCCCGTGCCATAAGATCGAGGGCACTTTTCATCGGGCAGCAGATGCGTTTCCATAAGGCGGAATCCGCTTTTTTCGTCTTTATCTTCGTGATCCTGGCCGCTGGCCTGGTGACGCTGCACGCCTATGGGCTCTTGCAATCCTTCGCCACGGAACTCCATACACAGTCCGGCCTGGACAAGGTCATCTACCTCAACAAGCTGTTGTTCGCGACGGGCGTGCTGCTTGCAACCGCGCTGTTTTTCGGCATCTTCTTCATCTACCCGCTGATCCGCAAACAGGCGACGGAAGAAGGCAAGCTGCGCGCCATGACGGTTTCGCTCAGCGCCCGCTCCGAAACGCTCGAGCACGCCGCCCTGACAGACGGCCTGACCGGCATGCAGAACCGACGTTATTTCGACGACGCGCTGAAGGAATATCTCGAGGAGTTCCGGCGCATCGAAAAACCGGTCGGGCTGATGATCCTCGATCTCGACCATTTCAAGCAGGTCAACGACAGCCACGGCCACGATGTCGGCGACGAGGTGCTCAAGGCTGTCGCCAGATGCCTCAAGGACATGACCCGCTATCACGACGTGGTGGCGCGCCTGGGCGGTGAGGAATTCGCCGTGGTCACGCCCAACATGGAGGCGGACCTTCTGGCCAAATTCGCCGAGCGCATCCGCAAGGCGATCGCCAACATGTCGATCCTCTCCGGCAACAATGTCCGGCTCAAGATCACGACCAGCGTCGGCCTCGCCGTCTGGGACCGCAAGGAAACCGCCGAAGAATTCTATCGCCGTGCCGACCGCCAGCTCTATGAAGCGAAGAGGCAAGGCCGCAACCGCGTCTGCGCCTAAAATCCCGAAGAAGAATTCATGAGGCCGGTTGCCTGACGCGGCTTTCTCGACTTCCCCGTTCTACTGCGTCGCAGCAGAACTGAGCTCACGGACTGAATGTCCGCTCCGCTCCGGCTTCTCGAAAGCCACGTCATTCAATTCGGCCTGACGAATTCCCTTTCGGGATTTGGCCAAGCGTGAATGCCGATGAGATCAGAGACCTGTTAGGTTCAATCGTTCTGTGGGCGCAGGCCGAAGGTCGCGGGTTTGAGCCCGTAGCGTGTGTCGAAATCTTCGTCCGACTGCACGCGCGCCGTCGCTGGCGGTTTGCGGTAGTCGGGATCGCCGGCCTGGCGGCCGGAATCGACCACCTCGGCGAATGGTATCGCCTGGCTCTGTGGTTTCGGCACGTTGCGCAGCCGCTCCACGATCGCCACCAGGTCGACCTCGCCGGCTTTCGTCACTTCTTCCTCGTGCTTGGCCGTGCCAGGCAGCAGGTGAGCGGGCAGTCTTTCGAATTTCAGCCGCATGGTCGTCGCCACGCCTTCGCCGAAGGCGATCGCCTCGCGCTGGCCCATGGAAGACAGGAAGGCGAGCGTGGAGGCGGACGAGTCGGCGATTGCCGAGCGGATGATCGCCTGGTCCTGCTCGTTGGCGAGCCGCATGGCGAAGAAGGTCGAGCACTGCGACAGGATGGTCGGATCGAGCTCGCCCGGGCGCTGGGTGACGACGCCGAGATAGCAGCCATATTTGCGGCCTTCCTTGGCGATGCGCGACAGCGCATGCCGGGTCGGCGCGAAGCCGAGGCGCGAATCGGCCGGCATGTAGCGGTGCGCTTCCTCGCATAAGAACAGGAGCTGCAGCTTGCCTTCGCTCCACAAAGCGAGGTCGAAGGCCAGGCGCGCCAGCACGGAACAGACGGAATTGACCACTTCTGAGGGCATGCCGGCCATCTCGAAGCAGGTTACCGGACGGCCATGGTGCGGCACGCGGAAGATGTTGCCGATCGTCTCGTGGATGGTGTCCTCGATCAGGCGCGAATTGAACATGAAGCGGTAGCGCGGATCGGCAGCCGCGGATTCGATGCGCGTCTTCAGCGATTTGAGCGTCGGGCGATCGTTCTTGCTTTCGAGCATGCCCATGCGCTCGTCGATCTGCTTGAGCAGGTCGGCGATGCGGTAAGGCACCGGCGTATCGGCGGTCAGCGCATCGTTGCCGCGCCTGAGGTAGGCGCCTGAATTGGGGTTGCGGTAGAGGTTCTTGGCCAGCGGAACGAGGTCGCGAAGGGCGTCGATCTCTTCCGGCACCGTTTCGCGTCCGCGAAACAGCACTTCGGCGAATTCCTCCAGCGTGAACATCCAGAACGGCAGGTCGAGCGTCTTGGAATCGACCCGGACGCAATATTCGGGCAGCGAGGCGGCGAACTCGTTGTGCGGATCGAGGATCAGGATCCGCAGGTCGGGTCGCGCGGCGATCGACTTGCGCAGCAGCAGCGACACGGCGGTCGACTTGCCGACGCCGGTCGTGCCGACAATGGCGAAATGGCGCGCCAGCGTATCGTCGATGGCGATGTTGGCGGCGATGGCCTCGTCCTGCGCCAGCGAGCCGATGGTGATGGAATGGCGGCCGGCCAGGTCATAGACGGCCTGCAGGTCGCGGGTGCGGATACGGTGCGCGACGGCGCCGATATGCGGATAGCTGGTGATGCCGCGGTCGAAGATCGGCTTGGCGCCGGGTTCGGCGCCGTCGCGCACTTCGCCGATCAGTTCGATGCTGACCTCGATGGCGTTCTGGCCTTCATTGCTCCAGGCCCGATCCGACTTGCCGATCGCATAGACCAGGCCAACGGTGCGCGTCGTGCCCAGATTGATGGAGATCATCTTGCCGACCGTCCACAGGCCGGTGATCGCGCCGTCGACATCGTCGGCATAGGCGCTGATGGTGGCGCGCGCGCCGTCGCATTGCACGACGTTGCCGAGGATGCGCCGGTCGTTCTGCTCTGCGTTGCGGCGCTCCTGCGATGTCGGTTCTCCGACGGAAGCTTCGCGTTCGACATACATGGACAGGCCAATCCCCATTTCCCTGGAGACGGAGCCTACAGGAACGGGGTTAAGGTCGGATGAGGTCGGATGGTGTAGAGAGGATTAAGGACCCGGTGAAAATTATCGCGAGATGGCTCTTCACCTGTCTTATTGTTTCGCTATAATGGACGAATGGATGATATAGCGAACGATATTTCCTCGACCATCGGCAAGAGGATCCACGCCGAGAGGATCATGCGGGACTGGTCGCTGGCCGAACTCGCCGAACGGTCCGGCGTTTCCAAGGCGATGCTGAGCACGATCGAGCGCGGCATGACCAGCCCGACGGCCGCACTTCTGGTGCGCATTGCGGCGGCCTTCGGCATGACGCTCTCGACCCTCATCGCGCGCGCGGAACTGCAGAGCGGGGGACTGCTGCGCGCGGCCGACCAGCCGGTATGGCGCGACCCCGATACAGGCTATGTCAGGCGGCATCTGTCGCCGGCCTGCGACATGCCGCTCGAGCTGATCAAGGTCCATCTGTCGGCGGGCGCGAAGGTCAGCTTGCCCGCGGCTTCCTACGCCTTCATCAAGCAGCAGATCTGGCTGATCTCGGGAAAACTCGAATTCACCGAAGGCGATCAGGTGCACAGGCTCGAACCGGGCGACTGCCTGGCGCTCGGGGCGCCGTCGGATTGCACCTTCCATGCCCTGGAGCCGGGCGCCGACTATCTCGTCGCTCTGGTCAGGGGCTGACGTCATGGCAAGACGGCCTACGCGCTCCCACAATGGGGGGCCGCCTCTTGACGAGTACAAGGGGCCGCCATGGGGCAAGGGCGACCCTTACATCTTCCTGGCCTGGCAGGCGGCGCACGCCAAGGCGTGGAAGGCGCCAAGCCGCGACGTCATGCTGATGCGCATGGACAAGGCTGAGCGGCTGGGCCTGACCTATGAGGAATACACGCTCGAAATCCTGGAGCGCGGGCGACATCTCAGTGAAGAAGACACCGAACGCATCAGCGCCATCAAGGCCGCGCGCAAGCGCCGGCGGTCGCACCATCTCGACTGACGCCGGCGCCATCGACCCCGGCAATCGTTTCCAGAGGACCAGGTATGAATACCATCGAAATCGGGCCGTTGAGCGCCAGCCGGGAAACTCTGGCAATGCTGACCGATCTGCTGGTCGAAACGGTTGCCGCCGGCGGATCTGTCAGCTTCATGCATCCGCTGGCGGCGGAAGCGGCAAGGGCATTCTGGGAGACGTCGCTGGCCGCGGCGGCACGAGGAGAAAGAATGGTGCTCGGGGCCTGGGACGGCGGGGCTCTGGTCGGGACGGTCACCTTGCTGCTCGACTGCCCGCCCAACCAGCCGCATCGGGCCGAGATCGCCAAGCTGATGACATCAGTCGAATACCGGGGCCGGGGTGTGGGGACACGCCTGATGCGGGCCGCCGAACGCCTCGCGGCGGAGAAGGGGCGCACGTTGCTGGTTCTGGACACGGCGGCGGAGGAGGGGGCTTCGGGCCTCTACGAAAAGCTCGGCTTCATCCTCACCGGCGAAATTCCTGACTATGCGCTGAAACCGCATGGCGGGCTGACGGGCACGCTGATCTACTGGAAGCGTATCGGCATAGCTTCGCGGTAGCGCGCCAGTCAGGTCCGGGCCCCGCCGGCAAGGCGCTTTATCAGCCAGTGCCGGAAATCCTGCTCGGCACTTGTCAGCTGCGCGGTCGACGGCCTGGTCAGAAAATGCCCTGACGTGCTGGAGAGTTCAAAATCGGAGAGCGGGACCAGCGTCCTGCTGTCGAGCGCCGCGTCGACAAGCGGTCGCGACCCCAGCAGCACGCCGGCACCGGCGCTCGCCGCCTCCATGGCTGCGACGAAACTGTCGAAACGGTGCGACCGCTGGGGCTGGCCGGCCAATCCGGCCGCCGCGAACCACTCCGACCACATCTCGCGCGCGCCGGCCACCAGAAGCAGCGGCAGGGATGTCCAGTCGGCGGCACTGGCGAGCGCCGGACTTGCCACCGGCACAAGCCGCTCGGCGGTCAGCCTCTCGGCCTCGCGTCCGGGAAAGGATCCGTTGCCGAAACGGATGTCGAGCGCCGAGCCCGGCAGATCGTAGTCGGTCGGCCGATGGATCGTCACCAGATCGAGCTGGACGCGCGGCAGCGCCTTGGCGAGATCGGGCAGCGCCGGGACCAATGCCAGCAAGGCAAACGAGATCGGCACCCGGATAGAGACGGTCCGGACGGCGCGTGGTTCGAACAATTCCGTGGTGCTGCTGCCAATGGTTGCGAAGGCCGACTGGATGTGGGGCAGGTAGGCGGCACCCTCCGGCGACAGCGCGACCCCACGCGCCAGCCGCGAGAACAGCCGCGTCTTCAGCCGTTCCTCAAGCAGCCGGATGTGCTGGCTGACCGCCGCCTGGGTCAGGCCGAGTTCGGCCGCCGCCGCCGTGAAATTGGACAGCCGTGCCGCAGCCTCGAAACTGCGCAGCCAGTCGAGTGGAGGCAAGGCGGGGATGGTTCGTCGAGCCATTAGTAAATCGAGGTCATTGGGCAAAAAATGATAATTTGAATTATGCCTATTGCGCGGCCAACATGCAATCGAAACCCTGCGGATCATGCTGTGGGGTGCAGCGGACAGGATGGATCTCAATGCTCACCCACGCGCTGATCGGCGACGAAGGCAGAACAATCGAACTTGGCTGGACAGACGGGAGGCGCACCCGCTTTCACGCCATCTGGCTGCGCGACAATGCGCTCGACGACAAGACGCGCAGCGCCGGCAATGGCCAGCGGCTCGTCACCATCCTCGACATTCCCGCTGGCACGAGAATTGGCGCTGCTTCCATCAAGGCCGGGGCGCTGGAAATCAGCTTCGAACCGGAGGGAAAGTTGGTCAGTTTTCCCGCCCAATGGCTGCGTGCAAACGCCTATGATCGCGACGAGACACGCCAGCCCGGCTGGACGGGCGACATCATCCAGCGCTGGACCAAGGCGACGATGCAGAACTGCGTGCCGCGCGCCAGCTACAAGGCGGCCTTCCATGACCGCAGCGTGCTGCGCGAATGGCTTTCGGCGGTGAGGACTTATGGCTTTGCGGTGATGAATGGGCTGCCGGCCGAATCCGGAGCGCTGTGCAAGGTGTCCGACCTGTTCGGCTATATCAGGGAGACCAATTACGGGCGCTGGTTCGAAGTGCGCGCCGAGGTCAATCCGAACAACCTCGCCTACACCAATCTCGGCCTGCAGGCGCATACCGACAATCCCTATCGCGATCCGGTGCCGACACTGCAGATCCTGTCCTGCATCGAGAACACGGTGGAGGGCGGCGAATCGAGCGTCGTCGACGGTTTTGCCGTCGCCGCTGCCCTGCAGGCGGAAAACTCCGAAGGTTTTCGGCTGTTGAGCTCCCATGCGGCGCGGTTCGAATATGCAGGATCATCCGGCGTGCGGCTGCAGTCCAAACGGCCGATGATCGAGCTTGGACCCGACGGCGAACTGATCTGCATCCGCTTCAACAACCGTTCGCTGGCGCCGACTGTCGATGTGCCGTTCGCCGACATGGATCGCTACTATGCCGCTTACCGCCGCTTCGCCGAACTGATCGAGGATCCATCCTTCGAAGTGACCTTCAAGCTTGAGCCCGGCCAGGCCTTCATCGTCGACAACACCCGCGTCATGCATGCCCGCAAGGCGTTTTCCGGCACCGGCAAGCGCTGGCTGCAGGGATGCTATGCGGACAAGGACGGCCTGTTGTCGACGCTTGCGGCGATCGAACACGGCTTCAAGGAGGCCGCGGAATGAGCGGCCAGGATCTGAACGCGGACACCATCGTCGAGTTCATCGCCGACATTTTCGAGCGCCGGGGCGCGGAATCCTATCTCGGCGAGCCGGTGACGATGTCCGAGCATATGCTGCAGGGTGCTTGGCTGGCGGAGCAGGATGGAGCGCCCGAGGTGCTGGTGGCGGCCGCGCTGCTGCACGACATCGGCCACTACACCAGCGAGTTCGGCACCTATTCGCCCGACGATGTCGAGGACAAGCACCATGACGAGGCCGGCGGCGAGGTGCTGGCGCCGTTCTTTCCGCCGGTCATCGTCGAATGCGTCCGGCTGCACGTTGCCGCCAAGCGCTATCTCTGTGCCACGGACCCGACCTATTTCTCCAGGCTGTCGCCGGCTTCGGTTCATACGCTGTCGCTGCAGGGCGGACCGATGAGCGCCGATGAGGTCGCCGAGTTCCGCGAGAACCCGTTCCATGAGGAAGCGGTGCGGGTTCGCATCTGGGACGAGGGCGGCAAGGTCGCCAACATGCGGACGCGGGCGTTTCGCGACTATGTGCGGTTGCTGCAGCGCGTCGTGCACGGCTTCGCCAATCGGCCCTGACAGAACGAGTCACAGCGAGGAGACAGCCCATGTGTTTCCGATTCGACGGCGAAAACGCGGTGGCCGCATACCGGATGGAGACCTGCCGCGAGCGTTTGGCCGGCGAGGGCGTTTTCACGCCATCGCCGGCCACCCCAATGCGGCGAGCCCGGCGGGCTCGCTGCTGCTGTTTTGATCAATGTCCCCGAAGCCGGGCAGTCCCGCCTTGATGCGAGGGAAGCCGACTAGCCCTTGTGATGGACCTCCTGGAGCCCGTAGACCGGGGTCGGCAAGCCAACCTGCCGGGCTTTCAGCTGCAGCGCCAGATATTGCGAATAGTGGCGCGACTGATGGAGGTTGCCACCATGGAACCACAGCGCCTCTTGCTGGGTCGGCTTCCACATGTTGCGCTGCTCGCCTTCCCAGGGGCCGGGGTCCTTGGCGGTGTCGGAGCCAAGGCCCCAGACCTTGCCGACCTTGTCCGCCACCTCCTGAGAGATGAGGTCCGCCGCCCAGCCGTTCATCGAGCCGTAGCCGGTGGCATAGATTACGAGATCTGCGGGCAATTCGGTTCCATCGGCGAATTTGACACCGGTTCGCGTCAACTCTTCCACCGCGGCGCCTGGTCCGCTCTTGAGCTTGATCGAACCGTCGATGACGAGGTCGCAGGCGCCGACATCGATGTAGTATCCCGAACCGCGGCGCAGGTATTTCATGAAGAGGCCCGAGCCGTCATCGCCCCAGTCGAGCAGGAAGCCGGCCTTTTCCAGGTCCGCGTAGAACTTGGCGTCGCGTTCCTTCATCTGCTGGTAAAGCGGGATCTGGAATTCGTGCAGGATGCGGTAGGGCAGGGAGGCGAAGATCAGGTCGGCCTTGCGTGTCGTCATGCCGTTCTCGACCGCCTGCTCCGAATAGAGCGAGCCCAACCCGATATCCATCAGCGTGTCGGACTTGACGATGTGCGTGGAGGAACGCTGCACCATGGTGACGTCCGCGCCACCCTCCCACAGAGCCGCGCAGATGTCGTGGGCGGAGTTGTTGGAGCCGATGACCACGACCTTCTTGCCGCGGTATTTGTCCGGGCCGGGATGGGTCGAGGAATGCTGCTGCTCGCCCTTGAAGATGTCCTGGCCCTTGTATTTCGGCCAGTTCGCCTTGCCGGACATGCCGGTGGCCAGCACCAACTGCTTGGGCTTGAGCACGATCTCTTCGCCGTCGCGTTCGACCACGACGGTCCATTCCTTGGCCTTCTCGTCGTATTTCGCGGATTTCGCCGACGTGGAGGACCAGTAGTTCAGCTCCATCACCTTGGTGTACATCTCGAGCCAGTCGCCGATCTTGTCCTTCGGCGCGAAGACTGGCCAGTTCTTGGGGAAGTCGATATAGGGCAGATGGTCGTACCAGACCGGATCGTGCAGGCAGAGCGACTTGTAGCGCTTGCGCCAGGAATCGCCGGGGCGCTCGTTCTTCTCGACGATGATGGCTGAAACGCCGAGCTGGCGCAGGCGTGCGCCGAGCGCAATGCCGCCCTGACCGCCGCCGATGATCACGACATAAGGCTGCTTGCTGCGGCCGAGTTCGGCGAGTTCATCGTCCCGTTCCTCGCGCCACGATTTCCTGTCCTTGCCGTGGCCATGCTTGGCGCCGAGCGGGCGGGTGAAACCCGCCTTCTCCTCATGGCCCTTGAGTTCGGCCATGGTGGTGAGCAAGGTCCAGATCAGTTCGCCCTTGAATCGCACCAGGCCGAAGCCGCGCGCCACCTCGGTCTCGAAGGTGATCCAGGCGGTGGTGACGCCGTCCGCCTCGGTCGCCTCCTCGCCTTCGGCCACTTTCCAGTCGCTCGGCCGGGTCTCCGCCAGGGTTGCCGTCAGCATGTCGCGCACCTGGTCCTGGCCCTCCATCGTCTTCAGGTTCCAGGTAAAGGTGACAAGGTCGCGCCAGTAGCAATCCGCCTGGAAACAGTTGACGGCCGCGTCGATGTCGCCGTCCGCAAGCGCCTTGCCGAACTTGTCGAGCAGCGCCTGCGCCTTCGTGGTGGGGGTTCTCTCGAGCATGTTTTCTCCTCCGGTTGTCAAATTGATCAGGACAGGTCGATCAGGATTTTCAGCTGGGTCCCGGCTGGATCGAGCAGAGCTTCGAAACCGTCCGACATCGCCTCCGCAAGACGTATGCGCCTGGTGACCACCTTGGAGGCAGGCAGCTGTCCCGAACTGATGAGACGGATGACACGCGGCCACAGATGCGTCGGATAGGCCCAGGAGCCGCGGATATCGACGTCCTTGAATGTGACCTGGAACCAGTCGAGCGGGTTCTCGTGCGGATGCAGGCCGGTTTGCACGACGACACCTTGCTTGCGCACAGCCGCGAGGCAGGCCTTCAGCGCATGCTCATTGCCGACGCATTCGATGGCGATATCGCAACCGACGCCACCTTCGGTCGCGGCGCGCACTGCCTCATCCACTTTGTCCCGCTTCGGATTGAGGGTCACCACGCCAGGCAGGATCGAACGCGCCATCTCCAGCCTGGTGTCGTTCAGGTCCGAGATGAACAGTTGCGTTGCGCCCGCGGCGCGCGCGGCCAGCATCGTCAGAATGCCGATCGGGCCGGCGCCGGTGATCAGCACCGAGCTCCCGGCGCTTACCCCACCACGGTCGCAGGCATAGACGGCGACCGCGGTCGGCTCGACCAATGCAGCTTCCTCATCGGACATTTCGTCTGGAATGCGCTCGACATTGTAGTCGTTGAGCAAGGCGGCTTCCGCCATGCCGCCGCCGATCCAGCTCAAACCCGCCAGGGCAAGCTTGTCGGACAGATGATACAGGCCGCGCGCGGCATAATAGTCTCCCGAGCGCGGCATGATCAGCGGCTGCACGGCCACGCGGTCGCCAACCGAGACCGACCTCACGCCATCGCCGACGGCCTCGATCACGCCGCCGAATTCATGTCCAAGCACCTGCACACCGCTGGCGCCGGTGAACGGATGCGGCTGCGTCGGTATGAAGATTGGCCCGTAACTGTATTCATGCAGGTCGGTGCCGCAGATTCCGGCAAACCTGTTGCGGAGAACAACCTGTCCCGGCCCCGGCTTTGCCGGCCTGGGAATGTCCTCGATGCGCAAATCCCTGGCGGCATGAAAGCGCAGGGCCTGCATGCTCCGCGCCGTGGCTGCGAGATTGACCGCGTTCTGTGTCATGGCTTCTCCTCCAAGTTCCATGTGGGTACCCGGAACAAGGAGCAAGCAGCATGCCAACCATACTGCTGAATCAGAAATCGTAATAAAATCAGCATCATCTAGCGGCTTCTGCTGTCATAGGCTGCTGCGGCGGTGTTGCGCGAGCCATGGCGCGCCACAGCCGACGCAACACTAATTGGGCGCGTCCAGCCGCAGCCGCTTCATGCGGCGATGCACGGTCGTGCGGTCGACACCCAGACGCCGCGCGGCCTCGGAGATGTTCCAGCCCGCGGCCACGAGAGCGTCCAGCAATGCCGCACGCTCGTCCTCGGGCGACGGAGCACGCAGGGCGACCAGCCTGGCGGGCGAAGCAAGCGGCGTCAGGTATGGCAATGCGAAGTCGGGCAGGTCGGCGGGCTCGATCATCCCACCCTCGCAAAGCGTCACCGCCAGATCGATGGCGTTTGCGAGTTCGCGGATGTTGCCGGGCCAGCGGTGACGGATCAGCGCCAGACGCGCAGCGGGCGAGAGCTTGGCTGTCCGGCCGGCTAGGTGGGCGCGCTGATCCACCAGCCGGTCCAGCAGCCATTCGAAATCGGTGCGTTCGCGCAGCGCCGGCAAGGTCAGCGAGGCCGCGTTCAGCCGGTAGAATAGGTCTTCGCGGAAACGTCCCTCTTCGACCAGCTTGCGCAGATCATGGTGCGAGGCCGAAATGATCTTGATGTCGACCTGTCGCGGCTCGGTGGCGCCGACCGGGATCAGTTCGCGTTCGGCGATCACGCGCAGCAGCCGCGATTGCAGGGGGTAGGGCATGTCGCCGATCTCATCGAGGAACAGCGTGCCGCCGTTCGCCCCCTCGATCAGTCCCTTGCGCCCCTTGGCGGCGGCTCCGGTAAAAGCACCGGCGACATGGCCAAAGAGTTCGCTCTCGATCAGATGCTCGGGAATGGCCGCGCAGTTGATGGCGACAAACGGGCCGGGCCGCCGCGCGCAATCGTGGATCGCGCGGGCAAGATACTCCTTGCCGGAGCCGGTCTCGCCATGGATCAGGATGGGAATGGTCGTGCGCGCCAGCTTGGCGGCACGCAATTGCGTGGCGGCCATCGCCGGATCGCCGCCGGAAAGGTCGCCGATCGGCTTCGGTACCGCCTCGGCCGGCGCTCGGCGTCCGGTCGTCGGCTGCGGTTCGATGGCATGCGCGAACAGCGCGCTGCCGCTGCGGCCGAACACCAGCCGCTCTTCGGTCGGGCGGCCGCGTGTCAGGCTCGGCAAATCGTCGACGCTGACATCGAGATAGCGCGAGATCGACTGGCCAATGGGGGAGGGCGAGTGCCGCCAGTCGACGCCTCCGGCTTGCGCCAACAGCAGCGCTCCGCCGCGCGTCGTGCCAAGGATGCGGCCCGAGGCATCGAGGGCGATGGCGGCCTCGGGGTCGACGTCGAGGAATTCCGGCGAACGGGAAAAACGCAGCACCCATTCGGAGTGCATCTGTGCCATCAGATTGGCGAGCTCGATGCGCCGCGCGGAAGCCGTCACCAGATGCAGCGCCAGATTCTGGCTGATTTTCGGTTGCGGGGAGCGCAGCAGGGAAATGTCGAGCACGGCGGCGAGCTCGCCATTGGTGTCGAAGATCGGCGCGGCGGTGCAGGAGAGCGGCGTGTGGGTGGTGTCGAAATGGTCGGTCTGGTGGATCGTCATCGCCTCGCCGGTGACGATGCAGGAGCCGACACCGCAGGTTCCGGTGCGGCTTTCCGACCATTCGGAGCCGAGATAAAGCCCTGCCGTGCGCAACTGGTCCATGAACAGCGGATCGCCGAGGAAGTCGACGGTGACGCCCTTGGCGTTTGCCAGCAGCAAAACATAGTTCTGGCCCGCCACCTGCTTGAAGAGGGTTTCCAGGCCGCTGCGGGCGATCGCGATCAGCCGCTCGGACTGTTCGCGATGTTCGCGCAACTGGGTATCGGGGACGATATAGGCTTCCGTCGGCCGGGCCGGGTCGAGCCGGTGGGTGTCGACACAGCGCAGCCAGGACTTGACCACGACATCGTCGCGGGCCGATGTCCTGCCGGACAGGACCTGCTCTATCTCCCGGATATGCTCCCGTTCACCAGCCACGCGTCCTCCTCCCAAGGCAACGTCCTAGCCTGGCATAGTGGTGCGCCGGCGGCATGGGCTCAACTGTACTATGGTAGCGCGTGGCTTTATCGCAGTGTCGCGAGACGGGCCGATCTCACAGGCGAGTGAATTCGCATTATCCCCCATTGACGACCCCGCGAGTTCGCCTTTATGGTCCGCCCCCATGAAAACGGCACTCATTCTCGTAGGAAGGCGCGTGGGCAAGGCGGTGTAACCGCCGGGCGAAAACCTCCCATGCGCACCACACAGGCTCCCTCGGGGGCCTTTTTTATTGCCTGAAACACGACTAAACGACCAGCAAACGCCCAAATGGCGACAGTACGGGACCAGACCGATGAGCAACGGACAGAGTGAGCGGCGCGAAATGCCAAGCAGCAGGGAAATGACTGGCGCCGAAATGGTGGTGCAGGCGCTGAAGGACAATGGCGTCAAGCATGTCTTCGGCTATCCGGGCGGCGCGGTTCTCCCGATCTATGACGAGATATTCCAGCAGGACGAGGTCGAACATATTCTCGTGCGCCACGAGCAGGGCGCCGGCCACGCCGCCGAGGGTTATGCGCGGTCGACCGGCAAGGCCGGCGTCATGCTGGTGACATCGGGCCCCGGCGCCACCAATGCGGTGACGCCGCTGCAGGACGCACTGATGGACTCGATCCCGCTGGTCTGTCTGACGGGGCAAGTGCCGACCTCGCTGATCGGTTCGGACGCGTTCCAGGAATGCGATACTGTCGGCATCACGCGGCCCTGCACCAAGCACAACTGGCTTGTGAAGGACGTCAACGAGCTCGCCGCGACCATCCACGAGGCCTTCCATGTCGCCACGACCGGCCGTCCCGGTCCGGTCGTGGTCGACATCCCGAAGGACGTGCAGTTCGCCAAGGGCTTTTATGTCCCGCCGCAGATCGCACCGCGCACCTCCTACCAGCCGAAGGTCCAGGGCGACCTGGAGAAGGTCAAGGCCGCGGTCGAACTGATGGCGAGCGCCAAGAAGCCGATCATCTATTCGGGCGGCGGCGTCATCAATTCCGGTCCGGAAGCGAGCCACCTGCTGCGCGAACTGGTCGACCTCACCGGTTTCCCGATCACCTCGACGCTGATGGGACTCGGCGCCTATCCGGCCTCGGGCAAGAACTGGATGGGCATGCTCGGCATGCACGGTACCTATGAAGCCAACATGGCGATGCATGATTGCGACGTGATGATCTGCATCGGCGCGCGCTTCGACGACCGCATCACCGGCCGGCTGACCGCGTTTTCGCCGAATTCGAAGAAGATTCACATCGACATCGATCCGTCCTCGATCAACAAGAACGTCCACACCGACGTGCCGATCATTGGCGATGTCGGCCGGGTGCTGGAGGATCTGGTGCGGCTGTGGCGGGCGAGCGCCAAGGCCGACAAGAAGGCGCTCTATCCCTGGTGGGAGCAGATCGCCAAATGGCGGGCGCGCGATTCACTCGCCTACAAGATGAACAACGACGTGATCATGCCGCAATACGCCATCCAGCGGCTTTACGCGCTGACCAAGGACATGGACACCTACATCACCACCGAGGTCGGCCAGCACCAGATGTGGGCGGCGCAGCACTATCATTTCGACAAGCCGAACCGCTGGATGACATCGGGTGGTCTCGGCACGATGGGCTACGGCCTGCCGGCCGCGCTCGGCGTGCAGATCGCGCATCCGAACGCGCTGGTGGTCGATATCGCCGGCGACGCCTCGGTGCAGATGACGATGCAGGAGATGAGTGCGGCGGTGCAGTATGACGCGCCGATCAAGATCTTCATCCTCAACAACCAGTATATGGGCATGGTGCGGCAGTGGCAGCAGCTGCTGCACGGCAACCGGCTGTCGCATTCCTATACCGAGGCGATGCCGGACTTCGTCAAGCTGGCCGAAGCCTATGGCGGCCACGGCATACGCTGCGACAAACCGGACGAGCTCGACGATGCGATCAAGGAGATGATCTCGGTCAGGAAGCCGGTGCTGTTCGACTGCCGCGTGGCGACACTCGCCAACTGCTTCCCGATGATCCCTTCGGGCAAGGCGCATAACGAGATGCTTTTGCCCGACGAGGCGACCGACGAGGCTGTGGCCAATGCCATCGACGCCAAGGGCAGGGAACTGGTTTAACCGCAGGCGGAAGCCGGGTGAAAACAGAGAATTAGCTCAAAAGTTTGAAATCGAGATTCACGTCATGAACGCACAGCTTCAGCCCACCGGCTCCGCCTACTTCATCGCCAAGGAAACCGAGAAGCCGGAAACGCATACGCTTTCCGTGCTGGTCGACAACGAGCCGGGCGTGCTCGCCCGGGTCATCGGTCTGTTTTCCGGCCGCGGCTACAACATTGAGAGCCTGACCGTCTCCGAAACCGAGCATGAAAAACATCTCTCGCGCATCACCATCGTGACGCGCGGCACGCCGCATGTGATGGAGCAGATCAAGCATCAGCTCGAGCGCATCGTGCCGGTGCACCGCGTGGTCGATCTGACCGTGCGCTCGCACGAGCTTGGCCAGGAGCGGCCGCTGGAGCGGGAACTCGCGCTGGTCAAGGTTGCCGGCACGGGCGAGGCCCGCGTCGAGGCGCTGCGCCTGGCGGACGCTTTTCGCGCTTCGGTCATCGACGCCAACACCGAGCACTTCATTTTCGAGATCACCGGCAAGGGTTCCAAGCTCGACCAGTTCATCGCCATCATGAAGCCGCTCGGCCTGGTCGAGATCTGCCGCACCGGCGTGGCGGCGATGAACCGCGGCCCGCAAGGCATGTAGACCGACGTAACCCAGCCGAATTTTCCACGAATGCAGGACTGGCGTGACCAACGACCGGCACTGGCCTTTGTGCAGCCGTCGGAAAGAGACAAGAGTACTGACGTATCTGGGAGGATATCATGTCCCTCGACGCATTCCTCGCCCTGCTTGTCTACGCCTTGGTGACCTCGATCACGCCGGGGCCGAACAACCTCATGCTGCTGGCCTCCGGCGTCAATTTCGGCATCGCCAGGACAGTGCCGCACATGCTGGGCATCAGCATCGGCTTTCTCGTCCTGTTGCTCGCCATCGGCTTCGGCCTGGGCGCGGTGCTGACGGCGTTTCCGGCGCTGCACACGGCGCTCAAGATCGCCGGTGCCGCCTATCTGCTCTACCTCGCCTGGAAGATCGCCATGTCGCGCTCGCTCAGCGCCAAGGGCGTGGCGGAGGCCAAGCCGATGCGCTTCATCGATGCGGCCGCCTTCCAGTGGGTCAATCCCAAGGCCTGGGTGATGGCGATCACCGCCATGGCCGTCTACACCAATCCGGAGCGGCCGTTCCTGTCCGTCATTCTGATTGGCGTGGCTTTCACCGTGGTCAATTTTCCCAGCGTCTCGGTCTGGGCGGGGTTCGGCACGGCGCTGCGTGGTTTCCTGTCGGATCCGGTGCGGCTGAAATGGTTCAACATCGCCATGGGGCTGCTGCTGGCGGCGACGCTTTGGCCGATGCTGCGCTAGGCTACGGTCCGCTCCGCCCTTTCGGAGGCTATTTTCGGGGCCAATCGGGCCTTCGGCCCTAAACGATAGCCGGCTGCACAGCTATTGTGCAGTGCACATTAAATCTTCGTAATGCCGTGTTTTGGCCCTTTTCCGACAAACGCCCGTCCTATCTATTCGGCGAAATCGCGGCAGTGAGCCGTGAATTGCGCTAGAATACGACCACCTGGCTATGGCGTGTCGGACGGAGAGGTCTTTTGTCGATGCGTGGAAAAGTCCTTCTTTCATTGCTGGCGATTGCCTGTGCGGGCGCGGCCTGGCTCTATTTGTCGCCGGAAGCGCTGAACAAGGCTCAGCAGCTCATCGGCACAAAGCAGGTCGCGGCGACAGACAAGCCAGCGGCCGACAAGCCGGCAGGCGGCAAACAGGCCAGCGGCGGCAATGGCGGCGCCCGTTCGGCCTCTATCGTTTCGGCGACTGCAACGACAGCTGACTTTCCGATCCGCCGCTATGCCATCGGCTTCGTTTCCTCTCCGGCCGTGGTCAACATCAACGCCCGCGTCTCCAGCCAGATCGTGTCGATCGACGTCAAGGACGGACAGATGGTGAAGACCGGCGACGTGCTGTTTTCACTGGATGACCGCGCCTTGAAAGCGCAGCTCGCCAAGGACCAGGCCACGCTTGCCAAGGACCAGGCGCTGCTTGCCAGCTCGAACTCCGATCTCCAGCGCGCCAAGGATCTTGTCGCCAAGCAGGCCGGTACGCAGCAGACCTACGACCAGGCCGTTGCCGCGCAGAAGGCGGCGGCGGCGACCGTCGATGCCGACAAGGCGACGATCGACGCCGACAATGTCCAGCTTGGCTTTGCCACCATTGCCGCGCCAATCTCGGGCAGGTTGGGCGCGGTCAACGTCGCCGTCGGCGATCTCGTCACGGTCAGCAATGGCAACAGCAGCACGGCGACGCCGCTGGTGACCATCACCCAGATGGATCCGCTGCAGGTCAACTTCAATCTGCCGGAACGCGACCTCGCGCTGCTGCACAAGGCGCTTGCCAATCCGCAGCAGAATGCGGTGACGCTGACCCAAAGCGGCGACCCGACGCCGATCGGCAAGGGCACGCTCGATTTCGTCGATTCCAGCGTCGACACCGCGTCGGGCACGATCGCCACGCGGGCAAGCATTCCCAATGCCGATCTTTCCTTGTGGCCGGGCCAATATGTGAACGTCGTGCTTGACGCCGGCATCATGCCGCAGATGACCTCGGTTCCCACCGTCGCGGTCCAGCCCAGCCAGAAGGGGCCGTTCGTCTATGTGGTCAAGCCGGACAACACCGTCCAGATGCGGCCAGTGCAGGTGGCGCTGACCGAGGGCGAAAACAGCGCCATCAGCCAAGGGCTGAAAAGCGGCGAGAAGGTTGTCACCGAAGGCCAGACACGGCTGAAGGACGGCGCCGCGGTGCATGAAGGCAAGGAGGCCGCGCCCAAAGTGGCCCAGGCGACCAATGCCGGCGGGGCGGCCCAATGATCTCCGAATTCTGCATTCGCAGGCCCGTCGCCACGCTCCTGATGTCGTTCGCCCTCGTGCTGGGCGGGCTGTTCGCCTACAAGTTCCTGCCGGTCGCGGCACTGCCGAGCGCCGAATTCCCTGTCGTCAACGTCTCGGCATCGCTGCCCGGCGCCTCGCCGGAGACCATGGCGACATCGGTGGCGACGCCGCTGATCAAGCAGTTCGCGACCATCGCCGGCATCGATTCCATTTCGACCACCAACTCGCTCGGCCAGACCTCGATCGCCATCCAGTTCGTCCTCAACCGCGACATCGACGCGGCGGCGGCCGACGTGCAGGCCGCGATCGCGCGCACGCAGAAATCGCTGCCGCCGCAGATGACGTCGCCGCCGAGCTATCGCAAGGTCAATCCGGCCGACGCGCCGATCCTGCTGATGTCGCTGGTCAGCGATACGGTTCCGCTGACCGACCTCGACGCCTTCGCCGAAAACGTCATCTCGCCGTCGCTGTCGACCATCGACGGCGTGGCCCAGGTCTCGATCTTCGGCCAGCAGAAATACGCCGTGCGCATCCAGATCGATCCGACCGCGCTTGCCGCGCGGGGCATCTCGATCGATCAGCTGCAGGCGGCTGTGGCTTCGGCCAACAGCAACACGCCGCTCGGCGTGCTGCAGAACAACAAGCAGCAGCTGACCATTACCGCCAACACGCAGCTTACCAACGCGGCCGGCTTCTCCAACCTCATCATCGCCACCAAGAACGGTCATCCGGTGCGACTGGGCGAGGTGACCCGCGTCGTCGATTCGGTGCAGACGACCACGACCGCAAGCTGGTACGACGGCACCCGCGCCATCATCATGGCGGTGCAGCGCCAACCCGACGCGAACACGGTCGACGTCGTCGACAGGGTCAAAGCGATGCTGCCGTCCTTCCAGGACCAGATGCCGGCCGCCGCCCAGATCAAGCTGCTCAACGACCGCTCGACCTCGATCCGTCAGGCCGTCGACGACGTGCAGTTCACGCTGCTGTTGACCATCGCGCTGGTGGTCATGGTGATCTTCGTGTTCCTGCGCCGCGTCACGGCCACCATCATCCCGGCCGTGGCAGTGCCGATCTCGCTGATCGCCACGCTCGGAGCGATGTTCCTGTTCGCCTTTTCCATCGACAACATCTCGCTGATGGGCCTGACGCTCGCCGTCGGCCTCGTCGTCGACGATGCCATCGTGATGCTGGAAAACATCTTCCGCCACATGGAGGAGGACGGGCTGTCGGCCTTCGACGCGTCGCTGAAGGGCGCGCGCGAGATCGGCTTCACCATCATTTCGATCTCGATCTCGCTGGTGGCGGTGTTCATCCCGGTGCTCCTGATGGGCGGCGTGATTGGTCGCATCTTCAACGAATTCGCCGTAGTGGTGACCGTCGCCATCCTGGCTTCCATGTTCGTGTCGCTGACATTGACGCCGATGCTGTGCTCGCGGCTGCTGTCGGTGACCAAGGCCGACCGCGAGGCGCATGGCGCCGGCCACAAGCGCGATCTCATCACGCGCGGTTATGACCGGATCCTGAGCTTCTGCCTGCGGCACACCTTCCTTGTGTTCCTCGTCTTCGTCGGCACCGCGGCAGCCTCGGTGTGGCTGATCGAGGTCTCGCCGAAGGGCTTCTTTCCGCAGGAGGATATCGGCCAGATATCGGTGACCACCATCGCGCGCCAGGACATTTCGTTCGACGCCATGGCCAAGCTGCAAGGGCAGGTGGCCAGCGTGTTCTCGAAATCACCCTATGTCGACCATGTCGCGTGGTCGGCGGGCAGCGGCAACAATGCGCTCAACCAGGGACAGCTCTTCGTCCAGCTCAAGGGCAAGGACCAGCGTCCCGATATCGAGAAGGTGCTTGCGGATCTGCGCAAGCAACTGGCCGGCGTTGCGGGCATCGAAACCTACATGCAGCCGGTGCAGAATCTGAGGCTGGGTTCGCGCTCGTCGGCCAGCGCCTACCAGCTGGTGGTTCAGGGCCTCGATACCGGCCTGACCGATATCTGGGCTCAGAAGATGAATGACGCGATGGCGGCCGACCACGCTAACTTCGCCGATGTCACCAGCGACCTGCAGAACAACGCGCTGCAGGCGGCGCTGGTGGTGGACCGCGACAAGGCCGCCCAACTCGGCATCGACACCGACACGCTGCGCTCAGCGCTTTATGGCGGGTTCGGCACCGACCAGGTTTCGACGATCTTCGGCTCGGCCGACAGCTACGAAGTCATCACCGAACTCGATCCCAAGATCGAATGGTCGCCCGAGCGGATGCTCGCCATCCAGATGCGGACGGCGAGCGGAAGCCTGGTCCCGCTCGGCGCTTTCGCCCGCGTCGACCGCACGGCTGGTGCCCTGACGGTCAACCAGCTCGGCCAGCTTCCGGCCGTCACCGTCTCCTACAATTTGCCGCAGGGCGTCTCGCTCGGCGACAGCGTGAAACGCATCGACCAGCTCAAGGCGCAGATCGGCATGCCGGCGGCGATCTCGACCACCTTCGCCGGCACGGCCAAGACCTTCCAGGATTCGCTCGCCAACCAGGGCCTGCTGGTCGGTGGTGCCATCCTGACCATCTATATCGTGCTCGGCATTCTGTACGAGAGCTTCATCCACCCGCTCACCATCTTGACCGGCCTGCCGTCGGCTGTGCTCGGGGCGGTCGTTGCCTTGCGCTTCGCCGGCATGGATCTGTCCGTCATCGCGGTGATCGGCATCCTGATGCTGATCGGCATCGTCAAGAAGAACGGCATCATGATGGTCGACGTCGCGCTCGAACTGCGACGCGAGGGCATGTCGGCCACGGACTCCATCCACAAGGCCTGCCTGATGCGGTTCAGGCCGATCATGATGACGACGCTGGCAGCACTCATGGGCACGTTCCCGATCGCGCTCGGCACCGGCGCCAGCGCGGAACTGCGCCAGCCGCTGGGCGTCGCCGTCGTCGGCGGCTTGCTCGCATCGCAGGCGCTGACCTTGTTCGTGACGCCGGTCATCTACGTCTACATGGAGAATTTCTCGGGCTGGCTGGCCGGGCTCATGCCGAAGCGCAAAGCCGAGCTGCATGTGGTCGAAGATGGCGATCAGCCCTCGCTGTTCGGCACCAATGACGACATCCCGGGCGAGCCGCAGAAGACGGCCGCCGAGTAGCAGACGGACAAAGCTCCGGTCCGGTTGGCCCAAGCCATGGAGCTTGCGGCCGGCGGGTCGGAACCGTAATTTGCCGTCATGTCCCACGATCATGATCACGACAACGAACTCGATCCGTTTGCCGCGCGGGTTCGGGCGCTCGAAACTATCCTGACCCGCAAGGGGCTGATCGATCCAGCCGCGATCGACGTCATCGTCGACACCTACGAGACCAAGATCGGTCCACGCAACGGCGCCAGGGTGGTGGCGAAGGCCTGGAACGATCCCGCTTTTGCCGAGTGGCTGAAGCGCGATGCGACGGCGGCGATCGAGTCGCTGAGCTATACCGGCCGGCAGGGCGAACACATGCAGGCGGTGTTCAACACCGGGGACACCCACAACCTCGTCGTCTGCACGCTGTGCTCCTGTTACCCGTGGTCGGTGCTTGGCTTGCCGCCGGTTTGGTACAAGGCGCCGCCCTATCGGTCGCGCGCGGTGATCGATCCGCGCGGCGTGCTCGAGGAATTCGGGCTCTCCCTGCCCGCCGAGACGAAGATACGCGTCTGGGATTCGACGGCGGAACTGCGCTATCTCGTCGTGCCGACGCGGCCGGAAGGCACCGAGGGCTGGAGCGAAGAGCGGCTGGCCGAGCTGGTAAGCCGCGATGCGATGATCGGCACCGCGCTGGCCCACGGGCCGGATAAGGGGGTGCCCGCATGAACGGCCCCCAGGATCTTGGAGGACAGATGGGGTTCGGCCCGGTCGCCCCGGAGAAGAACGAGCCTTATTTCCATGCCAACTGGGAGCGACGCGCGCTTGGCGTGACGCTGTGCGCCGGCGCCATGGGCGCCTGGAACATCGACGAGAGCCGGCATGCGCGGGAATCGCTGCATCCGGCCGACTACTACGGCTCCAGCTACTACCAGATCTGGATCAAGGCGCTGGAGACCTTGCTCAAGCGGCACGGCTTCGTCAGCGAGCGCGACCTCAGGGCAGCCGACGCGGTCGATCCGGCGGCGACGCCCAAAAGAGTGCTGAAGGCGGAAAATGTCCCGGCCGTGCTGGCCAAGGGCGGCCCGTGCGACCGGCCGGTCGAGACCGCGCCGCGCTTCAAGGCTGGTGATCCGGTGCGGACCAGAAACTTCAACCCGACCGGCCATACCAGACTGCCGCGCTATGCACGCGACAAGCAGGGCACGATCGAGGCGGTGCGCGACGGCTTCGTCTTTCCCGACAGCAATGCTCACGGGCAAGGCGAGAACCCGCAGTGGGTCTACACCGTGGTCTTCGACGGGAGCGAGATCTGGGGCGAGGGCGCCGACCCGACATTGACCGTCTCGATCGACGCTTGGGAGAGCTATCTTGAGCCGGCCTGAAGCGAAGGGGTCCGCCGCCGGTTTGCCCGCTGGCCTCGACGCACCGGTGTTTGCCGAACCCTGGCAGGCCGAAGCCTTCGCCATGACGGTGGCGCTGCACGACAAGGGCCTGTTTTCGTGGGGCGAATGGGCGGATGCCCTATCGGCCGAGGTGAAGAAGCCAGGTGCCGCGGCGGACGGCCATGATTATTACGAGCATTGGCTGGCGGCGCTGGAAAACCTGCTGGCGTCGAAGGGGCTGGCCGCCAAGCCTGATGTCGATGCGATGGCGCAGGCCTGGGAACGCGCCGCTCATGCCACGCCACATGGCAAGCCGATCCTGCTGGAGAACGATCCGCGCGCTGCCAACTGAGGTGCACGGTCACCCTTTTCGTTCCCTTTACGTTCTTGGCTGCGGCTGATAGCCTGAACCGCAGGGGAGTTCGCCATCGGCTGTGTCGTTGATGATGGCGGGTATCTTGTCTTTGCCTCGCGAATCCGGTCACACGATCAGATGGAATTTTCACCACAACAGGACGAGGCCTTGCAAGCGGTCGCCCGTTGGCTGCAGGCCGGCAAGCCGCAATTGTTCCGGCTGTTCGGCTATGCCGGCACCGGCAAGACGACGCTGGCGCGCTATTTCGCCGAGCATGTCGACGGCCAGGTGCAGTTCGCCGCCTTCACCGGCAAGGCGGCGCAGGTGCTGCGCTCCAAGGGCGCGGTCAACGCGCGCACCATCCATTCGCTGATCTACCGGCCCAAGGGCGAGGAATCGGTGGCCGACGAGGTGACCGGCAAGACCTCGATGTCGCCGACCTTTTCGCTCAACCGGCAAAGCCCGATCTCGCGCGCCAAACTGGTCGTCATCGACGAATGCTCGATGGTCGACGAGCAGCTTGGCCGCGACCTGATGAGTTTCGGCACGCCGATCCTGGTGCTGGGCGATCCCGGCCAGTTGCCGCCGATCTCGGGCGGCGGCTTCTTCACCGACCATGAGCCGGACTTTTTGCTGACCGAAATCCACCGGCAGGCGCGCGACAATCCGATCCTGCGGCTGGCGCTCGATGTGCGCGAAGGCCGCGAATTCATGCGCGGCGACTATGGCACCGCGCAGGTGATCGGCAAGGAAGACGTCAACCAGGAACTGGTGCTGAAAGCGGACCAGGTGCTGGTCGGCACCAACCGCACGCGGCGGCGCTACAACCAGCGCCTGCGCGAACTGAAGGGCTTCAATGCCGATTACCCACAAGCGGGCGACAAGCTGGTCTGCCTGCGCAACGATCCCGCCAAGGGCCTGCTCAACGGTTCGCTCTGGAAGGTGATGACCTCGTCGCGCGAGACGGTGAAGCCCGGCATCAACCTTCTGGTGTCGCCCGAAGAGGACGATCCGGATCGCGGCGTCGCCAAGATCAAGCTGCTCAAGGCGGCGTTCGAGGATCCGGATGCCGATATCCCCTGGCAGCAGAAGAAGCGCTTCGACGATTTCGACTACGGCTATGCGCTGACCGTGCACAAGGCGCAGGGCTCACAGTGGAACGAGATCGTGCTGTTCGACGAAAGCTGGGCCTTCAAGGAAACGCGCCAGCGCTGGCTTTATACAGCCATCACCCGGGCCGCCGAACGGCTGACCATCGTCAGATAGAAGGGGTCGGCGGCAGCCGGGAGAATCGTTTCATTTTCTTTCTGGAGCGGCGGTCGCCTCTTCGCCCGTCGGCCGCGCCGCGAGCCACTCCCAGGCAGCAGCTTCCTCCTCGATCTTGAAATGCCTGAATTCGACAGGCGACGAAGCGGGCAAGGCGTGTCGTGCGTTCGGCGTCCAGTCAGGCGCGCCGATCGCCGCGCAACGGCCAATATGCTCCAATGCGTGGACGGCACCCTTCTTGATGGTCTCATCGGAGATGTCGGCCCAGTCGACGCCCTCGTGATCGACTATGCGCACGGCGACGTCGATTCTCGGATGGAGCGCATAGGCCGCCTCCAGCAGGCCGAACAGGTTCTCGGCATCGGCGGCCGAGACATGGCCGACCACATCGAAGGCAAGGAGGTCGTCGCGGCTGGTGTCGATGCGGCGGATCGCCGGCACGGATTGGAGGAAATTCAAGGTGGTGCCTCCCTTTCACGGAATATGTTGGTCTTCTGGAACACCGGAAAGGCCCTATCTGTTCCCGTCAAAGACGCTATAGATGCGCTGTTTCAAATGCGCCGTGCCGGAACGAATGAGCGTGGCGCGCCTCAATCGACTGTTTTCACGGACGCCAAGCCCATGCCCGCCAAGCTTTCCGTCAACCTCAACGCCATCGCCATGCTGCGCAACCGGCGCGACCTGCCATGGCCCGATGTGATCGGCGTCGGCCGCCTTGCCCTTGCCGCCGGAGCGCATGGGCTGACAGTGCATCCGCGCCCCGACGAACGTCACACAAGGCATTCCGACCTGCCCCTGATCAGGGCGCTGATCGACGATGAGTTTCCGCAGGCGGAATTCAATATCGAGGGCTACCCAAGTGAGGATTTCCTGGCGCTTGTGGAGAAGAATCAGCCCGAACAGGTGACGCTGGTTCCCGACGATCCGGCACAGGCAACCTCCGATCACGGCTGGAACTTCATCGCCGATGCGGCGTTCCTGATGCCTGTTGTCAAGCGTCTGAAGAAGGGCGGTTTCAGGGTCTCGCTGTTTTCCGACGCGGATCCCACCGGCATAGGGGCCGCTCGCGATACGGGCGCCGATCGTATTGAACTCTATACCGGCCCTTATGGCAGCTACTATTCCGACTCCGGTAAGGCGGCCAAAGAATTGGAAAGATTGGGGAAAACCGCTGACGCGGCATTAGCCGCCGGCCTCCAGGTCAACGCCGGACACGACCTGACGGTGGCCAATCTGCCCGCGCTGGCAAGGCGTGTTCCGGCATTGGCCGAAGTGTCGATCGGACATGGGTTGACAGCCGACGCGTTGGAGTATGGCATGGCCGGCACGGTGGGTCGGTTTCTCAGAGCCTGCGGCTGGTAGGGTTAGGGCTTCGCTTTGCAGGTATGGCAGCCATAGCGTGCAATTGACACCGCATCGCAGCATGCGTGAGGCACTGCGCGCTTGTCGGGGAGTGGTCCATGGACCTTGCCAGTCGCGTTAGCGAGGCTGAAACCGTCGAGCAATCGAGCCGTTCCGAGGTTGAGCAGCACAGCACCAAGGTTCTGATGCTGGGCGCGCTCGGCGTCGTCTATGGCGATATAGGCACAAGTCCGATCTACGCCTTTCGCGAGGCGCTTCACGCTTCGCCCGGCATCGATACGCGCGTTCACGTGCTTGGCGTTTTGTCGCTGATTGTCTGGGCGCTGACGATCATCGTCACCATCAAATATGTCGCCTTCGTGCTTCGTGCCGACAACAAGGGCGAAGGCGGCACGCTGTCGCTGATGTCGCTGGCACGCAGCGCCTATCCCAAAGGCGCCCGACTGATCCTCGTGATCGGACTTTGCGGCGCGGCGCTGTTTTTCGGCGATTCGATCATAACGCCGGCCATCTCGGTGCTGTCGGCGGTCGAAGGCCTGACGGTGGTGACCCCGGCGCTGGACGCCTATGTCGTGCCGATCACGCTGGTCATCCTTGCCATCCTGTTCTCGGTGCAGCGCTTCGGCACGGGAAAGGTAGCGGCGGTGTTCGGGCCGGTGACGGCGCTGTGGTTCCTGGCGATCGGCGTCGCGGGCATTTATCACTTGATGGATGATCCATCGATCCTGCTGGCCATCAATCCCTATTACGCGGTTGCCTATCTGGCCAGCACACCCACCGCCGCCTTCGTCACTGTCGGCGCGGTGTTCCTGGCCGTGACCGGGGCCGAGGCGCTTTATGTCGATCTCGGCCATTTCGGACGCAAGCCGATCGTGCTGGCATGGTTTTCCGTGGTGTTTCCCTGCCTGCTGCTCAACTATTTCGGGCAGGGCGCCTTTGTGCTCGCCAATGATGGAAAACCGACCAATCCGTTCTTCCAGATGCTGCCTGACTGGGCGCTGATGCCGATGGTGGGACTGGCAACGGCGGCGACCGTCATTGCCAGTCAGGCGGTCATTTCAGGGGCTTTTTCACTGACCCGCCAGGCGGTGCAGCTCAACCTTCTGCCACGCATCGAGGTGCAACATACCTCGGAAATGCAGTCCGGGCAGATCTATATGCCGCGCGTCAACCTGCTCATCGCGATGGGCGTGATGCTGCTGGTGGTCGGTTTCGGCAGTTCGAGTTCGCTGGCTTCCGCCTACGGCATCTCGGTGACCGGCGAAATGCTGATGACGACGATCCTGCTGTTCGTGGTGATGCGCAAGATGTGGAAATGGAAGCTGGCGCTCGCCCTGGCGCTGACTTTGCTGTTCGGCATTATCGACAGCGGCTTCTTCCTGGCCAATGTCGTGAAGATCGTTGAAGGCGGCTGGGTCTCGATCACCGTTGCGAGCCTGATGGGGCTGATCATGTGGACGTGGATACGCGGCAGCCGCTATCTCTTCGACAAGACCCGCCGCAACGAGATCCCGCTCGATTTCCTCGCCGGCAACCTGTTGAAGAAAAAGCCGCAGCTGGTCTCGGGCACCGCCGTGTTCCTAACCAGCGATCCCTTGAGCGCACCGACCGCGCTGATGCACAGCCTGAAGCATTACAAGGTGCTGCACGAGCAGAACGTCATCCTCTCGGTGG